>JAJZUS010000001.1:0-518682 GCA_021848365.1 Actinomycetes bacterium
GCAGCGTGCCCGCTGGAGGCTGTCGGCGTAGCCACTTCTTCAGGGTCCGGTGGTAGCGCTCGATGCTCCTATGTTTGTCAAGCCGCCTCTCGAACTCCCTCAACGACGACGGACTTGGGCAGTGCGGTGAAGATCTGACCGTTGTCCGACAGCAGGGCCGTGGGAAAGCCCCAGGTCCGGCTGGTCGACAGGAACAGTGAGAGGACGAGCTTCGCGGTGGCGACCGGCGCCGCGACCGAGCAGAGCACCGCGCGCGAGTAGTCGTCGATCAGGTTCACGATCTCGACCCCGGTGCCGTCCTCGAGGCGCCAGTGGGTCATATCGGTCTGCCAGCACTCGTTGGGCCGCGTCGACTCGAAGCGCGTCCAGGTAGTGCGGGGGCGCTTCTCGGGCTGGGGCGTGACGAAACCCCGGCGCACGAGGATCCGGTGGATCGTCGTGACCGACGGGGCGACGAGGCCCCGCTCCCTCAGGTGGTGGGCGATCGTGCGCGCCCCCGCGTCGACCCCGAACTCGTCGAGCTCCTTGCGCAGCCCGACGACGAGGTCCTCCACCGCGGGGTCGGTGCGGTTGTCCGCGCTCTGGGGTCCGCGGCGCCTCGTCGCGAGGGCGGCCTCGCCGCCCTCGCGGTAGAGGGCGACGTGACGCTGCACCCAGGACTTCGATCGGCCCACCGCTCGGGCGACCTCGCGCAGAGATCGGCCCTCTCGCACCACGGCCTCGACGGCGTACACGGCCAGCTCCATGGAACCACCCCACCACACGGTGTCCCAGAAACCCTGAGACATGCCGTCCCAGAAACTATGGAACCGCAGACCTCCACCGGCTCCGGGGCGCCGGCCCGGAGCCCCGGGCCGGCGCACTCGACGTAGCCCTAGCGGACGACCACCTCGACGCGCGACGCAACCGTTCCCGAGCCGACTCCCTCCCCGGCCGACACCACCACCACCTTCCCGTGGTGCAGACGAGCGAGGTCGCGGCGCAATACCGCGGCGACGGCCGCCGCGCGGGCGGCACTCAACTGACGGACCCTTGACGCGGCCGAGGCCGGCGCGAAGCCGTAGAGGCTGACGCGCGTCACGCCCTGCGCCACGACCGACGCGGCCAGCCGACTGACCTGCCGGGCGAGAGCGGTGCTCACCGCCGCCGACGAGGCGGCGAACGGCCCCACCGGCGCCACCATCCGCGCCGTCGGACTCCCGGTCCAGACGGCGTACAGCGTCTCGGCCACTCCGACAGTGAGCGTCGATCCCGCCGGGTAGACGGGACCCGAGCCCCGCGAGGAGGTACTCCAGCCGCGGAACGTGAAGCCCGGCCGCGATCGCACCGGCGCTCCCGGCAACGTGACCACACCACCGGGGTAGCTCGTGAGAGGCGCCATCGCCCCGCGACCACCGTTCAGGGAGAGGGCGATCCTGACCGGGGGCCGAGCGGTCCACTGCGCGAAGAGGGTGACCGGCGACGTGCTGAGCAGAACGGATCCCGCGGCGTAGGGAGTCCCGCTGCCGTCCGGCGCCGTGTTCCACCCGGCGAAGGTGAAGCCATCACGAGCCAGTGAGCCGGGACCCGGCAGAACGAGTGGCTGCCCGGCGGGGCCGCTGAGGGACGCCACCCCGCCGCGGGCCCCGTTGCCCGCGAACGTTACCGCGATCGACGGGATGACCGACCACTGCGCGTAGAGCACCCCCGAGGCGGCCGGCGCGTAGACGCTGCCACCCAGGCCGACGAGCGTCCCGCCATCGGGCGCCGTGAACCAACCGCTGAAGTCGAATCCGGGGCGAGTTGGCGACGGGAGGGTGACCGGCGCACCCGAAGACGCCGTGACGCTCGACGGGTTGACGCTGCCGCCCACGGGGTCGAAAGTGAGGACGACCGTGCTCGTCGCCCACTGGGCGTAGAGCGTGACGTCGGCGGTCGGGGTGTACGAGGCGCCACCGACTCCCACCAGGGATCCTCCGGCTGGCGCCGTGTACCAGCCCTCGAATCGGAAGCCGGGATAGATCGGCGTGGGCAGGGTGAGGGCGGTCGAGCCCGGCACGTACGTCAGGGTGGGACTGGTGGTCGTCCCCCCGTCACCCGCCAGGTTCACCGTGATCGCCGTGGCCGACCACTGGGCGTAGAGGGTCAGGCTGGACGATGGAGTGTAGGACGCTCCCCCGGCAGCGACCAACGTCCCGCCCGCGGCCGCCGAGTACCAGCCATTGAAGGAGTATCCACCTCGCGATGGTGTGGGCAGCGACAGTGCGGGACCGCCCGCCGTGTAGACGAGCGAAGCCGTCGCCACGGTTCCGCCGTTCGCGTCGAGGGTCACCAGCGTGCTCGTGGCACTCCACTGCGCGTAGAGGGTGAGCGACTGCGTCGGCGTGTAGGCATCGCCGGCACCGCCCACGAGCACTCCCCCCGACGACGCCGTGTACCAGCCCGCGAAGCTGTAGCCGGTGCGTGTTGGAGTGGGCAGCGTGACGGGTGACGATCCCGTGGTGAACACCGACGCCGACGGCGACACCGCCCCGCCGCCAGCGTTGAACGTCACCGTGTACGACGCAGCCGACCACTGCGCGAAGAGATTCAGGGATCCCGACGTGAAGTCGTACGTCGCGCCGTTCGCATAGGAGCTGCCCGTGCCGGTGGCCGTCGTAGACCAACCCGCGAAGGTGTACCCAGGATTGGAGAACGCGGGACTCAGGTCTGCGAAGAGGGTAAGAGGAAGAGCAGTCGTCCCCGACTCAACGGCGTGGATCGTGTCGCTCCCATTGGCATTCTCATAGAAGGTGACGGAATTCGGCTGCCATTGTGCAAAGAGGAGAAGGTCGCCCAACGAGAAATCGTAGGTTTGGCCATCTGTGTATCTCGTTCCGGTTCCGTCAGCGACAGTATTCCATGAGACAAACTGATAGCCAGGATTCAGTAGCGGGGGTTGCAGATCCTTGAAAAGCGTCAAAGGCTGAGCCGTTAAACCTGACTGTGTGGCGAAATTATTGTCCTGGGGATTATCATTCTCGCCGAACGTGACAACTTGAACTGACGCTGAACTTGTTCCAGGTGTCACTACTATCAGCGCTAGCGGCAAGGTAATTACTGCAATTAGCGTGCGAAATAGCCTCTGCAACACTCACTCCTGTCATCTTGGTCGCCGCGTATCCGCGACTGGAAGTGAAGCGCAGATTCTCTTGGCCCCTTTCAGGGAACTCGAGCTTCACTGTGAACCTAAGACTCAACGGTCGCGTATGACAGTGAATCGATTTAACTTCTCAGAACGATGAAGTTTCGTCAGTTCAGCCCTGCGCGTCGCGCTGGCGAGCGATCTCGAAGGCGGCGATGGACACGGCGACCCCCGCGTTGAGGGACTCCACGCGTCCGCGCTGCGGAATCGAGGCGACGACGGAGCACCGCTTGCGAGTCAGCGGAGCCAGCCCCTTCTCCTCGCCACCGACCACGAGAGCCACCGGACCGGAGCCCAGGTCGAGGTCGTAGAGGGAGGTCGTCGACTCTCCCGCAAGTCCAACCGTCAACACTCCGGCGCGGTTCATGCTGTCGAGAGCCGCCGGGATTCCCCCGACGTCGCAGAAGTCGAGGTACTCGATCGCGCCCGCTGCCGTCTTGGTGACGGTCGGCACGACGCGCGCCGCCCGGTGACGCGGCAACACCACGCCGGTCACACCGGCACCATCGGCGCTTCGCAGCATGGCTCCCAGGTTTCGGGGATCGGTCACGCCATCGCTCACCAGTAAGAAGGCTCGGGGGTCATCGAGGAGCTCGTCGAGCCCCACCGTGGGGATCGGCTCGGCGAAGGCCACGACGCCCTGGTGGCCCTCGGTGCGCGCCTCGCGATCGAGCCGGGCCATCGAGATGAGCTGCACTGCGGTTCGGCGCCGCTGCGCCTCGATCTCGATGGCGTCGAGGATGGGCGACGGATCCTGGCCGTCGGCGATGAGAACCCGGCGCACGGTCCGACGCTGCGCCCGCAACAGCTCGAGGACGGCGCGACGTCCTTCGACCTGCTCGCCGCCAACGCCGTCGGCGTCACGCCGGGGACGACCCGTGGGTGCGGGGGAACGACGGCGTGCGGGAGGACGGCCGGCGGGACTGCGGCGCGGGGGGCGGGGCGTCACGCGACCACCACCAGGGCGACGGCGGTGGCGCCGATCCCCTCCGCTCGCCCGAGGGCTCCGAGGCCCTCGGTCGTCGTGGCCTTCACGGAGACCGGCGCCCCGAGGACGTCGGAGAGCGCGGCGGCCATCGAGGGCATGTAGGCGGCGAGTCGTGGGCGTTCGGCGACGATGGTCACGTCCGCCGAGACGGGTTGGAATCCGGCTACCCTCACGCGATCGACGACCCGCACGAGCAGCTCGCGCGAGGAGATCCCCGCGGTGGCCGGGTCCGAGTCGGGGAAGTGTCGACCGAGGTCCCCGAGACCGGCCGCCCCGAGGAGGGCGTCGCAGAGGGCGTGGGTCGCGGCGTCGGCGTCGGAGTGCCCGGCGAGTCCGGGGCCCTCGAGGGTCAGCAGGCCGAGGGCGAGGGGACGGGAGGGATCGTCGCTGAATCGGTGGACGTCGAGACCGTTGCCGATGCGCAGCGAGCCACCGGCACGGAGGCGCTCGAGGTCCGCGGGCGCGGTGATCTTCACGTTGCCCGGGTCGCCGCTCACGACCACGACCCGTCCACCCGTCGCCTCGACGAGTCCGGCGTCGTCCGTGGCGTCGGACGCCCCGGCGTGCGCGGCCTCCAGCACGACCCGGCGGAAGGCTTGGGGCGTCTGGACCGTGACGAGGTCGTCGCGGGGAATCGTGGCGAGGACGTCCGCTCGACTCGCGTCGATGCGCTTCACCGTGTCGGTGACGGGCAGTCCCGGAATCGCTCCGTCGACCCCGTCGACGAGGGCGTCGACGACCCGGCGGAAGAGGTCGGGGCGGGCCGCGGGACGGGCGGCGTCGTGGACCACGACGACGTCCGCGTCGCCGCACGCGGCGAGACCGGCGCGCACCGACGCCGAGCGCGAGTCGCCGCCGGTGACGACGGCGTCGGCCCCTTCGCCGTCGCCCGCGTAGTCGTCGGGCACGACGAGGACCACGCGCTGGGCCACGCTCCGGGCGGCCGCAACGCTCGCCGCGGCGACCGTGCCGCCGGCGAGACGGGCGAACTGCTTGGGCCCGCCGAAGCGGACACCTCGGCCGCCGGCGACCACGACGGCGGCGACGGCCATGGCTACGGCAGGACCGAGGCCAGCTTCTCCTCGGCGGCCTCCGTGTCGATGTTGAGGGCGAAGGTCAGCTCCGAGACGAGGATCTGGCGGGCGCGGGTGAGCATGCGCTTCTCCCCGGCCGAGAGGCCCTTGTCCTTGTCGCGGATCGAGAGGTTTCGAACGACCTCCGCCACCTGGTAGATGTCGCCGGAGCGGAGCTTCTCGGAGTGGTTCTTGAACCGGCGCGACCAGTTGGTCGGCATGCGCGCTTCCTTCTTGCGCAGCACCGCGAAGACCTCTTCGACCTCCTCGTCGTTGATGACGTCGCGCAGCCCCACCGCCTCGGCGTTGGCGACCGGGACCATGAGGACGAGGTCCGAGTAGGCCACCTTCAGCTTCAGGTAGTCCTGCTTGACCTCGAAGGCCGTGATCTTCTCCACCTTCTCCACCACGCAGGCGCCGTGGTGGGGGTACACCAGACGGTCGCCCTTCTTGTACTTGCGGGTCGTGGTCGTCATCGCACACTCCTACCCCGACCGAACCGCGGTCTGGGGATTGACCATTCTACCAGACGGCTACGGGTTATCGACCAGCCCCAGTCCGTCGAGCACCTCGTCGAGGCGGTGGGCGACGGTCACCTCGAGGCCCGAGGCCCCGTCGGCCGTCCCCGAGGGGGCGATGACCCGCCGTACTCCCCGGCGCCGCAACGCGTCGAGGCGCCGGTCGAGGCCGGCGACCGGACGCAGCTCGCCCGCGAGCCCGACCTCGCCCACCACGGCGGTGTCGCGGGGGACGCGCACCCCCGAGCGGGCCGAGGCGACGGCCACGGCGAGCGCGACGTCGACCCCGGGCTCGCTGGCCGGGAGGGCCCCGGCGGTCGTGGCGAAGACGTCGCGACCGCCCAATCCCGTGGCGCAGCGGGCCTCGAGGACGGCGAGCATCAGCGCGAGCCGAGGTCCCGACACCTGGTGGGCGACCCGGCGGGGAGTCCCGTCGGCCGCCGTGACGAGGGCCTGGACCTCGACGGGCCAGGCTCGCGTGCCGTCGAGCGTGGCCGTCCAGACGACGCCCGGGACGTCGAGGGCCGGTCCGGGCCCCGCTCCGAGCCCGTCGGGGTCCTCACGCATCCCGTCGTCACCGAGCACGAAGAGGCCCACCTCACCGGTCGGCCCGAAGCGGTGCTTGAGGGCCCGCACCACCCGGGATGGCCCGTAGCGGTCTCCCTCGACCCGCACCACGGTGTCGACCAGGTGCTCCAGGGCCCGCGGTCCGGCGAGGTCGCCGTCCTTCGTGACGTGTCCGACGAGGAGGAGGGCCGTCCCGGTATCCCGGGCGGCGGCGCAGAGCCGCTCGGCCACCTGGCGGACCTGGCCCACCGACCCCGTGGCCCCGGCGAGGGCGTCGTCCCGAGTCGCCGAGATCGAGTCGACGACGCAGAGCGTCGGGCGGTGCGAGCGCAGCACGCGCTCGGCGTCCTCGACCACGGAGCTCGCGACGACGGCGAGGTGCTCGGGCACGGGCCCCAGACGACGGGCCCGGCCGGCCACCTGGGCGGCCGACTCCTCCGCGGCGACGAGGATGACGGGGACCCCCGTGAGCGCCACCTGACGCAGGACGCCGAGGGCGAGGGTCGACTTGCCGACGCCGGGCTCCCCGAAGAGGAGCGTCGAGGAGCCCGCGACCAGTCCGCCACCGAGCACCCGATCGAGCTCGCCGATCCCCGTCGAGCGCGGCGGCTCGATGCTGACCTCCGCCGCCCGCAGCGGCGTCGGCGACGACGACCCGACGTCGGCCTCGGAGGTCTCGACCAGCGTGTTCCAGGCCTGGCAGGACGGGCACCGCCCCGCCCACTTGAGCGACGGCGCGCCACACGCCCCGCACCGGTGAGTCGCTCGCGTTCGCACGGGCCGCACGCTAGGCGGCGGGTGTGTCAGGCGTTCGGCGTCAGGTCCTCGAAGTCGACCGACGGCGGCAGGCCCTCGACGCCCTCGAACGTGAGGTGAGCGCCGTCGGGCCCCTCCTCGACGTCGACGACGATGGTCTGTCCGGCGTGGAACTCCTTGTAGAGGATCTTCTCGCTGAGCACGTCCTCGATGTACTGCTGGACGGCGCGACGCAGCGGTCGCGCCCCCAACTCGGGGTCGTAGCCCTTCTCGGCGAGGAATCCCTGGGCCGCGGCCGAGAGCTCGAGTCCCAGTCCCTGGACCGCCAGCTGCTCGCGCAGCCGTCCGATGAACAGGTCGGCGATGGCGATGACTTCGGGCTTGGTGAGCTCGTGGAAGACGATCGTCTCGTCGATGCGGTTCAGGAACTCCGGACGGAAGTGGGCCTTCAGCGCCTGGGAGACCTTCTCCTTCATCCGCTCGTGGGTCACCAGGTCGGACCCCTTGCTGAAGCCGATGGAGGCCCGGCGCAAGTCGGCCGTCCCCAGGTTCGACGTCATGATCAGGATCGTGTTCTTGAAGTCCACGACTCGACCCTGGGAGTCGGTCAGACGTCCGTCTTCGAGGATCTGGAGCAGCGTGTTGAAGACGTCCGGGTGGGCCTTCTCGACCTCGTCGAAGAGCACCACCGAGAAGGGCTTGCGTCGCACCGCCTCGGTCAGCTGGCCACCCTCGTCGTAGCCGACGTAGCCCGGGGGCGAGCCCACCAGTCGGCTGACGGAGTGCTTCTCCATGTACTCGGACATGTCGAGCTGGATGAGGGCGTCCTCGTCGTCGAAGAGGAACTCCGCGAGGGTCTTCGCCAGCTCGGTCTTGCCAACGCCGGTCGGGCCGAGGAAGATGAACGACCCCCCGGGACGCTTCGGGTCCTTGAGGCCGGCGCGGGTACGCCGGATCGCCCGGCTCAGCGCCGAGATGGCCTCGTCCTGGCCGATGATCCGCTTGTGGAGCTCGTCCTCCATGCGCAGCAGCTTGGAGGTCTCCTCCTCAGTGAGGCGGTAGACGGGGATGCCGGTCCAGTTGGCCAGGACCTCGGCGATCGTCTCCTCGTCCACGAGGTCGAAGGTCTTGCCTCCGGAGGCCGCGACGGTCGCGTCGAGCTCCTCCTTCTTCGCCACGAGCTCGCGCTCCTGCTCCTCGAGGGCCTTCGCCTGCTCGAGGGCGCCACGCTCCATGGCCGTCTCCTTGTCGGCGCGGACGCGCACCAAGTCCTCGTCGATCTTGCGGGAAGCGGGCGGGGCGTCCATGCGCCGGATCCGCAGGCGGCTCCCCGCCTCGTCGATCAGGTCGATGGCCTTGTCGGGCAGGAACCGGTCGGCGATGTAGCGGTCGGCCAGGTTGGCCGCGGCCACCAGGGCCTGGTCGGTGATCTTGACGGCGTGGAACTCCTCGTAGACCTCGCGCAGGCCCTTCAGGATCTCGATCGTCATCGCCACGGAGGGCTGGTCGACCTTGACCGGCTGGAACCGGCGCTCGAGGGCCGCGTCCTTCTCGATGTGCTTGCGGTACTCGTCGATGGTCGTCGCCCCGACGGTCTGCAGCTCGCCGCGGGCCAGCATCGGCTTGAGGATCGAGGCCGCGTCGATCGCGCCCTCGGCCGCGCCGGCGCCCACCAGCGTGTGGATCTCGTCGATGAAGAGGATGATGTCCCCGCGGGTGCGGATCTCCTTCAGCACCTTCTTCAAGCGCTCCTCGAAGTCACCGCGGTAGCGACTGCCCGCCACCAGGGCCCCGAGGTCCAGCGTGTAGAGCTGCTTGTCGGCCAGGGTCACCGGAACCTGGTTCGCCACGATGCGCTGGGCCAGGCCCTCGACGATGGCCGTCTTGCCGACGCCGGGCTCGCCGATGAGGACCGGGTTGTTCTTCGTGCGCCGCGAGAGGACCTGCATGACCCTCTCGACTTCCTTCTCCCGTCCGACGAGCGGGTCGAGCTTGCCCTCGCGGGCGTACTGGGTGAGGTTACGCCCGAACTGGTCGAGCACGGCCGACCCGCCCTGGCCCTCGGCGTCGCCGGCCTTCTGACCGCTCGAGGAGACCGACGCGCCGGCCTCCTTGCCGCCCTGGCCCGACATCATCTGGATGACCTGGTTCCGCACGCGCGCCATGTCGGCCCCCAGGTCGTTGAGGACCTGGGCGGCGACGCCGTCGCCCTCGCGAACGAGGCCCAGCAGCATGTGCTCGGTGCCGATGTAGGAGTGCCCCAACTGGAGCGCCTCGCGCAGGGAGAGCTCGAGCACCTTCTTCGCTCGGGGGGTGAAGGGGGGAGAGCCGGGCGACGGGTTCGGGTTGGTCCCGATGGCCTCCTCGACCTTCTCCCGCACGACGTCGAATGTGATCCCCAGGGCGTCTAGGGCCTTCGCGGCCACACCCTCGCCCTCGCGGATCAGGCCGAGCAGGATGTGCTCGGTCCCGATGAAGGCGTGGTTGAGCTCACGAGCCTCCTCCTGGGCGAGTACGAGAACCCGCCGGGCCCGGTCAGTGAAGCGTTCGAACAACGGTCATCCTTTGTGCGGTGATGAGTAGGAGTGTACCGGTGGTCCCGCCCCACCGGGTCCTCCCCCTCGGCCCCCCGCGACCCCCCTCTATTGTGTTGGTTGTGAATCCGCACGAGCGCCTCCAGTTGCCCCTGGTCGAACGGGACCTGGTGCGGTTGGAGCGCCTGCTCGCCGAGTCCGTGGTCGTGGGCGACGAGTACCTCGACCAGGTGACGACGCACCTGATCTACGCGGGGGGCAAGCGGCTCCGCCCGCTCCTCGCCCTGGCGTCGGCGACCTTCGGTGAGCACGAGGCGACCGACGAGGACCTCCTCGGCGGTGTCTCGCTCGAGCTGATGCACCTGGCCTCCCTCTACCACGACGACGTCATGGACGAGGCCGAGGTGCGGCGCAACGTCGACAGCGTGAACGCTCGCTACGGGAACCTCGTGGCCATCGTGGCCGGCGACTACCTCATGGCGCGCTCCGCCGGCATCGCCGCCGACCTCGGCACCGACGTGGCCGGGCTCATGGCGCGCACCCTCGCCTGGCTGACCCGCGGACAGGTGTCCGAGGTCCGCACCGCCTTCTCGGTCGCGCGCAGCGAGGGCGACTACTTCGAGGCCATCGAGGGCAAGACCGGATCGCTCATGTCGGCCAGCTGCCGCATCGGCGGCCTGACCGGAGGCCACGACGCCGCGGTCACCGACGCCCTCACCGAGTTCGGCCGCTGCTTCGGCATGGTCTACCAGCTGCGCGACGACATCCTCGACGTGGTGGACGTCGACAACGAGCTGGGCAAGCCGGCCGGTCAGGACCTCGCCGAGGGGATCTACAACCTCCCCACCCTCTACGCCCTGGCCGACGCCCGCGTAGGCGACGAGCTGCGCTCGATGCTGGGACGCGCCCTCGACGACGACGACCGCGAGCGGGCCCGCAAGCTGGTCGTGGCGACCGACGGGGTGGCCCGCACGATGGAGGCGGCCGATCACTACTTCTCGCTGGCCCGCGGCGCCCTCGACGTGGTGCCGAGCGAGGGACTGCGTCGCGGCTTCACCGCGCTGATCGAGTCGCTGCTCGCCGACCTGCCCCGTCCCTAGGGACGACCCCTAGCCGCGCAGCGGCTTGAGCGTCGGGAAAGCGATCACCTCGCGGATGTTGGACTCGTCCGCGAGCACCATCGCCAAGCGGTCGACGCCGACGCCGAGCCCGGCCGTCGGCGGCAGCCCCCACTCGAGCGCCCGGATGTAGTCCTCGTCGATCCGCATGGCCTCCTCGTCGCCGGAGGCGGCGAGGCGGGCCTGCTCCTCGAAGCGCTCCCGCTGGTCCTCGGGGTCGTTCAACTCGCTGAAGCCGTTGGAGAGCTCGCGCCCGACGAGGTAGGACTCGAAGCGCTCGGTGAGCGCCGGGTCGTCGCGGTGGCGACGGGCGAGCGGCGAGACCTCGACGGGGAACTCGGTCACGAAGGTCGGCGACCAGAGGGACTCCTCGGCACTCGCCTCGAAGAGCTCGGCGAGGCAGCGCCCCGCTCCCCACGAGGGCTGGACCTCGACGTCGCGCTCGTCCAGCAGGGCCACGAGGCGCTCGCGGGGCGTGTGGGCCGAGACGTCCTCGCCGACCGCCTCGCTGGCGAGCTCGGCCATCGTCCGACGGGGCCACGGGGCGGCCAGCGAGACCGGACGCTCCTGGTAGACGAGGTCGGTGGTGCCGAGGACGTCGAGGGCGACCCCGGCGACGAGCTCCTCCGTGAAGGTCATCATGTCCTGGTAGTCCCAGTAGGCGGCGTAGAGCTCGAGCATCGTGAACTCGGGGTTGTGGCGGGGGCTGACGCCCTCGTTGCGAAAGACGCGCCCCAGCTCGAAGACCCGCTCGAAGCCCCCCACCACGAGACGCTTCAGCCAGAGCTCGGGAGCGATGCGCAGGAAGAACTCGCTGTCGAGGGCGTTGTGGTGGGTGACGAAGGGCCGAGCCGCCGCGCCGGTGGGGATGGGATTGAGGATGGGGGTCTCGACCTCGACGAAGCCCGCCGCCCAGCAGCGCTCGCGCAGGGCGCGCACCACCTCGCTGCGGCGAGCCAGCGAGGCGCGCGACTTCTCGTTGGCCCACAGGTCGGCCTCGCGGTGGCGGTAGCGCAGGTCGAAGTCGGCGATGCCGGCCCACTTGTCCCCGAAGTTGTGGCGGGCGCTCGCGAGCACCTCCCACGTCGCCACCTTGACCGACAGCTCGCCGCGCTTGGTGCGCACGACCTCGCCCCGGACCC
Organism: Actinomycetes bacterium; assembly: GCA_021848365.1. GTDB lineage: Bacteria > Actinomycetota > Acidimicrobiia > Acidimicrobiales > RAAP-2 > RAAP-2. The sequence continues at coordinate 11,860 of JAJZUS010000001.1, forward strand.
CGACCCAGTCGCCGAGGTGGAGATGGGCGAAGTCCTCGAAGCGCTCGGTCGCGTCGGCCAGCGCGAAGAGCTGGATCTCCCCGCTCGAGTCGCGCATGGTGGCGAAGGCCAGCCGTCCCTGGGTGCGCAGGAGCATGACCCGCCCGGCGACGGCCACGTTGGTGGCCGACTCCTCGCCGGGGGCCAGGTGCTCCCAGGCGCGCTGCAGGTCAGCCGCGTAGGCGCTGTGGGGAAAGTTGTAGGGCACGGTCACGTCGCGTCTCCCGAGTGATTTCGCTCATGAACGATACGCAATCCGTGGAGCGTGAGCCACGGCTCGACGGCGTCGACGTAGGTGGTGTGGGGGGCGATGAGCCCGGCGAGGCCGCCGGTCGCGATCACCGTGGCCTCCCCCACCTCCTCGAGGATCCGGGCCGTGAGCCCGTCGACCTGGGCCGCGAAGCCGTAGAGGACCCCCGACTGGATCGACTCGATGGTGGAACGACCGATGACCGAGCGGGGCTCGACGAGCTCGACCGAGCGCAGCGCGGCGGCGTGGCGGTAGAGGGCCTCCAGCGAGATCGCGACCCCCGGGGCGATCGCGCCGCCCAGGTACTCGCCGCGCGCGCTGATGACGTCGAAGGTCGTGGCCGTGCCCATGTCGACCACCACGCAGGTCCCCGGGTAGAGGTCGTAGGCGCCGACGGCGTCGGCGATGCGGTCGGCCCCGACCTCGCGGGGGTTCTCGTAGAGGATCGACATGCCCGTGCGCGTCCCGGGACCGAGGACGGTGAGGGGCAGGTCCGCGAACCATCGTCCGGCCATGCGGCGCAGCTGGGTGGTGGCCCCCGGGACCGAGGAGGACACGGCGATCGCGGTGACCGCGGCCCGCAGGTCGAGACCCTCGAGGTCGAGCAGCTGCGTGAGCATCATCGCGTGCTCGTCGGGGGTGCGCTCGGCCGCCGTCGAGAGTCGCCAGTGGTAGGCGAGGCCCCGCTCGTCGGAGGCCCGGGCGAAGCCCAGGCCGTCGCCACCCGGCTCCACGTCGCCGAAGAGCCCGATCACCGTCTCGGTATTGCCCACGTCGATGGCCAGCAGCACGCCTACTCCCCTATCTCGATCGGTGCGTTGTCGATCAGCCGGACGCCCTCGACGACGCCGGCGACGAGGGCCCGGGCCGGGCCCCGCTCGTCGTCGCGCCGGGGCCGCAGCGTCGTCGCCTCGACGACCTCGGCGTAGGCGACCTCCACGCCCGCCGACTCGAGCGTGGCGCGCAGCGTCGCGCGGGCGACCGCGGGGCTCGCGGCGCGGGCGACGGCGGTGAGGGCGCGGGGGAGGGCGAGCGCCCGTTCCCGGCCGGCGGGGCTGAGGCGGACGTTGCGACTCGAGAGCGCCAGCCCGTCCTCGTCGCGCACGATCCCCACCCCGATGATCTCGTTGTCGAGCGCGAGGTCGCGCACCATCTGGCGCACGACGGCCAGCTGCTGGAAGTCCTTCTCCCCGAAGTAGGCGCGACCCGGCCCGTGGACGCTGAGGAGCTTCGCGACGACGCTCGCCACGCCGTCGAAGTGGCCCGGTCGATCGGCGCCCTCCAGCCCCTCGCTCACGCCGGCGACGTGAACGGTGGTCGGTGTCGGCGCGGGGTAGTCCGGCCACATCTCCGAGACCTCCGGCGCCACGAGGACGTCGACGCCCCACGCGGCGGCGAGCTCGGCGTCGCGCTCGAGATCGCGGGGGTAGCGGGCGAGGTCGTCCGCGTCGTTGAACTGGCGCGGGTTCACGAAGACGCTCATCACGACGACGTCGTCGCGACCGCGCGCCGCCTCGACGAGGGCCCGGTGTCCTCGGTGCAGCGCCCCCATCGTCGGCACGAGTCCGACGCGGCTCCCCGTCGCCCGGGCCGACGCGCTCGTCGCCCGCCAGGCGGCGAGGGTCGTCAGGCGCTCCACGAGGCCGCGGTCCGGTCGCGCCGCTCGGCGAGATCGAGGGCCTCGCGCGCCAGCGCCACGTAGGTGGGCCGCTCTCCCGGCGGGATCGCCGCCAGGTGGGCGTCGATCGTGGCGACGTCCCCGCGCGAGGCCGGGCCGGTGAGGGCCGACGCCGGTCCCCGGCGCGCCACGTCCTCGACGGCCTGGTGCACGAGGGGCAGGACGTCCTCGAGGGCGAGGCCCGCGGCCTCGGCCAGGCGCTCCACGTGGCCCAGCAGGGCCACCACGTGGTTGGCGGCGACGGCAGCCGTCGCGTGGTAGACGGTGCGCACGGAATCGGGCACGTGACGGGCCCGACCGTCGAGGGAGGCGACGAGGTCCTCCACGAGGGGGTCGCCGGCGACCGCGTAGGTCGCGCCGATCAGCCGCTCCGCCCCGACCTCGGCCGAGGGCAGCGCCGCCAGGGGGTGCAGGGACGCCCGTCGGGGGTGCGGCGCGAGGACCTCGAGCGTGCGCGAACCCGCCACGTGGGCGACGACGCGGGACCGACTGACCGGCAGGGCCGCCGCGACCGCCGCCAGGGCGTCGTCGGGCACGGTGAGGATCACCAGGTCGACGCCGACCAGGGAGGGCGTCGCGTCGTGGTGGACGAGGCTCACGCGGTGTCCCCGACTCGTGAGAGCCCGGGCGAAGGAGGTGCCGGCTCGGCCGGCCCCGATGAGGGTGACGCGCATGTCGACTCCGTTCCGGCCCCGAGGGTGCCGTTCGGTTAGATCACTTCGCTCAGTGTACCCAGCGCGCTCACCTCGCCACCGGCCGCGGCGACCCGCTCGGGCGTCGCGACGTCGGGCGCGATCTCGGCCAGGGGAACCATGACGAAGGCCCGCTCCCACATGCGCGGGTGGGGCACGGTGAGCTCGGGGTCGTCACTCTCGTAGCCGTCGATCCAGAGCACGTCGACGTCGAGGGTACGCGGGCCCCAGCGGACCGCGCGCACCCGTCGGGCCGCGGCCTCGGCGGCCCGGACGCGCTCGAGCAGATCCGCCGGCGTCGCGCTGGTCTCGAGGGCCAGGGCGAGGTTCCAGAAGTCGTCCTGGGCGACGCCGCCCACGGGCGCGGTGCGATAGACGCGCGAGAGCCGGTGGGGCTCCTCCCCCGCCACGACCGCGACACCGAGGCGCAGGTGCGCACCGCGGTCGCCGAGGTTGGAGCCGAGCGAGAGCAGGACGCGCGTCACGGCCGGGCGACGGTGAGGCGAACGCCGGTCGTGGCGACGTCCTGGTCGACCGGCGGCCGAGTCTTGCGCACCGCGACGGTGACGGCGCTCACCTGGTCGTCGAGCTCGAGCAGGGCCCGCGCCACGCGCTCGGCCAGCGTCTCGAGCAGGACGAAGCGCCCGTCAACGACGACGGACTCGGCCCGGGCGAGGACCGCCGCGTAGTTGGTCGTGTCGGCGAGGTCGTCGCTGCGCGCCGCGGCGTCGAAGGGCCGCTCGAGGTCGAGGTCGATCTCGAGGGGCTGAGTCCGTCGCCGCTCCTCGGGCAGGGCGCCCACGATGGCCATCACGCGCAGCCCGCGCAGCTCGATGCGCCCGGTCACGACGCGGCCTCGGCGCTCGGGAGGTCGAGGACGATGGCCCGACCCTCCGGACCGATCGAGCGACGCAGGAGACGCTCGACGGCCGCCAGCGCGCTCGGGCGGCTCGTGACGCGGCCACTCCAGACGAGGTAGCCGGCGAGCACCCCGAGCACGCGGTCCGAGACCTCGTCGTCGTGCAACAGCACGACCTCCCCGGCCGCCGTCGCCGTGGCGATGTCGCGGAAGCAGGCCCCGAGCACCTGTCGCTGGGTGGGGCCCGGTCGCAGCGCGTAGCTCGCGACGCTGAGACCCTGGTCGGCGTAGCCCGCCGGGCCCTGGGGCAGGGGCATGATCGACACCACGCGAGTGAAGCCCTGGTGGCGAAGCCAGAGCACCTCCTCGTCACGCCGGACCCGACGGTGCGCGGCCGTGGCGCCTCCGGGGCGCTCGGAGACGGCGAGCGAGCCACGAAAGACCCAGGCGAACTGGCGCGGCTCGATCCCGACGGCCCACTTGCCCTTCACGAGCCCACCTCCTCGAGGGGACGCGCGAGGAGGTCGCGCAGCTGGAGGGTCGCCTCGACGTCGTGGACCCGCACCAGGTCGACCCCGGCGTTCATGGCCCAGGCGGCGGTGGCGAGCGATCCCTCGAGCCGCTCCTCGACGGGGAGCGGCTGGGCGGCGAGATCGCTGAGGAACCGTTTGCGACTGGTGCCGACGAGGACCCCGGCCCGGTGGTCCGCGGCGAGGGCGACGAGGCGGGGCAGCGCGACGAGGAGCGCCACGTTGTGGGCCGTCGTCTTCGCGAAGCCGATGCCCGGGTCGAGCCAGAGCCGGGTGATCCCGGCCCGTCGAGCCCGGCGCGCCGCGGCGTCGAGATGGTCGAGGACCTCGGCGACCACGTCGTCGTAGCGCGGGTCGTCCTGCATCGTCGCGGGAGTCCCCCGCGAGTGCATGGCGACGTACCCGACGCCGAGGTCGGCGGCCAGCTCGAGGAGGCCGCCCCCGACGTCGTTGATCACGTCGGCGCCGGCCGCGACGGCGGCCCGGGCGACCGCGGGCTTCGTGGTGTCGACCGAGACGGGCCCCTCGGGGGCGAGGGCTTCGACGACGGGGATCACGCGTTCCAGCTCCACGTCCTCGGCGACCGGCCGCGATCCCGGACGCGTCGACTCCCCGCCCACGTCGACGATGTCGCAGCCCCGCTCGAACAGGTCCCGTCCGCGCTCGACGGCCGCGCCGACGTCGGCGGTGCGCGACAGCGGGAAGAAGGAGTCGGGCGTGACGTTGACGACGCCCATCACCCCCGGGGTCAGCGCCACGACGACCTGCGCTGGTGGATGTACTGGAGCGCCTCGGCCCGGTAGGCGGGATCGTCGCGGAAGATGCCCCGCACCGCCGACGTGACCGTGGTGGCCCCCGCCTTCTTCACCCCCCGCATCGACATGCAGAAGTGCTCGGCCTCGAGGACCACGATCGAGCCTCGCGGGGCGAGCTCGCGCTCCATGGCCTCGACGATCTGGGTGGTCATGCGCTCCTGGACCTGGAGCCGACGGGCGAAGCCCTCGACCAGTCGGGCCATCTTGGAGAGGCCGGTGATCCGGCCGTCCGGGCCGGGAAGGTAGGCGACGTGCGCCTGGCCGACGAAGGGGATCAGGTGGTGCTCGCAGAGCGAGGTGAACGGGATGTCGCGCACCATCACCATCTCGTCGTGCCCCGCCTCGAAGGTCACGCGCAGGTGCTCTCCGGGATCGGCCTCGAGGCCCTCGAAGAGCTCGACGTACATCTCGGCGACGCGTCGGGGGGTCTCGACGAGTCCGTCGCGCGTCGGGTCCTCGCCGATCGCGGCGAGCAACTCGCGCACCAGCTCCTCGACCCGGGGACGATCGACCATCAGGGCTCGCCCACGAAGGTGTAGATGGCGTCCAGATTGCGGTAGCGCTCGTTCACGTCGAGGCCGTACCCGACGACGAAGGCCGGTCCGATGGTGAAGCCCACGTACTTGAGCGGCTGGGCGACGCGCTGCTCGCCCTCCTTCAGTAGCAGGGCGCACACCTCGAGGCTGGCCGGATGACGGGCTCCCAGGTACTGGCGCAGGTAGTTGAGCGTCAGGCCCGAGTCCACGACGTCCTCGATGATGATCACGTCGCGGCCGGCGAGGTCGACGTCCAGGTCCTTCACGATCCGCACGACGCCACTCGTCTTGGTGGCCGCCCCGTAGGAGGAGACCGCCATGAAGTCGACCTCGACCGGCAGCTCGATGGAGCGCATGAGGTCGGCCATGAAGTTGAGCGCACCCTTCAGGACGCCCACGAGCAACGGCGGACGACCGGCGTAGTCACGGGTGATCGCGGCTCCGATCTCGCCCACCCGCGCGAGCAGCGCCCCGCGGCCGACGACCACGTCGCCGAGGTCCGGCGCAGCCCAGTGACCCGCGCTCTCCGTACCCTCACCCATGCTCGGTCAGCGTAGTGGCATCACTCGAGGCGCAAGGTCCGGTGCCGCCGCGCCAGTCGGCGCCCCCCGGAGAGCTCCGCCGCGCGGACCTCGCCCCGCACCACCGCGGCCGCCCGCTCGACCTCGGCGACGCTCGGCGGGTGACCCCGATCGTCGCGCAGGCGCTCGCGCAGCCACCGCGACAGCCGAGGCGACGACCACGCGGCCAACTCCCGGCAGTCGACCTCGCCGAGTCCCCGGTCGTCACGCACGGTCTCGTCGAGCAGTCGTCGCTCCTCGGCGAGGACTCGCGCCGTACGCGCGAGGAGGGGGACGACGTCGCGCTCGGCGACCGCGTCGAGTAGGGGCAGGACCTCGGCGCGTACGCGGTTGCGCCGGAAGCGGACGTCGTCATTGGTCGCGTCGTGGCGGGCGACGAGGCCGTGGTGGGCGACGAGCGCGGCGACGTCGCGGCGTCGTAGCGCGAGGAGGGGCTTGGTGGGGTCGCCGACCATCGGCGAGAGCCCGTCGATCCCGGCGCCGCGCACGAGGTTGAGCAGCACCGTCTCGGCGAGGTCGTCCATCGTGTGGCCCGTGAGCGTCCCCGGCGGCAGCGCGCCGCGGCGCGCCGTGCGGGCCCGCTCCTCGAGGTTGGGGCCGGGAGGGACCTCGACGTCGTGCACCGTGACCGGGACGCCGAGGTCCCGCGCCGTCACCACGACGAAGGTCGCGTCGCTCGCGCTCTCGGGTCGGAGGTGGTGGTCGACGTGGTGCACGCGAACCTCGAGGCCCGCGGCGAGGGCGAGGAGGAGCAGGCCCGTCGAGTCGGGGCCACCGGAGACCGCGAGGTCGACGGGCCCGGGCGGCGGAGGGAACCGGCACTGCGCGAGCAGCGCGGTCGCGAGGTCGTCCACGCCCTCAGGTTAAGCAGCGACCCGCCGACCGCGCTCCCGCAGCGCCGCGGACACCCGCGCCACGAGGTACAGGGTCGAGGCGAGCCCGGTGATCCAGAAGCTCACGGGTCCCCCGATCCAGACCGCGAGGAAGAGGCCCAGCCAGGACGAGCCCAGCGCCGCCAGGGTCGCGACGACGACGGCCCGGCCCGGGTGGCGCGTCAGCACCTCGGCCGACGCCGCCGGCGCCACGAGGAGGGAGAAGACGAGGAGCACCCCGACGATCTGGATCGCCACCACCGTCGTGAGCGCGAGCAGTGACATGAAGACGATCGACATCGTCCGCACCGAGAGGCCCCGCGCCGCCGCCGACTGGCCGTCGACCGAGGCGAAGAGGAGCGGTCGGAAGACGCCCGAGCTCGCCAGCACCACAACGGCCGACAGGGCGGCGACGAGCCACACGTCACTGACGCTCACCCCGAGGATCTGTCCGAACAGGATCGAGTAGGTCGCGTTGGCGTAGCCGCTGTAGAGGGAGATGAAGAGCACCCCGAGGCCGAGGGCCGCGGTGAGGGTGACCCCGACGACGGCGTCGCGGTCGTCGAGGTCGGTCCCGGCGACCCCGATCACCAGGCCCGCCCCGAGACAGAAGGCGAGCAGTCCCCAGACCGGCGAGAGGCCGATGAGGACGGCACCGGCCGCTCCGGCGAAGCCGATGTGGCCGATGGCGTGGGCGGCGAAGGCCTGGCGCCGCAGGACGACGAAGTAGCCGACGACCCCGGCGGCCAGCGAGACGGCCGTCACCGCGTAGAAGGCGTTCTGGACGAACGAGGTCTGCAGGAGCTGCCACACGCTCATCGGGTCACCTCGTCGTAGACCTCGGCGAAGTGCTCGTGGACGTCCTCGTGGCGGTGGTCGGTGCCGTGGGGGTGGGGGTGAGCGAACTCCTCCTCGAGCCCGACGATCACGCGCCGACCCCGGGGAGTCACGATGATCTCGATCGGGTGGCCGTAGAGGGCGCTGAGCGTCGTCTCGTTGACGACCTCGTCGAGCGGGCCGCTGCGCACCTGGCGCCGGGCGACCCAGATCACCTGGTCGACCACGTGGGCGAGGGGGTTGAGGTCGTGGGCCACCACCATCACCGCGGCGCCCGTCGTGTCCCGGATCAGGTTGATGAGGTCGACGATCTCGGCCTGGGCCGCGATGTCGAGCCCGGCGAGGGGCTCGTCGAGCAGCAGCAGCTCGGGCCGGAAGACCGTCGCGTGGGCCAGCGCCAGGCGCTGGCGCTGGCCGCCCGAGAGGGTGCGCAGCGGCTGGTCGGCGAAGGGTCGCGACCCGGTGAGCTCGAGCGCCCGCTCGACGACCTCGACCTTGTCCCGCGATCGGCGCCAGCCGAAGCGCCGGCCGTCGTAGCCGAGCCCCACGTAGTCGCGTCCCGTGAGCGAGGTCAGCGAGTCGGCCTCCCGCGACTGGGCCATGTACCCGACGCGCGCGTCGCCGCGGCGGGGGGCGTCGCCGAGGACCTCGAGGGTGCCGGCGCTCAGGCCCACCAGGCCGACCACCGACTTGAGCAACGTCGACTTGCCGGCCCCGTTCGGGCCCAGGATCACCGCGATGGTCCCGCTCTCCACGTCGAAGGAGGCGTCCTGCCAGATGGGGCGTCCGGAGAGGTCGACCCGCCCGTCGCGCATGGTGACGGCGCTCACTTGAGGCAGCCCTTCACCACCAGTGCCGCGCGGATCTGCGAGATGACGCCCCGCATCCACGTGACGTAGCTGGTCCCGGTCATCGTCTCGGTGACCTTGATGACGGGCACGTGCGAGCTGCGCGCCTGGGCGACCATCTGGTTGGTGAGCGGGGTCGCGGTCTGGACGTTGTCGATGAGGAAGGCGGGGTGGGCCTTCAGCTGGCTGAGGGCGGTCGCCAGGTCCTGGATCGACGGGTCGACGCCGTTGCCGACCGCGAGGCGCAGGGACTCGGGCGTCACCACGTTGAGCTTCATCGCACCGAGCAGGTAGCCCGCCACGTCCTCGGTCGCCGCGACCTTGACGTTGTGACAGCCGGTGGCCACCTGGGTCACGCTCGCCTGCAGTCCGCGCAGCTGGGCGAGGAGCGTGGTCGCCCGCGTCACGACCCCGGGGAAGTGACCGGCCTTCGTGAGCGCCGACTCGAGCGCCGTGACGAAGGTGATCGCGTTCGCGACGCTGTAGAAGAGGTGGGGGTTCTTGCCCGTGGTGACGTGCACCAGCTTCGCCACGTCGATGGTCGTCACCTTCCCGGAGCGCGCCGCCACGAGCTTGGAGAGCCAGGTGTCGTAGCCGGCGCCGTTCACGATGACGATCCGGGCGCGGGCGACGTTCGCCGCGTCCGAGGTGGTCGCCTCGTGGTTGTGCGGGTCGGCGTTCGGGTCGGTGAGCAGCGACACGACGGTCGCGTCGGGACCGGCGACGACCCGGGCGAGGGCGCCCCACTGGGAGACGCCCGCCACGATGACGGGCTTGGTCGCGGCGCCGGCCGGCGACGACAACGGTGCGGTGACCAGGGACCCTCCGAGGGCCAGGCCCGCCACCGCGGCGGTGAGGGAGCGAAGTGAACGTGGAATCATTCCAATTACTATATCTGGAATGATTCCAGTTTGCAACGCCCCCCGGGGTAGGATGCTCTCGTGACCGTGCGCAACACCGCCCAGCGCCGCGAGGTGATCACCACGCTCGGCGCCGTGCAGGGCTTCATCAGCGCCCAGGAGCTCCACGGCCTCATCTGCCGCAATGGCGGGCACATCGCGCTGGCGACCGTGTACGCCCAACTGCGCCGTCTCGCGGAGTCCGGCGACGTCGACGTCGTGATGACCGATCGGGGCGAGAGCCTCTACCGGCGCTGCGACGTCGACGTCCACCACCACCACCTGGCCTGCCGCCGCTGCGGAGCGACCGTCGAGGTCGAGATCCCCGCCCTCGAGGCGTGGGCGGCCGAGGTCGGCGCCCGCCACGGGTACCGCGACGTCCGCCACGTCCTCGAGCTGAACGGCGTCTGCCCCGCGTGCCTGTCGACCTGAGCCCGCGTCCCACGCCGCGCGACGAGATCGTCGTCTACCCCCTCGGACTCGACGACGTCGGCGTCGACGCCTTCGTCACGACGCGCGCGGGCGGGGTGAGCGAGGGACCCTACGCGTCCCTCAACCTCGGCGAGCACGTGGGCGACGACCCCGCGCGAGTGGCGGAGAACCGGCGGCGGGTGGCCCGCGCCGCGGGAGTCGACCCCGGCGACCTCGTGACCGTGCGACAGGTCCACGGGACCGACCTCGCCGAGGTCCGCGCCGGCGGCCCGCGTCCCCTCGAGGCCGACGGTCTCGTGACCGAGGACCCCGAGGTCGCCGTCGCCGTGCTCAGCGCCGACTGCGTCCCCCTCGTCCTCGTCGATCCCGACCGCGGACGGATCGCCGTCGTCCACGCCGGCTGGCGGGGCCTCGCCGCCGGGATGATCGAGCGAGCGGTCGCGTCCCTCGCGCCCGCGACGCGCCTCGAGGTCGCCGTCGGCCCCGCCATCGCGGGCGCGGCCTACCAGGTCGGCCCCGAGGTCGCCGCCCACTTCGCCGACGTGCCCGGCGCCGTGCGACCCGACGTCGGGGACCGGTCCCGACTCGACCTCGTCACGGTCGTCCACCACCGCCTGCTCGCGTGCGGGGTGGCCGACGGGTCGCTGCGGATCCTGCGCGCGTCGACGGACGCCGATCCCACCCTCTTCAGCGACCGTGCCGAGCGACCCTGCGGCCGCCAGGCCCTCGTCGCGCGCCGTCGTACGATGGGACCCTCATGAGCGACGCGCCCGCCCCCCGCCGGGCCGAGGTCTTCCGCTACCGGGGGCTCTCGGTCGGGACGTCCCGACTCAGCGCCGCCTACGAGCTCGACGGCCGCTCCTTCGTCGAGGACGTCACCCTCGAGGGCGTCGGCGACCTCACGGCACCCGCCGCGCGCGCCGTCGCCACGCTCTGGTACCTCGTCGCGGGGCTCTCCTACTTCAAGGCCGGCGCCGCGCGCCGGGTCGACCTGGGCGACACCCCGGTGGGCCCCGCCGGTCGGCGCCTCCTCGCCGCCGCCCTCCACGACGGGCTCGCGGAGTTCGCGCTGCGCAACGCCCTCGACCTCGACGACGTCGTGATCGAGGGCGGCGCCGCGCTGGAGCCCGTCACCGCCACCCTCGATCCCGAGCGCGTCCTCGTCCCCTTCGGTGGAGGCATCGACTCGGTCGTCACGGTGAGCGCCCTGCCCCGGCACCTCGACCGCGCGCTCTTCGTCGTCAGCCCCGCGAGCGGTCGCTTCGCCGCGCTCGAGGCGGCGGCCGCGGTGACCGGCCTCGACGTCGTCCGGGCGACGCGCGTGCTCGACCCCGCCGTCGCGACGGGTGACCCGGCGCTCTGGCGCGGCCACGTCCCGGTGACGGCCATGGTCACCCTGCTCGCGGCCCTCGCCGCCGTCGCCGACGGCCGCGGGGGGGTCGTCATGAGCAACGAGCGGTCGGCCTCGGTGCCCAACCTGGTGATCGGGGGGCGCGAGGTCAACCACCAGTGGAGCAAGTCGTGGGCCGCCGAGCGCGCGCTCGCCGAGGCCCTCGCCGAGTCGGTGGGTCCCACCCTCACCGTCGCGTCCCTGCTGCGCGACCGCTCCGAGATCTGGGTGGGGCGCGCCTTCGCCGATCTCCCCCCGTACCACCACGCCTTTCGCAGCTGCAACCGGGCCTTCGCCCAGGACCCCTCGCGCCGGCTCGACCACTGGTGCAACGAGTGCGACAAGTGCCTCTTCGTCAACCTCGTCCTCGCCCCCTTCCTCGACCGCGCCACGCTGCGCGGCATCTTCGGCGGCGAGCCCCTGGCCGACCCCGCCCGGCTCGCCCAGCTGCGCACGCTGGTCGGCCGCGGCGTCACCCACAAGCCCTTCGAGTGCGTCGGCGACCCCGACGAGAGCGCCGTCGCGCTGCGCGCCGTCGCCGTCGACCCGGCGTGGTCCGACGTCGCCCACGTCGCCGACCTGGCGGCCGAGCTCGACGCCCCCTCACTGGAGGAACTGCTCGACCCGTACGGACCGACCGGTGTCCCGGCCCACTGGCTTCGCTGACCTCGCCGGGCGTCGGGTCGGCGTCTTCGGTCTGGGGATCGAGGGACGGGCGACCGTCGCCCGTCTGCGCGGCCTCGCGGCCGACGTCGTCACCGTCGACGACGACTCGTCAGTCGGCGCCGACCTCGCCACTCGGGCGGGGGGCCTCGAGGCGCTCGAGCGATGCGACGTCGTGATCAAGGGCCCGGGCATCCCCCGCCGGCGGGCCGACGTGCGGGGCCTCGAGGACGCCGGGGTGCCGGTGGTGAGCGCCCTCGACCTCTGGCTCCACGGGGTGGACCGTCGCCGCGTGATCGCCGTCACCGGGACCAAGGGGAAGTCGACGACCACGGCCCTCATCGACTTCGCGCTGCGCTGCCTGGGCGAGCGCTCCCAGCGTCTCGGGAACATCGGGCTCCCCCCCTACGACCCGGCCCTCGACACGTCGAGCGGGTGGCTGGTCGTCGAGGTGTCGAGCTTCCAGAGCCTCGACCTCACGGTGGCACCCGGCATCGTCGTCGTCACCTCCCTGGGCTCCGATCACCTCGACTGGCACGGCTCGCTCGCCCAGTACCACGCCGACAAGCTCCACGTGACCCGGGCCCCGGGGGAGCACGTGACCCTGATCGCCGACCCCCGTCTACGCGAGACCCACGGTGACCTGCTCGGCGGGATCGTCGAGGTCGCCGCGGCCGACCACACCGGGCTGGCCGACGCCCTCCACCTGCTCGGGCACCACAACGACGCCAACGTCGGGCTGGCCCTGGCCGCGGCGTCCCGGGTCACCGGACGCGAGCTCGCCGCCGTGCGCGCCGCCGTGCGCGCCCGGGCGTCGGAGTTCGTTCCCCTGCCCGGCCGGCTCACCCTGGTCGCCGAGCTCGAACGACACGACCACCGGTGGCGCTTCGTCGACGACGGGCTGGCCACGGCACCCCTACCGGTCGTCGCCGCCCTCGAAGTGGTGGCGCACGAGCCGGTGGCCCTCATCGTCGGCGGCCAGGACCGCGGCGTGGACTACGCGCCCCTCGCCCGGGCTGTTGCCGCGCGACGCCCCCCGACGACCCTGCTCGTCACCGGGCAGGCGGGTGGGCGCATCGGCGAGGCGGTGAGGGCGCTCGCCCCCCACATCCCCGTCGTCGCCGCGCGCGACCTCGCCGGGGCGGTGCGGGCGGGACGGGACGCGCTGCCCACGGGTGGCGTCGTGCTGCTCTCCCCGGGGGCGCCGAGCTTCGACCAGTACGAGAATTGGGAGCACCGCAGTGCCGTCTTCGCGATGGCGGTGACGGTGCTCGTGGACGAGTGGAGCCTGGGAAGGGATTCGAACCCTTGACCTGCGCATTACGAATGCGCTGCTCTACCGACTGAGCTACCCAGGCGCGAGTGGACAGGTTAGCCCATCGGCCCTAGGGACTGCGCAGCGCGAGGGCGAGGTCGTAGAGGAGGAGCGACTCGTTCATCGAGGTGGTGATCCGCTCGCCCGCCTCGGAGATGGCGTCGAGGGCCGCCAGGGCGGCGCGGGCACGGTCGGCCCCCCGCTCGTCGTCGAGGGCCTCGCGCAGGCGGTCGCGGTAGACCCGCGCCAGGGTCTGCAGTCCCGCCCGGATCTCCTCGACCCGGTAGCGGCGCTGTTCGCGTCGGTGGGCCTCCTCGATCTCGCGCCGACCCGTCAGGCGGCCCCCCACCTCGCGCGCCGCCGCCTCGCGACGGGCCAGTTCCTCGGCCTGGAGGGCCACGAGAGGCGCGAGGGCCTCGTCGAGCGAGGCGTGCCAGCGCTCGGCGACGCGTGCGGCGGCGGCCGGGGTGCCGTTCAACTCGCGTGGCGCCTCGCGCCAGATCTCGAGCCGGGCCCCGACGTCGGGGTCGCGCCGCAGCACCCGGGCCCGGCGCAGGTCGCCCCCGGCGGCCTCGGCCGCGGCTCGCGCCTCCTCCCGCGAGGCCCCGTCGGCGACCAGGGCGGCCGCGACCTCGTCGGGGCGTAGCGCCCGCAGGCGCACCTCGACGCAGCGCGAGACGATCGTCTCGAGCTCCGGTGGGAGGTCGTGGGCGGTGAGGATGAAGACGGTGCGGCTCGGCGGCTCCTCGAGGGTCTTCAGCAGGGCGGGCGTCGCCGGCGTGGCCGCGTCGAGGGCGCGCTCGATGTCCTCGAGCACCACCACCTGACGACCCGCTCCCAGGGGCCGACGCCGTCCGACGCGCTCGGCCTCGCGGAGCTCCTCGATCCGCCAGGCGATCCCCGAACGGGCGACCAGGGTCACGTCGGGATCGCGCCCGTCGAGGACGCGTCGGCACCGATCACAGCGTCCGCACCCGTGCTCCTCACACTGCATCGCGGCGGCGAGGGCCAGCGCGGCGCTGGCGAGGTCGGCGCCGGCGGGTCCGCTCAGCAGGTACGCGTGCACGGGACGGCGCGCGTGGTGGCGGAGGGCCGCCGCGGCGTCCGGCTGGCCGACCAGGGTGTCGAAGACGTCGCTCACGGCCAGACGAGCCGGTCGAGGAGGCGGTCGACGGCGGCGTCCACCTCCGTCGTCTCCCCGGTCGCGTCGACCACGGCCCAGGTCGTGGGATCGGCCGCCGCCATCTCGAGGTAGCCCGCGCGCACGCGCTCGTGGAAGGCGAGGTCCGCCGACTCGAAGCGGTCCCGGTGGTCCCGCGCTCGACGGTCGTTGGCGACCTCCAGGGGGACGTCCAGGAGCACCGTGAGATCGGGCCGGCAGTCGCCGATCGCCAGCTCCGTCGCCGCGCGCAGGAGGCTGAGGTCGGCTCCGCGACCGTAGCCCTGGTAGGCGAGCGTGGAGTGGCTGAACCGGTCGGCCACCACGCTGCGCCCGGCGGCGAGGGTGGGCTCGATCACCGTCGCCACGTGGTGCGAGCGGTCGGAGAGCATCAGCAGGGCCTCCGTCGGCGCCGACATCGGAACGTGGGCGTCGAGGAGCACCGTACGCAGGTGGGCGCCGAGCTCGGTGTCACCGGGCTCGAAGACGAACCGCGCACCACGCGCCGCCGCGACCCGGCGGGCCTGCGTCGACTTTCCGCACGCGTCGACGCCCTCGAAGACGACGAAGAGCCCCCGCGCCATCAGTCGCCGTGGAGACGGTTCGTCAGCTCGGCGTTGCGCGCCCGACCCGCGGCGCCCGCGACGCGACGCTCGCTCGCCACCGACGCGGTCGCGCTCTTCTTCGCGGCACTCTTCTTCGCGGTGCTCTTCTTCGCGGTGCTCTTCTTCGCCGGGGCCTTCTTCGCCGGGGCCTTCTTCGCGGCGGACGTCGCGCCGCCGGCCCGTCGAGCCCGGGGCTCGGCGTTGCGGCGCTCGGCCAGCAGCTCGCAGGCCCGGTCGAGGGTGATGGACTCGGGGGTGTCCCCGAGACGCAGGGTGGCGTTCGACTCTCCGTCGGTCACGTAGGGACCGAAGCGGCCGGTCCGCACCACGACGGGACGGCCCGTGACCGGGTCGGCCCCCAGCTCGCGCAGGGGGCCCGCCGCCGCACGGCGTCCGCGGGTCTTGGGTTGGGCCAGCAGGGTGAGGGCGCCGGCGAGATCGATGGTGAATATCTCGTCCTCGCTCGTCAGCGAGCGCGACTCGCTGCCCCACGACACGTACGGGCCGTAGCGGCCGTTGGTCGCGAGGACGGGCTCGCCGTCGGACGGGTGACGCCCCACCTCGCGCGGCAGTGACAGCAGCCGCTCGGCGTCCTCGAAGGTGAGCGTGTCGGGGGACATCGAGGAGAAGAGCGACGCGGTGCGGGGCTTCTCCGTCCCCTCACCCCCCTCGCCGAGTTGCACGTACGGCCCGAACCGGCCCGACTTCACGAGCACGGGAAGTCCCGTCGCCGCGTCGGTCCCGAGGGTTCGGTCGCCGCTCGGAGCGGCCAGTAGCTCGAGCGCGCGCTCGACGCTGAGCGAGTCGGGCTCGGTCGCCTCGGGGATCGAGACCCGGTCCTCGCCGTGCACGAGGTAGGGGCCGTAGCGGCCCGAGCGCACGAGGACCGGCACCCCGTCGGGCGCCGTGCCCAGGGTGATCGAGTTGATGGCCGCGAAGTCGAAGTCGTGGGGCTCGTGGGTCAGTCGCTGCAGCCCGACGCGGAACAGCTCGGTGTCGGCCGACGCGTCCCCGTAGTAGAAGCGCTGGAGCCAGGGCTCGAGGTCTTGACGACCGTTCGCGATGGCGTCGAGGTCGTCCTCCATCGCCGCGGTGAACTGGTAGTCGACCAGGTCGGCGAAGTAGGCCTGGAGCAGGTTGACCACGGCGAAGGCCCGGAAGGCCGGCACCAGGGCCTTGCCCTTCTTCCACACGTAGCCGCGTCGATCGATCGTCTTCATGACCGACGCGTAGGTGGAGGGCCGACCGATGCCGAGGTCCTCGAGCTTCTTGATGAGCGTCGCCTCGGAGTAGCGGTCGGGCGGCTGGGTCTCGTGGCGGCGGGCCTCCGCGGCGGCGACCGGGATCCGGTCGCCCTCGTGCAGCGGGGGCAGGATGCGCTCCTGGTCCGCGAGCTCGGCCTCGGGGTCGTCGGCGCCCTCGACGTAGGCGCGGCGGAAGCCGGCGAACTCGATGCGCTGCCCGCTCGCCGCGAGGATCGCCTCGCGCGGGCCGTCGGACGTGGCGACCGTGGCGCGCAGACGTACCCGGTCCTGGGTCAGCCGCGCGTCGACCATCTGGGAGGCGATGGTGCGCTTCCAGATGAGCTCGTAGACGGCCCGTTCGTCGCCCGGGAGGCCCTGGGCCTCGTCGAGGGTGCGGAAGGACTCGCCGGCGGGACGGATGGCCTCGTGCGCCTCCTGCGCGTTCTTCACCGTGCGGTCGTAGCGCCGCGGAGCGGCCGCCACGAACTCGGGACCGAACATCTCCGAGGCCATGGCGCGCGCGGCGGTGATGGCCTCGTCGGAGAGGGTCGTCGAGTCGGTGCGCATGTAGGTGATCCAGCCCTCCTCGTAGAGGCGCTGAGCCGCGCGCATCGTGCGCTCGGGGTCGAAGCGGAGCTTGCGGCTGGCCTCGATCTGCAGGGACGAGGTCATGAAGGGCGGCTGGGGGCGCTGCGTGCGCGGACTCGAGGTGACCGCGACGACCTCGACGTCGTGCCCGGCGAGCCCGACGGCCAGCTGCTCCGCCTCGGACTCCCCGAGGGCGACCACGCCGTCGGCGTCGTTCAGCCGGCCCCGCGCGTCGAAGTTCTTGCCCCCGGCGAGGGCCGCGCCGTCGAGGGACTCGACGACGGCCTCGACCGCCGACCCGCTCGCGTCGAGGCGCGCCAGCACGTCGAACCACGCGGCCGATCGGAAGGCCATGCGCTCGCGCTCGCGCTCGCACACCAGGCGGATGGCGACCGACTGGACTCGACCCGCCGAACGGGCCTTGTCGACGGCTCGCCACAGGACCGGCGAGACCTCGTAGCCCACGAGCCGGTCGAGGATCCGCCGCCCCTCCTGGGCGTCGACCAGGCGCACGTCGAGGTCGCGCGTCTCGCTCACCGCGCGGGCGATGGCCGCGGGGGTGATCTCGTGGAAGACCATGCGCTTGACGGGCACGCGCGGGCTGAGCACCTCCTTCAGGTGCCAGGCGATCGCCTCTCCCTCGCGGTCCTCGTCGGTCGCGAGGTAGAGCTCCTCGGCGTCCTTCAGGGCGCTCCTCAGCTCGGCCACCACCTTCTTGCGGTCCGCGGACACGACGTAGACGGGCTTGAAGTGGTCGTTGACGTTGATCCCGAGGCGGGCCCAGGGCTCACCCTTCACGCTGGCCGGGATCTCGGCGGCGCTCTCGGGCAGGTCGCGGATGTGGCCCACCGACGGCTTGACCACGTAGTCGGGTCCGAGCATGCCCTGGATACGGGTGGCCTTGGCCACCGACTCCACGATCACCAGGGCTCGGGCCACGACACCTCCATTTCGCCCACCGACCTCGTCGGCCCCAAACTAGACACGGCGACCGGCACCGTCGGGTGACCGGCCGCAGGGCCGCCCCAGGCTAGCCCCGGTGCCCCTCCGGCGCGTCGTCCGACTGCGGGGCGGCCACGATCTCGTACTGGGGGTTGAGGATCACGGCCTCGCGCCGTAGTGAGGTGATCGTCCCGCGTACCAGGAGTCGGGTGCCCCGCTCGATCCCCGGTACCTGGCTGCGGCCCTGGAAGACGAGCGTCACGGAACCGGTGTTGTCGGCGATGACGCACCGGAGCTCGTGGCTCGCCCCCTCGTGGGTCATGGACATCGCGCGGACCCGCCCGGCGATCTCCGCGAACTGCCGCTCCCGCAGCTGGCCGATGGGGAAGGCGCCACCCGATCGCTCGGCGAGCTTCACGTCGGCCTCGAGCCGGGTCTCCTCGCCGCGCACGCCCCCGCGCACCACCTCGTCGCTCGCGGTGGTGGGTGGCTCGGTCCGGCGCTCGGCGCGGTTGTGGCGAGGAGCCATGCGGTAGGGGATGATCGTGGCGGCCGTGCGCGGCACGTGCATGACGGCACCGGCGATGGCGTCGGCCGTGCGGTCGTGCAGCAGGCGCTGCAGTCGCGACGAGAAGCCCCGGCGCGGCAGGATCACCATGCAGAAGACGTCCGGGTCGCGCACGACGTCGGCCACCAGCTCGAGGGCCGCCCGGTCGACCCGGCGGTCCTCGCACTCGACGACCTCGAGCGAGATGCCGGCGGAGGCCGAGTTGGGGGCGCCCCACGTTCGCTCCAGGTTGCGCGAGATCATCGGGTCGATGTCGAAGTGCACGGCCCGAATCGAGTAGGCGTTGAGTGTCGCGCAGTACTGCAGGGCGCGCTCGGTCACCAGGTCGTAGCTGTCGACGAAGACGATGACCCGGTTCATCTTGATGCTCGGCAACCCGCGGGCCTGACGCGCGGCGAAGGCCCGCTCCTCGCGCTCGTACTGACGATTGAAGCGGATCAGGCCGTAGTACATCATCGGGCCGACGACGACCACGACCCAGGCACCCTCGGTGAACTTGGCAATGGCGAAGACGAGGACCACGATCGCCGTCACGGTCGCCGAGGTGGAGTTGACGACGACCCCGAAACGCCACTTCCCGGAACGCTCGCGCAGGTGGCGAGCGACCATGCCGGCTCCGGCCATCGTGAAGCCCGTGAACACGCCGATCGCGTAGAGGGAGACCAGTCCGTTCACCTGGGCGCGGAAGACGACGATCAGGGTCAGGGAGACGATCCCCAGGACGATGATCCCGTTGGAGAAGGCCAGTCGGTGGCCGCGCTTGGTGAGCTGGCGAGGCAGGTACTTGTCCGTCGCCACGTAGTTGGCGAGGAAGGGGAACCCGTTGAAGGAGGTGTTGCCGCCGGTGTAGAGGATGAGCAGCGTCGCGAACTGCACGGCGTAGAAGATCGCGCTCCCGACGCCGTGCGAGCCGAAGACCGCGCGCACCTCCTGGCTGACGACGGTCGGGCTGCCGATCGCGTAGGGCATCGCGTGGGTCCAGGCCGCGAGCAGCGTCACCCCGAGCAGCAAGAAGCCCAGCACGCTCGACATGACGACGAGGGTCTGGCGGGCGTGGACCGACTCGGGGCGCCGGAAGGAGGCGACCCCGTTGGAGATGGCCTCGAGGCCGGTGAGCGACGACCCGCCGTTCGCGTAGGCGCGCAGCAGGGTGAGGAAGGCGAGCCCGTAGATGATCCCCGATCCCGGGTGCCCCAAGCGGTGCTCGACGAGCTGCGACGTCGCCGGCATGGCCACCGTGTGCAGTGTCCCCATGGCCTTCTTCACGTAGCCGACGATGATCGTCGTCGACATGGCGGTGACGAAGAGGTACGTGGGGAGGGCGAAGTAGCTGCCGGCCTCGCGCAGCCCGCGAAGGTTGCCGTAGATGAGCACCAGCACGACTCCCACGGTGATCTCGACCGTGTACGGCGTGAGCGACGGGAAGGCGCTGGTGAGCGCGGCCGTCCCCGCGGAGCACTGGACGGCCACCGTGACGATGTAGTCGATGAGGAGGGCGACGGCCGCGATCTGGGCGATCCGCGGACCGAAGTTGTCGCGGGCCACGACGTAGGAGCCGCCGGCGGTCGTGTAGTACTTGATGACGTCCCAGTAGGACGTCGTGACGAAGAACAGCACGCCCAGGATCACGAACATGATCGGCACGACGAGACTGAACGCGGCGAGCCCGATGTAGGGCGTCAGTTGGATCAGGATCTCCTCGGTGCCGTACGCCGAGGACGAGATGCAGTCCGGCGCGAGCACCCCGAGGGCGATCCCTCGGCCGAGACGCTCGCCGCTCAGCTGCTCGGTCACGTAGGGCCGGCCGAGGAAGATGCGCTTCAGGCGATATCCGAAGCTCTCCGGGTAGACGGTCGAGACGTTGGCGTGCGAGGTGAGGACGGGGGCATTGCTCTTGATCTGCTTGTCGGCCTCGGACACCGGCGACCACACTAGGCGAGCCACCCCCCGCGAGGTGAGTTGCGGCCCACTTCACCGTTATGGTCGAATGGCGCCGTGCACATCGTCGTGGTCGGCTGCGGCCGAGTGGGCTCGGAGTTGGCCATGCAGCTGTCCGAAGAGGGCCACTCGGTCGTCATCATCGACAAGAACCGCGACAGCTTCCGGCGCCTGACCCGCTACTCGGGCACCAGCCTGGTCGGATCGGGCTTCGACCGCGACGTCCTGCGACAGGCCGACGCCCCGCGCGCCGACGCCCTGGCCGCCGTCACCAGCGGCGACAACACGAACATCCTCTGCGCCCGCATCGCCCGGGACCTGTTCCACATCCCCAACGTCGTGGCCCGCATCTACGACCCCCAGCGGGCCGAGATCTACATGAAGCTCGGCATCCCGACCGTGGCGACCTCCCTGTGGACGACCCAGCAGGTGCGCCGTTGGCTCCTGCCCTCGGACGAGTCGATCGAGTGGACCGACGGGGCCGGCACGCTCCATCTCGTCGAGCGCATCGTGCCCGACGCGCTCGCCGGCCAGCCTCTCGCCAACTTCAACCGTGGCGACTCGGTCCGGGTGGTGGGACTCATCCGCGGCGGCACGGGACGGGTGAACATCGAGGGCCTCTTCGCCCAGGAGGACGACGTCCTCGAGTTCCTAGTCACCCCCGGGGGCCTCGAGGACCTCAACGAGCTGCTCACGGGGGCGGCGTCGTGAGGGTCATGATCGCCGGGGGCGGGTCGGTCGGCACCGCGATCGCGCTCGACCTCGCCGACCGCCACCACGACGTCACTCTGCTCGAGCAGATGAGCTCGCACGCCGAGCGACTGCGATCGCTCCTGCCCGGCGTCAACGTGGTGGCGGCCGACGCCTGCGAGTACGTGTCGCTGGTCGCCGTCGACCTGCGCAGTGCCGACGTCGTGATCGCCGCGACCGGGGACGACGAGGACAACCTGGTGGTGAGTTGGCTCGCCAAGCAGGAGTTCGGCGTGCCGCGCGTGATCGCGCGCATCAACAACTCGCGCAACGAGTGGCTATTCAACGAGTCTTGGGGCGTCGACGTCGCCGTATCGACGCCCGCCCTCATCACCTCCCTGGTCGACGAGGCCGTCGAGGTCGGGTCGATCATCAAGCTGCTGGACCTGGCGAACGGACGCATGAAGCTCATCGAGGTGACCCTCGCCGCTTCGGCGCCGGCGGTCGCCAACGAGTTGACCCTGGACGAGCTCCACCTCAGCGACGGCGTGCGCGTCGTCACCGTGGTCCGGCGCGAGCAGCCCCTCTCCCCGACGCCGACGATGCGCTTCTACGAGCACGACCACGTGGTGCTGATCACGCGCGAGGGCGCCCAGCAGGACTGCGCCGACGCCTTCATCGGCTGACCCCGGGCGCCGCGGACCCCGGGGCGTACCATGACGAGAGTGCGGGCGGCCTTCTTCGACCTCGACAAGACGGTGATCGCCAAGTCCTCTCTGGTGGCCTTCGGCCCGGAGTTCCACGCCCGGGGCCTGCTGCACCGGCGGACCCTGGTACGCGCCGTGGTGACTCAGATACTCTTCCTGCGCTTCGGCGCCGACGAGGACCGCCTCGACAAGATGCGCCAGGCCGTCCTCAAGGTGACGCGGGGCTGGGACCGGGACGAGGTGCGCGAGCTGGTCGCGAGCACCCTCGACGAGGTCATCGAGCCCCTCATCTACGCCGAGGCCCTCGCCCTCATCGACCACCACCGCGAGCGCGGCGACGAGGTCTGGCTGATCTCGTCGGCTCCCACCGAGATCGTCGAGCCCTTCGCGGAGCTGCTCGGCCTCACCGGGGCCGTCGCCTCGCGGGCCCGTGTCGACGAGGAGGGCAAGTTCACCGGCGAGATGGAGTTCTTCAACCAGGGTGAGAACAAGGCCCGGGCGATCGCCGAGCTGGCGCAGGAGCGGGGGATCGCCCTCGGCGAGTGCTACGCGTACTCGGACTCCGAGACCGACGTGCCGATGCTCGAGGTCGTCGGCCACCCCTACGCGGTGAATCCCGATCGGGCGCTCGCGCGCGTCGCGCGCGACCGTTCTTGGCCCATCCTCAGCTTCACCCACCCGGTGCGCGTGCACGACCACGAGCGCTCGCGCACGCCCTACTTCGTGAGCGCCCTGGTGATCGGGGCGGCCGCCCTCCTCGGGCGGGTCGGCGGGCGACGCTGACCTAGAGGGTCAACAGGTCGCGCGCGCCCGTGTCCGACGACGGGTGACGTAGCTTGCTCATGGCCCGCGCCTCGATCTGACGGATGCGCTCGCGGGTGAGGTTCATCTCGGCGCCGACGTCCTCCAGGGTGCGGATCTCGCCCGCCCCGTCGAGGCCGAAACGCATGCGCAGGATCCTCTGCTCGCGCTCGTCGAGGGGCTGCAGGAGCTTCTCGATCGCCTCGGGCATCATCTTCACCGCGGCGACGTCGAAGGGCGACTCCGCCGAGCGGTCCTCGACGACGTCCCCGAGCTCGGCGTCGCCGTCCTCGCGCAGGGGCTCGGAGAGCGAGATCGGCTCGGAGCGGAAGCGCAGGGCCTCGATGAGCTTGTCCTCGGGCATCTCGCACTCCTCGCAGAGCTCCTTGATGGTCGGCGGGCGACCGAACTTGAGCTCGAGGCGAGACTGGGCCTTCTGGACTCGCGCCAGCGTGTCGCCGGCGTGCACCGGCAGGCGGATGGTGCGCCCCGTGTTGGCGATGCCGCGAGTGATCGCCTGACGGATCCACCACGTGGCGTAGGTCGAGAACTTGAAGCCCTTGCGCCAGTCGAACTTCTCGACGGCGTGCATGAGGCCGAGGTTGCCCTCCTGGATGAGGTCGAGCAGCGGCAGGCCCGACGCCTGGTACTTCTTCGCGATCGAGACGACCAGTCGCAGGTTCGACTGGACGAAGTCGCGCTCCGCCGTGTCGCCGCGGTGGATCGCCCGCTTGAGCGCCTGCTTGCGCGCCGGGGTCAGCTTGACCTTCTTGTCCGCCTCGGCGGCCTCGAGCTCGGCGCGCGCCTCGCGCCCCTCCTCGATGGCCTGGGCCAGCTGGACCTCGTCGTCCTTGGTCAGCAGGCTGTACTGTCCGATGTCGGACAGGTACAGGCGGACCAAATCCTCGTCGTCGCGGTCCACGCGGTCCTTCGCCATGCGCACTCCCTTGCCTCGGCTACCCGGTACTTCTAGTTATACGGGGGGCCGCAACCCTACCGGCCGGGCGGGAAGCTCTCGGCCGCGCCGGCCTCATCGAGCCGTGTGATCAGGGATCTCGCACGATCAGCCCACTCGGGGTCGTCGGGGTCCCCCGCGGGGGCCACGGCCGCCAGCCCGTAGAGGGCGCGGACCAGCCCCTCGGCGCAGATCCCGAGTCGGGGGTCGTCGGAGTCGGCCCGGGCGTCCACGATGCTCACGAGCAGCCGGGGGACGACCAGCATCGTCAGGGCGTAGCGCAGCAGGAGCCCGCCGGGGTCGCCCTCGCGGGCCTCGGCGAGGACCGCGAGGGCGAGGGGGTCCGGCTCGGGCGTCGCCGGTCCCGCGACGAGCGTCGTCAGCTCGGCGCAGTGGGCGGCGAAGGCCGTGATCCCCTCCGGCGCACCGTCCGCCACCGCCGGGCGCGACCCCGTGGCGAGGGCCGCGAGCACCGCCGCGACGCGCGAGTTCACCGCCGTCGGCCGAAGCCGTTGGTGATCGGCATGCGACGGTCGCGACCGAAGGCCTTGCTCGAGATCCGCACGCCGGGCGGCATCTGCCGCCGCTTGTACTCGCTGCCGTCGACCAGGCGCACGATGCGCTGGACGAGATCGGGGTCGTGCCCGAGCTCGATCATCTCCATCGCCGTCGCGTCGCGCTCGACGTAGAGCTCGAGCAGGGGGTCGAGCTCGTCGTAGGGCGGGAGCGACTGATCGTCGCGCTGCCCGGGACGCAGTTCGGCCGACGGCGGCTTCTCGAGCACGCTCACCGGGATCGGCGGCTCGTCGCCGACGAGGATCGCCGCGGCGTTGCGGTAGTGGCAGAGCTCGTAGACGAGGGTCTTCGGGACGTCCTTGATGACGGCGAAGCCGCCGGCCGAGTCGCCGTACAGGGTCGAGTAGCCGGTCGCCATCTCGGACTTGTTGCCCGTGGTGAGCACGATCGCACCGGTCGCGTTGGAGAGCGCCATGAGCAGGACCCCGCGGATGCGCGACTGGAGGTTCTCGTCGGTGAGCCCGACCGGCTCGTCGCCGAGCACCGGCTCGAGCATCGCGCGCAACGTGGCGTGAGCGGCCTCGATGGGGATCTCGGAGAGCTCGATGTCCAGCCGTCGCGCGAGTTCCGCCGCGTCGTCGAGCGAGTGCGAGGACGAGTAGCGACTCGGCATGGCGACACCGCGCACCGCGCGCGCCCCGACGGCGTCGACGGCGATCGTCGCCACGAGCGAGGAGTCCACCCCACCCGACAGCCCGAGGATGGCGCGGCGGAAGCCGTTCTTGATCAGGTAGTCGCGCGTGCCCGTGACCAGGGCCCGGTAGATCTCCTCGACCTCGTCGGGTGGGGTGGTCACCACGTTGTGGGTGACGCCACTCGGGTGCGTCACCGGCCGGCCGACCGGGACGCCGCCGGACGCCTCGGGGATCTCGAGGTCGACGACCACCAGGGCCTCGTCGAAGGCCGCCGCCCGGGCGACGATCTCGCCGGTCGCGTCGACGACCATCGACTGGCCGTCGAAGACGAGCTCGTCCTGGCCCCCGACGAGGTTGACGTAGGCGATGGCGCACCCGGTCTCGCGGGCGCGCGCCTCGAGCATCGCTCGGCGCTCCTCGCGCCGGCCCCGCGCGAAGGGCGAGGCGTTGGCCACGACGAGCAGTCGCGCTCCCTGGTCGGCGAGGGCCCGCGCCGGTCCGGCCGGCAGCCAGACGTCCTCGCAGATGAGCAGGCCCACCGGGACGCCGGCCACGTTGATGAGGGTGTGGGGCCCGACGCCCGGGTGGAAGTAGCGGCGCTCGTCGAAGACGTCGTAGTTGGGCAGGTGCCGCTTGATCGCGGTGGCGACGACCTCCCCCGCGTCGACGACCGCGAGGGCGTTCGCCACGTGGGCCCGACGTCCGTCGTCGCCGGCCTGGTCGCGGCCGTCGCCCGAGGCCGCCAGCCGCACTCCGCGCGAGCCCTCGGCGAGCACCGTCCCCACGAGGATCGGCGGCCCGGCGGACTCGGCGACCAGGACGTCGAGGGCGGCGTCGGCCGCCTCGACGAACCCCTCCTTCAGCAGCAGGTCCTCCGGGGGGTAGCCCGTCAGGGCCAGTTCGGGGGTGACGACGAGGTCGGCCCCCACTCCCTGGGCCTGCGTCCGCAGTCGCGCGATCGTCGCCAGGTTGGCCGTGAGGTCGCCGACCACCGCGTTCATCTGGGCGAGGGCGAGGCGCACGACCGGCACGCAGGAAGCCTACCGGTGCCCCCGACGACGCTCCCGGCCCGGCGACGGCACGTTTCACACGCGGTTAACACAACCCGGGTGTTCGGCGCGCGCGGCCCACCAGACTGGTCTCGGTCGCGGGAAGTCCGCGCGCACCTTCGAAGGAGTGACGGTGGCGTATCAGGCTGAGTACATCTGGATCGACGGCACGGAGCCGACGCGCAAGCTGCGCAGCAAGACCCGCATCGTCCACGACGGCGCGAAGCCGCCGATCTGGGGGTTCGACGGCTCGAGCACGAACCAGGCGACCGGCCACTTCTCGGACTGCGTGCTGCGGCCCGTCTTCACGTGCCCCGACCCGCTCCGCGGGCCGAACGACGTCCTGGTCATGTGCGAGGTCCTCAACCCCGACATGACGCCCCACCCCACGAACACCCGCGCCGCCTGCGTCACGGTGGCCGAGAAGTTCAAGTCATTCGAGCCGATGTTCGGCATCGAGCAGGAGTACACCTTCTTCCAGGACGGCCGGCCCTACGGCTGGCCCGAGGTCGGCTTCCCCGCCCCCCAGGGCCCCTACTACTGCGGCGTCGGCGGGACGAAGCTGCCCGGCCGCGACATCGTGGAGGCCCACACCCTGGCGTGCCTGCGCGCCGGGCTCGCCATCGAGGGCACCAACGCCGAGGTGATGATGGGCCAGTGGGAGTTCCAGGTCGGCGTCCTCGGCACCGTCGAGATCGGTGACCAGCTCTGGACCATGCGCTGGCTGCTCGAGCGCATCGCCGAGGACTTCGGCGTCGACGTCAGCTTCGACGCGAAGCCCATCAAGGGTGACTGGAACGGAGCGGGCGCCCACACCAACTTCTCGACCAAGCAGATGCGCGAGCCCGGTGGCTGGGACGCTATCATCGCCGGCTGCGAGGCGCTCGGGACGCGCGTGCCCGAGCACATCGAGAGCTACGGGGACGGCATCACGGACCGTCTGACCGGCGCCCACGAGACGGCCCACTGGTCCACGTACTCCTACGGCGTCTCGGACCGCGGCTCGTCGGTGCGCATCCCCGGCGGAGTGGCGCGCGACCGGCGTGGCTACCTCGAGGACCGTCGCCCCAACGCGAACGTCGACCCCTACGTCGTCAGCCGCCTGATGGTCGAGACGATCTGTGGCGCCGCCGCCGCCGCGGCCCCCGCGAAGAAGGCCGTCGCCGCGGCGCCCGCGACCAAGACGGCGGTGAAGAAGGCCCCGGTGAAGAAGGCGACGACCAAGGCGCCCGCGAAGAAGGCGTCGGCCCGGCGCTAGCCGGGCCCGGCGGCTGCGGCCCGCCAGGTGCGAGAATGAACGGCGTGCAGAGCCAGGCGCAGTACGTACTGCGAACCGTGGAGGAGCGCGGCGTGCGCTTCGTCCAGCTGTGGTTCACGGACGTGCTCGGGCGCCACAAGGCGTTCCACGTCACGCCGGCCGAGCTGGAGGATGCGCTCGACCAGGGGATGACCTTCGACGGCTCGGCGATCGACGGCTTCTCGCGCACCAACGAGGCCGACGTCCTGGCGCGCCCCGATCTCACCACCTTCCAGCTCCTCCCCTGGTTCGAGGAGGGCGCCGGGGTGGCGCGCGTCTTCTGCGACATCGCGAACATCGACGGGACGCCCTTCGCCGGATGCCCCCGCCAGCAGCTGCGCCGCGTCCTCAGTGAGGCGCGCGCCGCCGGCTACACGTTCTACGTCGCCCCCGAGGTGGAGTACTTCTACTTCGCCGACCTCGACGGGGGTGCCCCGCGGCCCCTCGACACCGGGAGCTACTTCGACCTGCTGCCCGACGACCCGGGCAGCCAGCTGCGCCGGCGCACCGTGCTCATCCTCGAGGAGATGGGCATCGGCGTCGAGCACGCCCAGCACGAGGACGCCCCCGGCCAGCACGAGATCGACCTGCGCTACACCGACGCCCTCACGATGGCCGACACCGTGATGTCGGTCCGCTACGTCGTCAAGGAGCTCGCCCGCCAGGCCGGGGTCTGGGCGAGCTTCATGCCCAAGCCCCTCGCCAACGTCCAGGGCTCGGGCATGCACACCCACCTGTCGCTGTGGCGCGACGACGCCAACGCCTTCATCGGTGACGGCCCCTACGGCCTCTCCGACGTGGCGACGCGCTTCGTCGCGGGCCTCGTCCACCACGCCCCCGAGATCACGGCGATCACCAACCAGTGGGTCAACTCCTACAAGCGACTCGTGCCCGGCCTCGAGGCGCCCATCGGCGCCGGCTGGGCCCGCTACGACCGCAACGCCCTGATCCGGGTGCCCTCCGTGAAGCCCGACCGCGTCGACTCGACCCGCGTCGAGTTCCGCTCGCCCGACCCCGCCGCCAACCCCTACCTCGCCTTCGCCGTGATCCTGGCGGCCGGCCTGCGGGGGGTGACGGGTGACTACGAGCTGCCGCCCGAGGGGGCGACCGCGGCCCGACTCCCCCAGTCGCTCGCCGAGGCCGTCGACCTCATGGAGCGCTCGACGCTCCTCCACGAGACCCTCGGCGAGCACCAGGTGGAGTGGTTCCTGCGCAACAAGCGCGCCGAGTGGGACGCCTATCGCGGGCAGGTGACCCCCTTCGAGCTCGACCGGTACCTGCCACTGCTGTGATCGACGTCGTCCTCTGCGTCCCCTCGTGCGACGGGCCCATTCGCAAGGCCTTCGAGGTGACCGGGGTGACGCCGGCCGTCGCGTCGACCGGTCGACTGAACGAGGTGATCGCCCTCGAGCCGGCCGACGGCTTCGCCGGCGCCGTCATCAACGCGGCCGGCTTCCCCTTCACGGAGGCGATGAACCTCTGCCGCCAACTGCGACACCGGGACCGGCCGGTCTCGCCCATCATCCTGCTGCTCGACCACTACCAGCTCGACGACCTGACGTTCCGCGAGGACCTCTTCGACGACTTCGTCGTCGGGCCCTTCGACGTGAGCGAGGTGGCCACCCGCCTGCGCCACCGCCTGCGCCGCGCGGGCAACGAGACGGTGGCCGCGCGCGTCGAGCACGGTGGGCTCGCCATGAACCTCGAGACCTACCAGGCGACCATCGCCGGGCGGGTCATGGACCTCACGTACATGGAGTACGAACTGCTGCGCTTCCTCGCGACGAACCCCTACCGCGTCTTCACCCGCGAGACCCTGCTCAGTCGGGTCTGGGGCTACGAGTACTACGGCGGAGCCCGCACCGTGGACGTCCACGTCCGACGACTACGGGCGAAACTCGGCGAGGAGTACGCGCACCTGATCCAGACGGTGCGCTCGGTCGGCTACCGGTTCGGGGCGCCGTCGGAGGGCGAGTCCGACGAGGACTAGTGGTGCGCCGGGGCGTGGGCCCAGAGCTCGACCTCGGCCCGAGCACCGAGGGGCAGCTGGGCGACCGCCACGGCCGAACGAGTCGGCCGGGGATCGGTGAAGAACTCCATCCACACCTCGTTGCACGACGCGAAGTCGCCCATGTCGACGAGGAAGAGCGTGCCCTTGATGACCTGCTCCAACGTGGCTCCCGCCTCGGCCAGGACGGCGCGGGCGTTGGTGAGGGCCTGGCGCAACTGGCCGGCGGCGGTGGCGTCCGCGAAGCCGGGCGCCGGGGCGCCGGCGACGACGCCCAACTGGCCCGAGATCACGACGAGGTCGCCGGCGCGGCGCCAGGGCGAGTAGGGACCAACGGTGGCGGCCACGTCAGCAGAAGGAGTTGCCGCAGCCGCAGGTGCGCGTGGCGTTGGGGTTCGTGATGTGGAAGCCGGCGCCCTGGAGTCCGTCACTGAAGTCGAGGGTCGCCCCGGTCAGCAGCTCGGCACTCTCGGCGTCGACGACCACGGTCACCTCGCCGAAGGTCCGCACGACGTCGTCGGCGGCTCGCTCCGTGTCGAAGTACATGTCGTACTGGAAGCCCGAGCAGCCCCCGGACTTGACGGCGACGCGCAGCGCGAGCTCCTCCTCGGCGGCCTCGGCCGCGATGAGCTCGGCCACCTTGGCGGCGGCGGTAGCCGTGAGCGTGATGGGCTCGACGGGGACGATCTCGAGATGGGCGGTGGCGAGGTCGGTCATGGAGGCTCCTTCGCGTGGACTGGAGCCCATGGTAGTGGCCGAGTCGGCCTCTGTCGACGGCGCCGGGAGGGCGGGGCGGGCCCGGTAGCCTGCCGAGCGTGAGCCTGGTCGAGCGTGTGCGTGAGCGCCTGGCCGCCGTGCGGGACCCCGAGCTCGACGCCTCCATCGTCGATCTCGGCATGGTCCGCGACCTCCTGGTCGAGGGCGACGGGGACCTGGTGGTGACGGTCGCCCTGACGACGATGGGCTGCCCGCTGCGGAGCCGTATCGAGCGCGACGTGCGCGACGCCGGCTTCGCCGTCGACGGCGTGCGGTCCGTGGAGGTCCGCGTGGTCGCGATGGACGCCGAGGAGCGCGGGGCGGCCCTGCGCGCGGCGCGCGCCCACGCCCAGGCCCAGGCCCCCACCACGACGCTGCGACCCGGCGTCCCGGCCGTGGCCGTCGCCTCGGGCAAGGGTGGCGTGGGCAAGTCCTCGGTGACGGCGAACGTCGCCACCGCGCTCGCTCGTCGGGGCCGACGGGTCGGCGTCCTCGACGCCGACGTCTGGGGCTTCTCGCTGAGCCGCCTGCTCGGGGTGCGCGGTCCGGTCGAGGCCGTGGGAGGTCGCATGGTGCCCCTCGTGCGCGAGGTGGGCACCGGATCGCTGCACGTCCTCTCCATGGGACTGCTCGCCGACGAGGGGGCGGCCCTCCTGTGGCGCGGACTCGTGGTCCAGAAGGCCGTCGCCCAGTTCCTAGAGGACGCCGACTGGTCCGGCGTCGACATCCTGCTCATCGACACCCCCCCGGGCACCGGGGACATCCCGATGACCCTCTCGCGGCTGCTCCCCTCGCTCGGCGTCGTCGTCGTCACGACGCCGCACCCCGCGGCCCAGGGGGTCGCGGCGCGCACCGGGGACTTCGCGCGCAAGTCGAACCTGCGACTCCTGGGGGTGGTCGAGAACATGGCTCCGGTCGTCTGCGAGGGGGGCGTCCGCCACGCCTACTTCGGCGAGGGCGGCGGCGCCCTCCTCGCCGAGAGCCTTCACACGGAGCTGCTCGCGTCCATCCCCCTGCGCGAGGACGTCGCCGCGGCGGGCGACGCGGGTCAGCCCGTCGCCAGCGCCCCCGACGCCGACTTCGACCCCCTCGTCGACCGCCTCGTCGAGCTGGCCCCGCCGGGCGGTGCGCCCGGCTGTAGCGCGCGGATGCTCGACGCGATCGCGCGGGCCGTCGAGGGGGCCCCGCTCGGATGAGCCCCCTCGGGCTGATCGTCACGATCGCCGCCGTGGCCGGCGCGTTCGCCTGGATCGCCTCGCTCCTCACGCGGGACACGTCCTGGATCGACCGGCTCTGGTCGATCCTGCCCGAGACCTACGTGTGGGTCGTGGCGACGAGCGACCACCTGCGCGACGCCCGCCTCGACGTGCTCGCGGTCCTCACCACCCTGTGGGGGCTGCGGCTCACCTTCAACTTCGCCCGCAAGGGCGGGTACCGCGGCGTCGAGGACTATCGATGGGCCGAACTGCGAACGACCATGTCCCCGGCCCTCTTCCAGGTGGTCAACCTCGTCTTCATCGTGACGACCCAGAGCGCCCTCCTCGTCGCGATCGCCCTCCCGGCCCTCGTCGCCCGCGACCACCCGCACCCCTGGCGTCCGCTCGACACGGTGCTCGCCGCCCTCTTCCTCGCCGCCCTGGTCGGCGAGACCGTCGCCGACGAGCAGCAGTGGCGCTTCCACCAGCGAAAGCACCGGGGAGAGACCGAGCGCCCCTTCCTCACGGAGGGGCTCTTTCGCTACGCGCGCCACCCGAACTACTTCTTCGAGCTCGCCCAGTGGTGGCTCGTCTACGTGATGGGGGCGGCGGGTGCGGGAGTCGCCGGGTGGTGGGCACTCGTGGGACCGGTGGCCCTCACGGCGCTCTTCGTCGGCTCGACCCGTTTCACCGAGTCGATCAGCGCGTCGAAGTACCCCGACTACGCGACGTACCAGCGCACGACGTCGCCGATCGTCCCCTGGCGGCCGCGCCGTCAGTCGTCGTAGCCGGGCTCCCCGGGCAGCACGATGCGCACGGACCCGTCTCGCTCGACCATCCGCGGCTCGATGCACGGCACCGACCGCTGAGAGTCGGCGAAGGCGACCGCGTCGGCCGCGCGAGCGAAGTCGGCGATCGCGGCGAGGTTGCGCAGGGTCGGCAGGATGACGGTCATCTCGCCGCGCTCGGCCGCGAGGAGCGCGTCGCCCGGGCGGATCCAACGGTGGGCCACGGTCTCGCCCTCGTCGTGGCCGGCCACCTGGTCGATGGGCGCGGCCACCACGAAGAACCGCGTGTCGTAGCGGCGGGGCTGTCCGAGGGGCGTGACCCAGTGCGAGAGGTACCCGAGTCCGCGCAGGTCGGCGACGAGGCCGGCCCGGGCGAGCACCGCGTCGAAGTCGTCCTCGTGGGCGTTGAGGCGCGTGCGCGCCGCGTTCAGCTGGTCGCGCTGGCGCACGACGGCCTCGGTCGTCCCGTCCGGGGTCGCGGCGAGGAGGAGGCCCGCCTCCTCGAAGAGCTCGCGAACCGCCGCGTGGAAGTAGGCGAGACCCCCCGACGCGAGGCCGAGACGACTCGAGGCCGTCGCGTCGTCCGGCCCGAGGGCCGCGCGGACCGCGTCGGCCGCGTCGAGCGCCCCGCCGGGGAAGACGTAGGCGCCACCCACGAAGTCACTCTTGAGATTGCGCCGGACCATCAGGACCTCGAGACCCGACCCCCCATCACGCAGGGGGAGGATGGTCGCAGCCGGTCGCGGGGCCGGTTCGTCGGGCATACCCGCCAACCTACCGACCGGCGGGGGACGAGAACCGGCCGGGGGGCGCACTCCACTAGATTTGGTCGGACCATCGCGAAGGAGCACCGTGGCGAAGAACCCCCCCTCCCAGCGCCCGAAGAGCTCGGGTCCGAGCCGCACGGCGGCCCGTCCCGGCACCAAGCCCCCCACCGGCCGGCCGGCCGGCCTGTTCACTTGGGTCGCGATCGGGCTCGTCGTCGTCGTCGTGGCGGCCCTCGTCATCATCAAGGTCACGACCACGTCGAACGGCGCCACCTCGAACGCCTTCCAGCCAACGAGCGCCACCGTCGCCCAGGAGGTGACGAGCGTGCCCGCCTCGGTTTTCAACGCGGTGGGCGTGACCTCGACGGCCGTCCCCGTCTCGCCCCCGATCCCCCTCTCGAAGCAGCCCGCCCTGGTCGACTCGGCGACCGGCAAGCCAGAGCTCTTCTACCTGGGCGCCGAGTACTGCCCCTTCTGCGCCGCCGAGCGTTGGCCGCTCATCCTGGCCCTCAGCCGCTTCGGCACGTTCAAGAACCTCGGGGACATGGAGAGCTCCACCAAGACCGGTGAGGTCTACCCCGGCACCCCGACGTTCACGTTCGTGAAGTCGACCTACACCTCGCCGTATCTCTCCTTCAAGTCGATCGAGCAGTTCACGAACGTCTGGGACAACGCGACGAACTACTACACGCCGCTCCAGACCCCCTCGAAGCCCGAGGAGGCCGTCTTCCAGAAGTACGACACGTCCAAGTACATCCCCGGCATCACGTCGGCCCAGGACGGCTCGATCCCCTTCATCACCATCGGTAACCAGTACCTCGTCGCCGGGGCCAGCTACACGCCCCAGCTCCTCGCGGGCATCTCGCGCGAGACCATCGCCGGGGGACTCAGCAACGCGACGAATCCGGTGACGGTGGCGATCGTGGCGACGGCCAACTACCTCACGGCCTCGATCTGCTCCATCACCAAGGACCACCCGGGCTCGGTCTGCTCCAGCAAGGGTGTCGCCGCCGCCAAGAAGGTCCTCGGCATCAAGTGAGTCGACCGCTCGAGCCGGTCTCGCGGGGCGTCGTCGTCTCGACGTTCCTCCTGAGCCTCGTGGGGCTGGGCATCTCGGGCTACCTGACCTTCACCCACTTCGAGGGCACCCGCTACCTGGCGTGCTCGACGTCGGGCATCCTCAACTGCTCGACGGTCACGACCTCCCCGGAGTCCTACTTCCTCGGGGTGCCGGTCGCCGTCCTGGGGTTGGTCGGCTACGTGGTCATGGTGGCCCTCAACTCCCCGTGGGGGTGGCGCTCGGCGCAGCGGATCGTCCACGTCGCCCGCGTCGTCCTGGTGACGGGCTCCATGGCCTTCGTGCTGTGGCTCATCACGGCCGAGCTGCTCTACATCAACCACATCTGCGAGTGGTGCAGCGGCGTGCACCTCGTCACGTTCATCCTCTTCGTGATCATGGCTCGGGTGGCCCCGCGCCAGTTCGGGTGGGGCTCAGGCGCGCAGTAGGACGCGGCGCTCGACCTCGTTGAGGCCGCCCCAGATCCCGTGACTCTCGTGACGCTCGAGGGCGGCGGCCAGACAGTCCTCGCGTACCGCGCACGACTGGCAGATCCCCTTCGCGGCCTGCTCGCGCAACTGGCGCTGCTCCTTGCGCTCCCCCGACTCGGGCGGGAAGAAGAGCCCCTGCTCGTGGCTGCGACAGGCCCCGAGCTCGACCCACGTGGCCGGTGTGATGGCCATCTCTCCCCCCCCGGTTCGACCGCGGAGCGAAGACTACTCACCCGTGTGCGCCTCGGCAAGGGGCGTCGGACCAGGAGCCCGGACCGGGCTCCGCTACGCTACGGACGTGGCCACCGTCCTCCTCGCCAGCGACCAGCCCGCCCTGCGCGCCGACCTGCGCGCCACCATCGAGGGCCCCGACATCGAGATCGAGGAGGTCGAGTCGGGACCGGCCGTCCTTCGGCGCGTCAAGGAGGGGGGCGTCGACCTCGTCGTCCTGGACCTCCAGATCGGGTCGATGGGGGGCATGGCCATCACGCTCGACCTGCGCAACGAGGAGTCCTACGGCGCCGCCGAGCCCGTCACCGTCCTGATGCTGCTCGACCGACGCCCCGACGTCTTCCTGGCGCGCCGTTCGACCGCCGAGGGCTTCCTCGTCAAGCCCCTCGACCCCCAGCGCGTGCGCGCCGCGGTCCGGGCCCTGCTCGCCGGCGAGTCCTACGAGGACGAGTCCTGGCGGCCGGCGACGGTCCGCGTCGGCGGCGAATGAGCGAACCTCCGCCATCGCGACCCCCGCGGGGCCGCTGGCGTGACCGCTTCGGCGGACGACCCACCCCCGCGCCGCGCAGCCCCGAGGCCGAGGAGATCCACGCCCGGGTCGACCAGCTGAACGACCTCGAGCTGCGCGACGTGATGACCCCGCGCGTCGACGTCGCCTACCTCCGGATCCCGGTGACGCCGGAGGCCATCGCCGAGGCCGTGCGCGACACCGGCCACTCGTGCTTCCCGGTCGTGAGCGGCGACCTCGACGACGTCGAGGGCGTCCTGCTCGTGAACGACCTCTTCCGGTCGACGACGGTTCGGCGGGCCATCGGGGTGAGCCTGCCCGACTCCACCGAGATCGCCCGCAAGATCCGCCGGCCGCTCCTGCTCCCCGAGACGCTCGACCTGCTCGAGAGCCTCACCGAGATGCGCCGCCAGCGGCGCACCTTCGCCGTGGTCCTCGACGAACACGGCGGGGTCGCGGGAGTCGTCTCGGTGCGCGACATCCTCGAGCAACTCGTCGGCGACCTCGCCGACGAGTTCGACGAGGACGAGGAGCCCACCATCGTGCGCATCCGCGAGGAGCGTTGGCTGGTGGACGGCCAGACCCACGTCGACGAGGTCGCCGAACGTCTCGCCCTCGAGATCCCCGAGGGCGAGTACGTGACGATCGCGGGCTTCATCCTCGACCTCGCGGGCGAGATCCCGAGTCCCGGCGCCACCTACTCCTTCGGTGAGTGGACCTTCCGGGTCCAGTCCGTCGAGCGGCGCCGGATCAGTGAGATCGTCGTGGAGCACCACGCTCCCGAGCCTCCTGACGACGAGGCGAGCACCTAGGCTCCACTACGGCGCGGTGTCGTCCGAGACGACCTTCCAGCCCGTGGGCAGCTGAACGACCGTGGCCCAGGTCGTCGCCGACCCGACGACCGGGTAGGGCTTATGGCGGACCTGGACGAGCACGG
Organism: Actinomycetes bacterium; assembly: GCA_021848365.1. Classification (GTDB taxonomy): domain Bacteria; phylum Actinomycetota; class Acidimicrobiia; order Acidimicrobiales; family RAAP-2; genus RAAP-2. The sequence continues at coordinate 47,589 of JAJZUS010000001.1, forward strand.
CCGCCTTGGCGGTCTTCGGCACCACGCCCACGTAGCCGGCGCGGCCGCCCCCCTCGTTGAGGCACCAGTGGACCCCGGTGCGTTCGAGGACGACGTTGAGGATCCGCATCCGGTTGCCGACGACCGTCATCGGGGTGAGGTGGCGCGCCGCGTAGTACTTCGTGAGCGTCGCCTTCACGATCGGGCTCACCGGCTTCACCGGCCAGGACGCGAGCGTCGGGCAGCGTGGCAGGGTGGATGCCGCCGCCGGGACGCCTCCCGAGGGCAGGACGAGCGGTAGGGCGAGTACGGCTCCGGCGAGGGCGACGGCGGGGGTGACCCGACGGCGGGGGGACCGGGTGAGGGAACGTGCACCGGACATGGCGCCTCCTCAGTGACGAGGCCCCGGGCGGACTTTCCGTCTCGACCTCACCCTACGTCCCGAGGGGACCCGGGCCAAATCGGCCGCGAACGCCCACCCCGGAGCCGCGATAGGCTTTCCGGGCTGCGGGGTTCGCCCCGCAACGGGCTGTAGCGCAGTTTGGTTAGCGCGCTGCGTTCGGGACGCAGAGGTCCCCGGTTCAAATCCGGGCAGCCCGACCAACCACGGTCGTCCGTGGCACCCCAGGCCCCCATCGTCTAGCGGCCTAGGACACCACCCTTTCAAGGTGGCGGCACGGGTTCGAATCCCGTTGGGGGTGCTCCTCGGGCCCCGACGTCGCTGGACGGCGAGGGTCCACACCCGCGCGCGAACCGGTTCGCTCGACGACTCCGAACCGAGCCGCGCTACAGGCCGACGAGGAAGTCGACGACCGCAGCGAAGTAGTCGTCCTGATCGTCGTACATCGCCATGTGGCTGCCCTCGGGACAGGTGTGGCTCCGCCCGGCGGGCAGGCGACTGGCCATCATCTCGAGGAAGGCCGGGTCCATCGTGTCGTGACGGGCTCCGATGACGAGGGTCGGCACCGTGATCGACGCGAGATCCTCGGTCCGGTCCCACTCGACCAGTCGTCCCGACGCCCCGAGTTCACTGGGCCCCTGCATCAGGGAGTAGACGTGCTGGTTGGCGTTCGCGAAGGCGCGCTGGACGGGGTCGGGCCACTCGGCGACCGGACGACGCAGGACGTGGTGCACGTAGTGGATCTCGTGCAGGAGCGCCTCGTAGTCGGGATGCGCCACGTCGCCAGCGGCCTCGAGTGCTTGCACGCGCGCGAGCTTCCCCTGGTCCATCGCGGGCATCAGGACTCGTCGCGCGTAGTCGTTGTAGGCGGGGATCGACGACATCATGTTCGAGATCACCAGGCCCTTGAGGTTCTGCTGGTGAGCCAGGGCGTACTCGATCGCGAGCACGCCGCCCCAGGAGTGTCCCATCAGGACGAAGTTCGAGGCGTCCAGTCCCAGGGCCCGTCGCACCTGTTCCACCTCGTCGACGTAGCGCTCGGCCGTCCAGAGCCGGTCGTCGTCGGGCTGGTCCGATCGGTAGGTGCCCAACTGGTCGTAGTAGTAGTACTCGATGCCCGCGCCCGGGAAGAAGGAGTCGACGCACTCCCAGTAGGTGGACGGGACGGCCGGTCCACCGTGCAGGAGGAGGACCTTCAGGTCGGGGTTGTTGCCGACCCGCTTGGTCCACACCGTGAACTCCCCGATGGGCGTCGTCACGGGGATGCGTCGGACGCCGCCGCTCCAGCGATCGTCACGCGCCGCGCTGTCGAGATAGGGGTGGATGGCCACGGATCCTCCTTCGGACGTGTCGGAAGGCTACCCACCGGCCGCGGCACGTCTCCCCCGATGCTCCGAGCGCCCGCCCGCAAACGGATCCGACCGACGGTTCGCCCCGGGATTGGTCGCGATAGCGTTCGCGAGTGGCCGGACTGCTCGCGCTCGTCGGATCGGGAGAGTACCTGGAGTCCATGCGCGACGTCGAGGCCCACCTCCTCGAGGACCGCCCGCCCCGCTACGTCCAGCTGGCGACGGCCGCCCACCCCGACGGACCCGAGCGCGTCGCCTACTGGCACGACCTCGGCCGTCAGCAGGCCGAACGCCTCGGCGTCGAGCAGGTCGTCGTCCCCGTCGGGACGCGCGAGGAGGCGACCGACCCCGCCAACGTCGCGCTGGTGCGGGGCGCGGGGCTCATCTACCTCTCGGGGGGAGACCCGCACTACCTCTCCTCCACGCTGCGCGGAACCCCGCTCGCCGCCGCCATCTACGACGAGTGGCAGGCGGGCGCCTCGCTCGCCGGCTGCAGCGCCGGCGCCATGGCGATGACCTCGTGGATCCCCTCGTTGCGCCACCCCCGTCAGGGCGCGACCGAGGGTCTGGGCTGGCTGCCCCACCTGCGGGTCATTCCCCACTTCGACTACTTCGAGCGCTTCGTCCCGGACGCCGTGACCCGGTTCCTGTCGGGACCCCCGGGTACGACGCTCGTCGGCATCGACGAGGAGACCGCCCTCGTCGGCGACGGACGGGCGTGGACGGTCTGGGGCCGCCAGCGGGCGTGGATCATCACCGCGGCGGACCGAACCGCGGCCACCGCCGGCACCACGCTCTCGACCCCCTGAGCCGTCGCCTACGGTCGCGACGCGCGGCCGATCGCGGCACTCACCGCGGACTCGAGGATCGAGTGCGCGAGAGCGTCCGGCAGAGTCCGGTGCACTTCGGCCCACGCCTCGTCGAGCGAGAATCCGTGGTGTCGAGCGAGCCACGTGGCGGCCACCGCCGGCGTGCGCGTCTCGGCCCGCACGCAGTGGACGAAGACGCGCCGGCCACTCGCCCGCAGTCGCGCGATCGCGTCGGCCGTGTCCGCGAGCACCCCAGCCGCGTCCTGATTGCCCGGACCATCGAGAAGCCACACGAGCTCGTGGTCCGGCGACCGGCGATCCTCGCGCCCGACGCGGCAGAGTGAGACGACGGCGTCCGCGTCGGCGTGCGCCAGAGCGCCGACGTCGCCGAAGATGACCCCATCGTCGACGCGAGTGGCGGAACTCCATCCCCGCGGCGCGGCCGTCGCCCGGTAGTGGTCGTCGAGACTCGCGACGTCGGGCCACCCCGCCGCGTCGACCCCGCCCCGAGCCGCCCGAGCGGCTCGCGTCACCAGATCGAACGAGTGGTAGCCGGGCCAGCCCCCGAGACCGTGTCGCCAGGCGAAGGGCACCGCCGACACGCCGTACGCGGCGCCGAGAAGGGCGCCGGCGATCGCCGCCACCGTGTCGGTGTCGTCGCCGATCGCCACCGCGGTCCGAAGTCCCGCGACGAGGTGGTCCGCGGCATCCCTCGTCGCCACGATCGCCGACCACGCCGCCTGGAGAGCGCTCACCACGTAACCGTTGGGGTTGAAGGAGCCCGGGTCGCGACGCTCGGCGTCCTCGATCCACGTCCGCCATCGCTCGCGACGGGCGGGATCGATGAACGGCAGGCCCACCGCCGGCCCCTCGATCCGACCGGTGGTGATGGCGCGGTCGATCGCGAGGGTCCACAGGACGCTGGCGTCCTGGGCGAGGGGGTGTGGATGGGTGAGGGCCGAGACCCGACGAGCGGCCGTCGCCAGGCGGTCCGGGTCGCCGAGGTGCGCGAGGGCGACGGGTCCCGTTCGCATGAGCGAGCCGTTGCCCGCGCGCTCCGGGTCGCTCACGTGGACGGCGTACGCCGCTCGTGCGAGATCACGTGGCCCTCGGGCCGCGCTCAAGACGGACGCCGTCTGGTGCCCCACGTCGCTCGGCCCGTCTCGCCACCAGCGCCAGAAGCCGGCCGCCACGGCGTCCCGACTCTCGTCGCTCGCCAGGGTCCCGTGGTCGGCGATCGCGTCGAGGATGGCGAGGGCCATCGCCGTGTCATCGGTCCAGTGTCCCGCGACGTCGCCGGTGAGCCGCCCCGGCCGCATCACGACCTCGTCGGCCCGCACGGGGGGACCGAACTCGTAGCCGGCGCCGAGGGCGTCGCCCACGGCGCTCGCGACCACGGTGCCGATCGCGCGATCGATGGTGACAAACGATGGCGGCATCCTCACGCTCCGTGATCTTGGCACGACTCGGTGGCGGCCCGGCAGCCTCGGCGTCGCGTCCCTCACCCGTAGGGTGAGACCGTGACGCCCGACCTTCCCCCGACGCCGCGAGTCCTCGTCACCGGCGCGACCGGCTACATCGGGGGTCGGCTCGTCCCCGCCCTGCTTCAGCGCGGCGCGCGCGTCCGCGTGCTCGCGCGAACGCCCGCGAAGTTGGCCCGAGCGCCGTGGGCCGACCGCGTCGAGGTGGTCGCGGGGTCTCTCGAGGGCGACCTCACCGCGGCCTTCGACGGGGTCGACATCGCCGTCTACCTCGTTCACTCAATCGGCGAGGGACCCGAGTGGGCTCGGCTCGAGGCGACCCACGCCGAGAACTTCGCCCGGGCCGCCCGGGCCGCGGGCACGCGCCGCATCGTCTACCTCGGCGGGCTCGGTCGCGACGACGACGCGCTGAGCGCTCACCTCTCGAGCCGCCACCGGGTCGGTCAGATCCTCGCCGCGGGCGACGTTCCCACCATCGAGCTGCGCGCGGGCGTCGTCATCGGATCGGGCTCGGCGAGCTTCGAGATGCTCCGCTACCTCGTCGAGGTCCTCCCCGTGATGGTGACCCCCCGCTGGGTCACGACGCGCTGTCAGCCCATCGCCGTCTCGGACGTGCTCGACCTACTCGCCGGGGCCGCCCTCGATCCCGCCGCCGCGCCGGGCATCCTCGAAGTCGGGGGGCCGGACGTCGTGACCTACGCCGAGATGATGCAGCGCTACGCCGCGGTCGCGGGCCTCGCACCGCGGCGGCTGATCCCGGTCCCCCTACTCACGCCACGCCTCTCCAGCCACTGGGTCGGACTAGTGACCCCGGTGCCCGCTCCCCTCGCCAGCGAGCTCGTCGAGTCACTCATCAACGAGGTCGTGGTCGCCCCGGGCGAGGACCACGCGGCCGAGATCCTCGGGCGCCCCCTCGTCACCTTCGACGAGGCCGTGACGCGCGCCCTCGCGACGACCCGCGCGGGCGAGGCACCGACGAGCTTCACCGACGCCGATTACTCCGTCTACTCCGCGCAGGCGACCGACCCCGACTGGGCCGGCGGGACGGTGCGACGGGACGTGCGCTCGCGGCGCGTCGCGGCGAGCGCCGAGCACGCCTTCGCGGCGGTGACGAGCCTCGGAGGGGCGACCGGTTGGTACGCGGGGACGTGGCTGTGGCGGTTGCGGGGGCTCCTCGACACCCTGGCCGGGGGCCCGGGACTGCGGCGGGGGCGGCCCGCCACGCTGCGGGTCGGCGACCCCCTCGACTTCTGGCGCGTCGAGGCCCTCGAGCCCGACCGACGGCTGGTGCTGCGCGCCGAGATGCGCCTGCCCGGCGCCGCCTACCTGACCTTCGACGTGACCCCGATCGACGAGAGTTCGTGCGTCCTCACCCAGACGGCCCTCTTCTACCCGCGGGGACTCTGGGGACGGCTCTACTGGTACGGCGTCGCCCCGTTTCACGTCTTCGTCTTCCCCGGCCTGCTCGCGGGACTCGCCCGCTCGGCCGAGGGGCCACCCCGTCGCCCGTCGCGCCGCTGACGCGACGCTCGTCAGCTCGCGGGACCTCGACCGGCGGCGGCGGCGCGCCGGGCGGTCGTGGCGTCCACCATGCGCGTCAACTGGCGCGCGTTCGGCGCCCGTCCCGGTAGCGGTGACCCGGCCCCCGGACGCAGGCTGTCGAGGAGGAGCGCGAGGTAGCGGCGCCACAGGGTGGCGTCGACCGTCGACGTGATGGTGATGACCTCGGCCAGCATGGCCACGATCATCGAGAGGTCCGACCCCTCGACGTCCTCGCGCACGGCACCCGCGGTCTTCGCGCGTCCGAGCAGGGTCGCGATGACCGGCTTGAGGGCGCGACGCGCCGCGAGGGCCTCCTCGCGCAGTCCGGGCACGCCGACGAGCAGGTCGCGCAGTCCCCGGTCCTCCGCCATTCGCTGGCCGAGGCCCGCGAGCAGGTGCGCGAGCCCGGCCACCGGGTCGGGGTCGGCCGACGCCGTCGCCACGAGCTCGGCCATCTCGGCCTTGATGGCCCGGAACTGGTGCTCGAGGAGAGCCTGCTTGTTCGGGAACCGGCGGTAGACGGTGCCCACGCCGCACCCGGCGACGCGCGCGATGTCCTCCATGCCGAACTCCAACCCCTGATCACAGAGGACCTGGTGGGTGGCGTCGAGGATTCGCTGGAGGTTGGCCTCGGCGTCACGACGCAGGGGGCGGGGCGACGTCACGCGTCCAGGGTAGCGGTAAGTGGAATGAACTGTTCCGCTTCCCGCTAGGGTGTCCGGGTCACTCGATGCGAAAGGACCGACCGTGACCCCTCACCAGGCCCACGAACACCACCACGCACGCCGGTGGGCGATCCTCGGATTCCTGGGACTCGCCCAGCTGATGGTCGTCCTCGACGCCACGGTCGTCAACATCGCCATGCCGACCATCCAGCACGCGCTGCACTTCTCGGACGCCCAGCGCCAGTGGATCGTCACGGCCTACTCCCTCGCCTTCGGCTCCCTCCTCTTCCTCGGTGGTCGTCTCGGTGACGTCCTCGGACGCAAGGCGACGCTGATCGTCGGCCTGGTCGGCTTCGCCGTCGCCTCGGCCATCGGCGGAGCGTCGACGAGCTTCACGATGCTCGCCATCTCCCGCGCCGTCCAGGGCGCCTTCGGCGCGGTCCTCGCCCCGGCCGCCCTCGCCATGCTCACGACGATCTTCACCGACGCGAAGGAGCGGGCGACCGCGTTCTCCGTCTACGGAGCGATCGCGAGCTCGGGTGCCGCCCTCGGGCTGCTGCTCGGCGGCGTGCTGACCCAGTACTTCTCGTGGCGCTGGACCCTCTACGTCAACCTGGTGTTCGCCGCGATCGCGCTCGCCGGCACGCTCAGCCTCATGGTGCACATGCGTTCCGAGCACCACGGCGCCCTCGACGTGACGAGCACCGTCCTCATCTCGACGGGACTCTTCGGTGTCGTCTACGGACTCTCCAACGCGGCTAACTCGGCGACCACCGCCTTCTCGAGTCACACCTCGGTTCCCTCGCTCATCTCGAGCTTCTCCAGCGCCTCGACCCTGATACCACTCTTCGTCGGCCTCGCGCTGGTCGGAGCGTTCGTCGTGCGCCAGCGACGGATGTCCCACCCGATGCTCCCGCTCAGCGTGGTGACCGATCGGACCCGTGGCGGCGCCTACCTCTCGATCTTCGTCTCGGCGATCGGGATGTTCGCGGTCTTCCTCTTCCTCACCTACTACCTGCAGGGCATCCTCGGCTTCTCGCCGGTGAAGGCCGGGGTCGCCTTCTTGCCGATGCCGGCGACCATCGCGGTCGTGGCGATCGTCACGTCGACCCGCCTGCTGCCGAAGTTCGGCCCGCGAGTGCTGATGGCGCCGGGCATGGTCGTCGCCGCGGTGGGGATGTTCTACTTCACGCACCTGTCCGTGCACGGCTCGTACTTGACCCACGTGCTGCCGGGCCTCATCATCACCGCCGTGGGCATGGGCCTCATCTTCGCGCCGGCGATGAACGTGGCCACCTACCGCGTGAACCACAATGACGCCGGAGCCGCGTCGGCCACGGTCAACGTCGCCCAGCAGATCGGCGGCTCGATCGGCACGGCGCTGCTCAACACCATCGCGGTCTCCACGACGGCGACGGCCATCGCCGGCGCCGGGGCGGCGGCGGCCACCAACCCGGCCATCACCGCGGCGGCCCTCGTGAAGGGCTACACCACCACCTTCTGGTGGGCCCTGGTGATCTTCGCGGTCGGCGCGGTCGTCGCGGCGACGGTGATCCCCGCGGGACGGCTCGACGCCCCCCAGGGCGACGCCGCCCCGGCACTGGCCCACTGATGGCGAGCCGACCCGGTGCGACGCGCCCGTGCGTGGGGCGTAGGGTGGGCCGGTACCACGAGGAGGCGATAGTTCGGTGACCACGGAGAGGCTGCGACCTGACGTGGACACCGCGGGACCCGTCGAGATCGCCCCCCGCGTCTGGTGGGTGGGTCACCTGATCCCGGGCGATCGCTTCCAGGCCCACGCCTACCTCATCGAGGCCGGCGACCGGTCGGTCCTCATCGACCCGGGCTCCGCGCTCACGATCGAGCACGTGCTCGAGAAGGTGCGCCAGGTCCTCGACCCGCGCGACATCCGCTGGGTCGTCGCGCACCACACCGATCCCGACGTCTGCTCGGCGCTCCCGGTCCTCGACGACCTCGTCCATCCCGACGCCCACATCGTCACCGAGTGGCGGGGCCAGGCCCTCCTGCGCCACTACGGATCGAGCCTGCCCTTCTATCTCGTCGAGGACCACGACTGGCGCATCGACCTCGACGGCGAGCGGCGCCTCGACTTCACGCTGATCCCCTACCTCCACTTCCCCGGCGCGCTCGCCTCCTACGAGACCGCGTCGCGCGTCCTGTTCACCTGCGACCTCTTCGGCGGCTTCACCGTGGGCGACGAGCTCTTCGCTCACGACCTGGGGTACTTCGACGAGATCCGTGCCTTCCACGAGCACTACATGCCGAGCGGGGACATCCTGCGGGCGGGGCTCGACAACCTGCGCCACCGATTCCCCGACACCCGGGTCGTCGCGCCCCAGCACGGCCGCATCTTCGCCGACGACCTCGTCTGGCCGATGTTCGATCGCCTGAGCGACGTCGAGTGCGGCATCTTCCTCATGGCCCAGGACGACCTCCACCTCGCCAACCTGCTCGCGGCCTCGGCCCTCGAGCGCCGCCTGGCCCAGACCCTCCTCGGCTCGGCGGAGTTGCCCGACCTCGCCGACCGCTCGACGATCCTCCTGCGCGAGTTCCTGCCCGTCGAGCGGCTCGAGGCCTACGTCGAGACCACGGACGAGGGGACGCTCCTCTTCTCCCCGGAGGAGGGCTACGGCGGTACGCCCGTCCCGGCCATCCCCTACGGGCCGACGGTGCCGTACCTCGCGCTGCCCCAGCCCGAGGGGGCGCCGTCGATTCGCGTCTACGCCGTCCTCCCGGACGGGGTGGAGATCCCCCGGTCGCTGGCCCGCGCCATGATCCAGCTGGCCCAGCCCATCCAGATCGCGATGTCCGAGCACCTCGCGCGCCGGGCGGCCGCGCGCGAGCGCCAGCGCATCATCGCCGAGACGCTCCGCGACCCCCTGACCGGACTGCACAACCGGCGCGTCCTCTCCGACGCTCACGTCGCCGAGGACCCCAGCGCGATCCTCATGATCGACCTCGACAACCTGAAGGACGTGAACGACGCCGCCGGGCACGACGCCGGCGACCAGATCCTCCAGGGGGTGGCCCGGGTCATCCTCGGTAACATCCGCCAGCGCTCCGACCTCGGCGTGCGCTACGGCGGCGACGAGTTCCTCGTCGTGCTGCGCGAAGCCGGTCAGAGCCACGCGATCGAGGTCGCCGAGCGGATCCGTCAGCAGGTCGAGCACCTGCGCGTCACGACGATCCAGGACGGGGCCTCGCCGCTGCGTACCTCGGTGAGCATCGGGGTGGCGATGCACCCCTCGCGCGAGGACCTCGGCATGACGATCCTGCGTGCCGACCGTCGTCTCTACGAGGCGAAGTCCACCGGGCGCAATCGCGTGATCACCCCGAGCGACTGACGCCGCCTGACTAGAGTGGCTCCGACCGGGGAGGACCCATGGGATTCGTCGCCGCGGTGCGGTCGGCCTTCGCCAACTACGCCAACTTCCGAGGACGGACGACCCGTCCGCAGTACTGGTGGTTCGTCCTCTTCTACCTCATCGTCACGATCCTCCTGACGGTGATCGGCTCGCGAGCCCTCACCACGCTCGTTGGGCTCGCCCTGCTCGTGCCCAACATCTCCCTGCAGGTCCGACGCCACCACGACGCCGGACGCTCGGGCTGGTGGACTCTGACCAGCCTGGTGCCCCTGTGGGGGATCATCCTGCTCCTCTACCCCTCGAAGGGGGTCGGCAACCGCTACGGCGACGGGGCCCTCATCGACGCGCCGGCGCCGACCACGAAGTCCTGCGCCAGCTGCGGGAAGATGGCCCTGCCGGGCCAGCACTTCTGCACCGGCTGCGGAGCTCCGCTGGACTAGAGGCCCCGCGAGGGCCCGGCGAAGGTCGGGTGCGGGTCGACCCAGGCGCCCGAGGCCGCCACCGCGGCCTCGAGTCGGGCCGCGGCGGCGAGGACCATCGCCTCCGCCCCGGGACGCCCGATGAGGGCCGCCCCCACCGGTAGCCCGTGGATCAGTCCGACCGGCACGCTCGCGATCGGCCACCCGGCGATCGCCGCGGGCGTCGTCGCCACGCTGGCGATGGCCGGGTGCCCCCCGACGACCAGGTCACTCTTCCACGCCGGGCCGTAGGCCGGGGCCACGAGGACGTCCGCGTCCGCGAGGGCCGGCTCGAGGCAGACCTCGACGGCCCAGGCCAGGTTGCGGGCCCGGGCGTCGCGATAGGCCGGGCCGCCGCGACCGCCGGTCGCGACCGCCTGGAGGAAGAGGTCGTGGCCGAAGTAGGGCTGTTCGATCGCGGCCTCGGCGTCCTCGTGCATGATCACCTCGAGCAGTGACCGCACCCCCTCGCCCGGTCGATCGGCGAGGTAGGCGCCGAGGTCGTCGACCAGCTCGGCGAGTAGGACCGTCAGCTCGTCGGCCCCCTCGGGCGCGCCCGGAACCGCGACGTCGCGGCGACGGACCGGTACCCCGGACTCGGCGAGCGCGGCCACCGCCGCGTCCAGGAGGGCGTCGGTCGCCGCGTGCTCGGTCGTCCACGTCGCCGCGACGACCACGCGGGGGTCGCCCGTGACGGCGGGGAGCCGCACGCCGGCGAGGACCTCGTAGAGCGTGGCGACGTCGGCCACCGTGCGAGCCATCGGTCCGGGGCTGTCCTGGCTCGCGCTGATCGGCACCACGTGAGCGGTGGGAACGGCCCCGACGGTCGGCTTGAGGCCGACGACGCCGTTGAGGGAGGACGGGCAGACGATCGACCCGTCCGTCTCCGTTCCCACCGCGAGTGGGGCGTAACGAGCCGCGAGGGCCGCGCCCGAGCCCGACGAGGACCCTCCCGCCGAGCGGTCGAGAGCCCAGGGATTGGCGACCAGCCCGCCCGTCGCCGACCACCCACTCGTCGAGCGGGCCGAGCGGATGTTGGCCCACTGGCTGAGGTTGGTGCTCCCGAGCACGATCGCCCCGGCCTCGCGCAGCCGCGCCACGAGCGGGGCGTCCCGCGTCGGCCGACCGACGAGGGCCGTCGAGCCCGCGAGGCCCGGCAGCCCCCGCGCCTCGATGTTGTCCTTCACGAGGACCGGGACCCCGTGGAGGGGGCCCCGCACGTTCCCGGCACGACGCTCGGCGTCGCGTCGCGCGGCGAGCTCCAGCGCGTCGGGGGCGAGGGCCGCCACGGCGCGCAGGGCCACCGGGGTCGACGGCCCGTCGAGGGCCCCGATGCGGCCGATCAGTTCCCCGACGACTCCCTCGCTCGAGAGGGATCCGTCGTCCAGGTGGGCGGCGAGGGTTCGCGCGTCCATCTCGTGGACGGACTGGTCGGACAGCGGGTGGTCGCTCATCTCTCCTCCTAGGGCAGGACGATCTCGAAGCCGAGGGGAAACGTGTCGAGGTGGCCGCACAGCGCGTCGAGAGCCGTCGGGTCGCCCTCGCAGCTCGCGCCGCCCGCGGCGACGATCTCCGACAACGTCGCGGTGCCGGCGGCCAGGGGGACGAAGCCGGCGACCGTCGTCGTCACCCGGAGCGCCGGGTCGGCGTCGCGGGTGCGACGAGCGTGCACCACCCCGTGGCGGACCCCGACGAGCCAGGTCTCGTCGCGGTCGCCGAAGTGGACGCTCGCGTCGAGGGTCAACCGCTCCGCGGCCGGACCGTCGAGGCGCACCCCGATGAGGTCGAAGAGGTCCTCGGGCCGTAGGTGCCGCACCATCGCCGGATCGACGCTCCGCCCGGCGTGCGGCAGGGGTGTACCCCCCCGGCGCAGCTCCATCGCCCCCGTGAGGTAGACGTCGCGCCAGGGACCGGACTCGGCCTGGTAGCCGAGCTGCTCGTAGGCGTCTGCGAGGAGCGCGCGCCCCCCCGCGTGGTGGGGCTCGGCGAAGACGACGTGCTGGAGCACCTCGGCGACCCAGCGGTAGTCCCCCTCGGCGAAGGAGTCGGCGGCCCGCTCGACGACGACGTCCGACCCCCCCATGTAGGCGAGGTAGCGACGGGCCGCCTCGACGGGAGGGTGGGGGTCGAGGTGAGCCGGCACCGCGTCGTAGAAGCCCAGGTAGCGCTGGTAGACGGCGCGCACGTTGTGCGAGACGGTGCCGTAGTAGTCGCGGTTGAAGAACTCGTCGCCGAGCGCGTCGGGCAGGCGCACCGCCGCGGCGATCTCGAGCGGGGTGAGGCCGTGGTTCGCGAGCCGCAGGGCCTGATCGTGGAGGTAGCGGTAGGCGTCGCGCTGACTCGCGAGGTAGTGGGCGACCTCGGCCGACCCGAAGCGGGGCCAGTGGTGCGAGGCGAAGGCCACGTCGCTGCGCGACCCGAAGAGGTCCAGCGCCTCGTCGATGTACTTCGACCAGCCGAGCGCGTCGCGGACCTGGGCCCCGCGCAGGGTGTAGAGGTTGTGCTGGGTGGCCGTGCAGTTCTCGGCGAGGCAGAGGGCGCGATGGTCCGGCAGGTAGAGGTTCATCTCGGCCGGCGCCTCGGTGCCGGGGGTCATTTGCACGACGAGGCGCACGCCGTCGAGGACGATCTCCTCACCGGTCGTGTGCGCGAGGCGGGTCGGGGCGACGAGCGACGCGCTCGGCAGGGCCGGGAGGCCCTTGCCGAGGCCGGTGTCGACGTGACCCCGCGCGTCGTGGCCGAGCAGGACGCCGTACATGTAGGTCGCCCGACGCAGCATCGCCGGGCCGGCGAGGATCTGCTCGCTGACCGCGGCCTCGAGGAATCCCGCGGGGGCGATCACCTCGACCTCGCCCCGCTCGACGGCCGCCTCGTCGACCACCCCGAGGATCCCCCCGTAGTGGTCGGCGTGACTGTGGGTGTAGAGGACCGCGCGCACCGGACGCTCGCCCAGGTGCTCCGTGACGAGGGCCCGTGCGGCCCGGGCCGTCTCGGTCGAGGTGAGCGGGTCGATCACGATCCAGCCCGTTCGACCGGCGATGAAGGTGACGTTCGAGATGTCGAGGCCGCGCACCTGGTAGACGCCGGGCACGACCTCGAAGAGTCCGGCCACGTTGTTGAGCCGGGCCTGCCGCCACAGGCTCGGGTTGACGGTGGGCGGGCACTCCGCGTCGAGGAAGGCGTAGCTGTCGAGGTCCCACAGAGCGTGGCCGAAGGCGCCCTCGACCCGGCCCGCACCCGGCGGGGCGATCCGCCCCCGGGTCGCGCGCGCTCGGTCGTCGTCGCTCTGGCGGGCGAGCCACGTCGCGACCGCCGCCTGGCGGGCGGCCGTCGCGGGCGTCGCGTCTCGGCGCTCGTCGTCCACGTCACCCCCTTCGCCGGGGAACGCTAACCCACTCGGACGCGACGTCGCGACGAGGCTACGGTGGCAGCACGACCACTTCGCACGACCACGACCACACGGGCCGCGGGCTCCTCGCCCCGGAGACGGGAGGGGCGCCCCGGGGGCTGCTCGCCGAGGACGACCCCCGACGCGGGGAGATCCGCGACTGGCTCACCGCCCACCCCGATCCCGACGGCGCCACCCTGGCCGCGGCCGGGCTCGTCGCCCCCCACTGGCCCGCGCCGTGGGGCCGGGGCGCCGACCCGATCCACCGACTGGTGATCGAGGACGAGTTGCGCCGGGCCGGCGTGCGTCGGCCGATCAACCCGATCGGTATCGGGTGGGCCGGACCGACCCTCCTCGCCGGCGGCACGGAGGAGCAGCAGCGTCGCTGGCTCCCCGGCATCCTGAGCGGCGAGGACATCTGGTGCCAGCTCTTCAGCGAGCCCGACGCCGGGAGCGACCTCGCGTCGCTCGCCACGCGCGCCACCCGCGACGGCGACGAGTGGGTGATCACGGGCCGCAAGGTCTGGACGAGCTACGCGCACCTGGCGCGCTGGGGCATCCTGCTCGCGCGCACCTCGCGCGACGGACGTCCCCAGGACGGCATCAGCTACTTCGTCTGTCCGATGGACGTCCCGGGCATCGAGATCCGACCCCTGGTCGACATGACCGGCGAGCACGCCTTCAACGAGGTGACCCTCGACGACGTGCGGCTCCCGGCCGACCACCTGATCGGTGCCGCCGGCGACGGGTGGCGGCTCGCCAAGGTCACCCTCGCCAACGAGCGCATCGCCCTCTCGGGTGAGGGATCGCTGTGGGGTCGTGGGCCGACGGCCGACGACCTCGTCACGCGAGCGCGCGAGCTCGGGCTCGACCTCGCCCCCACCCAGCGCGACGCCCTGACGCGCGTGTGGATGGAGGGCGAGATCCTGCGCTACCTCCGCCTGCGACTGCTCAACGCCGCGGCGGCCGGTCGGGGCCCCGGGCCCGAGGCGAGCGTGCGCAAGGCCCTCGCCGACGAGCACGGGCAGCACGTCATGGGCCTCGCCCAGGACCTCGCCGGCCCGGCCGCGATGCTGGCGGGCCGCGGACCCGGCGGGATCGACGGCGCCGAGGGCGAGGAGTGGTCCTTCGGCTTCCTCTACAGCCAGGCGCTCACCATCGGTGGCGGGACCTCGGTGGTGCAGCGCAACATCATCGCCGAGCGCGTGCTCGGGCTGCCGCGCGATCTCTAGGGCCGGTCGGTCCAGGCCGTCGCGGGCGACGGTGACGGCGATCGTGCCCGGCACGCTGACGGCGAGGACGAGGAGCATGACGCTCACGGCGACGAGCACGGCGGCCACGACGGGGAGCCCCCGGACCGGCACGATCTGGGTCCTCGGTCGCGTCGGCGCGATCGCCACGCCCCCCTTCGGCACCCGCTGATCGGGGAAACGACTCCGCCGCCACCCCCGACGCCACGATCGCGGGGGCCGTGGGAGACTGGGCGCATGACCGCACCCCAGCCCACCATCGTCGTCTGCGACGGCGACGAGACCGGACAGGAGCTCCTCGAGGAGTCCCTGCGCGTGATGACGCCCGAGCTGCTGGGGGTCGATCTCGCCCTCGTGCACTACGACCTCTCACTCGCGAACCGTCGCGCCACGCGCAACGACGTGGTCCGCGAGGCGGCGGCGGCCATGGTCGAGCACGGACTCGGCCTGAAGGCCGCCACGATCACGCCTCCGGAGATCGGGGGCGTCGGCTCTCCCAACCGACTCCTCCGCGAGGGGATCGGGGGATCGGTCATCGTCCGCACCGGTCGGCGCATCCCGGGCGTCTCGCCGGTCGTCGCGACCTCGCGACCGATCGTCGTCATCCGCATGGCCGTGGGCGACGCCTACGGCGCCGAGGAGGGGCGCGACGGCGAGGACGGGGGCTTCGGCGAGGTCGCCTGGCGGACCGAGCGCATCGACCGCTCGGTCTGCCGCTACGTGGCCGAGTACGCCTTCCAGGCGGCCGAGCAGATGGACGGCGTCGTCTACGGCGGCCCGAAGTGGACGGTCTCACCCGTCTACGAGGGGATGCTCAAGGAGGAGATGGACGCCGCCGCCGCCCGTCACCCCCACGTCGCCTACCGACCACTGCTGATCGACGCCCTCTACGCGCAGCTCCTGACCGAGGCCCACGAGCGGGCCCTGGTCATCCCCGCCCTCAACCGCGACGGGGACTGCCTCTCCGACATGGTGCTCGCGCTCTTCGGGTCGATCGCCGGTGCCGAATCGATCCTGCTGAGCCTCAACGAGTCGCTCCACCCCGTGGTGGCCATGGCCGAGGCCCCGCACGGCACCGCGCCCACCCTGCAGGGTAAGAACGTCGCGAACCCCATGGCCATGCTGCTGGCCCAGGCGGCCCTGCTCGACCAGGCCGCCCTGCGCCTGGAGGACCCCACCTTCCACCGGGCGGCCGAGCGCCTGCGCACGGCGACCCTCGAGGGGGCGTCGGAGGGCGTGCGCACCTTCGACCTGGGCGGGGACGCCTCGACCAGCGGCGTCGTCGACGACGTCGTCGCCCGGCTGCGCGCGTCCCGCTAGGCGGACCGGGACCTTCGACCCGGTGTGGCATGATACCCCCGGGGGTATCATGGACGACGAAGGAGGCTCACATGACGAAGAACGAAGGAACGGTCGACCGGGTCATCCGCCTGATCATCGCGGTCGTCGCGGCCATCGCGGCCATCGCGGTGGGGAGCGGGTCGGTCGGCGGCATCATCCTCTGGGTCGTCGCGGCGCTCATGGCGGTCACCAGCGCCACGGGGTTCTGCGTGCTCTACAAGCTGATCGGCGTCAACACCTGCCCTCGCCAGTAGCCTGCGCCGGGGAGACCCGGAGGTGACATGGACCAGATGAGCGTGACCCTGGACGCGCCCCTCGCCGAGACCGAGGCGAAGGTGCGCGACGCCCTCGCCGCTCAGGGGTTCGGGGTGCTGACCGAGATCGACGTGGCCGCCACCCTGCGCGCGAAGCTCGGCGTCGAGCGCCCGCCCCTCAAGGTCCTCGGCGCCTGCAACCCGACGCTCGTGAACCGGGCCCTCGAGCGCAGCCTCGACGTCGCCCTCGCGATCCCCTGCAACGTGGTCCTCGACGCCGTGTCGCCGGAGCGCACCCGGGTCTCGGTCGCCGACCCGGCGGCGCTGATGCCGGGCGAGGTCTTCGCCGAGCTCGTCGCCGACGCGCGCGAGCGCCTCTCGGCGGCCCTCACCAGCCTGCACTCGTGAGCCTGGCCGACTGGTACCGCCGGCACTTGCTCGTGCGGGTGGTGCACGCCGTGTGCGCGACGCCGGGCATCGGGCGCTGGCGCGCCCTGGCGACCGAGGGCCTCGCCGGTACCGTCCTCGAGATCGGCTTCGGCACCGGCCTCAACCTGCCCTTCTACCCGGAGGGGGTCGAGAGGGTGCTCGCGATCGAGCCGAGTGACGAGGCCTGGGCCCTCGCCGCCGAGCGGATCGCCCGCGCGAGCGTCCCCGTCGAGCGGATCGGCCGCGACGCCCAGTCGATCCCCCTCCCCGACGCGAGCGTCGACGCGGTCCTCTCCACCTTCACGCTCTGCACGGTGCCCGACGAGGTCCGCGCCATCGCCGAGATCCGGCGGGTGCTGCGCCCCGGCGGTCGCCTCCACGTCGCCGAGCACGGCCTCGCCCCCGGCGGAGCGGTCGCCCGGTGGCAGTGGCGCCTCGACCGCCTCGAGCAGCGGGTCGCGGACGGGTGCCACCTGACGCGCGACCCGGTCGCCCTCCTCGCCCGGCACGGCTTCGAGGTCGAGGTGCGGGCGCAGGGCTACGAGACGGCCCCGACCCCCTGGAGCTGGGTCACGGCGGCGACGGGGCGGGTCGCCGGCTAGCTGTCGTCCGGGGGACCTAGTTGTCGCCCGAGGAGACGTGGTCGCCGCCCGAGCTCGAGGAGCCGCCGTCACCCCCGGCGCGAACCGTCGTCGTGGTCACCGGGTTGTCCGGTCCCTCCGCGCCGAGTGGCGAGTGGTCGAGGGTCTCGACCTCGACCTCGCGCTGGGCCGTCGCGCGCTGGATGGCCGCGCGGTAGCGGGTGCGGGCCGCGATGCGGTCGGCGGCGGTGCGGGCGCGGGCGAGCTCCCCGCGGTAGACGGCCGTCGCCCGAGCGACGACCCGGGCGTAGGCGACGTCGATGGTGGACATCACCGAGGTGTAGGTCGCTCCCCGGGGGTAGACGACGCCGCGCGCGGCGGCGAGGCCGGGACTCGCCAGGCCGATCGCGACGGCCAGGGCCGTCGCTCCGATCACTCGCCTCGCCCCCATGTCACCTCCGCGGGGGAGCGTACCGCGCCGCGTTGTGAAGTTTCTGTGAGAAGGCTCACGACTCCCTCAGGGCGCGGTCCCGGGCCCGATTCGGTGAGTACGCTCGCGCCCGAGGAGGTTTTCATGCCGACCATCCTGGTCGTGGACGACGAAGCGGGGGTGCGCGACCTGATCGGCGACGCGCTGCGGATCGCCGGCTACGAGACCCTGAGCGCCGGCGACGGCCTCGCGGGGCTGGCGCAGTGGCGCAGCCACCCGGTCGACCTCTGCATCGTGGACGTCAACATGCCGACCATGGACGGCTTCGAGTTCGTCCAGACGGTCCGCGAGACCGACCCCCACCTGCCGATCCTCCTCCTCTCGGCCCGCGACAGCGCGCCCGACGTGGCCCAGGGGCTGCGCCTCGGCGCCGACGACTACGTGCGCAAGCCCTTCAGCCTCGAGGAGCTGCTGTTGCGCGTGGCCGCCGTCCTGCGTCGCGCGACGCCCACCGAGGAGGCCGACGCGCTCGCCTGCGGGCCGCTGCACATGGACGTCGAGCGCCACGAGGTGACCCTCGACGACGAGCCCGTCGAGCTCTCGGCCACTGAGTTCCGCCTCCTCGAGGCCCTGCTCGCGAAGAAGGACAAGCTCGTCACCCGCGAGCAGCTGCTGCGCGACGTGTGGGACATCACCTTCGAGTCCGAGACCTCGGTCCTCGACACCTACATCTCCTACCTGCGCAAGAAGGTCCACCGGGACGGCTTCGCCCCGATCACCACCGTGCGCGGCGTCGGCTTCAAGCTGGTCGAGCCGCCCCGCGCGTGAGGCTCTCCACCCGGCTCGCCGTCCTCCTCGGGGCGACCGCCGCGGCCGTCGCCCTCTCGACGGGCTGGTACGCCGTCTCCACCAGCTCGAACGCCCAGTACGGGCAGCTGCGCGCCTCGATCGACGCCGTCGCGGCCGCCGGCCTCGGACACCCGGTGTCGGCCCTGAGTGACGCCATCAACCTCGTCCAGCAGGACAACCTCAACCTCTCGCTCGACCTCGTCGACACCTCGGGCAAGGTCGTCCAGGTCGCCCGGGGGACGGTCCCCCTACGGGCCCAGCCCACCCTCGCCGACGTGCGCGCATCCCTGACGGCGACCCGGTCCTCCGCCGACCTGCCCGGCTTCCTCTACCGCTCGATCCCGGTGGGCGGGGGCGACTACCTCGTCATCGCCGGCTCGACCGAGGGCGTCTCCTCCGCCGTCCACGACCTGATCGGCCGCACGGCGGCGGCCGGCGCGGCGGCGGCCCTCCTCGTCTACCTCGTCGCGAGGCTCCTGCTGCGACGCGACCTGCGAACCCTCGGGGAGCTGACGCGCTACGCGACCCGCGTCGCCCGCGGCGACCTCGGCGACCCCCCCGACGTCACGCGGGGCTCCACGGACGTGCGCGACCTGGCCGACGCGCTCGGGGTCATGGTGACGGCGCTGCGGCGCACCATCGACACCGAGAAGCGCACCACCGAGTCGATGCAGCGCTTCATCGGCGACGCCTCGCACGAGTTGCGCACCCCGCTCACGGTCGTCGCCGGCTACACCGAGCTGCTGGCGCGCGAGGACCTCGCGCCCGACGCCCGCGAGCGGGCCCTCTCCCGCGTGCGCTCGGAGACCGACCGGATGTCGTCGCTCGTGAGCGACCTCCTCTTCCTCGCCGAAGCCCGCGAGCGGCGTGAGGTCCGCGACGAGGTCGTGGACCTGAGCGCCCTCTGCGCGCGCGCCGGCGCCGACTTCGCGAGTGACCACCCCGCCCGCGACGTCGAGGTCAGCGTGAGCCCGGAGGTGTCGATCGACGGCCGCGAGGACTGGGTGACCCGCATCCTCGCCAACGCCCTGTCGAACATCGCCCGTCACACCGGCGACGACGACCCGGTGCGCATCACCCTGCGCGCGAGCGTCGACACCGCCGTGCTCGCCGTGGAGGACGGGGGCCCGGGGCTGCCCCCCGAGGCCTACGCCGAGCGCGACGTGCAGTTCCGGCGCTTCGACCCCTCGCGATCGCGCGACTCCGGGGGCTCGGGGCTCGGCATGAGCATCATGGCCGAGGGCGCCGTCGCCCTCGGGGGCAGCCTGGAGCGTCGCCCGAGCGAGCTCGGGGGGCTCGCCCTCGTCTTGCGCTTCCCGCGACGCGCCGCGGGAAGCTAGCGATCGTCGCCCTCGCGCAGGAGGGCGAGCCGGGCGCGGAACTCCGCCTCGTCGATCTCGCCCGCGGCGAAGCGCTGACGCAGGATGTCCTCGGCTCGGCCGTCCCCGGCCGGACCGCCCGCCCGCCAGCGGGGCCCGCCCGCGTGGTGGTGATGGTGATCGTGACGGAAGTGCCGGAGCGAGAACAGGACGCCGACGACGACCACGACCCAGAACAGGACCATGAAGAGCATCATGCCGATCCACCATCCGTGATCGCCGGGTCCGTAGCCCCAGCCCCCCGGACCGTTGTGCCAGAAGTTCGTGTGCCAGAAGTTCATGCGCACCTCCTCGTACGATCCCGACGCTAGACCCGGGCGGCGACGGGCTTAGGGGCTTCTTACCGCCGCCCCCGATTCTTACGATTCCGTCCTAGGGTGCGACTATGGAGATCCGATTCCAGCTGGTGGCCCTCGACTGCCCCGACCCCGTGGCCCTCGCGCGCTTCTACGGGGCCCTCCTCGACCGCGAGCTCGTGATCGACGACGGTGACGACCCGCTCGAGCCCGAGTGGGTCGATCTCGCGAGCGACGGGGGTCCGACGCTCGCCTTCCAGCGCGTCGACCACTACGTCGCCCCCACGTGGCCCGACGGCCCGGTGCCCCAGCAGCTCCACCTCGACTTCCTCGTCGACGACCTCCTCGACGGCGAGGCCCGGGCGATCGCCCTCGGCGCGACGCTCGCCGCCCACCAGCCCGGCAGGGACTTCCGCGTCTTCCTCGACCCCGCGGGGCACCCCTTCTGCCTGGTGCGCGCGGGCGCCGCGACCGAGGGGGCGCCACCCCACCCCTAGGGTGGCCCGGTGACCATTCGAATGCTCGGCACCACCTGGTGCGGTGACTGCGCGCGCTCCCGTCGGCTCCTCGACCGCCTCGAGGTCCCCTACCAGTGGATCGACATCGAGGCCGACGACGACGCGGCGGCCGAGGTCGAGCGCCTCAACGACGGCCATCGGGTCGTCCCGACGATCCTCCTCGAGGACGGACGGGTCCTGGTGGAGCCCTCCGACGCCGACCTCAGCGCGGCATTCGGGATCCCCCCGACGGCGGGGTCGGGCGAGCCCGTGTAGACTGGCCCTCCGTGCCCGGACTCGTCCGGGTCCGTGGACCTGTGGTGCAGCTCGGAGTGCACGCCGCCCTGTCAAGGCGGAGGTCGCGGGTTCAAATCCCGTCAGGTCCGCTCGACACCCTCGGGTGGCGACAGCGGTCGAGTAGCTCAGTTGGTAGAGCGCACGCCTGAAAAGCGTGAGGTCACCGGATCGACGCCGGTCTCGACCACCCAGCACGAGACGGGGGGTCCACGTGCCACTGCCCGAGATCGAGCCGCGCTACGCGCCCGCCGGCGGGTCGCGGTGGCCCGGGGTCACCTGGCCCACCGCGCCGACCCCCGCCCGCGTCGGCGCCGCGTGCGACGCCGCCTTCGGCGACGTCCCCCTCACGGAGACCTACGCGACGGTCGTCGTCCAGGGTGGTCGGGTCCTCGCCGAGCGCTACGGGGGCGCCCTGCCCCGCTTCGACGGCCCGCCGACGCCGGTCGAGCCCGAGACGCCCCTCCTCAGCTGGTCCATGGCGAAGTCGATGATCCACGCCCTGGTCGGCCAGCTGGTCGACGAGGGCCGCCTCGACCCGTGGGCGCCCGCCCCCGTCGCCGAGTGGGGACCGGACGACCCCCGCGGCGGTATTCGCCTCGCCGACCTGCTGGCCATGCGCGACGGCCTCTCGTGGTCCGAGGTCTACTCCGTCAACGAGCCGAGCCACGTGGTCGACATGCTCTTCGGCGACGGGCGGGCCGACATGGGCGCCTACGCGGCCGCCCGCCCCGTCGCCGCGGCGCCCGACACCGTCTTCAACTACTCGAGCGGCACCACCAACATCCTCAGCCGCATCGTCGCCGACCACCTGGGGCGCCACGACGACTACCGCACCGCGATGGATCGACGCCTCTTCGCGCCCCTCGGCATGACGAGCGCCCGGCCGGGCCTCGACGAGGCCGGTGTCGTCGTCGGGTCCAGCTACGTCCACGCGACGGCCCGCGACTACGCGCGCTTCGGACTCCTCTACCTGCGCGGGGGCGAGGTCGACGGACGCTCCGTGGTGAGCCGCTCCTGGTGCGACACGGCCCAGGTCCCCCACAGCGTCGACCCCGACAGCGACCTCTACTACTCCTGGCAGTGGTGGGTGACCGGCGACCGCTACGGCACCTACTGCGCCCTCGGCTACGAGGGCCAGATGATCGCCGTGGTGCCGGCCCTCGACGCCGTCGTCGTCCGGCTCGGCCGCACGCCCGAGGAGCAGGCCGGACCGGCTCTCGCCGACTGGCGCCGCGCCGTCCTCGCGGCCCTCGACGCCGGATGACCCACCCGTAGAGTGGGGGGCGATGGCCCGCCGCGCGAACCGCCTGCGCTTCGTCCTCGCCCTCAACCTGGCCCTGGTGGTGGCCCTCGTGGGCGTGGGGATCGCCGCCCACTCGCTCGGCGTCCTCTCGGCCGGCGCCGAGTACCTGGCCGACGCGGCCGGCGTCGCCCTCACCCTCCTCGCCCACCGCCTCGCGCAACGCCGCCCGACGCCGCGGTGGTCCTTCGGGTACGGCCGCTCCAGCGTGCTCGCCGCCCTCGTCAACGCCGGGGTCCTCGTCGCCGTCACCCTCGTCATCGCCGCCGAGGCGATCGCGCGCCTGGTGAGCGGCCCCCCGCCGATCCACGGCGGGCCGGTCGTCACCGTCAGCCTCGTCGCGGCCCTCGCCATGGGCGCCGGCGCCCTCGCCCTGCGCGGCGACGGGGAGATCGGCGTGCGGGCCATCCTCCTCGACACCGTCGGCGACGCCCTCGCGGCCCTCGGCGTCGCGGGGAGCGCCGTGGTGATGACCCTCGCCCACGGCCACTACTGGCTCGACCCGGTGGTGGCCCTCGCCATCGGCGCCCTCGTGGCCGTCCACGCGCTGCGACTCGTGCGCGAGGCCGGGGGGCTCCTCATGGAGGCGACGCCGCCCTGGATCGACCTCTCGACGGTGGCGACGACGGTCTGCGAGGACGAGCGGATCCTGTCGGTCCACGACCTCCACGTGTGGGGGCTCTCGAGCGAGGACGCGCTCCTCTCCGCCCACCTCGTGCTCCGCGAGAGCCCCTCGCTCGAGGCGGCCCAGTCGGTCGTCGCCGGCGTGAAGGGTCGCCTCGCCGAGCGCTTCGGGCTGACGCACGCGACCCTCGAGGCCGAGTGCGAGCCCTGCGCCGGCGCTCACCCCTAGCGGGGCTCCGCGCCCCCCTCGAAGGGGAACCCGAGGTCGGGGGCCTCGAAGACGGCGCGGAACGCGAAGCCCTCGGCCGCGGCCATCGCCCCGACGGTCCCGCCCCGGTCCACCAGCGCCACCAGCAGGACGGGCTCGGCGCCGGCCTCGCGTATCGCGTGGGCCGCCTCGAGCAGGCTCGTGCCGCGCGTGACGGTGTCCTCGGTGACGACGACCCGGTCCCCGGGCTGCAGCACCCCGGCGATCCGCCCCCCGGCCCCGTGGTCCTTCGTCTCCTTGCGCACCGAGAAGGCCCGCAGGCTCCGCCCGCGGGTCGCGGCCACGGCGGCCGTCACGAAGCTGAGGCCGTCGGCGCCCATGGTGAGGCCCCCGATGGCCGTCGCCTCCTGCGGGGTGCGCTCGAGCACCAGGTCGGCGACGTCGACCATCACCTCGGGGGCGAGGATCGTCTGCTTGGAGTCGATGAACCACGACGAGGTCCGCCCCGACTTCAGGGTGAAGGTCCCCCGGCGCACCGAGTGCTCGAGGAGGTGCTGGCGCACGCGCTCGTAGCTCACGTGAGCCGCACCCCCGACCCCGGCTCGAGCCCGCCGGCGACGCTCGCCCCGAGCCCGGCCGCTCGGGCCCCCTCGACGATCGCCTCGGCGGCGGTGGCGTCGACCACCAGCACCATCCCGACCCCGCAGTTGAAGACCCGCAGCATCTCGTCGCTCGCGACGCGACCCCGGCGCTGGATCTCGAGGAAGATCTCCGGCGTCTCGATCGCGGCCGTCGCGAGCACGGCGCCGAGTCCGGGCGGCAGGACCCGCGGCAGGTTGCCGACGACGCCACCGCCGGTCACGTGGGCGGCGGCGTGAAGGGCGCCCGGGTGGGCCGCCGCGAGGGCGCGCACGACGGGCGCGTAGATGACCGAGGGACGCAGGAGCTCCTCCCCGAGGCGGACCGACGCCCCCGGCCAGGCCGGCGCGTCGAGGTCGCCGTCGGGCTCGAGCAGGACGCGTCGGGCGAGGGAGTAGCCGTTCGAGCGCAGGCCCGGCGACGCCAGGGCCACCAGGCGGTCGTCCGGGCGCACCCGGTCGGGGCCCCACTGCTCGTCGCGCTCGACCACCCCGACCGCGAAGCCCGCGAGGTCGAGCTCGTCGGGCGCCATCACGCCGCCGTGCTCGGCCGTCTCGCCGCCGAGCAGCGCGGCGCCGGCGATCCGGCACCCCTCGGCGACCCCCTCGACGAGCTCGGCGAGACGGGCCGGGACGAGGTCGCCGACGGCCACGTAGTCGAGCACGAAGAGGGGCTCGGCCCCCACGCAGACCAGGTCGTCGACGAGCATGGCCACGAGGTCGAGGCCCACGGTGCGGTAGTTCTGGGCCCGGCGGGCCACCTCGAGCTTGGTTCCGACCCCGTCGGCCGAGGCGACGAGCACCGGGTCCCGGTAGCGGGCGACGTCGAGCGCGAAGCGCCCGGCGAACCCCCCCACGCCCCCGAGGACCTCGGGCCGGCGCGTGGCGTCGACGAGGCCGGTGATCCGCTCCACGGCCTCGTCGCCCGCGGCGATGGAGACCCCCGCCGCGGCGTAGGTGAGGCCACCCGTTCCGAGGTCGGCGAGGCGCCTCACCAGCGGCCCCGGGCTCCGTCGAGGGTCACCGGGATCGGCGCCGGGTACTCCCCGGTGAGGCAGGCGTCGCAGCAGCCCTCCGCGAGCCCGACGGCGTCGCGCAGGTCGGCCAGCGAGATGAAGGCCAGCGAGTCGCAGCCGATGAAGTCGCGCATCCCCGCGAGGTCGTAGCGGGCGGCGAGCAGCTCGTCGCGCGTCGGGGTGTCGATCCCGTAGTAGCAGGGCCAGGCGAAGGGCGGCGAGGAGATCCGCAGGTGCACCTCGGCGGCTCCGGCCTCGCGCAGCATGGCGACGAGGGCCCGCGTGGTCGTGCCGCGCACGATCGAGTCGTCGACGACCACCAGTCGTCGACCGGTGATCGTCTCGCGTAGGGCGTTCAGCTTCCGCCGCACCCCGGCGGCCCGCTGGGCCGGGTCCGGGGCGATGAAGGTCCGGCCGATGTAGCGGTTCTTCACCAGGCCGTGCCCGAAGGGGATCCCCGAGGCCTGGGCGTAGCCCTCGGCGGCGGGGACTCCGGAGTCCGGCACGCCCATGACGAGGTCCGCCGCGACCGGGGCGGCGTGGGCCAGCCGCTCGCCCATGCGCCGGCGCGCCGAGTGGACCTGGTGCCCGAGCAGGTAGGCGTCGGGGCGGGCGAAGTAGACGAACTCGAAGATGCAGAGGCGCTGGGGCCCGGCGGCCGGAGCGAGCAGGCGCGTCGTCGTGACGCCGCTCGCGGTGATGGTGACCATCTCCCCGGGCTCGACCTCGCGCACCAGCGTCGCGCCCACGACGTCGAGGGCCGGCGACTCGGAGGCGGCGACCCAGCCGGTCGGCGCCTCGGGCGGGCCCAGGCGACCGAGGCAGAGGGGGCGAAAGCCGTGGGGGTCCCGCACCGCGTGGAGCGCCCCGGCCTCGAGGACGACCATCGAGAAGGCGCCCTCGGCCCGCGCGAGGACCTCGGCGAGGGCGGCGGGCAGCGTGGCCCCGCGCTCGATCTCCCGGGCCAGCAGCTCGGCCACCAGGTCCGAGTCGGACAGGTAGTGGGAGGTCTCGAGGCCCGCCGCGGCGGCGAGGGCGGCCGTGTTGGTCAGGTTCCCGTTGTGGGCGAGGGCGAACCCCGCCGACCCGGCAGAGCGGTAGACGGGCTGGGCGGCCGTCCAGTTGGCGCTGCCCGACGTCGAGTATCGGGTGTGACCGATGACCAGCTCGCCACCGAGCGCACTGAGGGCCGCGTCGGCGAAGACGTGGCTCACGAGCCCGTTGTCCTTGGTGACGGTGATCCGGCCGTCCTGGTACGCGGCCATCCCGGCCGACTCCTGGCCCCGGTGCTGGAGGGCGTAGAGGGCGTCGTAGCACGACCAGGCCGCGTCGCGCCCGGGCGTCACGACGCCGACGACCCCGCAGGCCTCCTTCACGGCCGCGACGTCACCGAACTGCGCACCCGGTCAGTCTCGCACACGCGGTCCGGAGGTCGCCGAGGGTTATGGCTACGCTTCCGGTGTGATCGACCTGCACACCCACTCGACCTTCTCGGACGGGTCCGATCGCCCGGCGGCCCTCGCCCGCCGGGCGGCCGAGGTGGGCCTGCGGGCGATCGCCCTGACCGACCACGACACGACCGGCGGCGCCGAGGAGATGACCCTCGCCTGCGCCGAGGAGGGCGTCGAGCTGGTCATGGGCGTCGAGGTCTCCCTGCGCGACGAGTTGCTCACGAAGGCCCGGCCCGACGGGACCGTCGGGCCCCGCAACGTCCACGTCCTCGGCTACTTCGTCCCCACCGACCCCGCCCACCCGCTCCAGGAGCGCCTGGCCGAGCTGCGCTTCGACCGCGACGTGCGCAACGAGGCCCTCGTCGCGATCCTCGTCGAGCGGGGCTTCACCCGGGTCAGCCTGGACTACCTGACGGACCTCGCCGGCAACGTCCACTCGATCGGCCGCCCCCACTTCGCCCGCGCCATGTTCGAGCTCCACCCCGAGATCGTCGGCGAGCGCACCCCCGACAGCTGGAACCGGGTCTTCGCCGAGTGGCTCGGCACGGCCGGGCGGGCCTACGTCCCCAAGGCCTCGATGACGATCGAGCACTTCCTCGAGGCGACGGCCGGCTCGGGCGTCGTCGTCTCGGTGGCCCACCCCCTCGACAACTACCTCGACGAGGGCGACGACCCGACCCGCGTCCTGGCGCGGGTCTTCGCCTCGCTACGCGAGCGCGGGGTCGACGGCGTGGAGGCCTACTACGGCTCCTACGACGCCGCGACCCGCGACCGGGTCGCGGCGATGGCTCGCGACGCCGGGCTCATCCCGACGGGCGGCTCCGACTACCACGGCTCCTACAAGAGCGACGTCCAGCTCGGCCGGGGTCGCGTCGGCGACCTGGCCGTGCCCGACGAGGTCCTCGACGAGCTCCGGGCGGCCCGCCGCACGACGCCGTAGACGACCGGCCCTAGTGGAGGGCCGGCATCCCCAGCGCGTCGGCCAGCGAGTGACGACGACGGGTGACGACCTCCTCGAGGGGCAGGTCGACCGGACCCACGACGACGCGGTCGCCCCCCACGATCCCGATCTCGATCGCCTCGACGCCGGCCGCGCGGGCCGCCGCGAGCAGGCCCTGCGGGTCGTCGGTCGCGACGACGAACCGGGCGGGCATCTCGGCGACCACCTCGCGCGGGTCGAGCACGTCGACGCGGACGCCGTGCCCGGCGGCGTGGGCCATCTCGCAGAGGGCGACGCCGAGGCCGCCGGCGGCGAGGTCGTGCACGCCGTGCAGCGCGCTCGCGCCCCCGGCGCAGACCCCGGCCACCAGATCCGCCACGAAGGCGCTGGTGCGCGCGGCGGTCTCGTAGTCGACGGGCGGGACCTGGCCGCCGCGTCGTCCGCGACGAGCGGCGAAGAGCCCACCCGCGAGGGGGAAGGGACGCCCCTCCTCGCCGCGGCGCCGTCCCACCAGGAGGACGGCGTCCCCGTCACGCCACGCCCAGGCGGGTGGTGGGGCCACCAGGTGGTCGACCAGGCCGAGGAGCCCGATGACGGGCGTCGGGTCGATGTCGCGCCCCCCGCTCTCGTTGTAGAGCGAGACGTTGCCGCCGATGACCGGGAGCCCCAGGGCCCGGCAGGCCTCGGCCATGCCGTCGATCGCCTCGGAGAGCTGCCACATCACCTCGGGGTGCTCGGGGTTGCCGAAGTTGAGGCAGTTGACGACGGCGGCCGGGGTGGCGCCGACGCAGGCCAGGTTGGCGACCCCCTCGATCACCGTGAGGGCCGTGCCGGCCCGCGGGTCGAGGGCGCACCAGCGGGGGTTGGAGTCCGTGGTGAGGGCCATCCCCCGCGACGAGGTCGGCAGGCCCGGTCCCGCGAGGCGCAGCAGCGCCGCGTCGCGCCCGGGTCCGACGACCGTGTTGAGGAAGAGCTGCGAGTCGTACTGGCGGTAGACCCAGGCCGGGTCGTAGAGCATGTCGAGCAGGTCGTGCGCGAGGTCGTCGAGCGGCTCGTCGTCGGTCGGGTCGTCGGCGAGGCGGTCGTCGAGGTCGGCCGGCCGGCGACGGGGCCGGTCGTAGAGGGGGGCGTCCTCGGCGAGCGAGACCGCGGGCATCTGCGCGAGGACCGGCCCGTCGATCCCGTCGCGCACGCGCAGGTAGCCGACCGGCTCCCCGTCCGGGCCCGGCTCGGCGGGGGTCACGCGACCGACGACGCTCGCCCGCACCTCCCAGCGCGCGCAGAGCTCGGCGACGGCCGGCCAGTTCTCCGGGGTCACGATGGCCAGCATGCGCTCCTGGCTCTCCGAGGTCATCACCTCGTAGTCGGCCATGCCCTCCTCGCGTCGCGGCACGGCCGCCACGTCGACGTCCATCCCGACCCCGCCGCGGGCGGCCGTCTCGCTCGTCGCGCAGATCAGCCCGGCGCCGCCGAGGTCCTGGATGCCGACGACCAGCCCGGCGTCGAGCAGGGCCAGGCAGGCCTCGATGAGCCGCTTCTCCTCGTAGGGATCCCCGACCTGGACGCTCGGGCGCTTCGCCTCGTCGACCGGGGCCTCCCCGCCGGCGAAGCCGGCCGAGGCGAGGACCGACACGCCGCCGATCCCGTCCCGGCCCGTCGTCGAGCCGAGCAGGACGGCGAGGTTGCCGGGACCCGACGCGCGCCCGAGGATGAGGCGTTCCCGCGGCAGCGCGCCCACGCACAGCACGTTCACCAGAGGGTTGCCGGCGTAGGTGGGGTCGAAGGTCAGCTCGCCGCCGATCGTCGGCACGCCCACGGAGTTCCCGTAGCCCGAGATCCCGGCGACCACACCCTCGACGAGCCAGCGCTGACGGGCCTCGTCGAGCGGGCCGAAGAAGAGCGGGTCCATGACCGCGAGGGGCCGCGCGCCCATCGTGAAGACGTCCCGCAGGATGCCCCCCACGCCGGTCGCCGCCCCCTGGTAGGGCTCGATGGCCGAGGGGTGGTTGTGGCTCTCGATGCGGATCGCGACGGCGATCCCGTCGCCGGCGTCGATGACCCCGGCATTCTCGCCCGGTCCCACCAGCACGTGGGGAGCCGTCGTCGGGAGCCGGCGAAGGTGGATGCGCGACGACTTGTAGGAGCAGTGCTCGCTCCACATCACCCCGTAGCAGGCGAGCTCGAGGTGATTCGGGTCCCGGCCGAGGACGGTGCGGATGTCCTCGTACTCGCCGTCGGTCAGCCCGAGGGCCTGGTGCAGGGGTTCGCTCACCTCCCCAAACTACCGAGCCGCTCCCGACCACCCCGTCCGCGACCGTGGGGACCCCGTGCCACCCGTGACGTCGCCGCGCGACCCAGCCGTCGACGCCGGAATTCCTGATCAAACGCGGCCACGGTGCGAAATCTTTTCTGTCAATGCGTCTGTGGTACATCCGTATGAAAAGCCATTAAGATACCTGGCGTAATTCAGTGATGACGTTCGGAGAGAACCATGCCCGCAACCACGAAGAAGGCCCCGGCGAAGAAGCCGGTTAAGCGCACCATGAGTGCGGACCACAAGGCCAAATTGGCGCAGGGACGCGCCGAGTCGCGCGTGGTGAGCCGCTACCTCGACGCCCTGGCGGCGGGTAAGGGCAAGCGCGGACGCAAGCGCACCCCCGAGTCGGTGAACATGCAGATCGCGCGCATCGACAAGGAGATCGCCGAGGCCGCTCCGCTGCGCCGCCTGGAGCTGGTGCAGCGTCGCATGGACCTGGTGAGCGAGCGCGATCGCCTCGCCCAGCGCGTGGACCTCGAGGGCGTGGAGCGCGAGTTCATCAAGGTCGCGAAGTCCTACGCCGAGCGCAACGCGATCTCCTACGTCGCCTTCCGCGAGCTGGGGGTGCCGGCCGAGGTGCTGAAGCGCGCGGGGATCAGCCGCGCGCAGCGCTGATCTCGAGGCCGAGGAAGCCCTCGAGGAGCACGCGCCCGTCGGCCGAGCCGACGAGCGTCGACATGGCCCGCTCCGGGTGCGGCATGAGGCCCACCACGTTGCCGCCCTCGTTCGACACGCCGGCGATGTCGTCGCGCGAGCCGTTGGGGTTCTCGCGGTAGCGCAGCACCACCTGGTCGCCCTCGAGGAGGCGCTGGAGGGTGTCGTCGTCGCAGGTGTAGGCGCCCGAGAAGTGGTTGATCGGCACGACGAGCTCCTGGCCGACCCGGGCCCGGCGGGTGAGGACCGAGCGGGTCGAGGCGACGACCAGCGTGGTCGGCTCGCTGATGAAGGTGAGGCCCCGGTTCTTCTGCAGGGCGCCCGGGAGGAGGCCGGCCTCGGTCAGGACCTGGAAGCCGTTGCAGATCCCGAGCACCGGGCCGCCGCCCGCCGCGAAGTCGGCGATCGCCGACATGACCGGGGAGAAGCGGGCGATCGCCCCGGGGCGCAGGTAGTCGCCGTGGGCGAAGCCCCCCGGGAGCACGAGGTGGTCGTAGGCGGAGAGGTCGGTCGCCGTGTGCCAGACGAGGTCGACGTCGGCGCCGAGCTCGCGCAGGGCCGCCTGGGCGTCGTACTCGCAGTTCGACCCCGGGAAGACGACGACGCCGACCCGGGTCACCGGGACTCCACCCGCACCGCCGCGTCCTCGATCACCGGGTTGGAGAGCAGCCGCTCGGCGAGCGACCGGGCGACGGCGAGGGCCCCCGTCTCGTCGTCGGCCTCCACCTCGACGCGGAACGTCTTGCCGGCCCGCACGTGGCGCACACCCGCGAAGCCGAGTGCCGGCAGCGCGCGCTCGATGGTCGCCCCCTCGGGGTCGGCGATGCCGGGCCGGAGGGTGACGTCGACGACCACGGGGTAGATCACGATCCCGAACCGTACCAGTCGCCGAGCGAGTGGCCCGTCACGCGCTCGTAGGCCTCGACGTAGCGCGCCGAGGTCGCAGCGACGACCTCCGGCGGCACGGACGGCGGCGGCGGGGTGCGGTCCCAGCCCTCGGCGTCGAGCCAGTCCCGGAAGGGCTGCTTGTCGAACGACGGGGGCGTCTCGCCCGAGCGGACCGACGCGGCCGGCCACAGGCGCGACGAGTCGGGGGTGATGACCTCGTCGCAGACGACGAGCTCCCCGTCGACGTAGCCGAGCTCGAACTTGGTGTCGGCGAGCACGATGCCCCGCTCCTCGAGGATCCCCGCGGCGCGCGCGAAGAGCGACAGGCAGATCTCCCGCGCGTGCTCGAGGACGTCGGCCCCGACGATCTCGGCCGCCTCGGCCAGCGAGACGTTGCGGTCGTGGCCGGTCGCCTCCTTCGTGGAGGGCGTGAAGCGGGGCTCGGGGAAGGGGTCCGTGAGACGCAGGCCCGCCGGGGCCGGCTCGCCGTGGACCGTCCCGCGCGCCGCGTACTCCTCGTAGGCCTGCCCGGCGAGGCGTCCGCGGACGATGCACTCGAGCGGGAGCATCGCGGCCCGGCGAGCGAGCATGGCGCGCCCGGCCCACTCGGGGCGATCGGCCTCGGGGGCGTAGGCGGCGATCGCGGCGGGGTCGCAGGTGAGGAGCGCCCGGGGCACGTCGGGCGCCACCACCGTGAGCCAGTGGTCGGTGAGGCCGGTGAGCACGCGACCCTTCTGCGGGATCGTCTCGCGCATCACCACGTCGTAGGCGCTGAGGCGATCGGAGGCCACGAGCAGGAGGTGGTCGTCGTCGAGGACGTAGAGGTCGCGGACCTTGCCCGCGTAGGTCGGTCGGCTCAGGTCCGCCACGTGAGGGCCTCCAGGAAACGCTGCCGGTGGGCGAGGAGCCGCTCGGCGTCGAAGACGCGCTCGAGGCTGGCGGCGTCGAGCAGGCCGCTCTCGGCGACGACGTCGCGGAAGGTCCGGTCCTCCGCCACCGTGCGCCGGGCCGCCGACTGGACGACGCGGTAGGCCTCGTCGCGCGCGATCCCCGACTCGACGAGGGCGAGCAGGACGGACTGGGAG
Source organism: Actinomycetes bacterium (assembly GCA_021848365.1). Taxonomy (GTDB): domain Bacteria; phylum Actinomycetota; class Acidimicrobiia; order Acidimicrobiales; family RAAP-2; genus RAAP-2. The sequence goes on from JAJZUS010000001.1 coordinate 79,770, forward strand.
AAGACGAGCCCGCGCGATCCCCGCGTCAGGTTGTCGAGGGCCCGCTCGGGGTGCAGCACCAGTCCGTCGGCGAGCCCGGTCGCGCGGCGGAGCATGTAGACGGTGAGCGTGAGGGCGTCGGGCAGGACGACCCGCTCGACGCTCGAGTGGCTGATGTCGCGCTCGTGCCACAGGGCCACGTCCTCGAGGCCCGCCTGGAGGTAGCCACGCAGTACCCGCGCGAGGCCGCAGAGCCGCTCGGCGAGGACCGGGTTGCGCTTGTGGGGCATCGCCGACGATCCCTTGGCGCCCGGGGCGAAGGGCTCCTCGGCCTCGCCGACCTCGCTGCGCGCGAGATGGCGCACCTCGAGGGCGAAGGACTCGATGCCCGTCCCGAGCGCCGCGCAGGCGTAGAGGACCTCGGCGTGGCGGTCGCGCCCGACGACCTGGGTCGCCGGCACCGGGCGCAGGCCCAGTCGCTCGCAGACCTCGGCCTCCACGGCTGGGTCGATGTTCGAGTAGGTCCCGACCGCACCCGAGAGCTTGCCGACGGCGATCCCCTCGCGGGCGCGCCGAGCCCGCTCGAGGTCCCGCTCGACGGCCAGGGCGAAGAGGGCGAACTTCGCCCCGTAGGTCGTGGGCTCGGCGTGCATGCCGTGGGTGCGTCCGGTGATGGGCCAGTCGATCGTCTCGACCGCGCGGCGCGTCAGCGCGTCGCGCAGCTCGGTCGCCGCCGCGATCACGAGGTCCATCGCGCGCACCAGCACGGCGCAGAGGGCCGTGTCCACCACGTCCGACGAGGTCAGCCCGTAGTGGATCCAGGCCCCCGCCGGCATGCCGATCCGCTCCTGGACCACGTCGACGAAGGCGGCGGTGTCGTGGTTGGTGACCGCCTCGCGCTCCCCGACCGCCGTCACGAAGTCGGCGTCGACGACGGGGCGCCGCTCGCGCAGGGCGCGCGCGTCGGCGGCGGGGACGACGCCGCGCGCCGCCAGGGCCTCGGCGGCGAGGATCTCGACCTCGAGCATCGTGTCGAACCGGGTCTCGTCGCTGAAGAGCGCGGCTACGTCACGGGGGGCGTAGCGGGGGATCACGAGATCCCCGCCGCGATGTCCCGACGCCACACCATGCCGTCGAAGGCGAGGCGCGAGACCCCGGCGTAGGCGCGCTCGCGCGCGTCGGCCACGCTCTCGCCCACGGCGCTCACCGAGAGCACCCGGCCCCCCGCCGTCTCGAAACGTCCGTCGAGACGGCGCCGCGTACCGGCGTGGTAGACGGTCACGCCCTCGACCGGGTCGGCGAGCTGGCCGTCGGACCCGAGCCCCTCGATGACGTCGCCCCGGCGGGGGAAAGAGGGGTAGCCGTGGGCGGCGAGCACCACGGTCACCGAGGCGCCCCGCGGCCGGGCGACGACGCCGGCGAGCTCGCCGGTGGCGGTGCGGGCGAGGAGGTCGCCCCAGTCGTCGTAGAGCCCGACGAGCGACTGGGCCTCGGGGTCCCCGAAGCGCACGTTGTACTCGAGGAGCATCGGACCGCGCTCGCCGATCATGAGGCCGGCGTAGAGGACGCCCCGGTAGTCGATGCCGCGGGCCCGCAGGACCTCGAGGGTAGGCCGCACGATGGTCTCGACGGCCGTCTCGCAGCTGGTCGGGTCGTACGCGTTCGGCGCGTAGGCCCCCATGCCGCCGGTGTTCGCCCCCCGATCGCCGTCGCCGACGCGCTTGAAGTCCTGGGCCGGGGCGAGGGGCACGACGTCGCGCCCGTCGCAGAGGACGAGCAGGGAGCACTCGACGCCCGCGAGCCCCTCCTCGATCACGATGCGCCGCCCGGCGTCGCCGAAGGCCTCGCCCGAGAGCTTCGCGCGCACGTCGGCGCGAGCCTCGGCCAGGTCGTCGGTCACGAGCACGCCCTTGCCGGCGGCGAGGCCGTCGGTCTTGACCACGTAGGGCGGGCGCATCTGGGCGAGGGCCGCCTCGGCCTCGGCCTCGGTCGCGCAGACGTGGAAGCCCGCCGTCGGCACCCCGGCCTCGGCGAGGAACTCCTTCAGGAAGACCTTCGACCCCTCGAGCCGCGCCCCGCGCCGGCCCGGGCCCACGACCGGGATGCCCTCCTCGCGCAGGGCGTCGGCCAGCCCGTCGACCAGGGGCTGCTCCGGGCCGACGACGACGAGGTCGGGGGCGAGCGAGCTCACCGAGGCGTCGGCGACCGCGAGGCCCTCGGCGGCCATGCCGTCGTTGCCGGGCACCGCGACGACGTCGTGCTGGCGCGCGAGGGCGTGGGTGAGGGCGTGCTCGCGCGCGCCCGACCCGACGACGACGACCCGGCTCACGACGGTCGCACGAACTGGTCGCGCTGCGGCCCGACGCCCACGGTGGCGATGCGCACGCCGATGACGTCGGCGAGGAAGGCCACGTAGTCGCGCGCTGCTCGGGGCAGGTCCTCGAAGGACGTCCGGGTGCTCAGGTCCTCGCCCCACCCGGGGAGGGTCTCGTAGATCGGGGTCACGTCGTGCAGGACCGACTGGTGGTAGGGCGGGTAGTCGTAGCGCTCGCCGTCCATCTCGTAGCCCACGCAGACCTTCACCTCCTCGAGGGTGTCGAGGACGTCGAGCTTGGTGAGGGCGATCTCGGTCAGCGAGTTGAGCCGTACCGCCTGACGGGCCATCACCGCGTCGAACCACCCGACGCGGCGGCGGCGCCCCGTGTTGGTCCCGAACTCGGCGCCGCGCGTGACGAGCAGGTCGCCCAGCTCGCCGTCGAGCTCGGTCGGGAAGGGCCCGGCCCCGACCCGGGTCACGTAGGCCTTGGCGATGCCGACGATGCGCGTGAGGTCGCGGGGCCCGAGGCCCGAGCCCGTCGCGGCGCCCCCGGCCACCGGGTTCGACGAGGTGACGAAGGGGTAGGTGCCGTGGTCGAGGTCGAGGAAGGTCGCCTGGGCGCCCTCGAGGAGGATTCGCTCCCCGCGCGCCAGGGCGTCGTGGACCACGCCCACGGCGTCGACGATCATCGGGGCGAGGCGCGGGGCGTACTCGTCGAGGTAGCGCGCCGAGATCTCGGCGGCCGACATCGCGAGGCGGTTGTAGACCTTGGTGAGCACGAGGTTCTTCTCGTGCAGCACGACGTCGAGCTTCTGGCGGAAGATCTTGGGGTCGAGCAGGTCCTGGACCCGTAGCCCCACGCGGGCCGCCTTGTCGGCGTAGGCGGGGCCGATGCCGCGCTTGGTGGTGCCCAGGGCGTTCTTGCCGAGGAAGCGCTCGGTCAGCCGGTCGAGCTCCTGGTGGTAGGGCATGATCAGGTGGGCGTTGCCCGACACGAGCAGGCGGCTGACGTCGACGCCCTTCGCGCCGAGGGCGTCGAGTTCGGCCACGAGCACGCCCGGGTCGACGACGACGCCGTTGCCGATGACCGGGGTGATGTGGGAGTAGAGGACCCCCGAGGGCACGAGCTGTAGGGCGAAGGCCTCGCCACCCACGACGATGCGGTGCCCGGCGTTGTGACCGCCCTGGTAGCGCACGACCATGTCCATCTCGCCCGCGAGGAGGTCGGTCAGTTTGCCCTTGCCCTCATCCCCCCACTGCGTTCCGACGACGACGGTTGCGGGCACGGCACCCCCCGGGGACTAGGCGGCTAAAGGTCAATGGTACCGGAGGGACGGGTCGGGGGCCGGCTGGTCGACGGCGGCGAACCACGCCGCGACCGCGTCCCGGTCGGCGCCCGCCGAGAGGAGGAGGAGCAGGGCGACCCGGGCGTGGCGGGCGTCGAGCGACCCCGCCGCGACGAGCCCCCGGCCGAGCAGGTCGACCTCGCCCCCCGGGTAGCCGTAGGTCGCGCCGAGGACGGGCCCCGACCCCGTGCGCGACGCCAGGACGACCGGGACGCGACGGGCGAGGTCCGCGAGGACCGGCACGTGGCGGGCGGGGACGTGACCGCCGCCCGGCGCCTCGACCACGAGGCCGCCCACGCCGAGCGCGCCGAGGGCCCCGAGCGCGAGGCCGTCGTCGTCGAGGGCGACCGTGACGAGGGGCACCGGGGGGAAGGGGGGTCGCGCGTCGATCGGCGCCAGCGCGCTGACCCGGGTGCGTAGGCGCACGCGGCCCTCGACGACGTCGCCGAGCGGGCCGGCGACGGGCGAGGCGAAGGCGGCGGGGCTCGCGGTGTGGGTCTTGCGCACGAAGCGGGCGGCGTGGACCTCGTCGTTCATGACGACGAGGGCCCCGAGGTCCCGCGTCGCGGGATGGGCCGCCACGCGCAGGGCGGCCGCCAGGTTCGCCGGTCCGTCAGCCCCGAGCGACCCCGGGTGGCGCATGGCGCCCGTCACGACGACCGGACCCGCCCCGAGCAGCTCGAGCGCGAAGGCCGCCTCCTCGAGGGTGTCGGTGCCCTGGGTCACGACGAGCCCGACCGTCCCCTCGCGACGTGCGTCACGGGCGACCCTCGCGACCTCGACGAGGTCCTCGAGGGTGACCTCGACCGAGGCCGCGCGACGCAGGTCGCGGACCTCCACCTCGGGCAGGTCCGGGGCGTCGACGAGCGGACCGAGCAGCTCGGCCGCGCCGAGCGACGGGCTCACCGCGCCCTCCCCCGTCGAGGCGATCGTGCCGCCGAGGCTGACGAGGAGGACGCGAGGACGAGTCACCGGCCCACGCTACCCACCTAGTGGAAGGCGAGGACTCCGTCGACGACGTCGAGGGTCACCGTGTCGCCGTCGTGGTACACGCCCTGGAGGAGGGCGAGGGCCAGCGGGTCCTCGACGCGGCGCTGGATGACCCGCTTGAGGGGTCGCGCCCCGAAGGCCGGGTCGTAGCCCTCGCGGGCGATCAGGGCCGCGGCGGCCGGGGTGACCTCGAGGGCGAGGCGCCGCTCGGCGAGCCGCGCGCGCAGACGGCCGAGCTGGATCTCCACGATGACCGCGAGGTCGGCCTCGCCGAGGGGGCGGAATCGGATGATCTCGTCGATGCGGTTGACGAACTCGGGTCGGAAGGTGTCGAGGGGGTCGCCGGGCAGGTTGCTCGTCATGATGAAGACCGCGTTGGTGAAGTCGACGGTCCGACCCTGCCCGTCGGTGAGGCGACCGTCGTCGAGCACCTGGAGCAGGATGTTGAAGACGTCGGGGTGGGCCTTCTCGATCTCGTCGAGCAGGACGACGGCGTAGGGCCGGCGACGCACCGCCTCGGTGAGCTGGCCGCCCTCCTCGTAGCCGACGTAGCCGGGAGGGGCGCCGATGAGCCGGCTGACCGCGAACTTCTCCATGTACTCCGACATGTCGATGCGCACCATGGCGTGCTCGTCGTCGAAGAGGAACTCGGCGAGGGCCCGCGCGAGCTCGGTCTTGCCGACGCCGGTCGGGCCGAGGAAGAGGAACGAGCCGATCGGCCGGTGGGGGTCCCCGAGCCCGGCCCGCGAGCGCCGTATCGCGTTCGCGACCGCGGTGACGGCCTCGTCCTGGCCGACGACCCGGCTGTGGAGGAGCTCCTCCATGCGCACGAGCTTCTCGACCTCGCCCTCCAGGAGCTTCGTGACCGGTACCCCGGTCCACCGGCTCACCACCTCGGCGACGTCCTCGGCGTCGACCTCCTCCTTGAGGAACGCACCGTGGGCCTGGAGGTCGGCGAGCTCGCCCGTCGCGACCTCGATCTCGCGCTCGAGGCCCGGGACGACCCCGTAGCGCAGCTCGGCGGCGCGCTCGAGGTCGCCGGAGCGCTCCAGCCGATCGGCCTCGGCGCGGCGGTCCTCGAGCTCCTGCTTCGCCGACTGGATGCGCGTGATGGCCTGCTTCTCCGCCTGCCAGCGCGCCGCCAGGGCGTCGGAGGCCTCGCGCTGGGCGGCGAGCTCCTCGTCGAGACTCGCGAGGCGCTCGCGCGAGGCCGCGTCGGTCTCCTTCGCGAGCGCGACCCGCTCGATCTCGAGCTGGCGGATGCGCCGGATCACGACGTCGAGCTCGGTGGGCATCGAGTCGATCTCGATCCGCAGCCGGCTGGCCGCCTCGTCCATGAGGTCGATCGCCTTGTCGGGCAGGAAGCGGTTCGGGACGTAGCGGGCCGAGAGCGTCGCCGCCGCGACCAGGGCGGCGTCCTGGATCCGCACGCCGTGGTGGACCTCGTAGCGCTCCTTCAGTCCCCGCAGGATGGCGATCGTGTCGGCGACCGAGGGCTCGCCCACGACGACCTGCTGGAAGCGCCGCTCGAGGGCCGCGTCCTTCTCGATGTACTGGCGGTACTCGTCGAGGGTGGTCGCCCCGATGAGGCGCAGTTCGCCGCGCGCGAGGAGGGGCTTGATCATGTTGCCCGCGTCCATCGCGCCCTCGCTGGCCCCGGCGCCGACGATCGTGTGCAGCTCGTCGATGAAGGTGATCACCTCACCCTGCGCGTCCTGGATCTCGCGTAGGACGGCCTTCAGGCGCTCCTCGAACTCCCCGCGGTACTTGGCGCCCGCGACCATCGCCGCGAGGTCGAGGGCGATCACCCGGCGGTCCCGCAGCGACTCGGGCACGTCGCCCTCGGCGATCCGCAGGGCCAGGCCCTCGACGATCGCCGTCTTGCCGACGCCCGGCTCGCCGATCAGGACCGGGTTGTTCTTCGTGCGCCGCGAGAGGACCTGGATGACCCGGCGGATCTCCTCGTCGCGCCCGATGACGGGGTCGAGCCGGCCGGCGCGCGCGAGGGCGGTGAGGTCCCGACCGTACTTCTCGAGGGACTGGAAGGTGCCCTCGGGGTCCTCGGTCGTGATCCGGGCCGAGCCGCGAATGGTGCGCAGGGCGCCGAGCAGCGCCTCGCGGGAAGTCCCGAGCCGCGCGGCCTCGGCGACGATGACGTGGTCGACCGAGAGGTACTCGTCGCCCATCTCCACGCGCAGGGCGTCGGCCGCCTCGAGGCCCTGACGGGCCTCGGACGACAGGCCGGGCTGGGAGCCGCCGACCGTGCGGGGCTCGTTGGCGATCGAGGCGTTGAGGTCGGCGACGACCGAGATCGGGTCGAGGCCGGCCGCGACGAGGAGGGGCCGCGCCACGCCCTCGGACTGGTTGAGCAGGGCGAGGAGCAGGTGGGCCGGGGTCACGTAGGGGTTGCCGGCCGCCGCGGCCTGGGTGGTCGCGGCCTGGAAGGCCTCGCGGGTCTTCACCGTCCAGCGTTGGGGGTCGAGCGTCATCGGGCACCCCGGTTCCGGCGGGTCTCGTCGACGAAGAGGGCGATCGCGTTCTGGACCGGCACGAGGTCCCGCCGGTACTGGCGGTGCGCCTCGCGGACCGCCGCCTCGCGCGCGTCGAGGAGGGCGTCGCGCTCGGCGCGCAGGTGGGCGACCTCGTGCTCGAGGGCGAGGATGCGCTTCACGCCCTCGAGGTTGACGCCCTCGGTCGTCAGCTCCTGGATACGCCGCAGCGTGGCGAGGTCCTCGTCGGAGAAACGCCGGCTGCCGCCGGCGGTGCGCTGCGGGTTCAGCAGGCCGGTGCGCTCGTAGTTGCGCAGGGTCTGGGGGTGCACACCCGCCAGCTCGGCGACGACCGAGATGACGTAGACGGCGCGCGCGCGATCGGACATCACTCCTCCTCGTTCAGGGTGTGGGCCAGGCGCTCGACGGCGGCGCGCTGGTCGCGGGTGAGCTCGGTGGGCAGGGCGACGGCGATCGTGACGAGCAGGTCGCCCGCCGCGTGCTTGCCGGCCGCGGGCACGCCCCGGCCGCGCACGCGCATGGTCGTGCCCGGCTGGGTGCCCGGCGGGACCTTCAGCGTGACGGGGTCGTCCAGGGTCGGCACGCTCACCGTGGTGCCGAGGATCGCCTGGGTCACCCCGACCGACACGGTCGTGGTGAGGTGGCGTCCGCGACGGCCGAAGCGGGGGTCGGCCGCCACGTGGACGTCGACGAAGAGGTCCCCGGCCGGGCCGCCCTGGGCGCCGGGACCCCCCTTGCCCTTCAGGCGGATGCGCTGGCCGTCGACGACGCCGGCCGGCACGCGCACGTTCACCCGTCGGGTGGAGGGCTCGCGCCCGCTGCCGTGGCAGGTCGGACAGGGCGTGACGACGCGGCTGCCCCGGCCGTGGCAGACCGGGCAGACGCTCGACATCGCGAAGGGGCCCTGGTCGTCGTTGAGGACGCCCCGGCCCCCGCAGCGCTCGCAGGTCGCGACGCCGGTCCCGGGGGCGGCGCCCGTCCCCCGGCAGACGCGACAGGCCTCGTCGCTCGGCAGGGTCACCGTCGTCGTCACGCCGCGCACGGCGTCGGCGAAGTTGAGGTGCAGGGCCGTCTCGAGGTCGGCGCCGCGCTGGGCCCGGGGACGCCGGCCCCCGAAGAGCCCGCCGAAGAGGTCGCCCAGGTCCCCGATGTCGCCGGTGAAGCGGAATCCGCCGGGCCCGCCGGCGCCCCCGAAGGCGCCGGCCGCCGGGCCGAGGCGACGGACCTCGTCGTACTCCTTGCGCTTGGCGGCGTCACCGAGGACGTCGTAGGCGGCCGAGACCTCCTTGAATCGCTCCTCGGACCCGGGGTTGGTGTCGGGGTGCAGCTCCTTCGCGAGCTTGCGGTAGGCGCGGGTGATCTCCTTGTCGGTGGCCGTGTCGGACAGCCCGAGGACCTTGTAGTAGTCCTTCTCGAACCACTCCCGCTCGGCCATCTAGCCCTTCACCCTCACCATCGCCGGGCGCAGGACGGCGCCGCGCCAGCGGTACCCCGCGCGCAGCACCTCGGCGACGATCTGCTCGTGGGCGTCGGGGTCGTCGGCCGGCTGGTGGGCCACCGCGTCGTGGACCGTCGGGTCGAAGGCGACCGCCGCCTCGTCGATCCGCTCGAGTCCCTCCTTCGCGAGGGTCGCGAGCAGCAGGCCCCGAGCCTGGCGCAGCGCGCCGCCCTCGCCCTCCTCGCCCTGGGCGAAGTGGGCGTCGGCGAGGTCGAGGGCGTCGAGGACCGGCAGGAGCGTCGCCGCCAGGGCGCCGCTCGCGCGGTCCGCCGCCTCCTCGCTCGCGCGGGTCACGCGCTTGCGGTAGTTCTCGAAGTCGGCCTGGACCCGCCGGAGCGTGTCGAGGTACTCGTCGCGCTCCCGCTCGACCTCACCGCGCTCGTCGTCCGCGTCGCCGCGGGCCGGGGCGATCACCTCGGCCAGCTCCTCGGCGATCGCGGCGTCGTCGACGACCGGCTCCTCGACGGGCCGCTCCGCGCCGCTCACTTCTCGTCCACGATCTCGGCGTCGACGATCTCGTCGTCGTTCGTCGCGCTCGCCCCGGGGGCCGCCCCGCCGCTCGCGGCGGCCTTCGAGGCCTCCTCGTAGAGGCGCTGGCTGAAGCTCTGCGAGACGCTGAGCAGCTTCTCGGTCGCCGCGGCGATGGCGTCGTGGTCGGTGCCGGCGAGCGCCGTCTTGAGGGCCGCCAGCTCGCGCTCGACGTCGTCGCGCTCGGTGCCCTGGAAGGACTCGGCCTGCTCCTTCAGGAGCTTCTCGGTCTGGTACACGAGACCGTCGGCGTTGTTGCGGATCTCCGCCTCCGCGCGACGCTTCTGGTCGTCGGCGGCGTGGGCCTCGGCGTCGCGCACCATGCGATCGATCTCGTCCTTCGAGAGGCTCGAGCCCCCGGTGATCGTCATCGACTGGGTCTTGCCCGTCGCGAGGTCCTTCGCCGAGACGTGGACGATGCCGTTCGCGTCGATGTCGAAGGTGACCTCGATCTGGGGGACGCCGCGGGGCGCGGGCGGGATGCCGACCAGCTGGAACTTGCCCAGGGTCTGGTTGTAACTCGCCATCTCGCGCTCGCCCTGGAGGACGTGGACCTCGACCGAGGGCTGGTTGTCGTCGGCCGTGGTGAACGTCTGGCTCTTCTTCGTCGGGATGGTCGTGTTGCGCTCGATGATCCGGGTCATGACGCCGCCCTTCGTCTCGATCCCGAGGCTGAGCGGGGTCACGTCGAGCAGGAGGATGTCCTTCACCTCACCCTTCAGCACGCCGGCCTGGACCGCCGCGCCGACCGCGACGACCTCGTCGGGATTCACGCCCTTGTGGGGGTCCTTGCCGGTGAGGCCGCGCACGAGGTCCTGGACGGCCGGGATGCGCGTCGAGCCGCCCACCAGGATGACGTGGTCGAGCTGGGCGACGGTGAGCCCGGCGTCGGCGATGGCCTGGTCGAACGGCGTGCGGCACCGCTCCACCAGCGACGCGGTGAGCTCGTTGAACTTGGCGCGCGTCAGCTTGAGGTCGAGGTGCTTCGGCCCTTCGGCGGTCGCGGTGATGAAGGGCAGGTTGATCTGGGTCTCCTGGAGGGAGGAGAGCTCGATCTTCGCCTTCTCGGCCGCCTCCTTCAGGCGCTGCACGGCCATCTTGTCGCCCGAGAGGTCGACGCCCTCGGTGTCCTTGAAGGTCTTGATGAGCCACTGCATGACGGCCTCGTCCCAGTCGTCACCGCCGAGCTGGGTGTCGCCGTGGGTCGACTTCACCTCGAAGACGCCGTCGGCGATCTCGAGGACCGAGACGTCGAAGGTCCCGCCACCGAGGTCGAAGACGAGGACCGTCTGCTCGGCGGATCCCTTCTCCAGCCCGTAGGCGAGGGCCGCCGCGGTCGGCTCGTTCACGATGCGCAGCACCTCGAGACCCGCGATCTGGCCGGCCTCCTTGGTGGCGGTGCGCTGGGCGTCGTTGAAGTAGGCGGGCACCGTGATGACCGCCTGGTTGACCGTGTCGCCGAGGTAGGCCTCGGCGTCACGCTTCAGCTTCATGAGGATGCGCGCGCTGATCTCCTGGGCCGTGTACTTCGTGCCGTCGATGTCGATGCCCCAGGCGTTGTCGCCCATGTGGCGCTTCACCGAGCGGATCGTCCGGTCGGGGTTGGTGATGGCCTGGCGCTTGGCGACCTCGCCGACCAGGACCTCACCGGTCTTCGAGAACCCCACGACCGACGGGGTCGTCCGCCCGCCCTCCGCGTTGGGGATGACGATCGGTTCGCCCGCCTCGAGGACGCTCACCACCGAGTTGGTCGTCCCGAGGTCGATGCCGACTGCCTTTGCCATGTCTCTCCTTCGAACCGCGGCTCGGGCCCGGTGGCCCTCGCCGTGAATGCCCACCAGTATACAAACTTGAGTGGCTTCGTATCAAGAAAATGACTATGGCTGAACTAAGAAATTCCTATATACCGTTTGACCAGGTATAACCTCTCACGGGAGCCGACGGGCGAGGAGAACCCCCTTGCCGATCGGGACGGTCACGGCGTCGACCCGGGGGTCCCCGTCGACCCGGGCGACGAAGTCGGCCAGCTCTTCGGCGTGGCTCAGGACGTTGTCGGCGAGCAGCAGGGCGCCGGGCTGGAGACGGCCGATCAGGCGCTCGTAGGCGGCGAGGTAGACGTCCTTCTCCGCGTCGACGAAGGCGAACGCGACGGCGCCGGGCTCGTCGAGGAGGACGAAGTCGCCCTCGACGAGGTCGACAACGTCCTCGACCCCGGCCGCGGCGAAGGTCGCGCGGGCGAGGGCGGCCTTCGCGGGCAGGATCTCGTAGGTCGTGAGCCGCCGTCGCGAGGCCCGGCACCCGAGGGCCAGCCACAGGGCCGAGTACCCGGCGCTCGTACCGACCTCGACCGCCGGACCGGGCGGGGCCGACGCGATGGTGAGGGCGAGGAAGCGACCCGTGTCGCGGGGCACCTGGCGCAGTCGCTCGAGCCGGGGCGTGCCGTCGGCGCGGTCGCGCGCGTCGCGCCCCTCGAGGTCGGCCATGACGGTGGTGATGGAGTCGGGGATGTCGTGGAACACGACCGCAGTCTCGCACCGGACCCGCTGGTCCGCCCGGTCGTTCCCGTCACTACAGTTGGCCCGTGCCCGACCTGATCCTCCTGCGCCACGGCCAGTCCGAGTGGAACCTGCGGAACCTCTTCACGGGGTGGCAGGACGTGGACCTCACCGAGACCGGCGAGACGGAGGCGGCGGCCGCCGGGCGCCTCCTCGGCGCCGAGGCCGACCTCGACCTGCGAATCGTGCACACCTCCCTCCTCACCCGCGCGATCCGCACCGCCGAGATCGCCCTGCACGAGGCCGGTCGCTCCTGGCTGCCGGTGCGGCGCAGCTGGCGGCTCAACGAGCGCCACTACGGCGACCTCACCGGCAAGGACAAGAAGGAGACGGCCGAGCGCTTCGGACGCGAGCAGCTCCTCGCCTGGCGTCGCAGTTACGACGTGCCGCCGCCGCCCATGCCCGAGGGCGACGCGCGCGACGTCACCACCGACCCCCGCTACCGCGACGTGCCGGCGGAGTACCTGCCGCGCACCGAGTGCCTGAAGGACGTGGTCGCGCGCGCGACCCCCTACTTCCGCGACGTGATCGCCGAGGACCTCCAGCGCGAGTCGGTGCGGGGCGGGGCCGTCCTCGTCGCCGCCCACGGCAACTCGATCCGGGCCCTACGGATGATGCTCGAGAGCATCGGCGAGGACGAGATCGCCGAGTTGGAGATCCCGACCGGCATTCCCTACCGGGTGCGGCTCGACCACGAGCTCACCGTGGTCGAGGCCCGCTACCTCGGGGACCCCGCCGCGGCCGCCGCGGCGGCCGCGGCCGTCGCCCGCCAGGCCGGGTAGGTCACATACCGACACGCGTGTCGGTATGCTGCGCCAGGTGACCGACCCCACCCCCCACACCAGCGCGGCGGAGCGACGTCGTTGGCTCGCGATGCCCTTCATCGCCCTCGGCGTGGCGATGATCATCGTCGACGCGACCATCGTCAACGTCGCCGTGCCCTCGATCATCCGCACCCTCCACCTCACCGCCACGACGGCCGAGTGGCTCAACTCCATCTACGCACTGGTCTTCGCCGCCCTGCTCATCTCCGCCGGACGGCTCGGCGACCGCTGGGGCCGTCGCCGGCTCTTCCTCATCGGGACGATCGTCTTCGTCGCGGCGAGTCTGGTCGCCGCGACGGCCGGGAGCGGGTCGGTCCTCATCCTCGGGCGGCTCCTCCAGGGCATCGGGGGGCGATGGTCCTGCCGGCCACCCTCTCGAGCGTGAACGCACTCTTCACCGGCCACGAGCGGGCGATCGCCTTCGCCATCTGGGGGTCGACCATCGGGGGCGTGGCGGCCCTCGGACCGCTCGTCGGCGGCTGGCTCACCACCGACTTCTCCTGGCGCTGGGCCTTCTTCGTCAACGTCCCGGTCGGGGTCCTCATCGTGGTCGGCATCGCGCTCTTCATCCCCGAGACCTCCCAGCCGGAGGCCGCGCGCGGCACCGACCTCGCGGGCAACGCGCTCGTCACCCTCGGCTTCGCGGCCCTGGTCGCCGCCCTCATCGAGGGGGCCCGCTACGGCTGGTGGACGGCGCTCACCCCGCTGCGGCTCGGCGCCCTGCACTGGCCGAGCGGCTGGATCTCGCCGATCCCGGTCGCCACCGTCGTCGGGCTCACCAGCCTCGCGGCCTTCGTCGTCGTCGAGCGCGGTCGCCGACGGGTCGGACGACCGGTCCTCGTCGACCTCTCCCTCTTCTCCATCCGCAGCTTCTCCGCGGGCAACCTCGCGGCCCTCGTCGTCTCGCTCGGCGAGTTCGGCGTCCTCTTCGTCCTCCCCCTCTTCCTCCAGGGAGTCCGCGGCTACAGCGCGCTCGGCACGGGGACGATCCTCCTGGCGCTCGCGAGCGGGACCCTCGTCGCGGGCGGGCTCACGCCCCAGCTGGCCCGACGAATCTCGGCGCGCGGCGTCGCCCGCCTGGGCCTCGCCCTCGAGGCCGTCGGCCTCTCCCTCCTCGCCCTCGTGATCGGGCCGAACGTCGGGGGCTGGACCCTCGTGCCGGGCCTCCTCGTCTACGGGCTCGGCGTCGGCATGGCGACGGCCCAGCTGACCGGCGTCATCCTCGCCGACGTCCCGGTCGCCCAGAGCGGCTCGGCCTCGGGCGTCCAGAGCACCGTGCGCCAGGTGGGCTCGGCCCTCGGCATCGCCATCCTCGGCACCGTCTACGTGGTCGACATCGGGCGGCGCACCCTCGCCGGGCTCGCCCGCGTCCCGGGGCTCGCGACTCCCGCCCGCGACGCCCTCGCGGCGGCGGTGCGCGCGAGTGGGGGCGCCGTCGTCCACACGCTCCCCCCCGGACCCGTCGCCGAGGCGGCGGCCCGGGCCGTCGCGACGACGACGCGCCTCGACGCGGCCCTCGCCGCCCTCTTCATCCTCGTGGGCCTCGCGGCCACCTTCCGCCTGCCCCGCCAGAGTCCCCCGGCCTGATGCCCCGCATCGCGGCCCCGACGCTCGCCGAGCACCAGGCCCGTCAGCGCGAGCGCGTCGTCCGGGCGGCCGTCGAGGTCCTCGCCGCGTCGGGAGCCGCCGCGGTGACGCCGGCCGCCGTCGGGCGAGCCGCCGGGCTCGGACGCTCGAGCGTCTACCAGTACTTCGACTCGGCGGCCGGTCTGCTCGCCGCGGCCGCCGAGGCGGCCTACGCGGACCGCGGCCACGCCCTCGCCGCGGTCGGGGGGATCGACGAGTACGTCGCGGTGGTGCTCGACCTCGCGACGACGCCGACCGGCCGCGCCGTCGCGGCCCTCGAGCGGGCCGAGGTCCCCGGGCCCTGCCGCGACCGGGTCGAGGAGCTGCGCGCGGCGCAGCGCGCCCCGCTGCGGCGGGCGCTGCGAGCCCGTGGCGAGCGCGAGCCGGCCGAGGTCGCGGAACTCTACGACGCCGCGATCGCGGCGGGCGCCGAGCGGGTCGCGGCGGGCGCCCCCGTCGCGCGGGTCCGGGCCCGGCTGCGCCGGACCCTCGCCCTCACAGGGCGTCCGGACCGCGCTCGTTCGTCCGAACCCGCACCACGCGCTCCACGTCGGTGACCCAGGCCTTGCCGTCGCCCACCGAGCCGGTGCGCGCGGCCGTCACGATGGCGTCGAGGACCTCGTCGACCTGCTCGTCGGTGCAGACGACCTCGATGCGGATCTTGTCGACGAAGTCGAACTCGTACTCCTTGCCCCGGTAGATCTCGATGTGGCCGCCCTGGCGGCCGAAGCCGCGGGCCTGGGTGACGGTCATGCCGGCCACGCCGGCCCGGGTCAGGGCGACCTTCACCTCGTCGAGCTTGAAGGGCTTCACTACGGCGGTCACGAGCTTCACGGTGGCTCCTTAGACGTTGTCGGGGTGCAGGTGGCTGGGCGTGAGGAGCGGCTCGCCGAAGGTGGGCTCCGGGAAGGCCTCCTCCTCGTGGATCGCGATGTCCCCCACGGAGAGTACCTCGTCGGTCTCGCGCAGCCCCCGGAGGAGCTTCTTCACGACGTAGAAGATGATCGCGGTCATGACCCCGGTGTAGAGGATGATCCAGAGGGCGGCGAGGAACTGCTCCCAGAGCTGGTGGAAGGAGTGGGTGTAGAACCACCCGCCGACCGAGAAGCTGCCCGACCCCTTGTAGTGGCGGCCCGTGACCCCGTACTGGACCATGCCGGGGTCGGCGAGGATCCCGACGAGGAGTCCCCCCACGAGCCCCGCGATGCCGTGGGTGTAGACGACGCCCATCGCGTCGTCGACCTTCGAGAAGGGCCGCACCCGCGAGAGGTAGTTCCAGGCGACCCAGACGATCGAGGCCGCGATGAGGCCCACGAGCATCGCGCCGGTGCCGTTCACCCAGCCGGCCGAGGGGGTGATCGCCACCAGCCCGCAGAGCATCCCGTTGAGCGCCCCGAGGAAGGTGGGCTTCTTCTGGCGCGAGAAGGCCATGTCGAGCAGGAGCCAGGTGAGCACCCCGACGGCCGTCGCCACGTTGGTGTTGAGGACGGCCGAGGCGGCGTCGACGCCGGCGTAGAAGGGGTCGCCCCCGTTGAAGCCGTTCCAGCCGAGCCAGAGGATCCCCGCCCCGATCGCCACCATCATGAGGTTGCTCGGGAAGGCGTTCTCCCGGTCCTGCCAGCGCCGCGGCCCGAGGATGGCCGCGCCCACGAAGGCGGCGACCCCGGCCGAGAGGTGGATGACGTAGCCGCCCGAGTAGTCGACGGCCCCCTTCTGGGCGAAGAAGCCCCCACCCCAGAGCAGGGCCGCGTCGACGGTGTAGACGAGGGTGATCCACGCCGGCACGATGATCAGCCAGGCCCGGAACTTGAGCCGCCCGACGAGGGCCCCGAGGAAGAGCAGGGGCGTGATCGCCGCGAAGACGAACTGGAAGTAGGCGAGGGTCGCCGTCGAGTAGTGGAAGGGGATGAGGGTGTTCGCCCCCGAGACGGCCTGGCCCTGCTCGGCCCCGGCCGTCGAGAGCGGGGTGAAGTGGCCGATGAAGCCGCTCCAGAACGAGCCCGTCGGCCCGAAGTGGGCCTGGGGCCCGAAGGCCATGTTGTAGCCCCAGAGCATCCAGACGACCAGGGTCAGCGAGAAGCCGGTGAAGGTCATCAGCATCGTGTTGACGATCCACTTCTTGCGCACCAGGCCGCCGTAGAGGACGCTGAGCCCCGGCAGGCTCATCAGTCCCACCAGCGTCGCCGCCACCATCTGCCAGGTGTTGTCGGCGGGGTTCAACCAGCTCGGGTACGGGATGTTGGTCACCGCGATGAGCACGCGCCCTCCTCACTTCCTCGGGAGGGCGACGCTGACCTCGACTGGCTCCAGTGTGGCCAGCGAGGATTTCGGAGTCGTTAGCGGCGTGTTTCGGGTCTGTGAACTACGAATCGGCGAGCGAGCGCTCGAGGACCTGGGCGATGTCGAGCACCCGGACCTCCTCGCGGCCCTCGGCCTTCACGCCGTCGTCGAGCATGATCATGCAGAACGGACAGGCCGTCGCCACGTACTCGGCCCCGGTCGCGAGGGCCTCGCGGGCCCGGTCGCTGTTGACGCGCGTGCCGATCTTCTCCTCCATCCACATGCGCGCCCCGCCCGCGCCGCAGCAGAAGCTGCGCTCGCGGCTGCGGTCCATCTCGAGGCGCTCGACCCCTGGCACCGCGGAGATCGCCCCGCGGGGGTCGTCGAAGACCCGGTTGTGGCGCCCGAGGTAGCAGGCGTCGTGGTAGACGACCTTTCCGGCGAAGGAGCCGCCGGGGGTGAGACGGCCCGTCGCCACGAGGTGGTTCAGCAGCTCGGAGTGGTGCACGACCTCGTAGTCGCCGCCGAGGGCCGGGTACTCGTTCTTGATCGTGTTGAAGCAGTGGGCGCAGGTCGTCACGATCTTGCGGGCCTTCACCTCGTTGAGGGTCGCGACGTTGGCCTTGGCCATCTCCTGGAAGAGGTACTCGTTGCCCATGCGCCGCGCCGGGTCCCCGGTGCAGGACTCGCGCTGACCGAGGATGGCGAAGCCGACGCCGGCGCGCTTCAGCAGGCGCGCGGTCGAGATCGCCTGGTTGCGGCCGCGCTCGTCCAGCGATCCGGCGCAGCCGACCCAGTAGAGGTACTCGACGTCGTCGGGGATCTCGTCGGTGACGATGGGTACCTCGAAGTCGAGGGCGCTCAGCCAGTCGGTCCGCTTGGAGGACCCCAGTCCCCAGGGGTCGCCCTGGTTCTCCATGTTGCGCAGCAGGAGCCCCGCCTCGGTCGGGAAGCGCGACTCCATGAGGACCTCGTAGCGGCGCATGTCGATGATCGCGTCGACGTGCTCGATGTCGACCGGGCACTGCTCGACGCAACTGCCGCACGTGGTGCACGACCACAGCACGTCGGGGTCGATCACGCCGCCGACCAGCGTGCCGGCCTCGGCGGTCCCCTCGCCGGAGAGGAGACGGTCGGCGGAGGCGAAGAGGTTGTCGCGCAGCCCCATGATGAGGAGCTTCGGGCTCAGGGGCTTGCCGGTGTTCCAGGCCGGGCAGACCGACTGGCACCGACCGCACTCGGTGCAGGTCGAGAAGTCGAGCATCTGCTTCCAGGTGAAGTCCTCCAAGTGCCCCACGCCGAAGACGGTGTCCTCGGTGACGTGCTCCATGTCCATGTCGGGGGTCTTGTCGAGCCCGCCGAGGGCCCGGGGACGGCGCGAGAAGCCGACGTTGAGCGGCGCGAGGAAGATGTGCAGGTGCTTCGAGTAGGAGACGAAGACGAGGAAGCCGGCGATCACCGCGATGTTGGCGAGGAGGAAGACCGCCTCGAGCACGCTGTTGACCCCGGTGCCGAGCGGTCGGAGCCAGACGGCGACGACGTGGCTCGCGAAGGCCCACTTCGACTGGCCGAAGGGGAAGTGCCCGGTCGCGACCTGGGCCCCGCGGTAGAGGAGGAGGGTGACGACCACCATCGCGATGAGGAAGAGCGTCAGCCACGCGGCCCCGAGGTGGCTGCCGTAGAAGCGGCTGGCCCGATCCTTGCGGGCCGGGGCGTTCTTGACGCGGATCGCGGTGAAGACGACGAGCGACACGAGGACGGCCGTCGAGAAGAAGTCCTCGACGAAGCCCAGCCAGTTGTCCGTCCCGATGAGCGGGATGTGGAAGTTGCGGCTGAAGAGGGCCCCGTAGGCCTCGACGATCGTGGCGAGCAGGATCATGAAGCCCCACATCGTGAAGAAGTGGGCGGTGCCGGGGACGGTCCAGCGCAGCAGCTTGCGCTGGCCGGCCACCTCGGTGAGCTCGGCCTCGGCGACACGGCCCCAGCCGCCCCAGCGCCGTGGCGCCTCCTTACCGGTGCGCACGAGCCGCGACAGCCACCAGAAGCGCCGTCCGGCGATGGCGAAGCAGACGATCGAGATCCCGAGTCCGATGATGATGCGAGCGAGCACCGCACTCCTCCCTCACGGCCCCACGGGGCCGTCTCTCACTTCGTGAAGTTCTCCCAGTAACGACTCGCCGTCGGTCCCCGCTGCCCGCGGTACTTGGACCCGAGTCCCGCCGATCCGTAGGGCCGGTCGGCCGGCGTCGTCATCTCGAAGAAGCTGATCTGGCCGATCTTCATGCCCGGGTAGAGCGTGATCGGCAGGTTGGCGACGTTCGACAGCTCGAGGGTGAGGTGTCCATCCCACCCCGCGTCGACGAAACCCGCGGTCGAGTGAATGAGGAGCCCCAGGCGCCCGAGCGAGGACTTCCCCTCGAGTCGCGCGACCAGGTCGTCGGGGATCACCACGCGCTCGATGGTCGACCCCAACAGGAACTCGCCGGGGTGCAGGATCATCGGGTTGGTGGGGCCGACGTCGATCAACTCGGTGAGATCCTCCATCGGCTCGCGCACGTCGATCACTCGACGGGAGTGATTGCGGAACGCGCGAAACAGTTGATCGACGTGGAGGTCGACCGACGACGGCTGGATGCAGTCCTCACCGAGCGGATCGATGACGATCCGACCCGAGGCCAGCGCCTCCTTGATGGACCGGTCCGAGAGCACCATGACGCTCGTCACGCTACTCGCCGGAAACCCGACGGTTCGGCCCCGCACGGGCGCACCACCCCGAGACCCGCAACTGGCCGGACCTCGAATCCCACGACTACGATGGCGGCCACGCGGGTGTAGTTCAGCGGCAGAACATCAGCTTCCCAAGCTGAGAACGCGGGTTCGATTCCCGTCGCCCGCTCCAAGCCGGATTCCTCGGAAACCCCTTGTTGACAAGGGTTTCCGGAGTTGCCACCTTCGACCAGTGATGTCCGAGGTCGTCCATCTCTACCTGCCCACAACTTGCCCGCCGGGGAAGATCCTGCCCGGAACCTGCCCGCGGACGGTTCGTGGATGCGCTGAGGACGGGGACCTCGGTGTCACGCATCGACGCTCAGTCGTGCGGTGACGTCGTGCGAGCCGCGAGGGCGTCCAGCATTTCCCCGAGTAAGTCGTCATGATCGCGGGTGGCGTGCTGGTATCGGAGTGCCGCCTGTGCCGAGGCGTGTTCCGCGCGGTGCTCGAACGCGACCATTGACGCTCCGGTCACTCGATACTCCGCGCTGATTCAGAGAAGGATTCTCCAAGAACAGATGGGTTCGAACCATGGCACCGCCCTCCAGAGTGGCGTCTCGCTGGGAGCGGAGTGAATGAACCTTCTACGTGGCACGCCGGTGCCGATGGTTACCATCGGAACGATGCTGGCGTATCTAGCCACCAAGGATGAATTCGTGCGCGACGCGCCCAGCATCGCCGACATCGTTCAAGACTCGGTCCGACAGCACTTGGGCATCTCGATCGCGCACGGTTCGTCGGAGTACTCCTCGTGGCAGAACTCGCTGGGCAACGCCATGTTTCACGTCATGAACAGCCCCGATGTACCGGCCGACGCCGGCGTTGCCGTCGAATATCGAATCAACGGCCGACGGCAACGAATCGACTTTCTCGTTGCGGGGATGGACGAGCGGGGACAAAAGAATCTCGTCATCATCGAACTCAAGCAGTGGTCGACCGTTGACGCCTCGCCCCTCCGCGATTGCGTGCGGACATTCGTCGGTCACTCGACGCGTGACGTCATCCATCCCTCCTACCAGGCGTGGTCGTACGCTCGGCAGCTCCTGGACTTCTACGAAGTCGTCGAGGCGGACGACATCCGCGTCCATCCCTGCGCGTACGTCCACAACTGCGACCAACCGGGTCCGTTGTTCGACAGCGGGCTGGCCCCGATCCTCACGAAGGCCCCCCTCTTCATCCAGGGTGAGCACCTCAAGCTCCGATCCCACATCGCTAGTCGGGTCCAGACGGGACCAGGAACCACTCTCCTCGAGAGCGTTGACACGAGTGCCGTTCGGCCGGGCAAGCAGCTCGTCGAGGCACTGACCGAGATGCTCGACGGCAACGAGGAATTCACCCTCGTCGACGAACAGAAGTTGACTCTCGAGCAGATCGTCGACCTCGCGCGTCGTACCGCAGCCACGGGCAAGAGCGTGATGCTCGTGAAAGGAGGCCCGGGTACGGGCAAGTCCCTGATAGCCGTGAACAGCATGGTGCGCTTGAGCCAGGAGGGCTTGAACGTCCGCTACGTCACCAAGAACGCGGCCCCCCGTCGCGTCTACGAGCGCAAGCTCCAGGGTCGGTACCGCGCCGCCGACATCCGAGAGATGTTCGTCACCTCGGATGCCTTCCGCGAAGCAGAGCGGGACGCCTATGACGTCCTCCTCGTCGACGAAGCCCACCGGCTCCCCCTCCGCGGTGGTCTCTACGGCAACCTGGGCGAACATCAGGTGAGGGAGATCATTCGCAGTGCGCGGACGAGCGTCTTCTTCGTCGACGAGGACCAGATGGTGACCTGGCGCGACGTTGGCACCGTGGCGGAGATCGAGGAGTGTGCGACCGCGGAATCTGCCGCCCTCTCCTCGACCGAGCTCTCGAGTCAGTTTCGATGCGCGGGCGCCGAGGAGTACATGGACTGGCTTGACGCCACCCTCGGGCTCAATGATCAGCAGCCGAGCCCCCTGCCGGTTTCGTCTTTCGACTTCCGAGTTCTCGACGACCCAGAGGAACTCCGCGAATTGATCGTGGAGAAGAACCGATCCAACAATCGATCTCGTCTCGTAGCGGGCTATTGCTGGAATTGGGTGAGCCGACGTGATCCCCGCGCCTACGACATCGAGATTCCCGGCACTCGATTCAAGATGAAGTGGAACCTGGAGACCGACGGGTCGACCTGGATGATCGAGCCGCACTCGGTCGACCAAGTGGGCTGCATTCACACGGCGCAAGGCCTCGAGTGCGAGTACGTAGGCGTCATCATCGGACCGGATCTCATCGAGAGAGACGGCGACCTCGTCACCGATCCCTTCGCACGAGCGAGGACCGATCAGTCCCTCAAGGGATTCAAGCGGGACCTCGATCGGGATCGCGACGGGGCACTTCGTCGTGCCGATCGATTGATTAGGAACACCTACATGACACTCATGTCGCGCGGCATGAGTGGTTGCTACGTCTACTGCACTGACGACGGCGCGCGCGACTACTTTCGGCGAGCAACTCGTACTCACTCAAACTGACGTGAGGGTCTGCCCTCGGATCAGACCCCAACACCTTTGCGCGTACCCGAATCGGTACGTCAACTCGTACACAGGCAACGTGCGGCGGTCACCCCTGAAAGACGAGGTCGCGGTGGTACTCGAGATACGGACGCTGTTCCGCGGAGAAGGGTCGAGTTACCGCGAGGGATCCCAGATGCCACTTGTTCACCACCTCGACGTCAACCGCGGACGCGAAGACGATCGCACCGGCGTTCGTGAAGGTCACGAGACCACGATCGAAGAGGTGGTCCACATGGGGGGAGAGCAGGAGACCATTCGCGCCGTCTAGGCGTTCGAGACTAGATCCGTCGCGCCACGGCTTCATATGGCTCGCGATGAGGTGCTGCTGGACCGCGAGTCCCGTAACTCGACACAGGGGTTCACGTTCGGCAACCCGTCGCCGGAAGATACCTTGCCCTACCCGTGACAGAGCCAGTTGTCGACGCTCCGTCCTCGTCATGTTCTCTTCGCCGAGAAGCTCCTCGGCACCCTTGAGGACGTCATCCCACTCCCGGTCGTGATCTGAACAGCCCAGTGTGGTACCCGCACGGTTCTGACACTCCTGGAGTAGCCGTGACCCGAACGCCGGTGAGAGTTCGAACAGGTATGACTGATTCACGCGCCCCGCCTCATTCATGGGTCCGTGCGCACGCTGATCGGCGTTGTAGAGGTCGAGCAGGAGACGGGGGTCAACACCCGAGTCCAAATACTCGAAGTCAACCAACACCTCCCACCCATCATCACTCCAGTAGGTTCCCGCTGATCCGAACTCAGGCTTCGGGCTCGACGACGCACTTGCGACCGCAACCCCTACCGCACTGATTGCACCGCGGAAGTAGCTGAAGACAACATCGCCGACCTCGACACGAAGCATGTTGTCGTAGAAGGTACTGCGACGTCCGTTCGCATTGGTCTTCGGCGCCCACATGAACCCGCCGTCTACCTCGTAACGCCAGGTCTGACCTTGGTTGACCCACCAAAATGCCACTGAGCCGGAGCTTACCGAGAGGGTGATTGCTGTCACAATCCTCTCTTCAGGAATTCGTGCAGCA
Source organism: Actinomycetes bacterium (assembly GCA_021848365.1). Lineage (GTDB taxonomy): Bacteria > Actinomycetota > Acidimicrobiia > Acidimicrobiales > RAAP-2 > RAAP-2. The sequence continues at coordinate 102,560 of JAJZUS010000001.1, forward strand.
AACCGCTGCCCCTTTTGCGGCAGCGACTCACGCACCTCACGATCGATTCTGCCTCTGGGATCTAATCCAGAGTCCCGGCTAAGGACGATCCTGCTGCGTGTTCCTCTCACGGCTTGCCTTTAGCCTTCCCGTTGGAGTCTTTTACTCGGCGCCTACTACTTGCTCCGCAGTGATGGGCTCGTCACCAATCGCCGAAATGGTCCTTTTGCCCGTCAACGGCAGAGCTAACACGCATCCGGTAGACCCTTGATATGAAAGTACGTGAGTGGTCGTGTTCCACCTTTGGTGTCAAGGTCGCCCCAGACGATCTCGTCGTAACGACACCGCGGGCCACGTGGCATCTCGATCGCCGCGAAGAACTTGTCCCGCATGTCCGCCGACGGCTTCTCCGGTATCGGGTCTACGTCGGAAAGTCACAGGTTCTCGCACTGGGACGCTGCAGCAAAGCTGACGCCGCTGAGCTGACCGCGTGGGTCCTCCTTTGGCGTCTAGTCCCGCAACTTGATGAGACGATTGATTGGGCCGCTCGCACGAAGGCATTCCTCAAACTCCGGCTCGACGAGCGCCGGTGGGTCACACGGGAGGACGTTGACTCACTTCGCTCCGAGATAGCGCCTCGGGAACTACTTCAGCAATGTCGGGAATACAACTGCACACACCTGCTCTCTTCGGACGAGCTCGCTGACACGGAACTTGCCGCTGGCGGCCTTCTCACTCTCGTCGATGCCACAAACGAGCAGATCACCGAGTTCGAGCTCGAGGACCGCCAGTCGTTCTTTAACAGCATCGAGAAGTCGCCGCTCAGCGAGGAACAAGCGCGGGCGGTCATCTGCTTTGACAACCGCGTGCAGGTCCTGGCAGCGGCCGGTTCTGGCAAGACGTCGACAATGGTGGCAAAGGCGGCCTATGCCGTCACTCGAGACTTGGTACCACCTGATCGCATCCTCCTGCTCGCCTTCAACAAGGCGGCGGCAGCAGAGCTCCAGCAGCGGATCGAGGCACGCTTCGCAGCAGCGGGAATTCCGGCTAAAGGAGTGAAGGCTGCCACCTTCCACTCATTCGGCCTGGAAGTCATCGGGAGGGCCACCGGTCGCAAGCCCAGGTTGGCGCGATGGCTCGAGCAGGATAGGGAACTCGAGATGGTCATGACCATCGTGGACGACCTTCGAGATCGGCTTCCAACTTTCCGATACAACTGGGACCTCTACCGACTCCTCTTCGCGAGCGCCTCGACCTCGCTCGAGAGTGCGCAGCCCGATGGCTACGACTCGGCGACAGGGTCGACTGGGTATCGCACGGCGTCCGGCGTGCTCGTCAAAAGCGAGGGCGAACGACTCGTCGCAGACTTCCTGTTCTTCAATGGCGTCGAGTTCGAGTACGAGCGCCCGTATGCGCACGACGTGGCTGACGCTACGCACTCCCAGTACCAACCGGACTTCTACTACCCCAGCATCGACACGTGGCACGAACATTGGGCACTTGACCGCAATGGCAAGCCGCCCTCGGAGTTCATCGGATACGAGCGAGACATGGCTTGGAAGCGGGAGCTACATCGCACTCGCGGGACGTCACTGATCGAGACCACGTGGGCCGACGTAGTCTTCGGCGACGGCCTTCAAGCATTCGGTGACGAGATGACCCGCCGAGGGGAACACCTCGACTGGAATCCAGATCGACCGCTCAGGGACAGTTGGCACCAGACCCTCAAGCACGAGGACCTCGCTCGTCTTGTACGTACCTTCATGTGCCACGTGAAGTCGAATTCTTCGTCGCCGGTTGACATCGAACGTCGACTGGCGAACGAACTCAACTCAGCAGAAGGCTACAGGACTCGTCTATTCCTCTCTATCTACTGGCCCATCCACGACGAGTGGGAACGACGGCTAGTCGAGGACGGCAGCGTGGACTTCGAAGACATGCTCGTTCGTGCGGGTGAACTCCTTGAGTCCGGCGCTCTCAATCCGGCCTACGACCTGATCTTGGTCGACGAGTTTCAGGATTCGAGCCAGGCGAGAGCACGTTTGGTGCGTGGCCTAGCCAAGGGAGCAGGTCGTCACCTCGTCACCGTCGGTGACGACTGGCAATCGATCAATCGTTTTGCTGGCGCAGACCTTTCAGTGATGACGGGTTTCGAGAAGTGGTTCGGAGTCGGCTCGCAATTGTCGTTGACCACAACGTTCCGGTGCGCGCAGCCAATCTGCGACGTTGCCCGAGCGTTTATCATCAAGAACCCCGAGCAGTTCGACAAGCCTATGAGATCGTGGCAGCCCAACTCAATGGCGGCCATCACTGTCATCTTCACTAGCAACGAACGCACATCAATTGCGGACCTTGTGAAGCGACTGGGCAACGACGTTGATAGCGATACAAGAGGCGAGAGAAGGTCAATTAATGTCCTTGGTCGATACGGATTTCAGCGAGACAACATGCCCCGGTCAGTGCCGGACGGTCTCGACCTCACATTCCGAACAATCCATGGCTCCAAAGGGCTAGAAGCCGACTACATCATCATCCCCGGAATGACCACCGGGACATATGGGTTTCCCTCCAATGTCGTGGACGACCCGGTACTCGAATTAGCGATGCCAAGACCTGAGACATTCGCACACGCTGAGGAGCGCCGTCTCTTCTATGTCGCGCTCACCCGAGCCCGCCACGGCGTCTTCCTCTTAGCGCCTGTAGATCGACCATCACCGTTCGTGGTTGAGTTGATGGCGGACCCACATGTATCTGTCGAAAGTGACGATGGGCCGTCGGTGAGCATCTGTCCTAAGTGCCACCAGGGGACGCTCGTACAGCGTTCCGGCCGATACGGAGCATTTTCGGGGTGCAGTCGCTTCCCGGCCTGCGACTACAGAGTTGCTGCGAAGTGCCCTGCGTGCGGCACCGGAAGGCTCGTATCTCGCCGGGGCCCATACAGCGAGTTCATCGGTTGCTCCAACTATCCACAGTGCCACCACACTCAGAGACGTGGGCAATCTCTCCCTTGATTCATTTGACTGACGACTACTTCGCTTGACGCTGGGGTTCGCGAGCTCAATAGGGGGCGACTCGGGAAGTGGACGCCCCCAAGGATTGGCCACCAGGGTGACGAGAGGTGAGAAGTCGCCGCCTTCAAGGTCGGCACGCCCTTCTCGTCGTTGACGGTCGCGAGGGGAATGATCCAGACGTCGGTTCCGTAGCGCTTCGAGCAGGAAGGGCGGCCGCAGATCGGCGTTCCTCGCCGGCGCCCCGCGTTCGGTCGGATCGATCGCCAACCTCGAGATTCGCCGCTACCCCGAGAACCTCACGGCGTGATGAAGACACTTGACAAGACCACCTGGCATTCATATCCTCTTAGGATTACAGGTTTACCCGGGGGGGCAACATGGATGATCTGACCGAACACTCGTCGCGTACGGATGAGGGTTCCCAGAAGAGGGCCCGCGACATCGAGCGCCACGGCATCAATCTCATCCCGGAGTCCGACCGCAAGATGAGCCTGAGTCAGCTCTTCTGGGTGTGGTTCGGCGCCAACGTGATCTACGTCTACATCATCGACGGTGCTCTCATCGTGGGATTCGGACTGAGCTTCTGGCCGGCGATGGCCGTCGTCCTCCTCGGGAATCTCTTCTACGTCCTGCTCGGTCTCACGTCCGTAGCGGGCTCACGGGCCGGCACGGCCATGCTCGTGGTATCACGAGCGGCCTTCGGCCTGGTCGGCAATCGCGTCGTCGCCTTCCTGAGCTGGCTGACCGCCGTCGGCTGGGAAGCGGTGAACATCGTCATCGGCACCCTCTCTCTCGTCGAACTCGTGCAGTTGACCGGCGTGAACGGAGGAGCGGGGCTCAAGCTCGCGTGCCTCGTCGCGATCATCGCCCTGACCTTCAGCGTCACGATCTTCGGTCACGCGATGATCACTCTCGTCAACCGCTTCTTGTCCTACGTACTAGGACTCGGAACCCTCGTCCTGGGCATCTACGTGGTTCCCAAGATCCACCTCGGCTTCCGACCCCACCCCCTGCCGGGCATCTCCGGGACGGGAGCCTTCCTGTTGGCCCTCCTCGTCATGACCGCCGCACCCGTCTCCTGGTACAACTGCGGCTCGGACTACTCGCGCTATCTCCCCACGAAGACTCGGGGTTCACGCATCGCGGTGGCGACGGCACTCGGCGGCTTCATTCCGAGCGTCCTCATCACCTTCGTCGGTGTCGCCGCGTCCACCGCGACCGACATGTCGAACCCCATCAGTGGGCTGCAGCACCTAGTCCCCTCCTGGTTCTTCGCCGTCTACCTCGCGGTCATCGTCGGTGGGACGATCACCAACAACTTCCTCAACACGTACTCGTCCTCGATGAGTCTGCTGACTCTGGGTCTGCGCATGAAGCGCTACAAGGCGGTCTTCATCGACGCCAGCCTCGGGACCGCGATGTCGGCGTACGCGCTCTTCGTCAGTGACTTCACCAACTCCTTCATCAACTTCCTCAACCTGATGGTGCTGTGGCTGGCCCCCTGGTGCGGCGTCTACCTGGCCGATGCGTGGCTGAGGAGGGGTCGGTACGAGGCACCGGCCCTTCACACGGTGGGCGGTCGATACTGGTACACGAAGGGGTGGAACGTCCCCGCGATCGCCTGGCTGGCCATCGGGGGACTCGCCGCCTCGCTCTTCTCGGCGAACGCCGAATGGCAAGGGCCATTCGTGAACAGCCTCGGTGGTGGCGACCTCTCGATCTTCGTCGGCCTGTTCGTCGCGGGACTGGGTTACTACGCCACTCAGCGCAATCGAGTGGACCGCGAACTGACGGCGTGATCCGGGGGATCGAATGGGCACGCGCGCGGTCGAGGTCCCCGCTCCTCGCGTTCGTGACCGGGAGCTCTAACGTCTCGAACAGGAGGGGTGACGATGTCCGCATCGATTGAGAACCAGCACTACCCGGACACCGAGTGGGGTGACCCCCATCCCCGTCGTGAGTGGTTCCACGTGCGCCAGCTCGATCCGGGCGTGCACCTGATCTCCGAGCCCGGTCACGTCAACTCGTACCTCGTCGAAGGCTCCGACGTCGCCTATCTGCTCGACACGGGACTGGGCGTCGCCAACATTCGCCGGGTGGCGGAGAGCCTCTCCGGCAAGCCCCTCGAGGTCATCAACACCCACTACCACTTCGACCACACAGGGGGGAATCGACTCTTCGAGAGGATCTCGATCCACGAGAGCGGCGCCGAGCTGCTGCAGCGTCCGGCGTCCCCGGAGACGGCGTCGGCGTACATGGAGTACACCCAGCGACTTCTGGAGGCGTGGGTCAACTACAAGGAGTCGGACGACGTGTACTTCCACCTTCTGACGGCCGAGCGGCTGCTGCGCCCCCTGCCCGAGGGCTTCGATCCGTCCGACTACCAGATCGTCCCCACGGTGCCCACGCGGCTGCTCCACGACGACGACGTCCTCGACCTCGGGGGGCGCCAGCTTCGCGTCCTCCACACCCCCGGCCACTCTCCCGACAGCATCTGCCTCTTCGACGAGAAGAACGGCCTGCTGTTTGGCGGCGACACGATCAACACGGGGCCCATCTACGCCCAGACGGACGAGTCCGATCTCGAGGCCTTCGCCCGCTCGACGGCTCGACTCGCCGATCTGGCTTCGTCCGTCAGCCGCGTCTTCGTCTGCCACTTCATGCGGATGGAGAACCCGCCCGTCCTGCTTCGAGAGGTCGCCGACGGATTCCAACGGATTCTGGACGGGAGCGCGACGTACCGCCGCAACGTGGACACGTACAACTCGCCGGTGCGGGAGGCGTGCTTCGACAACTTCTCGGTCTTCATCAGCGAGAGCGCCGAGCTCGGCGACTGACGTCGGCGCCGTGCGGCGACGGGTCGGTGCTCGGCTGTTCGGATGCAATGAACGGGTCGCGCCGCCGTGGGTGGGACGACCCATTCTCGCGACCGCGTCACCTCGAACGAACGACGCGTCCACCCCGATTCGCCGCCGCCGGCCGCGATCCGCGCCCCACCGGGACCGATGTGGCCGAGGTCGACGACTCGGCGGTGGCGTCGTTCCCACCCTCGAGGTCGAGTACCGCGGGACGCGATCCAACGACGACGTTCGATGGTGTCCCCCGTTCGGAGTCCGTTATTCTGACGTTGCCCCTCGTCCCACGGTGGAGCGAGTGCTCACACGAAGGGCAAGTGAGCGTCATGCGTAAGAGTGGAGTCTCCGACAACCAGAAGGTCTTGGACCGGATGCGTCGGATCGACACCCTCAGTCCGGTCCCCTACTACTACCAGCTCCAAGAGGCACTCAAGCAGGAGATCGATGCGGGTTCGTGGCGACCCGGGGATCGGCTTCCCTCGGAGTCGGAGCTCTCGACGGAGTTCGGGATCAGCCGCACGGTGATCCGTCAGGCCCTCGACGTCCTCGAGGCTGACGCCCAGGTGAGGCGAATCAAGGGGAAGGGGGCATTCGTCTCCGAGCCCAAGCTCCTCTACCAGATACCGCCGACCGGGGACGAGATCTCCACGGGGGGCGGTGACGTCTCGGCCAAGGTCATACGCGTCATCGACGCATCACGGACGACGGTGAACGACAGTCTCCTCCAGATCCTCGAACTGACGACGAGATCCGAGGTCTTCGAGTTGACCGTGCTCCAAGCGGTCCATGACACGCCCGCGTCCCTCAGCCACCTGTACCTCCGCGTCGACGCGTCGCCGGCGCTGCTGACACTCGCCGAGACCGACCAGCTACCCGAGGTGCGCGCCGATGAGGACGACGCCCTCGTCCAGCTGTCCCGCCGATACCACATCGATGCGGCGTACTCGGAGGTCACCGTCGAGGCCACGTCGGCGAACAAGTTCGAAGCCGATACCCTCCTGATCGAAGTCGGCCGCCCGATGTTCCTGCTGAGCAGCAGGGTCAAGCGGACCGACGGCCTCACGCTCGGCTTCATGCGCTCCGTCGTGCGAACCGACTACTTCCGGTTCTCCATCCGCATCGACCACTGAGGCTCTCTCGCATCCGAGCGACTTCCCCGGGTCCTCGAGTGATCCGCGCACCACCACGTCGACACGAGCCACTCACGGAGATGTCCGACGATGGTCCCGACCCGGAGCCGTGGACCCCCTATCTGGCCGCTCCTCGCCTTCGTCAGCGGAGGCGACAGTGCCCCCGTCGCAACCCCGTGTCCCCGCTCGAGGGGACGACGGACCGATGGGATCGGTCAGTTACCCGTGACGAGCTCGTTACCCCTCAGGAGTCGGGTCGCCATGTCGGCGTAGAGCTCGGCGATCTGGTCCAGCGTCAAGGAGCCGTCGGGTCGATACCACTGCGCCACGCCGATCCCCATCTCCAAAATCGCGTAGACCGCCACCCGGGGTGACGGTATCGAGAACTCCCCGCTGTCGAGACCCTCTTGGATGAGCTGGCGCCACTTGTTCTCGTAAGCGCTGCGCAGGCTCACGACCACGTCGCGCGCCGGTCGCTCGAGGCTCGGGATCTCCCGATTGCCGATGCGGACCTCGCGAGGATGCACCGCGTGGTAGCGGACGTGGGCCTCCATGGCCTGGCACACGCGCCGGGAGGGGCTGCCCGTCGTCGTCGCCCGGTCGAACTCCTCGTTGAGCTCGCGCATGGTCGTCACCATGATGTCGACGAGGATCTCGTGCTTGGACTTCAGATGGTTGTAGAGGCTGGGCCCTCGGACGCCCACGAGCCGGCCGATGTCTTCCATGCTCGTCGCGTGATACCCGCGCTCGGCGAACAGCGTTAGCGCGGCTTCACGAATGTCGACGAGGCGATCCCCTCGGGAGACGGGACGCCCCGAGACCCGGCCGCCATTCGTGGTCTCCGCGCTCGATTGGCCTTCAGTCATGTTCCGATCCGCCGCATGCCGCGCCAGCCAGGGTCGATCGATCGTCCCCGTCTGTCGCCTCGGTGGGCCGCTGATGGCCAACCGGGTTCGCCCGGGCCCTCGTTGATGGCCGGAGCTCTCTGCTGGAAGACGGTACACCGACCCTCGCCGGTGAGCGCTGATGATACGCGCCGGTCGCGGCGAGTGGTCGTCGGATCTCGCAGAGGCCCGGAGGTGTCGCGCCCGACCACGGCTTCCGGCCGATCCCCCGGGGTCACCGCTCTCAGTGTCGACGGTCAGCGACCGAATGGGTGGGACGCGTACGGTCGGGCCGCTCCGCTCGTGGTCGGCGTCTCGCCACCCGGCTTCCGGCCCGAGGCCGACCACAGACGGGAGCTGCGCCCGACGGGCGGACGCCGCACCCCCTCGATCAGCACCTTCGGGTGGCCGAGGACATTCTTCGCACGGGTGACGTCGCTGCACTAAGGTAACTAATGAGTATTAGTTACCCACGAGTGGGCGCCAACGCCGCCTACGGGAAGGGAGCGCAGTGGCCCTCAAGACCCCCCTGGAGTACGTCGACAGCCTCCGTCGACTGAAGATCCGCGCCTACGTCGGCGGCGAGATGGTGGACAACGTCGTGGACCACCCGCTCGTCGCCCCGCACATCAACACGGTCGCGAAGACCTACGAACTGGCCCACGACCCCGAGCACCGCGACGTGATGACGGCGATCAGTCACCTGTCCGGAGAGCGGATCCACCGCTACACCCACATCTTCCAGAATCCCGACGACCTGGTGAAGAAGATCCAGATGCTGCGCTTACTCGGCCAGACGACCGGGACCTGCTTCCAGCGCTGCGTCGGCCTCGACGCGCTCAACGCCGCCTACGCCGTCTCCTACGAGATCGACCAGGCCAAGGGCACCGACTACCACCAGCGCTTCACGAAGTACCTCGAGTACGTCCAGCGCGAGGACCTGATGCTGGCCGGCGCGATGACGGACCCGAAGGGCCACCGAGCGAAGAAGCCGTCGCAGCAGGCCGACCCCGACCAGTTCGTCCACGTGGTGGAGCAGCGGCCCGACGGCGTCGTCATCCGAGGGGCCAAGGTGCACAACACCGGCGGCATCAACTCCCACGAGGTCCTCGTCCTGCCCGGAACGGGACTCGCGCCCGGCGAGGAGGAGTTCGCGATCGCGTGCGCCGTCCCCGCGGACGCGGAGGGAGTCCTCTTCGTGTTCGGACGCCAGTCCAACGACTCGCGCAAGCTCGAGGGTTCGTGGGACATCGGGAACACCCGTTTCGGGGTCGTCGGCGGCGAGGCGATGGTCGTCTTCGACGACGTCTTCGTGCCCAACGAGCGCGTCTTCATGAACGGCGAGGTCGAGCACTGCGGGACACTGGTGAACTACTTCGCCACGTGGCACCGAGCGAACTACGGCGGCTGTAAGGGTGGGAACGCCGACGTGCTCATCGGCGCGACGGCCAAGATGACCCGGATCCTCGGGACCGATCGCAACGCCATCGTGAAGGACAAGCTCATCGAGATGATCCACCGGAACGAGACCACTTACGCGTCGGCCATCGGGTCGAGTGCGCTGGGGTACCAGTTGCCGTGCGGCTCGTACATGGTCGACCCCATCCTGGCGAACACCGTCAAGCAGAACATCACGAGGAACGTCTACGAGATCGGGCGGATCAGCCACGACCTCGCCGGAGGGTTCCTCGCCACGATGCCGGACGCCGCCTCGTTCGAGCACCCCGAGGTCGCCCAGTGGGTCCGCAAGTACTACGGGGCCAATCCCGAGTACGACGTCACCGAACGCATCCGTGTGGGCCGCTACATCGAGAACATGACCAGCGTCACCACCATGGTCGAGGCCATGCACGGAGCGGGGTCACCCCAAGCCCAGCGGATCGTCATGCTCGGCCTGGCCGACCTCGAGGGGAAGGTCAAGCTGGCCGACGAGGTGATCTACGGCACCGACGACGTGCCCGGCCTGGCCCTGCCCCCGGTCAACGAGCCACCGTCGAGCGACGGATCCGATCTCTAGTCACCCCGTACCCGTTCCCCCCGCCCCGGTGGGGAGCACGGGTCCCGCGTCCGCAACACAGTTAAGGAGTGTCATGCCCACGAGCGTCATCATCGCCGGATCCCGAACGCCCATCGGGAAGTTCTCCGGCGCCCTGTCAGCCCTGAGCGCGCAGGACCTCGGTGGCGTCGCCATCGCGGGGGCGTTGGCGACGGCCGGGGTCGCGCCGGACATGGTCGACGCCGTCCTCATGGGACAGGTGATCCAGGCCGGTGGCGGTCAGGTCACGGCCCGCCAGGCCGCCGCTAAGGCGGGCATCCCCATGACCGCGCACGCCTCCACCGTCAACAAGGCCTGCCTCTCGAGCCTGCAGGCGCTCCGCATGGCCGACCTCATGATCCAGGCGGGGGACGCCGAGATCGTGGTGGCGGGAGGCATGGAATCGATGACCAACGCGCCCTACCTCGTGGCGAACGGACGCTCGGGCTTCCGTATCGGCGACCAGACACTCCACGACTCGCTCTTCCACGACGGCCTGACGTGCGCCTTCGACCACTGCGCCATGGGCTACGCGACCGACTCCTACAACGGGGGCCGCATCAGCCGCGCCCGTCAGGACGAGTTCTCGGCGCGGAGCCACCAGCTCGCCGCCGCGGCCATCGCCTCGGGCGTGTTCGCCGAGGAGATCACTCCCGTGTCGGTCCCCACCCGCAAGGGGGGCCCCGTCCTCGTCGATACCGACGAGGGAGTACGGTCCGAGACCACGACGGACTCGCTCGGACAGCTGCGCGCCGCGTTCATCGAGGACGGCACCATCACCGCCGGCAACGCGTCGCAGATCTCGGATGGTGCGTCCGCGATCGTGATCATGTCCGCCGACCGCGCGCGCGAACTGGGCCTATCGGGAATCGGCGAGATCGTCAGCTACGGGCAGGTCGCCGGGCCCGATACGTCGCTGCTCCTGCAGCCGGCCCGAGCCATCGCCCTCGCGGCCGCCAGGGCCGACCTTGACGTCACGTCACTCGACCTCTACGAGATCAACGAAGCCTTCGCCGCAGTGGCGCTCACGTCTCGCGACGACCTCGGCATCGACGAGGAGCGGCTCAACGTCCACGGCGGGGCCATCGCGCTGGGCCACCCGGTCGGGATGTCGGGGGCCCGTCTGGCGTTGACGGCCCTCCTGGAGCTGCAGCGCCGCGGCGGCGGTATCGCAGCCGTCGGGCTCTGCGGTGGTGGTGGACAGGGCGACGCCGCCATCCTTCGCGCGCTGTGATCGACGTCGCCGGGGCGTCCGCCTCCCGGCGACGTCGTCAGCTGTAGTCGCGTAGGTCCCACGACTCGAGGAGTCGACCGACCTGGACCACGTAGCGAGTCGCGTAGGCCCCGTCGATGGCTCGGTGGTCGAACGTCACCGCGAGGCGAAGGATCGGACGAATGGCCACGGCCTCGCCTCCCTCGGCCGAGGTCACGACCCACGGTCGTCGCACGATCACCGGGATGCCCAAGATGGCCACCTGCGGCTGATTGATGATCGCCGGTCCCGCGACGCCGCCCACGGAGCCCGGGTTCGACACGGTGAACGTCCCGGCGCGCAGGTCGTCGGGAGAGAGCCGCCGGGCCCGGGCTCGCTCGGCGAGGCGAGCGATCGAGTCCGCGATCCCCTCGACGGTCATCGTGTCGGCGTGGCGGATCACCGGGACGATCAGCCCCTCCGGCGTGTCCACCGCGATGCCCACGTTGACCTCGTTCCAGTGGATGATCCGCTCGTGCTGGAACGTCGCGTTCATGTCGGGATAGTCCGCGAGGGCCGCAATCGCGGCCTTGGTGATGAAGGACAGGTAGGAGATCCGCCCCTGACCCGCCCCCGCGCGAGCCGCGTTCATCATCTCGCGCACCTTCGCCACCTGGAACATGTCGACGTCGACCTCCGTCGTCATGTGCGCCGCCGTCTGACGTGAGCGGATCATGTGCTCGGAGATGGCGCGACGGTGGGGACTGGTCTTCGCGATGGCGAACGGGACGTCCTCGTACCCGAGGGGGAGCCCCGCCTCGCCGACGACGATCGTCGGTGTGACCGGGGTGGCCGTGACGGCGGTCGCGGGTGCGACCGAGGTAGCGCTCACGGACGTGGTCCGGCCGGCCGCCAGGACGTCCTGCACGCAGATGCGTCCTCGACGCCCAGTTCCCCGGACCTCGCCCAGGTCGATGTTGCGCTCCTTGGCGCGCCGCTGAGCGAGGGGGGACGCCAGCGGCCGTCCGTCGCTGGGGCGGTGATCGAGGACCGCGTCGGCCGCCGCCGTCGGGTCGATGCGGGCGCCCGCCAGCATCTCGGCGACCGAGCGGTGGCTCGTACGCAGCTGATCCGTCACGGGCGCTACGAGGGGAGCCGGCACGACGTCGCTCGGGCGACTCGCGGGCGGCTCGGGGGAGTGCGGGGGCGTCACCGGGGTCGCGGCGACGGACGTCGCGGGCGCGACGGCGGGGCCGGACCCCCCGGCGCCCTCCGACGAGGACAGTCGGGCGACCGCGCCGCCAATGGCGACCTCCTCACCCTCGGACACGATGATCTCGGTGATGACGCCGTCGGCCGGTGCGAGGATCTCCGTATCGGTCTTGTCGGTCGAGACCTCGCACACGATCTGATCGCTCACCACGCGGTCTCCGACCGCGACGTGCCACCTCGCGATGACGCCTTCGGTCACGGAGACGCCCATCTGCGGCATCACGACGTCAATGAACTCCGATGTGGTCACGGCCGCACCCCTCCACACTCCCGAATGAGAGGACCCCTCACCAACGACGTCCACGACGCGACTCGACTCCGCGGTTCACGCATGCTTCCTCACCCCTTCGCCTCGATGTCGCACGACGACCTCCTCGCGGCCACCGCCCGGACCTCATCGGTGACGTGACCTGCATCCCTCATCCAACGCCTCCCGACGGCTGGTTCGACGTGCCCCCGTCCACCACGACGGTCTGCCCCGTGATCCACGAGCCGGCGTTGGAGAGGAGCAGGAGCGCGATCGGAGCGATGTCCTCGACCTCGCCGATGCGCCCGAGGGGGATGTGCGACGCCACCTGATCCTCGTTGTCCTCCCAGATGGCACGCGCCAGCTCCGTGCGAATGATCCCGGGAGCGATGCCGTTCACGCGCACCGTCGGTGCCAACTCCCACGAGAGCTGGCGGGTCAGGTGGATGACGGCCGCCTTGGTGACGTTGTACCACCCGATTCCGGGCTCCACACTGAGCCCCCCGATCGACGCGACGTTCAGGATCGCCCCGCCGTGATCGCGCATCCACCGCGACCACACCGCCCGGGACCACACGAGCACGCTCGACTGGTTCACCTCGACCGTCTTCGCCATGCGCCGGTCATCGATCTCGATCAGCGGGCCCATGTACGGATTCGTCCCCGCGTTGTTCACCAGCGCGTCGACGGAGCCGAACCGCTTGATGGTCGCCTCCACCGCGGCGCTCGCGTCGTCGGGCCTGCCCACGTGCGCCACGGTCCAGGCGACCTCCCCACCGGCGCCACCGAAGGTCGCGGCCGCGTCGCGGAGGTTCTCCGCGCTACGCGACACCAGCATCACGTTGCCGCCCGCTTCCTGGAACTGCTTCGCGATCGCCAGGCCGATCCCCCGACTTCCGCCCGTCACGAGTGCGGTCTGGCCCGCGACGCTCCACATCATCGCCATCCTCCCGTCGGAGCGATCTGGTCGGTGTCCCGTAACGTCCGAGATCGGCGCGCGGTTCCCGAATGCGCCCTCGCCCCGCGATCGACCAACGACCGACTCCGCTGCACTACTCGCGCGACGCGCCGTTCACCGATCGGCATCGGACGCCTCGGGAATCACGACGGCCTTCACGGCCGTCTCGTCGAGCGTCGCGACGCCGAGCGCGGCGGCAGTCTGCTCGAGTGAGAAGCGATGGGTGACGAAGCGACCCAGCCGAACCCGGCCCGACACGATGAGATCGACCGCCCGCCGAAACTCCTCGTCCGTGTAGGCGAAGGAGCCGGTGAGCTGAACACCGCCAACGGGCCAGGGGACGCGGCCGTCCCCGAGGCCGAGCAGGGCCACCGTCCCTCCAGGACGGACCCTCTCCGCGGCGTTGCTGATCACCTGGGGGATGCCCGAGGTGTCGACCGCGCCACCAACCGCCTCGTTCGGATCGAGATCCCCCGGAGCGAGGGCTCGGGTGCCGAGCGCCGCCGCCGCGTCGCGACGGTGCTCTCTCGGCTCGAGCACCACGACGTCGTCGATCCCCATCGCCAGGGCGGCGGCCGTCACGCACAGGCCGACGGAGCCGGCCCCCACGACGAGCAACGACTCCACCGGTCGACGAGTGACCAGCCCGATGGCGTGCACCGCGACCGCGAGCGGCTCGGCCCACACGAGCTCCGTCGGCGGCACGTGGACCTCGACCGGGACGACGTCGCGACCGACTTCGACGTCGCTCAGCAGGATCTCCTCGGCGAACCCTCCGGGCAGGCCGTACCCCAGGGACCTCCCCTGCGTCGATCCACACAAGTTGGACGCGCCCGCCCGGCAGTATCCGCAGACCCCGCAGGTCCCCATCGGGCGTACCGCGACCTGGACACCCGGTTCCAGGCCGCGTACGTCCCGTCCCACCGCGACGACTCGCGCCGAGATCTCGTGACCCATCACCTGACCGGTCGTCACGTAGTGCCCGTGCTCGTAGCTGGCGAGGTCCGACCCGCAGACCCCGCAAGCCTCGACGGCAAGCAGGACGTCACGAGTCCCGACCGAGCCAGCCGGCACGTCAGCGACGTCGATCCGCTTCGCCCCCTGAAAGATCGCCGCCCTCATGATCAGTGGACTTCCTGTCCGCCCGTGACGTTCAGGGCTTCGCCCGTCACGAAGGACGCGTGGGGTGAGACCAGGTACGCCACGGCACTCGCCACGTCATCGGGGGTGCCGAATCTGCGTAGCGGGATCTGCTTCGCGAGCCGTTGACGATAGTCGTCGGGAGAACGTCCCGCGAGGGAGGAGAAGGCCTCCACGACGCCCCCCTTCACGGTGAGCAGCGGTGTATCGATGGTTCCCGGGCAGACGGCGTTCACCGTGATGCCCTCGGGCCCTAACTCCGCCGCAAGGCTCTGGGTCAGGCCGATCACGGCGAACTTCGCCGCGCTGTAGGCGGCGAGCAGGGGCATCCCGGTCTTTCCCGCCTGCGAGGAGATC
This sequence comes from Actinomycetes bacterium, assembly GCA_021848365.1. GTDB lineage: Bacteria > Actinomycetota > Acidimicrobiia > Acidimicrobiales > RAAP-2 > RAAP-2. Next base: position 117,620 of record JAJZUS010000001.1, read on the forward strand.
GTCACGATCCGCCCACCCGACCCCTGACTCACTAGGACCCGCGCGGCCTCGCGCGCGAAGAGGAAGGCGCCCGTCGCCATCACGTCGAGATTGACGTTCCAATCCCGCAACGTCAGCTCGGTCACGGGAGTCAAGCCGATTCCCAGACCCGCGCAGTTGACGGCGACGTCCAGGCGTCCGAACGCCTCACGCGTCCTCGCGAACAGTGCGATCACGTCGTCCTCCTGGGTGACGTCGCACGGGTGGCTCTGAAGCCGCGTGGCGTCATCGACGGCGCGCACCAACTCCGACAGGTCCCCGGGTGGGGCCACTTCGTAGTCGGGGTGCGAGGTGAGCGCGCGACCGACGTCCGACGCCATCACGCGATAGCCGTCGGCGAGCAGCCTCGTCACGACCGCGTGCCCGATGCCACCCGCCCGACCCGCGCCGGCGACCAACGCGACGGGGACGTCGCGGGCGCTTGACGAGTCCACGGTGACCTCCGTCACGGGCGTGCACTCCTCGACGAGGAGAACATCTCCTTGAGACGCGCCTTCACGACCTTCCCGCCCGCGTTGCGCGGAAGTTCGTCGACGACCTCGACGAAGCTCGGCACCTTGAACGGCGCGAGGCGCGAGCGGCAGAAGGCCTGGATGTCGCCCGCTTCGGCCTCCGCGCCGGGCTTCACCACCACCGCCGCCAGAACCCGCTCGCCGTAGACGTCATCCGGGACGCCGATGACCGCAGCCTCGAGGATGGCGGGGTGCTGATACAGGGCCTCCTCCACCTCGATCGAGAAGATGGACTCTCCCCCGCGCTTGATGACGTCCTTCACGCGATCCGCCAAGACCACGAAGCCGTCGATCACGCGGGCCACGTCCCCGGTTCGCACCCACCCGTCGCTGCCCGTCAACGGGCTCACGTCACCGTTGACCCAATAGCCGATGGCCACTTGCGGACCCCGAACGGTCACCTCGCCGACCTGTCCGCTCTCGACCTCGTCGGGTGAGGACAGGTCGAGGAGTCGCATCTGGGTGATGGGCAGCGGCGCACCGACCGACTCCGAGTGACGCACGGCGTCCTCCCCACCGAGATAGGTCACCATGGAGCAGGTCTCGGTCATTCCGTACCCGTTCCCGAACGTGGCGGACCCGAGGGCCGTCGTCATCCGGTCGAGCAGTGCCGTGGGCATCGGGGCCCCGCCGTACAGCGCGAGCCGCAGGCCGGGCAGGCCCTCAGCCCCCGCGCTCTCGAGGATCCGCCACCACATGGTCGGTGCACCCACCGTGCTCGTCACCCCATGGGTCCGGGCCAGATCGACGGCTCGATCCGCGCTGAAGCCATCGAGCAGGACGCCGGTCATGCCGAGATGAACGATGGGGATGGTCTGGGAGCAGAGTCCCGTGACGTTGAACTGGGGCACCATGATCAGTTCGGTGTCGTCGGAACGGCGACCGATCACCGAGGTACAGGTGACGGAGTTCTGCACGGCGTTGCCGTGCGAGATCACCACGCCCTTCGCACGGCCCGTCGTCCCCGAGGTGAACAGGATGGCGGCCGGGGTGAACTCACCGAGCGGCGGAGTCGAGTACCCCGCTCCGTCCGACGACGAGAAGAAGAACTCGTCATCCTCCTGGAGTACGACCGTGCTCTCCGATCCCACGGCGGCGGCCCGACCCAACTCTTCCTTGCCGCGCCCGACGAGCAGGAGGCGGGGCGACGCCGCCTCGAGCTGCCGCGCGAGGTCATCGGACGTCAGTCGGTGATTCAGCGGCACCGCGATGGCGCCGACCTTCCAGATCGCCCAGTAGGCAGCGGTCAACGGAATGCCGTTTCCCGCCACCACGGCGACGCGGTCGCCAGCCCGCACGCCGTGACCGGCGAGCCCTCGGGCCGTCGCTTCGACGATCTCCGCGAACTCGGACCACGTGACGTCGCCATCGCCATCGACGAAGGCGCGAGAGTCGGCGTGTCGCCTCACCGTGTCGTCGAGCATGTCGACCAAGTTCAACGGAACCTCGACGTCGTAGCGGAGAAGCCCGTCCGGGCTCTCGCGCGTCCCGACGACGGGGTGAGATCTCACGACGATGCTCCGGTGAAGCGCTCGGAGAACTCGTCGCGCAACTGCCGACGCAGGACCTTCCCGGCCGCGTTGCGTGGCAGTGCATCGACGAAGACGACGCCACTGGGCTTCTTGTAGGAGGCGATCTTCTCCTTCGCGTAGGAGATCAACTCCTCCTCGGTCGGTCGCTCGCCCGAGGGCACGACGACGGCGAGAGGGGTCGCCACCCACTTGGGGTGGGGAACGCCCACGACGGTGACCTCGGCCACGCCGGGGTGAGTCGCGAGGGCCTGCTCGATCTCGGCGGGGTAGATGTTCTCGCCCCCGCTGATGATCATGTCCTTCTTGCGATCCACCACCGTGATGAACCCCTCGTCGTCGACCTTGACGAGGTCGCCGCTGTGGAACCACCCGCCCTCGAACGCCTCGCGCGTAGCGTCGTCGTTTCGGTAGTAGCCCTTCATGACGGTCGGGCCCCGATAGACGATCTCGCCGATCTCGCCCACGGCAACGTCATTCATGTCGTCGTCGACGACTCGAACCTCGACGTTCACGGCGGCCTTGCCGACCGACCCCATCTTGCGAACGGCGTCGTCGGGCTTCAGGAAGCACGTGTTCGACGACATCTCCGTCTGGCCGAACGCGTTCACGATCCCCACCGAGGGGAACGTGCCCGTCAGCAGCTCCAGGGTGCTGACGGGTGCCTGCGAGGCACCCCAGAGCGCCTTGCGCAGTCTGGACGTGTCGACGTGGGCCACCTCGGGCAACGTGCAGATCTGCTGCCACTGCGTGGGGACGAAGTAGCAGATCGTGACGTCGTGCTTCTGGATGAGGGCCAGTGACTCCGCCGGGTCGAAACCCGTCGAGGTCGTGACCACGCAGGTTCCTCCCAGGTAGATGAACGGAAGGATCCCGTTCACGCCGCCGATGTGGAAGAGGGGCAGGCCGGACAACCACACGTCATCGTGACGTGCCTCGATCTCCATGATCCAGTTCACCGTGTTCGCCACGAGGTTGCGGTGGGTCAGCATCGCCCCCTTCGGCAGCCCCGTCGTGCCGGAGGTGTACATCAGGAACGCCAGGTCGTCCTCGTTGACCACGACATCGGGCTCGGTGTCGGCCTCCACGGAGAGCGCCTGCTCGTAGGAGTCGGCCCCGGGCTCGGGTGTCGGGTTCAACGCCAGCACGAAGCTCGACGTTCCCTCGGTCGACTCCCGAGCCAGCTGCTCCAGGGGCTCGTCGACGATCACCCCGACGGCGTCGGCGTTGTTCAGGATGTACCGGACCTCGTTCGGTACCAGTCGGAAGTTGATCGGCACCGGGCACGCGCCCAGCTTCTGGCAGGCGAAGTAACTCTCCAACACCTCCAACCGGTTGAACATCAGCACGGCGACCTTGTCGCCGCGGCTGACGCCGCGGCGAGCCAAGGCCGCCGAGAGACGATTCACTCGTGAGTTGAACTCACGAAAGGTCAGGGCCCGATCTTCGAAGACGAGGGCTGTCTTGTCGGGATACTTGCGACTGACACGCGCCAGGATCTCGCCCAGCGCGAGAAAGCGGCTCCGATCCAGTGCGTTGTTGTTGTCGTTGCTCGTCGTCACTCTCTACCTCCGACGCGTTCCTTCGATTCCGATTGCCCACTCGTGCGAGCGTGGGCTACTTCACCACGATGGGGTTGACCGGCGAGCCGGACGCGTTCGTCACGTTGAGCGGCGGGGCCGAGATGAAGAACTCGTACCGACCGTCGGCCGCGCAGGCGTCCGCCAACTCCTCGAGCCACCAGACCTCACCGAGCGTCAGGCCCAAGTCTCGGATCAGACGCGCGTGCAGGGGGTAGACGTGCTCGTAGGGAGCCTCGAAGGGTTCCACTTCGATGGCGATGTTGTCCATCGCCAGTGCCGCGATGTCCTTGTCCGCTACCCACTGGACGCAGTCACTGTTGATGCCGGGAGCCCCGCCCACCCAGAAGGAGGCGCGATCCTCGAGCGAGTAGAAGTAGGGCACGTGCCCGGTCCGGATGATGAGGATGTCCCCCTGGCGCACCTCGACACCCTGGGCGGCGCAGGCGTCATCCAGGTCCTTGGGGGTGATGCCGTAGCCCTTCTCGAGGCGGTCAACGCCCTTCAGTCGGGGGATGTCCAGGAGAACGCCCCGTCCGACCAGGGTGTCCTTCATGTTGTGGATAGACCCCTTACGCGCACCGGCGAAGGACTCCACGTTGCCGATCCAGAAGCCGTTGTACATCGTGTCCTTGTAGAAGAAGTGCGCGATCCCGTCCCACTGCGTGCTGCCCTGCAGCGGCATGAAGATGTAGTCATCGGTTCCCTGGAAGTTCGGGTAGATCTTCCCGGCGACCGACCCCGCCACGAAGTCGGACCCGGTGTAGCCGTACATGTGGACGACTCCGGTCCGAGTCGGGTGGACGGGCCCCGAGCTGTCGAGGGGAATGGCGAGGCTGATCACCTGACCCGTTCGAATCAGCGAAGCGGCCTCGGCGATCTTCTCGGGCGTGAGCAGGTTAACGGTGCCTCGCTCGTCGAGCTCGCCCCAGCGGCCCCAGTTGTTGGGCTGGCGATCGTTGACGTAACCGACGACCTTCCCATTGCGGTCAACCGTGAAGGTTGGCGGGACCCACTCCTCTGCCCATGAGCCATCGGCGTTCCGACCCATTGTGACCACTTCCTTTCCATATTCCCCTTGCGGGGCCTTAACGTTTCACTTCACCTACTGCGGTGTTCGATGTGCGAACCCGAACGCCTCTTCAACTTGCCTTCTCCCGATACCGTCGACTACTGCGGAGAGATCGCGTGGACCAAGAACACGGACCTCTCTTTGCGCGAGTTCAGTCACGCTCGGCATGTCGTCTATAGACTCAGCGAGGCACACGATCCCGCCTCGCTTGACGGCCATTACGGCATCACGACCGCTCGATACGGTCACAATTGCGTCCGGTCGTCCAGTCGCTGACGTCTCTCCCAGGTAGGACTTGAACTGGGGATCACGCAGGTCCGACGTCGCCACAATTGGCCCGCGATGTACCAGCTGCGCGAGGCGTGAGAGAACCTCGTGTCCGGGCGGTGTACAGACGGCGACGATGGCCGATCCGTCAAGGTCTGCCGTCATCAGTGCACTCGTCGCCATGAGCACGGCGGTCGCGAACGACACCGATACCTGCTTCGGTATCGAGCAGAGCGCGCGACCCTCTCCCGGCTGCTCGCACCAGGCACTCCATCCCAGCTGACACACGCCGCAGTGACCGCAGGACCGGTCGAATAGCAGGGCCGTTCCGACGTCATCGAGGCCGACTGCCTCCCGATGCGGTGGCCCAACTCCGATCACGGTTCCCCCCGAAAATCCTTCTCGACTGACTAGTCGACTTTCTGAACCTTAGATTGTCGTGGTTCGGATGTCAAGCCGCGGAGCTCGACGACTCATCGTGGAGGTCTACCGATCTGTCGGCCGGTTGACCTGGTCTTTTGGGGTCGCATGCCGTGATGTGACGCGATGTCGCGGTCGACTCGCCACATCGAACTCACTGGTCGACTTCATCATTCTTGGCACCTCGGTGTGCGGGGCGTGACGCCCCGTCATCCGGCCCTCCCGAGGGACTCCCGGCTCACGCGCGATCCCCGACGACTCCGTCGCGTCACGAGTCCGGGATCGGCCGTTCGCGAGCAGGGAGACGGCACCCACCGTCGCGACTTCCGGACGTCTGACGCGGAGGGTGGCGGGTCGGTTCGACACGGCGAACTCGTGGGTCGGGACCCTCGTGGGTCCGAACTTCGTCCGTGACGTCCGATCTCACGTGGCGTCGAAAGAGTGACGAGGGGCGAGGGAGAGGCAAGTAGGGTGATGCCTGACGCCACGTGCGCTATTCGTTCGTAGAAATGCCAGCGGGAAGATGATTAAGGAACCACCGACACCGAGTGATGCTGCCGTCCCGCGAAAGCGAACCCCGATCGATGTCCGTCGCCGTGAAATCGCCGTGACCGCCGCGCACCTGTTCGACGGGGCGGGCTATTCGAAGACCACGATGGACGACATTGCTCGCGCCGTGGGCATGGGGAAGTCGACCCTCTATCACTACTTTACGAGTAAGGACGAGATCCTTTTCTGGATCCATGAGGAGTTCATCGATCATCTCATCGAGCAGCACCAACGACGCCTCGAAGCGCGTCTCCCCGCCGGGGTACTCCTGCTCGAGGTGATGGCGGACATTCTCGAGCTCATGGAGACCCATCGAGGACACGTTCGCGTGTTCTTCGAGCACCACCGGGAGTTGCCCCCGGACCGTCGAGAGACCATCAGGGCGAAGCGGAACCTGTACGAGCTGATGATCGAGGACATCTTCATCACGGGAATAGCGTCCGGTGAGTTTCGCGGAACCGATCCGAAGTTGGCGTCCTTGGCCATGTTCGGGATGTGCAACTGGGCGTATCAGTGGTACCGATCCAGTGGCTCACTGCGCACCCGGGACATCGCCTACCAGTTCTGGGGCTACCTGGTCCACGGCGTGAGCAGCACCGGGGTGCTCCCGACGACACCCGTCGTGTAGAGGCGGTCTCGGTACCACGAGATCCTCGCCCCGGTGAGTCGATCCCGATGCGACGGGCTCGTTTAGAAGAGCTCCCAGAGTTCGTGCACGCTCTCGATCTCGGATGGCGCGAACTCACGCAGGAACTCGCCGTTCTTCAAGACCACGATGCGGTCCGCCACCCGCAGAGCGGCCTGCACGTTCTGCTCCACGAGGAGGACGCCGATCCCGAAGGTGTCCACCACGTTGCGAAGAGCGGACATCGCGTCCTTCACCAACAGAGGAGCCAAGCCGACGGATGGCTCGTCGAGCAGGAGGTACTTCGGCTCGCGCAAGAGGGACATCGCGATGGCGAGCATCTGTCGCTCGCCACCGGAGAGGTCCCCGGCCGCGTTCTCCAGGTGCTCGAAGAGGGGAGGGAACAGGCCCTGCACTTCCTCGTAGGTGACCTTGATCCCGCCCGTCGCGAGGTCCTGGGCGATACGCAGGTTCTCGCGAACCGTCAAGGGTGCGAACGCCGCACCCCGCCCGGCGTCGGGGACCATCCCCAGGCCGTGACGGGCCCGACGGGAGGGTGACAGACCCCGCAGGTCCTCCCCGTTCATCGTCAGGGTCCCGTCGCTCGCGCTGACCAGGCCCGAGATCGCTCGCAGCATCGTCGTCTTGCCGGCGCCGTTGTGGCCGACGAGGGCGACCAACTCCCCGGGCGTCACCTCGAGCGAGCAATCCTGCAGGACCGTGCGGTCTCCGTACCGGACCGTGACGTGTCGCGCCTCGAGCGAGTCGGCTGTCATCTCATCACGCTCCAAAGTAGAGTTCGGCCAGTTCGGTGCGGGCGAACACGTCGTCCGGCGTCCCCTCGGCGAGGACACGACCCCGGTCGAGGAACAGCACCTTCTGACACATCTCACGAACGACGTCCAGGTTGTGCTCGATGAGCAGGATGGTCCGCCCCTCGTCCCGCAGACGACGGATGACCTCCATCAGCTTCTCGACGCCTCGACGATCGAGACCGGACGCGGGCTCGTCGAGCAGCAGCGTCGTCGCGCCGATGGCGAGGAGTCGGGCGATGGCGAGGAGTTTCTGGTCGGCGTAGGAGAGGGAGCCCGCGAGGTTGTCCTTCTTCGATCCCAACCCGACGAACTCGACCGCCTCGGTGGCGACCTGGCGCGAGACCCCGGACAGTCGGGCGGTGCTCCGTGGCATGAGCAAGGTCCTCACGAGCGAGGTCTCTCGCACCGTCTGGGCGTAGAGCGCGCAGTTGTCGAGGCAGTCCAGCGCTGGGAAGACTCTCACGTCCTGGAACGAGCGACCGAGTCCCATTCGACTCACCACGTGCATCGGCCTTCCCGTGACGTCCTGATCGGCGAAGGTGACCGTACCGGAGTCCGGCTTCAACCCGCCGGAGAGCAGGTTGAAGATCGTCGTCTTGCCGGCGCCGTTCGGACCGACCAAGCCCGTAACCACGCCGGGCTCCAGGTCGTGATCGAAGCCGGCGATGACCTCCTGCGAGCCGAAGCGCTTGAAGAGCCCTCGGGCCACGAGTCGGCTCGAGCCCCCGTCGCGACCCGTCGAATGGCTTACGTGCCCTGCCCGGCTGAAGACCAGGGCCTTCTCCGCCGTCATGATTGACCCCCCAGACTCGGCTCCACACTCGACGCCTGCCGGCTCTGCTCGTGCATCCGCCGGCGGTGCACCCACGACGTGGCGAGGCCGGCCACCCCGTCCGGTAGGAAGAAGGCCACGAGCAAGAGGAGCACGCCCGTCACTACTCCCGTCATGTAGACCGACCAGTTAACGAGGTTCAACCAGTACGGAAGACTCGAGAGGAAGAGGGCGCCGATGAACGGCCCGATCAGCGACCTCGAGCCGCCGACGAGCACCATCGAGATCATCAGGATCGACTCGGAGATCCCGTAGTCACCGGGTGACGCGACATTGAGGAACGACGTGAAGAGGACGCCCGCCACGGCGGCGAGCGTGCCGGCCAGCACGAACACGCCGACCCTCAGCGAGTCGGCCTTCACGCCACCCGCGGCGAGTGCCGCCTCGTCATCGGCCATCGCGACCAGCGCGCGTCCGTAGGGCATCCGACGTACCCAGAGGAGCGAGCCGAGCGCCAGGACCAGGATCGGCACGAGGACGTAGATGAAGTCCATGTTCGAGGTGATGTTCCACCCGAGGATCGAGGGAGAGGAGAACCCGAACAGCCCCGGGGGACCCCCGGATACCGACGTCCAGTTGACCAGGCCCTGGATGATGACGTACTGGAACGCCAGAGACGCGACGATGTAGTAGTCGCCGCCCAACCGGAAGAGGGGCAGGCCGGTGACGAGGGACAGCAGCCCGCCAATGACGATGGCGACGGGTATGACGATCAGGAGGTCGGACGTGATGTTCCGGCTGGACATCACCGCGTAGGTGAACGAGCCGACCCCGAAGACCGCCGCCTGGCTCAGGACGAAGATCTGGGAGTAGCCGACGACGAGTGACAGGCCCATGACGGCGATGCTGTACGTCAGGGAGTAGATGACGATCGTTTGAATGATGTAGATCACAGCGTCCTCTTCGAAATAGAGCTCACGAGGCCGACCGGGCGGATGAGGATGAGAACGAGGAACGCGACGTAGACGATGACGCTCGCCCAGTCCGCACTGACCCACAGGGTGGCGCCGTTCTGGATCACTCCCCAGGCCAGGGCGACGACGTAGGAGCCCACGAGGCTCCCCGCCCCTCCGCCCAGGACGATCATCGCGGCGATCAGGGTGTACGACACGTCGATCACCGGGGTCACCGAGCTCGACATCGTCTGCATGGTGAGCCCGATGAATCCGATCGCCGTCCCGATGGCGAAGACGCTGCCGAGGATGAGGCCGCGTCGCGCGCCCATCACGCTGCCCAGCTCGACGTTCGACGTGATCGCCCGCAGCTGACGACCGAACTTGCTCCACTTGATGATGGCCCACAGCGAGAGCGACAGCACCAGCGAACCGGCGACGGCCGCGACGTCGAGCGGGCTGATGGCGATGTGTCCCACGAAGAAGACGGTGTTGAGGCTGGGGAGGTAGAAGGACAGCGGCTGGGGGCTGTAGATCCACGGAATGACGGCTTCGATCAGCGTCGCGAGGCCGAGCGACGCGATGAAGATAATCGGTCGTGGTCGACCCAACTTCTCGAGAGGTGCGTAGAGGATCGCGTAGACGAGGGCCCCGAGAGCCAGGGAGATCAGCAGCCCTGCACCGACCGCCCAGTAGGCGGTGGATCCGGTCAGGGAGATGGACGTCACGAGGTAGAGCGCGACCATGATCACCGACCCGTAGGCGACGTGGAAGATCTTGGTCGTCCCGTAGATGAGATTGAAGCCCAGCGCGGCCAGCCCGTAGATGCTGCCCGTGACGAGTCCGTTGATGAGAACTTGTAGGTAATACACCTCAATTACCTTCCACTGCGGGTTGTCCTGTGAGTCGACGGGCGATGGGACCAGCCGCGAGATCGGCGCCGTCTATGGGCGCACGTCATCATGGCCCCGTCGTGCGCCCCGGACCCGGAGGTCTCTCCCCGCCGCGGGTCCCTTTGTCGGAGCGCCGAGTACCGGCCTTCACGAGATCGTCGCATCGTCATCGTCCACCCCCTCCGTTGCCGTGTCCTCTATAGCGCTATGAGTCCGCGCATCGCCTCAACGATCCCGGGAACCTGAGGGATGCACAGCTGCTCGAGCTCGGGGTCTTGGGGGATCGGCGTGTCGATGGCGCCAAGGCGCCACACCGGTGCATCGAGAGCGAAGAACAACTCCTCGTGAATGCGGCTCGCGATCTCGGCTCCCGCACCCGCGGTCCGTACGGCCTCGTGAACGATCATCGCGCGGCCCGTTCGCTGGACGGACTCCAAGATCGTCTCCATGTCGAGCGGCACCAACGTCCTCGGGTCGATGACCTCGACCTCGTGCCCCTCGCGAGCGAGAACGTCGGCGGCGGCGAGTGTTCGATCGACCATCATCCCCGTCGCGATCACGGTGAGCGCATCGCCCCGTCGCCGCACGGCCGCGACGCCGAAGGGGACGAGGAACTCGGGGTCGTCCGGTACCTCGCCCTTCACCCGGTAGAGGCCTTTGTGCTCGAAGAAGAGGACCGGATTGGGGTCACGAATGGCCGACTTCAGTAATCCCTTCGCGTCCGCGGGAGTGGAGGGAAGGGCCACCTTCACTCCGGGGAAGTGCATCCCGAGGACCTCGAGACTCTGCGAGTGCTCCGCCCCTACCCCGCCGAGTAGTCCCGTAGGCACCCGCACGACGGCCGGCAACGACAGCTTGCCCCCGTGCATGTACCGCCACTTGGCCAACTTCCCGAAGATCTCATCGCCCGCGATGAGCATGAAGTCAGCGAACTGCAGCTCAGCGATGGGGATCGTGCCCGTCATCGCGGCGCCGGCGGCGGCCCCGACGATGAACGTCTCGTTGATCGCCGTGTCGCGCACCCGCAACGGCCCGAACTCGTCGAGCAGTCCTCGGGTGACGCCGAAGACGCCACCCATTCGTCCGACGTCCTGGCCCAGGATCCAGACGCGACTGTCGCGCCGCATCTCCTCGGCCATGGCGTGATTGATCGCCAGCGCGTAGTTGATGGTGGAGACGCCGTCGCCGGGGGACTCCTGCGTTCGCTGTTCGGTCATGACCAGACGTCCTTGTAGATGATCGACGGATCTGCCCGAGGCGCCTCGAGAACGGAGGCGAGAACCGACTCCGCTTCGTGACGAGCGTCGTCGTCCAGTTGGTCCGCCACCGACGCGGGCACGTGCTCCCGCAGAATGCCGAGAGGGTCCCGCGGGATCTCGTCACCCACCAAGAGGTCGTCACGGTACTTCTGGCGATCTCCCTCGTAGTGGCCACGGATTCTCATCGTCTTGGCCTCGATCAGCGTGGGGCCGTGACCGGCTCTCGCCCGATCCACCGCCTCGGTGACGGCGTCGAAAACGGCGATGGCGTCCTGCCCATCGACGATCACTCCGGGTACTCCGTACGCCGACGCGCGGTCGGCGATGTTCTCGGTCGGGCTCTGCTCGCTGATGCGAGCGGATACGGCCCATCCATTGTTCTCACAGATCCAGACGATGGGCAACTTCCAGACTGACGCCTGCAGCGCCGACTCGTGCCACGTCCCGCGGGACGATGCTCCGTCACCGAAGAAGATGGCGCACACTCGATCCGTCCCGAGCATCTGACCGGAGATCGCGGCGCCGGCGCCGAGCACGAAGCTCGAGCCGATCGCCCCACCCTGCCCCAGAACGCCGCGCTCGGGATCGACGAAGTGAACCGTCCCGCCACCCTTGCCACCGGTCGAGCCGACGGTCCGAGCGAACAGATCACCGAAGAGCGACTCCAGGCTCATGCCCTTGGCGAGGGCGTAGCCGAGCCCCCGGTGAGCGATGAACATGTAGTCGTCGGTCCTCAGTGCGGCAACGGCACCGGCCTGAACACCCTCCTGGCCGAGCCCCGGGTGCCAGAAGCCTCCGAACCCGTGCTCCGTGATGTGACGCTGAAGGACCAGTTCAGCGGCGCGAATCCGCGCCACCGTTCGGTACAGGTCCGTCGCCCGGGTCGCGTCCACTTCGGTTATCACCGTGGCCGCTCTCTTACGCGGAGCACTACTCGCCATGGGAGCCTCCGTCCGTGGTGTCACCCCGCATCGCGAGGTGGGCACCGGAGTCGAATCGCCGGGGGTCGTTCACGCGTCTTGTCACCAGGTCCATCCTTGCCGTCTCCACCCGTATCGCGTCACCGAACATCTCCGATCGAGAACTCTGATCCAGCTTCTCGCGGCCGCGGACCGACTCACTTGGGGAACCAGCCAACCCACCCCCGTGACGGGGGTGGGTTGGCTGGCGAGGGGTCTACAGGCGGCCTCGACGTTGCTACTTCATCGCCGCGGCGACCCACTTGGCCACGGTCGCGGCCGGAATGGTCGCCAGCACCTTCAAGCCACCGGACGGAGTGAGTCCCGTCACCGTGTACTTGTTGCTCAGGGTGTGGTTAGGCAGCATGTTGAGGGTCATCCCGGCAGCCGCGAACGGCGTGCTCTTCGCGGAGAAGGTGGCGATCGCGGCGTTCACGTTCGCACCGGTCACCGGCTTGCCGGCCTTCTCGACCGCCTGCACGGCCGCCTTGATGAGGTAGACCGAATTCGCCGCGAACTCGGTGTAGATGGACGCCGGTCCCTGCTTAGCCTTCACCGACGCGGCGTTCAGCCAGTTGGTCGGGTTCATGACCGGCACACCGGCGATGGCACCCTTCCAGGCGGGCATCGTGGTGACCTGCGGCGGGGTGTTCAGCGAACCAGCGTCCGTCACGATCTTCTGCTTCATCTGGAGCTGCGCCATGTCCTGAGCCACGGTGATGATCAGGGTGCCGGAAGCCAGCGGGGTGATGACGTCAGGATTCGCGGCCTGCAGAGCCTGCAGCTGGGTCGTAACGTTCGTCGAGCTCGCGTCGAACGTCTGCGACGGCTGCTTCTTGCCGAAGATGTTGTCCGCGATCTTCTGCCATACCGAGATGTCGAAGGACGTGTAGTTGTTCGCGAACAGGAGACCCGCACTCTTCACGCCGTGCTGCTTCGCGTAGTTGAGGGCCACGGCCTCCTCGTTCGTGAACAGCGACCCCATCAGGTACAGGTGCGGCTTGTTCGGAATCGCGGGGTCGTTCGTGATCGCGATGATGGGCGCGCCCAGTTGCTCACCGATCTTGTACTGCGCCAGCGGCGGGTCGTTGTACGTCGTGATGATGCCGATGGCGTGGTTGACCTTGATCAACTGCTTCGTGTCGACCACCGCAGGAGCGGCGAGTGCCTGGTCGTCCAGCGAGACGATCTTGATCTTCGCGTGGTTCGTGCCGACCCCACCGTGCGAGTTGATGTACTGAGCGGCCGTCTGCTCCCCCAAGAGCATGGTGTCGCCGAAGGGCGCCCCCGATCCGGTCAACGGCATCGTCGAGCCAATCACAATGGTCGACGGAAGCGACGCGGCACCGGAACTCGCTGCGACCGTCCCAATGACTCCCGACGCCAGCAGCGCGGCACTGGCAACCCTCACCGCGACTTTCAATCCTGCCTTACTTCCCAACACGGGAACCCCCCTACTCAAGTGACGAGCATGCGCGACCTGCGAACACTCGTGTTCTGCTACTTCCGGCAGAGGCTAGCACTCGTTAGTCGGTCAAGTCGGTCAGTGTCTTTTCCTCCCGTGACTTGGAAAAATACCGAATTTTCACCGTACCGGGCGCAACGGCTCGAGGAGATTCCACGATATGTAGACCACTCAGACGAGAACCCGTGGAGCCTCCCTCGGGGTCCGGCTGATCTCCGTCGGAGTGCGACGACGGCGCGAACGCCTCGCGATGAGCTCGTGACGGATCCTCCGAACGCGGCGATGTCCCTCGCCCCGGGCGCCCCTCTCCGGAGACCTTTTGGCGCGACATCGAGCCCACGTCTCCGTCGTCGCGGACAACGGCCTCCGCGACGCTGGTCAACTCTCCTCCCGCGCATCTCTCGCCAACTCGGTCAGCAGACTCCCGAGATCGATCCCCACGTCGGCGACAATGGCTCGATGAGCACTCGCCTCGGAGTCGACTCGCGCGTCCTCATCGCCGCGCAAGCCATTCGAGGCGTGGGCTACGGGTTCACCGCGGTGATCCTCGGAGCCCTGCTCGCTACTCGGCGCGTCGGAACCGTCACGGCGGGGGTGCTCCTCGCGTCGATGATCGCGGGCAGCGCCCTCGCGTCCCTCGCCGTGGGAGCCGTCGCGGACCGCGTCGGTCGACGTCGCACGTACGGCGTGTTCTTTCTCGCCGTCGCGCTCGCGGGTCTCGTCGTCGGACTCGATCCTCCCCTCGTCGTCCTCCTCGTCGTCGCCCTCACGGGCACGCTCTCCACCGACGTCGTCGACAACGGTGCGGCGACCACCCTGGAACAGGTGATGCTCGCCCGCGACGACGCGGGGACCGGACGCGTCTACGGCTGGTACAACGCATGGGGTGCGGGAGCCGGCGCGATCGGCTCTCTCGCGGCGGCTCTCGTCGGACTCGGCCGGCCCCACACACCGGTCCACGCGGGACTCTTCTTCCTCCTCGTTCCCGTCGGACTCCTCGGAGCCCTCCTCGCACGACGTCTCTCCCCCGCCGTCGAGGCAGCACGACCGCGCCCCCGGCGCGTCCGTCACGCTCGACCCCGAGCGGTGAGAGACCTGGCTCTGCTCTTCGCGGTCGACGCCGGTGGTGGGGGCCTCGTCACCGCCGGGTTTCTCTCCTACTACCTCACCTCCCGCTACCACGCCTCACTGTTCTCAGTGGGGTCGCTCTTCTTCGCCGTCTCGGTGATCCAGGCGTTCGCCGTCCTACTCGCGCCCATGCTCGCTCGTCGGTTCGGGCTCGTCGCGACCATGGTGGGAACTCACTTACCGAGCAACGTCCTCCTCGCCCTCGTCGCCGTCGCCCCGAGCCTCCCCCTCGCCGCCGCCCTGCTCCTCCTGCGCACCACGCTCTCCCAGATGGACGTCCCGACCCGCCAAGCGCTCGTCATGACCGTCGTCGAGCCCGACGAGCGCGCGGACGCGGCCGCCCTGACCAACGCCGCCCGGTACACGGCTCGCCCTGCGGCCCCCCTCGTCGCCGGGGCGCTCCAGCACCTGGCGCTCGGCGCGCCCCTCGTGGTGGCGGGAATCGTCAAGGGTGGCTACGACCTGGCACTCTGGCGGTGGGCGCGACGCGCGGGCCTCGCCCGCTCGGCGCGCTCGACCCTCGCGCGGCGCCGTGACGCCGACGAGAAGGAGGAGCCGTGAGATGGATCACCCGTCGCCGACCGAAGACCGACCGCATCGCCTGCCCCTGGCTGATCACCCGCTTCATCGACCCCGACGCCGAGATCGTGTACGTCGACGCGGACCGGGTCCTCGCCGAGGCCGCCGAGACCGGCGGCCACTCCTTCGACGCGCCGGGCGCCGAGTTCACCCACGAGGTGAGCGCCGACGAACGCGAGCTCTGCACCTTCGAGGTCCTCGTCGAGCGCTTCGGCCTCGGCGATGACCCGGCTCTCGCGCGTCTCGCGACGATCGTTCACGCCGCCGACGTCCGCGAAGACCTCGCGAGTGACCCGGCGGGAGCGGGGCTGCTGGCGATCGGCGAGGGGGGACTGCTCTGCGAGTCCGACGACGACCGTCTCCTCGAGCGCGCCGCCTTCGTCTACGACGCCCTCTACGCGTGGTGCGAACGAGAGGTGACCCGCCCGCCTCGATAGACGGACGACGGCCCGCGCCCTCCCACGCCGATCCCGCCGGGCACCCCTGCCGTTCCCTACGATCGGCGGATGGACGACATCCTCTGGCTCGACGCCACCGCCCAGGCGGAGCTCGTCGCTCGCGGTGAGGTGAGCCCCCGCGAGTTGGCGGAGGCAGCAATCGACCGAATCGAGGAGGTGGACGGCGCGATCAACGCGGTCATCCACCGCCGCTTCGAGCGCGCCCTCGACGAGATCGAGGTGGGACTTCCCGCGGGGCCCTTCCACGGCGTACCCCTGCTCGTCAAGGACCTGTTCGCCGACAGCGCCGGGGATCCCGCCCACCACGGGAATCGCGCGCTGCGCGACGCCGGCTGGACGGCCCCCGCCGACAGCTGGCTGGTCGCTCGCCTGCGTCGCGCGGGCTTCTCCTTCCTCGGGCGGACCAACACCCCCGAGTTCGGCATCACCCCCTTCACCGAGCCCGTGGCCTACGGCCCCACCCGCAACCCCTACGACCTCACCCGCACCCCGGGGGGCTCGAGTGGGGGGAGCGCCGCCGCGGTCGCGGCGGGGATGGTCGCGATCGCCCACGCGAGCGACGGCGGCGGGAGCATTCGCATCCCGGCGAGCATGTGCGGGCTCGTCGGGCTCAAGCCGTCGCGGGGCCGCACGACCCTCGGCCCCGACCGCGACGAGAGCGGTCTCTCCGTCCAGCACGTGGTCACCCGGACCGTACGTGACAGCGCGGCCCTCCTCGACCTCCTCCAGGGACCCGGTCCCGGTGACATGGTCGTCGCCCCGCCGCCACGGCGTCCCTACGTCGAGGAGGTCGGGGCGCCGACCGGGCGACTACGCGTCGGCGTCCTGGCGACGAGCCCCACCGGGGCCCTCCATCCCGAGTGCGCGGCGGCGGCCCGCGAGACGGCACACCTCCTCGAGGCGCTCGGCCACGACGTCTCGGACGACCACCCCGTCATCGATCCCGACGCCGCCCGGTGGTTCCTCGCGCGGTGGGCCGTGAACGCCCGCATGAGCGTCCTCGCCATCGGCCAACAGCTCGGCCGTGAGATCACGGCCGACGACGTCGAGCCGATGACGTGGGCTATCGCCGAGGCCGGGGCCCGTCTCTCGGGGGTCGACTACGCGGCGGCCCTGGCGACGAGCGCCGCGTTCACGCGTTCGATGGCTCGGTTCTGGGAGGATCACGACCTCCTCGTCACGCCCACCCTCGGCGACCTCCCCCCGCGCGTCGGCGAGCTCGTGCCACCCGCGAACGATCCCTTGGCCACCCAGGACCGGATCGCGCGGCTGGTCCCCTTCACAACGCACTTCAACGTCACCGGTCAGCCCGCGATCTCCCTCCCCCTCCACGTCAGCCCGGAGGGCCTCCCCGTCGGGGTCCAGCTGGTCGCCGCCTACGGTCGCGAGGACCAGCTCATCCGAGTGGCGAGCCAGCTCGAAGTGGCGGCTCCCTGGTCGTCCCGGCGCCCGGCTCTCGGCTAGCACCGTCGCGCCGCCAGTGGCACGATGGACGGGTCTGCGACGGTGCCGCGCGGCTGGGCCCGCCTCGACATCGTCGAGGTGAAGGAGGCGAGATGACCGCGACGCTCTCGGTGGTGCACCGCTCCATCGGGTTCGAGGTTCGCCGTCGCCCCTACGAGGTCCTGCTCGACGGCGCGTCCGTCGGGACGGTCGAGATGAACGGGACCCTCACGGTCACGCTCGAGCCGGGCGACCACGACGTCCAGGTCCGTGCCGGACGACAGGCGAGTGCCAGGCGGGCCTTCCACGCTGGAGACGGCGAAGTCGTCGCCTGGCGCTGCACCGGCAAGCGCCCGCTGCCGATCTTCCTCGCGTCCTTCTTCGTCCCCAGCCTGGCCCTCGCCCTCGTGCGGCGCTGAGCTACCGGGCGAGAACGCGGTCCCCGCTGCCCAGGGCGAGGCGCACCACGTCGGCGTGCTCCTCGCTCAGGCGCCACCAGGTCCAACGTCCCCGTCGCTCGCCGACGACGAACCCGGCCTCGGCGAGGACCCTCGTGTGGTGCGAGACGGTTGGCTGGCTCTTCGCGAGCGGGACCTCGAGGTCGCACGAGCAGGCCGCCCCTCGGGCCTCGAGGATCGAGAGGAGCCGCAGTCGGACCGGGTCGGCCAGCGCCGCGAGGAGTCGGGCCCGCTCGGCGGCCGCGGCCTCGCCGAGGGGGGCCTCGGCGTAGGTCGGCTCGCACGCTCCCGCGTCGGCCGCGACGACCGGGATCCGTCGGCGCTGGCTCGTCGAGCTCATAGGCCACCTCGATTCATTGACGTTCATCGATGACATCACTATCATCGATGAATGTGAATCTATCGCCGGGAGAGCCGACGAGCCCGTCTCGTGCGACGTCAGCGGCTCACGACGCGCCGCCACGGGGCGAGGCCGTCGTCCGGCGGCTCTCGCTCCTCGATCGGTTCCTCCCGGTCTGGATCCTCACCGCCATGGCCGTGGGACTCGGCCTCGGGCGGGCCGTCCCGTCGCTCAACACCCACCTCGACGCGATCCAGGTCACGCGGGGGACGTCGCTGCCGATCTTCGTCGGGCTGCTCGTGATGATGTACCCGGTGCTCGCGAAGGTCCGCTACGGCGAGCTGCGGTCGGTGACCACGGACCGGCGGATGCTCGTCTCGTCGCTCGTCCTCAACTGGGTGATCGGTCCGGCCGTCATGTTCGCGCTGGCCTGGATCTTCCTTGCCGACCAGCCGACCTACCGCACCGGGCTCATCATCGTGGGCCTCGCACGCTGCATCGCGATGGTGCTCGTCTGGAACGACCTCTCGTGCGGAGACCGGGAAGCGGCCGCGGTGCTCGTGGCGCTCAACTCCCTCTTCCAGATTGTCGCCTTCGCCCTCCTCGGCTACCTCTACCTCCACCTCATCCCGGACTGGCTCGGCCTCTCGAGCGTCGGCGTCACCTTCTCGACGGCCCAGATCGCCGAGACGGTCGCCATCTTCCTCGGCATCCCGCTCGTCGCGGGCTACCTGTCACGCCGCGTGGGCGAGCGGACGCGCGGACGCGCCTGGTACGAGGAGCGGTTCCTCCCCCGCGTGGGACCCCTCGCCCTGATCGGGCTCCTCTACACGATCGTGATCCTCTTCGCCCTCCAGGGACGGACCATCACGGGCCACCCCGGCGACGTCGCCCGCATCGCCCTGCCGCTCCTCGCCTACTTCGCGATCATGTGGGTCGGCGCCTTCGCCTGGGGTCGCGCCATCGGGCTCCCCTACGAGAGGACCGCCACCCTCGCCTTCACCGCGGCCGGCAACAACTTCGAGCTGGCCATCGCCGTCTCCATCGGCGTCTTCGGGGTCACCTCGGGTGAGGCCCTGGCCGGGGTCGTCGGACCCCTCATCGAGGTGCCCGTCCTCGTGGGCCTGGTCTACGTCTCGCTGTGGGCGCGACGCCTCTTCCCCCACCGCGAGCCCTGAGCCGCCGCGAGTACCCCGACCGAGCGTCCCCGCCTCGGGACCACTGACGCGGTAGACCCGTGGTCGGTGGCGACGCCTCCGGCGGTCGTGCGTTCGCACGCGCCACGGCACGACGCGGGGAGAGGACATGGCGCATCACTGCGACGACCTGACACGCATCGGCTTCTCGCCCGCCGCGGCCCCCGCCGAGGGACTCGCGGACACCGGGGTGCGACTGGCCCTCGCGACGCGGACCTACGAGCCGGGGGTCGCGACGTTCGTCACCTACCTGCCCGTCTACGACGCAACGACCCGACGCTACGTCGAGCACCCCACGTCGAGCGGTTCCGAGTGCTGGCACGGCGCGGACGCGTCACTCGCCCTCACCGAGGCGCGGGAGTCGGCCCTTCGACACGCGATCCGCGCCCTCGACGCCGACATCGACCAGTGGGAGGTTCGCGGTCAGTTCGCCTTCGCTGATCCCGACCTGACGTCGCACCGCTGGCACGCCCAGAAGAGTCGGCTGCGCCTGTCGGCCCTGCGCTACGAGGTGGGCCGCGTCGATCGCGAGTGCGAGGAGTTCCCTCGGCTCGAGCCCGACGTCCGGGCCCTGCGCCAGAGGATCTCCGACGCCTACAGCCTGCTCGCGGAGATGACGGCCTCCAGCCTCGCCGACAAGAGCGACATCGAGGAGTCGCAGCGAAGTCGGCTCAACCTCCTCCTCTCGGTGATCGCGTCACTGATCCTCGCCCCGGGGGTCGTGATCAGCTTCGCCTCGGCGACGACCGCGCGCTCGGATCCCGTGACCCTGCTCCTCGCCTGCGCGTCGGCGAGCCTCGCGACAGCGGCGATCATCATCGCCTTCTCGGGACTGCGGCTCGACGTGCGCCGCGGTCGAACGGTCGGCGGCGTGCTCGCCGTCGCGACGGCCCTCCTCGTCGCCCTGGTCCTCGCCATCACCGTGCCGAGTCCTCACGGGGACGTGATCGTCGTGGCCGTGCTCTTCGCCGTCGGTTGCCTGCTCACGCTCGTCGCCCCCTGGGGGCGACGACCCAGCGCCGCGTCCGCTCCCGACCGGTGGCGGTCGACGTGGGACCGCATCCGCAACGACCGAGAGCGGTCGTGGCACGAGTTGAACGACGGGATCTCGAACTAGAACTTGACGTTCGGACGAGCGAAGTGCTCACCAGTCAGCGGCTCGGAGGAAAGCCTGGCCCAAACGGGACGGACCTTCCAGTCCCATGAGACGGGCCGGGGAACGGCGACGCAGGTCAGAGGGGTCCTCACTCGGAGATCCCGCCCGTGGATCGACCGCATTCGGCCGCACCGGTGACGCGGGTCGACCTCGGGGGACCGATCCGTCGTCGCCCCGCGTGCCCCGAAGGGAGTGGCGTTCGAGCACCGGGAGTCCCGAGCACGACACCATCCGTTCGGATCCACGTGGGGATCCCGAGAGACACGACACGGCTGATCGGCGTCTCGTGCGACCCACCTCATCGAGCGTCGGGCGACTCGTCCGGGTCCATCCGAGAGATCTCGGGTGCTCGCGCCAGAGTCTCGGGGACTCAGATCCGGTAGGCGCAGCCGTCGAGCGAGACGACGAGCGAGCGGCGGCGGCCACGCAGTTCGATCGTAATCTCCCTCGGGAAGCGGAGCATCGGGGTGACCAGGTGGACGTCCACGCCCTCGACCCTCCACGAGCAGAGCGGCAGTTGCGTGCCGGCCGGGTGGGTCACCGCGTCGAGGAAGGTCAGTGTCCCCGAACAGCAGCGAGACTCGCGCCGGCTCAGGTAGACGACCCCACCGCGCGCGGCCACGTGCTCGGCCACGCCCTCACCGAGGGTCACCGCGACGCTCGTCGCCGCCGCACGCGTCGCCGCCGCCAGGTCACTCGTCGCGCGAGGTGCGGTCACGATCGCCCCGCCGCCCGCAACGCGAACCGCAACTGGTCGAGCGTCGGCACACCCGCGGGACCGGTCGGCGTCGGGTAGATCCGGCAGGCGGCGTCGACCGGCCCATCCTCGCTCTCGAAGGGGTCGCGCCCGTCGAGGAGGATCGTGGGCGACCCGCGATAGGAGGCCGTCAACGCCGCGTCCAGCGACGAGGACTCGTGGAGCTCGAGCGTGACGTCGAACTCGTCGAGCAGGGACTCGAGGGCGTTCGCGGCCACTCGCCAGTTGGGACAGTCCGCCTCGTAGAGCAGGTCCACCTTCACTATGCCTCCCAACGCCGGGCGAGCGCCGTCCGTCCGACTCCGCACCGTACCCTCGGGGCCCGGATCCGTCGACCGCTGCGGTGCGCCCACTCTCACGTCGGGAGGAACACCGCGGCCCGCTGGTCCATTCCGTCGACCGCGGCGTCCTCCTCGGTAGGCTGCCGACGTGGCCTCGACGTCCGGTGACCGGACCGCCCAATTCCCGCTCATCGAGCGCCGCTACGGGCACCCCGTGGCCTTCTGGCTGGAACGCCTCGGGGAGCTCGACGACACCCGCTACGCGGCGCAGATGGCCTACCTGCAGGAGGAGCACGGCTTCTCGCGAGCCCACGCGAACACCGTCGTCATGTTCGCGCGGGGATCCGAGAGCACGCGCCGCTTCGCCGACCCCGACGCCTACTTCGCCACGCTCGGGCCCACTCAGGCGACCACGTGCCGCTCCGTCTTCTCGACGATCCAGCGGCACTTCCCCGAGCTCGAGCTCGTCGTCGCCTGGAACCAGCCGATGCTGCGCCGCGACACGACCTACGTGTTCGGGATGTCGGCCGCGACCGAGCACCTCCTCCTCATGCCCTGGGGCGAGGGGATCCTCGACCACGTCGCCCCCCGCCTCGTCGGGCTCGCCGTGAAGAAGAAGACGGTCCAGGTCCCCTCGGACTGGACGGTCGACGAGGGCCTCCTCGTCGAGATGGTCGCCGAGCGGCTACGCCAGGTCGACGCGGGCGCCTAGCGGCGCGCCGAGGGAAGCCCCTCGAGGAAGTCGCCGAGTCGCGCGAGCCCCTCGATCAGGTCCTCGCGTGACGAGGCGTAGGAGAGACGCACGTGCGTGTCGGCCGTCGCCGCGCCGAAGTCTCGGCCGGGCGTCAGCGAGACGAGCGCCTCCTCGAGGACCCGCTCGCAGAAGGTCCACGAGTCGAGCCCGGACCCCGAGACGTCGAAGTAGGCGTAGAAGGCCCCGTCGGGGGGCGCCGCGACGGGCAGCCCCAGGCGCTCGAGCCCCGCGAGGACGATCTCTCGCCGGGCCCGCAGCTCGAGGCGCCGCTCCTCGCACAGTTCGAGCGACTCCCTCGTGAAGGCCGCGCGGGCCGCGATCTGGGCCGGGGTCGACGCGCAGAGGAAGTAGTTCATCGCGAGACGCTCGACGGGACCCACGAGACGCTCGGGCAGGACGGCCCACCCGAGGCGCCATCCGGTCATCCCGAAGTACTTGGAGAAGCTGTTGATCACGATCGCGTCGGGGTCGACCTCGAGCACGCTGCGTGGCGGTCGTCCGTCGAGCGCCGGATCGGAGAGGTAGAGGTAGATCTCGTCGACGATCCGCCAGGCGCCCCGGTCACGGGCGAGGGAGCAGATGGCGTCGAGCTCCCCGAAGGGGAGCGACGTCCCCGTGGGATTGGACGGCGTCGCGATCATGACCGACGTCGTGCGCTCGGTCCAGGCGTCCGCGACGAGGGCCCGGTCGAGCTGGAAGCGCGACGCGGCGCTCGTCGCGACGGTGACGGCGCGCCCCCCGAAGGTCTCCACGAGCTGTCGGTTGCACGGGTAGGAGGGATCCGCCATCACGACCTCGTCGCCCTCGTCCGTCGTCGCGGCGAGGACGAGGAGGAGGGCCGACGAGGCACCGGAGGTGACGACGATGCGGGCCGGGTCCACCGCGACGCCGTGACGGTCGCGGTAGAAGGCGGCGATGTCGCGCCGCAGGGCGAGCGATCCGAGGGCCGGGGTGTAGGGGAGGGGTCGGCCGTCCATGGCGTCGCGCATCGCGTCGCGCACGAGGGGCGGCGCCCCGAAGTCGGGCTCGCCCACGCTGAGGGTCACGACGCGTCGTCCGGCGGCCGCGAGCTCTAGGGCCCGACGCGTGACGTCCATCGCGTAGAAGGGCTCGACCCTCTGGGCGCGTTCGGCGAGTTTCACGGGACCTCCTCCAGATCGATCGACCGCCGACGGGATCCCTCGGACGGGTGACCGAGCCGACCGTACACGAGGTGGCGGCGGGGGTCGACGGCGACGCGAGGGTCGGGACGAGCGACGCGACCCGACGTCGCCAGGGCGTCGCGCCCTTGGAATCTGCGGTGCGCGTCGATAGGCTGGAAACCTCTAGTTCCCTCGACGAGGACCCCATCCCGCCGCGGAGAGAGGAGTGGAGTGGACGGCGAGTCCCTGGTGTCTTCGCTCCGAGGTCTCTCGGACCCGGCACGCGTGATGCGGCGGGTCGTCACGGCCGCGCTCGAGCTCCTGCCCGCGGCGACCGGCTCGACCGTCGAGCTCGAGGACGCGGGCGACATGGTCTACGCGTTCGCCGCCGGGTCGCTCGAGCCCTTCGTCGGACTCCGTCTGGCGGGCCGCGGGAGCCTCTCCGGTCTCACGGTGGAACTGGGGACCACGCTCTCCTGCGTCGACACCGAGGTCGACGATCGGGTCGATCGCGACGCCTGCCGGCGCGTGGGCGCCCGCTCGATGGTCTGCGTCCCCCTCCAGTCGGCGACCCGTCGCGTCGGCGTCCTCAAGGTGTCGGCGCCACACCCGAATGCCTTCAGCGACGACGACGTCGCGACGCTCGCCGACCTCTCGTCCTTCATCACGACCGCCATCTCGGCGGCCGGCGACATCGGGGACTCGGCCACCGCGGTCCTCGCCACCTCGCGGCGCCGCGACGGACGGTCGTCCGGCGCGGCGGTGTCGGGCTTCATGGCGCACGTCCTCAGCTCGCCGGGTACCCGCGACGACGCCGCGGTCCGCCGCGTCCGTGACGTCATCGAGACCGGTCAGCTGCTGATCGTTCACCAGCCGATCTTCGACGTACGCACCGGTCGGCCGGTGGCGAGCGAGGCCCTGAGCCGGATCATCGCCGAGCCGGCGCGGCCGCCCGACCAGTGGTTCGCCGAGGCGTGGCGGGTCGGCCTCGGGGCCGAACTCGAGAGCCTGGCCGCCCGGCTCGCGCTCGAGGACCTGCCCCACCTCCCGCCCGACTGTCGCCTGGCGATCAACTGCAGTCCCTCGTTCCTCGAGCACCCGCTCGCGGGAGAGCTCGCTACCTGGCCCTCCCTCGATCGGATCGTCCTCGAGATCACCGAGCACGTCGACGCCGAGGACTTCGCTCGGACCCGTGACTTCCTCCAGCCCCTGCGCGAACGAGGGCTGCGCATCGCGATGGACGACGCCGGCAACGGCTACTCGAGCCTGCGGCGGATGATCGACCTCGCTCCGGACGTGATCAAGCTCGACGTCGCCCTCGTTCGGGGCATCGACGTCGATCCGGTTCGCCGGAGCCTCGCGCGCGCGATCGTGGACTTCGCCCACGACGTCGGAGCCGACGTCGTGGCGGAGGGGGTCGAGGTGGACGCCGAGCTCGAGACCCTGGTGGGACTAGGTATTTGCACGATCCAGGGATTCCTCCTCGCCCGACCCGGCCCCGTCGAGCACGTCGTGCCGATGGGCGCCCCCGTCCGTCCCCCATCCTGACGGCGACGACCGCGACGGGTCCCGAGCCTATTTCTGATACCTGAGTCATATGTCGGTATAAGTTGGAGCGGTGAGCAGTCCCCTCGGCCCCGAACCCCTGTGGTCGCCCCCCGCCGACCGCCGTCGCCGATCCCGCCTCGACGCGCTACGGCGTCGTCGCGGGGTCGCCAACTACGACGAGCTCTGGCGTTGGTCGGTCGACCCCGCGACGTCGGGCGAGTTCTGGCTCGACGTCGCCGAGGAGTTCGGCGTCCCCGTCGTCGCCCCCGACCGCCCGGCGTGGCGGACCGACCCGAACCGGGTCCCGGGCGTCGAGTGGTTCCCGGGGGCGACCCTCAACTACGCGGACGTCGCCCTGCGCGGCCGAGCGGACGACGACCGGGCCGCTCTCGTCGCCCACGACGACGCCCGGGGCCGGACCGAGCTGAGCGGAGCCCAGTTGGTCGCGCTCGTGGGACGCCTGCAGCACGGCCTGCGAGAGCGGGGCGTGACGGTCGGCGACGTCGTCGCCGGGTACCTCCCGAACGTCCCCGAGACGGTGGCCCTCATGCTCGCGACCGTCTCGCTCGGCGCCACCTGGACCTGCTGCGCCCCCGAGACCGGTGCCGACGGCGTCCTCGACCGCCTCGTCCAGACCGCACCCCGCGTCCTCGTCACCGTCGACGGCTACCGCTACGGCGAGCGCCTCCGCGACCTGCGCGAGGACGCCGACCGGGTGCGCGCCGGTCTCCCCACGGTGCGTCACGCGGTGCGCCTCCCGCTCGTCGGACTGCCCGCCGACCCCGCGTGGGAGCCGTGGTCCGACCTCGCCGCCGCCGGCGGACCGCCCGAGTTCACGCCAGTCCCCTTCGACCACCCCCTCTACGTCCTCTACTCCTCGGGCACGACCGGTCGACCCAAGGCCATCGTCCACGGCCACGGCGGGATCGTCCTCGAGCACGTGAAGGCCCTCGGGTACCACTTCGACCTCGGACGCGACGACACCTTCTTCTGGTACACGACGACCGGGTGGATGATGTGGAACTTCTGCGTCTCCGGGCTCCTCCTCGGCGCGACGGTCGCCCTCTTCGACGGTCACCCCGCGGCCCCCGAGCCCGACCGGCTCTGGGCCTTCATGGCCCGCGAGGACGTCACGGTGGGGGGCGTGGGCGCCGCCTACCTCGTCGCCTCGGCGAAGGCCGGGGTGCGGCCCGGACGGTCCCACGACCTCTCCCGACTCCTCACCCTCGGCTCGACCGGGTCCCCGCTCCCGGCCGACACCGCGGCCTGGGTCTACCACGAGGTGGCGAGCGACCTCCTCCTCGCCTCCTTCAGCGGCGGCACCGACGTCTGCTCGGGCTTCGTCGGGGGCAGCCCACTGCACGACGTCGTCGCCGGCGAGATCAGCTGCCGGTGCCTGGGAGCGGACGTCGAGGTGGTCGACGACGACGGACGCCCGGTGGTCGACGTCGAGGGCGAGCTGACGCTGGCCCACCCCCTGCCATCCATGCCGGTGCGGTTCCTCGGCGACCCCGACGGGGCGCGCTACCGCGCCGCCTACTTCGAGCGGTTCCCCGGGCGCTGGGCCCACGGTGACCGGGCGACCGTCACCGCACGCGGGACGGTCGTGATCACCGGCCGGTCCGACGGGACCCTCAACCGGGGCGGCGTCCGCATGGGCACCGCCGAGTTCTACGCCGTGGTCGAGGCCCTCGACGAGGTCGAGGACTCCCTCGTCGTCCACCTCGAGGACCCCGAGGGGGGACCCGGCGAGCTCTGGCTCTTCGTCGTCGTCCGCGAGGGTGGCGACCCCGCGACCCTCGAGGCGACCGTGCGCGAGGCGCTGCGCCGACGGCTCTCGCCCCGGCACGTCCCCGACCGGGTGATCTTCGTGCCGTCGGTCCCCCGGACGCTCTCGGGCAAGAAGATGGAGGTCCCCGTCAAGCGCCTCCTGGCCGGCGCGGACCCCGCGACCGTCGTGACCATCTCGTCGATGGCGAACCCCGAGAGCCTCGCGCCGATCCTCGCGCTCGCGGCGGCGCGCTAGCGGGTCTCCCCGCGCGCGCGACTCGCCAGGGCCGCCCGGTCGAGCTTGCCCACCGCCGTGCGCGGGAGGGACTCCACCACGCGGAACTCTCGCGGCGCCTTGTAGGCCGCGAGCTCGCGACGGAGGTGGGCGCGCAGCTCGTCGACTCCCGCGCTGGCCCCCGGGGCCAGCACCAGGTAGGCGACGCCCACCTCGCCCCACCGGTCGTCGGGGACGGGGACGACCGCCGCGTCGAGGACCCCGGGGTAGGCGTCGAGGACCCGCTCGACCTCGGCGGGGTAGACGTTCTCCCCGCCGGAGACGTACATCTCCTTGATGCGTCCCACGACCCGGTAGAAGCCCGCCGCGTCCCGGGACGCGACGTCGCCGGTGCGGAGCCACTCGCCGGTGAAGGCCGCCCGGGTCGACTCGGGGTCGTGCAGGTAGCCACGAAAGACGTTGGGCCCGCGCACGCAGAGCTCGCCCTCGCCCGGCCCGTCGACGAAGGAGTCGGACGTCGGATCGTAGAGGGCCACCTCGACGAAGGGGTAGGGACGCCCGACGCTGCCCGCGTGGTCGGCCATCTCCTCGGGCCGCAGGCAGCACACGTTGGGCGCCGCCTCGGTCAGTCCGTACCCCTGGACGACCCGCACCCCGCGTTCGACCCACCGGGCGGCGAGGTGCTCGGGCATCACGGCCCCGCCGACGACGACCTCGCGGAGCCGGCCGAGATCGGTCGACGCGAACCGGGGTGACTGGGCGAGCAGGAGGTACGTCGTCGGCACGCCCATCATCGAGCGCACGCGTCCCTGGTCGATGATCTCGAGGGCCCGCTCGGCGTCGAAGTCGGCCTCCAGCACGACCCGCGCGCCGCGACGCCACGCGAGCAGGGGCTGCACGTTCCATCCCCCGACGTGGAACTGGGGGAGGACCTGGAGGACGCCGTCGTCGGGACCGATCGGCACCACGGCGGCGAGGCTCTCGTTCGTCCAGTGGCAGTTGGCGTGACTCAGCGCCACGGCCTTCGGGACGCCGGTCGATCCCGAGGTCGCGATCACGAGGACCGGGTCGTCGGGATCGGGCGTGTCCGTGACCCGCGTCGGCCCGCCCGTGAGGAGGTCGTCGGGGCCGACGACGTCCCTGACGGCCGCGCGCACGACGTCGTCCCGTCGCGACGACCACCGCGGGGACACGACGAGCAGGCGGGCCCGGACGAGCTCCAGCTGGACGCGGATCTCCGCGGGCGCGAGACGCCAGTTGAGGGGGAAGAGCGCGGCGCCGAGTCGCGCGCAGGCGAAGAGCAACGCGACCGGCGCGGGGTGGTTCTCGCTGAGGCTCGCGACCACGTCGCCCCGGCGCACTCCCCGGGCGTAGAGGCCGCGCGCCATCGACGCGGCGGTCGCGTCGAGCTCACGGTAGGTGATCCGCTCGTCCCCGTACTCGATGGCGACCGCGTCCGGGCGGTCGCGCACCGTCGCGTCGAGCCACGTCCCCACGAGGACGTCCGGTCCCGCGGTGACCGTCACGCTCGCCCCTCTACTTCACCCCGTCGGCCGGCGGCGTCCCCACGCCCAACAGGCGCGCGAGGATCGCCACCATCTCCTCGAAGACGGCGGGGGGCACCTCGGTCGCCTCGTCCCAGAGGATCCACCGCATCCCGACGGCCTCGCCCACCGCGATGAGTGACCACGCGAGCACCGCGGGGTCCCCCTCGGCGATCTCGCCGCGGGCCATCGCGTCGCGCAGCGGCGGGATGTAGTGGGCGATGATGCTCTCGTAGTGCTGGCGCATCGCCCGGGGCGAGACGAACTCGGCCTGGCGAATCACGCGGTAGAGGGCCGGGTGCTCCGCGGTGAAGCGGAAGAAGCCGGCGAAGCCGAGCCGCTCCGCCTCGAGGCGGGTCGTCGCCCCGGCGGCGGCCTCCGACATGGCGTGGCGGACCCGACGGTTGAGGTCGGCGACGACCTCCTCGAAGACGGCGAGCTTGCTCGCGAAGTAGAGGTAGAAGGTCCCCTGGGCGACGCCGGCGACCTCGGTGATCTTCGCGACCGAGGCGTCGTGGTACCCGTACTCGCCGAAGACCTGCTCGGCCGCCTCCAGCAGGTGGCGCTTGGTGCGCTCGCCCTTGTGACGGGCGCGAGAACGCGGCGCCGGGACCGCCGAGTCGGGCGGCCCCGCGGCGCCGCCGAGGTCCGCGGCGGTGCGGGAGGCGTCCGGTCCGGTCACGTCGCCCACGATAGAGGCCCGCTCCGGCACCGGCCCGGGCTACGCGAGCAGCGCGGCGTAGACGAGCTGCTGGAGGTCGCGACGCAGCGGGTAGGTCCAGCTCGGCAGGAGCTGGGTGTAGAGGCCGACGCTGAGCCCGGCCTCCCGGTCGACCCAGAAGTACGTCGAGGCCGCCCCGCCCCAGGCGAGCGTGCCCGGCGAGACCAGACTGCGGTTGCGCACCCCGTCGAGGACGACCGAGAACCCGAGGCCGAACCCGACGCCCTCCTGGCCGATCTCGCTGAAGGAGTCTCGCGCGAAGCTCGCGAGGTCGCGGTCGTCCGGCAGGTGGTTGCGGGCCATGAGCTCGAAGGTGCGGGGGGCGACGATTCGCACGCCGTCGACCTCGCCACCACCGAGGAGCATCGACATGAAGCGCTGGTAGTCCCCGGCCGTGGAGAGGAGGCCGCCCCCACCCGAGAGGAGTCGGGTCGGACGGGTCGCCTGGGCGGCGATCTCCTCGTGGCGTACGGCCCGCCCGTCGTGGACGTAGAGCATGGCGAGGCGCTCGCGCTGGTCCTCCCGGGTCCACCACGTCGTGTCCGCCATGCCGAGGGGGCGCAGGATGCGCCGGGCGACGAAGGCGTCGAGGGACTCGCCGCTCCAGATCTCGACGAGCCGGCCCACCACGTCGGTCGCGACCGAGTAGTTCCACGCGGTGCCCGGCGTGAAGAGCAAGGGCAGGGTGCACCAGTCCCGGACGCCCGCCGCGAGGTCCTTCTCCTCGGGCCAGAACATGTCGTAGCCGCGCTCGCGGTACATGGCGTCGACCGGGGTGCGCTGCTGGAAGCCGTAGGTGAGTCCGCTGGTGTGCGTGAGGAGGTGGTGGACGCGAACGGGCTCCGGGGAGGGCACCGTCGCCGGGTCGCTCGCGGGGCCGGCGACGTAGACGCGGGGCTCGGCGAGATCCTCGATCCACTGACCGACGTCGTCGTTCAGGTCGAAGGCTCCCTCCTCGTAGAGGATCATCGCGGCGATCGAGGTGAGGGGCTTGGTCATCGAGTAGAGGCGCCACACCGTGTCGTCGGCGACGGGCGTGCCCTCCTCGCGGTCGGCGTGCCCGCCGCGGCCGACCCACGCGAGCCGCCCGCCCCGGGCCACCGTCACCATCCATCCCGCCAGCCGATCGGCCGCCACGTACTCGTCGAGGTAGCGCACCACGCGCGCAAGGGCGCGCGGGTCGATGTCGACGTCCTCGGGTGCGACCTCGATCTTCAGCTGACCCACGGGCGACCTCCCTTCCCCGGCGCAGCGTACATCAAAAGTGATGTCTGATTCACTTGACATTTTTAGGTGGACCTGCTGTACTGCCCCCTAGGCCGTTCCGGCCATCGGAAGTTGGGGAGGATCCATGAAGAGAAAGTTCGGCAGGGCCGCGACGCCCGTCGCCGTGGCCACCGCGATGATCGGGCTCACGCTCGGGCTGGGGGCGCCCTCCGGGGCGGCGAAGGCCAGTCCGGTGAAGGTCGGCATCGTGACCGAGAAGACGGGGATCTTCTCCGCCTACACCCAGGAGTGGCTCCAGGGCGTCAACATCGGCCTGAAGTACGCGACCAAGGGGACCAACGCGGTGAACGGCCACCCGATCCACCTCTCGGTGGTCGACGACGCCGACAACCCGACCACGGCCGCGACCGACTTCAACAGCTTCGTCGGCTCGGGCTACAAGATCATCGGCGGGACCGTCGACTCGGGCATCGCGACCGAGCTCGCCCCCCTCGCCCAGAAGAACAAGGTCCTCTACATCTCGGGTCCGGCCGCGGCCGACCAGGTGACCGGCGCCAACCGCTACACCTTCCGCTCGGGACGCCAGACCTACCAGGACGTCACGGCCGCCAAGGGCTACGTGAAGGCGCTCGGGTCGGGCAAGACGGTCCTCGTCCTCGCCCAGGACTTCGCCTTCGGGCAGTCCTACGTGACCGACTGCACCCAGGCCTTCACCGCGCTGGGTGACAAGGTGACCAGCCTGCTCGTCCCGCTGACCACCACCGACTTCACCCCGACGGCGCTGCAGGTCCAGGCCGACCACCCGGACATCGTCTTCCTGGCGTGGGCCGGGGCGACCGGGGCGCCGCTCGCCCAGGCGCTCGACCAGCAGGGGATCTTCGGGACCTCCAAGGTCATCACCGGACTGGCCAACACGGCGACCTACCAGTTCTACGGGACCGCGGGTCTGAAGTTCAACTACATCTCGCTCTACAACTGGCAGTCGCCGCACAACGCGGTCAACACCTACCTCGTCCAGCAGATGCGCCGGCAGTACAAGGCCTACCCCGACCTCTTCACCGCCGACGGCTTCGTCTGGGCGCAGATGGTGGTGCGGGCGATCCAGACCGGGCAGGGCTCCAACGTGGCGAAGATGATCAAGGGCCTGGAGGGCTGGAAGTTCCTCGCCCCCAAGGGGCCCCAGCAGATCCGCGCCGCCGACCACGCCATGCTGCAGCCGATGTTCCAGGTGCAACTGGTCGCGAGCGTGACCGGCGCCTACCTGCCCGTCACCCTGCAGACCCTGACCGCCGCCCAGACCGCTCCTCCGGTGAGCGCCCACTTCGGCGGCTGAGGATAGCGACGTGACCCCCGACGCGACGACCCCACCCGCGCTGGCGACGCGGGCGCTGGGCTATCGCGTCGGGGGCGCGATCATCCTCGAGGACATCGACCTCGAGGTCCCGACGGGAGCCTTCCTCGGGATCATCGGACCGAACGGCGCCGGCAAGTCCACCCTGCTCAACATGCTGAGCGGGGTGGGCCGGCCGACGTCGGGCACGGTCGAGCTCGACGGCGTCGACGTCACCCGGCTCGGGGCCGCGCGCCGGGCTCGACGAGGACTGGGTCGCACGTTCCAGACCTCGACCCTCTTCGAGTCCCTGAGCGCGCACGAGAACGTGCGTCTCGCCGCCCAGGTGCGCCGGGGCGGGACGGCCAACTTCTGGCGAGCGCCGAGGCGGAGTGACCCGGCGAGCCGCGTCGCCGACGAGGCCCTCGACCGTGTGGGCCTCGCGGCCCAGTCGAATACCCTCACCGCCGTCCTCTCGCACGGCGAGAAGCGCAAGCTCGAGCTCGCGATCCTGCTCGCGAGCGACGCGCGCACCCTCCTGCTCGACGAGCCGATGGCCGGCGTCAACACCGAGGACGTCCCGGTGCTCCGCGACCTCATCGGCGAGCTCCACGGCGAAGGCCGGACCGTCGTCATGGTCGAGCACCACCTGGCCGTCGTGATCGGGCTCGCCCAGTACCTCGCGGTCCTCGACTCCGGTCGGCTCCTCGCGGTCGGCGCGCCGCAGGAGGTCATCGCCAACGACGAGGTCCAGCAGGCCTACCTGGGACAGCCGCTGTGAACGCCCTGAGCACCCGCGACCTCCACGTCACCCTCGCGGGCTCGCACGTCCTCCAAGGGGTCACGCTCGACGTCCCGTCCGGCGGGGTCACCGCCCTCCTGGGCCGCAACGGCGTCGGCAAGACGACGACCCTGCGCGCGCTGCTCGGCCTCGTCCCGCACGAGGGGTCGGTCACGATCCTCGACCACGACGTCGAGCGCTGGGCCACCCACCGCATCGTCCAGCTCGGGGTGGGCTACGTCCCCGAGGACCGCGACGTCTTCGCCGGGCTGAGCGTCGCGGAGAACCTCCGGCTCGCGGAGCAGCGTCCCGACCCCGACTACGAGACCGCGTTCGGGCTCTTCCCCGAGCTGCGCGACCGACGGCGCCAGCGCGCCGGGACGCTCTCGGGGGGCCAGCAGCAGATGCTCTCCATCGCGCGGGTCCTGCTCAACCGCTGGCCCCTGCTCCTGGTGGACGAGCCCTCGAAGGGCCTGGCCCCGCGCATCGTCGGCGAGCTCGCCGACGCGCTCGAGCGCGTGGCGACCCGTTCGACGATCCTCCTCGTCGAGCAGAACCTGGCCGTCGTGCGACGTCTGGCCCAGCGCGTCGTCGTCCTCGACCACGGCGTCGTCGTCCACGCCGGTCCGGCGAGCGACCTCGCCGACCCCGACCTCACGCGCCAGCTCCTCGGCGTGGCGGGCGCGCGATGAGCGTCTTCCTCTCGCTCACGGTGGCGGGCCTCGCCCTGGGCGCCGTCTACTTCCTCGCCGCCTCGGGCCTCTCGCTCATCTACGGGCTCATGGACGTCCTCAACTTCGCCCACGGGCTCTTCATGACCCTCGGCGCCTACGCCGGGTGGGACGTGGCGGCCCACCTGCCCGCGTCGTGGGGTGGGGGCTGGCTCTTCGCCATCGAGGTGATCGTCGCGGCGCTGTGCGGCGGGCTCGTCGCACTCGTCACCGAGCTGCTCCTCATCCGCCCCCTCTACTCCCGCCCCGTCAGCCAGATCCTCGTGACGATCGGCCTCGACCTCGCCGTCGTCGGGCTCCTCCTCGGCGGCTTCGGGTCGAACTCGCTCTCGCTGCCCATCCCCCTGTGGATGCTCACGGCGACCCGCCTCGGCTCCGTCGTCGTCCCCCACGCCGACCTCGTCGCGCTGGTGGGGGGCGTCGTCGTCCTCGTCGGGCTCGAGTGGTTCCTGCGCCGCACGCGCTACGGCATCATCGTGCGCGCCGGCGTGGAGAACCGCGGCATGGTGCGCGCCCTCGGCATCGACGTCGGGCGCGCCTTCACGCTCGTCTTCGTGATCGGCGGGGCCATGGCCGGACTCGCCGGGCTCCTCTACGCGGTGGTCTTCGCCGGCGACCTCGTCTCGCCCACCCAGGGGGACTCGCTGCTCATCTTCGCCTTCATCGTCGTCGTGATCGGTGGGCTCGGCTCGATCCGCGGGTCGGCGGTGGCGGCCGTCGTGGTCGGGCTGGTCCAGGACTACGCGAACTTCTACTGGGGCAGCCACAGCGGCTTCGCGGAGATCGGCAACCTCTCGGTCGTCCTGATCCTCGCCGTCGTCCTCGAGTGGCGTCCCCGGGGCCTCTTCGGGAGGGCCCTGTGAGGGCGTCGCGCGTCGTCGGGATCCTGCTCGCGATCCTCGCCGCGCTCATCCCCTTCATCGGGCTCCACGTCCCCGGGATCCTGCCCGGCAACGTCGACGTCGTGAACTCGACCGGCACGATGGGCGTGCTCGCGCTGTGCTTCCTCTTCGCCGGCGTGGCCCTCGGCTACGACGTGCTCTTC
This sequence comes from Actinomycetes bacterium, assembly GCA_021848365.1. Classification (GTDB taxonomy): domain Bacteria; phylum Actinomycetota; class Acidimicrobiia; order Acidimicrobiales; family RAAP-2; genus RAAP-2. The sequence goes on from JAJZUS010000001.1 coordinate 151,953, forward strand.
GGGCTGAACGGCCTGCTCTCGCTGGGCTCGGCCCTCTTCTTCGCCGAGGGCGTCTACGTCTTCGACATCGCCCTGACCCACGGGGGCTGGTCGCTCGGGGCGGCGCTCGCCGTCACGGCGGGGGTGGCCCTGGTGAGCGCCCTGGTGCTCGGGGCCGTCGCCCTGCGCGTGCGGGGCATCGCGTTCTCCATGGTGACCCTCGCCTTCGCCCAGGCCGTCTACTACCTCATCGAGGACAACCCCCACGGGCTGACCGGCGGCGACACCGGGCTGGCGCTCACCTCCAACCGCCTGCCCGGCGTCCTCTCGGGGGCCGTCGTCGACACCCGCTACGCGTACTGGGTGGCCCTCGGCTTCCTCCTCGTCACGTTCGTCGTCGTCCACGTCGTCACCGAGTCCTCGGTCGGCCACGTCTGGCGGGCGCTGCGCGACAACGACGCGCGCCTCGAGGTCCTCGGCCTCGCCCCCTTCGGGTATCGCCTCGGCGCCTTCGTCCTCTCGTCGCTGATCGCCGCGGCCGGGGGCGTCGTCTACGTGCTGGTCATCGGGACGGCCGTGCCGAACGCGGTGGCCTCCACGACGCTGACGATCTCCGTCCTCGTCATGGTCGTGCTGGGCGGAGCCGGGTCCCGGGGCGGCGTCGTCGCCGGCGGCGTCGTCTACGTCTACCTGGAGCAGCTCCTGCTCAAGGTCGCCGCCCAGCCCTCCTTCGCCTCGTTGCCGGCGCCGCTGCGGGTCCCCCTCTCGCAGCCGCAGTTCCTGCTCGGGGCGATCTTCGTGCTGTTCGTCATCTTCGTCCCCGGCGGGCTCGCCGGGGCCGCCCAGCGCCGGTGGCGCCGGACGGGTCGCGGGGTGGCGCCGAGTGAGGAGGTGGGCGGTGCTGAAGGGTAGGGCGGCGGTCGTCACGGGATCGACCAGCGGCATCGGGTGGGGGATCGCCCGGGCCCTCGCGGGCGCGGGGGCCGACCTCGTGCTGAACGGCTTCGGCGACGCGGCGGAGATCGACGCGTCGCGCGCGAGCCTCGCCGCCGAGTTCGGGGTGCGCGTCCTCTACGACCCGGCCGACCTCGCCGATCCCGCGGGACCGGCGCGACTCGTCGAGCGGGCCCGGGAGGAGTTCGGCCGGCTCGACGTCCTGGTCAACAACGCGGGCATCCAGCACGTGGCCCCGGTGGAGGAGTTCCCGGTCGAGCGCTGGGACGCCGTGATCGCCCTCAACCTCACGGCCGTCTTCCTCGGCATGCGCGCGGCCATCCCGCACTTGCGCGAGGGGGGCTGGGGGCGCATCGTCAACGTGGCCTCGGCCCACGGGCTCGTCGCGAGCGCGAACAAGGTCGCCTACGTCGCCGCGAAGCACGGGGTCGTCGGCGCGACCAAGGTCGCCGCGCTGGAGCTCGCGAACTCGGGGGTGACCGTCAACGCGATCTGCCCGGGGTGGGTCCTCACGCCGCTCGTCGAGCGTCAGATCGCCGATCGGGCTCGCCAGAACGGCACCGACGTCGCGCGCGAGTCGGAGGCCCTCCTCGCCGAGAAGCAGCCGATGCTCGCCTTCACCACGCCCGAGGCGATCGGGGCTATGGCCCTCTACCTCTGCTCCGACGCCGCGGCCACGGTCACCGGCGCCGCGCTCTCCATCGACGGGGGCTGGACGGCCCAGTAGGGGTCAGACGACGAGGGGCACCGACGCGACCTCCCGCCACGGGCCCGGTCCCTCACGGCGGTAGAGGCCGACCGCGGCGATCCGGCTGAGGACGGGTCCCCCCTCGCGGACGACTCGCTCGACCTCCTCGATCGCCGCCTCGTCGCGCGCCCGGGCGAGCGTGAGGTGGGCGACGTAGGGCCGCGGATCCACGACGCCGAGTGCCGCACACAGCCGACGCGCCAGGTCGTCGAAGGGGGTCGGGTCGTCGGGGGCGAGGAAGAGGACGCCCGACTCGAAGCGCCCCACGCGGGCGAAGCGGACGCCGACGGGCGTCACGTCGCGCAGCGCGGCGGCGATCGCCGCCCGCACGACCTCGGGATCGCGGTCCACCATCGGCGCCACCAGGGTGACGTGCGCCCCGAGCCCGTCCGGCGGACGCCCCCGCGCCACGAGGTCGTCGGCCTCGGGCACCCGTGCCACCACCACGAGCCGGGACGAGGCTCCCACGCCGCCACCCTAGGGCGACCCTCCGGCGGCGCGGGTCGGTGGGTAAGGTGCGAGGAGGTGCGCCCGCCTCGCGGGCCGCGAGAGGGGAAGGACCATTCCTATGCGTCGTTGGATCAGGGCGGCGTCGGCCGCCATCGTCGTCGTCGTCGGCGCAGCGCTGACCCCGGGCCTCGCCACCGCGCAGGTCCGCCCCCACGCGAGCACGCCGACCGTGGTCGTCACCCCCTCCACGGGTCTCACGAACGGCCAGGCGGTCAGCGTGTCGGGATCGGGATTCGCCCCCAGCACCACCATGGTGATCACCGAGTGCCTGGCGACCGCGACCACCTCGGCCGGCTGCGACACGTCGGACCTCGCCCCGGCGACGACCGACGCCTCCGGCAACCTGCCGACGACGTCCTTCAAGGTCGTGGCGGGGACGATCGGCTCGGGCGGGACCTGCGGAACCTCGGCCAGTGACGCCAGCAACTGCGTGATCGTGGTCTCCACCCTGCAGGGAGCCGTCGCCGGCTACGCCCCGATCACGTTCGCGACGAGCTCCGGTGGCACCACCACCACGACGACCACGACCACGACGCCCCCGTCCACCACCTCGCCGACGATCACGGTGACGCCCGCGACCGGGCTGAAGAACCAGCAGAACGTCTCGGTCACCGGCTCGGGCTTCACGCCCGGTAACTCCGTCTACGTCCTCGAGTGCGTGGCGACCGCCACGGGTCAGTCCGGCTGCGACATCGGCGGGGCGACCGCCGCCGTCATCGACTCGAGCGGGAACCTCCCGACCACCTCGTTCCAGGTGACGACCGGGAGCATCGGCTCGGGCGGCTCCTGCGGGACGACGGCCGCCAACGTCGGCGCCTGCGTCGTCGTGGTGGCCAACCCGACCGGCGGGGACCGCGCCGTCCTGCCCATCACCTTCGCCGCCCCGGCACCGCGGCGCACGCCCCGTCACGCCTTCGTCGCCCCGGCCGCCAACCTCCACAACGGACAGGTCGTGCGCATCCACGGCCAGGGCTTCACGCCCGGTGACCACCTCTACATGGTGGAGTGCCGCCGCGGGGCCACCAGCGTGGCCCAGTGCGACGCCGCGACCGTGCGAGCGGTGACGGTCAACGCGAAGGGGACCTTCCCGGTGCGGCCCTTCGTCGTGCGCACCGGACGGATCGGTGGCGCCCTGTGCGGCACCGCTCCCGCCAACCTGCGCGCCTGCGTCATCATGGTGGCCAACATGTCGGGGGCCGACCGGTTCGTCGCCCCGATCGCCTTCCGTCGTCCGTGACACCACGCCGCCGGGCGGGGACCCCGCCCGGCGGCGTGGTGTCTCGCCACGACGAATCGCCACGGCCGCTCGACCTCGCGGCTGATCCCCACCCGACCGCTCGCCGCGACCTCGAGTTCGTCCTCGGCCCGGCGCATCCACGCCCGTCGCGCGCCCGGCCCGACGAGGCTCGCGCCAGAGTCCGCCCCGGTGAGCCCCAGGTAGCGGGCGAGGAGCCCGGGACCGCGGACCGCGCCGATCGGCCGTCCACGCGCGTCGAGCACCTCCCCCGCGCGCAGTAGGACGGCCCCGGCCGTGCCCGGGGAGCCGGTCACCACGTTGGCGCACCAGTGGAGTCCGTAGCTGCGGTAGACGTAGAGCCGTCCGGCCGGTCCGAACATCACGGCGCAGCGCGGCGTCGGCCCGCGGGCCGCGTGGGAGGCCGGGTCGTCGAGTCCCCCGTAGGCCTCCACCTCGACGAGGCGGACGCGACGACAGCCCTCCGCCCCGCGCACCACGAGGGTCGCCCCGAGGAGGGCGGGCGCCACGACCTCGGGGGGCCGGGAGAGGTCGCGCAGCGTGACGCGGGGCACGCTCGATCGTCCCACGGCACCCCCGCCGCGACGCGTCAGGGGTGGGGGCGGGGGTCCCGCGCCGCCGCGACGACGACGGGGACGTCCTCGCCCCGTCCGTCCGCCGGGCGACGCAGGGGGGCCAGGTAGCCGACGCTCGAGACGAGGAAGGGCACCACGTAGTTCGTGGCGACCCGCCCCGCGAGCGCGGGGGTGAGGCCACGGGCGAGGGCCACCCCGTCGTTCACCGCGGAGAGCACGGTCCCGACGATCGCCGCGACGACGATCCCGGTGCGCGCCGTGTAGCCGCGCAGGATGAGGAGGGCGGCCTCCGTCGGGCGCGTCCAGGTGGGCGGGGTCCGGCGGACCCTCACTCGGCCGCCTCGGGTCGGGCCAACCGGTCGGCGAAGTCGCGTAGTCGACTGAGCGCCTCCTCGTCGCGAACCGTCACCGGGCTCTCGGACGCCGCCTCGCGCAGCGCGGACTTGATGCGCGAGTACGTCTCGACCTCCATTCCGCACTTCACGCAGGTCTCGAGGTGGCGCTCGACCGTGACGACGGTCGACGCGTCGAGCTCGTGGTCGAGGTAGTCCTGAAGCTGACGACCCACTCGGTGGCAGACGCGCATCTCGTGCACGGACTCGCGCAGGTTCTTCCCTCTCATCGTTCCTCCGGGGTGAGTAGGCCGGCCTCGTCGAGGCGGTGGCGGATGGCGCGGCGTCCGCGGTGGAGGCGGCTCATGACGGTGCCGACCGGGACGTCGAGGGCGGTCGCGACCTCGGCGTAGGAGTAGCCCTCCAGGTCGACCAGCTCCACCACCGAGCGCTGGGCGTCAGACAGGGTCGCGAGGGCGGCGAGGACGGCCTCGCGAAAGGCCACCCGCTCGACCCGGACGCCGGGGTCGCGGCTCGGCGGCATCGCCACGGCCTCGCTCGCCTCGGGGTCGTCGGCCGTCGCGGGTCGTCGACGACGCGCGCGGTTGTAGTGCGCGTGGCGCATGATGGTGAGGAGCCAGGCGCGAGGGTGGGCCCCGTCGAAGCGCTCGATCGCCCGAAAGGCGTTGACCAGCGTCTCCTGAACGAGGTCCTCGGCCTCGTGGGCGTCGCGCTCGAGCGTGCGCGCCGCGCGCAGCAGGGCGCCGATCTCGGGCGTGACGTAGCGCTCGAAGGCGACGCGGGCCGCGTCGCTCGACTCGGGCCGCGGGGCGACGCTCGACTCCATACCCCGGTAACACCGCCGGGGCGGTGTCTATTCCCCTCCCTCGCCCTAGAGGTCGTTGCCGGCGTAGGAGAGGTTGAAGCTCTTGTTGACCAGGGGGAAGTCCGGGACGATGGTGTCGGCCAGCGCGACCGCGAGGGCCGGCCAGTTGAGGAACGAGGGGTCGGTCACGGACCAGCGCGCGACCCGTCCCCCCTCGAGGCTCACGCGGTGGACGGTCGCGCCGCGCCAGCCCTCGACCACGCCGAGACCCTCGCCGTCGGGCGCACCGCCCGGCTCGGGGACCGCCACGTCCTCGCCCTCGGACCAGCGACCCAGCTGGGCGAGCGAGTCCGTGACCTCGTCGACTCGCTGATCGAACCGGGCCCGCACGTCGCCGTCGGCCTGGACGCGCGAGGGCCACGGACCGGTGAGCGGGTGGGCGATCCGCGCGTCGACGTCGAGTCCCGACGCCCGGGCGACCGGCCCCAGGACGCCCAGGCGTCGGGCGTCGTCCGTCGAGAGGACGGCCGTGCCCGCCAGGCGGTCGACGACGACCGTGTTCGCCCGGGCCATCGCCACCACCTCCGCGACGCGCTCGGCGGCCTCGCGGTAGAGCGCGGGGTCGAGGGGTCCGGCGAGCTCGCCGGCACCCGGACGGGTCACCCCGCGCAGCAGACGGTGCCCGGTGAGGTCGGCGCCGTGGCGCTGGAGCCGCTCGGCCAGGGCCAGCGTGCGCGCGTGGGCCACCGAGTAGCCGACGTCGTTGAGGATCGCCCCGAGGTCGACGACGTGACGCGTCACCCGCTCCAGCTCGAGCGCGACGGCCCGGGCCCGCCACGCGGCCGGGCCCGCCACGATCCCGAGGGCCTCCTCGAGGGCGAGGGTCGCCGCCAGGGCGTGGGCGACGGCGCTGTCCCCGCTCACCCGCTCGGCGAGGAAGGTGAGGTCCTCGGCGGCGCGGCCCTGGGCCAGCCGCTCGAGGCCGCGGTAGGTGAACCAGAGCCGCGGGGTGAGCTTGAGGATGGTCTCGCCGACGACGGAGAAGCGAAAGTGACCGGGCTCGATGAGCCCCGCGTGCACCGGACCCACGGGGATCTCGTAGACGCCCGGACCCTCGACCGAGGTGAACGGGTACGGCACGTCGTCGTCGGCGAGGGTCGGCCGACGTCCGGCGCTGTCGCGCAGGGGGAAGTAGTCGGCCGGCCAGTGACCGTGGCGTGACAAGGGCCGCGGGGCCGGATGGCCGACGGGCTCGATCCCGACGGCGTCACGCATCGCCCGCTCGAAGCGCCCGGCCGGGAAGGAGAGGCCGGCGAGCGAGGGGACGCGGGGGCGGTCGGCGTCGACCGACACCTCGAGCTCGACCCGGTCGTCCGGGGGACCCGCGAGGAAGACGTAGACGACGCGCAGCCGCGCGCCCTCGTCGTGGGCGACGATGGTCGCCAGGCGGTGCGTCGCGAGGAGCCCGGCCGCGCGCACGGGGAGCTCGTCGGGCCCCACCGACTCCCGGCGGCGGCTCATCCGGCCACCCCCGCCGCCGCGTGCAGGAGCGAGGCGAGAGGCCAGGCGACGACGCCGAGGACCGCGCTCGCCGCGAGGGCCGCGACCATCGGGGCGAGGGCCCGCGCGGGGACCGGGTCGGCGGCGGGCTCGCCGGGGCCGAGGAGGAGCTGGCGCGCCGCGCGCACGAGAGCCGTCACGACGACGACCAGGGCGAGCAGGGCGAGGCCGACGGCCCACGCGAGGCCCGCGTCGACCTCGGCGCGGAACATCGCCAGCTCACTCGCGAAGAGCGAGAAGGGCGGGAAGCCCGCGAGGGCGGCGAGGCCCGCCCCGAACACGCCACCGAGCGCGGGCCGGCGGCGCAGCAGTGCCCCGATGTCGGCGATCCGCGTGGTCGACTCGGCGTGGTGCACCTCGCCGGCGCCGAGGAAGAGGGCCGACTTCGCGAGGCCGTGACCGACGACGTGGAGGAGGGCGGCCGACACGGCGAGGGGCGAGCCCGCGGCGACGGCGAGGGCGAGCAGGCCCATGTGCTCGATGCTCGAGTAGGCGAGCAGGCGCTTGAGGTCGCGCTGGGCGATCATCATCACGGCCGCCACCCCGAGGCTGAGGAGGCCGAGGGTCAGGAGCAGCGCGCGCACGAATCCCACCCCGAGCGCGACGTCGGCGATGGCCTTCACCCGCACGATGGCGTAGAGGGCCACCGTGAGCAGGACTCCCGACATGAGGGCCGAGACGGGGGCCGGCGCCTGGCTGTGGGCGTCGGGCAACCAGCTCTGCAGGGGGGCGAGGCCGACCTTGGTCCCGAAGCCGAGGATGACGAGGGCCACCCCGAGGCGGGTCACCCGGGGGTCGAGGTGGACCGCGAGCGAGCGCAGCGAGGCCCAGTCGAGCGTCGCCGCCGACGGGCCCGCTCCGGCGTGAGCCGAGGCGAAGTAGAGCAGGACCAGGCCGAGGAAGGCGAGCGCGATGCCCACGCTGCAGAGCACCACGTACTTCCACGAGGCCTCGATCGCCGAGCGCGTACGGGCGTGTCCCACGAGGAAGGTCGTGGCGATCGTCGTCGCCTCGACCATGACCCAGACCACGCCCAGGTTGGCGGCGAGGACGGCCCCGAGCATCGCGGCGACGAAGACCTGGACGAGGGCCCCGTACTGTCGCGCCAATCGCCGCGACGGCTCGTCGGACGTCGGGCCGAGGGCGCGGCCCATCGCCGCCGTGGCGAGGGTGGCGACGGTGCCGATCACGATCACCATCACGGCGCTCAGCGCGTCCACCCGCACCAGGCCCCCGAACGCGTGGATCACCCGGCCGCCGTGGGTGGCGACGCCGAGCGCGACGCCGCCGGCGAGGACGGCGAGCGCGGCGGCGATCGAGATCGCGCCCGCCAGCGCGCCGGGTCGCACGACCACGAGCAGGAGGGCCGCCACCAGCGGGGCGAGGAGGACGAGGGCCGCCATCAGTCCCTCAGCTCGCTCAGGCCGTCGAGGTCGATTCCCCCGAAGCGGGCGCGCATGGTGCCGAGGAGGGCCCGAATCACGACGACCACCAGGAGCACGTCGAGGGTCCCGCCGAGCTCGACGATGAGGGGGACGCCCGAGGTGAGCAGGAAGGTCGTGAGGGCGATCCCGTTGTCGATCACGAGGAGCCCCACGACCTGGGAGAGGGCCCGTCGGCGGGTCACGAGCAGGAGATAGCCGGCGAGGACCGTGGCGAGGCCGAGGGGCGCGAGCGCCGTGCTCGCCGTGGGATCGAGGGCGTGCAGCGGCGCGCCGGCCACCACGGCGAGGGCGACCAGCGCCGCCGCGATCACCAGCGAGGCGGGCACGTTGATGAGCGGCGCCCCCTCGCGGGCTCCGGGATCCCGTCGCGCGACCCGCCCGAGGAGGACCGGGACGACGCCCGCCTTCACGACGAGGACGAGGACCGCGGTGACCCCGAGCCCGACGTCACGTCCCCGCACCGCGGCGACCGCCGCGACGAGGGCGAGGGCCCACCCCTGGAGCCGCAGGAGCCCGACGAGCGCGCGCACGTCGCGTCGCCAGAGTCCCGCGACGGCGACCGCCAGCACGGCGACCGCCGCCAAGTCGATCAGTCCGTCGCCGAGTCCGCTCATCGCGCCACCACCCCGACGACGACCGCGAGGATCGCGAGGACGAAGGCCGCCGCGAGCAGCTCGGGCACGCGGAAGAGGCGCAGCTTCGCGCTGCGGACCTCGATCAGGGCGACCCCGGTCGCGAGGACGGCGGCCTTCGCCCCGAGCAGGACGACGCCGACGAGGACCGGGAGCGCCGCCCCGCTCGTCGCGACCCCCCACGGCACGGCGAGGGTCGCGAGGAGGGAGAAGAGGAGGCCGAGCCGCATCGCCTGGCCGAGGCTCAGCAGGGCCCAGTCCCGCCCGCCGTACTCGAGGACCATCGCCTCGTGGATCATGGTCAGCTCGAGGTGGGTCGAGGGGTTGTCCACCGGGAGCCGGCCGGTCTCGGCGATGACGACGACGAGGAGCGAGGCGACGGCGAGGACGTGCGACGGGCTCGCCATCCCCGTCGGGTGGGCGACGGCGTGGCGCAGGAGCGTCGCGAGATTCATCGACCGCTGCGGCACCGCGAGGGCCGCCAGGCCCACGAGGAGGGCCGGCTCCGTGAGGGCCGAGAGCGTCATCGCCCGGCTGGCGCCCATGCCCCCGAAGGCCGTCCCGGTCGCGAGGCCCCCGAGGGCGAGGGCGAGCGACCCCGTGAGGAGCAGGAAGACGGCGATCAGCACGTCGGCCCCGGACGACCCGGCGGTCACGACGCCCGCGAGGGGCACCACGGCGGCCGCGAGGCCGGTCGTGACCAGCAGGACGTAGGGCACGGCCGCGAGGACCGACGCCCCGCCGGCCCGCGGGCTCTCCCGGGTGAGCCACTTCGCGACCTCGCGCAGCGGCTGGGTGACCGGCGCGCCGACCCGCCCCTCGGCGCGGGCGCGGACCTTCGCCATCACGCCCGTGAGGAGCAGGCCGCCGACGGCAACGAGGAGGACCTGGAGGGCCGAGAGCAGGTAGCCGCTCATCCCAGGGCCACCAGCACGATCAGGAGGGCGACGAAGCCGTAGGCGAGGTAGCGGTGGACGCTGCCGTTGGCGAGGATCCGGGCCCGCCGCCCGAGGGCGTCGTGCGCCCGCACGAGCGGGTCGTAGAGGGCCCGCTCGACGGCGTCGTCGACCCGGCTGCGGTAGGCGAGGACGCTCTCGATCTCGCGCGACTCCTCCTCGTGCGAGACGGTCACGTCCACCGTGGGTCGCAGCACGTCGGCGAAGACCCGCTGCACCGGCTCGGCGAAGGAGGTCGCCGTGTACTGCATGCGCGGGCTGAGGTCGGATCGCCCGCAGGCCCACGCGCGCGTCGCGCGCACCACCCGAGAGCCCCCCCGGGCGGCGAGGACGACCAGGCCGACGAGCGCCACCGCCCCGGCGGCGAGGCCGAGGGGGCGTAGTGAGGTCGCCGTCGAGGCGAGCGTGAGCGACGTGATCGAGCCCGCCGGTCCGGGGCTCGCCGAGCCGACCACGTCACGGGCCGCGCGGGCGAGGACCGCGACGAGTGGCCCGGGCAGGACCCCCACCCCGACCGTGACGAGGGCGAGCAGGGCGAGGGCGAGGCCCGTCGCGCGACCCTCCCCCGTCCCGGACGCCGGGCGCTCGGCGCGGGCCCGCCCGAGGAAGCCGACGCCGAGGAGCTTGACCATGGCGACCGCGGTGAGACCACTCGTGAGGGCCACCCCGACGAGACCGACGAGCGCGGTGGCGACGCCGCCGGGAGCGGTACGGCCGAGCCCCGCGACGAATCCCTCGACGAGGATCCACTCGCCGACGAAGCCGGCGCCGAGCGGGACGCTCGCGGCCGAGCCCGCGGCGACGGCGACGGCGGCCGTCGTGCGCGGCAGCAGGCCCACCAGACCGCCCAGTCGGTCGAGGTCGCGGGTCCCCGTCGCGCGCTCGACGACGCCCGCCGCGAGGAAGAGCAGCGCCTTGAAGGCGCCGTGGGCGAGGAGTAGGACGAGGACCCCGACGACGAGCGTCGCGGCGATCTCGGGACGGCCCTCCGCTCGCAGGACGCCGGCACCGGCGAGGCCGGCGAGGCCGAGTCCCATCGCGTCGATCGTCGAGTAGGCGAGGAGTCGCTTCAGGTCGGTGCTGGTCACGGCGTGCAGGGCGCCGAAGAGGGCGCTGAGGACCCCGACGACGAGCAGCCCGATCCACCACCCCCGGCCGATCTCGACCAGCACGCCGAGGTCGACGCGCGCCACGCCGTAGAGGCCGAGGGCCGTCATCGCGCCCGACATCAGGGCCGAGACCGGGGTCGGGGCCTCGGGGTGGGCGCGCGGCAGCCAGACGTGGAGGGGGACGGCGCCCGCCTTCGACGCGAAGCCCGCTGCGGTGAGGACGAAGGCGACGACGCCGAGGACCCCCGTCCCGGGACGGGCCGCGGCCATCGACGCGAAGGACGTCGCGTGGGTGATGCGCACCACGGCGAGGAGCCCCAGGGTGATCGCCGCCGCCCCGCCCTGGGTCATCGCCCCGTACCAGACGGCGGCCGCCCGGGCGCTCGGGCGCTCGTGATCGACGAGCAGCAGGGCGAGGGACGTGAGGGCCATGAGCTCCCAGGCGAAGAGGAAGGTCGTCACGTCCCCGGCGACCGGCACGACGAGCAGGGCCAGCACGAAGAGGCCCTGGAGGACGGTCGCCGTGCGCGAGCGCAGGCGGCCGCGCGCGTAGCCGACGGCGAACACCTGGGCGGCGATCGCGACGAGCGCGACCACGAGCTCGACGGCCGCCGCGAGCGCGTCGAGTCGCAGGTGGAGCGGGGCGAAGGGCAGCAGCGACGTGATCGTCACCGTGCGGGTCGTTCGCCCCGCGAGATCGACGACGGCGGCCGCTCCGACGAGGGCCGCGGCGAGGACCCCCGACGTCCCGGCGAGCACGACGCGGGCTCGCGACGGGCTCGCCAGGGCCAGGACGACGGCGAGCAGACCGAGGGCGAGGCCCGCGAGCAGGAGGGTCACGTCAACGCCCGCTGTAGCGCCGCAGGGCCGCGACGATCGCGTCGGGGTGGGGCGGACACCCGGGGATCCGCTCGTCGGGCTCGACGACGGCGTCGACCGCGCCGACGACCCCGACGCCGTCGGTGAGCCCGCCACCGCTGACGGCGCAGTCACCGCAGGCGATGACGATCGCCGGCCGGGGGACGGCCTCCAGCGTGCGCCGCAGCGGCCCGGCCATGTTGGCGCTCACCACGCCGGTCACGAGGAGGCCGTCGGCGTGGCGCGGCGAGGCGACGAGGCGAGCCCCGTAGCGTCCGGCGTCGTAGACCGGACCGAGGGCCTGGGCGATCTCGACCTCGCACCCGTTGCAGGAGCCCGCGTCGACGTGGCGCAGCTGGAGCGTCCCGTAGCGCCGAACGGCGTCGGCCCGCGGGGGGGCCGCCGGGGCGGCTTCGGCGACGCGGCGCCCCACCAGGCCGCGCAGCACCGACACCCGTCCGCGACGAGCGAGCGAGCGGTCCGGCTCGCTCACGGGGTGCCGTCGAGGTGGGCCAGAGTCTCGGCCGAGCGCCCGAGCGTCACGGCGAGCACGGCCCGCGCGGCCGCGAGGAAGTGGGCCACCTCGGGCCCGGTCACCCGGTAGGTGACCGTGTTGCCCTGACGGGTGGAGGTCGCGAGACCGGTGTGGCGCACGACCGCGAGGTGCTGGGAGAGCGAGGAGGCCTCGACGCCGATCTCGGACATGAGCTCGGACACCGGGCGCTCCCCCTCGACGAGCAGCTCGAGGATGCGGATGCGCGTCGGGTGCCCCAGGGCCCGGAAGAGCTCGGCCTTCGCGACGTAGAGGGGCTGGTCGACCAGGGTCATCACGGGTCGATGGTAGGCGTGGATTTAGAATTCTGTCAATTCATCAAGTTCTAAACCATGCGCGGACGATGAGGGGTTTCGTGAGGGACGACGGGCGGCTCAGGCGCCGAAGCGCCGCTCGCGGCGGGTGAAGTCGCGCAGGGCGCGCAGCAGGTCGATCTTGCGGAAGGCGGGCCAGTACGGGTCGACGAAGGCGTACTCGGCGTAGGCCGACTGCCAGAGCAGGAAGCCCGACAGGCGCGACTCGCCGCTCGTGCGGATGACGAGGTCGGTGTCGGGAAGATCGGCGGCGTAGAGGTTGCGCGAGAGGCCCTCGGCGTCGATGCGCTCGGCGATCTCGTCGACGGGGACGCCCTGGGCGGCGAGGTCGCTCACGAGGGTTCGACAGGCGTCCACGATCTCCTGACGCCCGCCGTAGCAGAGGGCGATGTTCACCACGGTGCGAGGATCGCGCACCGCGGAGGTCCGGTCGACCGCCTCCTTCGCCGCCTGGGCGAGATCCGGTGGGAGGAGGTCGAGGCTCCCGCTCACCGTGAGGACGAAGCGCTGGCGGGCCGCCTGGACGGGCAGGCGGGCGAAGAGGCGGCGCAGGACGTCGAAGTACGGCTCGAGCTCCTCGGGGGGACGGCGCAGGTTCTCCGTCGAGAGGACCCAGGCCGTGACGGCACCGATCCCCAGCTCGACGCACCACTCGATCAGCTCCTCGAGCTTCGCCATGCCGGCCTCGTAGCTCGCTCGATACTCCCCGCCGACCTCCTCGCGCGCGAAGCGGCGGTGGCCGTCGAGGATGACCCCGACGTGGTGCGGCAGCGCGTCGGCCGGCAGACTGGCCTCGAGACGGCGCTCGTAGTAGCGATACAGCGACCGCGACAGGGCCACGCGTCCCCCTGGTGACGAGTCGAACGGCCCCATGGTACCGCCGCGACCCCGCTCGCTCTCGGTCAGTCCGCCCAGGTCCGGACCCCGATGAGCCGCCACATGAGGGCGTGCCAGGTGGCCCCGTCGATGTCGTAGCCGGTCGATCCCTCGAGGAGGACCTGGCCGACCACGGTGGCGGCGGTCAGGGCGATCCAGGCGCGCGGGTCGACGTCGGCCCGCAGCCACCCACGGGCCTGGGCCTCACGCAGGATGGCCTCGCGCTCGGCGAGCGCGGCGTCGTTCACCTCGGCGAGCCGGCGGCGCGCGCCCTCGTTGGTGCGCGAGTTGACCAGCCCGGCGACGAGCGACCACATCCGCTCGGTCGAACTGGGGTCCATGGTCGCCTGGTGGTAGTCGCGCAGCGCCTCGTAGAAGGCTCGCTCGTCGTCCGCCTCGAGGGCGGCCCGCCACCGCCGGGTCACGTCCCGGCGGCCGATGATGATCCGCTCGGCCTGGACCTCCTGGGCCTCGGTGACCAGCGCGTCGCGCGAGGTGAAGTAGTAGTAGATGGTCGGCACGCCCACGCTCGCCCGGCGCGCCACGTCGGAGACGCGCAGCCCGTCGCTGCCCACCTCGTCGATGAGGCTGACGGCGGACTCGAGAATGACCCGACGCGTGGAGGAGTCGTCCCGTGATCCTCGCGCCATGCCCACCTCCCCGCTGACCTGTCTAGCAATATCAGCGGGGTGTGACCCTACAGACCGGCGAGGAGGACTCCCGCGCCGACCAGGGCGAGGACCGTCACGAGGACCGCGGCCGACCGCAGCGCGGTCCGGCGCAGTCCCGTGGAGCGCCAGGGGTCGGGGAGCAGGCCCTCGAGCCGCACCACGGCGAGGAGAACGACCGGCAGGACGAGGGCGTTGAGGATCTCCACCGTGACCGAGAGGCCGACGAGGTTCCCCACCCCGACGACGACGAGGGCCGCGATGACGAGTCCGGCCCCCGCGACCGCGTGAAAGCCACCGGCTCGCCGGGGGGCGTCGTTCAGGCTGTAGCGCCAGCCGAGCACCTCGGCGATGGCCCACGCCCCGGCGAGGGTCACCACCAGGGCCGCGACGACGGAGGCCCCGAGCATGCCGAGGCCGAAGAGGAGGTTGGCCTCGCCCCGACCGAGGGCCGGCGCGAGGGCCCCGGCGATGGCGTCGATGCTCCCGAGCGGACGCCCCGGGTCCGTCGCTCCCACGGTGGCGGCGGTCGCCACGACGACGCCGATCATGATCACCTGGGTGACGACGGCCCCGATCGCGGTGTCGAGGCGGGCGGCCCGCAGGGCGCGCGCCGTCGACAGCCCCCGGTACCCCTTGTCGATGACGGCCTGCTGCTGGTAGAAGACCATCCACGGCATGACGACGGCCCCGACGTTCGCGACGAGCAGCGTCAGATACGTGCTCGTGCCGACCGAGCTCCCCGCCGGTGGCGCGACCGGGATCCCGACGTGCTGGTGGACCCGGATCGCCGCGACGACGAAGAAGACCTCCAGGGCGCCGATGGCCAGCCCCGTCGCCTCCACCCACCGGTAGCGCCCGAGCGTCACGACGGCGAGGAGGGCGACACCCACCACGCCGACGGAGACTCCGCGGGGCAGTCCGACGAGGGAGCCCACCCCGGCGATGCCGGCGAACTCGCTCACGAGGGCGCCACCCGCCGTGACGAGCAGGACGCCGGCGATCGCGAGGGCCGCCGGTCGTCCGAAGGCCCGTCGCACGAGGTCGCCGAGGCCGTCGCGCGTGACGATCCCGAGCCGCAGGGCGGCCTCCTGGACCACGTAGAGGATGGGGACGAGGAGGATCTCGGGCAGCACCATCGCGTAGCGGGTGCGAGCCCCCGACTGCGCGGCCGTGACGACGCTGCCGGCGTCGGTGTCGGCCAGCATGACCATGAGGCCCGGTCCGAGCGCCACGGCCCAGCCCCAGCCGCGACGGGACCTCGGAGCGGGAGCCTCGGCCACGCCTCGATACTACGGACGACCCCGACCGCCCCTCCCTACCATGGGGGGCGTGACGCGCGGCAACCCCCTCGAGCACCACCACCGCGTCGTGCGGGACTGGGCCGTGGGAGCCATCGCCGGACTGGTGTCGATGGCGGCCGTCGGCGTGGGGCGCCACCTCGCCCACACCCACGCGCGGGCCGCGTGGCTGACCGCCCTGGCGACCCTGGTGCTCGTCGTCGCCGGCGTCTACGCCGTGCGTCACCTGGCCCGCGCCGCCGGGCGCACGATCGGCCGCCGCACCTCCCTCGGGACCGGGGCAGCGGTGCGCCTGGTCATGACGGGTATCGGGGTCGTCGTCCTCGTCTTCGGCCTGCTCGGCGTCCTCGGGGTCTCGATCCAGCGACTCCTCATCGGCGCCGGCGTGACCGGGGTCATCGTCGGCATCGCGGCTCAGCAGAGCCTGGCCAACGTCTTCGCCGCGATCGTCCTACTCTTCGCGCGCCCCTTCGTCGTCGGCGAGCGGATCCGCATCCGGTCGGGCGTGCTCGGCGTGCTCGACGTCACCGTGCTCGGCGCGGGCCTGACCTACGTGACCGTCCGCACGGACGACGGGATCCTCAAGGTCCCGAACTCGGTCATGCTCGCCTCGGGCATCGGCCGCCCCGACGCACCACCTCCCCCGCCGGGCGAACCCGGGGCCTAGGGACGACAGGGTCGCCAGGGCGTGGCCCGTAGGGCGAGGGCCTTGCCGACGGCGCTCACGCCGGCGGCTCGCGCGATCGCGCAGTACCGGGCGGGACTGCCCGAGTACTCGACGTCGTAGACGGCCTTGTGGGCCCGCACGAACGGGGCCAGCGCGGCGCAGAACCGCTGCGCCGCGCAGCTCTCGTCGATCGCGAAGTCGAAGGCGGGCTCGAGCGACGCCACCTGCGCGTCGTCGTTCTTGAGGCCGGCCGCCAGGTGGTCGCGGTGGGCGAGGCCGGCGAGGAGGCGATCGTAGCGGAGCTGATCGGCCGCGGTGATGGCGAACCCGGTGGCGTTCGCGTAGCCGTCGACGTTGTCGAACTCCACCGCGTCGAATCGCGCCGCCCGGCAGCGCGCGACGCGCGCCGCCATGATCGGCACCAGCTGGGAGATCCGCCGGACGTCGAGCCACCGCTCCCCCGGCCACCCGTTCGGTCGCCCGAGCACGTCGGTGGGGAACCGGTGCGCGTCGGGACGCCAGCTCTCCCACGTGCCGGCGTCGACGTAGCAGACGGCGTAGCCGCCCGCGGCGTGGATGGCCCTCACGGCCCGGACGTTCGGCGTCACGCCGTCGGGTCCGTAGAGGTCGACGTCGAGGACGCGCGCCCGGGCGCACCCGGGCCACCCGGGAGCGCAGAGCCCGACGTCGACGCCGCCCGGGCCCGTCGCACCGGTCTGCAGCTGGTACTGGAAGAGGGCCCCGACGGGCGGGCCCTCGATCGTCGTGCTCGCGGCCGAGCCGCGCGGCGTCGCGGCGACGAGGGTCCCGGCCGCGACGAGGGCGAGCGCGGCGAGCGCCCTACGGGCCGGGCGTCCCATTCGGGCCGCACGAGCGCGGGTCCCAGGGCTGGAGCGCCATCGAGACCGACGTGGGGGCCGACAGGGACGGGTCCTGCTTCACCAGGGTGGGGTCGTAGGCGCCCGCGGTGGTCGTCGTGGTGGTGGCGGTGGTCGTCGTCGGCGTACTCGCGGCGGGGGGGCGGGTCGTCGTCGTCCCGTGGGTCGTCGCGGCGGGGGTGCCCGCGTGAGCGACGGGCAGCACCGCGAGGTCCGATCCCGCGACCACGGTCACCGTCGCGCCGCCCATCGTCGGGCCGAGCGCCATCACGGCCGGACCGGCCAGTCGGTGCAGGACCGTCTCGGCGGCCCCGATCGACGCCGCGCTCATGCTCGAGTGGTAGACCATCGTCTCCTCGCGCGTCCCCGTCGGCGGCACCGAGCCGACGGCCGTCACGCGGAAGCCCTGGGTCCGCAGCGCCGCGGCGATCGTCGGACCCTGGGTCGTGACGCCGGTGCCCCCGTAGACCGAGACCGTGACGGCGGGCGGCGCGGGCAGTGGCGTGCCGTTCAGGGTGTTCGTCGCGGGCGAGATCTGGAGGAACTGGTCGATGACGGAGGAGACGTCCGGCCCGATGGGGAACTCGATGTCGCCGTAGTAGTAGCCCTGGTACAGATAGCTGCCCGTCTGGACCAGCACGACCGGGATCGTCATCTGCGGCACCGACGAGATCGACACCCCCGAGAAGGTGCTCGCCAGGTTCAGCATGTCGCTCAGCGAGAAGGCCGAGTCCACCTGGAGGTTCGGGGCGACCGCCGTCGCGAGGCGCTGGTCGGTGACCGGGTTGCCGAGTCCCTTCGCCTTGAGGGCCGCCGCGACCACGCGCAGGAACTCGTGGTCGCGGCGGATCCGCGCGAGGTCGCTCAGCCCCTCCTGGGGCCACGTGTGCGGGTTCGGGCCGTCACCGGGGTAGCGGATCTGCAGGTGGCGCGCCCGCACCACCTGCAGGGCGTGGTAGCCGTCGAGGTGGATGCAGCCGGTGTGGGTGATGTTGAGCCCCGAGTAGGCGTCGAAGACCTCCATGGGGAAGTACATGTTGATCCCGCCGAGGGCGTCGACCACGCTGGCGAAGGTGTCGAAGTTGAGCTCGATGAAGTGGTTGATCGGAATCCCGAAGTCGTTCTGGATCGCCGAGACCAGCTGGCTCGGTCCCTGGTAGAGGGCGGCGTCGATCTTGTTGGCGCCCGTGGTGCGCGCGTTGGGCACGAACACGTCGCGCGGGATCGAGAGGAGCGTCACGGCCTTGGTCGTGAAGTTGAGGTGCACGATCATCACGACGTCGGAGTTGACCCCGGTGACGCCCTGGGAGCACAGCCCGTAGGCCGCGTTCTGGACCTTGAGCGCGCAGCGCGAGGTCGAGCCGACGAGCAGGATGTTCTCGGTGGAGTTGTAGCGCACCGCCTCGTTCTTCACGACCACGCGGTGCACCAGGTGGTTGAGGTAGACGTAGTCCCCCACGACCGCCCCCGCGACGAGGACGACCAGCGACAGCACGACGACCAGGGCGATTTTCCACCGCTTTCGACGCACGGGTCGGCGGTGGCGCGCGCCGCGGGCGCGTCCGATCGGCTCGGGGCTCGGCGACGTCACCGCGCCACGCTACCCCCCGAGAACCGGTACGGGGTTGGCGGTCTCGACGAACCCGACCGGTCGTACACTTCTACGGGTGACGCCCCCCCGCCCCCTCTCGCGCCCCGGCCGACTCCTCGCGACCCTGGTCGCCGCGGGCGCCCTGGCTCTCCTGCCGGCGACCACCGGTGACGCCGCCGCCACCTGGACCGTCCAGCGCGTGGTGCTGCCGAGTGGGGGAGCCTCGATCCCCCAGGGGTACCTGCCCACCCTCGCCTGTCCGACGACGACCGACTGCGTGGCGGCGGGCACCTACGCCACGACCTCGGGCGTGATCCGCGGGCTCATCACCAGTGAGACGCAGGGCCACTGGTCGTCGCGCGCGATCCCCCTGCCGAGCAACGCGGCGAGCGCGCCGGGGGTCACCCCCTACCAGGTCGCCTGCGCCACCGCGGGCAACTGCGCCATCGTCGGCTCCTACCAGGACACCCAGGGCGACACCCTCCCCTTCGCGGCCCGCGAGTCGGGCGGCGTGTGGTCGGCCGCGGCGCTGAGCCTCCCCGCCGACGCCCTCGGCGCCGGACAGAACGGCCAGGCCCGCGCCGTCGCGTGCCCCACTGCCGCGACGTGCGTCGTCGTGGGCACCTACCTCTCCGCCGCCGCGAACGCTCCGGCCGAGGCCTTCGTGGAGACCAGCACGGCGTCGGGCTGGTCCGCGGCCCAGACCGTGACCCTGCCCGCGGGCGCCGCCGGCATGCCGGGGGCGATGGTGAACCAGATCGCCTGCACCGGTGCCGGCACGTGCCTCGCCTCGGGCGTCTACTTGGACCAGGACAACGTGCAGCACGTCTTCACGGTCACTGAGACCGGGGGCCGGTGGGCGACGGCGACCACCCTCACCCCGCCGGCCAACGCGAGTCTCTACGCGCACGTCACGGTGGGCGGCGTCGCTTGCGTCGCGTCCGCCTGCACCGTGATCGGGACCTACCTCGACCACGCCGGCCACGTCGAGCCGTTCGCGGCCACCGAGGCGGGCGGGACGTGGTCGCCGGCGGTCGAGCTCGCCCTGCCGGCCGGAGCGGCGGCCAACCCCCGGACGCTCGACTACGGGTACGTGGGACTCGCCTGCCCCGCGGTGGGCTCGTGCGTCACGGGCGGGCAGTACGTCGACGCCCGCGGCCGCTACCAGGGCTTCCTCGTGAGCCAGGCCGGCGGGACCTGGGGCCGGGCCGTCACCATGCCGCTGCCGGCCGGCGCGACGTCGGCCGGGCACAACGGCGGCGTCGTCGCCTTCACCTGCATCCGCGCCGGCGAGTGCCGCGCCGGCGCGGCCTACCTCGACGCGCAGGGCCACTACCAGGCCATGGTCGTAAGTCTCACGCAGGGCGCCTGGCGGACGGGGACCCCCCTCACCCTCCCGGGCGGGGCGGGCACGGTCGGTGTCGACGGCGGGGTCTACGCCCTGGTCTGCCGCTCGAACGGCGTCTGCACCGCCGCGGGGAGCTACCAGTCGTCGGCCACCGCCTACCAGGGTTTCATCGCCACCGGCAGCTGACAAGATTCACTCCGCGACAACGTCGCGATCGCGGGACTTTCACGTTCCGATAACCCGCCCTCCGTACCGTGACGACGTGGCTCGCCGCGTCGATCGCTCTCCCTCGACCCCTGCGCGTGCGGCCACACCACGCCCCCGGGGGGCCGCGTCGTGATCGACGCCGACCCCCGTCCCGTCGTCCTCGTCGTGGAGGACGAGGTCGGCTACCAGGAGGCCCTCCACGTCGGGCTGACCGTGGAGGGATTCGCGGTCGTGGGCGCCGAGACCATCGGTGCCGCGCGAGAGCTCCTGCCCCGGACGCGTCCGAGCCTGGTCCTGCTCGACGTGATGCTTCCCGACGGCTCGGGGATCGACTACTGCCGCGAGATCCACGAGACGACGCGCACGCCGGTCATCATGGTCTCGGCGCGCTCCAGCGAGGTGGACGTCGTCCTCGGCCTCGAGATCGGGGCGGCCGACTACGTCACCAAGCCCTACCGACTGCGTGAGCTGGTGGCCCGCATGCGCGCCGTCCTGCGTCGACCCCAGGTCGGCCCCGGTGACGAACGCGTCGTGCTCGGTGACCTCGTGATCGACCTCGTCCGTCGCACCGTGACCCGCGGCGGCGTCCCCGTCGAGCTGAGCCGCAAGGAGTTCGACCTCCTCGCCCTCTTCTCGAGCCACCTCGGCCAGGTCGTCACGCGCGAGCAGTGCCTCGACGCCCTCTGGTGGGGGCTCGACCTCGCCGACAGCCGCACCCTCGACACCCACGTCAAGCGCCTGCGCGCGAAGCTCGAGGTGGACCCCCCGCGGCCCCGACACCTGATCACGGTCAGGGGCGTGGGATTCCGGCTCGACCCGTGAGCGGGTGGCGACACGGCCGGTAGGGTCACGTCGTGCTCCAGATCGGCGACCTCGCCCCCGACTTCTCCCTCCCGGACCAGGACGGCACGACCCGGACGCTGTCGACGCTGCTCGCCGACGGCCCCGTCGTCCTCTTCTTCTACCCGGCGGCCATGACGCGCGGCTGCACCAAGGAGAGTTGCCACTTCCGGGACCTCGGTGCGGAGTTCGCGGCCGTCGGAGCCCAGCGCGTGGGCATCTCGATGGACGCGGTCGCCCGACAGTCCCAGTTCGCTCGCGAGAACGGCTTCGACTACCCCCTCCTCTCGGACGAGAGCGGTGAGGTGGCCCGCCTCTACGGCGTCAAGCGCAAGCTCGACGCCCTGCGGGTCAAGCGCAGTACCTTCGTGATCGACCCCGACCGACGGGTCCGGGCGGTCGTCGCGAGTGAGATCGACATGAACGTCCACGCCGAGCGGGCCCTCGCCGCCCTGCGCGGCTAGCCCCCCGCGGGCGAGGTCCTCGACCAGTTCTCGCCGCGCGACGATCTCGAGATCGTCGTCGCCGGTCCCGGGCCGCGCGAATGGTCAGCCGACGCCCGTCGTCGGCCCGTCCTACGGCGCGATGAGCGCGGGGGCCGGATCCTCGAGGAAGCGGCCCACGTGGGCGATGAAGGCCGAGGCGAGGGCGCCGTCGACGTGACGGTGGTCGAAGGCCATCGAGAGGTCCACGGTGTGACGCGGGACGACGGCGTCGCCGACGACCCACGGACGACGCGCGACCTGGCCGACGGCCAGGATGGCCGACGTGCCCGGGGGCAGGATGGGCACCGCCCCGTCCACGGCGAAGGGTCCGACGTTGGTGATCGTGATCGTCGTGTGCAGCATCGCCTCCGGCGTCGTCGTGCCGGCGCGAGCCGCGTCCACCAGGGCGGACAGGGCCGCGGTCATCTCGGTGAGTCCGAGGGTGTCGGCCGCCTTCACGTTGGGCACGATGAGTCCCCGGGGCGTCGCCGCCGCGACGCCGAGATTGACCCGACGGCGGATCACGACCTCCTGGGCCGCCGCGTCGAAGGTCGAGTTGATCGCCGGGAACCGTCGGGCCCCGTCGACGACGGCCATCGCCACGATCGCGAGCGGGGAGAGCCGCGACCCGGCGAAGGCCGGACGTTGGCGCAGGCTCTCGAGCAGCTCCACGGTGCGCGTCGCGTCGACGCGCACCCACACCGCCGCCTGCGGCGTGGAGAAGGCGCTCTGGGTCATCGCCTCGGCCATGGAGCGCAGGACCCCCCGCACGGGGATGTGCTCCTCGAGCGGACCCTCCGACCACGACGCGACCGGGCGCCCGGCGAGGCTGGTGGCCGGCGCGGGCGCCGGTGCGGTCCGGGGAGCGCTCGGGGCCGCGGGTCGCGCGAGGGCGCGCTCGACGTCGGCGCGCGTGACGATCCCCTCCCGGCCCGTACCGGTCACGGTGGCGAGGTCGACGCCGTGCTGCTTCGCGTAGAGCCGCACCGGCGGCGTCGTGCGTACCGGACCCGCGACGCGGGAGACGGGTGCGACGGGCGTGGGTGGGACGACCGCCGCGGGTGGAGAGTCCGGGGCGCCGCGACGCCGGCGGCGCGACGCCACGGGAGCGTCGGCCGCGACCCCGTAGCCGACGAGCACGGCCGGGCGCCCGGTCGACGCCGCCGTCTCGGCGAGCTCCCCGAGGGGGGCCGAGCCGTCGAGGGCGGTCGCCACCTCGACCAGGGGTGCGCCGACCTCCACCACGTCGCCGACCGCTCCGTGCAGGGCGGTCACCGTCCCGGCGTAGGGGCTCGGCAACTCGACCGTCGCCTTCGCGGTCTCGATGTCGACGAGGGGCTGGTTGAGGGCGATGGTGTCGCCGATGGCGACCTTCCACGCGACGATCTCCGCCTCGACGAGGCCCTCGCCGACGTCGGGCAGGTGGAACACCTCGGGGCTCACTGGTCGTACTCCATCAGTCGGTCGACCCCGTCGAGGACGCGCTCCACCGAGGGACGGAAGACGTCCTCGATGCGCGACGCGGGGTAGGGGACGTGGTAGGCGGCCACGCGTAGGGCCGGAGCGCGCAGGGAGTAGAAGCAGCGCTCGGTCAGCGTGGCGACGATCTCCGAGCCCACCGAGGCGTAGGGCGGGGCCTCCTGGACGACGAGGAGTCGTCCCGTCCGCTCGAGCGAGGCGGCCATGACGTCGGTGTCGAAGGGCGAGAGCCCCCGCAGGTCAATGACCTCGAGCGAGGTCCCCTCGGCCGCGGCGGCCTCGGCGGCGCGCAGCGCGGTCTTCACCATCGATCCGTAGGCGACCACCGTCACGTCGGTCCCCGGGCGGCGCACCACCGCGTCGAAGAGGCCGGGACCCGGGTCGTCGAGGTCCACCTCGCCCTTGTCCCAGTAACGGGACTTGGGCTCGCAGAAGATGACGGGGTCGTCGTGGGCGATCGACTCCTGGATCATCCAGTAGGCGTCGTGAGGGGTCGAGGGCGTGACCACGCGCAGCCCCGCCGTGTGGACGAAGTAGGCCTCGGGGCTCTCGGAGTGGTGCTCCACCGCACCGATGCCGCCCTGGTAGGGCAGTCGGATCACGAGGCCCATCGTGTAGACGCCCTTCGAGCGCTTGTGGAGCTTCGCGACCTGGGAGACGATCTGGTCGAAGGCGGGGTAGACGAAGCCGTCGAACTGGATCTCGATGGCGGTGCGGTACCCGCGCATGGCGAGTCCCACGGCCGTCCCGACGATCGCCGACTCGGCGAGCGGCGCGTCGATCACGCGATCGTCGCCGAAGTCCTTCTGGAGGCCGTCGGTCACCCGGAAGACGCCGCCGAGCTTGCCGATGTCCTCGCCCATGAGGAGCACCTTGGGGTCGCGCTCCATGGCCCGTCGCATCCCCTCGTTGAGGGCCCGGGCCATCGTCATCGTCGTGGTCGCCATCAGCGCGCCTCCTCGGCGAACGCGAGCACCTCGGCCCGCCCGGCCTCGGTCCAGGGGTGGGGCTCCGCGTAGACGTCGTCGAACATGTCCGTCGCCGGCGGGGCGTCCATCGCGAGCACGTCGGCGCGCAGGGCCTGAGCGATCGCCTCGGCCTCGGCGGCGACCTCCTCGAAGGTGCTCGAGCGCACGGCGTGCTCGCGCGCGAGGAGCGCCTTCACGCGCTCGATGGGATCGCGGTGCCGCCAGACCTCCACCTCGGCGTCGACGCGGTAGCGGGTCGGGTCGTCGGAGGTGGTGTGGGCGCCCATGCGGTAGGTGTAGGCCTCGATGAGGGTCGGTCCACCCCCCTCGCGGGCGCGCTCGAGGGCCCGCCGGGAGACCTCGTACACGGCGAGCACGTCGTTGCCGTCGACCCGCACCCCGGGGAATCCGAACCCGTCGGCGCGGCGGTAGAGCGGGATCTTCGTCTGTAGCGACGTCGGCTCCGAGATCGCCCACTGGTTGTTCTGCAGGACGAAGACCACCGGAGCCATGAACGAGGCGGCCCAGACGAACGACTCCATCACGTCGCCCTGGCTCGAGGCGCCGTCACCGAAGAAGACCATCGCGGCCTCCTCCGCGCCGTCGCGCTGGATGCCCATGGCGTAGCCGACGGCGTGGGGCACCTGGTCGCCGAGGACGATCGTGGGCAGGTTGCAGTGGTACCGCTGGGGGTCCCAGCCCCCCGTCTCGGTGGCGCGGAAGATCCGCAGCATGTCGGCGGGCGGGATGCCCCGGGTCCAGGCGACCCCGTGCTCCCGGTAGGAGGGGAAGACGAAGTCGCCCGGAGCGAGCGCTCGTCCCGAGCCGATCTGAGCGGCCTCCTGGCCCTGCACGGGCGCCCAGAGCGCCAACTGACCCTGTCGCTGCAGGGCGGTGGCCTCGTTGCAGATGCGTCGAACGATCACCATGTCGCGATAGAGGCCCAGGATCGCCGTGTCGTCGAGCGAGCACTCGTAGTCGGGATGATCGACTCGTTGCCCCTCGGGACTCAGCAGTTGGACCAGTTCGTCAGCCATGACGCCTCCTCCCTCGGCCATTGGCGATGGTACTCCTACCATGGCGGGGTGCCTCGTCTGCTCGTCGACGTCGGGCCCCTGCGGCGCCACCGCGACCTGCGTCTGCTCCTCGGGGGCCAGATGGTGTCGCTGCTCGGATCCAACGTCACCATGGTCGCGGTCCCCTACCAGGTCTACCGAATCACCCACTCGAGCCTCTGGGTCGGCGTCGCCAGCCTCCTGCAGCTCCCCTTCCTCATCGCCGGCTCGCTCTGGGGTGGGGCCATGGGCGACCGCGTCGACCGACGTCGGCTGTTCGTCGCGAGCTCCCTGGTCCTCGCCGCGCTCTCCGGCGCCCTCGCCCTCGACGGGGGCACCTCGCGGGCCCACCTCGCACCCCTCCTCGCGCTCGCGGCCCTGAGCGCGGGCGCCGGGGGGTTCGCCGGGCCGGTGCGAACCGCCACGATCCCGACCCTCGTGCAGGGCGAGGAGCTCGTCGCCGCCTACTCGATCAACCAGGTGATCGTGAACACCGCCACCATCCTCGGCCCGGCGCTCGCCGGGGTCGTCCTCGCCAGCGTCTCCCTGGCGGCCTGCTACGCCCTCGACGCCGCCAGCTTCCTGGTCCTCGCCGCGACGACCGGCCTCATGCGACCGATCCCCCCGGGCGGCGGGGCGGCCGGACGGCGACTCCTCGGGGCGATCGCCGACGGCTTCCGCTACGTCCGCTCTCACGCCACCGCCCAGGCCGTCTACCTGATCGACCTCAACGCCATGGTCTTCGGCCTGCCCCGCGCGCTCTTCCCCGCCGTCGCCCTCGAGCTCTACCACGGCGGGCCGCGGACCCTCGGCCTCCTCTACGCGGCCCCCGGGGTGGGAGCGCTGGCGATGGCCCTGCTCACCGGCTGGGTCGCCCACGTCCGGCGCCAGGGGCGCCTCGTGGTCATCGTCGTCATGGTGTGGGGAGCGGCGATGGCCCTGTTCGGGCTGACCCGCGTCGTCGCCCTCGGCCTCGCCTGCCTGGCCGTCGCCGGGGCGACCGACGTCATCTCGACCGTCCTGCGCAACACGATCCTGCAGAACGCGATCACCGACGAGTTTCGCAGTCGCCTCTCGGCGATCCAGCTCGCCGTCGTGACCGGCGGGCCGCGCCTCGGCGACCTCGAGTCGGGTGCCGTGGCGAGCCTCGCGGGGACCGAGTTCTCGATCGTGTCCGGGGGGATCGCCTGCGTCGTGGGGGCCCTGGCGCTCGTGCGCTGGCGCCCGACGTTCTGGCGCGACAGCGTCGACTAGCGACGCCCCGGAGCCGCCACGGGGACCCGGCGGGTGCGTCCGTTGGTGACGGCCGCGAGCTGACCGCAGGCCGCGTCGATCGAGCGACCCCGGGTGTCGCGCACCGTGGCGTTCACCCCACGAGCGATCAGGCCGTCGCGGAAGGCGCGCACGCGATCGCGCGTCGAACCCTGGGCGAGGTAGCCGGGGGTGGGGTTGAGCGGGATCAGGTTCACGTGGGCCGCGAGGGAGCGCGCGAACTCGGCGAGCTCCTCGAGGGCCTGGTCGGTGTCGTTCACCCCGTCGATGAGCGCCCACTCGAGGCTGATGCGCCGTCCGGTGCGCTCGAACCAGACCTCGCAGGCCCGGTGGAGGCGCTCGAGTGGGTACCGGCGGTTGATCGGGACCAGCGCGTCACGATCGGCGTCGTTGGCCGCGTGCAGGCTCACCGCGAGGGTCACGGGCAGCCCCTCCGCGGCGAGGCGCTCGATCGCCGGCGCGATCCCCACGCTCGAGACCGTCAGGTGGCGCGCGCTGAGGCCCCGGTCCTCGTGGAGCCGGCGCAGCGCCGTGACCGTCGTCGCGTAGTTGGCGAGCGGCTCGCCCATGCCCATGAAGACGACGTGGGAGAGCCGCCGCGGAGCCGCGTGACGGGCCGCCGTGATGACCTGCTCGACGACCTCGCCCGGCGTGAGGTGGCGGGTGAAGCCCGCCTGCCCCGTCGCGCAGAAGCTGCAGCCCATGGCGCAGCCGGCCTGGGAGGACACGCACACGGTCACGCGATCGGGGTAGGTCATGAGGACGGTCTCGATCGTCGCCCCGTCGGGCAGGGCGAAGACCCACTTGCGGGTCGCCCCCCGGTCGGTCACCACGTCGGCGCGGGCGGCGAGCGCGGGCGGATACTCCTCGCCCAGACGCTGTCGGAGGGCCGCCGGGAGCGTCGTCACCTCGTCGACCGTGCGCCCTTCGACCCAGAGCCCCCGCCAGAGCTGCTCCACCCGGAACGCCGGCTGGCCGGCGAGGGCCTCGGCCAGTCCGGCCCGGTCGAGGTCGTAGAGCGAGGGCACCACTCCACGCTACCCAGCGCGGGAATCTGCTTGACTCGAAGGGGGCCGCGCGTCCTGCGAAGGAGAAGTCATGGAACTGGCACACACGTCCGCGATCGTCACCGGCGGGGCCTCGGGCCTCGGGGAAGCGACGGCCGAGGCCCTGGCCGCCCGCGGCGTCCACGTGGTCGTCGCCGACCTCAACGACGCCCGCGGCGCGGAGGTCGCGGCCCGCATCGGCGGGACCTACTCCCGCTGCGACGTGA
Organism: Actinomycetes bacterium; assembly: GCA_021848365.1. Taxonomy (GTDB): domain Bacteria; phylum Actinomycetota; class Acidimicrobiia; order Acidimicrobiales; family RAAP-2; genus RAAP-2. Next base: position 179,467 of record JAJZUS010000001.1, read on the forward strand.
CCGACACGGATCAGGTCATCGCGGCCATCGAGGCCGCCGCCGCCGCGGCACCGCTGTGGTCGGTCGTGAACTGCGCCGGCATCGGCTGGGCCACCCGCACGATCGGCAAGGACGGCGAGTACGCGTCGGCGCACGACCTCGAGCTCTACCGCAAGGTCATCGAGATCAACCTGATCGGCACCTTCAACGTCTGCCGGCTCGCCGCGACCAAGATGAGCCACAACGCCCCCGACGGGGACAACCAGCGCGGCGCCATCGTGAACACGGCGTCGGTCGCCGCGGAGGATGGGCAGATCGGTCAGGTCGCCTACTCCTCCTCGAAGGGCGGCATCGTCGGGCTCACCCTGCCCCTCGCCCGCGACCTCGCCCCCATCGGCGTGCGCGCGAACTGCATCCTGCCCGGCCTGATCGACACCCCGATCTACGGAGAGGGTCCCGCCTCCGAGGAGTTCAAGGCCCGGCTCGGCGCCGGCGTCCTGTTCCCGAAGCGCCTCGGCCAGGCGGCGGAGTACGCGTCGCTCGCCGTCGAGCTGCTCACCAACAGCTACATGAACGCGGCCTCGATCCGCATCGACGCCGGGATCCGGATGCAGCCCAAATAGGGCGCTCCGTTCACGGCAGGGGCCCGTCGCGGTGCGACTCGGCCTCGCGTCGCTCCTCGTCGGTGAGGTCGGCCTCGCGCACCGGCACGACGAGGGACCAGTGGCGCCCGACCGGGCAGCGCTGGAACCGAGCCCACCCCAGGCGCACCGACGTGAGCGAGACGCCGGGGATCCACAGCGTCGTGAAGAGGTGCCCCCGACGACAGCGCACGACGGTCCGCCCGCCGACGTTGTAGCCGCTGCGGCGCATGCCCAACGTGATCGCGACGAGGAGCACCACGACGATGAGCGGGGTGATGATCGCGAAGGCCATGTGCGAACCGTAGCCCCCGCGGCCCGTCAGAAGTTCGTCGTGTCGGCCACGTTGTCGAAGCGCGCGTACTCGCCTCGCCACGTGAGGTGCACCGTGCGGGTCGGGCCATTGCGGTTCTTGCCCACGATGATCTCGGCGTCGGCGCGCTTGTCGTTCGTGACCTCCCCGTACTGCTCGGGGCGGAAGAGGAAGAGCACCACGTCGGCGTCCTGCTCGAGCGATCCCGACTCACGCAGGTCGGACATGATCGGCCGCTTGTCGGCCCGCTCCTCGAGCTTGCGCGAGAGCTGGGAGAGCGCGATCACCGGGCACTGCAATTCGCGGGCGAGGATCTTGAGCGACCGGCTCATCTCCGCGACCTCGACCTGACGGTTCTCGGCCCTCCCCCGGGAGCTCATGAGTTGGAGGTAGTCGACGACCACGACGCCGAGGTCGCCCTGCTGCTGCTTGATCCGCCGCGCGCGCGAGCGCACGTCGAGCACGGTGAGGGCCGGGTTGTCGTCGATGAAGATCTGAGCCGACTGGAGGTAGGAGAAGGCCTCGTGGGCCCGGTCCCAGTCGCTCTCGTTGAGGTTGCCCGTGCGCAGCTTCGACGAGTCGATCTGTGCGGTCGAGGCGAGGATGCGCTCGGCGAGCTCCTGGCGACTCATCTCCAGCGAGAAGTAGAGGGCCGGCCGTGCGAGGACCGCTCCCACGTGCACGAGGATCCCCAGGGCGAAGGCCGTCTTTCCGGTACCCGGTCGAGCACCCACGATCGAGAGGCTGGTCGGCTGCAGGCCCTGGAGTACCTGGTCGAGAGCCCGGTACCCGGTCTCCAGGCCGTTGATCCGCCCCCGGTTCTCGCCGCGCTGCTCGAGGATGTCGGCCTCGGCGAGGAGCAGGCTCGGCAGGGGCGAGACCGAGTCGATCTTGCGGTTGTCGGCGATCGAGTTGATCCGCCGCTCGGCGTCGTCGATGAGCCCGGCCACGTCGTCGGTGGGCTGGTACGCCTCGTCGACCACCTGGCTGGCGATCGAGATCAGTCGGCGCTGTTGGGCCTTGTCCCGCACGATCTCCGCGTAGTGACGCGCGTTGGCGACCGACGGGGTGTTCAGTTGGAGCGAGGAGAGGACGGCCAGCTCGACCGACGCCCCGCCGTGCTCCTGCAACTTCGCCTGGACGGTCACGTAGTCGACGGGCTCGCCGGCGCCCACCAGGGCGATGATCGCCGAGAAGATCTGCGCGTGCAGCGGTCGGTAGAAGTCCTCCGCGCTGACGATCTCGTACGCGAGGCTCACGGCCTCGGGCGAGAGCAGCATCGCCCCGATCAGCGACTCCTCGGCCTCCAGCGCGCTGGGCGGCACGCGCCCGGTGCCTCCCTGGGGACTACGTGCGCGGTCGGTCTCGAGCTGAGTCATAGGTCTTCAACGGTCGCGCGTCGGGGCTGGGTAGAACAAGAAGAACAACGTGGGGAAAAGGCTGTGGCTAACCACGCCCCTACTGTGCCCGGAGGGTGTGACATCACCCCGGACGCGACGCGACGCCGGGACTCGCCCGGCGTCGCGTCGACTCAGAGGGCTCGGGGCTACTTCGCCACGACCTCCACGCGAATGGCCGCGACCACGTCGTCGAAGAGGTGGGCCTCGACCGTCGCGGAACCGACGGCCTTCAGGTGCTCGGCCATGCGGATCGCGTGCCGATCCACCTCGACACCCGTCGCCGCCCGCAGGGCGGTGGCGACGTCGGCCTCGGTGATCGAGCCGAAGAGGCGCCCGTTGGCACCCGCTCGGGCGGCGATCGTGACGGTCGTCGCCTCGATCACCTGGCGCTGCGTCTGCGCCGCCTCGCGGCTACGCGAGTCGCGCAGGTCGCGGGAGGTACGCATGCGAGCCGCCTGACTCTCCATGGTGTCGGTGGCCGCCAGGGCCACGCCCTGGGGCAGCAGGTAGTTGCGGGCGTAGCCGTCGCGGACCTCGACGATGTCGCCGCGACGCCCCACGCCGACCACGTCAGAACGCAGCAGGACCTTCATTCTCCGGCCTCCTCGCTCGTGCCCTCGATGACGGCCGCCGCGACGCTGGCGTCGTCCAGCATCGCCTCGTCCTCACTCACCGACTCGGAAGCCTCGACGGCCTCGGGGCGCGGACCGCGTCCACCCCGGTCGTCCCGGCCCCGACCCCGGCGCTCCGTGACCGTGCGCTGGGTGTAGGGCAGCAGGGCGAGCTCTCGGGCAGTCTTGATGGCCTCGGTCACGTCACGCTGGTGCTGCTGGCAGTTGCCCGTCACCCGGCGGCCGCGGATCTTGCCGCGGTCGGAGATGTACTTGCGCAACTGGGTCAGGTCCTTGTAGTCGACCGTCGCGACGCCGTGCTGGCAGAAGGCGCAGGGCTTCTTCTTGACGCGGCGCGGGTCGATCTTCGGCGCGCGCTTCGGCGGCTTGGGGTTATTGATGCGTGGCATTAGAAGGGCTCCTCGTCGAAGGCGTAGGTGGCGGGCTCATTGGCCCGGGGGGTCGAACCGCGGTCGTCGCCGCGGAAGGGGGCGTCGGGGCGAGGCGTCTTGGTGACGACGGCCGTCGCGAAGCGAAGGGAGGGGGCGATCTCGTCAGCGTTGATCTCGACGACCGAGCGCTTGTCTCCCTGGTCGGTCTCCCAGCTGCGCTGCTCGAGGCGTCCGCTCACGACGACGCGGGTGCCCTTGGACAGCGAGTTGGCGGCGTTCTCGGCGAGGGCGCCGTAGCCCACGACCTCGAAGTACGAGACGCGCTCCTCCCACTCCTGGGTCTGGCGGTTCTGCCAGCGTCGGTTAACCGCCACCGACAGTCGCACGGCCGCCTGGCCGCTATTGAGGAACTTCAGTTCCGGGTCACGCGTGATGTTCCCCACCACGGTGATGGCGTTGTCTGGCATGGGTCCTCCTCAGATCCGCGACCGGGTCACGCCTGCGCCACGCGGGCGGCCCGCTCAACTCGACGAAGGATCTTGAAGCGCAGGACCTCATCGGCCAGCGTGAGGATGCGGTGCAGCTCGTCGACGGTCGCCGACGTGCCCGCGAACTCGGCCAGCACGTAGTAGCCCTCCTTGCGCTTCTTGATCTCGTACGCCAGGGGGCGCTTCCCCCAACGGTCGATCGCGCCGGGCGTCCCGCCGTGAGTGCGAATCGTCTCGAGGGCCCGGTCGAGCGCCGCCTGGATGGCCTGCGCGTCGACGGTCGTGTCGAACACGATCATGGTCTCGTATGGCCTCATGGCCGTGGTGTCCTTTCCCTCCGGACCGGTCCGAGGGACCGGGCTCGGCGCGAGCCGAGCAGGGTGTCGTTGCCCATCGGGTGATGGGCGATTCAGTCTACTCGGCCGTTCCCGGAGGGTCTAGTCGAGGAGTTCGGGTGGGGTGGCGTAGACCTCGGCCCCGCTCGGGAAGGCACCCGCGCGCACGTCGGCCGCGTAGCGACCGACCGCCTCGGTGATCGCCGTCCCCAGGTCCGCGTACTGACGCACGAACTTGGCCGGAGCACGTCCCGAGAGGCCGAGCAGGTCGTGGAAGACGAGGACTTGGCCGTCGGTGTCCGGTCCGGCGCCGATCCCGATCGTCGGGATCTCGAGTGCCTCGGTCACCGCGGTGCCCACGACGGGGGGGACCCCCTCGACGACGATGGCGTACACGCCCGCCTCCTGGAGTGCCACCGCGTCCTCGACCAGGGCCGACATCGCCTCACGGGTCTTCGCCTGGACCTTGAAGCCCCCGAAGGCGAGGACGCTCTGCGGGGTGAGCCCGAGGTGGCCCATCACGGGGATCTCGGCGTCGATGATGGCCCGCACCACGTCGAGACGGCGACGGCCCCCCTCGAGCTTCACGGACTGCGCCCCGGCGCGCACCAGGGTCGCGGCGTTGCGCACCGCGTCGTGCTCGCCGAGGTGGTAGCTGAGCCAGGGCAGGTCGGCCACGACGTGGGCGGAGGGACGGGCCGCGACCACCGCGCGCACGTGGTGGGCCATGTCCTCGACGCTCACCTGGAGGGTGTCGGGCTGACCCAGGACGACGTTCGCGAGGGAGTCGCCCACGAGCAGCAGATCGACGCCGGCGGCGTCCGCCAGCCGGGCCGATGGCTCGTCGTAGGCCGTCACCATGACGAGGGGCGCCCCCCCGTGACGTCGCTTCTGCGATCGCAGAGCCGGTGCGCTAGGGCTCACTCGCCCACCTTACGCCGCTCCCCGCGCGACGTCACCCGGCGAGTCCGCCCTCCCGCCGACCAGCGACGGGCCAGGTGGTGGAAGTGACAGGCCACGCAGACCTCGACGGCGTAGCACTGGACGGGCTCCACGCGACGCTGCAGTCGGTCGAGCTCGGCGCGCGACGTGGGACAGGCCCCTCCCGGAGGGAGACGCGGGCCGAAGACGTAGGTCACCTCGACGAGGTCCGCTTCGGCGCAGACCGGGCAGCGCTCACCCCGGTCCCGTCCCAGGTTCCGCGCCGCTCGCAGCAGCTCGGGGTGGGCATCGCACACCTCGTCGCGACCGATCTGTCCGGCGGCGAGACGCGACAGGAGGGTCCGGCGGACGAGTCCGAACTCGACCACCGCTCCGCTCGTCGCCCCCGGGAGTCCCCGATCCATTGGGTGGACCTTACCCTTGGCGGGTCCTCTCACCGCACGCGGGTCCGCGGGTTCGAACGTCACGATCGATATATCGAACTGATATGATTCGCAACGTGTTGGACATCGCCATCCTCGGACTCCTCATGGAGCGCGACTACCACGGCTACGAGTTGCGCAGCCAGCTGCGCGACCGTTTGGGACTCACGGCGAACGTGTCCTTCGGCTCCATCTACCCTGCGCTGGCCCGCCTCGAACGTCAGGGCAGCGTCGAGGCCGTCGCGCTCGGAGAGACGCGACCGGCAACCCTCTCGACCGGCTCGCTCTCGGGCGAGCGGGCGTCACTGCGGGCCCTGCGGACCGGAAACGGGCTGGGTCGCCGGGGTCGCAAGGTCTACCGGATCACCGAGCGAGGGCGCGCCCAGTTCGAGTCGCTGCTCGCCGACCCCGCCACGATGGACGACGAGCGCAACTTCTCGCTGCGCATGGCCCTCGCCCGCTACCTGACGCCGACGCGTCGGGTCACCCTGCTCGAGCGACGGCGTGCCGACCTCGTGGCGCGACTCGCGGACGTTCGCCGCAGCGCCACCAACACCCAACTCGACGACTACGCGCGCGGCGTCATGGAGCACGCCGCCCGCGCCGTCGAACTCGACCTCGCCTGGGTCGAGGAGCTTCTCAGCCGAGAACGCAGTGACCAGACGACCGTCGCGCGAGACGCGATCTAGGAGGAAAGACAGACACATGGGCAAGATCCGAGTCGCGATCGCGGGCGTGGGCAACTGCTCGAGCTCGCTGATCCAGGGCGTCACCTACTACCGTGACGCCAAGCCGGGAGACCACGTCCCCGGTCTCATGCACGTCGTCCTGGGTGGCTACCACGTCAGTGACCTCGAGTTCGTGGCCGCCTTCGACGTCGACGCCAGCAAGGTCGGGAGCGACCTGAGTAAGGCCATCGACGGCGGGCAGAACAACACGATCAAGTTCGCCACCGTCCCCGAGCTCGGGGTGACCGTCCACCGCGGACCAACCCTCGACGGACTGAACAAGTACTACCGCGCGTCCATCGAGGAGTCGCCCGCCGAGCCCGTCGACGTCGCCCAGGTGCTCCGTGACACGCGAGCCGACGTGCTCGTCTCCTACCTCCCGGTGGGATCGGAGGAGGCCCAGCGCTTCTACGCCCAGGCCGCCATCGACGCGGGCGTCGCCTTCGTGAACGCGATCCCCGTCTTCATCGCCTCGGACCCCGAGTGGGCGGCCAAGTTCACCGAGGCCGGCGTGCCGATCATCGGTGACGACATCAAGAGCCAGGTCGGCGCCACCATCGTGCACCGCGTCCTCTCGCGCCTCTTCGAGGACCGGGGGCTATCGCTCGACCGCACCTACCAGCTCAACGTCGGCGGCAACATGGACTTCAAGAACATGCTCGACCGCGAGCGACTCGAGTCGAAGAAGGTCTCGAAGACCCAGGCCGTCACCTCGCAGCTCGAGCTCAGCCACCTCGGCCCCGACGACGTCCACATCGGGCCGAGCGACCACGTGCCGTGGCTCCTCGACCGCAAGTGGGCCTACATCCGCCTCGAGGGCCGTAACTTCGGCGACGTCCCCCTCAACGTGGAGCTCAAGCTCGAGGTGTGGGACTCCCCCAACTCGGCCGGCGTCATCATCGACGCGGTGCGCTGCGCGAAGGTCGCCCTCGACCGTGGCATCGGCGGCCCGATCATCGGACCCTCCGCCTACTTCATGAAGTCCCCGCCGGTCCAGTTCCACGACGACGTCGCCCGGGACATGGTCGAGTCGTTCGCCAACGACGGGGCCGACAACCCGGTCTGGCCCTCACCGCGCGCCTAGGGTCGCGCGGCCCGTCGCTCGTCCTCGCCGAGGCCGTCCCACCAGGCGCGTAGCCGGGTGGCGGCCTCGGCGGGGTCGATCTCCCCCTCGTCGAGTCGGATCTCCATCAAGACGTCGAGCGCTCGCCCCACGATCGGTCCCGGGCGCAGGCCGAGCAGCTCCATCACGGCCACGCCGTCCAGCGCGGGTCGCAGCCGGCTGAGGTCCTCCTCGGCCCGCAGCTCCTCGACGCGCCGCTCCAGCTCGTCCATCCGCTGCTGGAAGGTGGCGACCTTGCGCTGGTTCCGCGTCGTCGCGTCGCAGCGAGTCAGCTCGTTGAGCTCCTCGAGGAGCGGCCCGGCGTCACGCACGTAGCGGCGAACCGCCCGGTCGCTCCAACCCATCTTGTAGGTGTGGAATCGCAGATGCAGTTCGACGAGGGTGCTCACGTCGTCGATCACGCTCTGGGGGTACTTGAGCGCCGCCATTCGCTTGCGGGTCATCTTCGCCCCCACCACCTCGTGGAAGCGGAACGTCACGCCCTCGTCCGTGATCGCCCGCGTGCGGGGCTTGCCGATGTCGTGGAAGAGCGCCGCCAGCCGGACCAGCAGGGACGGTGAAGTCTTGTCGACGACCGCGTAGGTGTGACGCAGCACGTCCTTGTGCTGGTGAATGGGGTCCTGTTCGAGTCGCAGCGCCCCGAGTTCGGGCATGAAGCGGTCGGCGACTCCCGTGCGCACGAGGAAGTCGAGCCCTACCGAGGGGCGCTCGGTCACGAGCAGGAGGTCGAGCTCACCCCGGATCCTCTCGGCCGAGACCTTGCCGAGGGCGGGAGCGACCGCGGTCGCGGCCGCCTCCACCGCGGGGTCGATCGTCAGCCCGAATCGCGCGGCGAAGCGAGCCGCCCGCATCATCCGCAACGGGTCGTCGCGGAAGAGCCCCTCCGGCTCAGTCGGGGTGCGCAGGACCCGCTCGTGAAGGTCGCGGAATCCCTGGAAGTAGTCGAAGAGCGTCCGGACGCCGGGCGTCTCGAGGTCGAGCGCGATGACGTCAAGGGCGATCGCGTTGATCGTGAAGTCGCGTCGGCTCAGGTCGATCTCGAGCGAGTCGCCCCACTCGACGGCCGGCTTGCGAGAGTGGTCGACGTAGGCCTCGGAGCGGAAGGTGGTGATCTCCGCCTTGAGTCCGTTCTCCCTCAGGTTCCCGCCGATCGTCCCGAAGGCCCGACCTTGCTCCCAGGTCGCGCGACACAGCGGGGCCATCAGGCTCGCGATGACGTCGGGTCGAGCGTCGGTAGTGAAGTCGATCTCGCGCTCCTCGGCCGCTGGCTCGCCGAGCAGGGCGTCGCGGACGGCGCCGCCGACGGCGTAGAGCGAGTACCCGGCCGCGGCGAAGGCACGGGCCAGGGGACGAGCGAGGTGGGCGAGCTCGAGGAGCCGGTCTTGGGGAGAGTCGACGGCCGACACGCGGACCAAGGGTAGCGGCACCGGTCGCGCCACGTCGTCGGCGGTAGCCTGACTCAACATGGTCCACCGTCTGACGACCGGTCGGCGTCGGCTCGCCGTGGCCTCCCTCCTCGCGCTCGCCGCGCTGGCCCCCGCCGTCCCCGCCGCCGCCGCCGGGCCGTCGCTGACGCTGTTGCACCAAGGACCCGTCGCCGTGCTGAGTCCTCGGGGACGCTCCACCGTCACCGTCACCGTGGCGACGCCGAAGGGAGCGGAGACCCTGCGGTTCTCGCTCTTTCCCCGACTGATCACCCGTGGCGCGATCGACACCCTGGTCGCGGGGACGAGACCGACCGGCAGTCCGATCAGCACGGGCGTCGCCTCCGTCGGCTGCCACGCCACCACCACGATGCGCCTCAGCGTCGCCGTGGGCCCGGTCGGGCCGACGACCGGTCCGTGCGGGGGACTCCAACCGCGTCTGCGCCTCACGTGCGCCCGACTCACGTGCGACGGGGTCTACCCACTCGGATTGACCCTGGTTCGCGGAGGGACCTCGACGACGGAGTGGTCACTCCTCGCGGTCCAGGCGACCCCCGTCACCCACCCCCTACGGCTCTCGTGGATCGAGGAACTGAACGGGGGGACCTGGCGCGAGGCCACGCGATCGATCGCGGTGCTCGACGCGATCGGACGGCTGAACAACCTCCCCCTGACCCTCGGGGCGGACTACCGCAGTCTCGAGTCGGCATCCGCGAGCACCGGCCCCGTCGGGGCGGCCTGGCGCACCGCCCTGGGACACGCGCTCGCGAGTCCCCTGCACCGGGCGATCAACAGCCCACCCGCCACCATCGACTTCACCGGCCTCGCCCGGGCCGGACTCACCACCGAGGTGGCGCGCCAGCTCTCCCTCGGACCGAACCTCCTGCGCCAGATCACGGGTCGCTACAGCGACGGGCCGGTGCTGCTCTCGGGGGTGGTCACGCCGGCCGGCCTCGCCGCGGTCGCTCACGCCGGGGGCACCAACGTCGTCCTCCCCGAGTCCGACCTCGCGAGCCCCCCGTCACGCACGCTCGCGTGGGGCGCCCCCTTCGGGGTCACGGGAGCCCCGGGGGTCGTCGCCCTGGCGACCGACGACCCCCTCGCCAGCCTGGCGACAGACGGGGCGATCGATCCAGGCCGCCGAGCGGCCCTCGTCCTCGGCACCCTCGCGTTCTTGCACTTCGAGGAGCCGAACGCCCCGGCGGCCCGCGGCGTGGTGGTGGTCGTGCCCGTCCAGCAGACCGTCATCCCCTTCCTCGACGACCTCGCCTCGGGACTCGCGAACAATCCCTTCGTCAGCCCCGGGGGCCTGGTCCCCTCCTTCGCGGCCGATCTCGTGGCCACGAACGGGGCCCCCGCAACGCGCGCCCTGGCTCCGGTGACCATCCGACCCTGGAGCTCGAGCAACGTCGCGACACTCGGCGCGCTGATCGGTCAGGTCAACTCGTTCGCGGGCAGCATCACGTCCGGCCGCGTGGCGACCGCCCTACGCGTCGAGGCGGCTCTCACCGAGCAGGTGGGCTCGTCCTCCTCGCGAACGCAGGCCCTGTCATCCCTCGCCGCCGACCTCGACGGCCAGCTGGCCCAGTTCTCGGTCGACCCGAGCGCCATCACCCTCACCGGCCCGGGCACGCAGCTGCCCATCACCCTGCACAGTCGAGCGACGTACCCGGTGACGGCGGTGGTGCACCTCGCCTCGAACCAGCTCTCGTTCCCTAAGGGCGCGACCAGCGCCATCACCCTGACCTCCCCCACGACGTCGCTGCGCGTCCCCATCGCCAACGCTCGGGGATCGAGCCTGACCCTCCAGGTGGTCGTCACGACCGCGGACCAGCAGCTCGTGCTCGCGCGGGCCGCGATCCAGGTACGGGTCGCCGGGACCTCCGTCGTCGGCTACCTGCTCACGATCGCCTCGCTGGTCGTGCTGGCCGCCTGGTGGTGGCGGACCACCCGGCGTCGGCGAACCGGGAAGCACGCGCGATGAGCCAGACCCACGGTCGCCGCGTCCTCTCGATGGCGGGCGGCACGCTCGTCTCCCGACTCACGGGCCTGCTACGCGTCCTCGTGCTCGCCTGGGTCCTCGGCTTCTCCCCGCTCGCCGACGCCTTCAACCTGGCGAACACCGTGCCCAACATGCTCTTCGACCTCGTGCTGGGAGGCGTCGCGACGGCGACCTTCATCCCGGTCTTCGTCGAGCGCCTCGCGCGCGACGGCGAGCGCCGGGCCTGGCGCTCGATCTCGGTCGTCGTCACCGCCGCCTCCCTGGTCCTGGTGGGGGCGTCGCTGGTGGCCTGGTTCGCCGCTCCCTGGATCATCGACGCCTTCACGATCCTCAACCACGCCGGCGGGCACGCGGCGGCGGCCGTGGCCGACCAGCGCGCCGTCGCCACGTCGCTCCTGCGCTGGTTCGTCCCCCAGGTCTTCTTCTACGGGCTCATCGGCCTCGCCACGGCGCTGCTCAACGTCCGCCACCGCTTCGGGTCCCCGGCCTGGGTCCCGGTGGCCAACAACGTGGTCGCCATCGTCGTGCTCGTCTGGTTCCATCTCGTCGATCCGGCGCCGACGGTCGCGTCGGTCGCCGGGAGCTCCCACCTCGCCCTGCTCGGCCTGGGCACGACGGCCGGGGTCGCCGTACAGTTCGCGCTCCTGCTGCCCTCCCTCGCGCGGGCCGACCTGTGGCGGCTACGCGTGCGCCTCGACCTACGCGACCCGGCGCTGCGCGCCGTGGCGCGTCTCGGGAGCTGGACCCTCGGCGTCGTGGCGGCGAACCAGGCATCCCTCTACGTCGTCCTCGCCCTGGCGTTCGCCGCGGGAGGGAGCGGTCCGGTGAGCGCCTACACCTACGGCTGGTCGTTCATGCAGATGCCCTACGCCGTCGTCGTCGTCTCGGTGCTGGCGGCCCTCACACCCCAGTTGGCCCGCCTCGCAACCGACGAGGACCACGACGCCCTCGCGGAGCGCCTGCGCTTCGGGTTACGCCAGTCACTCGTGATCATCGTGCCGGCGACGGTCACCCTGATCATCCTCTCCCAGCCGACGGTGGCGATCCTGCTCAACCACGTCGACGCGCGTCGCACCCTCGCCGCCGGCACGGTGCTCGCGGTCCTCAGCGCGGGACTGCCGGGCTTCACGGTCTTCCAGCTCTGCGTCCGGGGTCTGCAGGCGATGCAGCGCGCCCGCGACGTCTTCGTGCTGTACCTCTTCCAGAACGTCGCCACGGTGGTGCTCGCCTTCGTGCTCGGCCGCCACTCGCTCGCCGGCCTGACGGCCAGCGTGTCGCTCGCCTACGCGGCGGCGGCGCTGTTGTCCCTCGTCCACCTGGGCCGGGTCCGCACACCGATCGCGGCGGCGCTGTGGTCCGTCCACGTCCGGCGCAGCGTCGGAGCGTCCATCGTCGCCGGCGTGGCCATGGCCAGCCTCTACGCCCTCGGCAGCTCGATGACGGGCGTCGGCCTCGTCGCCCGCTTCGTCGCCGCCCTCGCCGGCGGCGGCGTCGGCTATCTCCTGGTGGTGGTGATCGGCGCGCGACGCGTTGCCCAGCGGCCACCGACCGTGTAAGGCTGAGGCGACCCAAGGGGGGACCATGGCCCGTATCCGCGTCGTCACCGACAGCGCCTGTGACGTACCCGCGTCGATTGCGGACGCCCTCCCGCTCGACGTCGTCTCGCTGACCATTCGCTTCGGTGCCGACGAGTTCGTCGACCGCGTCGACCTCTCCCCCGCCGCGTTCTGGAGTCGGTGCCGCACCTCACGGGAGCTCCCCGAGACGGCGGCCCCATCGGTCGGGGCCTTCCAGGAGGTCTACGAGGCGGCCGCCCGCGAGGGCTGCGACGGCGTCATCGTCCTGACGATCTCCGCGGCCCTCTCAGCGACTCACCAGTCCGCGACGGTCGCCGCCCAGGCCGTCGCCGAGCGGATTCCCGTCGTCGTCGTCGACACTCAAGCCGTGTCGATGGCCGAGGGCCTCGTGGTGATCGACGTCGCGGAGCGTGCTCGCGACGGGGCCGACCTCGACGCCTTGGTCGCTCGGGCCGCCGAGCTCGTCCCCCGTGCGGGCGTCTGCGGGACCCTCGCCACCCTCGAGCACCTGAAGAAGGGGGGGCGCGTGGGCGGTGCCCAGGCTCTCTTCGGCCAGGTCCTCGCCATCAAGCCCCTCCTCGCCCTGCGTGACGGCGTGGTCGCCGAGGCGGGACGGCAGCGAACGCGGGCCCGAGCCCTCACGGCGGTCGCCGAGGTCGCCCGGACCCACGCGCCACTCGACCGGATCGCCGTCGTCCACGGGGACGCGGCCGACGTGAGCGATCTCGTCGCCCTCCTCGAGGGGGTCGACGTCGCCCACCCCATGATCGTGACCGACATCGGTCCCGTGGTGGGGACCCACGGCGGTCCGGGGATCATCGCCGTGTGCTGGGTGGAGGCCCCCCGGACCGGCAAGTAAGTTCGGGGTGTGACTGACGACCGGACCCCCACCGACGGGTCGCGCGAGCCGGACCTGGTCGATCGGCTCCTCGGCCTGCTCGACCACGGGCTCGACGTGGTCCACGACCGAGTGCTGCGGCCCATCCTGCTCGCCGGACGGACCATCGCGTACCTCTTCGTTCTGCTGCTCGTGGCGCTCGTGCTGGTCACGGTCGCCATCATCGGGGCCATCCGGTTCCTCGACGTCTACGCCTTCGGCGCGCACCAGTGGCTGAGCTACGTGCTCGTGGGCGTGCTGTCGATCGTGGGTGGCCTGCTCGTGTGGCGTCGTCGTCGTCCCCCCATCCGAAAGGCCCCCCGTGAGTGACCACACCCGCGTCCTGATCATCGGATCGGGACCTGCCGGTCTGACCGCTGCCATCTACTGCGCCCGAGCGCAGCTCTCCCCCATCGTGATCGAGGGAGAGCCCTCGTCCACCTCGGACCAGCCCGGCGGTCAGTTGATGCTGACCACCGAGATCGAGAACTTCCCCGGATTCCCCGAGGGGATCGACGGCCCGGAGCTGATGGGGAACATGCGCGCACAGGCCGAGCGCTTCGGCGCCGATTTGCGCGTCACGAAGGTGCAGCGCCTGGACGTGGGGACTCGACCCTTCCGCGCGTGGCTCTCCGAGGACGACGACGAGCCGAGCGTCACCGCCGACGCGGTCGTCCTGGCCACGGGCGCTCGCTCCCTGATGCTGGACGTCCCGGGCGAGGCCCGGCTGCTGAGCCACGGCCTCTCGACTTGCGCCACGTGCGACGGCTTCTTCTTCCGCGGCCAGGACATCGCGGTGGTGGGCGGCGGGGACTCGGCACTCGAAGAGGCCCTGTTCCTGACGCGATTCGCCTCCAGCGTCACCCTCGTCCACCGTCGCGACCGCCTCCGCGCCTCGAAGATCATGCAGGAACGCGCCTTCGCCAACGAGAAGATTCGCTTCGCGTGGAACACCCAGGTCCTCGAGGTCCTCGGCGAGGAGAAGGTCTCCGGCCTGCGGGTGCGCGACACCCAGACGAGCGAGGAGCACATCCTCGGCGTCACCGGCGTCTTCATCGCGATCGGCCACGTCCCCAACACGGCGCTGGTCGACGGTACCGCCGACCTCACCGAGTCCGGCTACGTGCGAACCGGGCCGGGCTCCTACACGAACATCGAGGGCCTCTTCGCGGCCGGCGACGTCCAGGACGACCACTACCGCCAGGCGGTGACCTCGGCGGGTTCGGGGTGCATGGCGGCGATCGACGTGGAGCGCTGGCTCGAGGCACGAGGCGCCTAGGTCGCTCGCTAAGGTGGGGGCCACCTTTCTCCCCTGGAGGACGTCATGAGCAGCCCGATCCAGATCCTGACCGACGCCACGTTCGACGAGATCGTCGGCTCGGCTGACAAGCCCATCCTCGTGGACTTCTGGGCCGAGTGGTGCGGGCCGTGCCGCATGATCGCCCCGATCCTGGAGGACTTCTCGCGGGAGCAGTCCGACCGCTTCACGATCGGGAAACTCGACGTGGACCACAACGTGGCGACCGCGACGAAGTTCTCGGTGATGAGCATTCCCACGCTCCTCCTGTTCAAGGATGGCAAGGTGGCGGCCCGGATCGTCGGCGCGAAGCCCAAGGCTGCGCTCCTGCGCGAAGTCTCCGCCGCGCTCTAGGGACGACCGACGGCCCGCCTCCCCCTCACGCTGGGCGACCGCGGTGAGGACGTCCGCGAACTCCACGCCCGACTTCGCGCCCTGGGCTACTCGACCCCGGTCGAGGGCGACGACGCCTTCTCCGACCGCACGGTGTCCGTGGTCGAGGCGTTCCAGCGCGCTCGGGGTCTCGCCATCTCCGGCGTGGTCGACGATACCACCTGGTCACGGCTGGTCGAAGCCGGATGGCACCTGGGTCAGCGCCTGCTCTTCCTCGCGCGCCCCAACCTGCGTGGTGACGACGTCGCCGAGCTCCAGGTCCGGCTGGCGCAACTCGGATTCAACCCCGGTCGCATCGACGGCATCTTCGGTCCCCTCCTCGGACACGCGCTGAGCGACTTCCAGAAGAATCGGGGGCTCGATCCCGACGGGGTGCTGACGCGAGCCACGCTGCTCGAGGTTCTGCGGATGACCTCGGTCGCCCGTGACCGGCGTCTCGTGACCGAGGCGCGCGACGTCGCCGGATTCGATCGCCCCCCGTCGGACCTCATCGTGGTGGCGGGCGTGAGCGACTTGGCCACCGCCATTGCGCGCACCTGGGAACACCACGGGACCATGACGCTCTTGGTCGATCGGGATCCGGTTGCGGTCGCCGCCCTCGCCAACGAGTCCAACGCGGCCATCGTCCTCGACGTCGAGGAGGTGAACGACGGTCTCGGTATCCACCTCAACTACTGGGCGAGCTACCGGTCGCACTCGCGCCGCGGGGCCGAGCTCGCCGCCGCCCTGGCGGGAGAGCTCGCCCACGACGGAACTCAGTCCCGAGTAGAGATCTCCGGCATGGCGCTACCCGTCTTGCGTGAGACCAAGATGACCACCCTGCACGTGGCTCACGGTCCACTCCCCCACGACCAGATCGATGTTCTGGCCTCCGCCTTCTGCCGTGTCCTCGAAGAGGCAATCCGAAGCTGATTCGGGTGCCTGTGGTTTCCGATAGCCCTTGTGCCACAAGGGATTACCAGACCTTCGGCAGCGATACCCACAACTTCATCCACAACTTGGGGAAAACCTCAACGAGAAGGTGAGGTTGAAGGTTGAGGGTCAGTGGGCCTGGGAGATCGCCAGGTAGATTCGCTCGAGGTCGTCGAGATCCGCGAAGTCGATGACGATGCGACCGTTACGACCACGCAAGTCGACGTGGACCCGGGTGTCGAGGTAGTCCTCGAGCAGGTGCTCCAGTTCCGCCACACTCGCGTCGGGAACGGGACGCAGTCGCGGGGCACCCGCGACCTGCGGAGCTCCCCCGTCCGGGACCGGAGTGGGCTTGGGCTCGAGGAAGGTCCGAACCGCCTCCTCGGTCGCTCGAACCGACATCTCGTTCTTGATGACCCGAGCCACCATCAGGGACTGGGCATTGGGGTCGGAAATGGCCAGGAGCGACCGCGCGTGGCCCGCGGTGATCTCCCCGCTCACTAGGGCCGCCTGGGCCGCCTCCCCCAACTGGAGGAGTCGTAACGTATTCGTAATATTTGCTCGACTCTTGCCCACTCGCTGGGCCACCTGCTCGTGGGTCAAGTCGAACTCGTCGATCAGCTGCTGGTATGCGGCGGCCTCTTCGAGGGGATGGAGATCGACGCGGTGGAGATTCTCGACCACGGCCTGCTCGAGGGAGAGCCGATCGTTCACGTCGTCTTGGACGAGGACCGGGACCGAGTCGAGTCCAGCGAGGGTGGCCGCCCGCCACCGGCGCTCTCCGGCGATGAGCTCGAAGGCACCATCCTCCCCTTCCGCGGGACGCACGATGAGCGGCTGAAGGACACCAAGCTCGCGTACCGATGAGGCCAGAGCCTGGAGGCTGTCGTCATTGAACGACTTGCGGGGCTGGAAGGGGTTGGGACGGATCGCGGTGACGGGGATTCGTCGAAGGGGTCCACCGGTCTCGACCACGTCCTCGACGACGGCGGCGTCGTCCTCCGAGGAGGTGGGGGACCCGTTGGGGATGAGGGCGCCGAGGCCCTTTCCGAGTCCGGGCTTTCTAGCCATTCATGATCTCCTCCGCTAGCAGGCGGTACGCCCGAGCCCCTCGGGAGTTCGGGTCAAAGTAGGTGATGGGCTGGCCGAAGGACGGGGCTTCGGCCAGTCGGACGGTTCGGGGGATGACGGTGTCACAGAGCTGGGTGGGGAAGTGTCGCCGAACCTCGTTCGCCACGTCGATCGAGAGGGTGTTGCGTGAGTCGTACATCGTCAGGACAACCTTCGTGATGTTCAGGCTCGGGTTGAGGTTCCGCTGCACCAGTTCGACGATGCGGCGCAACTGGGTCAGGCCTTCGAGGGCGTAGAACTCCGTCTGGACGGGGACCATGATCTCGGTCGCTGCCGCAAAGGCGTTGATCGTGATCAGGCCGAGCGACGGGGGACAGTCAATGAAGACGTAGTCGAAGTCGCCATCCACCGACTCCAGGGATCGCTTCAAGCGCAACTCACGGCTGATGACGGAGGTCAACTCCTGCTCGACACCGGCCAGATCGAGGGTTGCCGGGGCCACGAAGAGGTTCGCGAATCCCGTGGGCTCAACGACATCGACCATGGGGACATCGTTGAGGAGGACGTCGTAGACGGATCGCTCAAACTTCCGACCGTCAACCCCCAATCCCGTGGTGGCGTTTCCCTGAGGATCGAGATCCACGACGAGGACTCGCTTGCCCGCCTGGGCAATCGCGGCCCCCAGCGCGGTAGTGGTCGTGGTCTTCCCCACTCCACCCTTCTGATTGGCCACCGCGAAGATCCTCATAGCTCCGTCATCCGTCATGGACCTCATTCCCGCGCTAGCCGAGCCCGACACTGCGATGCGCCCCTGACATTCAACACCGGACGGACCCCAGGGTCAAGTACCGATGTTTCACGTGAAACACTTGGGTGGACGAGCTCCGTAGCAGCGTAGCCCCACGGGTCGACGCGCGGTGGATTTCCTTATGACAACAGGGGTTATCCATCACCGAGACCACGTGGGGACGCAGTCGACCCACCGATGTTTCACGTGAAACACATCGGCCGACAACCCCCTCGACAACACTGGTGCTGAGTGTTTCACGTGAAACACCGACGACCACAGACCTCAAGGAGTCAACGTGATGGAACGTTTCACGTGAAACACTCCTCCGCCGAATCTAGAACAGTGGGGACTTCCCTGGTCGGCCGACGGCGCGAGGATAGCGATCCGGGGTTGGCTGGATCTTCTGGATCACCTGGAAACCGAATCCGCCGGCCACCTGGTGGCCGATGGGGGAGAGTCCCACTACCGCCAGACCCTCTTCGGGCCAGCGATCCCTCTTGTCCGGCGGCTCGGACACGATCAGCAGCCCCCCGACGACCAGGAAACGAGCAGCGCACTCGGCCGTCACCCCGGGGGCTGCGAAAGAACGCGAGGTGACCAGGTCGAAAACACTATCAGCGCGATCCTCGCGAGCGATTGTCTCGGCCCTCCCCCGCCAGACCTCTCCCGTTCCTGGTGAACCGGGAAGGAGGAGGGTCTCAGTGAGGAACTCAGTCCGTCGCTCCATGGCGTCGAGCAAGACGCCTCGACATCCCCACCTCTCTAGGAGGACGAGTCCAGGTAGCCCCCCTCCACTTCCGAGATCCACGAATGCCCGCGGGGGAGAGGGGTTCCTACATTCCCAAACGTCAGCGAATGCCTCCGCGTGACGAATGTGATTCTCGATGGGTCCAGGCCCTAAAAAGCCTCGCGCCCTCGATTCCTCGAGGGCGCGAGACAACCACAGTGTTGGCACGAGTCGATTATGCCGGAGAGATCACCACGAATCGACGAGGCTCCTCACCCTCCGAACGGGTGACCACGTCCGCTGCTCCCGACAGGGCGTCGTGGACGGCCTTCCGGTCGGCGGGGGACATCGGCTCCAGAGCTCGCTCCTCGCCCGTCTCGATGACCTCGGCAGCCACCTTCTGGGCGAAACGTCCTAGTGCGGCGACGCGACGCTCCCGGTATTGGGCGACGTCAACGATCACTCGATCGGCCCGCCCTCCACTCTTCGCCTGGACGACGGTTCGTGTGATCTCCTGCACCGCCTGCAGCGTCACGCCACGCGGTCCCACGAGAATGCCCAGTTCGGTGGGCGGATCGGCGTTCACGGCGACCTCGACGGTCTCCTCGTCCACCTCGCGCACCGTCACTGTCGCACTGACTTCCAGCGAGTCGAGAAGTCCCACAAGAAACTCCTTGGCGAACTCGCCCTGCTCTGCCAAAGAGACTCCCTCAGCCATCCTGTCCTCCTCTTTCGAACTCTTCTTCGACTCTGTCGTCGCTCGCGCCACCGTGGCGCCACCGCCAACCCCGTCGACCTTCTTCGCCTTGGGCCTCTCCGTCGACTTCGCCTTCTCGGCCTTCGTCCCGTCGCCCTTGGCTGAACTGCCCTTCTCACTCGAAGCTTTAGGCTTCTTCGTTCCACCCTTCGGCCCGTTGGCCGCGCCATCGTTGGACGACTCCGACCGGGGACGGTCGCTCTTCGGGCGGCTCTCGCCCCGATCCGCACCGCCGCGGGTCCTGCGCGATCGCTTGGGTCGCGGACCCGACGGGACGACCCGCGCCCGAACGCGCGCCTCGCCCTTCACCCGACCGAACAGGCCGGTGCGCGGTTCTTCGAGCACCTCGATCTCTGCGTCGTCGCGGTGCACTCCCAGGTGCGCTAGCGCCCGGGTGGTGGCCTCCTCGACTGACTTTCCGGTTGTCTCTACCCAATCCACGGGTATCACCGTGCCTTTCTCTTGCGCTTGGATCGAGACCGCGCCTGCTGCTGGGGTTTCGGCGGTGTCGCCGCCGGGGTGGTGGTTGAAGGTCCCGATTCCTTCGGAGCCGAGCTAGCCGGAAGGGCGCGCTCACCCTTCGAATGCTTGTTCGGATTGGAGATCCCGGTGCGGAACATGATGTCCTGGGTGATGATCCGGATGATCGTGGACACCACCATGTAGACGACGACCGCGGCCGGGATGACGATGTAGAAGTAGGCGAAGAAGATGGGGAGCAGGCGCTGGAGCGTCTGCTGCTGCGAGGGCATCGCCTGGCCCGCCTTGCGGTTCCGATTGTTCATCTGGGCCATCTGGAAGTACTGCAGGCCCACGGCAGCGGCGACGAGGACGAAGAACGGTATCGCGGCGGCGGTCGAGGAGTGGTGGCTGAAGGGCTTGAGTGCCAGGTTCACGCCGAAGGCGTTGATCTGTCCGTGCGACGCGATCAGGTTGTGGTACATCTTCGAGGTAGTCGGGATGTAGCGGGGCTCAACCACACCAGCCGACGTCACGTTCGTCAGGCCTCGAATAACACTATACAAAATGAATAGAAAAGGCGCTTGGAGGAGCACGGGCAGACAGCCCCCGACCGGGTTGGCTCCCTCCTCGCGGTAGAGCCGCATCAACTCCTCGTTGAGGATCTGGCGGTTCTCGGGCCCCTTGTACTTCTGTTGGAGCTTCTTGATCTCGGGCTGCAGCTTCTGCATCGCCAGCATCGACTTCGTGCTCTTGACGGTGAAGGGGGTCAGCGCGCCCATGATCACGATCGTGAGCAGGGTGATCGCGATCGCGTAGTTAGGGATGAACGTGTAGAAGAACGCGATGATCCACCCGAACAGGTGGAAGATCGGCTGGAAGATCGAGCCGATCGAGTGGGTGATGGATCCCATCAGTCCTTACCTTTCCGACGAGGGGGGCGGGCCGCCGGCACCAGGTCGATGCCGTGGGGACCGAGTGGGTGGCACTTGCTCAGGCGCCGGGCCGCCAGGACGGTGCCCCGCAGCGCACCGTGCACCTCAACCGCCTCCAGCGCGTAGTTCGAGCACGAGGGGTAGAACCGACACGGCGAGGGACGACCCGAGGTCATCCTCTGGTAGCCCTTGATGAGGGCCATCGCACCCCTGGTGAGGAGAGACCGCCTAGAGGAGGACGCCAGCTCGCTCGACGGCCCGCTCAAGGTGCCTTCGGAGTTCGTCATAAGTGAGACTCCCTGTCTCAATACTGCATTTGATCAGGTAATATCCGGGCATCATCCGGTCATCACTCGCGTCGAGGATGGCCCGCAGGCGCCGGCGGATGCGGTTGCGAACGACGGCGTTGCCGACCTTCTTGCCGATCGCGTACGCCCCGTGGATCCCTGACGCCTCGTCGGCGTCCGGTGGGGCGTAGACGACCCGCACTGGCCCACTCGATCCCCGAATTCGGGATTGGGCCAATCGGTCGAACTCCCGTCGGGTCCGCACCCGATCGGGCACGTCACACCGTCAGCTGGTGACGGCCCTTGTCCCTGCGAGCCTTGAGCACCGCCCGACCGGCTCGCGTGCGCATGCGCGCACGGAAACCGTGGACCTTGGCTCTCTTGCGCTTGTTCGGCTGGTACGTCCGCTTCACGGAAACCTCATTCTTCGGAGTCGGCGCGTAGCGCCTCCTGGAGGCCTCCGCGCAGATGTGGGGGCAATCTTACCCCAGGGACGCGGACCGACTGACCTAAGTCCCGCGTGTCGCCGACCACTCACGGGTGTACAGTGGACGCCCTTCGCCGGCGACTCGTTTGCGGGGGGAATGCGGCTGTGGATAATCTCGGCCACGAGCTGTGGAGGGAGAGCGTGGACGGCACGGACGAGATCTGGGTGCAGTTGCGAGAGTCCTTGCGGGGCAACGCATCTGATGCTGCCTGGGCGGCTGGGCTCAGCACGTTACGACTTGTGGATTATCGCGACAACACGTTGGTGATTGCTGCGCCCAACCACATCCAACTCCAACGAGTCCAACAGCGCTACCTCCCCTTCATCACCGACCAGGCGCGACAGCTCGTCGGTGGGGACGTGACCGTTTCTCTCACAGTGAGTGACGTCTCTGTGACGTCGACGACACTCGTGTCCGCGGCACCGGAGACGCCTGAGGCGTCGGCGCCCTCGTACGCCCCCAGTGTTGATCGACCAGCGCGACTCGATCCTCGCATGACGTTCGACTCCTTCGTCCCCGGTCCCTCGAATCGACTGGCCTTCGCCGCAGCCCAGTCCGTCGCCGAGACGCCGGGGCGCGCGTACAACCCCCTTCTCATCTACGGGAACTCAGGGCTCGGCAAGACCCATTTGCTCCACGCGATCGGGAACTACGTCCACGAGAACTACCCGGGACGCAAGGTCTTGTACGTCTCCACCGAGACGTTCCTCAATGACTTCATCCGCGCGATCCAGACCCGCACGCAGTTGGCCCTTCACGAGCGCTACCGCGAGAACGACGTCCTGCTCATCGACGACATCCAATTCATGGAGACCCGTGGAGAGACCTTCCACGAGGAGATCTTCCACACGTACAACGCACTGCACGGCGAGGGCAAGCAGATCGTCCTGACCTCGGACCGATCGCCGCGCGACCTCGCCGGTCTCCAGGAGCGTTTCCGTTCCCGGCTCCTCCAGGGCCTCGTCACCGAGATCGATCAACCCGACCTCGAGACGAGGATCGCCATTCTGCACTCGAAGGCCGACACCGAAGGGGTCGACCTACCGCGCGACGTCGCCGAGTGGATCGCGCACCGCGTGCGCGACAACATCCGTGAGCTCGAGGGGTCGGTCACGATGCTGCGAGCGTTCGCGAACCTTCGCCAGGAGCCCGTCACGCTCGATCTCGCGAAGACCCACCTGACGAACCTCGGGCACGAGCAGACGACCCTCAAGCCCGAGGACGTCCTCGCGGCCGTCTCGGACTTCTACGGACTCCCCGTGAGCGACATCTGTGGCTCCAAAAGGCTCCGGCCCCTGGTCCACGCTCGACACGTCGCGATGTACCTCATCCGGGACCTGCTCGACAACTACTCCTACCCGATGATCGCGCGGATCTTCGACGGACGGAACCACACCACGGTGATCAGCGGGGTTGAGAAGATCAAGGAGCAGCTGCCCGTGAACAGCGACCTGCTCGCCCAGGTGAACCTGCTGCGCCGCCGGATCCAGGGTGAGAGCCACGACTGATTCTGTGCACAAGATGGGTGTCGCCCTGTCATTCACCCGTGGATCCGGGGGTGGCTATCCACAGAGGGTCAGGGTTGAACTCTGAGGGTTGAGACAGTTACCCACACGGGTGTGGACCGAGGGGATCCACGAACAGCCACGACGACCAGGCTGGATGGTCGCCACTCCACAAACCCACAGGCCTACTACTGCTAATCATCCTGCTATCACTCAATCCACGTAACCTCAGTGGACGAAGAAAGGTGACCGATGCGATTCAAGTCTGAGCGCGACCTCCTCGTCGAGGCCCTCGGCAGCGCGAGCCGGGTGGTGGCCTCCCGTCTCGTCGGCGCGACGTCGGGTGTCCTGCTGCACCTGACCGGCAACCACCTCGTCGTGACGGGAACCGACCTTGACATCACCGTCCGTACGTCCATCGACGTCATTGGGATGGAGGACGGCTCCGCCGTCGTCCCCGCACGCCTTCTGGTCGACGCCGTGCGATCCCTCGAGCCAGGAGCCGTTACGGTCCAGTCGGCCGAGGAGAGCATCGAGGTCACCCTCGGGCGAGCCCGCTTCTCGTTGCGCACCTTCGCGGTGTCCGACTACCCGAACCTGCCCCCCGTCACCGGCCAACTCGTGTCGGTGGCGGCCGGTGACCTCGTCCAGGGGTTGAGCCAGGTGGTGCGGGCGGCGGCGACCGACGACGCCCGACCGCTCCTCACTGGGGTGCTCTTCACCACCGAGGGCAACGATCTGCGCCTGATCGCGACGGACTCCTATCGACTGGCCGTCCGCGACGTCCCGGGGGTTCAGGGGATCGGCGGGTCGCACGACGTCCTCGTGCCCGCCCGCGCCCTTCAGGAGTTACAGCGCGCCACCGGCTCGGCGGCCGAGGACGCCGAAATCGGGGTGACCCTCACCGACGCCGAGATCTCCTTCGTCGTGGGCCCCACCAGCATCTCGTCTCGCCTGATCGACGGTAACTACCCTTCCGTCCTTCAACTCATCCCCGCCGCCTACCCGAATCGGCTGCGAGTCGCGAAGGACACCTTCCTCACCTCGTTGCGGCGGGCGAAGCTCCTGGCCAAGGACTCGACGTCCTCGGTCCGCCTCACCATGCACGAGCGGGGCGTCGACATCCGTACGCAGAGCCACGACGCCGGCGACGTGGAGGACAACGTCGACGCCGACTACGCCGGCGACGAGTTGACCATTGCCTTCAATCCGAACTTCCTGATCGAGGGGGTTGACGCGGTGCC
Organism: Actinomycetes bacterium; assembly: GCA_021848365.1. Lineage (GTDB taxonomy): Bacteria > Actinomycetota > Acidimicrobiia > Acidimicrobiales > RAAP-2 > RAAP-2. The sequence continues at coordinate 203,586 of JAJZUS010000001.1, forward strand.
CGGAGACGAGGTCGTGCTCGAGATGTCGGACGCGGTGCGTCCCGCGATGGTCCACGGCGTGGACGACGAGAGGTTCCGCTACCTCCTCATGCCCGTGCGGGTGCAGTAGTCGATCAGTGGGTCTGCGCGAGCTCCACCTGCGCGACTTCCGTCTCTTTCGCGCCCTCGACCTCACTCCGGATCCGGACGCGATCACCGTCCTGATATCCCCGAACGGAACGGGGAAGAGTTCGGTGTTGGAGGCGGTCTACTGCCTGGCCACGGGCGGGTCCTTCCGCACGGCGAGCGCTGCCGACATGATCCGCACCCGCGCCCCTCTGGCGGAGGTCCACGGCGTGATCCACCAGCGTGAGCGACGGGTGGCCGTCGATCTCACCGTGTCACGGACGGCCCGTGGCGCGGTTAAGCGCATGCGAGTGAACGGTCAACGTCCCGCCTCGCGCGCCGAGTTGGCCGACGCCCTCCCTCTCACCATCTTCACTCCCGAAGGGGTGGACATCGTCCGCCAGGGGCCGGAGCCGCGCCGAGAGTTCCTGACCCACCTCCTGACCGACCTCCACCCGACCACGGGTCCGCTCGTCGAGCGCGTGGCACGACTCCTGACCCAACGCAACGCTCTCCTTCGACGGGCTCAGAGTGAGGGCTATCGCGAGGTCGATCTCGGAGAGCTCGACGTGTGGGATCACGACCTCGCCACCTCGGGCGAGGAGTTGGCTCGGGCGCGCGAGCAACTCGTGAGTTCCCTCATACCCACTGTGACCAGGTACTATTCCGCACTTGCCCAGGATGACCAAGCGGTCGAGCTCGTCTACGAGCGCTCCTGGAGCGGCTCTCTCCACGACGCCCTGCGTCAGAGTCGACGCGACGACCTCGCCCGCGGTCACACCACGCGTGGGCCCCACCGCGACGACCTCGCGGTTCGACTCGCGGGGCGGGACGCCCGCCGGCAAGCCTCCCAGGGCGAGCAGCGATCGCTCGCTCTCGCGTTGCGTCTCGCGGGACACGACCTCGTGCGCGTGGGACGAGGGGTCGAGCCCCTGCTCCTGCTCGACGACGTCTTCAGCGAGCTCGACCCCGGCCGAGCGGATCGACTCCTGTCGCTCCTTCCCGGGGGTCAGACGCTCGTCACGACCGCGTCCCCCATCCCCGAGCGCATGACGCCGGCGGCTGTGGTCGACGTGGCCACAATGGGATCGTGACGCGTTTCGACGGCCCCCTCCCCCTCTCGGAGAGTCTCGACGCCGTGGCTCGGCGCATCCAGAGAGTCGATTTACGCGAGATCGACCGCGTTCGCGCCATCTGGCGCGACCACGCCGACCCCGTCCTCGCGGGTCGGTGCCGCCCCGAGGTGGTGAAAGATCGCGTCCTCATCGTCACGGTTCCGTCGAACGCCTTCGCCGCGCGGATCACGGCCGACCGGGTCGCGATCCTGGCGCTCTTCGACGAGCTCGGTCCCGGTGCGCCCACGGCGATCCGGACCGTCATCGCCCCACCGGACGATCCCTTGCGGGCACCGTCCAACCCCGTCACCGGGGCTGGCTGACACACCTCGTCGGGTAGGATGGGGAACCGTACGAGACCTGGTCGGCCGCGTGCTGGCACCGTACACCGCACACTCGAGAGGACTGCTTCGTGGCCGAGAAATCCAAGGGATCCGCGAGTTATGGCGCGAGCGATATCACGGTCCTGGAGGGTTTGGAGCCGGTCCGGGTGCGCCCCGGGATGTACATCGGCTCCACCGGTCCCGCGGGACTCCACCACCTGATCTGGGAGGTCGTCGACAACGCCGTCGACGAGGCCATGGCGGGGTTCTGCACGCGTATCGACGTGACGCTCCTGCCCGACGGGAGCTGCCGGGTCGTCGACGACGGTCGCGGCATCCCCGTCGACGAGCACCCTCAGTACCCGGGCAAGTCCGCCGCGGAGATCGTCCTCACCGTCCTGCACGCCGGGGGCAAGTTCGGTGGTAGCGGCTACAAGGTCTCGGGTGGTCTCCACGGCGTCGGCGTCTCCGTCGTCAACGCCCTCTCCACGCGGCTCGTCCTCGAGGTCGACCGGGACGGCCACCGTCACCGCCTGGAGTTCCTCAACGGCGGAAACCCGCAGGGATCCCTCGCCATTGCGGGGGACGCCCCTCGGGGACGTACCGGTACCACCGTCACCTTCACCCCGGACCCCACGATCTTCGACGACGTCGACTTCCGGGCCCAGACCGTGACCGAGCGCCTGCAGATCATGGCCTTCCTCAACAAGGGGCTCGAGATCCGCTTCTTCGACGAGCGCGCCGGCCGCGAGGCGAAGGAGACGTTCAAGTACAACGGCGGAATCGTCGACTACGTCCGCCATCTCAACTCCTCGAAGGAGTCGCTCTTCCGCAAGGTCGGTTCGTTCGACCAGCACGAGGACGATCAGGAGGTGGAGATCGCGTTCCAGTGGAACACCGGCTACTACGAGTCGATCTTCTCCTTCGCGAACGGCATCTCGACGATCGAGGGCGGCATGCACGAGGAGGGTTTCCGCAAGGCCCTCACCAACGTGCTGAATCGCTACGCGCGCAAGCGCAACCTCCTGAAGGAGAAGGAGGAGAATCTGCGCGGCGAGGACATCCGTGAGGGGCTCACCGCCATCATCTCCGTCCGGCTCCGCGACCCGCAGTTCGAAGGTCAGACCAAGAGCAAGCTCGGCAACGTCTCGATTCGCTCCCTCGTCGAGCGGGCGACCAACGAGAAGCTCGCCGACTGGCTCGAAGAGAACCCGCGCGAGGCTGGTCAGATCGTCGCGAAGGCCATCCAGGCCTCACGGGCTCGCGTGGCCGCGACGCACGCCCGCGAGCTCACCCGTCGCAAGAGCGCCCTCGACGGAGCCGGTCTGCCCGGCAAGCTCGTCGACTGCTCGTCGCGCGATCCGCGCGAGTGCGAGCTCTTCATCGTGGAGGGGAACTCGGCTGGCGGCTCAGCGAAGGACGCGCGCAATCCTCGGACCCAGGCCATCCTCCCGATTCGGGGCAAGATCCTCAACGTCGAGAAGGCCCGCACCGACAAGATCCTGAAGAACTCGGAGATCCAGGCCCTCATCGCCGCGATCGGAGCGGGGGTCGAGGCGGAGTTCGACGTCGCGAAGGTTCGGTACGACAAGATCATCCTCCTGGCGGACGCGGACGTCGACGGGTCGCACATCCGTACCCTGCTCCTGACGTTCTTCTTCCGCCAGATGACCGACCTCGTGACGAACGGCCACGTCTACGTGGCTCAGCCCCCGCTCTACTCGACCTTGGTGGGCAAGGAGAAGGTCTACCTGCGCGACGACCAGGCGAAGGCGCGGTTCCTCGAGGACCACCCCGATCACCGCAACGAGTTCCAGCGGCTGAAGGGACTCGGCGAGATGGACTACGACGAGTTGCGCGACACCACGATGGACCCATCCAAGCGAGCACTGCTCCAGATCACTGTCGAGCAGGCCGCGCTGGCCGACGAGGTGTGTTCGATCCTGATGGGTGACGACGTCCCGCAGCGTCGTCACTTCATCCAGACGAACGCCAAAGACGTCCGATTCCTCGACATCTAGGGAAGCCCATGGCACGCAAGAAGAACGACGGGACCCCACCCCCCGAGGGCGACGGCGTCCTCGGCTACATCGAGCCGATCGAGATCAACCTCGAGATGGAGCGATCCTTCCTCGAGTACTCGATGTCGGTGATCGTCAGCCGCGCCCTCCCGGACGTGCGTGACGGTCTCAAGCCGGTCCACCGACGCATCCTCTACTCAATGTTCGACCAGGGACTGCGTCCCGACCGCCCCTACACGAAGTGCGCCAAGGTCGTCGGCGAGGTGATGGGCACCTATCACCCCCACGGCGATAGCGCGATCTACGACGCCCTCGTGCGCATGGTCCAGGACTTCTCGATGCGCCACCCGCTGGTGAGCGGTCACGGCAACTTCGGTGGCACCGGCCCCGACGAGGGGGCCGCGGCGATGCGCTACACGGAGTGCCGACTCGCCCCGATCGCTCTCGAGATGCTCGACTCCATCGACGAGGAGACCGTCGACTTCGAGCCCAACTACGACAACACCGCCCAGCAGCCCACCGTGCTGCCCGCTCGATTCCCCAACCTTCTGGTCAACGGTTCCCAGGGCATCGCGGTCGGAATGGCGACGAAGATCCCCCCGCACAATCTCGGTGAGATCATCGACGCGACGCTGCACCTGCTGCGTCACCCGGAGTCCACGCCCGACGACCTCATGCGGTTCGTGAAGGGACCGGACTTCCCGACGGGAGCCCAGATCCTGGGTCGTCAGGGGATCCTCGACGCCTACCGGACCGGCCGCGGGTCGGTGAAGATGCGGGCGGTCGCCGAGATCGAGGAGAACCGCGGCGACCAGCGCATCGTGGTTACCGAGTTCCCCTACGAGGTGTCGGTGGAGTCGATCGAGGAGAAGATCCACGACCTCGTGAAGTCGGGAGATCTCGACGGCATCTCCGGACTGCAGAACGACTCGGCCGGCCGCCAGGCGCGCCTGATCGTTCGCCTGAAGCGCGACGCCAACGCGAACGTGGTGCTCAACAAGCTCTTCAAGAACACCTCGCTGCAGACCACGTTCGCCGTCAACATGCTGGCGCTCGTGGACGGCGTCCCCCGCACGCTCAACCTGGCTCAGGTGCTCGGTCACTACATCGATCACCAGGTCGAGGTGGTGACGCGTCGCACGCAGTTCCGCCTACGCAAGGCCGAGGCGCGCGCCCACATCGTCGAGGGTCTGCTCAAGGCGATCGACATGCTGGACGCCGTCATCGCGACCATTCGCAACTCCGACGATCGCCCGGCGGCGCGCGCGGCCCTCATGGCCGCCCCGTTCGAGTTCTCCGAGGAGCAGGCGAACCACATCCTCGACATGACGCTCGGTCGCCTCACGCGACTCGGCCGTAGCGAGCTCGAAGAGGAGATGACTCGCCTCCGCGAGACGATCGCCGAGCTGCGCTCAATCCTCGCCGACGACGCCAAGCTGCGCGACGTGATCGCGTCGGAGCTGGGCGCGACCCGCACCAAGTACGCCGACGAGCGCCGCACGCAGATCGTGAACGACCCGGGTGAGCTCGGCGTCGAGGACCTCATCGACGACGAGGAGATCGTCATCACGATGACCCGCGCGGGCTACGTGAAGTCGGTCTCGGCCGACGCCTTCCGGACCCAGGGTCGCGGCGGCCGTGGTGTCCAGGGGGCGAAGCTCCGCGACGAGGATCTCGTCGAGCAGATCGTCCACACGACGACCCACGCCTACCTGTTGCTCTTCTCCAACCTCGGGCGGGTCTTCCGTCTGCGGGGGCACGAGATCCCGATGAAGGAGCGCACGGCCAAGGGCACCGCGATCGTCAACCTGCTCAACCTCGCCCCGAACGAGTCCATCCAAGCCATCGTGGCGACTCGCGACTTCCCGAGCGACGAGTTCCTCGTCTTCCTCACCGCGCAGGGCACGGTCAAGAAGACCTCGTTCCAGGAGTACGACAAGAGCCGCCGCGAGGGGTGGATCGCGATCCGTCTGCGCGAGGGCGACGAGGTCGTTCGCGTCGTGCGCACCACCGGGGACGACGACCTCATGATCGTCACCTATCGCGGCATGGCCATCCGATTCTCGGAGGGCGAGGTCCGCGAGATGGGTCGCGACGCGACCGGGGTCCGGGGCATTCGCCTGAAGGACGACGATCGAGCGATCTCCCTCGACGTGGTGCGCGAGGCGGCCGACCTCTTCCTCGTCACCGACACGGGATTCGGGAAGCGGGTGAAGACGGAGCGGTTCAACGCCCAGGGCCGTGGTGGCCAGGGGGTCCGAGCCATCCGACTCACCGCCGCACGCGGGTTCGTGGTGGCGGCCTTCATGGTCGAGCTCGCCGACGAGGTGGTGCTGGCCTCGAGCGGGGGAGTGGTCATTCGGACCCCGGTACGAGAGGTCTCCTCCCAGGGTCGCGACGCGACCGGCGTTCGGGTGATGAACCTCGACGAGGGTCACTCGGTGGCCGCCGCTGCGCCCCTCACTGCGGACTCGGAGTAGTCCCCTCCGTCCGGCGCGTCCAGGCGCGATCGAGCACGTTGGCGAAGTGGGCCTCACCCTGCGCGCCTACTACCAGGTAGGCGCCGTCGATCACGACGCTGGGGACGCCGCTCAGTCCAAGCTCTTGGGCCATCGACTCGTCCTCGCGGACCTGGTCGGCGTAGTGGTCACTCGCGAGCGCCTCGGCGGCGCCCTCGACGCCGACCTCGCCGGCGAGGGCTACGAGGGTGTCGTGATCGCTGACCAGGCGTCCCTCGGCGAAGTAGGCCTCGTGCAATCGCTCGGCCATCGCGACGTCGCGTCCCTGGTGTTGCGCCAGGGCGATCACGCGGTGGGCGTCGAAGGTGTTGGTGGAACGGGCCCGCTCGATGTCCCAGGGCAGGCCGTAGGTGGCGGCCTGGGAGCCGAGGCGCGCGTGGGTGGCGCGTGCGTGCTCCACGGGCATCCCGTACTTATCGGCGAGCAGCTCGTCGAGTGGCAGTTCGGTGGTCGTCGCGTGCGGGTTCAGCTCGAAGGCGTGGAAGCGGACGAGGACCTGGTCGCGGTGGGGAAAATCCTCGAGCGCCCGTTCGAGTTGGCGCTCGCCGATATAGCAGAAGGGGCAGACGACGTCGCTCCAGATGTCGATGGTGAAAGGTCGGTCCACGGGGCGAGAGTACCCGGTGGGCGGGGCCGGTGCGTCGGGCAGAATGTATCGGTGCTGGTGCGTCCGATTCCCCCGTCGTCGAGCTCGGGCGTGTCGGGCCCGACGTGCTGATCGTTCGCGACCTGACGATCGAGATCGGCGGTCGCGAGCTCCTGCGCCCCTCCTCGTTCACCGTCGGCGACGGCGAGAAGGTTGGTCTGGTCGGTCGCAACGGGGCCGGCAAGTCGACCCTCCTCGGCGTGCTCCGCGGCGAGCGAGCGGCCCACCTGCGGGTGTCCGGGTCGGTTCAGTTCCAGGGTCGATTGGGCTACCTCCCCCAGGAGCCGGTTCCCGGCGGCCTCGGGGTCGAGCCCATCGGGCTCGCGCACGTGCTGAGCGCGCGGGGCCTCGATCGCCTGGACGCCGAGATGCAGAGTGCGCGCCACGCCCTCGCCGACGATCCCTCGACCGAGGCGATTGAAGCCTTCACCTCGCGCGAGGCCGAGTTCGCCGCCCTCGGCGGCTACGAGGCCGAGTCGGACGTGGCGCGCCTCGCCGCCGGCCTCGGCCTCGACGAGAGCCTCCTGCTCGAGGACCTCGGCAGCCTGTCGGGGGGACAGCGCCGCCGAGTCGACCTCATGCGAGTTCTCTACGAGCAGCCCGACGTGATGGTGCTCGACGAGCCGACGAACCACCTCGACATGGCGGCGAAGCGCTGGCTCTTCGCCGAGCTCGCGCGCTTCCCGGGGACCGTCATCGTCATCAGTCACGACCTACCCCTGCTCGACCAGGCGATCGATCGCGTCCTCGCCCTGCGCGACGGGCTCCTGCGCGACTACCCGGGCAACTACAGCCACTTCCTCGAGCAGGACGAGGCGCGGCAGGTCGCCGAAGAGAAGTCCGCCGCCGCGGAGGGCGCCGAGATCCACCGCCTGAAGACCCTGGCGGACTCGATGCGCGGTCAGACGGAGGCTCGGGCTCGCAAGGCCAAGGTGCTCGACCGACGCGTCGCTCGTCTTCAGGCCTCACGAACCGAGGTGTCGCGACGCGAGCGCTCGGTCACGTTCAACCTGCCGGATCCACCGCGCAGTGGCGACGTCGCCCTGACGGTCGAGGGGATCTCCGTGCGCTACGGAGCGCTCGAGGTCCTGCGGTCGAGCTCGTTCATCGTCCGACGAGGCGACCGCATCCTGGTCGTCGGTCGCAACGGGGCCGGGAAGTCGTCGCTGCTGCGCTGCCTCGCCGGCGTCCAGTCGGCGCACGCGGGCACCGTCCGACTCGGTGCCAACGTGACCCTCGGGTACTTCGCCCAGGAGCACGAGCAACTGGACTTCGACAAGAGCGTCCTGGCCCACCTCGACGGCTCGACGCTGCCCACCGATCTCGAGCGACGCAAGCTACTGGGGGCCTTCGGGCTCTCGGGCGGCGCCGCCGACCAGCTGCCGGGAACCCTCTCGGGCGGCGAGCGAGCGAAGCTGGCCCTCGCGATGCTGGCGGCGTCGAAGGCGAACCTGCTCCTGCTCGACGAGCCGACGAACAACCTCGACCCCGCGAGCGTCGACGCCCTCGGGAACCTCCTCAACCACTGGAAGGGGACGATCCTCGCCGTCAGCCACGAGCGTGCCTTCGTCGAGGCGCTCGAGCCGACCCACGCGGTCCTCCTGCCCGAGGAGTACTTCGACCTCTGGCGTCCCGACTACCTGGACCTCGTCGAGCGTCGGTGATCAGCCCAAGCGCACGAGGTAGCGCGGGGCGACGGCGACCGCGGTTCCGCGCCACGTGGTCCCGTTCGCGGTGAGTCCCCGGTACCGGTAGGCGGGAAGGAGCCAACCCGCGCCCGACGCCGTGTAGGGCGCGAGCGTGACGTCGGCCCCGCGCACGGCGACGCTCGTCGGTGGCGTCGGCGAGGGATCGGAGAGCGCGCCGCGGAGGGCGCGCGCGGGCGAGGAGAGCGGGTAGTCGCGCGTCGCGACGACGAGGAAGGCGGGGCCACTCGCCGCACTCACGCGTCCGTCGTGCACGGTGAGCTCGACGCGCAGTTGAGACGTCTGGCCCTCGACGAGGACCGGAGCCGATCCGCTGGTCGTCGGGAGGTCGACGGCGTAGCCCCAGTGACGTGCCCCGATCAGGCGGGCGAGGTCGGCGACGGAGAGGTGGGCCGCCGTCCCGGCGGAGTAGCTCCAGGTCGCCACCGGGAGCGACGCGTCGTAGGTGAGTCGTGATCCCCCGATCCCCGTCTCGACGAAGCTCGTCCCGTTGTAGCCGCCGATCGACCCCACCACCCCGAAGGCGGTGCCGAGGGCGATGGTGGTCGCCAGGTTCGGTCCGGGGACCGCGACCTCGTAGGCCGTGGCGAGGGAGGGACCGGGGCCGAGCCCGTCGGCGCGCAGACGCCAGCGAGCGGTGGTCGTCAGCGGGGACGGGACCGACCGCGCCACACCCGCGGCGGCGACGACGGGGGCCTCGACGACGCCCCCGCCCAGCGCGAGCGCGGGGAGCGAGGGAGCGGTCCCGATCACGGCGGCGCCCGCCGCCGTGAGGAGGGCGGCGAGACCCGCCGCCCCCGCGAGGCCCGCGCGGAAGAGGCCGGACAGTCGCGGCCGCGGGGTCGTCGTGGCGACGACGCGGGCGACGAGGGTCGCCGAATCCACCCGATAGGGCTGACCGGCGACGGGATCGGCGGCGCGCAGTTCGTGGAGGTGCTCACTCATCGCTCTCACCTCCTCCTGTCCGGTTCACGCTGATCGTGTCGGGATCCTCGAGGGCGGCTCGAAATCGGCCGGTCGCCCGGGAGAGCCGGACCGCGGCGGCGTTGGTGGTGATGTCGAGGACGGCCGCGATCGCCGTCGCGTCGAGGCCGTCCCAGGCCGACAGCTGGAGGATCTCCCGGTCCGCCGGCGAGAGGCGGGCGAGCGCGGAGCGAACGCGATCGCGGGCGACGACACCCTCCTCGGCCGAGGCGGCGGTCATCCGGGAACGGACGCGATCCTCGTAGGAGCGTCGGCGCCGCGTCGATCGCTGGGCGTTCTGCAGGACGTGACGCGCGACACCGATGATCCACGGGCGCTCACCCTCACCATCAGGAACGACGGTGATCCGACGCCACACGATGACGAAGGTCTCGGCGACCAGCAGATCGAGATCGCTTCCGTCGAGGGGGAAGAGGCGACGGCGCAGGTAGTCGCCGACCGCTCCCGCGTGCTGCTCCACCAGCCGGGTGAGGCGGTCGTCGCCGCGCGAATCCATGAGTCCTCTCTGTCCGGAGGAGAGCAATATTTACTTTCTCCCCCACACGATTTAGCACTCTCTTATCTCGAGCGAGTAGACCGGGTGGAATGGCCAACCACGAGGCGACTGCGTCCGACGTCGCCGTGGGGCACCCCCGGGTCTCCTCCCTCCTCCGCGACCTGGTCGTGATCGAGCGGATCGGCGACGCGACCGTCACCTCGGTCGTGAGCGACAGCCGACTGGCCATTCCCGGCTCCTTGTTCCTCGCGATGCCGGGCCTGCACGTCGACGGCCACGACTTCATCCTCGACGCCGTGTCGCGCGGCGCGAGCGCCGTCGTGGTCGAGCGACGGGTCGACGTCGCGGTGGCCCAGGTCGTCGTCCCGTCGGTCGCCGCGGCCGCGGGACCCCTCGCCGCCGCCTTCTACGGCCTCCCGTCCCACGAGTTGGACCTCGTCGGCGTGACGGGGACCAACGGCAAGACCACGACGTGCCAGCTGCTGCGCGCCTGCCTCGGCGTCGACGGCCGACCCGTCGGCCAGGTCGGCACGACCGGCGTGTTCTGCGGCCCCGACACCCTGGCCGACGCCAACCTCTCCACCCCCGCCGCCATCGACCTGCAGCGCTACTTCGCCGAGTTTCGTCGCCGGGGAGCTCGACGGGTGGCCATGGAGGTCACCTCCCACGGCCTCCACCAGCACCGTGTCGACGGCGTGCACTTCCGGGTCGGCATCTTCCTCAACCTGACGCCGGAACACCTCGACTACCACGGCACCATGGACCGCTACTTCGACGCGAAGGCGACACTCTTCGATACGACGCGTTGCGAGGCTGCGATCGTGTGCGTCGACGACGAGTGGGGCCGCCGCCTCGCCCAGCGCAGCCCGCTGGCCGTCACGACCTTCGGGACGACGCCCGACGCCGACGTCGTCGTGGAGACCCGCTCGCGCGGCCTCTCGGGGATCACCGTGCGCCTCCGCGGACTGGAGGAGGCGGAGATTCGATCGCCGTTGGTCGGGGTGGTGAACGGCTCCAACGTGGCCGCCGCCTTCCTCGCGGCGCGAGCCCTCGGCGTCGACACCGACGAGATCATCGCCGCCATCGAGGCGGCGCAGGCTCCACCCGGTCGCTTCGAGGTCGTCTCGCGTGACGAGCCCTACCTGGTGGTCGCCGACTACGCCCACACCCCTGACGCCCTCGCCCGACTGATCGAGGCGGCCCGCGAGGTGACTCGTGGTCGCGTCCACGTCCTCTTCGGGGCTCGGGGAGGGCGCTACGTCGACAAGCGCCCCCTCATGACCAGCGAGGCCATGTCGGCCGACGCCGTGTGGCTGACCTCGGACAGTCCGGGCGACGAGGACCCCCACGGGATCGTCGATCACCTCGTGCGGGGCGTAGCCCCCGGTCGCGACGACGACGTCACGATCGAGATCGACCGGGCGACGGCGATCCGCCGGGCGGTGCAGAGCCTTGAGCCCGGCGACACCCTCCTCATGACCGGTCGCGGGCCCGAGACGCGCCAGCGATTCTCGGATCGGTTCGTCACCCTCGACGACCGGGTCGAGGCCCGACTCGCGCTCGACGGGCGTCGTCCGGCCGGGGCGCCCGCCCCGGAGATCGCGGTCGTGGTCGCCGCACACGACGCCGCCCACGATCTGGCCGACACCCTGCGCGCCGTCCTCTCCCAGACGACACCCGTCGACGAGGTCGTCGTCGTGGACGACGGATCGGACGACGACACCCTCGCGGTGGCCCAGCGCTTCGGCGCGCGCGTGCGGGTGGTGCACCAGCCGCGGCTGGGGTCCCTCGCCGCCGCCAATCTCGGAGCCGCCACGACGCGGGCGCGCTGGGTCGCCTTCGCGGTCGCGGGAGAGATGTGGTTCCCGCGCCGTCTCGAGTGGCAACTCGACGCGTGCGCGCGCTCGGGGGCTCAGGTCTGCGTGGGCGTCCCCACCCCGGGGACCGCGTCGGTGCAGCCGAGTACCCAGCGAGTCGCCTGGTCCTCGCTCCTGATCCGACGCGACGCGTTCGGACGGATCGGGGGCTTCGACGTCGATCGCGATGCCCGCGACTTCTGGGACCGTGCCGAACGGGCCGGCGTCGCCGTGACCGGAGCCCGCGACCTCCTGGCTGGCTAGCCGACTCGCGTCACTGGTCCGCGGTCGGATCCCCGCCCGCGGCGAGCAGCCGCGTCTCGTCCTCGGCGGAGAGCCACGCGTGCGACCACCCGTCGAAGGGCCACCACGCCGCGGTGTCGTCGATGGTCTCGGCGAGGGGTCGGGGGCGCAGACCGCGTGCCCGGGCTGCGGTGGTGTCGAGCGTGAGGATCGCGGCACCCCGTCGACCGGCCCACAGCGGGAACCGGGCGGTGAGCCCCGCGGCGTCGACTCGTCCGCCGTCGACGACGTGCGGGGTGGCGTCGGGAGCACCGCAGCGCGCGATCACCTCCCGCGCCACCGCGGCGTAGGTGGTCGCCGGGTCGGGGGCCGCGACGTGGACGCTCACCGGTCGTCCGTCGCGAGCCAGGTCGAGCGAGAAGATCGCGAGGTCGCGGGCGTCGATGTACTGGAGGGGGACGTCCGTGGGCCCGGGAATGGCGATCACGCCACCGCGCCGGGCCCGCGCGATCCAGTAGGGGAAGCGCGTCGTGGCGTCGTGCGATCCGAGGATGTACGTGGGGCGCACGACGGCGACGCCCCCGAAGGCCGCGACGGCGCGTCGCTCGGCCATGGCCTTCAGGGGGCCGTAGGTGGCGGAGGTCACCGGGGCCTCGGCGAGGGCGGGGTCGTCGGGGTGCAGCTCGAGGTCGCCCTCACCGAGGTGGGGGAGGGCCGGCTCGCGGTAGGCGGAGATGGTCGAGACGTGCACCACGAATCCGGCGCGCTCCCCGAGGTCGCGGGCGAGGACGTCCACGTCCCGGGGTCGGTAGGCGGTGCAGTCGATGGTCGCGTCGAAGCGTCGTCCGCGCAGTGACGTGAAGTCGAGGGACCGGTCCCCGCGAAGCCGCTCGACGGTCGGCGGGAGGTCGGTCGCCGTCTGGCCCCGGTTGATGACGCTGACCTCGTGACCCCGCGACAGGGCCTCGTAGGCCATGGCGCGTCCCACGAACGACGTTCCTCCCACGACCAGAACCCTCACGCGGCCCCCTTTCGGCGCCGCCACCCTACCGGGGTGGCCCGGCGGGCCTCCGAGCGGCCAGACTGGGGCATGCGCATCGCCCGTCGGACGACCCTGCTCGTCCTCACCGTCCTCCTCGCGAGCCTGCCCGCGGCCGGGTCGTCTCTCTATCACCGGTACTCGGGCAAGTACTTCACGATGCCCCTCCTCAAGGGGTGGACCGCCAGCGACGGGCCGGGCGGCGTCAACGCGTGGTCGCACGGTCGCTCGATGGGGGTGAGCTACGCGCGCACCGGGACGGCGAAGCCGGTGACCCTGCCGAACCTCGAGTCGGCGGCCCTCACGCAGACGGGTCTCGGGTTCAGCAACATCAAAGTGATCCAGGAGACGTCCGTGATCCCGGTGACGTCCGGCGTGAAGCAGCAGAACCTGATCTTCACCGCGACGGTGAAGGGAGTGGCCTGGGAGGGCCAGCTCGACGCGGGCACGGTGACGGCGAAGAAGCAGTACGGCGTGTACGCCTACCTCGCGGCGGCCCGCAAGAGCCTCTGGAGCCAGTACCGAGCCAACCTCGAGTACATGATGACCCACGTGAGCGCGAAGGGCTAGCTCCCGGGGCTCCCACCGAAGAGGTCGGGCGACGACCCGACACCCGGGATCGGGCTGCCCGGCGGCGCGTCGGCGCGCACGATGCCCTGGAGACGGCGCAGCGTGTCCTCCATCGTGGCGATGTTGCCGTCGAGGAAGATCGTGTTGCCCGTCGACCCCTTCGCCGTGTCGAGGAGGGTCTCGGTCCACATCGTGAAGGCAAGGAGCGCGGGGCTGATGCCGTGCTGTTCGAGGATCTCCGCCGAGTCGCTGAGCCCTTCGCTGAGGGCCGTGCGAAAGGCGGCCAGGCCCTGGCCCCGCAGCTTCGCGGCCGTGGCCTCGTTCTCGGCGGTGATGCGGATCACGGCCCCCTCGGCCTCGGCCTGCTTGGTCCGGGTGATGAGCAGGGCCTGGCCCTCGAACTCCGCGGCGCGCTGGGCGTTGGTGGCGGCGACGACGCGGCTCATCGACTCCATCACCTGGGCGTCGAAGGTGATGTCGTTGATCGCGAGGTCGACCAGGCTGAAGCCCCAGCTCGCCAACTGATCGTTCAGGCTCTCCTTGGCGTGGCTCGCGATCTCGGTCCGCAGGCCGAGGACCTCGGCCTGCTTCTTCATCGCGACGAACTCCCTCACCGAGGCCTCCACGGCCGACGTCATGGCGGTGGTGAAGGCCTGGGGGCTGATGAACTTGAAGGCCACCAGTTGGATGGTCTCGGGTCGGTGGTCGCTCACGGCGAAGATGATCGTCGCGGTGAAGTGGACGGCCGCCTGGTCGTTGGTGATGGCCGAGAACTCGAGCTTCGAGGTCTGGTTCTGGACGGGGACCCGACTGTGGACGTGCTCGATGAACGGGATGATGAAGTTGAGGCCCGGGTTGATCGTGCGGTGGTACTTGCCAAAGCGCACGACGACTCCGACGGAGGCCTGTTCGACGGTTTGCGCGGCCACCACCCCCGCGAAGAGGATCAGGAGCACTACGACGACGAGGACTACGAGAACGGCGACCCCCATGGTGACCTCCCCTCGTTCGAAGAGTAGACGCCCGACGGCCGACGCGAGCCTAGATCTCGAGTCGGTAGCCGACGCCGGGCTCCGTGATCAGGTGGCGTGGTGCGGACGGGTCGTCCTCGAGTTTGCGTCGCAACCGGGCGAAGAGGGTGCGCAGGTACTCGGTCTCGGTCCCGTATCCCTCCCCCCAGACGCGCTCGAGGATCACACGGTGCGTGACGAGCCGCCCGGGATGGCGCGCCAGTTCGGCGAGGGCGGCCCACTCCTTGGGCGTGAGGTGGACGAGCTCGCCGCGACATTCGACTCGCCGCTGGGCGAGGTCGATGACCAGGTCGCCGGCGCGCACCACCGGCTCGCCCTCGGGGCGACGCCGACGACTGACCGCCCGGACGCGCGCGAGGAGCTCATCGATGCCGAAGGGCTTCGTCAGGTAGTCGTCGGCCCCGGCGTCGAGTGCCGCCACCTTGACGGCCTCCTGGGGTCGGGCCGAGAGGACGATGATCGCGACCTCGCTCCATCCGCGCAGGGCCGTGATGACCTCGAGTCCGCTGAGGCCGGGCAGGCCCAGATCGACCAGCACGACGTCCGGGTGGACCTTCGCCGCGGCCGCGATCGCACTCGGGCCGTCCCCCGCCGCGTGGACGGTGTAGCCGTGCACGCGCAGCCCGATGGTCAGCGCCCGTACGAGGGAGTGATCGTCGTCGACGACGAGGACCGTGCTCACCGCGACTCCGGCAGTGTCAGGATCATCGTGCATCCCCCTCCGGGCGTGTCCTCGCACTCCAGCGTGCCACCGACCGTCGTGGCGAAGCCCCGAGCGATCGCGAGGCCGAGGCCGAGGCCCCGATCGTGCCGCGAGTCACCCCGGTGCTGGAAGGGCTCGAAGATCGTCGCGCGCCGCTCCGCCCCGATCCCGGGCCCGTGATCGATGACGCGCACCACGACCCCCGAGCCCGCTCGTCCCGCGTCGACCAGGACGTCGGAACTGGCGCCGTGGTCGAGGGCGTTGCGCACGAGGGTGGCGACGACCCGCTCGACGAGGACGGGATCGGTCTCGACGAGCAGGGGCTCGGGACCTCGTCGGGTCACCGCACTCGAGGACGGGGCGACGCGACGTGCCTCGGCGATGGCTCGCGCCACGATCTCGTTCACGTCGACGCGACGCGCCACGATCTCGACGCTGCCCTCGTGGATGCGACTCATGTCCAAGAGGTCGCCGACCAGTCCGTTGAGTCGGTCGACCTCGACGTCGATGCCGTGCAGGAGCTCGTCGACGTCGGCGTCATCCAACCGCGCCCACGATCCCACGAGGGTGCTCGCCGCGGCCTTGATCGACGCGAGGGGGGAGCGCAGGTCGTGGCTGACCGCGGCGAGCAGGGACGTTCGGAGGTCGTCGGCCGCTCGTAGGGCCCTTCGCTCCGCCGCCTCGGCCTCGAGTCGTCGGCGGTCGAGAGCGACGACCAGCTGGGCGGCGACCGCCGCCAGGAGCTCGCGATCCGCCGGCTCGAGATCGCCCGTGACCCGCAACTCGTATCCGGTGCCGAGGGGCAGGGTGGTCTCGACGTCACCGACGCTGCCCACGGTGACGTCGGGGCGTCCCGCGTCCAGGGAGTGGATGCTCGCACCGTCGAGGTCGAAGATGCGCACCACCTCGCTCACGAGCGAGGGGAGGTCGTGCTCCCCACTCGCGACGCGCTGGGCCAGGCGCGCGAGCGCGCGAGCGTCCCGTTCGGCGCGACGCGCGGCCCCGGTGCGTCGCGCGGCGAGGTCGACGAGGGTGCTCACCGTGAGGGCCGCCGCGAGGAAGGCCGTCAGCGCGGCGACGTCGCGGGCGTTCGCGATGGTGAAGGTGTGGACTGGTGGGGCGTACTCGTAGTTGATGACGAGGAAGCCGACGATCGCCGCCCCGAGCCCGGTGATGACCCCTCCGATCCCGGCGACCGCCAGCACGACGAGGAGGTAGGCGCTGATCGCGAGGGGCAGGACGCGGGGTCCCTGGGGACCGAGGGCGGCCGTCAGGGCGCCGAAGCCCACGACGCCGAGGGTGGCGGCGGCCACCACCCGGCGCGCCCCGACGGGGCTCGACCACCGACGTCGTCGGGAGGGGAGGGCGTCACGACGGTCGACCTCGGCGCTGATGACGTGGACGTCGAGCTCTCCGCGAGCGAGGGCGACGCTGCGGGCGACCACCGAGCCCCGGACGAAGCTCGCCCACCGAGACTTCGGCGCGGCGCCCAGCAGCAACTGGGTGGCCCCTTCGGCACGGGCCACCGACACGAGGGAGGCTGCGACGTCCGTGCCGACCACCTCGACGTAGCGGCCGCCGAGCTCGTCGAGGAGGCTCACGCCGTGCTCGAGATCGGCCCCCGCCGTCGCGAGGCCGTCCCCTCGGGTGACGTGGATCCCGACGAGCTCGGCGTGTGAGCGTGCGGCCATTCGCGCTCCCCGGCGGATCAGCCGGTCCGTGACCGCGTCGCCGTTCACCGCCACGGCGATGCGTTCCCGCGTCTCCCACGGTCGCTCGATCCCGTGTCGGTCCCGGTAGCTCTGGATCTCGTCGTCCACTCGATCGGCGAGCCACAGGAGGGCGAGCTCGCGCAGCGCGGCGAGGTTCCCGGGTCGGAAGAAGTTCGACAGCGCAGCGTCGACTTGCTCGGCGGGATAGATGTTGCCGTGCGCGAGTCGCCGTCGGAGGGCCTCGGGTGTCTGGTCCACCAGCTGGATCTGGTCGGCGTCGCGCACCACGCGGTCGGGCACGGTCTCGCGCTGGGCGACCCCGGTGATCGCCTCGACCACGTCGTTGACGCTCTCGAGGTGCTGGAGGTTCACGGTCGAGATGACGTCGATGCCGGCGTCCAGGATTGACTCGACGTCCTGCCAGCGCTTCTCGTGCTCGGTCCCGGGCACGTTGGAGTGCGCCAGCTCGTCGACGAGGACCACGGTGGGTCGGCGGGCCAGGACCGCGGGCAGGTCCATCTCCTCGAAGTCCTGCCCCCGGTAGGCGACGACGCGTCGGGGGATCACCTCGAGCGACCCGAGCCGTTCGATCGTCTGCGGTCGGCCGTGGGTCTCCACCAGTCCGACGACGACGTCGGTCCCTCGTGACGCCCGGCGAACTCCCTCGTCGAGCATCGCGTAGGTCTTGCCCACTCCCGGGGCAGCTCCCAGATAGATGCGCAAGTGGCCCCGCATCCGGCCTCCTAGCGGCGCGTCAGGCGGTCCAGCGAGACGTTGAGCTCGAGGACGTTGACCACCGGCTCGCCCAGGATACCGAGCCACCGGGGCTGGGTCGCCCGGGCGATCAGCCCCCGCACGGTGGCGAGGGGGAGGTGGCGCGCCCGGGCGACCCGAGCGGCTTGGAGATCGGCGTTCGCGATCGAGATGTCGGGATCGAGACCCGATCCCGAGGTCGTCACCGCGTCCGAGGGGACCGGTGTCCCGGGGGCGAGCCCGTTGAGCGCTCGGTAGGCCGCCACCCGTCGCCGCGTCGCGGCGAGGAGGGCGGGGTTAGAGGGCCCGAGGTTCGATCCGCCCGACGCCATGGCGTCGTAGTGGACCGCCGAGGGACGGGGCTGGAAGTACTGGGGGAGGGGTCGCCCCGCGGAGTCGAGGAACGGCTGGGCGATGAGGGCCGAACCGACCACGCGGCCGTCGGCGCGCACGAGGGATCCGTGGGCTCGACCCGGGAGGGCGGCGTCGATGACTCCGGTGAGGACCAGGGGGTAGGCGAGTCCCGTGAGGACCGACATCGAGAGCAGCATGAGGACGGCGGTGCGGAGGACTCGTCGCATCAGTGGACCCCCAGTGCCGTGACCACGACGTCGATGAGCTTGATGCCGAGGAACGGCACCACCGCACCCCCGACTCCGTAGACGAGGAGGTTGCGGCGCAGGATGGACGACGCCCCCGTCGCCCGGAAGCGGACGCCGCGCAGCGCGAGGGGGATGAGCGCCACGATGACCAGGGCGTTGAAGATGACCGCCGACAGGATCGCCGAGTGCGGGCTGGCCAGTCGCATGACGTTCAGTGTTCGCAGCTGCGGGTAGGTCGTCGCGAACATGGCCGGGACGATGGCGAAGAACTTCGCGATGTCGTTGGTGATCGAGAAGGTGGTGAGCGATCCCCGGGTGATCAGGAGCTGCTTGCCGATCTCGACGATGTCGATCAACTTCGTCGGGTCCGAGTCGAGGTCCACCATGTTCCCCGCCTCCTTGGCCGCCTGCGTGCCGGAGTTCATCGCGACCCCGACGTCGGCCTGGGCCAGGGCCGGGGCGTCGTTCGTGCCGTCACCGGTCATGGCCACGAGGTGACCACCGGCCTGCTCCGACTTGATCAGGTTCATCTTGTCCTCGGGGGTGGCCTCCGCGAGGAAGTCGTCGACCCCCGCCTCGCCGGCGATCGCGGCCGCGGTGAGGGGGTTGTCCCCCGTGATCATCACCGTGCGGATTCCCATCGCCCGGAGCTGGGCGAACCGCTCGGCCATCCCGGGCTTGACGACGTCCTTCAGGTGCACGACGCCGAGCACGGCGGTGGCGTCCGCGACCACCAGGGGAGTTCCTCCCTCCGAGCCGATCCGGTTGGTGACCGCGGTCAGATCAGGGGGGATGACGGCTCCGATGGATCCGGCCCAGCTCGCGATGGCGGAGCCCGCCCCCTTCCTGATCTGGCGATCCGCGACGTCGACCCCGCTCATGCGGGTCTGGGCGCTGAAGGGGATGAGCGTCGCGTCCCGCGGCATCGCCTCGTCGATGACGTAGATGGCCCGCACGAGCTCGACGATGGATCGGCCCTCCGGCGTCTCGTCCGCCAGGCTCGACCACAGCGCGGCCTCGGCGAGGGCCTCGACGGTGGCGGTACCGAGGGGAATGAGGTCGACCGCCCGCCGGTTGCCGAAGGTGATGGTCCCCGTCTTGTCGAGGAGGAGCGTCGAGCAGTCGCCGGCCGCCTCCACGGCCCGGCCCGACATGGCGAGCACGTTGCGTTGCACGAGTCGGTCCATGCCGGCGATCCCGATGGCGCTGAGGAGGGCGCCGATGGTCGTGGGGATTAGGCAGACGAAGAGGGCGACGAGGACGACGATGGACTGGGGGGCTCGGGCGTAACCGGCGATCGGCTGGAGCGTGACGATCACGACGACGAAGACGAGTGCGAGGCCGGCGAGGAGGATATCGAGGGCGATCTCGTTGGGGGTCTTCTGGCGGCTGGCTCCCTCGACGAGCGAGATCATCCGATCGAGGAAGGTCTCACCCGGGTTCGCCGTGACGCGGATCACGATGCGATCGGAGAGGACCCGGGTCCCTCCGGTCACTGCCGATCGGTCGCCTCCCGACTCGCGGATCACCGGGGCCGACTCACCGGTGATCGCCGACTCGTCGACGGTGGCGATCCCCTCGACGATCTCTCCGTCACCCGGGATGACCTCACCGGCCACGACCTCGCACAGGTCACCGACTCGTAGGTCGGACGACGAGAGGGAGAGCACCACGCCGTCGCGGCGGACCCGGGCGACGGTGTCGGCGCGAGTGCGCCGCAGGGCGTCGGCCTGCGCCTTCCCGCGCCCCTCGGCGATGGCCTCGGCGAAGTTGGCGAAGAGGACGGTCACCACCAACCAGCCCACGATCGCCCCGGCGAAGACGTTGGTGGTGGCCGAACTGGTAGCGGCGTCCTTGATCCAGAAGACGCCGGCGAGGACGCTGGTCACCTCGACGATGAACATGATCGGGTTCGCGACGAGCGTGAGCGGGTTGAGCTTGACCACGGCGTCGCGCAGGGCGCGCCGCACCTGATCGCTGTCGACCGAGAGCCCGGCGACCCGGGGTGTGGCGAGTGGGGACACGACTCCTCCTAGGCGTGCGTGACGAGGTGCTCGACCAGGGGGCCGAGCGTGAGGACGGGGAAGTACGTCAATCCGACGACGATGACGGTGACGCCCACGAGGAGCGTCGCGAAGAGCGGGGTGTCAGTCGGAAGGGTGCCCGCACTGTCGGGGACCCTTCCCTTGCGACCGAGGGAGCCCGCGATCGCGAGCGTCGGGACGATCAGACCGAAGCGGCCCAGGAGCATGCAGATGCCGAGGAGCGTGTTGAGAAGCGTGGTGTTGCCGCTGAGTCCCGCGAAGGCCGAGCCGTTGTTGTTGCTGGTGGACACGAACGCGTAGAGCATCTCGGTCAGACCGTGAGCGCCGTGGTTGGTCAGTGCGGCCCGAGCCGAGGGCACGGAGAGTGCGATCGCCGTGGCCACCAGGGCCACGAAGGGCACTAGCAGGATGTAGACGGTCACCAACTTCATCTCGGCGGCCTGCACCTTCTTACCGAGGTACTCCGGCGTGCGGCCGACCATCAGGCCGGCGATGAACACGGAGAGCATCGCGAGGATGAGCATCCCGTAGAGTCCCGAGCCGACGCCACCCGGGCTGACCTCGCCGAGCATCATGTTGACGAGGAGGACGCCACCTCCGAGGGACGTGTAGCTGTCGCTGGTCGAGTCGGTCGAGCCCGTCGAGGTCGCGGTCGCCGACGCGTTGAAGAGGGCCGACGGCGCTGCACCGAAGCGCAGCTCCTTGCCGGTGAGGTTCCCTCCGACCACGGTGGCCGAGGCACGCTGGGTGACGCCGGGACCGAGCAGCGGGTTCCCGTGCGCCTCCAGGGTCATCGCGGTGAGGGCGGAGCCGGCCCAGAGGATGGTCATGGCCGCGAGGATCGCGAGGCCCTGGCGGCGACGGCGGACCATCACGCCGAACGTCCAGGCGAGCGCGAAGGGGATCACGAGGAGCAGCCAGGTCTCGAAGAGGTTCGTGAACGCGGTCGGATTCTCGAAGGGGTGAGCCGAGTTGGCGTTGAAGGGTCCCCCACCGTTCGTCCCCAGCTCCTTGATGGCCTCCTGCGTGGCGACGGCGCCGCTCGGCAGGGTTTGGTGGGCGCCGGACAGGGTGTGGATCACGGTGGGTGCGCCGAGATTCTGGATGACGCCGCTGAGGGCGAGGATGACGGCGGCTACCGCGGCGATGGGCAGCAGGACCCGCGTGACCGTACGGGTCAGGTCGACCCAGAAGTTGCCGAGAGTGCGGGTGCGCGAGCGGGCGAGTCCGCGGATCAGGGCCACGGCCACCGAAATGCCTACCGCGGCGGAGACGAAGTTCTGGACGGTCAGTCCGACCATCTGGGTCAGGAGCGACATGGTCGTCTCGCCGCTGTAGTTCTGCCAGTTCGTGTTGGTGACGAACGACACGGCCGTGTTCCAGCTGAGGGGAGCGAGGACGCCCGGCACGTGGCCCGGGTTGAGGGGTAGGTGGCCCTGAAGTCGCTCGATCCCGTAGAGGACGAGGATCGAGATCCCGGAGAAGGTGAGCACCCCGGTCGCGTAGCCGCGCCAGGTCTGCTCGGCGGACTCGTCTACCCCCGTGACTCGATAGACGGCCCGTTCGAGCGGGAGGGTGAAGCGGTCGATCCACTGGGGCCTGCCCTCGTAGACGCGGGCCATGTACCGACCGAGCAGCGGGACGGTGAGCGCCAGTGCGGCGACGAGCACGAGGAAGTGGACGAGGTCGTTGGTCGTCATCAGAACCTCTCGGGGAAGAGCAGCGCGACCACGAGGAAGGCCGCGATGCCCAGCGCGACGACCAGCGCGATGACGTTGTCAAGGCTCATCGAGATCTCCCGTCGTCCGGGGTGTCCGCGGAGTCGATCACTCGCTCGCAGCCGCGGGCGAAGAGCTCCATCAACCCGATGAACGCCAGGGTTCCCACCAGGTACCAGATGTCGAGCACGGATCCTCCTTCGAGGTCGACGCTAGGAACGACGGACGCTCTGGTGAGGCGGCTGTTGCGTTCTCGTCACGCCCGTGGGCCGAAACTCCACGCGTCCGTCACGGCCGACAATTATTCGCGGCTTAGGGTTCGCCGACACCCCGCTCGGGGACGGGCCGTAGCGTGGTGCGGTGCCCCTCCGCCGTACCGTCGCGGCCGCCGTCGCGGCCGCCACCCTGCTGCCCGCCTCGATCGTCGGGGCGGCGAGCCGTCCCGTCACGCCTCTCGCCCGCCCCGTGAGCCTCACACCCTTCGGTGGCGCCCCCCGCTACGGGGGTGAGGGGGTGTGGCGCCCCGCGGGACGACTCGTGCGGGGCGTGCCGGCCGTCTACACGACGACGTTGCACCCGCCGGACCAGCCGACGGTCGTCGCGGGCGTCGCCTGGATGGACACTCGACTGCTGAACGCCCGTCTCTACTCGGGCAGCCTCAGCCCGGGCGGTGTCGGGTGGCGCTTCACGGCCCCGATCTCGTCGTCGGCCGCGCGCACCCTGGTCGCGGCCTTCGCGGGCGGCTTCCTCCTGCCCGTCTCCCACGGGGGCTACCTCAGCGAGGGTCGCCTGGTCGCCCCGCTCGTCGCGGGCGCCGCCTCGCTCGTCATCTATCGGGACGGGTCGGCCACGGTGGGCCAGTGGGGGCGCGACGTGGGGATGGGGCCCAACGTCGTCGCGGTCCGCCAGAACCTGCGGCTGCTCGTCGACGGTGGACACCCCGTCCCCGGGCTGCACCCGAACGACGTGCTGTCGTGGGGCCTCGCCCTCAACGGGGTCGTGGACACGCCCCGCTCCGGTCTCGGGATCACCCGCAGCGGGGCCCTCGTCTACGTGTCGGGTCCGATGAACATCGTCGACCTCGCCGACCTCCTGGTGCGTGCCGGGGCCGTGCGCGCCATGGTGCTCGACATGAACCCCCTGTGGCCGGTCTTCGCTACCTACCGTCCGGCCTCCCCGACCGGTCTCGCCGCCCCGTCGAACGGCACCGACCTCCTGTCCACCATGGTCCAGACCCCGGCGCGCTTCTTCCAGCCGACCTACTCACGGGACTTCGTCACGATGTCGGCCCGTTGAGGTCGACGACCCGCCGCTACGCTCGCACTGGATGACGTCCGGACCGGGCGATCGCGAGGAGGAACCATGGCCACGACCCGTAACGCAGTCGCTCACTGGGAGGGCTCCCTGCTCGAGGGGGCGGGACACGTCAGCCTGGCCTCGAGCGGCGTGGGCACCTTCGACGTCACCTGGGCGAGCCGGGCCGAGGCGCCCGAGGGTCGCACGAGTCCCGAGGAGCTGATCGCCGCGGCTCACGCCGCCTGCTTCTCGATGGCCCTGTCGAGCGCTCTGGCGAAGGGTGGCACGCCGGCGGCGGCTCTCGACACCTCCGTGGAGGTCGACTTCCAGCCCGGTCAGGGTATCACCGGGATTCGGATCACGGTCGCGGGCGACGTGCCGGGCCTCGACGCGGCGGGATTCGCCGCGGCCGCGGAGGGGGCGAAGGAGAACTGCCCCGTCTCGCAGGCCCTGCGCGCGGTGCCCATCACGCTCCACCTGGCCTAGGGGTGGACCCGAACTGGGTCCACTGGGAACGTCTCGCCGACCGTCACGGGCGGGGCGGCGACCACTACTACGACCTCGACGCCATCGTCGCGGGCACCGATCCGCGTGGCGGCGAGGAGCGTCGGGCGATCGAGATCGCGACGCAGGGCCGGGGGGTCCGCGGACGCGACGTCGTGCACCTCCAGTGTCACCTCGGCGGCGACGCCGTGGCCCTGGCGCGCGACGGCGCGCGCGTCACGGCCGTCGACTTCTCGCCGACCGCGCTGGCGAGGGTTCGGGAGCTAGCGGAGCGCTGCGGGGTATCGGTGGCGACCGTCCTCGCCGACGCCCGCGACCTGCCCCCCTTCCTCGACGCCACGGCGGACCTCGTCTACGCGACGATCGGGGTGCTCGCCTGGATCGACGACCTCGACGCCTGGATGGGTGGCGTCGCGCGAGTGCTGCGTCCCGGGGGCGCACTCGCGCTGGTCGAGATCCATCCGCTCCTCACGATGTTCGCGTCCGTCGAGGCGCCCGTCCTCGACTTCCCCTACGCCTTCGATGGTCCGCACCGGTTCTCCGAGTCGGGCTCGTACGCCGGGGCGTCCGACGGCGAGGGCGACGAGACCGTTCAGTTCGCACACTCCCTCGGCGAGGTGGTGACGAGCGCCGTCCGTGCCGGTCTGGTCGTCGAGCACCTGGAGGAGCACCTCTCGGCGCCCTACAACCCCCTCGAGGTCGGGGGCGCGAGGGACGAGGACGGGCGCTTCCGACTGCGACTCGGTGGTCCCGACGCCCCGCCCCTGCCGGTCCTCGTCACGGTGGTCGCTCGCCGACCGGCGGCCGGACTACGGGACGAGGATCCGGCGGAAGCGACGGGCCGCGATCGTGAGCCCGACGGCGCCGAGGGCGACGAGGTAGGCGAGTCGGGGGATCATCACCCAGGAGAACTGGCCGAGGCCGAGGCCCCGCATGAGGGTCGCCGCCTGGTAGAGGGGCGAGGCGGCGACCAGGGCGCCGAGCCAGCGGGGGTAGACGCTGATGGGGAAGAACGTCGCCGAGAAGAGGAAGATCGGCAACTGGACGAGCGAGACGAGGTCGAAGTCCTGCCAGGACCGGATGTAGGTGGTCGCGGCCAGTCCCAGCGAGCTGAAGGCCAGGCTCACGACGAGGGCGGCGGGCCAGCAGAGGATCACCCACGCGCTCACGGTGTCGCCGAGCAGGGTCATGCAGACGAGGAACGACGCCGAGTAGACGGCCGCGCGGGCCAGGGCCCACCACACCTCGCCGAGGGCCACGTCCGTGACGTCGAGGGGTGTCGAGAGGACCGCGTCGTAGGCGTGGGAGATCCGCAGTCGGAAGAAGGTGTTGAAGATCGAGTCGATGACCGCCCCGTTCATCATCGAGGTGGCCAGCATGCCCGGGGCGACGAAGGCCGCGTACGAGATCGGTCGACCACCCACGTCGATCGTGCCGACGAGGCGATTGAGCCCGATGCCGATGGAGAGGAGGTAGAAGAGCGGCTCGAAGAAGCCGGACACCAGCATGAGCCACTGGGTCCGGTAGACCATGAAGTTGCGCTCGAAGACCCGCCACGAGCGGCGCGATCCGAACGAGGGCAGGACGCGCGTCAGCATCAGTCCACCAGTCGCCGGCGGATGGTGCGCCGGCCGACGAGGACGCCCGCCACCGTGAGCGCGACGAGGACGAGCAGGTGCGCGGCGAGGGCGGCCGGCGCCCCCGCGCCCACGGCGGCCGCGCGGCCGAGGGCGACGGCGTGGTACAGGGGGACGAGCTGCACGAGCGGTCGGAGGTATCCCGGGTAGGAGGCGACGGGGAAGAAGGTCGCCGAGAAGAGGAACATCGGGACGAACGCGAAGCGGTAGAGGGTGGGGAAGGAGGCGTCGGACTCGGCCGTCGTGGCGTAGGCGACGAGGGGGGCGGCGAAGGCGAGCGTGGTGAGGACCGAGAGCAGGGGGAGCGTCAGGGCCCACCACGAGTGCAGGGCCCCGAAGGCCCCGATGACGATGGTGTAGACGATCCCGCCGGCGAGGGAGCGCGTGGCGACCCAGGTCAGCTTGCCGGCGAGGACGTCCTCGGGCTCGAGGGGGGTCGAGACGGCCGCGTGGTAGGTCCGGACCCACTTCACCGCGGCGAGCACGGGCCATAGCGACTCGCCCTCGCCGAGTTGCATCGCCGTCGTGACGAGCAGGCTCGGGGCGATGAAGTGCAGGTACGTCTGTCCCTGGACGAGTCCGGTGTGGGCGGAGACCAGGTGGCCCACGCCCACGCCCATGGCCGCGAGGTAGAAGATCGGGAAGAGCACCGAGCCGGCGACCGATCCGCGCCACGTCTGTCCGTACTGCATGGCGTGGTACCACCAGGCGCGCTGCCAGCGCGCCCAGCCGGCTCGGTTCTCGAGGGGCGTCTCCATCAGTCGACCAGGGTGCGACCCGTGAGGCGTAGGAAGACGTCCTCGAGCGAACTGCGTCGCACGAGCGCGCTCGCGGGGGTGAGGCCGGAGGCGTGGATGTCGTGCAGCGTCGCGTCACCGTCCTCGACGTAGAGCAGGGCGCGGTCGGGCAGGGCCTCGACGCGCGGGGCGAACGGGGCCAGCACGTCGAGGTACTCCTCGTGCGAGTCGGCGGCGAAGCGGAGCTCGACGACCTCGCGTGAGGAGTGCTGCTCGATCAGCGCCCGGGGTGCGCCCTCGGCGACGATCCGGCCGTGATCCATGACGACGAGTCGATCGCACAGCTGTTCCGCCTCGTCCATGTAGTGAGTCGTGACGATGAGGGTCACGCCGTCGCGCTTCAGTCGGTAGAGGCGATCCCACAGAAGGTGGCGGGCCTGGGGGTCGAGTCCCGTCGTGGGCTCGTCCAGGATGAGCAGCTCGGGCTGGTTGATGAGTGCTCGGGCGATGGTCAGGCGCCGCTTCATGCCACCCGACAGGTCGTCGACGCGGTCCTCGGCCCGCTCGCTGAGTTGGGCGAAGGCTAGGAGCTCACGGGTGCGCTCGCGGATCACGCGACGGGGCAGGTCGAAGTAGCGGCCGAACATCTCGAGGTTGAGCCGCACCGAGAGCTCGAGTTCGAGGTTGTCCTCCTGGGGAACGACGCCGAGGCGCGCCCGGACCGCGGGACCGTCGGTGGTGGGGTCGAGGCCGAAGATGCGGATCGAGCCCGACGAGGGTGCCGAGACGGCGGAGATCATCCTCATCGTGCTGGTCTTGCCGGCTCCGTTGGGTCCGAGGAAGCCGAAGCTCTCACCCCGCGCGATGCTCACGTCGATGCCGCGGACTGCCTCGAAGTCGCCGAAGCGCTTCACGAGGCCGTGGGCCTCGAGGATCGTCTCGCTCATCGCCCCTCCCTCGGTCGAGCCGCCGTCGCCGACCCGGACGTCGTGGGGCCCCGGTCGAGGCTACCCGTCACCAGAGGTGATCGAGATCGAGCGAGGCCCGGCCGACGGGCGTCACGGGCTCCTCGCGCGCCGGTAGCTGCTCCTCTACGACGAGCCGGGCTCGCACGACGTCGTCGACGAAGCGACTGATCGGGGCGAACGAGTGTCGGTCGTCGGCGGCGTGTCGGTGGTGGGGGAGGCGCAGGGGGGCGTAGAGGCGTAGCGTGTCGCGCGCTCGGGTCACCGCGACGTAGAAGAGTCGTCGCTCCTCGAGCAGTCCGTCGTCGGATCCGAGGGCCATGTCGATCGGGATGACGCCGTCGATCACGTGAGGGACGTGGACCGCGGACCACTCGAGCCCCTTGGCCGAATGGATCGTCGAGATGATGACGAAGTCCTCGTCCAGATGGGGCGGCCCCGCGAGGTCGCTCGTCGAGTGGGGAGGGTCAAGCGTCACCTCGGCCAGCCAGGCCCGCAGGCTGCGCGCGTCGCCGGCCGCGCCGGCCAGGCGCTCCAGGTCGCCGAGACGAGTTACGGCGTCGGGGTAGCGGCCCGTGATGAGGGGCCGGATCGCCTCGATCACGGCGTCGGCGCGGTCCGCCGCGCGGGCGTGGTCGCGGGCCGCGAGCAGTGTCGCGAGGGTGGTCGAGAGCCCGTCCCGGGCGGTGGGGGTCACCTGGGCGACGAGGTCGGGCCACTGCTCGAGAGGATCGACCCTCAGTTCACGCACGGCGTCAATGAGGTCCCGCGCCCTCGCGGTGCCGATCGCCTCGTGCAGTCGCAGGAGGCGATACCAGGCGACCTCGTCGCGAGGGCTGTCGAGGAGCCGCACGGCGGCGACGAAGTCCCGCACGTGAGCCGCCTCGAGGAAGCGCAGTCCCCCGTACTTGCGGTACGGGACCCGCCGGGCGGTGAGTTCGACCTCGACGAGGTCGCTGTGGTGGGCGGCGCGGACGAGGACTGCCTGCTCTCGCAGGGGCAGGCCCTCCTCGTGGGCCTCGAGGATGGCGGTCACGATCGCCCGCGCCTCGCCGGCGGCGTCGTGGCAGTGCACCAGGCGGGGCGTCGGTCCGTCCCCGCGCGTCGAGCGCAGCGACAATCCCTCGTCGTCCTCGCGGGGCCGCACCTCGTTCGCGACGTCGAGGATCGGCTGGCGCGACCGGAAGTTCTCCTCCAGTCGGATCACCGTGGCGTCGGGTAGGGAGGCGATCGTCTCGCGCAGGAGTCGGGAGTCGGCACCCCGGAAGCCGTAGATCGACTGGGCCTCGTCCCCCACGATCGTGAGGCCCCGTCCGTCGGGGGCGAGGAGGCGGACGATGTCGACCTGGAGGGCGTTGACGTCCTGGTACTCGTCGACGAGGACGTGGTCGAACGATCGAGTCGTCCCCTCGGCGGCGAGGAGGGCGCGCCAGAAGAGGAGCAGGTCGTCGAAGTCCACGACGTTGGACTCGCGCTTACGCGCGGTGTAGGCGCGGAAGAGGGGACCGATCGACTCGAGGTGGGGGGCGCACCACGGGAACTCCGCGGGGACGACCTCACGTAGCGGCTCGCCGCGGTTCACGCACCGCGAGTAGATGTCGACGAGGGTGCTCGCACGCGGGAATCGTTCGGAGCTGCCCGCGAGGCCGTGCTCGGCTCGCATGAGGTCCATGAGGTCGGTGGCCTCGGACGGGTCGAGCACGCCGAAGTCGGGGGATAGCCCGACGCCCTCGGGGTGAGAGGACAGAACCCGGTGGGCGAGGGCGTGGAAGGTCCCACCCACGGGGACGGCCGAGCCCCGGCCGACGAGGTCGCGGGCGCGGGCCAGCATGTCGTCGGCCGCGCGGCGGGTGAAGGTGAGCAAGAGGATGCGTTCGGCCGGGACGTCACGGTCGAGGAGATCCGCAACGCGAGCGACCAGGGTGCGGGTCTTGCCCGTCCCGGCCCCGGCCACTACGACGAGGGGGGCGTCACCGTGCGCGGCGGCTCGGAGCTGTGCGTCGGTCAGGCCGTCCCGCCAGGTTGAGGCGAACACCTGTTCGATTATACGGACCCTCGAGGGTCCGGGGATGGTCTCCGGGGTTAGCGGTCGCGGGGTCCGCGCCGGTCGCGGGGGCGACCCGGGCCACCCGGGCCACCCGGGCGCCGCGCCGCGTGGGCGACTCGAACGTTGTGGGCCTCGCGCCCGCGGGGTCCGCGGACCTCGTCGAAGGTGATGCGCAAGCCGTCTCGCAGAGGGGTCCGTCCCTCGTCGACGATCTTCGACGCGTGGATGAAGAGATCTTCGCCCGAGCCGTCGGAGGCGAATCCGAATCCGCGATCGTCGTTAAAGAAGGTCACGACGGCCTCGCGGCTCCGGTGCGCTCGGTGCTCGGGCGCCGGACGACGCCGCTCGTAGGGAGCCGGACCGCGACGCGGGCGGTCGTCGGACTCGACGGGTCCCCGGGGTGCGCGAGGCTTCCTCGGGGAGGACTCGGGCTCGGTGGCGACGGTGGGGGTCGGAGCCGGCGCGGGACGGGCTCCGGGTCGCGCGGGGGCGTTGCCCGGCTCGTCCACGGTCGTCGGCAGTCCGAGGGTCCGCTGGAGCCGCTTCACGGCACCCGCCACGTCGGGCGTGACGAGGGTGATCACCGTGCCGGCGGCGCCGGCACGTCCCGTGCGGCCCGAGCGGTGGACGTAGTCCTCCGACTGGGTCGGCGGGTCGAAGTGGATGACGACCGGCAGGTCGTCGATGTGGATGCCTCGAGCCGCCACGTCGGTGGCGACGAGCACGCGCACGCGGCCGTCCGACATCATCGCCAGGGCGCGGTCGCGCTGGGCCTGCGAGCGGTCGCCGTGGAGCGCGACCGCGCTGACGGAGCGAGCCGTGAGCTGCTTCGCGAGTCGGTCGGCCCCGTGCTTGGTGCGCGTGAAGACGATGACTCGACCGTGCTCGGCGACCACGTCCGCGATGACGTCGACGCGGGCGTCGCGCTCGACGCGCCAGAAGTAGTGGTCGACGTCGAGCGGCGTCGAGCGGTCGATCACGTCGTGGACCACGGCGTCATCGGTGAAGCGCTTGACGAGGCGTGCCACGTCACTGCCCATGGTCGCGGAGAAGAGCATCGTCTGGCGCTCCGGCGAGGTCTGCTCGACGATACGGGTGACGGCCGGGAGGAATCCCATGTCCGCCATGCGGTCCGCCTCGTCGACGACGACGGTCGAGACGTTCTCCAACGAGAGGGTTCCCTGCTCGAGCAGGTCCTCGAGTCGGCCGGGGCAGGCGACCACGACGTCGACGCCGGCGGCCAGAGCCCGCCGGGCGCGACTGTAGGGGACCCCGCCGTAGATGCTGAGGACGCGTCGCCCGTCGCTGCTGAGGGCGATGATCTCCTTCTCGATCTGACCGGCGAGCTCGCGCGTCGGGGTGAGCACGAGGGCGGTCGGTCGGGCCGCGGAGCCCCGACGGAGTCGGGCGACCAACGGCAGGCCGAAGGCCAGCGTCTTACCGGAACCGGTTGAGGCCTGGCCGACGATGTCGCGCCCGGCGAGCGCGTCGGGGATCGCCGCCACCTGGATGGGGAAGGCGTCCACGATGCCGCGCGCCTCGAGGCGATCGGTTAGGTGGGCGGGCACGCCGAGGTCGGCAAAGGTGGGGGGCATCGTGACTCCTCTAGTCGGGCGAAACCAACTCGAGGTTCAAACGAATCGGTCTCCGTCGCGGTTGCGACGAAACGGTGAGACCACGTTAGCAGATCGGTGGTGGTCCGTGCCGGTCGGGCCGCCGCGTCGTCGCCGGAACACCTCGGGAGAGCGTCGTACGGTGGGGACGTGGTCGGTGATCGACGCACCTCGTCCGCGGCACTGGTGGGTCGTGGGTTCCTGCTCGTGGTCGCCCTCGCCCTCGCCCTCGGCATCGCGGCCCACCTCGTCGGACTGGGCCGTGTCGGGGATCTGCTGTGGATCGGGGCCGGTGCCGTCGGGATCGCCCAGTCGACCGTGACGATCGTGCGCGGCCTGCGGGCGGGCCACGTCGGTGTCGACGTCATTGCGCTGATGGCCCTCGTGGGAGCGATCGCCGTCGGGGAGTACCTGGCGGCGAGCGTGATCGCGGTGATGCTCGCCACGGGCCAGGCCCTCGAGGACTGGGCCACCGCTCGCGCTCGTCACGACCTCTCGGCGCTCATCGACCGCACCCCCTCGGTCGCCCACCGCTACCGCGACGGGGCGCTCGAGAACGTGGCCCTGGCCGAGGTCCGTCCGGGCGAGACGGTGATGGTCGCGTCGGGCGAGGTCGTCCCCGTCGACGGCGTGGTGAGAACCGAGGGCGCGATCCTCGACGAGTCCGCCCTGACGGGCGAGCCGCTTCCCGTCTCGCGGGCGCCGGGCGAGCGGGTCGCGAGCGGCGTGGTGAACGCCGGGGCGCCCTTCGACCTGCTCGTGGTGTCCTCCGCCGCGGAGAGCACCTACAGCGGGATCATCCGCCTCGTGGCCGAGGCGGAGGCGACGCCGGCGCCCTTCGTCCGGATGGCCGATCGATTCGCCCTCGGATTCCTCGGCGTCACCCTGGCGGTGGCGGGCGTCGCGTGGTGGATCGGCGGCGCCGGGCGGGCGGTGGCGGTGCTGGTGGTGGCCACCCCCTGTCCCATGATCCTGGCGGCGCCGGCGGCCTTCGTCGCGGGCCTCTCGCGCGCCGCGCGACGCGGCATCATCGTGAAGAGCGGCGCCGTCCTCGAGCGATTGGCGGGCGTGCGCACCCTGCTCCTCGACAAGACCGGCACCGTGACTCAGGGTCGTCCCGAGCTCGTCGAGATCGTGGTGGCGCCCGGGGCCCGGGTAGAGGAGGTCGTCTGGCTCGCGGCGTCGGTGGATCAGATGTCGCCGCACGTCGTCGCCGACTCGGTGGTGCGGGCCGCTCAGGGGAGTGAGCCCCTCACGGTGCCCACCGACGTCGAGGAGGTGGCGGGCCGTGGGATTCGGGGCCGGGTGGGCGCGCGACGGGTAGCCGTGGGCAACGAGGGGTGGGTCGGGATCACGACGTCGCCGGAGTGGGCTCGCCGGGCGCGTCGCCGGGCCCGGCGTGAGGGTTCGCTCACCGTGTACGTGGCCGTGGACGACGAGGCGCAGGGACTCCTCGTCTTCTCCGACCCTCTACGGCCCGACGCGGCGCGCACGATACGGAACCTTCGTCGAGCGGGCGTCGAGCGGGTCGTGATGATCACTGGCGATCGGCCCGAGGTCGCGACCTCGCTCGGCGCGATACTCGGCGCCGACGAGGTGTGGGCCGAGCAGTCGCCCGCCGACAAGCTCGCGGTGGTGCAGCGCGAGGCGCAACGCTCGTCGACCGCGATGGTCGGGGACGGGGTCAACGACGCGCCGGCTCTGGCCCTCGCGACGGTCGGAGTGGCCATGGGAGCTCGAGGGTCGACGGCCGCGTCCGAAGCGGCCGACGTGGTCCTGGCAGTCGATCGCCTGGACCGTCTGAACGAGGCGATGATGCTGGCGCGTCGGACGCGGCGCATCGCCACTCAGAGCGTGGTCGCGGGTATGGCCCTATCGGGGGGCGCCATGGTCGCCGCCACCATCGGGTGGCTGCCGGCCGTCGTGGGCGCGATCCTGCAGGAGGGCATCGATGCCGCAGTGATCGTGAACGCCCTGCGCGCGCGTCACCCCGGCCGTCAGACGGTGACCTGGACCGACGGTGACACCCGCGTGAGCGAGCGGTTCCGGAACGAGCACCGGGCGGTCCGTCACGTCCTCGACGAGGTGCGTCGTGCCGCCGACACCCTGGACACGGCGGATCCCTCGGGCGCGTGGCGCACCGGGCGGACGATCTACGAGCGTCTGGCGACCGAGGTCCTGCCCCACGAGGAGGCGGAGCAGGCGGAGCTCTACCCCACCCTCGAACGGGTCCTCGGCGGGAGTGATCCCCTGGGCACCATGAGCCGCGCCCACGCCGAGATCGCCCATCAGATTCGACGACTCGGCCTCCTCCTCGACGAGATGGGCACCGACGAGCCGGACGCCGATGGCGTCCTCGAGCTACGCAGCTCGCTCTACGGCCTGTACGCCATCCTCGAATTGCACACGGCCCAGGAGGAGGAGAACCTCCTCTCGCTCGCCGACGGGTGAGGGCGACGGCCGGGTCTTAAGTCCCGGGACCTCGATCAGCGTCCCACGTAGGGTGGCGGTGGATGTTGCTACGCCTCCTCCGCCCGTACCTGCGGCCCCGCGCGGGCTCGATCGGGCTCGTTGTCGTCCTGCTCGTGGCCCAGACCCTCGGCAACCTCTACCTCCCCAACCTCAACGCGGACCTCATCAACGGGGGCGTCGTCACCGGCAACCTCCACTACATCTGGGTGACGGGGGCGTGGATGCTCGGCATCACCCTGATGATCAGCGCCGTGGCCGTCACGGGTATCTACTGGGCCTCGCGCATCGCGATGGCCGTCGGCGCGGACCTACGCGGCGCGGTCTTTCGCGCCGTGCAGGAGTTCTCGTTGGGCGACATGAACGAGTTCGGCACCCCCTCGCTCATCACGCGCAACACGAACGACATCCAGCAGATCCAGATCTTCCTGCAGGTGGCCCTCACGATGATGGTGATCGCGCCGATCATGATGGTCGGCGGCATGGTCTTCGCGATCCACGAGGACGCACGCCTCCTGCCACTGCTCGCGGTGGCGGTTCCCCTGATGGTCGGCTTCCTCGCGTTGATGATGTCCCGCGTCGTCCCGCGCTTTCGCATGATGCAGACGAGGATCGACCGGATCACCCAGGTCCTGCGTGAGCAGATCACCGGGGTTCGCGTGATCCGGGCCTTCGTGCGCGGCGGCGACGAGGCCACCCGATTCGACGGGGCGAACGCCGACCTCACGGCTACCACGCTCTCGGTGAACCGGCTCTTCGCGTTGATGATGCCCGTGATGATGGTGATCCTCAACCTGAGCAGCGTGGCCGTGATGTGGTTCGGCGGACGGCTCGCGGCGGGGGGGTCCCTCTCGATCGGGAATCTGACGGCCTTCCTCTCCTACATCCTCCAGATCCTGATCTCCGTGATGATGGCGACGATGCTCGCCATCCTCGTCCCCCGGGCGATGGCGAGCGCGGAGCGCATCGGACAGGTCCTCGCAACTCGTCCCTCGATCGTCGATCCGCCGACGCCGCGTCGCCCGACGCGCCTCGACGGCGCGGTCGCGTTCGAGGGCGTCTCCTTCTCCTATCCCGGTAGCGAGCGACCGGTCCTCGAGGATCTCGACTTCCGCTTCGAGCCGGGACGCACCAGCGCGGTCATCGGGGGAACGGGATCCGGTAAGTCGACTCTGCTGAACCTCATCCCACGGTTCCTCGACGTGAGCGACGGCGTGGTTCGCGTCAGCGGGCTCGACGTTCGCGAGTGGGCGCGCGAAGACCTGTGGTCGGGCATCGGGCTCGTACCCCAGGCCGCCTTCCTGTTCCGGGGCACCGTGGCGAGCAATCTCCGGGTCGGTCGGCCCGAGGCGACGGACGACGAGCTCTGGCGAGCACTCACCATCGCCCAAGCCCACGACTTCGTCGCCGCGATGTCGGGTGGCCTTGACGCCCCCATCGACCAAGGCGGGACCAACGTCTCCGGTGGTCAGCGCCAGCGGCTGGCGATCGCCCGGGCCCTCGTGAAGCGGCCCGCCCTCTACCTGTTCGACGACTGCTTCTCCGCTCTCGACGCGGAAACCGACGCCCGGCTGCGTGCCGCCCTCGCCGAGGCCACCGCCGAGGCGACGGTCGTCATCGTCGCCCAGCGCGTCTCGACGATCATGCACGCCGACGAGATCGTCGTCCTCGACGAGGGTCGGGTCGTCGGGGTGGGGGGCCACGCCGACCTTCTGGACTCGTGTCCGGAGTACCGGGAGATCGTCACCTCACAGTTGGGGGCCGTCGCGTGAGCATGGGCGGCGGACCGGGTGGTGCCCTGCGGGCCGGCGTGGGACCGGGCGTCGCGCCGGGTGGGCCGGACGTCAACCTCCGCGCGGCGCTCTCGCGACTCCTGCGCCGGCTCGCCCCCGAGCGGGCGGCGATGGTGGCGGCCGTTCTCTTCGGGGCCGCCGCGGTCGCGGCGAACGTGAGCGGCCCTTGGATTCTCGGGCGCGCGACCAACGTGCTCTTCAACGGGATCGTGAGCCAGCACCTGCCCGCGGGATTCACGAAGGCCCAGGCCATCGCGGCCCTGCGCGCCCAGGGCAAGAGACAGATCGCCCAGATGCTCTCGACCCTCTCGCTCACGCCCGGGCACGGCGTGGACCTCACGCGTCTCGGCCAGATCCTGGGGCTCGCGGCTCTCGCCTACCTCGCCGGGTCGGCGCTCACGTACGCCCAGGGCTACCTCATGGCGGGGGTGGCGCAGCGCTCGATGTACCGACTGCGTCGGGAGGTCGAGGAGAAGCTCGCGCGACTCCCGCTGCGCTACTTCGACTCGCATCCTCACGGGGACGTGCTGAGCCGAGTTACCAACGACATCGACAACCTCACGACCACGCTGCAACAGGGCCTCAGCCAGCTCCTGACGTCGGTGCTCACCGTGATCGGCGTCCTCGCGATGATGCTCTGGATCTCGCCCCTGCTGGCCGCGATCGCGGTCATCACGATCCCGATCGCGATCGCGCTCACCCTCCTCATCGCCCGTCGCAGCCAGCGACACTTCGCCAACCAGTGGCGCGAGACCGGAGGTCTCAACTCGATCGTCGAGGAGACCCACACCGGTCACTCTCTGGTCCAGGTCTTCGGCCGTCGTCGCGCCGCGACGGCCGAGTTCGACGAGGTGAACGACCGGCTGTACCAGGCGAGCTTCCGCGCCCAGTTCCTCTCGGGGGTCATCCAGCCCACGATGCAGTTCGTCTCCAACCTCAACTACGTGGCGATCGCCGTGATCGGCGGCTACCGCGTCGCGTCGGGACTTTTGTCGCTCGGCGACGTGACCGCCTTCATCCAGTACACGCGACAGTTCACGATGCCCCTCACGCAGATCGCCGGGCAGATGAACATGCTCCAGTCGGGTTTGGCCTCCGCCGAACGTGTCTTCGAGTTTCTCGACGCCGCGGAGGAGACCGTCGACCGACCGTCGACCCCGCCGGTCGCGGGTCGGGGTGCGATCTCCCTCGAGCACGTGAGCTTCCGCTACGACCCCGCCATCCCCCTGATCGAGGACTTCACGCTGGACGTCGCCCCGGGCGAGACCGTCGCCATCGTCGGCCCGACGGGCGCGGGCAAGACCACCATGGTCAACCTGCTGATCCGCTTCTACGAGATCGATGGGGGGCACATCGTCCTCGACGGCGAGGACTATCGCGACCTCACCCGCGACGAGGTGCGCCGGCACTTCGCGATGGTCCTCCAGGACACGTGGCTCTTCGCCGGGACGGTGCGCGAGAACATCGCCTACGGTCGGCCGGGCGCCACGGCCGACGAGGTCGTGGCGGCCGCGCGAGCGGCTCACGCGGACGGGTTCATCCGTACCATGCCCCACGGCTACGACACGGTCCTCGGTGACGACAGCGCCAACGTCTCGGCGGGTCAGCGACAGCTGCTCACCATCGCCCGTGCCTTCCTCGCCGATCCCGACATCCTCATCCTCGACGAGGCGACCAGCAGCGTCGACACCCGTACCGAGGTCCTCATCCAACGCGCCATGGGCGACCTTCGACGAGAGCGGACGAGTTTCGTCATCGCCCACCGGCTGTCGACGATTCGCGACGCCGACGTGATCCTCGTGATGGAGCACGGTCGGGTCGTCGAGCACGGTCGTCACGCGGAGCTGCTGGCCGCGGGCGGCGCCTACCACCGCCTCTACGCCAGCCAGTTCACGGAGGCTGATCCCGCCGCGTGACGCGGCGGTGCGCTGTTCGCCCGGCGTCGCGTGGATAGGTGAGGACGATGTCCCGACTCGGAAAGTCCCATTGGACGCCCCGGGAACCCCGGGATACCGTGCGCGTGGGAGCGGCGATCCGCCCCGCCGGGGCGGTCCTCTCCCGGAGTGGAGGTTGACAGAAATGACCGACACCAAGATGGTGAAGCACCACGATGCGGCGTCCGGATCCACACTCTTCCCGTGGATGTCCCGGCAGTGGCTCGACGACATCTTCCACGACGGGTTCAGTCGGCCGATGTTCGCGATCGAGGAGTTCCGCGAGGGGAACGAGATGGTCATCCGCGCGGAGTTGCCCGGGGTCGACCCGGACCGGGACGTCGAGCTCGAGGTCATCGACGACACCCTCGTGATCTCGGCCGAGAAGACGCGGACGCACGAGCACGACGACGACGGGTGGCACCGCAGCGAGTTCCGGTACGGATCGCTGACGAGGGTGGTCTCCCTGCCGCGCGGGGCGAAGGAGAGCGACATCGTCGCCCGGTACACGGACGGCGTCTTGGAGGTTCGGGTTCCCGTGCCTCAAGTGAAGGGCGGCGGCCCGCACAAGATCGAGGTGCGCCGCTCCTGAGAGCGAGGATCCTGCTGTGCCGGTCCGCGCCGAGATCGTCGCGTGATCGGAGTTAGTTCGTCGTCGATGCCGTCGGGATTCGCCCCGGCGGCGTCGGCGTGCGGCGCGCCGGTGTCTCGAAGCGTCAGGTCGGGCGAGCGAGGGCCTCGAGGGTCGTCGGACCGGTGAAGACGTGCGCCTCGAGTCCGAGGGCCCGCGCCGCGTCGATGTTCTCGGCTCGGTCGTCGACGAAGATGACGTCACCGGGGTCGGCGCCGAGGGCCGCGAGGGTGACGTGATAGATCGCCGACTCGGGCTTGAGGAGGCCGAGCCGCCCGCTGAAGATTCGCGTCTCGAACGGAGCGAGCCAGGCGAGCCGTTCGAGCCCGTCGGCGAGTGGCGCGGGGGCGTTCGAGAGGATCGCCAGTCGATGGCCGTCGTGGGCGAGACGGTGGACGGCCGCGAGCGAGGCCTCGTTGGGTCGGCTCCACATGGTGGCGTCGCACTCGAGCAGTCGTTCGATGGTCGTCGGCGGGATGCGGGTGCCGAGGACGCGCGACCAGTACTCGTCCGTGGTGACCGTCCCCCGGTCGTACTCCGGTCGGTGGGCCCAGTACTCGGACCAGAAGGCGTCGCCCGTGACGCCGGCCGCCACCTCGAGGGCGTCACGGTCGGCCGGTGAGGGGGCGAGGGAGAGGACCTCGCCGTAGTCGCAGAGGAGCCAGGTCACGGGAGTCCTTTCGCGGAGTGGTCGACGCGGCGCGACGCGGCCGCCGCGTACGACGCTAGGCGTTCGTCGCGTACCGCCGCCCGTGGGCGGCGACGGTCGGCTCAGTGGGGGGTCGGGGACGCCAGGGTCGAGGCGAAGACCTGCCACGCGAGGAGGGACTTCGCGACGAAGCTGAGGACGATGTAGGTGCGCTCGCCCACCAGGTAGTCCGCGAAGCGCCCGACCCGGCGGTACTGGAGGTAC
Source organism: Actinomycetes bacterium (assembly GCA_021848365.1). Lineage (GTDB taxonomy): Bacteria > Actinomycetota > Acidimicrobiia > Acidimicrobiales > RAAP-2 > RAAP-2. Next base: position 242,312 of record JAJZUS010000001.1, read on the forward strand.
TGGACGACGGCAAAGCAGCCGAAGAGGACGAAGATCGAGACGTAGATGCCGTAGACGAATCCGGGAGCGTGCTGGTGCGCGCCGGGGGCGAAGAGATAGATGCCGAGGGCGATCCACGGGACGGCCCCGGCGACGCTGCCGAGCCAGAACGGCTGCAGCGATCCGCCGGGGTGCTCGTAACGCTCCTGCATCCAACCGAATCCGATCATGGCCGCGTTGGCGCCGGCCAGGGCGAGGAGCGCCGCGACGTCGGAGATTCCCGTCAATTGGGCGATGGCCACGATCATCACCGTCGCCGAGAGCGAGTACTCGATCCACCGGTAGGGGTTGCGCTGCCTGTCGAGGTCGGCCAGGTAGCGCGACGCGAGGGGTCCGGCCACGGCGCCGTGGGCTAGGGCGGAGAGCCCGAAGAAGAGGGCGATCCACAGTGCCATCGGCACCGAGCCGTAGGTGACCACCTCGTAGCGACCCGATCCGGGAGCCCCCGCCATGTAGCGCGCGGTGACCGGCAGCGAGAATCCGTTCGCGAGCGCGAGGACCGCGATGCCCGAGGCCAGGTGCAGCAGTCCCGCCGCCGCGTTGAGTCGGCGCAGGCGACGTCCCATCGTGTTCTCCATGGCGACCTCCTTCGGTGACCCCCCGTCCATCTTGCCGGGACCCGGTCCGACGGGGCGCCCGGCGCGGGGAGGGACGTCGGGCGCGTCGCGGCCTGATAGACCTCCGGGATGTCCACTGAGCACCGCTCCCCCCTCTTTCGCCACGCCGCCGAGTACGTCGCCGAGGTGGCCCGGCTCGATCCGGTGGCGGCGACCTTCATGGGGATCGGAGGGTACGACGATCAGCTGGGCGACTACTCGCTGGAGGGGGCGGCGCATCGCACGGACGCCGCGCGTCGGGCCCTCGCACGCCTCGCCGATCTCGACGACGTCGACGAGGCCGACCGGATCGCCCGTGGGGTGATGGTGGATCGACTGAGTCTCCAGCTGGAGCTCGACGCGACGCACGAGTCGATGGTCCGCTGGGGGGCGATCGGCTCCGTCCCCCTCTCCATCCGTCAGGCCATTGAGATGATGCCGGGCGAGACGGAGGACGAGATCGATCGTGTGACGTCGCGCCTCGCGGCCGTTCCCACCGCCTACGCGACGTGGAGGTCGGGGGTCGCGGAGCTCGCCGCTCAGGGCGTGACCACCCCGCGCCGTCACGTCCTCGGCGTCGCGGCCCAGCTGGAGACCTTCGCCGAGGGCGCCTACGTCGAGCTGGCCGCCCGCCTCGACCCCCACGCGCGTCGTCCCGCCCTGCACGCGGCGGCGATGGTCGCCGACCGGGAGGCGGGCGCCCTCGCCGACTGGCTCCGTCGGGGGTGTCTCGCGAGCGCGAGCGTGAACGACGCGGTCGGCGAGGAGCGCTACGCGCTCTGGGCCGCCAGCTACACGGGCTCGTCGCTCGACCTGCGCGAGACCTACGAGTGGGGACTCCAGGATCTCCGCGAGATCACCGGACGCATGCGCCGGGTGGCCTCGAGCGCGGTGCCCGGCGCCGCGTCGCTCCGTGAGGTGGCGACCCGTCTCGACGAGGACCCGCGGTACCTCGTGCGCGGGACCGACGAGCTCCTGGCTCGGCTGCGGGCCTTCCTCGAGCGGGCGGTCGCCGCCCTCGACGGGACCCACTTCGACATCGACGCGCGCATCCGCCACTGTGACGTGCGGATCGCGCCCGCGGGCAGCGCCGCCGCCCCGTACTACACGGGGCCGAGCGACGACCTCTCGCGACCCGGGACGACGTGGTTCCCGACGTTGGGCCAGGACGTCTTTAGCTGGTGGTCGCTCCCGTCGACCTGGTACCACGAGGGCGTCCCCGGCCACCACCTCCAGATCGCGACGGCGGTCGCGGAGCGGAACCGACTCAGTGCCTTCCAGCGACTGGTGGAGTCGGCCGACGGCTACGTCGAGGGCTGGGCCCTCTACGCCGAGCGGTTGATGGACGACCTCGGGGCCTTCGACGACCCGGGCGAGGAGCTCGGCTTCCTCTCCGGGCAGGCCCTCCGCGCCGCGCGGGTCGTCGTCGACATCGGACTCCACCTCGGGCTGCGTGATCCGCGGGGAGAGGTGTGGACCGCGGCGTCGGCGGTGGACCTGCTCGTCGACGAGGCCCTACTCGACCTCGACTACGCGCGTAGCGAGGTGGATCGCTACCTCGCCATCCCGGGCCAGGCGATCTCGTACAAGGTCGGCGAGCGAGCCTGGCTCGCGACGCGGGAGGCGGCGCGCGGCCGCGTGGCGGGGGAGTTCTCGCTACGGCGATTCCACGCCCGGGCCCTCCTGCTCGGCCCGATGGGTCTCGACCGCTTCACGAGCGAGATGTCGACCTGGGACGGGCGCTGACCGGCGCCGGCGACGTCATCACGGGGAGCCGTCGCGCGTGGCGCTGCCGGTGCTCGCACAGCGACCCCGGGCCAACGCGGGGAGGACGAACGCTGACCCGGGGTCGATCCATCGACGCGTCGGTCGCGACGCGTCGCCTCAGCTCCTAGACCTGGCCGCTGAGGCCGGGGACCCAGCCCCGCACACTGAGACTCGCCACACGGGTGCACACCTGGAACGAGACCGGCACGACGAGGCGCACACCGGAGACGGAGACCTGCAACGCTCGAGCGGTCGCCGGCGAGCAGCGCGTCGCCGGCCAGTTGCCCACGTTGCCCACACCCAGGGCCACGCTGGCGCTCGCCCCGGGGGCGAGGCGCATCATCGCCCCGTAGCCGGGCAGGCTGAGCCGTCGGGCCACGGGTCCCACGGGCGCCCCGGTGGGCGTGGCCCACGCGCGGACCAGCGGGATCCCCCAGATCGCGCACGCGACGGTCGCCGTGTTGCGGACGCGCAGCGGGTAGTAGGAGGTGCCCGCGGCACCGCTCGGCGCCCCGATCGAGAGCGCTAACTGGCCGGCGTCACAGTGCGGGACCGTCAGGCGGGTCTCGGTGACGCTCGTCCACGCCGTGGTGCCGCCCACGCAGACGCCGATCGTGGATGGCAAGGTGACGTCGAGAGGGGTCACTCGCCCGGGAACCGTGACGCGCACCTTGGACGCGATCTGCGTCGTGCAGTTGACGCCCGACATCGTGGTCACGCGGACGACGACCTGGAATCCGTAGTTGAGCGGAACCCACCGCGTCACGGCCGGGTGTGGTGTCGGGTAGACGACGGGACCGATCGCCGCGCCAGCCGAGTTGACGAATTGGTATCCGGTGGGCACGGCCCACCAGCAGTTGGGGAAGGCCTGCGACGTCATGACGAGCTGGGCGGTGGTCCCACCCGGCAGACTCGAGACCGTGGCGGTGGCGCCCACCTGACCGGGTAGGCACGCTCCGGTGACCGCCGCCGCCGGTGCGGACGTGGCGATCGTCATCAGTCCGCCCAGCAGGGCGAAGGCCGCGACCGCGCGACTCGCGCGGTGGGTGAGGTGCCGAGGCATCGTGTGAGTGCTCATAGACATCACCTCCAATCGGGAAGATAGCGATCAGAGTGGAGTCACACCAATGTCGATGACTGATGGGCAAAAACAGGTTTTCCTATAGACACACCTGGTTTTTAGCGTAAGTGCTGATAAATAGCCATAGGGTCTCATCTAATGCACAAGTTAACCGACGTCATCAATAGAAGTTGTCGGCCCAAAAAACGTTGTTGCGCCAGGTCGTCGATGAGCACCGGTTCGCGACGACGTACGTGCTGACGGTCCGGTGATCGCGCCGAACGCGGGCCTACCTCGGACGGGTCCGCCCCGCGACGGGTCCATGTTCGCCCCGTCACCCGACGCGCTCGGCGGCGGCCCCGGCGTGACCGTCCCGCGACGTCCGGCCGTCCGTGCGGGGCTGATCCTTGACCGAGGACGACCCCACCGAGTCGCACCCTGACGCCGGGTTCCGGTGCCATGAGAGTTCCGACGGCGTGCGGGGTCGTGGGTTGTGGGGCGAGCACGTCGGTCGCGGCGGCGAGGAGGAACTGTCGGCGAGTTCGGTCGCAGGTTCGGGATGGTCGCGGTCCGTTGGGTCGCTCACGAGGGGCCGTCGTCGCGCCTTGATGGGAGCGGTCGGCCCGGGTGCCCACCGACGATACGGCGGCGACCCACGGCGCAATCTGCGGTGTCGGGCGGTCGCGGACGACCGGTGATGGTGGGCGAGGCGGGACTTGACGCCCCGCTGAGGTCCTTCTGGACCCCTCGCCCTCCTCGGCGGTGGCCCGCACCCGGGTGGGGTGCTGGGTCATGGGGTGAAGAGTACCGGGTGCTGACAGGCGAGATGATGGTGGTCGGCCCTCGCGTCCGCCGGGCCTGCGCATGAGAATCAGTTGGGAGTCAATCGCCATCTGCGGGGCCACCGGTAGGGCCGCTGGCCGCACTCCCTCTCGCCCACGCACCACGACACCGTTCACCTTCTTCTCGAAGTCCGTGGAGATCAGTGAGACCGGTCGCGCGCCGGGGGATTCGAGGTTCTCACGGGCGAACGTTGGGGAGCGTTGGAGGCGGATGTCGATCGACAGCGCGGTGTCATCGAGGCCGAGCGGGCGACTTAGGTTTCGAGGTTCGTGGCCCGTCCCCCCGAGGTCGGCGAGGGGCTCCGAGCTCGGGGCGTGGCGCGACGTCTACGCCATCGGGGACCGTGCGGACGAGGGTGTAGCCCAGAGGCATCGATGCGGACACGCCGGAGGTGCCTTCTCATTTGGTCGGGTTGGAGGTGGCCGCCGCGCCGCGCTACTCCAGGCGCACCCGCCCGAGGGTCCCGCGCCCGGGGCCGGCCACGATCCCGGCTCCGGCGGAGGCGAGCAGGGGCGTCGCCACGAGCAAGAACAGCAGGCTCGACGTTGGCGGTGCGCTGAGGGCCCCCAGACCGCCGTCGAGGACGCTGCCCGAGAACCACGCGCCGATCCCCGCGTAGGCCCCGGCCAGGCCGACGACGACTCCCACCTCGGTCAGGGCCCCCGCAGTCACCGCGGCGCTCACCCGCCGGGTCCGACCCGACTGGCCGGTCGCGGCCAGGAGCCACCGGTCTCCGCGCGTCTCGCTGCGCAAGAGGGCGAGAGTCATGGCGAGGATCGCCAGGGCGAGGGCCATCCCAACGACCGTCGCCCACTGGACCACGGTGGCGGTCGTCGGCTCGCTGGTCTTGGTCTCCATCGAGAGCCCGGCTGACGCCGCCACCATCCGGGCGCTCGCCACGGCCGAGGCGCTCGGCGTCGCGCCGAGGTCGAGCCACCACCCGGCGAGGTTCGTCGGCAGGTGCAGGCGCGCCAGCGCGGCCTCGGTGAGGACGGTATTCGGGGCGGAGGTACCCGAGGGCAGCTGGGACCGCTCGACGATCACCGGGTGTGCCCGACAGTTCGCGCTCGGGCACGGGTGGGTCGACGATGCGGTCGGAGAGTGGCGCGCGGGCGGGCGCTGGGCGAAGTAGGAGCCGTAGACGAGGAGCAGGTGTCCGACCGACGAGAGACCGGACCTCGAGGTCAGCAGGTCGGCCCTCGCCGGTACCGTCGACGAATCGATGCCCACCGCGCGAAGCAGCGCCGGCGTGCCCACGTAGATCGGCCCGGACCAGGTGCGCCCGGGGGCGGTGCTCACGACGGTGACGCCCGCCTGGTCGAGCTCGACGGCCGATCGCGCACCGAGAAGCGCCGAAATGTGCGCGACGGCCGACGCCAACCTCTCGCGCTCGGCGGAACTCGTCGAGCCGATCGGTCCGGTGGCGGGCCCGTGGGGGCCGTAGGGGCCGTCGGGGGTATAGAGCGCGACCTGATTGGGTGCCAGGTTGACACCCGCGTAGTCCAGCGCGTTGTTGGATCCCCGGGCGGCGACGGCGAGCGCGACGCGACTCGCGATCAGCACACCGAGGGCGATCGCTCCGACCGCGGGTCCCGACCGGGCTCGGTACCGGCGCAGATCTGTGAGAGCGAGGCGCGCGCCGATCGGCATTCGACGTCCGGCGCGGGTCACCAACGACAGTGCGGGCGGGGCGAGCAGCGTCACGGCGACGACGAGGGCGACCAGCCCCCCGACGAGCTCGAGCGCGCTCGCCGCGCCCCGCCCCTGCGAGCTGGCGTTGCCCGGAGCCAGGTGGAGCAGCACTAACGCCACGAGGACGCAGAGCCCACCGGCGACGACGGAACGACGAGCCCGGGGGGCTGGTGCGGGCCGGCTCGAGAGGGCCGACAGCACCGAGAGCTGCGCGATCGCCCGGGCCGGTCGCGACGCCGCAGCCACCATGGCGACGACTCCGAGCGCCACGGCACCCCCGACCACCGGCCAGGGCAGCTGCCAGGCCCCGATCCGATGGTGCGAACTCTGCTCGAGAAGGGGACGGTAGGCGAGCCACAGCCCGAGCCCGAGGGCCGTTCCGAGGACCGCCCCCAGCACCCCGACCAGCGCCCCGTCGGAGCGAACCAAGTAGCGGACGTGCCGAGGCGTCGCGCCGAGCGCCCCAAGCTGGCCGAGGGAGCGCAGTCGGCGCTGAGCGAGCACGCTGAAGCCGCCCGTCGCGAGCATGGCGATGAGGAGCATCCCCAGGGTCACGAGGGCCAGCTCCATCGTGGACGAGGCGAGCGGGCTCGAACTCGACGACTGGCCCCGCCAGGTGATCTCGTGGCGGAGCGACGCGGGCAACGAGCGGGCTCGATCGAAGAGCAACTCGACCTGGCTCGTCGACGCGAGCTCGCCCGGTGGCACCAGCGCGAACTCATCGAGCAGGCTCCCGGGGTTCTGCACCACGCCCACGACGCGCCGGCGCACCCCAGCGATCTGCTCCCACGAGCCCACGCTCGCCCCGACGGCGTTGAGCAGCCCCGCGGTCATGGCGGTCTCGTGCGAGCCTCGCGGCCAGCGCCCCGAGACGAGGGTGAGCATCGGACCACTGAATGGGCCGCGAGGGTCCTCGGCGCGGACCGCGTAGGGAGTCGTCGTCCCCGGGACCGTCGTCAACTTCGACTCGATCACCTCGACGGCTCCGGCGACTCGCTCGAGGGTGGCCACCGTTCCAGCGAGCGCGGGGTCACCGCCCCCCAGCACGATCATCGCCTGCGCCGACCCGAAGGTGGCCGACTCCGGCGGTGGCGTGTCCGCGGCGACCGCCGACCCGACCACGGTCGTGGCGATGGCCAGCGCGAGCAGGGCCAGGATCAGGCTCTGCTGGCGCCACTCACGCCGCAGCAGCCGCCATGACCAGCGGGTGAGGGCCCGACGTGCGCTGACCGAGATCCTCACGGGACCGTCTCGGAGCGCTCCCCACCCGGCTCGACGGCTGCCTCCTCGCCGACGACCAGCCCGTCGCGCAGGTGGATCACCCGATCCGCGCGCGACGCGAGTTGGGCGTCGTGGGTGACGACAACCGCGGCGACGCCGCGCTGGCAGGTGGCGCGGATCAACTCCATCACGGACTCGCCGTTCCTCGTGTCGAGGGCCCCCGACGGCTCGTCGGCTAGGAGCAGACGCCGATCGCCCACGACGGCTCGAGCTATCGCGACGCGTTGGCGCTCGCCGCCCGAGAGCTCATCGGGGAATCGGTAAGCCTGCTCGGTGAGTCCCAGCTCGCCGAGCAGACGAGCCCCCTCGCGCTCGGCGCGGCCCCGGGCGACGCCGTCGAGCTCCAGCGGCAACGTCACGTTCTCGATGGCCGTGAGGCCGGCGAGGAGGTTGAAGTCCTGGAAGACGAAACCGATCACCTCTCGCCGCAGGCGGGCCCGATCGTCAGCGCCGAGGGCGGCCACGTCGGCGTCGGCGATCCGTACCGATCCACTGGTCGGGTCCTCGAGGGTTCCGGCGATGGCCAGCAGCGTGCTCTTGCCCGAGCCGCTCGGTCCCATGATCGCCACCATCGAGCCGGGCTCGACGGCGAGTGAGACCCCGCCGAGGGCCTGGACCCGGGCGGCGCCACGACCGTAGATCTTGGTGAGGTCGCGGACGACGAGCAGGCTCACGAGGCGATGATAAAGACGTCGTGACGCGTGGGTAATCGGGGAGAACCCCGAGGTCGGTGTAGGGGTCTGCGGGTCCGCAACTGCCTGGCGAGTCGGACAGAAGACTGCGTGATGGTGGGCGAGGCGGGACTTGAACCCGCACGTCCTTTCGGACACAGGCACCTGAAGCCTGCGCGTCTGCCATTTCGCCACTCGCCCTGGGCCCGACAACACTACCTGCTTTCGCGAGTCGTATCTCACGCGCCCTGAAAAGTCGAGTGTCGGACCGGTACAGTTGGGGTCGCTATGGTCCTGAAAGCCGTGGAAAACCGCCTGGAACGGCTCTTCGAGCGGACCCTGTCACGTCCGTTCCGGGGCGGGCTGCAGCCGATCGAGATCGGGGCTCGCATCATCCGCGAGGTCGACCTGACGCGACAGCTCACGAATCAGGGGCCCATCTCACCCAACCACGTGCGAGTCTGGCTCAGTCCCCGCGACGCCGAGCGCTTCGACGGATTCCAGAAGGCCCTGATCAGCGAGCTGGAAGAGACCGTTCGTCAACACGCGATCAACGAGGGGTACAACTTCGTCGGCCCGGTCAGCGTCGAGGTCTTCGTCGACGACGACCTGTCGGCGGGCGACGTCGCGGTGAGCGCGGAGTTCGTCGGTGGAGAGAGCCAGCCGCGCGTCATCGCGAGCGACGGCCGATTCTTCCGTGTGGGCGACCGCCCGCTGGTCATCGGTCGCAGCCCGGACGTCGACGTCGTCATCAGCGACCCGAACGTGTCCCGTCGGCACGCCGAGATCTGGCGGACCACCGAAGGGGTGGCGATCCGTGACCTCCAGTCCACCAACGGCACCTACGTCAACGGTCATCGGGTCACCGCGGTGTCGCTGTCGCCCCACGATGACGTGGTGGTCGGTGGCCTGCACCTACGGATCGAGCTGGCTTGACGCTCCTCACCGCCACGAACTACGCGGCGGTCATCCGACCGCTCCAGGTGCTGGTCATGGTCGTCGCCGGCTTGTTCTTCCTCTGGGTGATGCGCGTCGCGATCGTCGAGTCGCGCCCGGCCGATCAGGTCTCCTCGGGAAGCCGACGTCGGCGGGGCTCATCCCTGTCGCTGCAGTTCATCGAGCCCGTCGAGCGCAAGGGTGAGCGGATCGTGGCCGATCCGCCCGTCGTCATCGGTCGTGGAGCCGACTGCGACGTCCAGGTCGCCGACACCTACATCTCGTCGCGGCACGCCCGCGTCGCGATCGACGGCGGCGACCTGACGATCGAGGACCTCGGCTCGACCAATGGCACCTACGTGAACCAGGAGATGGTGCGGGGACGACTCCTGCTCGAGCGGGGTGACATCGTCCAGGTCGGTGGCGTGCTGTTCGAGGTGGTTCGTTGACGCGCTGGCGATCGGCGACGGCTACCGACGTCGGTCTCGTGCGGGACGCCAACGAGGACGCGTTGCACGCCGATCCCCGACTGGCGATCGTCGCGGACGGGATGGGCGGGCACGCCGCGGGTGAGGTCGCGTCAGCCCTCGCCGTCGAGGTCTTCGTCGAGGCCTTCCACGAGGACGAGAGCGTCGAGGGGCTCACTCGCGCCATGGATGCCGCGAACCGCGCGGTCCTGGCGGACGCGAAGGAGAATCCCGAGCGCTTCGGCATGGGCACGACCCTGATCGCGGTGGGGCTCACGATTGACGGGGACGGGGTCGTCGCCCCGACTCTCGTCAACGTGGGTGACTCTCGGGCCTACCAACTGCGCGACGGTGCGCTGCGCCAGCTGAGCGAGGACCACAGCGTCGCCGAGGAGTGGGTCCGCCTGGGGCGCCTCACCCCGGAGGAGGCGGCCGTCCACCCTCGACGCCACCAGCTGACGCGGGTGCTGGGCTCCGACGAGCGCCTGGAGGTGGACATTGTCTCCCTCGACGTCCAGGCGGGCGACCGAGTCCTCCTCTGCAGCGACGGGCTCTCCAACGAGCTCTCGGCCGACGACATCGCGTCGATCGCGAGCGCGCCCGCCCCGCTCGAGGACGCGGTCGTCGCCCTGGTGAGCGCCGCTCGATCGCACGGTGGACACGACAACATCTCCGTCGTCCTGCTGGAGTTCGTCGAGGCGGAGCGCACCGCCGCCCCGGTGCGACGCACCGTCTCGACGGCGACGCCCCCCCGGTCGACCTCCTCGGGGCCCGTCCACGCGTCCACCCGCCGGGGACCCACCTGGCGGTCCGGGGTAGGCGTCCTCATCCTGCTCGCCGTGGCGGCGGGGTTCGTCGGGATCATGCGCTGGTACGCGTACTCCGGTTACTACCTCGCGGCCGATCGCGGGGTCATCGCGATCTACCGCGGCCAGCCCGGTGGGGTCCTCTGGTTCAAGCCCACGCGGGTGTTCGACACCTCCTACCCGGTGGCCCACCTGCTGAGCGCCGACCGCCAGGCCCTGGCCCGAACGATTGCGGAGCCGTCGTTGTCGGCGGCGATGAACTACGCCCAGAGCCTCAACCGGGCCTGGCACCTCTCCCAGTCCACGCCGACGACCACTCTGGCGCCGGTGACCACGACGACGGTTCGTTCCACCACGACGGTCCGCTCGACGACGACCACTCGACCCAAGGCCGCGGGGTAGGCGATGTCGCGTCGCATCAGCGTCTTCGCCGTCCTGATCGTCCTACTGCTGGCGGCGGCGGTCGTGCAGTCGGCCAACATCCAGTTCTTCCGCGCCCCCGCCCTCAACGCCTCCATCCTCAATCCGCGCAACAACCAGAGCTCGAGCCAGTCGCCGCGAGGCGAGATCATCGCGGCCGACGGCACCGTCCTCGCCGAGTCGGTGCCCACGTCGGGCGGCTACTACGCCTACCGCCGCGTCTACCCGCTGGGCTCGCTGACGGCCGGCGTCGTCGGCTTCGCCTCGCCCTCCTACGGGACGTGGGCCCTCGAGGCGCAGTACAACCAGTACCTGACCGCGCACGCTCTCCCGCCCCAGAGCTTCGCCCAGGTCCTCGCTCCGGCCTCCGGCGCCGACTCGATCACGCTGACCCTGCAGCCGGCGCTCGAACGAGTGGCGGCCACGGCCCTCGCGGGTCGCGACGGGGCGGCCGTCGTCCTCGACCCCCGGACCGGCGCGGTGCTCGCGATGTACTCGAACCCCACCTACAACCCCGCCCCCCTCGAGTCCCCGCTCTTCACTGTGGCGGCCGCCCAGTGGAAGAAGATCACGACCAACAACGCGCACGGCTTCCCACCCCTAGGCGAGCTCGCGACGCAGCAGACGTTCCCCCCGGGCTCGACCTTCAAGATCGTCACCACCAGTGGCGTCCTCGCCTTCAAGCCCAAGCTCTTCACCAAGTCCTACCCGGTGGTCGCGACGATCACGCTGCCCCACTCGAACAGGACGCTCTCGAACTTCGGCTTCGTGCCCTGCGGAGGGACCGTCGCCCAGATGCTCCCGCCGTCGTGCGACCCCGGTTACGCGATGCTCGGGATGGACCTCGGCGGGCAGAACCTGGCCGCCGAGGCCAACGCGTACGGCTTCAACTCGGTGCCGCCGCTCGACATGCCCGGAGTCCAGCCGGCGTACTTCCCCCCGGCCTCGTCCTTCACCTACAACATCCCCGGTGTTGCCTACTCCTCGATCGGCCAGCAGAACGTCCGGGCCACGGCCCTGCAGATGGCCCTGGTGGCTGCGGGGGTCGCCAACGGTGGCCAGGTCATGACGCCCCACTTCCTCGACTACGTGACCGGCCCGGACGGCTCGATCGTCAAGCGCTACCAGGACAGCGTGTGGAAGACGGCCCTCACCCCGGCCCAGGCCGCCCGCATCCTGCCCCTGATGCACTCGGTCACCGAGTACGGTACGGCCGCCGGGATCTTCCCCGCCAACTTGGACGTGGGGGCGAAGACCGGTACCGCCCAGACCGGCAACGCCGCCCAGAACACCGACGACTGGATGATCGCCCTCGCCCCCGTCGCCCACCCCACGATCGCCGTCGCGGTGGTCGTCCCCTTCCAGGTCGTCTCCGACACCGGAGCCGCCGTCGCGGGACCGGTGATCCGGTGCATGGTCGAGGGCGCCCTGGCGCTCCAGGCCGGTCAGAAGGCCTACGGAACCCCCACCACGTGCGCCGGATGACGATGTCGATACGCCGCAGCGTGGCCGCGAGGGCCACGGCGTAGGCTGGGGCGGATATGGAGCCGGTGAGCGAGGGACGCGTCTACTCCAATCGGTACCAGGTCACGCACCTCATCGCTCGCGGGGGGATGGCGCTCGTGTACCGGGCCCAAGACCTCCTGCTCGGTCGCGCGGTCGCCCTCAAGGTCCTCTACCCGGAGTTGAGCGCCGACCCCACCTTCGTCGAGCGATTCCGGCGCGAGGCGCAGGCGGCGGCCAATCTCAGCCACCCGAACATCGTGCCGGTCTTCGACTGGGGACAGGACGAGGGCACCTACTTCATCGTCATGGAGCTGATCGAGGGGACCTCCCTCGCTGAGATGGTGCGGGCCCAGCGGACGATCTCGCCGTCCCGGGCCGCGTCGATCACCGCCTCGGTCGCCTCGGCGCTCGGCTACGCCCATCGCAGTGGCGTCGTCCACCGCGACGTCAAGCCGGGCAACATCCTCATCACCCCGGACGGACAGGTCAAGGTCACGGACTTCGGGATCGCCCAGGCCGTCGCGAGCGAGGATCACCTCGCCGAGGCCGGGTCGGTGATGGGCACCGCCACCTACTTCTCGCCCGAGCAGGCCGAGGGGTCGCCCGTCGACGGGCGCAGCGACGTGTACTCCCTGGGCGTCGTCCTCTACGAGCTCCTGGTGGGTCGTCCGCCCTTCGTGGGGGACAGTCCCGTCGCGGTCTCGAGTCAGCACGTCCACGGCGTCGTCCCGCCACCCAGCGAGTTCGGCGCCGTGCCGAGCGACCTCGAGGCGATCGTGCTGACGGCCCTCGCCAAGTCCCCGGCCCAGCGCTACCAGACGGCCGACGAGTTGCGGGCCGACCTCGTGCGCTTCACCGAGGGTCAGCCCGTGCGCGCGGCCACGCGCGAGCGCGACTACTTCACCGAGGACGCGACCCGCGCGGTCCAGGCGGTGGCGCCGGCCGAGCGCACCCAGGCCGTCCCGGTGATGACCGGACCACGGACCGACGTACGCCGCCGGGGCGGACGGACGGCCGCGTGGCTCGTCCCGCTCCTCGTGGTCATCGTGGCGGCTGCGGGAGCGCTGGCCTACGTCCAGATGCACAAGACGTCGAGCGCCACCACGATGCCGAACGTCGTCGGCCAGACGGTGGCGAACGCCACGGCGGCCCTCCAGGCCGACGGCCTCTCGATCGGCACGACGAAGCTGGTGAACTCGAACCAGCCCTCGGGGACCGTCATCGGCACCGATCCGAAGGCCGGCGCGTCGGTGAAGAAGACCCAGTCCGTCACGCTGCGGGTGAGCCAGGGGCCGGCCGGATCGCCGGTGACCGTGCCCGACACGACCGGCCAGCAGCTCTCCGTCGCGGAGTCGACCCTCCAGCAGCTGGGACTCGTGCCGAAGGTGGCCTTCACCCAGACGGCGCCGTCCGGTGGGGCGACTCCGAACTCGGTGATCTCCCAGAACCCGGTCGGCGGGTCGAGCTCGCGTACGGGCCGCACGGTCGTCTTGACCGTCCTCGCGCCCAACTCCAGCTTCGCGCTGCCGAACGTCCGGGGCCAGACCCAGCTGCAGGCCGCCGCGACGCTCGGGCAGTACGGACTCACCGTCTCGTCGAGTTCGCAGACCTCGTGCTCGAACACCGTCAACCAGGGTTCAGTGCTGCGCACCGTGCCGGCCGCGGGCGCCTCGGTCCAGGCCGGTGCGTCGATCCAGCTCGTCACCTCCTCCGGCTACTGCAACGTGGTGGTGCCGAGCATCATCGGCAGCACGACCGTCGACGCCCAGGGAACGCTCTCGGGCCAGGGCCTCTCGCTCGGCATCGTGACCGACGCGCCGCCGGACGCGTGCACCGCGCCCAACTCCTCGGGCACGATCGTGACGCAGAACCCGGGTCCGGGGGCCTCCGCCCTCTACAACTCGAGCGTCGACGTCACCGTCTGCCCCTAGTGACCGCGGGCTAGCATCGTCGTCTATGGCGAGCAACGGGCGTCGGCGCTCCAGCAAGGAAATGGGGCGGTACCGCAGTGCGGAGCAGCGGGGTCGCTACACCGCGCCCAAGCCCGCGAGCGCGCACCACAGCCCTCACTGGTACGGGTGGCTGCTCCTCGACCTGCTGGCGTTCGGGCTGCTGGTGATCGTGCTCAACTACCTGCAGGTGCTGCCGGGCTCGACGTCGTCGTGGTACCTGGTGCTCGGGCTGGTCTCGATGTTCAGCGCCTTCTACCTGGCGACGCGCTACCGCTAGTTCAGCCCAGCCGCTCGATCACGGTGGCGTTGGCGAGTCCACCGCCCTCGCACATGGTGAGCAGGCCCCACCGGCCGCTGGTGCGCTCGAGCTCGTTGAGCAGCGTGGCGGCGAGCTTGGCCCCGGAAGCGCCGAGGGGGTGCCCGAGGGCGATGGCGCCGCCGTTCACGTTGACCTTGGCGAGGTCGGCGTCGTGCTCCTTCTGCCACGCGAGGACCACCGAGGCGAAGGCCTCGTTGATCTCGACGAGGTCGATGTCGTGGAGCGTGAGCCCGGCCTTCGCGAGGACCTTGGACGTCGCCGGGATGGGACCGGTCAGCATCGTGACCGGGTCGACGCCGGCGAGGGCGAAGGCGTGGAAGCGGGCGCGCGGGGTGTAGCCCAACTCGCGGGCGCGCTCCTCGCTCATGATGAGGACCGCCGAGGCGCCGTCGGTGATCTGCGACGAGTTGCCGGCCGTCACCTTGCCCCCCTCGCGGAAGGCGGGCTTCAGGGCGGCGAGCACCTCGAGCGAGGTGTCCGGGCGGATCCCCTCGTCGGCGACCATCACCTCACCCGTGGGGTTCCCCTCCTCGTCGAGGATCGGGACGGGGATGATCTCGTTCTCGAAGCGGCCCTCCGCCGTGGCGCGGGCGGCCCGGCGGTGGCTCTCGAGGGAGAAGGCGTCGAGTTCCTCGCGACTGATGCCCCACTGGTCGGCGATCATCTCGGCCCCGATGCCCTGGCCGCGCAGTCCCCCGACGGGGGCGTAGCGCGCGCTGACGCGCGGTCCGAACGGGAATCCCGCGTCCTTGCCGATCGACGAGCCCATGGCCACCCGCGTCATCACCTCGACGCCGGCGGCCACGACCACGTCGTAGGCCCCGGCCATCACGCCCTGGGCCGCGAAGTGGAGGGCCTGCTGACTGGATCCGCACTGGCGGTCGATCGTGGTGGCGGGGACCGACTCGGGCCACCCGGCCGCGAGCACGGCGTTACGACCGACGTTGAAGGCCTGCTCGCCCACCTGGGAGACGCAGCCCATGATCACGTCGTCGACGAGCTCGGGGTCGAGGTCGTTGCGCGAGGCGATGGCCCGCAGCGCCTCCGAGGCCAGGTCGGCCGAGTGCCACGTGCGCAGCTTCCCGTTGCGCCGACCCCCCGGCGTGCGCACCGCGTCGACAATCACCGCCGTCGTCATGGGAACCTCCTCGTCCTGTGGCGAAGCCTAGCGATACCCCGGGGTAACCTCGCCCCGTGGCGCGCGACATGGACCGCTGGCTCGGGGACGGGGGGATGGCCCTGCTGCGCGAGCTCGGAGCCTCGCTCGACGCCTACGGCGTCGACGGGGAGGATCTGGGGTGGGCCGAGGGCGACCTCGAGCCGACGGCGCTCGCCCTCAACCCCGCCGGGGGCGTCCAGGCGGGCGTCCACGTGACGGTGCTCGACGCCGCGATGAACTTCGCGATCAACGCTGCGCTCGCGAGGGGGGAGCGGGCCGAGGCCACTCTCGAGATCTCGACCGAGCTCGTGCGCGGCGCGCGGGCGGGCGTGCGGTACCGGTTCCGCGGTGAGGTGGTACGGCTCAGTCGGCGCGCCGCCTTCGCCGAGGGAACGATCCGTGACCCGGACGGTCAGGTGGTGAGCCGGGCGAGCGCCACGTTCCTCGTTCGGCGGGCCGACGAGGCGGGTCGGGGGCTGGTCTCCTAGATGTGCTGGGCCGGGATCTGGCCGAGCCGTCCCGCCTGGTAGTCGTCGAAGGCCTGCTGGAGCTCGTCCCGCGTGTTCATCACGAAGGGACCGTAGGCGGCGACGGGCTCACGGATCGGCTGACCACCGAGCACGAGCACCTCGAAGGCGGTGGTCCGGGAGTCTTGGTGGTCGGCGGCGGTGAGGGAGAGGTAGTCCCCGTCGACGTGCACCGCGAGCTGATGCTCGCGGATGGCGTGGTGGTCGGCGCCGACGGTGCCCCGACCGGCGAGGACGTAGGTCAACGCGTTGTACCCGCTCGACCAGGGCAGCTCGACTCGGGCGCCGGGCATCAGGCTGACGTGGACGAGCGTGATCGGGGTGTGGGTGACGCCCGGGCCGTCGTGTCCGTCGAGCGCGCCGGCGATGACGCGCACGACGGCGTCACCCTGGGCGTTGGTGAGGAGCGAGACGGCGCGCGCGCCGATGTCCTGGTAGCGCGGGGCGGTCATCTTGAGGCGCGACGGCAGGTTGACCCAGAGCTGGATGCCGTGGAAGAGGCCCCCCGAGTCGATGAGGGCGTCCGGTGGACGCTCGATGTGGAGGATGCCGGCGCCGGCCGTCATCCACTGCGTCGCCCCGTCCTCGATCACGCCGCCGCCCCCGATCGAGTCCTGGTGGAGGAAGGTCCCCTCCATCATGTAGGTGACGGTCTCGAAGCCGCGGTGCGGGTGCCACGGCGTGCCCTTGGGCTCGCCCGGTCCGTAGTCGACCTCGCCCATCTGGTCCATGTGGACGAAGGGGTCGAGCGCCGCGAGGTCGACCCCGGCGAAGGCGCGGTAGACGGGGAATCCCTCACCCTCGAGGCCGCGCGGGGCGGTCGTCACACTGACGACGCGGCGCGGCCGGTCGATCACGCCCGGGACGCTGAGGCGGGGGAGTTCTAGGGGATTCTCGACGGTGATGGCGGGCACTCCGCCAGCCTACGGGTCGCTCTCGCGGGCTCTTCCGGTACCCGGCGGACGCCTCAATCGGTGCGGAGCGAGAAGAGCGCGGGGTCGACCGCGATGAAGAGGGCCTCGCCGTCGGCGACGTGGATCTCGCCGGCGTCGATCCGAGCGCGGATGGTCAGCTTGCGGTCGTCGCGGGCTTCGAGCCAGGCACGCGCCCGCACCGGGACCCCGATCGGGGCGGCGTCGCGGTAGTCGATGCGCAACCAGCCGGTGAGGGCGAAGATGGCGTGACGGGCGAGCACGTAGCCCATGGTCTCGTCGACGAGCGTCGCGAGGATGCCGCCGTGGCTCCGACCCGGAGCGCCCTCGAAGGCGCGACCGATCGTGACCTCCATGACGGCCACGTCGTCCTCGTACCAGTGCTGCGCGCCGAGTCCCATCGGATTGGCCGGACCGGCCACCACCGCGTCGTTCGCGAGGGAGCGGTGGAAGGCCGTGACGTCCGACTCGACGCCGGCTCCGTCGTCGGAGCGCCGACGAGGCCGTCCCCGGCGGACGTCGCCGAGCAGTCCCTCGATCGTCTCGGCGAGAGCGTCGAGGTCGTCGTCGTCGAGCTCGTGGTCGACGAAGTCGTGCCCGAGAGCCCGCAGCGCGCGGGCGACGCGCGCCCGGCGCTCGGCGGTGGTCACGACCCCGTGTAGAAGCGGTCGGCCACGGCGAGGGCTCGGTCGAGCCGCGCGAGGCCGTCCCGCACCTCCGCCTCGCTGATGGTGCACGGCGGAACGACGTGCAGGCGGTTGTAGTTCGCGAAGATGAGGAGCCCCTCGGCGCGAGCCGCCGCGATCACCTCGTTCATGGCCGGAGAGCTCGACCCGTAGGGGGCGAGGGGCTCCTTGGTGGCCCGGTCGGTGACGAGGTCGATGGCGAAGAAGACGCCGAGGCCCCGCACGTCGCCCATCGAGGGGTGGCGCTCCGCCATCTCTGCGAGGGTCGGTCGGATCACCTCGTCGCCCAGGCGACGGGCGTGCTCGACGACCCCGTCCCGCTCCATCACCTCGATGGTGGCGACGGCCGACGCGCAGGCCAGCGGGTGCCCGGAGTAGGTGAGGCCGCCCGGGTAGACGCGGTCGGCGAACGAGGCGGCGACCGTCTCCGAGAGGACGACGCCACCCAGGGGTACGTAGCCCGAGTTCACGCCCTTGGCGAAGGTGACGAGGTCGGGCGTCACGCCGAAGTGCTCGTAGGCGAACCAGGCCCCGGTCCGGCCGAAGCCGGCCATCACCTCGTCGGCGATGTAGACGATGCCGTAGCGGTCGCAGATCTCGCGCACCCCCGCGAGGAATCCCGGCGGCGGGACCATGATGCCCGCCGTGCCCGGGATGGTCTCGAGGATGATCGCGGCGATCGTCGAGGGACCCTCGAAGCGGATCGTCTGCTCGAGGCTGGCGAGGGCGCGGGCGCTCTCCTCCTCGGGGCTCGACGCGTAGTACTCCGAGCGGTAGAGGAAGGGGCCGAAGAAGTGCACGACTCCCGCCGACCCCAGGTCGTTGGGCCACCGACGCGGGTCACCCGTCAGGTTGATCGACATCGTCGTCGCCCCGTGGTAGCTGCGGTACGCGGCGATGACCTTGTGCCGACCGGTGTGCAGGCGGGCCATGCGCACGGCGTGCTCGTTCGCCTCGGTGCCGCCGTTGGTGAAGAAGACCTTCGCGGCGCCCTCGAAGGAGTGGTCGAGGATGAGCTCGGCCGCGCGGTAGCGCGACTCGTACCCGTGCTGGGGGGCGATGGTGCACAGCTGCGCCGCCTGGGCCTGGATGGCGGCCACGACGTCGGGGTGCTGGTGCCCGAGGTTGGTGTTCACCAGCTGGGAGGAGAAGTCGAGCAGCGTGGTGCCGTCCTCAAGGGTGAGCGTCGAGCCCTGGGCGCTGCGCACCATCATCGGGTTGAGGGTGTTCTGGGCCGACCAGGAGTGGAAGACCGAGGCCTTCTCGCGCTCCACGCTGGTCAGGCCATCACGGTTCGTCGTCATGGATATCGTCCTCGAGTCTCGCCGTCGACGCTACCAATAGCCGCCACGGTCGCGGTTCTCCCCTTAAACGCGGCTAAGAGACGGCGCACGAACTCTTAGTGATGCTTTAGCGCGACCACAGGCCCCTCCCAGGGAGACCCGCGACACTGGTCAGGTCTCGATCCCGAGCCCGCAGAAAAGAGGACCCGATGTACCGCTCCACCGCCAAGAAGGCCAAGTTCGCCGGCACGTGGGCGCTCGCCGCCCTGGCCGCCGTGGGCGTCGGAGCCGTCGCCGCCCGCGCCGTCGCTCCGTCGGCCGCTTCGCACGCGGCGGCCCCCGCCCCCGCCACGGCCACCACGGGGAGCGCCACGACGGCCGCGGCGACCGTGACCCCGGTGGTGGCGACCGCCGTCGCGGCCACTCCGGCCACCACTCCCGTCGTGCGCACGGCCGCCGTCTCGACGCACGTCGCGGTGACGTCCGAGACCGTGGTCGCGGTGACTCCCTCGTCCCTCACGGTCCGCACCGCCGCGGGCACCACGTCGACGTACGGAGTGACCTCCGCGACCATGGTGCTCCAGGGCCGCTCGCGCGTCTCCTTCAGCGCCGTTCACCCCGGTAGCACCGTCTTCGTCGTCCCCTCCGCCACCAACGCGAGCCTCGCTCAGACGATCGGGATCCTCCCCTCGACCGGTGAGCACGAGGGCTCCGGCGACGGCGGCGGTGGCGACGGCGGCTTCGGCGGCGACAACTAGACCGATCGGCCCGCCCCACCCCCCGGGGCGGGCCGATCGCGTCGGCCGTGGTGAATCCTGAGAAACTGAAATCCACCATACGAATTGTTAAGAAATTGTTGTTACCCTTCGCGCACGCCCGGGACGTAAGTCCCGGGCCCCGGCGTGGAGGTGGTGGTGGCAGTACGGGACGATCGCGAGAGGCGCGACCGAGCGATCCTCACTGCCGCGTGGTCGCGGCGTCTCGCGCGTGCCACCGCAACCCTCGCTTTGGCCGGCGCGGTGGTGGCACTCCCGGTGGGCGTCGCGAGCGCACACGGACGCGACGGTGGATCATCCTGGACGTCCCCGACGGGTGACGGTGGCGCAAGCCGCCAACCCGGCGGAGGGCGCCAGGGCGACGGCCCGGCTCCCGTACCGACCCCGGTCTCGACGACCGACGGAGTTCCGACCGATGGCGGACCGAGTGGTCCGCGTGACGGGAGTGCTCCCTCGCCGACTCCGGTCTCGACGTCCGGCGGGGTCGCCATCGGTGGTGGTCCGAGCATCCCGAGTGACGGGAGAGGTCCCACGTCGACGCCGGTCTCGACGACGGGTGGAGCCCCGACTGGTGGCGGATCGAGCGCCCCGAATGACGGCCGGGGACCCGTACCGACGGACGGCGGATCTGACGGCCCGGTCGGTCCATCCCAGCCGCCGACGGTCACCTTCGTCGGGGCGAGCGCGACGGGCGGCGGCACGTACGTCGCCGTGATCACCGCGCCGAACGGCTACACGCCCGTGGCGTCGCTCAGCACCGGAACACCGGCCCCATTCTCGTATTCCGCCAGCGGATCGGCGGGCTGCTCGATCGCTGCGGTCGGTGGTCCCGTGCAGTACGCGAGCGCCGGGACGTGCGTCGTGGTCGCGACGACCACGGTCGCGACCTCGACGACCGACGGCGACGAGATGTCGACGCTCGACGCGTCCTCGATCGCCGGAACGCTCGTTCTCACGGTGCTGCCCGCGTCGCGCTCGATCACTCTCGCGGGGGGATCCGCCACGGTCGGTGACGTCGTGACCCTCGCGGCTCGGTACGTCGGTGGCGGCGTGGTGACCTACGCCCTGGCTCCCGGATCGACCGCGGGGTGCCAACTGGGTGCTGCTCAACTCACCGCGGCGACCCCCGCCACGTGCAACGTGGTGGCGTCGCTCTCGTCGTCCGGCCTCGACGGACCCGCCGTCTCCGAACCCGCCACCTTCACCTTCTCGAGCCCGCCGGTCGTCGTCTCCCCGCCTCCGGTGACGCCGCCGCCGCCGGTCGTCGTCTCCCCGCCTCCGGTGACGCCCGCGCCCCGCCTCGCTCCACTCACGGTGTTCGTCACGAGCGAGGTCGTGACTGAGGGCCACCCGATCCTCGTGAGCGCGGAGGTGTCGGGCGCACTCGCGGGTGACGCCGTGAGCGTCGCTCGGGTCACCCTGACCTACACCGGGGAGGGCGGTCACGCCTACGGCCCGAGCGGGACGCCGCCCCAGGTACCGGGCACCTACCGGGTGACGCCGTCGCGCGCGACGCTCGAGATCAGCCCGTCCGCGGACGCCGCTCGGTACGCGTCGACCGTGCGCTACGTCGCCGGGACCCTGGTGGTCGACGCCAAGGTGCGGGCCGTGCGGGTGGCCCCGGTGATCGCCCCGGCGCGCCGTTTCGTCATCGACCCCTTCCCCGAGGGCTCGTACCAGCTCACGCCCTCGCTCGTTCGCCAGGTGCGTACCATCGCCGAGGTGATCCGTCGTGACGGCTATCGCCACGTCACGATCACGGGCTACACCGACAACGTCTTCACCCCGGCCTTCAACGCACTCCTCGACGAGATGCGCGCTCGCTCGGTGGGTGACCTGCTCCGCTCCGAGCTCCAGGCCCTCGGCGTACGCGGGGTCGGTCTCGCCGAGACGTCGAGTCGAACGGGCGGCTCCGTCGCGAGCAACACGACCGCGGCGGGCCGGGCGCTCAACCGACGCGTCGTCGTGGTCGTCACGGTCCACTGAGAGCGGGTCGATCGATGCGTCGCGGGGGTCGTGTCACCGCGCTCGTCGCCACGCTCGCTCTGGGGTGGCCCCTCGGGGGGGTGGCCCACGCGGCGGCCCCGCTGCTGCGCGCGGGAACGGTTCTCGTCACGAACCTCAACGCCAACTCGATCACCCTGGTGGGAACCGGTTCGTCGCGGGCGACAACCATCGCGAGCGGAGCCTTCGACGGACCCCTCGGGGTCGCGATCACGCCGGACGGTCGCACCGCCCTCGTGACCAACTCCCTCGGCGACACCGTCGTCCCCGTCACGCTCGCGACTGGCGTCGTCGGCACGCCGGTGCGGGTGGGTTCGGGACCCTCGGCGGTGGCGATCGCCCCCGACGGGCGTCGCGCCTACGTCTCCAACTTCAACGACAACACGGTCACCCCGCTGGTGATCTCGGGCGATCAGCTGGTGGCCCAGCCCCCGATCCCCGTCGGGGTGGGCCCGTGGAGCGTCGCCGTCTCGCCCGATGGTCGCACGGTGCTGGTGTCGGACTCCGAGTCGCGCGCGGTGTCCGTGATCGACGTCGCGACGAGGCGGGTCACCTCGATTGGCCTCGACGCCCGTCCGGACGCCATCGCGATCGCTCCCGGGAGCCACCACGCCTACGTCGTGGACGGCGCCACGCTGACCGAGATCCGGCTCGGAGCCGGGACGGCCCGGCGGGGGCCGTCGGTGGCGATCGCGGGTGGCCCCGTGGGTGTCGCCGTCTCCCCCCGGGGAACCGTCGGCTACACGGTCAACTCGGACGGGACGCTCTCGGCCTTCTCGCCCGGGAACCTCACCGTCGGGGTGACGACGACGTCCTCCGCCCAGCTGACCCAGCCCGACGGGCTCGCTCTCTCGCCCGACGGCCGGACGGCCTACGTGGCGAGCGGCAGCGGCGTCGTCGTGGCCCTCGACCTCGCCCGTCGTCCGATCACCGAGGTGACGGCCGTCGCGGTCGGGGGGCCGGCCTACGGGATCGCCGTCGAGCCCGACGAGGCTCCGATCGCGGTGCTGCACGTCCGCGTCGGGGGGGCTGGTCGGACCAGCACCCTGAGCGCGGCCGGCTCCTACGCGCCGAACGACGTGATCCGTTCCTACCGATGGGACTTCGGAGACGGGACGCGCGTGGTCACGGTCTCGCCCGTCGTTCATCACACGTACGCCCGGGTCGGTCACTACCAAGCCCGCCTCGTCGTCGTGACGGCCGACGGGACGTCGACGGCGACGACCTACACGGGTCAGATGGTCCTCAGCCACGGGGCCGCGAGCGCCGGGGCGAGCACGGAGGTTCTCGTCCCCTCCTCCCTCCGGCTCTCGCCGCCGTCCGGCACGCCGGGCGGGGCGGTCTCCCTCGTCGACCCGTCGCTCGGGAGGGCGTGCCCCACCGCCTACGTCTTCTTCGACGGCAACCTGGTCGCGTCGGCGCCCGTCGTTCGGGGTGCACTACGACTGTCCGACCTGGTGGTCCCGGGCGACGCCCGGATCGGCGCTCACGCGATTCGGCTCGCCTGCACCCTGCGTGGGGCGGTCGTCGCCACCTCGGGGTTCCGCGTCCTGGCGGCGGCGAGCCACCTCACCGAGTTCTCGGTGGCCCTGCCCAGCCTGCACGAGCTCGGTCGGCACCTGCCGGCGGCGGGCGGGATCTCCCTGCTCCTCGTCCTGCTCGGTCGGCTCATCGCGGCGGGATTCCCGAGCGACTGGGTCAATCACACCTACGCCGAGAATCGCGATCGCATCTGGGGGCCGTGGCGGCGGCGCTTCGCTCGCCACCTGTACGACCCGGATCGCCCCCGATCCATCCTGCGTCGCTTGGCCGGGGGCCTCGGGGTGTTCGTCCTCTTCGTGGGCGTCGGGGCCGTCATCAACTCCTTCCTCGACCCGTCGTTCGGACTCAACCGGTCGTCCCTGTGGCTTCTGCTGGGCCAGGCCGCCGGTATCGCGCTCACGACCCTCGTCTCGGGGCTGCCGGTCGCCGTCGACGCGTGGCGCCGGCGACGCCGGATCCATCTCGAAGTTCTCGTCGGGGGGCTCGCCATCGCCACCGTCTCGGTAGCCGTCTCGCGGATCATCGGCCTGGCTCCCGGGTACTGCTACGGGCTGATCGCGGGCTTCTCCATGGTGCCGGGGGTGTCGGACGAGGAGCGGGGGCGCGTCCACGCGATCGCCGAGACCGTTGTCCTCGTCTCGTCGGCCACCGCCTTCGTCCTCTCGACGGTGGTCTTCCGCGCAGCCACCCAGCCGCACCCGGCGGCGTGGCTGCTCGTCCTCACACCGGCTCTGCAGACCACCTTCCTCGCGGGATTCACGAGCCTGGCGTTCGGCATGTTCCCGCTGCCCTTCCTCCCCGGACGCCACGTCGCGGAGTGGAACCGGGTGGTCTGGTACGTCCTGAGCGGTCTCGGCCTCGTCGGGTTCGTCGGCGTCCTGCTCAGTCCCGGGAGCGGGAGTCAACAGGAGCTCGCCCACGTCGGACTCGTGCCTCTTCTCGCGAGTTTCGGTGGGGTCGCCGCGGTCTCGCTCGCCCTGATGCTCTTCTTCCACCGGAGCCGCGAGCGGCGGACCGCTCTCGCCGAAGTCGAGACGACGTCGTCGCACGACGGGCCCGTGGAGCCCGCCGTCTCGTCGTAGGGGACTCCCTACACTGCCGTGGGTGCGACTCGCGATCCTGGCCGGTGACGCCTACCTGAGCGGACTCGCGGTTACGGTGGCCCTGGTCGTCTACCCGGCGTTCCGCCTCGTCGGCGAGTCGGAGTGGCCGCGCGTCCATCGTGCCCACGTGGCCCGCATCACGTGGGCCGTCGGACCGATCTGGGTCCTCGAGGGAGCGCTCAGTCTCTGGTGGGCCGTGCGGGGTCCGGACCGCGCCGTGGCGATGGGGCACCTCGCCGCGGAGGCGCTCGCCGTCGCGGTGACCGTAGCGGGAGCGGTTCCCCGTCACGCGCGCCTCGAGGGCCGGCGCGATGAGCGCGGCATCTCGATCCTGCAGCGCTGGCACGCGGTTCGGACCCTCTGCTGGGTGGGAGCGGTCATCCTCGTCCTGACCTCGTGGTAGTTCCGCCAGAAGGGGGACCTGGACCACCACGAAACCCCTCATCGACACGGTCGGTCCGGTGACCGACGGTGACTCCTCCACCCGCCTGACCGGGACCGGTCACCAGCGGAGCCGCCCGTCGTCGCCAGCGAGGCGCGGTGGTCAACGCCATGAGCCGGCCATCTACGAAGCGAACACGCGAAGCGGGCATCCATTTCGTTGTCCGTCGGGTCGCACTCCTCGGGGGGGGGAGCTACGAATCGTCCAGAACGAAGCAGTCGCCACAGGGGTCGATGACCTGGCAGATCCGACGACGAGGCGTGCATTCGAGGGAGCCACGATGGCGGCTGCCATCAGCGGCGACGAGTTCGCGAAGGTGTTTGACCTGCCCCAGGAAGAGTTTCCAGATCACGTGTTGAGTTCGGGCCTTGAAGAAAGGCTCAACCCATGCCACGTGCCTACCGCGCCGGTGTCCCGTCCAGTGCGCTGGAAGGTCGACGGACTGCTGGTCCTGGGTAGATGGGCGGAGGCGGCAGTCGCTGGGGTGGCGCGGTAGTTGCACGCGCGCACCGCCCGACGCCCACGGGATCGAGGACGCACGGCGGTGGAGGCTGCGCGCCGCGGGCGTCCGGTCGCGTCAGCTGAGTGAGTGATCCTGCTTGATCACGTCGAGGTGTGCCCAACTTTCGAGGGACTCGACTCCCGCGAGCTCACGGATCTCGTCGAGCGCGTTCACCAGCTCAGCCTGGGTGCTCACCAGCAGAGTGCCGATCGCGTCATAGCGCCCGAGGGTCAAGCTCAGGTAGCTCACGGCCTCCAGCGCGGTGATGGCTGCCACGTCGGCGTCCTCGTCCGGACCGTGAAGGCGCAGGCCGAAGCCGCACATGTGGCGGAGACCGACCTTGCCAGGAGCGACCAGAGCGGTCACCCGCACGACTCCGGAGGCGAGGAGGTGCTGCACTCTGCCGCGCACCGCCGAGGGCGAGAAGTTGGTCTCGCGCGCCAGGCTCGCGTAACTGGTCCGCCCGTCGGCCTTGAGGACGTCGAGGATCGCGCGATCCACGTCGTCGATCTCGGCCGGGGCGATCGGGGTCGGCGGAGCGAATAGGTCCTTGACGCGTTCGGTGTAGAGAGTCGACTCGACGTGCACGACCCCCGGCGTGGCGGCAATACGGTTGACCTCGTCGCGCAGCGCCCCCGTGCCCGCCGCACGCGCTTCGGCGACCAGCGCGGCCCGCCCGGCCACCACCGAGACCAGGGGTACCGTGTCGGACTCAGCGATCACGCGCCCGATGGCGGACGCCGGACCGTCCACCGTGATGGACAGGTGCGCGAAAGCCCGCAGTTGCTGGGTGCTGGGGTGCACGATCCCCACGATGCGCAGAGTCCCGCTCTCGACCAGGCGCGCGACCCGGGCTCGGGCGGCGACGCGCGAAAGCCCCACCGAGGCGGCCAGGCTCTCCATGGAGGCCCGCCCGTCGCGCTGGAGCGCCTCACACAGTCGGGTGTCGATGTCGTCGAGGTTCACGGCAGCTCCGGAAACATCGAAACGTCGGTGAGGACCCCCTCCTCGGCGCCGCCGCCACCGATCGTGCGGCCTTGAGTCGACCAATCGCTCATATGAGAGATGGTATCAACGCATAACGTCGGTGATAAACCATTCTCACCGACGTTTCGGTGGTTGACGGGCCTAATGACCACTCATATGCTCGGGGCCACGTCGCGGTCGACTGACCGCAGGAGGAGGACATTGGTGGGCGTGAGTGCGCTGATGAAGGGTCCCCAGCCGATCCCCTCCGAGCATCTGGTCACCCTGGCCAACTGGCAGCTCGCTCCCGGGAATCGCTGGGCCTTCCAGCACGTGCGCGAACTCGTCCCGACGGCCCCGATCCGGCGGGGCGACGGCCCGCTGTGGCGCCTCGAACGCGACGAGGTCGACCTGGATGACTTGCTCGTCGACTCGTCGAGCTCGAGCCGAAGCCTGCGAGCGTTGCTGGACAGCAGCGAGACCGACGGGTTCCTGGTCATCCACCGTGGGCGAGTGGTCACTGAGCAGTACTTCAACGGCATGACGGAGGACACCCCTCACCTGCTCCAGTCGGTCTCCAAGTCGATCACCGCGGCCGTCGCCGGGCGCCTGATCGGTCGCGGGTCGCTCGAGCCGTCCGCTCAGCTCGAGGACGTCGTACCCGAGCTTGCCGGGACCGCCTTCGCCGGCGCCACCGTGCAGCAGCTGCTCGACATGCGCACCGGTACGCGCTTCAGCGAGGACTACGCCGACGAGGACGCCGACGTGCGGCGCTTCGAGGAGGTCTACCTCTGGCGCCCACGGCGCCGCGCCGAGTTGCCGGCGGACGCGTTGGCCTACTTCGCGACGTTGGAGAACGACGAGCCCCACGGCGGGGAGTTCCGCTATCGCTCGGTGCTGACTGACGTCATGGCCTGGGTCATCGAGGCTGCCGCCGGCGCGCGGTTCCACGAGGTCGTGGCGCGCGAGCTCTGGGGGCCGATGGGTGCCGAGTTCGACGCCGCGGTCACCGTCGACGCCCACGGCAACGCCATGGCCGACGGGGGACTCTGCGTCACCTTGCGCGACCTCGGCCGCTTCGGCCTCCTGTACGCCAACGACGGGCGGCGTGGCGCGGAGACGGTGGTGCCCGCCGAGTGGGTCGCCGATACCGTCGCCGGCACGCCGCAGAGCCGCGCGGCCTTCGCGCGCAGCGCCGAGTCACGTGGCTTTCCCGCCAGCGCGCACTACCGCAACTACTGGTGGGTCTACGACGCCGACGCTCCGCTGCTGTACGCGGCCGGCATCAACGGCCAGAACCTCTTCGTGCACGGGCCGACCCAGACCGTCGTGGTGAAGCTCTCGACGTGGCCGACGGCCCTGGACGGGGCCAAGCAGTCGGCGCTCCGCGAGGCCACGGTGGCCATCGGGGAGTACCTCGAGGGCCGCCGAGGACTCCGCGCATGATCGATGTTCGAATCCTGATCCGCTCAGGAGAGATGCGCGCGCAGCGCGTGGTAAGGGGGGATGACGTGAGTCAACACACTGCACGGCGAGGGCGCCGCGGCGCCTGGTGGGGGGCGGCGCTCGTCGGGGTGGTCAGCCTGATGGTGGCCCCGATGGCGACCGGGGCGTCGACCGGGTCGGGGATTCACCTCGTCTCCACGACACCAGCGGCCAAGGGCACGCTCTCGTCGATCACCTGGGATCTGCCGGGGGGCGAGCCTACGACGCTTGACTACGTCAAGTCGGCGGACTACTCGCCCGACATCATGGTGTCGAACCTCTGCGACGACCTGCTGCGCCTGACGCCGACCTTCAGGATCGCGCCGGGTATCGCCACGTCGTGGAAGTACACGTCACCCACGACGGTGGTGTTCCAGATCCGCCACGGCGTGACGTTCTGGGACGGGCACCCGCTGACAGCCGCCGACGTGGCCTACAGCATGCTGCGCAACCTCAATCCCAAGGACAGCCCGGTCAACGGCGCGTACTACGGATCGGTCAAGTCGATCGTGGCGAGCGCCCCGTACGAGGTGACCGTGACCCTCTCCAAGCCCGACGAGCTCTTCGTCAAGGAGATGGCCACGATTTCCGGGGCCATCGCGGAGAAGGCCTACATGGCCAAGGCGGGCGCGACGTTCGGCACGGCCGCCGGTGGGGTGATGTGCTCGGGTCCCTACGAGCTGACCAAGTGGAACGCGGGCAACGACATCGTGCTCACGGCCAACCCGCACTACTGGGACCCTGCCTACCGGGCCAAGATCCACACGATCACGGTCAAGTTCATCAACAACTCCTCGACGCTGACCAGCGCCCTGCTCTCGGGCCAGATCGCCGGCGCGTACGGGGTGCCCGCCACCAGTTACCCCGAGCTGCGCACGGCGAGCTCGGGCACTCTCTACTTTGGGCCGAGCCTCTCGATCACTGAGCTGGCGCCGACGTCGACGAGCGGTCCGATCGCCAACGTCAAGATCCGCGAGGCGCTTTCACTGGCCCTCGACCGATCGGCGATCGCCAAGGTCGTCTACGGTGGCGCGGCCACGCCGAACCTCGCGTTGACGCCGCCAACCGCGTGGGACCCGTCGGCGACGTCGATCTACCGTGCGGCCTACGCCAAGCTCGGACCGAGCTCTCCGCAGATCGCCCAGGCCAGCGCGCTGGTCAAGTCGGTGCCGAACCACGGCGCGCCGATCACGCTGGCGCTCCTGTCGGGGGACCAGACCGAGCTCGCGCTGGCCACCGCGGTCCAGCAGGCCGGGGCGTCGATCGGGCTCAACATCAAGCTCGACGAGATGCAGCCGCTGGCCTTCTCCAACGCGTTCTTCGTCGCCTCGTACCGGAAGGGCGTCGACATGCTGATCGACGAGGGCTACCTCGACGTGCCGGACCCGCTCGACTACCTCGGGCTGTGGTTCCCCAAGGGCGCGCTGTTCGACTACACGAACTACAACAACGCGACGGTGAACGCCGACCTAGCCAAGGCCCAGCAGACCTACGACGCCGCGAAGCGCGCCACGCTCATCACCGCGGCCCAGTCGATCTACATGGCCGACAAGGTCGTGATCCCGGTGGTGAACCCCGACCAGTCGCTGTTCCTCAACAAGTCCATCACCGGGGCGCCGGCGTCGTTCGCCTACATCTACGAGCCCTGCCTGGCGAAGTTGGGCGCGGCGAAGTAGTGAACTAGGGACCGGGCGAGTCCGGGGGTCCAGGGGAGAGTCGGCATGTGGAAAGTCATCGGTGAGCGAGCGGTCTCGCTCGTCGTAACGCTCCTCGTGGCCAGCGTCGGCATCTACGGCGCGCTCTTCCTGGCCCCGGGCAACCCGGCCACCCTCCTGGCTGGCGGCCACGCCACGCCCGCGGTGCTGGCCACCATCGAGCGCACGGAGCACCTCAACGAGCCGTTCTTCACGCGCTACTGGGACTGGCTCGTCGGCGTCCTGCACGGGAACCTCGGCCAGTCCTTCGTCTACCGGGAGCCGGTGACCACACTGCTGGCCGGGCGGGTCGGCAACACGGTCTTCCTGGTGCTCTACGCCGCCACGCTCATCATCGCGGGCGGCGTGGTACTCGGCTTGCTCGCGGCGCTCGACCGGCGCGCCGGCGCGGCGATCACGGTGCTGACCAGCGTGGGTCTGGGCATCCCCTCGTTCGTCGCGGCCATCGCCCTGATCACCGTCTTCTCGGTCAAACTCGGCTGGTTTCCGGTCTTCGGCAGCGGCACCGGCTTGCTCAGCCAGTTGTGGCACCTCACCCTGCCCGCCGTCGCCCTGGCTATCTCCTGGACCGCCTACACGGCTCAGCTGACCAAGGCCGCCGTGCGCGAGGAACTGGGCCGCGAACACGTCGAGACCGCGCGCAGCCGCGGCATCTCGAGGCGTCACGTGATCCTGCGCCACGTACTGCGCAACGCGATGATCCCGATCACGACGGTGTCGGGACTAACCGTGGCGGGTCTGATCGCCGGCGACGTCGTCGTCGAGCAGGCCTTCGGGATCAATGGCCTGGGGTCCTTCCTCGTCCAGTCGACGCTGCAGAAGGACTTCGCCAGCGTCCAGGCGGTCTCGCTGATCCTGGTGGCCACCTTCGTCATCGTCAACGGCCTGGTCGACCTGTGGAGCCTCGTGCTCGATCCGCGCCTGCGAACGGGGCGGGCCTGATGGCGACCCTGGAGGCACCCCTCGTCGCCACGCCCGCGCCGCGCTCTCGCCGCCGACCCGATTGGGTCGTGCTCAGCACCGGCACGGTCATCGCGCTGCTCGTGCTGATGGCCGTCTTCGCCCCGCTCCTCGCGCCCGACAACCCCGACTACGCCAACATCCTGGCGACCAACCAGGGCCCGAGCGCCGCGCACCTGCTGGGCACCGACTCCTTCGGTCGGGACCTACTCAGCCGGCTCATCTACGGGGTGCGCCTGAGCCTGCTCGGCCCGGCCCTCATCATCCTCATCGCGACGTTGGTGGGCACCGTGCTGGCGATCCTCTCGGCCTGGTACGGGGGGTGGTTCGACCGGGTGGTCAGCCGCGCCGCCGACATCCTCTTCGCCTTCCCCGGGCTGATCTTCGCGATGTTGGCCGTCGCGATGTTCGGACCCGGCCTCGTCGCCCCGGTGGTGGCGCTCTCGATCTCCTACACCCCGTACCTCATGCGCGTCATCCGCGCCGAGGCGCTGCGCCAGCGCAACCTGCCCTACGTGGCCGCCTGCTACGTCGGGGGACTGAGCGTGCGCACGATCTGCACACGGCACATCCTGCGCAACGTGATGCCCCTGCTGGTGGTGCAGGCTGCGCTCTCCTTCGGCTACGCCCTGGTCGACCTGGCGGCGGTCTCCTACCTCGGCCTGGGGGTGCAGCCGCCGACGCCAGAGTGGGGGGTCATGGTCTCGACGGGCCAGTCGGCGATCTTGGCCGGACACCCCCAGGAGTCGCTGCTGGCCGGGCTGATGATCGTGATCACCGTGGTCGCCTTCAACCTGTTGGGCGACCGGCTCGCCTCGCGCCAGAAGGGCACGGTGCGCCCGTGAACGTCCTGGAGATCAACCACCTGGCCGTCGAGCTGCCCGTCGAGGGGGCGCTGCGCCGGGTACTGCACGACGTGACCCTGTCTATCGGCCCTGGCGAGGCGGTCGGTCTGGTCGGCGAGTCGGGCGCGGGCAAGTCGATGGCCTCTCGCGCCGTGATCCGCCTGCTGCCCGCTGGCGCGGCGGTCCACGGCGACATCCGCTACTCGGGTGACTCGGTGCTCGCGATGGACCGCGCGGCGCTGCGTCACTTCCGCACGCACGACGTGGCCATGGTCTTCCAGGATCCGCGCGCGCACATCAACCCGGTGCGCACGATCGGCGACTTCCTCCTCGAAGCGCTCCTCGAGCGCGGCGAACGCCGAGATGACGCGAGGGCCG
This sequence comes from Actinomycetes bacterium, assembly GCA_021848365.1. Taxonomy (GTDB): domain Bacteria; phylum Actinomycetota; class Acidimicrobiia; order Acidimicrobiales; family RAAP-2; genus RAAP-2. The sequence continues at coordinate 273,972 of JAJZUS010000001.1, forward strand.
CGGTAATCGCGGTGCTCGCCGCGGTCGGGGTGAGCGAGCCGGAGAGACGGCTCCGCCAGTTCCCCCACGAGCTCTCGGGCGGCCTCCTCCAGCGCGTCATGATCGCCGCGGCCCTCGCGGTGTCGCCGACCCTGCTGCTGGCCGACGAGCCCACGACGGCCCTCGACGTGACGACCCAGTCTGACGTCATGGTCATCCTCGACGCACGTCGGCGCGAGCGCGGCCTCGCCATGCTCTTCGTCACCCACGACCTTGAGCTCGCCGCCGCGGTCTGTGACCGCATCGCGGTCCTCTACGCCGGTTTTCTGGTGGAGGACGCACCCGCGGGCGACCTGCACCGGAACCTGCGCCATCCCTACACGGCCGGCCTGCTCGCTTCGCGACCCGATCCCGTCGCGCCGCGTCCGCGCCTCGCGGCGATCCCTGGCCGGCCTCTGTCGGCCTTCGAGGTCGGTGCGGGCTGCGCGTTCGCGCCGCGCTGTGCCTTCGCGGTCGAGCGCTGCCACCTCGAGCGACCAGAGCTGCGCGTGCTCGACGCGGGGCGCGTCGCCTGCCACCGGGCGGAGGAGCTGGCCGGACAGCTCGCGTTGTCCCCGACACCGGGGGGTAGCGAGTGACGGACGAGCCGGTCCTGGAGGTTCGCGAGCTGCGCAAGGAGTACCGCGTGCGCACCTCGCGCGCCGAGGCCGTACCCGCCGCGGGATCCGCACTTCTCGGCCACGCGGTGACGCGTCGCGAACGGGCCGGTGTCCTCGTGGCCGTGGACGACGTCTCTTTCTCCGTGTCACCCGGCCAGTCGTTGGCCGTCGTGGGCGAATCGGGCTCGGGCAAGACGACCGTCGCACGCATGGTGGTCGGCCTGGAGCGGCCGACCAGCGGGACCATCATGGTCTCGGGCCGCGAGCGCTCCTGGCGCCACGTCAGTTCGCGCGAGCGACGCCGGCGCGCGCGCGAGGTCCAGATCGTCTTCCAGGACCCGTACTCCTCGCTCGATCCGCGCATGAGCGTGCGCGCGAGCCTGGACGAGTCGCTGCGCCTGCACTTCGACTGGACACGCGAGCGCCGCGACGAGCGCGTGGCCGAGCTGCTCGACCAGGTCGGTCTCGACAGGCGGCAGGCTAACTCGCTGCCCAAAGCCCTCTCGGGAGGTCAGCGCCAGCGCGTGGCGATCGCCCGGGCCCTAGCCAGCGAGCCCCGAGTCCTCATCTGCGACGAGGCAGTCGCCTCCCTCGACGTCTCGATCCAGGCCCAGATCCTCAACCTGCTCAGCGACATTCGCGACGCCACCGGCGTGTCGTACCTCTTCATCTCCCACGATCTCGCCGTCGTGCGCCAGGTGAGCGACGCCGTGCTGGTCATGCGTCGCGGCCGCGTGATCGAAGCCGGCCCGACGGCGTCGGTCCTCTCGGAGCCGAGCGACGCGTATACGAAGCAGCTGCTCGCTGCCATCCCCCGGCCCGGCTGGAAGCCGACACCCAGCAACTCGTAGGCGCGGGTCGGTCGATTCGCACGACGGCGGACTGCCCTGCCCACCCGATCAGAGCGCGCGATGCTTAGGCCTCACGGCGCGACCAGCTTGCGGGTGCGCTTGGAGAACCGAGCTGGTTGACATCCCCTGAAGTGGTGTGAGCCCCGAGTTCGTTCGTGAGGAAGGGCTACCGGAGTGGTTCTTGATGTCTCCATCGCAGGGCACGAATGGAACACCCCGGTGACCCAGACAGATCTGGGACTATCCGCGGTGCTCGACGCGCTTCGGAGCGACGACAGCAGTCCCGCCGTCGACGAACTGCTGGAACGCGGTTGATCGCAAGTCGCGCTGTGGTCGTCTCGAGCGTTGCCTGGCGGTCATGTCAACGTCCTGCCTGGTTGGAGTCACACGAGAGCGGTTTCAATCGGGCCGGTTGTCTTTAGGAGCCTCTGGGTGGCTTCGATGATCAAAGGGAAGCCGACACAGGGGCAGAAGGACGATGGCCCGTCAGTGATTGCCGCTCCTCACTTCGACTCACCATCGCTGGAGTTCCAGTCGCTTCGATCCGAACCGTCGTTGTCCGAACGGGGAGCGGGGATTTGTCCAAATCCCTCGTGGTGGGGGATTCACGAAAGTCGGAGACTAAGGGGCTTCTGGGCGTTCGGGTAGGTGCCGGGCGCTTGTTAACTGGAAGTCGATGCTGCGCTAACTGGTGACCGCCGCCACCAGGAACTATGCTTGCGTGCGTCAAAGGCCAATCTGGGCAGTTTCGTCATCACGCATGGCTGCGAGACACGCCGACGCGCGCGATGCCGCCAATTTCCTGTACTGCGCGTCTACGAGTCCTGTTCTTCGTCAGCCCGGAAGAGGGTACCGCGCCGAAGTGCGGCTCGTTTGAGTTCTACCGCTACACGTTCGCACTGCCTGCGAGAGGTGTGGATATCCCTGAAGTCGATCGAGCGGTGGTGCGGGGTTGTGGGGGTGCATGCGGCATCATCAATCACGCGACGCTTCACTTCCTCGGCCTCGGCGACAGTGACACCCCATATCCCCGCCGAGGACCGTTTGAGTGTGTCGGTGTACAACTCCCAAGCCGCTTGTGGAGTCAGAGCGGTACCGTCTTGAAAGGACAGCTTCCCTCCATCGTTGGCACTCGGTCGGAATGCGTGGGAACCAGGCTCTCCACCCGAGAGCATTCCGGGATGGATCTGGCGGTATAGCAACGCTTCGCCGTTGGTCACCAGCGACTCGCACGGCTCAAGTTCGGGGAACTGTCCAGGTGTGTTGATGCTCACATGAGATCCCTGAGGAGGAAGACTGCATCGGATGGAGTGACGCGCTCATGGTGCGCATCGGATTCGCTCGTATCGCCGACGACGAACATATCGAGTGCGCCACTTACGGCGACATCAAGTGCCACGTCTGCACCGTCGATGGTCCACTCAAACCGGACCCCTCCTTCTACGGTCGGGTAGACGCGGGGCGCGGGGAGTTCATCCGCCGCGAAGAGCTCCAGTACGGAACGAGCGGCGTCCACGGCGTCGGTCGACGGTCCGGTCCCGGTCCCATCGAACCAGCCGTCTGTGAGCAGGACAATCCCGTTGAGGCTGGCCATTGCAGCCACATAATCCGGCGTCGGCGGTCCAACGAGGTCAAAGCTTTGGATGCTTTCCATGCTCACAACGGTGTCGCTTGCGTCGAGGACGGCAACCCCTTCGACGCGGACTCGTGGTCCTGAGCCCAGGGGGTGCAGAGCCTCCTTGATACTGTCAAAGTGTTCGAGGGCTTCGGCGGCTCGGATTGTCTTCCCGTTGAGTTGCCTGATGTCGAAATCGCCGCGGTCGGCCAGATCCGAGACGGTACCAAGCAGAATCCAGTCTCTCTTGTAGTTCTTCGATGCGCGTAGGACGAGCTCCTTTCGCACCGATGGCGTGTAGCGCGGGTTGCGGTCAGACCCAGGAGAGTGGAGTTCGATCACTTCGTCCCCACGCAGCGTCTTGCCGAACCGGTTGAACTGCGCCAGCGCCTCCAGTGGGAACTCTGTCGGGAAATCTATCGAGCCGTCGACTGATGCTACGGCGTCGCTCACCAAGTCACGTGCTCCCGTGAACGGGTCATCGACGCCGAAAAGTCTATCGCTCGGCCGTTCGAGAACCGGAATGGCACTACCGTTGTCGACACGGACCAGACGGAGATCCAGCCCGTCAGCGAAATTCTTGGGCACACGCTGCCTTTCAGGATTACGCCCGCGAAATACGGCGCGAGCGACCTCGAAAAGCAGATCGCGGTATGCGGCGAGCTCGGCCAAAGAGTCCACCGGTATTCCAGGGTCTTCGAACCTAGCGCCGATGAACCGAAGTTCGGCAAAGCGCCTTCCCCCCGTTGCTTCGGACACAACGGCAGTCTAAGGCAGTTCGACGCCGCTGTCACGCGCTACGGGCTCGCACATCTTCCTGATACAGGAGGAGATTTCGCGGGCGAAACTGATGTCATGGCTGCTGCCGTGTGACAAAGGGGAGAAGAACTCACCACTCGATTCGGTTTCCAGGTGGTGAATCGGCCTCCAGAGGTCCGGAGAGTCGACGCAGGTTCGTGAGGCTCAAGTCTTCGCTACCGACTGCGACACGCGAAGCCACCGATGACGAGCAACATCAAGTCGGTAGATGGCGTGGTCGCTCTTGGGCAGGGTCGAGTACGAAGCCGGCGCAACTTGGATCCGAATCTCTCCGCTCGACTGCGGGGCCTGGGTTATCGACCAGGTGTCAGCACCGTTGACGTACTGGTACCACTGGTGACCCGCGTCGGTCGAGACGTCGATGACCGCGTTGCTCACCATGACTACCGCGCTGGCGCCGAACGACATCACGCGGCCGATGTAGAAGATGCTCCCGCCGGCCCAGTCAGTCGCGAGCATTGATCCGGCGGCCCTCCACCTCAGACCTCCGTTTGTGCTGCGCACCGCGAACTCGCCCGGTCCCCCGTCCTGCTTCCATACTCCCCACTCGACCGGGGACTTCGCGGAGTGAAGGACTACCCACTTGGCCTGAGAAGTTGGGATGAGCGTCCCCCAGGGGAGTGGGCGCACCACGTTCGCCTCAGTCAATCCGTGCTGCATCGGCAGCACCGCCGGGAATGGGACTGAGGTGGTCGCAGCGGCCGGGGCGTCGGAGGCTGCAAAGGAAGCGACGGCGACTCCTGAGACGACCAGCGCGGGTATCGCTCGCAGGACGTTCTTCATGCTTAGCTCCACTGTGATCTGCCTCCCTTGACATTCGACAGCTCGTGCACCCGTGAGTTCATCTCCTCACTGTGCCCATCCTTACCGGTCAGGCCAGGAGACAGACAGCGGATTCGACCGTGCGGTCGGCGACTTCAGCGGCACTTTCGAGGTACGTTCTTCTCCCCTCTATCACACGGCAGCATGGCTGGGAAGACTTCCACCGAGGTATAGCTAGGAGGCTCCCGACGACTTCGTGGCGGCAATCAAGGCGCCTATGGCTGGTCGTTACCTCCAACACCTACTTGGGCCACTGTCTCTGGTGGCTCGGCGTGTGAATCAGCACTCGTTTGCACGGGCACGCCTCCAACCAGCCCTGCCGTCGATCAGGCGCTCCTGACTGGGCAGCCTTCTCAACTGCATGATGAATCGAAGGTCTGTGAGCGACGCAATGGCCAAGTAGAAGAGTGAGGTCGTCAGGGCTATGCGCCACACGCTTGAAACGAAGAACAATGCACCGATTCCGATGGGTAGGAGCAAGGTCGGTGCCAGGAGGACGAGAACTGCTTGTCGGGCAGTGTGACACCCTATCCCAACAAGACCAAGCGACCCCCGCGAGAAAATCGGTCGCGGCAGTCTCCCAGTGCAGCCTGCCCATCCAATTGCGTGAACCACTTCATGTGACACGGTGGCGCAAATGAGCACGGCAAGGACAGCGACAGCGGACTTGACTCCATGTAGATGTAATGCAGTAAGGGCACCGACAACGACAACCGTGACGGCGACGATGCCCTCAGTGACGTACCGCGGGCCGCTACGGACCACGAATGCGACCAGCTCCGGGCTGGTCTCTTCATTCATCGGACAGTGGTGCAGGTGATCGACATGCCGTCCCCCTTCAGTTCTGTAAGCATCTCACTCGGAGTCGTTCTGGTGCTCGCGTATCATCACTCGATCACTGGGCAAGTACTTGGTCTTCTCTCATTGCTCGCCGGAATCGTGATGTTCTCATGGGAGCACGGGCTGTTCAAGCCGGAACGGAAGCGGAGGGATTACACGAGTCCGGTATCCGACCTGGCCGAGGCGCCTGAAGGACCGTTAGGTCGGACACGGGATTAGCATGCTCGACGGTCATAATTGTCCCGTCGCGCTGGTCTTGAAGTAAGAGGTGGGCACTGGTCTTTCGTGAAAGTCAGCACACAGTTCTCAGCGCAGCCTCAAAGTCGTGCCGAGCTTCATCCACACTCACGCGCTGTCCAGCCATGAGTAAGAGCAGCCCCTCGACGGTCCAGACCACCTGGACGCCGTGACGAGAGAAGTAGAGGCCGACTTCGTCGACCCGGTACTGCTGATTCGTGTCAAGCAGGACGTAGCCCAGGATCTGCCAGAGGTCGAGGCGCTCGATCTGGGAGGCGGTGACGGTCTTGACGTCGATCAGTCGATGTCCTGCGATGAGATCGGCGTCGGCACCTCCGACGAACGCACTGGCCGCGAAAGTTGGATTCGCGACGATCTCAGATTCGAGCAGGACGTCTTGGGTGGCCGTCAGTGTTCCCGCGAGCGCGGCGAGATCGGCTCTCATCGTGGGTGTAGCGAGAGTGAGCACGTCTTGGAGCTCGACTAGGGGACCGAGGTCGTCTAGTGGGGAGTGGACCGCCCCGCCCATTCGGAAGACCTCCTCATAGAGAGCGAGCACTAAGCAGAGCGCTCCGAGCTCCTGCTCGAACTCGGTCTCGCCTCGGCGGGAGGGCTCCTCCTCTCTCAGGGCTGCCACGCGCTCCTCGAGCTCCTCGAAGGCATGCGGGAGACCAACATTGCCCCACGCCTCGTTGAGCCTCTCGGCTCCGCGGTGGGCCCCCCGGTGATCACCATCGCGTGGCGGGTAGAAGAAGCGCACGCGGTAGTCGAAGGCAACGCCCACGCTGGACCAGCGGTACGAGCGCCGGTCCGTCAACTCGGGTATCACCACGGGGTCACCAAGGCGCCAGACTGGCTTCTTCGGGCGAGCGGCTGACGGTACGTAGAGTCCTCGAACGATCCCCGGGTCCTCAGTCGGCGCGAGCACGGCGCGAGCCGCGCCAACATCGCCGAAGCGCTCGGCGAAGAAGCGGTGAATCGGGCTCGAGGTGTCCTTCAGGTGACTCGTCAGCGACACGACCTATTCCTCCTTCGCGTGGTTCGCACTGCTTTGCTCAAGCAGCTGCGACGTACCTGTTGCAGAGAACCAGAGTCGCGGGTGGGTGCCACAGACTCATCCGACATGAGTAGGAGAACCTCCGCCCCCCGCTGACCGAACGTCCGTGACAAGCTCCCCAAGTTCGGCCACCGGGAACTCTCTCTCGATCCACGCCTCCGTGTAGCCACTGAAGCGACCCGCAATGCGGGTGTCGCCGAGAGTGACGCCGCGCCCCCGCAAATCCTTCAGTGTCGTCTGTTCGAGGTCTCGGGCGAGCTGTCCGTCCATAGGCCCGCGCATCTCGATGAGCCGCCACCCGAGGGCGCGGTGTGCGGCCATGCGCGACTTGGGAGAGTTGGTGATCCCGATCTGCAGCATGCCCCAGCGGTCGTGCCGCAGTAGGTAGAGCCACGCGGGTTTAATCGGGTCGTAGCCGTACTTGGCGCAAGTGGCGCACCCTCGACCGTCGCACCGTGACTTGATCTCGGCTCGCCACTGGTGACCCGCTTCGCATCGCCACGCACGGATGTGGTGTGAGTCGACGACTTCGGTGGAGGGGTCCCAGCCGTCGGCCTCGGCAGCGAGCTGGGGAAAGTGCGTGGCGAGGTCGTTGAAGCCAGCGAGCACGCGGCGATTGGCGCAGTAGGGGCAACCCTGGTTGCGACCGGTCCGGTGGAGCACCGTCGTCGTCCACCGGTGTCCGAGCGAGCACACCCAGGCCATCTTGCGATGGGATCCAGCGAGGACGGCGCTCGGGTCCCAGCCGTCGGCCTCGGCAGCGACGTCTGGAAAGAGCGTGGCCAGGTCATTGAAGCCGGTTAGTACCTGGCGTTTGGCACACACGGGACAGCCGTTGCCCGCGACGCGGCTGTTCATGGCGGCTCGCCACTGGTGCCCCTCCCCGCAGATCCAGGCGAGACCCTTGCCGGAACCGGCGATGACGGTCGTGGGGTCCCAGCCGTCAGCCTGGGCAGCGAGTTCTGGATGAGTGGTCGCGAGGTCGTTGAACCCCGCCAGCACCTTCTGATTGGCGCAGTAGGGACAACCAACACCGCTGGCTCGGCTCTTCACCTGAGCCGCCCACTGATGTCCATCGGCGCAGCGCCACAGACGCAGCGCGTGCGAACCGGGAACCAAGGTTGCCGGGTCCCAGCCGTCAGCCTGGGCAGCGAGTTCTGGATGAGTGGTCGCGAGGTCGTTGTATCCCGGCCAAGCGAGGCGGTTCGTGCAGTAGGGGCACCCCGCGCCATCGCCATGGGTGCGCTGATTCGGCGACGCGAGCCACCGATGTCCTCGCCGACAGACCCACGGTAACTTCGCGGCCGAGCCGTAGGAGACGGTCGACGCATCCCAGCCGTCTGCCTCCGCTGCTAACTCGGGTGAAGCGTCGAGGACTGACCTGTGGGGTCGCGAATGCGGCTGGCGGGACACGGGCTACTTCGACCGCGCCTCGTCGCGGAGCAGTTGGCGAAGACTCAGCGAGCTCTCCTTTAGCCGCTCGAAGGCCACGTTCATCCCCTTGTACGCGTCGAACCTCGGCTGTCCATGCTCCGCCGTGTCGATCGCGCTGCAGCTCGATAGGAACGCGTTCCATCGGCCGTTCGCCTCCTCCACCGCCGTCTCCACCTGCCCAGGCAGGAACAGCGAGACCATGGCGTCGACGTTCGGATTCTGGATGTCGGAGTGGTCCTCTCGCTCGACGAACTCCGTGCCGCGCCGGTACTTCGCGACGAGGGCTTCGGCGGTCTCCAGCTGGAGCGTGCGTTGACGCTCGAGGAGTAGGCACGCATCGCGGCGGCTCGCGTAGTCGCGGTCCTCCCGAGCGTCGGCGGCTCGTTGGCGTCGATCGCGAGCACCGCCGAGGTAGGTCAGACCCCCACCGGCGATTGCGGCGCCGGCGCCGATGACTACGTCGATCCACGACATCGTCTGCCAGTCTGCCCGCTGCATGTGACGAGTGGGGAGAATCCGATTGGCCATACTGGTCCCTAACCAGGTCGAACGCGGTTCACGGCGCTATTTTGTGCCGTCTGCTCCCGCGGGAACGCACCGGCACCGTGTAGGCGTGGCCCGAATGACACCCAAGGCGAGCGCCCAGGTGGTGGAGTCCTACAACCCCGCGATCGGGCGCCACCACCTGGTGAGTCCCGCGGAGTGGCGGGTTGTTGCGCCCGTGGTGCGCGAGGCGGTCGCGCCCTTCAAGTACTTGCGCGGTGAGCAGATCCGCGACTACCTGCGAGCGATGACCAAGCTGGCGGCCTTCGTGCTGCGCCTGGACGGTGAGATGTGTGTCACGGCGGTGCTCTCTCCCACGGCGATCCGGGGCTTCTTGCGCAGTCAGACGGTGGGCGCCCGGGATGAGGAGCCCTACCTCTGGCGTCTGGCCCGAGCTCATGGCACGCTGCCCGAGACAGCGCCCGTGCGCCACCAGGTCGGTCGGCGCGACCTGCACCCGCCCTACTACGTTGAGGAGGTCGAGGCCCTCCTGCTCGCCGGACGCAGTCAGCCCACCGAATTGCGCCAGCTCAATGTTCTGGCCATCGTCGTGCTCGGCGCCGGCGCGGGCCTGGTGCGTGAGAGCGCTCGTGACGTGTGCGCGTTCGACGTGCACCGGCACGCAGATGGTGTGTTCGTGCGCGCACGCGGTCGCTGTGCCAAGGTTCTCCCCGAGTTCGAAGCCGAGCTCGAAGAGCTGGTACGCGCTCGCCCGGAGGGTCGCCTACTCGGCACGGCTCAGGCGCGCTTCATCACGGCCCAGGCTCACCAGTGGCTGGACGATCGGCGTGGCGTGCCGCGGCTCTCGGTCGACCGCCTGAGGGCGCGCTACCTCATCGAGCTGATGCGCAGTGGTCACAGTCTCCTCGAGGTGCTGGCCTTCTCGGGACTCAAGTCCCCCGAGAGCCTGATGCGCCTCGCGGCGCTCCTGCCGGCGCCCTCGATGTGCCCGAAGGACGAGACGTGAGCGTCTCCTGGCTCGCCGAGCACTTGCCCGAGGCCGAGCGCCTGGTTGATGCGGCGCTCGTCGACGACACCCCGGTCCACGAGCACCTGGAGGCCCTACTCGCACAGAGTTGCCCGCGGCGCGGTCGTCCCCGGGGGCTCTCGGTGCGCACGCTGCTCGTGGCCATCCAACTCGGGGCCTTCGCCGGGCGCTTCTTCCTCATCGACCTGCCCGATCTGTTGGAGCCCCTGGGCCCGGCGACGAGGTCTCGCCTGGGCCTCAAGCGCCGCGGTGAGCCGGTCACCTACCGCCAGATCTGCTACCTGGTCACGCGCATCGACGAGGTGCTGCGTGCGAGCTTCCTCTACCAGGACGGCCGGCTGGTCGACGGACTCGGCGAGTTCGACCGCGTCTTCAACGCCCTGGCGACAACCGGCGCGCATCCCGACGCAGCGTCAGTCTCCTCAGTCGCCATCGACGGCTCGGACATCCCCACCTGGGGGACGTCCTCTGTCCGAGAGGAGCTCGTCTGGGAAAGTGACGAGTCTGGTGAGGCGCGCATCGTGCGCGACGATGACGGCGGAGCCCTCTGGAAGAAGGCGCGCATCATCACCGACTCCGACGCCACTTGGCGGGGCAGTCGCGAGGTCGAGGGCAAGCCCTCGCACTTCGGCTACAGCCTCACGGTCGCCATCTCGGCGCGCGAGGAGAACGGCCCCGAGGTACCGCGCGCGGCGCTCGCCGCCCGCCTGCGCCCGGTCACCGTCCAGGACAAGGCCATGGGACTCGCCTGCGTGGGCGAGGTCGCGGAGCGCCGCGACCAGCTCGGTGACGTGCTGGTGGACCGGGGCTACACGAGCTCACTGGACGGCAAGGACTTCCTACTGCCGCTGCGGGCCCTGGGCGCCGAGCCCGTCTTTGACCTCACCGTCCACCAGGTGGGGCCTCAGGGAACGGTGCGCGGAGCCCTCATCCTCGGTGGACACCCCTTCTCGCCCGCCACGCCGCGGGCCATGCACCAGATCGATCGGCCCACCGGCACGCAGAACGGCACCTACATGCCGGCGCATCGGGCAGTGCGCGAGTACCAGGCGCAGATCGCCGCGCGCGCGGCCTACGCGCTCGTGCCTCACGGGGCGGTCCGCGACAATTTGACCCAGGTCTTCCAGTGCCCGGGCTCGGCCGGCAAGCTCGAGTGTCCGCTGCGCCCCGCGCGACGGAGGCTTCGTGAAGGAGCTCTGCCGGTCCTCAACGCACCGCGGCGCCCCGGTGACGACAGCGTCTGTGCGAGGTCCTTCACGACGTTCTGCCTCGAGGAGATCCCGCTCATCCAGCGCCACATCCACGGCTCGACCGAGTGGGCGAGGAGCTACTCGCGCCGCCAGACCACTGTGGAGACCTACTTCGCCAACATCAAGGACGGCGCGAGCGAGAACTTCTCGCGTGGGCGCATCCGGGTCATGGGCATCGTGAAGATCGGTCTCTTCGTCGCGGCCACCCTCGCGAGCGCCAACCGGCGTCTGGCCCTCTCCTTTGATCCCGAACGCATCGCCAAGCGCCAGGCCCACCGGCGTCCCGGTCGTCCCACCCGCCATCGCCGCCTCACCTACCGCAAGGTGGTTGAGGACGCGAAGGCCTCGATGGTCGTCCTGCGCACCTGAGACACGTTCGGTCCTGAGTTGAGGTAGTAGCTGACCCCCGCACGCCCGTGCGGGGGTCTCGCCACATCTACGCCGCGCGCTCGACGGCGACGAGGCCCGAACGAGGCCAACGCCGGGCCGCGAAAGCAAAAATCCCGGCTCGCACGACGCGAACCGGGACTTTTGTGACTTGGGAAGCCGACTTTCGTGACTTCCCCGTGGTGGGGCTAGTAAGAATCGAACTTACGACCTCGTCATTATCAGTGACGCGCTCTAACCGACTGAGCTATAGCCCCGCAGGCCCACCAATCTACACCGTCAGGCGTTACGACTCGTCGGCCCAGACCCGGGCCACGATGGTCTGACTGGCGGTCCCGAGAAGGATCCCCTCCTCGCTCCACAGGAAGGCCGTCCCCTGCCCGAAGCCCCCGACGAGGGCGTGCATGTGGATGTCGACGAGGATCCATTCGGTCGGGGCCAGGGTGGCGACGCGGATCGTGTTGTCGAGGCTCCGACCGCGCGTGCGTCGACCGAGTGGCTCGGTGGCCCCACCGGACACGAGGTCGCCCACGATGCCGAGGGTGGCCGCTGAGGGGGTCAGGTGTCCGGGGACCCGCGCCCAGAGCGCCGAACGGGGTGAACCCGGGGTGCCGTCGATCTCGTGAAACCGTCGACCGAGGGCGACGCGGGTCTCGACGTGCTCGAAGATCGACTGGCGGTACCAGTCGGGCAGGTCACGTCGTGGGCACTCGGTGGGGGGAGGGACCGCCGGCATCTCGGTCCAGGGCGGGGCGTCGAGGTCTCCCGTGCCGAGGGCGGCACTGACCGTGACGACGTCACGGTCGTCGACGGCGAGGGTCGCCCGGGCCTGAGTCACGCGCCGACCGACGACGGCGAGGTCCGTCGTGATCTGGACGTCGGCACCGAGCGGTGCGTAGGAGAGGTACTGGGCCGTGGCCCAGACGCAGGGTCGGCCACTCGCGATCTCGAGGGCGGCGACGGCCGCACCGATCCCGCAGCCCCCGAAGAGGAATCGGCCGGGTGTGACCAGCTTCTCCGTCACGGTGAGGGAGAAGTCGCCGTCGCCGTGGCGCTCCAACCCGAGGAACTCGACCGCGTCCACCGGCGCAGGCTATCCGAGCGATTGAGCCGGCTGGCGCGTCAGGCAGACTGGAGGGGTGATCGATCCCCGCTTCGTCTACCTCGCGGCCGCCATCTCGGTCGCCGGGGCGTTGGGGTACATCCGCGACGTACTAGCTGGCACCACCCAGCCGAACCGCGTCACGTGGGGCCTCTGGGGCGTCGAGGGCGTGCTGGCCTTCGTCGTCGAGGTGCAGCAGCACGTGGGCACGCCGGCCCTCATGACGCTGATGTTCGGGCTCATCCCCCTCTTCATCGTGGCATCGTCCTTCCGTCACCGCGGGGGCGTGTGGCGCATGAACGCGTTCGACTGGGTCTGCGGCGCCACGTCCCTCGTCGGACTGGTCTTCTGGCTCGCCATCCGCCAGTCGACCGTCGCCCTCGTCGCCTTCGTCGCCGCCGACGCGATCGCGGGGCTACCCACGTGGCGCAAGGCGTGGATCGCCCCGGAGTCGGAGACGGGCTGGCCGTTTCTCACCGGGGTCATCAACACCATCCTCACGCTGCTGGCCCTGCAGCGCGTCACGACGGCCGGAGCGCTCTTCCCGGCGGTGATCCTGGGAACCGACGTCGTGATCTGGTCGATGGTGGCGTTCCGCCTGGGTCCCCGGTTCCGCCAGCGGGTGGCGGTCGCATGAGCTCGCCCCCCGACCGCGCTCGGGGGAGAGAGCGCCGGCGTGACGCGCCCCGTCGGCGACTGGCCACGCTGGCCCCGCGCCCGGCGGGCGCCGACGTCGTCGACGCACTGTTGATCGACACTCGCGGCTACGACGCCACGTTGCTCCCCACCCGGTGGTCCCGCATGGCGACCGACCCACTCTCGTTCCTCCGCGGCGCGGCCTCCCTGATGTCCGCGGACCTCGCGGCCACCCCCGCGAGCGGCATCACCGTCCAGCTGAGCGGAGACGCCCACGTGATGAACTTCGGGATCTTCGCCTCGCCCGAGGGCCGTCCCGTTTTCGACCTGAACGACTTCGACGAGACCGAGGAGGGTCCCTTCGAGTGGGACGTGAAGCGACTCGCGACCTCGGCGGTGGTCCTCGCCGCGACACGGGGGATGTCGGTCGAACGGGCTCGCTCCCTCGCCGATGCGGCGGTCGACGAGTACCGGGAGTCGATCGAGCGCTTCTCACGGATGAGGTGGCTCGAGGTGTGGTACAGCGCCCTCGACGTCGCCGACGCCGTAGCTGACCTGCGCGGCTTCTTCGCCGCGGACGATCGGCGGGTCGTCGAGGGGATGCTCGGTCGGGTCCGTGTTGATCCCGACCGGCGTCGCTTCGAGCGGCTCATGGAGCCCGACCGGTTCGCCATCCGCCACGATCCCCCTCACCTCGTCCCCCTCGCGGAGCTGGCCGAGCCCCTCGCCACTCGGGATCTCGTGTACCAAGTCCTCGACGGCTACCCGTCGACCCTGGTGAGCGATCGGCGCTTCCTCCTCTCGCGGTTCCGAGCCGTGGACGTCGCTCGACAAGTCGTCGGCGTGGGATCGGTCGGGCTCGCCGTCTACGCCGTGCTGATGCGGGGTCGCGACGACGACGACCCCTTCTTCTTGCAGGTGAAGGAGGCACGGACGCCCACCCGGTCGACGTCGTCGGAGATGGCGCTCGAACCGGCTGAGCGAGTCGTGCGGGGGCAGCGCCTGCTTCAGGCGACGCCGGACCCCTTCCTCGGGTGGCACACGGTGCGCACGCGCTCGGGCCCGCGCAGCTTCTACGTGCGCCAGCTCTACGACGGGAAGGCCTCCGTGGCGCTCGACCAGCTCGACCACGCACGGGTGACCGACTACGTCCGACTCTGCGCGTGGGCGCTCGCGCGCGCCCACGCGCGCAGTGGCCGCGCCGGGGAGATCGCCGGCTACGTGGGCCGAGGCGACGCCTTCCGGGAGGCCGTCGGGCGCTTCGCGATGGACTACGCGGCCCGTACGCACGAGGACCACGCGGCGCTCCGGCACGCCCTCGACGAGGGTCGGGTCGCGGCGGCGCCGAGGTGAACCTCCCCGCCGTTCGCCTCCACGCGTTGGCCGTGGCCGTCGCGGTGGCGATCGTGGTCGCGCACCACGTCGTGGTCCACTCCGGGCGCGAACGTCGGCGCGCCGAGGGGGCGGCGCTCCTCTGGCTGGCGGTGACCACGTGGCCGATCGGGGATCTGGCGGCGGGGGTCTCCCTGTCGGTCGCCACGCTGCAGCGCCTCGTGATCATGCTCGGGGTGGCTCCCCTCGCCATCGCGAGCGTCCCGCTCACTCTCTGGGTGAGGGTCACCCGTCCCGCCCCTCTCGATGCGGTCGCCTCCCGCCTGGCCCATCCGGGGGTGGCGCTCGTCGTGGTGAGCCTCGTCGGGACGGCGAGCCTCATGCCGGTTGTCGTCGACGCGGGGGCCCATTCGTCGATCGGACGGACCCTGGTACTCGGATTGACCATCGTCGCCGGCGTCGAGCTCTGGCTCCCGATCCTCGCCCCGATCCCCGGGGCCCGACACCTCTCGGCTCTCGCCCGCAGCGGATTCCTCTTCGCCGCCTCGCTCACCGTCACGAGCCTGTCGTTCGTGTGGATCTTCGCCCACCACTCCCTCTACCCGGCCCTGACCGGCCAGCGGAAGTTCCTCGGCATCTCCCCCCTCGCGGACCAGCAGGTGGCGGGCTTCCTAGCGAAGCTGGGCGCCTACCTCCCCATGTGGGCGGTGGCCTTCACCATCTTCTCGCGGGCCGATCGAGTCGGCGAGGTCGAGTCGAGTCCTCTCCACTGGGCCGACGTGGAACGCCACCTGGAGCGGGCCGACCGGCGCGCCGCGCGGGCCCGTCGCCACCGGGTCGGGTAGGCTGAGCGGACCCCGGGGACGTAGCTCAGTTGGTAGAGCGCGGGCTTTGCAAGCCTGAGGTCGTGGGTTCGAGCCCCATCGTCTCCACCGCCACTTCGTCAGCGACGACAGGTCGCCGCTTCGTCCGCTCCGTGAGAGGGCGGGTCGAGGGACGACTCGGTCGCGACCCTCCGGTCGGGGGTCCGGTCGACCCCCCGGGGGCTAGCGTGCGGGAATGGCCGTTACCGGGCTCACGACGTTCCTCTGGTTCGACGATCAGGCCCTCGCAGCCGCGGATCTCTACGTCGCCACCTTCGGGGGCGAACTCCTCGAGGTGTCGACCTATCCGGAGGGCGCGCGCCACCCGGCGGGATCGGTCATGACCGTCGCCTTTCGGATCTTCGACCACGACCTCGTCGCGCTCAACGGAGGACCGGGATTCCCTCACAGCGAGGCCGTCTCGTTCCAGGTGTGGTGCGACGACCAGTCGGAGATCGACCGAGTCTGGGAGGCGCTGATCGCCGAGGGGGGCGCCGAGGGGGCGTGCGGATGGTGTCGCGACCGATTCGGCGTCAGCTGGCAGGTGCTACCTCGCGCGCTGCCCACCCTCCTCGCCGGTGCGGGCGATCCGGGCGCCGGGGCCCACGCCTACGAGCGGCTGATGGGGATGTCGAAGATCGTCATCCGCGAGCTCGCGGGCTGAGGTCGCTCACGAGCCGACGAGGCTCGCGGTGACCCAGGTCCGGAGGGGCTCGTGGATGGACGGGTCGATGGCGTGCCCCCCGGGGTGGCGACGGAGGACCGATCCCGGGACTCGCGCGATGAGCGCCTCGGAGTGGTCGAGGAGATCGCGGGGGATGACCCCATCGTCGTCCGCTCGAGCGAAGAACACCGGCAGGCCCGTCAGGCGTGACGGCTCCGACGCCAGCCCGGCGTCGAAGGGCAGCGTGCCGTAGAGCAGGGCGACGCCGGCCAGCCGCTCGGGTCGGTCGAGTGCCAGCCCCCCGGCGAAGGCGGCCCCGCCGGAGAATCCGATGGCGACGACCGGTCGGGCGGGGGCGACCTCCTCGAGCCACGACCAGACCATGTCGAGCTCGTGGCGCAGCGAGTCGGCGCGGGGACGCCCGATGCCGCGGTTCTCGAACCATCCGTAACCGCCGGTCGGCAGCGTCACGCCACCGCGCGGGGCGACGCAGTCGATCGCGGGGTCGAGGAGTGAGGCGACGGGAGCGATCGAGGTCTCGTCAGCTCCTCGTCCGTGAAGGAGGACGGCCAGGGGGCCGCCGCGGTCCGCCCGCGGCCAGAGGGCCGCGATCACGCCTCACCACCCACGACGTACGAGGTCATCGAGAGTGAGCCCATGGTGCACCCGTCGATGAGGGTCCGCGGCGTCTCGCCTCGCGCGTCGGCGACGCCGGCGAGGTAGGCGAGGGGGATGAAGTGATCGGGCGTCGGCGCGGCGAGTTCGTACTCGGCGCTGCCGGTCAGGCGTCCGAGGGCCGTCGGGTCGTCCGTGAGGACGCGCCGGGCCTCGTCGTCGAAGCGCTGCGCCCAGTCGTACCCCTGCTCGGTGGCTTGCCAGGCGATGGCGCGAAGGTTGTGCACCACGTTCCCCGACGCGACGATCATGACGCCCTCCTCGAGCAGTGGGGCGAGGCGGCGCCCGATCTCGATGTGGTGGTCGAGCGGCTGGGTGGCGTCGATGGACAGCTGGACGACGGGGACGTCGGCGCGCGGGAAGACGTGGGCGAGCACCGACCACGTGCCGTGATCGAGTCCCCAGGTCGCGTCGTCGAGACCGACGGGCGTGGGGCGGACGAGATCGGCCACCTCGGCGGCGAGCTCCGTCGATCCCGGGGCCGGGTAGTCGAAGTCGAAGAGCTGCGGGGGGAAGCCGTAGAAGTCGTGGATGACCGGGGGGTGGTCCATGGAGGTGACCGCCGTCGTTCCCACGTACCAGTGGGCGGAGACGGCGAGGACGGCGCGGGGTCGCTCGACCGAGAGGCCGAGGGCCGCCCAGGCGTCGGTGAAGCGGTTGTGCTCGAGCGTGTTCATGGGGCTGCCGTGTCCGAGGAAGGCGGCGGGCATCGTGGTCATGGGACCTCCTTCGCGTCCCGTCCAGTATAGGAATGTAGTTGACGTATCAACCACTTGGTACGCTGCTGGGGTGACCCACTGGCTGAGCGACGACGAGCGGCGGGCCTGGAAGGCGCTCGCCCTGATGGAGCTCCAGCTCGGGCGAGCGCTCGAGCGGGGGCTGGTCGCTGAGGGGCTCTCGCTCTCCGACTACCACGTCCTCGCCACCCTGACCGACGAGCCCGACGGACGCCGGCGCGTCGTCGAGCTGGGCGACGAGCTCGGATGGGAGAAGAGTCGGATCTCGCATCACGTGGCTCGCATGGCGCGCCGGGGGCTCGTCGCCAAGGTCGAGTGCCCCACCGATCGTCGTGGGGCCTACGTCGTCGTGACCGAGGTCGGACGCCGCGTCATCGAGCGGGCGGCGCCCCTCCACGTGGCGGCGGTCCGGCGTCTCGTGATCGATCGTGTCGACCCGTCGGACCTGGCCGCGGTCGAGCGGGTGGCCGAGAGGGTGCTCGAGGGACTCGCCGCGGAGCGCCCAACGTCATGAGGCCGGGCCCCGAAGGGCCCGGCCTCATGACGTCGTGGGGGGACGAGGTCAGCTGTTGCGGTAGTGCTCGCGCCAGATCAGTCGGTAGATCTTCACCTTGCGCGGGATCGCCCGCAGGCCCGGGATCACCGGCACCAGGAGCAGCAGGACCGACAGCAGCATCATGACGGCCCAGACCTGGACGTCGGCGTTGGCGCTCGACGAGAAGGGCGAGACCTGGTACCAGAAGGTGTAGAGCCACAGCCACGCCTGTCCGGGGTAGCTGTTGGTCTCGTTCATCATTCCCCACTGGCTGCCCAGCAGGTGCTGGTTCTGGGCCAGGTTGGGCAGGTACCCGCTGTCGGCGATGAACAGCAACGGCTTGGTGTAGTCCGTCGTGTAGTAGCCGCCCTTGCCGGTGATGAGAGCCTGGTCGAGCGCACCCGATCGGGCCATCTCGGTCAACTCGTTGATCATCTTCGGCAGGGGACCGACGTTCGTCGCCGGGACCGAGATGATCCCGTTCGAGAACGTCATCTTCGGGTCAGCGTTGGTGTAGTTGGTCACCCAGGTCGTCTGCTGGCTCGCGCTGGCACCCCTCCACATCGCGAGGGCGGCCTTCAGGTCCGAGTCGTTCGGCACGCTCGCGAGCGGGTCGAGGACGAAGTCCTTCACCGGGTCGACGGGAATCGTGACTCCGGTCCACTGAGCCAGCTTGAGCGGCCCCAACGCCTGGCCGGAGCCGTTGGTGTTGTAGGGGGCGCCGTAGCTCGCCGTGATGGAGGAGCCGTTCATCTCGTTGATCGCGGTCGTGGCGAAGTCGATCGGGTCGGCGTTCGCCCAGGACTTGACCGTCACCGACGGCTCGTCGGGCGAGCCGAACAGGATCGAGAGGAACAGGACCAGGATGGCGACCACCGCGATGGCGATGGTGCCCTCCTTGATGATGTCGTAGGGCGCGTAGTGACCCTTGTACTCCGGAGCGTCGACGTCCGGGCGGAATCCCTTCTTGCTCACTTGGCAGCTCCAGTCTTGTCGTCAAACGGGGGAACGACGCCCTTCAGGCGCACCAGCACTACGTGCACGGCGGTCAGCAGGACGGCGACCAGGGGCAGCAGCACGATGTGCCACATCAGCATCTGGCCGAGGTTCAGCACGTTGAAGAACGAGCCGGCACCCGTCGCGTTGATGCCGTCCTTCGCCTGCGTGGTGATCCACTGCGAGTCGAAGTTCGTCTGGGACGCGTACCCGGTGAAGGCGGTCGCGATCGAGACGAGGAAGGTGACCACGCCGGTCATCCACGTCATCGTGCGTCCGCCGCGCCAGGCGGCCATGAAGAACTTGCCCCACAGGTGGATGACCATGGAGAAGAAGAGGATCTCCACGCTCCACAGGTGCAGCGAGTTGACGAAGTGGCCGACCGAGGAGACGTGCCACCACTGGGGGCCCCGGAGGGCCAGGATGAAGCCCGAGAGGATCACCATCACGAACGAGGCGATCGTCGCCACGCCGAAGACGTAGATCCACGAGGCGACGTAGGCCGGCTGCGTGTCGGGCAGGGCCTTCTCGGGAGGGAGCTTTCCGGTCGCGCGCTTGCGCAACCGGGTCGTCCACTGCCGCTCGATGGTCGTGCTCACTTGGATTCCTTTCGACTAGCGCGGCCGGGGAACGGCACGAAGAGGGCTGCCAAGAAGACCAGCACCATCAGGAGAATCACGATGAAGTTCGCGACGCTCAGATAGATGAAGTGCCAGTGGATGTAGTGGCCCTTGCCCTCTAGCGATATCAGGGACGCTAGAGACCACAGAAACGCCATAGCTGTTTAACTCCTCCCAACCTGCGATCCAGGTTGTTTTCAGCATGGCAGTGAGTGAAAAAGGGCCACTAGGGCCGAAATTCCTATCGGGCACTATGCGTAGTGACGCACTACACGTCAAGCGCGACGCGTACCGGGGACTCGATCGCGCGCCGTCTGGCGGAGGTGGAACTGCGTGACGCCGATCGAGAGGGAGACGGCGCCCGCGATGTGCAGCTCGACGAGCACGACGGGCACGTGCGTCGCGTACTGGATGAAGCCGAGGGCCGCCTGGACCATCGCGATCACCGCGAGGCGACGGACGCCGAAGCGCAGCGGCTCGGGCGTGCTCGGTCGCCACACGGCGACGAGGAGGCCGATCACCACGCCGAGGAAGGCGACGGCGACCACCGAGTGGAACCACGCGGCGGTGGCGAAGGAGAAGGGGAGTCGACGTGCCACGAGCTGACCCTGACTGCCACCGGCGTGCGGACCCGAGCCCGTCGCGCCGGTCCCCGCGAGGATGACCGCGCCGAAGAGGAACCACAGCCCGCGGGCCACGGTGCGCATGTGCGGGTCGCGCACGTCGGCGCGAGCGCCCGGCCCGTAGACGTACTTCGAGCGGTGGTAGAGGATGGCGCCCACGACGACCATGCTGAGCGAGAGGACCATGTGCAGGGAGACGAGCCAGGGGTTGAGCTTCGAGTAGACGACGAAGGCGCCGAGGACCGCGTCGGCCACGACGCCGAGGACGAGGAGCCCCGACAGCTGGATGAGGTCACGTCGGCGCTCGTGTCGTAGCCACGAGGCGATGAAGGTCACTCCCGTGACGACCACGAGGACGATCGTCACGATGCGGTTGGTGTACTCGATCAGTGGGTGGATCGACCACGACCCGGCGATGCGGTGGTGGTAGCAGGTCGGCCAGTCGGGACAGCCGAGACCGGAGCCGGTCAGGCGCACGGCCCCTCCGGTCAGGACAATCACGATCATCGAGAGGAAGGCGCTGAAGGCAAACCAGCGAAAGCGCGGGGGGCTCACGACCAGGTGACGCTCGAGGGGCACTCCCGTAGCCTACGAAACCGGCGCGCCCGTAAGATACGCCCCGTGACTCTGGCCGCCCCGAAGGCGTTCTCGACGCGTGAGGTCCTTAAGGGCTACGTGGCCCTGACCAAGCCGCGCATCATCGAGTTGCTCCTGGTCACGACCGTTCCGGCCATGATCGTGGCGGCTCAGGGCATCCCCTCGCTGACCCTGGTGCTCCTGACGCTGGTGGGCGGGACCCTGGCCGCGGGTGGGGCCAACGCGTGCAACATGGTCATCGACCGCGATATCGACGCCGTGATGGAGCGCACCAAGAATCGTCCGCTCGTACGCGGCGTGATGACACCCCGCGCCGCCCTGGTGTTCGCCCTGGCCCTCGAGGCCATCGCCTTCGCGATCCTCGCGGTGTGGGTGAACCTGCTCTCCGCCGTGCTCGCCGTGTCGGCGATGCTCTTCTACGTCTTCGTGTACACGATCTGGCTGAAGCGTCGGAGCCGTCAGAACATCGTCATCGGTGGCGCCGCCGGCGCCGTGCCGGCCCTCGTCGGGTGGGCCGCGGTGACGGGGAGCCTCACGTGGACGCCGGTCCTCATCTTCCTCGTCGTCTTCGTCTGGACGCCGCCGCACTTCTGGGCTCTGGCGGTGCGCTACCGCGACGACTACAACGTGGCGCACGTGCCGATGATGCCGGTGGTGGCCTCCCTGCGGCACACGACCCTCGAGATCCTCGTCTACACGGTCGTGATGTGGGCCCTCACGGTCCTGATCGGACCGTCGGCGCACCTGGGGTGGGTCTACGCGGTGTCGGCGACGGTGCTCGGAGCCCTCTTCACCCTCTACGCGATCCGACTGCACCGTCACGCGGTGGAGGGCCGAGCGGACGCCGGCGAGGCGATGCGGCTCTTCCACTTCTCCGTCACCTACCTCACGGCCCTCTTCGTGGCGATGGCGGTGGACGTCCTGGTGCGTCATGGCTGAGGAGCGTCGGCGGGGTCGCCCGTCGCCGATGGCGCTCATCCCGCTCACCGTCGGCACGGTGGTGGCGTTGATCGTGATCTCGCTCGTCTCGTGGGCCACGTCGCACTCGACGTCGACGAACGCCGGGGCCTCAACGAACTCCCTCGTGGGGACGGTGGTGAAGCCCTTCGGCCCCCTCCCGGGGCTGAACGGGGGCACGGTGAGCGCCCCCTACGCCTCGGGTCACCCCACCGTGGTGATGATGATGGCCAGCTGGTGCGACCCGTGCAAGGCCGAGATGCCGTCGATCGCCGCGTACCTGCGGACGCACTCGACCGGTGACGTGCGCGTCGTCGCGGTCGACACCAACGACCAG
Source organism: Actinomycetes bacterium (assembly GCA_021848365.1). Taxonomy (GTDB): domain Bacteria; phylum Actinomycetota; class Acidimicrobiia; order Acidimicrobiales; family RAAP-2; genus RAAP-2. Next base: position 296,127 of record JAJZUS010000001.1, read on the forward strand.
CGCTCGAGCGCCCAGGCCTTCGTCCGTCGCGACGGCGTCACGATCCCGGTCGCCTTCGACCAGGCCGCGAGTGTCGCCACCAACACCTTCGGCTTTCTCGCCATTCCCGACACCGTCTTCCTCAACGGACACGGTCGCGTCGTCGCCGTGGTCGAGGGGCGGCTCACCGTCGCGCGGCTGCGCTCCGGGATCGCCTCCCTGCGCTGATCAGTCGAGTCGGAAGGTCCGCGCCGCGAGTAGCGGGGCGGCGAGCGCCCAGACGGCGAGGGAGAGCCAGTCGGCCCCACTCGGCGCGAGACCCGATCCGAGGACGCGGTGCACCGCGTCGGCCATGGCGCCCGAGGGCAGCGCGACCGCGACGCGGCCGAGCGCGCTCGGGAGACTTCTGAGCGGGACCACGACGCCCGAGACGAGGAGTAGGACGAGGTAGAGACCGTTGCTCGCGGCCAGGTTCACCTCGGCGCGGAGCTGTCCGGCGAGTCCGAGGCCGATGCCGGCGAGGCCGGCCGATCCGAGGACGAGGACGAGGGCCGTGACGAGTCCCCCGGGAAGACCCCCGTGGGGGCGCCAGCCGAGGGCCAGGCCCACCAGGGCGATCACGACGACCTGGATCGCCTCGGTGACGACGACGCCGACGATCTTCGCTCCCACGAGTCGGCGCCGCCCCAGTGGCGTCACGTGCAGCCGTCGCAGCACGCCGTAACTGCGCTCGAAGCCGGTCGCGATGGAGAGGGCGACCATCGACGTCGAGAGGACGGCCAGGGCGAGGACTCCGGGGGCGATGAAGTCGACGCGGTGCGCCGTGGGCGTGCGCACCACCGCGGCGAGGGAGAAGAAGACCTCGAGGAGTACCGGGATCGCCAGCGTGAGCAGCAGGGTCTCACCCCGCCGGATCGTCATGCGCACCTCGGCGGCGCTCTGAGCGAGCAGGGCTCTCACGCGCGACTCCGCTCGTCCGCGATGATCTGCAGGTAGCGCTCCTCGAGCGTGGCGCGGGTGCGCAGCGAGAGGAGGTTCGCCCCGGCGCGGGTCACGTGAGCGCTCACGACGGTGACGATCTCGGGCCGCGAGACGATCGCGCAGCGCAGTTGCGTCCCGTCGATCGTCACGTCGCAGTCGAGCTCGACGGCGAGGGCCGCCGGGTCGATCGGGCGGTCGAGCTCGATGATCAGTTCGGGCTCGCCGCCCAGGTCGTCGAGGGCGCCGTCGACGACCACGTGGCCGTGGTGCAGGACGGCGACGCGATCGGCCATCCGCTCGGCCTCGACGAGCTCGTGGGTGGTGATGAGGATGGCGCACCCCCGCGCCCGCTCGGTCGCGATGACCTCGCGGATGACGGCCCGTCCCTCGGGGTCGACGGCCGTCGTGGGCTCGTCGAGGACGAGCGCGCGCGGACGGGCCAGCAGGGCGAGGGCGAGGAGCGTGCGCTGCTGCTCCCCACCGGACAGGCGCCGCCAGGGCGTCCGCGAGCAGCGCTCGAGGTCGAGGAGCGCGATCAGCTCGTCGGGCGGGCGAGTCTCCGCGTAGTAGGTGGCCGTGAGGGTAAGGACCTGGCGCGGCGTCATCGGGGCCCACACACCGCCCCGCTGGAGCAGGGCGCCGGTGCGGGTGACGACCTCGGCGTGGTCCCGCATCGGATCGAGGCCGTGGAGTCGCACCGTGCCGTGGTCGGGTCGGCGAAAGCCGAGGAGGGTCTCGACGAGGGTCGTCTTGCCGGCGCCGTTCGGGCCGAGCAAGGCCACCGTCTCGCCGTACTCGACGCGCAGGGAGGCGTCCCGCAGCGCCGCGGTGGCCCCGAAGTCGACACCCACCCCGACGGCCTCGATCGCGTGACTCATCGGGAACGAACCTAGACGCTGGCCCGGGGGGTCGAGACGGCCGTCGGTAGTCTGGGGGCGTGATCGACCTGGTTCAGTTGCGCAAGGAGCCCGACGTCGTTCGAGCCGCCCTCGGTCGTCGGGGCGTGTCCCCGGCCCTCGTCGACGAGCTCGTCACCATCGACGTCGAGCACCGCCGTCTGCTCCAGGAGGCCGAGCGCCTGCGCGCCGAGATCAAGTCGCTCTCGCGCCAGGTGGGCGACGCGCGGCGCTCGCACGACACCCAGCGCGCCGAGGAGCTGAGCGCGGTGAGCCGCGAGTTGGGCGAAGAGGAGGCCCGGGCCGGGGCCGACGCCGACACCGTGGCGGAGCGGCTGCGAGAGATCTGGCTCAGTCTGCCGAACCTGCCCGCACCCGACGCCCCCGACGGCATCGACGAGAACGACAACGTCGAGGTCCGCCGGTGGTGGCGGGGTCTCGAGGACGGGGCCGACTTCCCGGAGTTCGGCCCGCACCAGCGGTTGCCGCACTGGGACATCGGGCGCGAGCTCGGGATCCTCGACCTGGAGGCGGGCGCGAAGCTCGCCGGGTCGATGTTCCCCTTGTTCCGGGGCGCCGGCTCGCGACTGATCCGCGCCCTCGGCGCCTTCGCCCTCGACCGTCACGCCGACGCCTACGAGGAGATCCGCCCCCCGACGTTCGCCCTCACCGAGACGATGCAGTCGACGGGTCATCTGCCGAAGTCGGTCGACGACATGTACGCGATCGAGCGCGATGGGCTGTGGGCCATCCCGACCGCCGAGGTCCCGCTCACCTCGATGCACCGCGGCGAGATCCTCGAGGAGTCACGCCTGCCCGTACGCATGACCGCGCTCACCCCCTGCTTCCGGCGCGAGGCCGGGGCGGCCGGACGCGACACGCGAGGTCTCCTGCGCGTGCACGAGTTCGACAAGGTGGAGCTCTTCGCCTACTGCACGCCCGACCAGGCCCCGGCCGCCCACGCCGACATCCTCGAGCGCGCGGAAGGCCTGCTGCGCGAACTCGGGCTCACCTACCGCCTTCTCGACCTGTGCGCCGGGGACCTCGGGACCTCGTCCGCGCGCACGATCGATCTCGAGGTCTACAGCCCCGGTGTCGATCGGTGGCTGGAGGTCTCCTCGGTGAGCTGGTTCCGCGACTACCAGTCGCGTCGGGCCAACGTTCGCTACCGTCGGGCCGACGGGACCACGGCCCTCGTCCACACGGTCAACGGATCGGCTCTCGCCTGGGCGCGGATCTGGGCGGCCCTCGTCGAGACCTACCGTCAGCCCGACGGGTCGGTCGAGCTGCCCGCGGTGCTGGCCCCCTACCTCGGGGGCCGGACCACCATCACTCGTCGCGCGTGACCTCGAAGCGGTAGCCGACGCCGCGCACCGTCGTGAGGAGACGGGGCTTCTTCGGGTCCTCTTCGATGAGCGTGCGCAGTCGCTTCACGTGGACGTCGAGGGTCTTCGTGTCTCCGACGTAGTCGCTGCCCCACACCCGGTCGATCAGGACCTCCCGCGTGAGGACGCGGCCGGCGTTCTCCATCAGCAGTCGCAGCAGCGCGAACTCCTTCTTGCGCAGTCGGACCTCCTCGCCGCGGACGAAGCAGCGGCGCGACTCCACGTCGAGGCGCACCGAGCCCCGGCGGACGGACTCCTCCTCGACGACGTCGAGACCCGCCTCGCGTCGGCGCAGGACGGCACGAATGCGGGCGACCAGCTCGCGGAGCCGGTAGGGCTTCGTCACGTAGTCGTCGGCGCCGATCTCGAGGAGGAGGACCATGTCCACCTCCTCGCCCTTCGCGGAGACGACGATGATCGGGACCTCGCTCTCCGCGCGCAGGGCCCGGCACACGTCGAGTCCGGACATCTTCGGGAGCATCAGGTCGAGCAGGACGACGTCGACCGGGGCCTCGGCGAAGCGGACGAGCGCGTCGGCACCGTCGCGCGCGACGACGACCTCGAAGCCCTCGCGGGTGAGCCCCACCGTCAGGGCGTCGATGAAGGACTCCTCGTCTTCGACGAGCAGCACGCGCACCGAGTTCTCGCGCCGGGACATCACGCTCCGCCGACGGGCAGCTCGAGGGTGAAGGTGGAGCCCTCACCCTCGCGTGAGTTCACCGTCACCGTCCCTCCGTGGTTGTGCGCCACGTGGCGCACGATGCTGAGGCCGAGTCCCGTGCCCCCGGTCTCGCGGGCCCGACCCGGGTCGACCCGGTAGAAGCGCTCGAAGATGCGCTCGAGGTCCTTCGCGGGGATGCCGATCCCCTGGTCTGTGACGGAGATGCAGACGCAGGCGGGGGTCGTCTCGCCCCCGTCGTCGAGGCCGGGCTCGCGGCGCGTGACCGCGATGCGCACGAGGCTCCCCACCGGGGAGTAGACGACGGCGTTCTCCAGGAGTGCGTGGACGGCCGAGACCAGCTGACGGCGGTCGCCCGCGACGACGGGGGCGCCCTCGGGCTCGTCGAAGACGACCGCGACGTCGCGCTGGTCCGCGGCGGTGCGGATCCGCTCGATGGCCTCGGCGACGAAGAGGGCGACCGGGAGAGGCTCGCGGGCCGGCGATCCCTCGCTCTCGATGCGCGACAGGTCGAGGAGGTCCTCGATGATCCGATTGACGCGAAAGGCCTCGACGTTGATCCGTTCGGCGAGCCGGCGCGCGACGGCGGCGTCCTGCTCGTACTGCAGGGTCTCGGCGAGCAGTCCCAGCGCACCCATCGGGGTCTTCAGCTCGTGGGAGACGTTGGCGATGAAGTCTCGCCGGATCTCCTCGAGTCGACGGCGCTCGCTGGTGTCCTCGATCACCGCGAGCACGCCAAGAGGGCGACGGCCGTCATCGATGATGGCGGCCCGCACCAGGAGGGTGCGGCGGGGCGGGCCGTAGATGTCGACCGTCTGCTCGGCGACGCCCGCGTTCCAGGCCTCGGCCAGGCTGTCGGTGACCGCCTGGGCCGCGATCGCCTCGCCGTAGCGGCTCGCCATCAGGGTCTCGGCCTGGTGGTTCCGGAAGACGACCTCACCGCCCTCGTCGACGAGGATCAGCCCCAGGGGCAGGCTGTCGAGCGAACGACGCAGGCGCAGGGACTCGGCGCTCGACTCACTGACGACGGTCGTCGCGGCCCCGGTGACCTCCTCGAGGTACGCGAGGGCGGCCTCGACCCTCCCAGAGTCGCTGCGGGGCTCGACCCCCAGCCGCGACGCCAGCGCGGTCAGGCGCTGGGCGATCGATCGGTGGTCGCGCCACCGATCGATGAGGTACCCGAGGAGGGCGCCCACGAGGAGCACGCCCGCCCCGAGGGCGTAGACGGCCGCGGCGGGCCAGCGGTCGAAGAGGGTGAAGGCGGTCGCGAGGGCCACGGCGTCATTCTCGCAGACGCACGGCCCCGCGCCGCGACCGTTGCGAGGTTCTCGAACGAAAGGTCGCCATGTCGCTGCTCTCGGTCACTCTCACCCCCTCCCTCACCGATCTCCCCGGCGGCTCGGTGATCCAGCAGTTCGCCGACGGACTCGCCGCGTGGGGCTTGCTCGCCGCCTTGATCGCCCTCGTCGTCGGGGCGGCCCTGTGGGCGATCGGCAGTCACACGCAGAACATGCACCACTCGCTCACCGGTCGACGCGCGGTCACCTCGGCGCTGGTGGCCGCCCTCCTCATCGGGGCCGCGCCAACGCTCATCAACTTCTTCTTCTCGGCGGGACTCAAGGTCCACTGATGGGCACCATCGCCTGCTGGCTCTCGCCGACGGCCTGCGCCGCCACCTCGCTGGGGCGCGCCACGATCGGCGACCTCTTCGGTGCGCTCGCCGCCTGGGTGCTCGGGAGCGTCGGGTGGCTCCTGCACGCCCTCGGCGCTCTCCTCAACGCCCCCGGTTCGCCCTCGGCCGTGGTGGCCGACGCCTCAGGGGAGTTCACGACCCTGAGCACCGTCTCCCCGATCCTCCTCCTGCTGGGCTTGCTGGTTACGACGATCCGGTCGGTCGCGCGAGCCGACGCGGCGGCCCTGTGGCGCACGTACCTGGGCGCCGCGCCGCTCGCCGTCCTCGCCATCGCCGCGGCGCGCCCCCTGGCGCGTCTCGTGCTCTCCTCGGTCGACGCGGTGGCGAGTGCCGCCGGACGAGGGCTGCCCACCCGCATCGACGGACTCTCGGGGACCCTGAGCGCGCTCGCCCCGACGATCCCGGGTTTCGGCCTGCTCGTGGTGTCGGCCCTCCTCACCCTGGGGGCCTGGATCCTGTGGTGCGAGCTCATCGTGCGCGGGGTCGTCCTGGCCCTGCTCCTGGTGACCGTGCCCCTCGTCGCCCCGCTCGCGGTGGTGCCGGCGGTGCGGCGCGTCGCCGGTCGTCTGGTCGAGGCCTTCCTCGCGGTGGCCGCCGCCAAGGTGCTCATCGTCGTGACGCTGGCCGTCGGGCTCCGAGCCCTCACCGGCGGGTCGCTCGTCGCCGTGTCGACCGGGGTGGTCACGATCGTGCTCGCCACCTTCGTCCCCGTCAGCCTCCTGCGCGTCGTCCCGGTCCTCGAGTCGGCCGCCCTCCACCACGCCGCCGAGCTGCGCGGGCGAGCCGTCGCCCACGCCGTCGGGGCCCCGTGGTCGCCGTGGGGTCGAGCGGTCGACGCGATCCTGCCGCTACCCCCCGAGCCCGGTCCCTATGTGCCGCCCGAGGACTTCGGGCTGCCGGAGACGCCAGGGTCCGGGCATCGGACGATGCCGCCCCAGGACGGTCCCCCACCCCCGTGGCCGATCCTCCCCGCCCCACCACGTCGCGGCCACTTCGTCGCGAAGGAGGACGACATCGGTCCGGTGATCGGTTGGGAGGACGATGACTGAGCGCGTGGGCCTCGGTCACCCCGACGCCGACGGACGATGGCTGGGCCTCGCTCGTCACCAGGCCGGCCTCGCGATCACGGGGGCCTTCCTCGGAGTGGAGGGGATCGTGCACCGGTCCGGGTGGTGGCTCGCGGTGGGAATGGCCGCCGCGGCGCTCGCGACGCCACTCGGTGGTCGCTCCCAGGGTGCGCGGGCCAGCGACGTCGCCCGCTTCGCGGCCCGTCGGCGCGTTGTGCACGTGAGCGTCGTGCGGCTGGCGCCCGACGCCCTGGTCACCGCGACCGGGGCGGCGACCTGCGCTCCGTTCGTGCTGCGCCATCACGGGCGGCTCGACCTGACCGGAGCGGACGGGGTCGTCACGGGCGCCGTCGTGGACGCGCTGCGCGAGGCGAGCGAGGACCCGCGAAGTCGGCACGTGTCGGTCCACACCGAGCCCGGGGTGGGGACGCTGCTCGCCGCGCGTGCGGGGTCCGACGTCCCACCCGGGTGGGACCGGGACGTCGACGCGCTCGAGGCGGCATGCGGCGTGGGCCCGGGCCGAGACGGGGTGTGGCTCGAGCGGTGGGGCTACCTCCGCGGGACGTCCGGCGTCGCGCGGGTCTGGCGCGTCGACGACCTGACCGCCGCCGCGCCGTGGTCGGTCGCGCGCCTCGCTCGCCCCGGCGTCACGGTGTCGCTCCACGCCGAGGCCCTCGACCCCGCGCGAGCGGTGCGTCGGGCCGAGCGGCTGGTCCACGCGCTGCGCACCGAGGACGCGGCCGACGATCGCGCGGGTCGACGCTGGCGGGCGCGACGCCGTCGGGACCTCGAGCGCTCTCGCGAGCGCGAGGCGGACCTGGCGGCGGGGGCGACGCTCGTCCGGCTCGGCGTCTTCGTGGTGGCTCGAGCGACGGACCTCGCGGACCTCGCGCGCCGGGGTGCGCAGGTGGAGGCCCGGGCGCGGCGGCTGGGCCTCGGACTCGATCGTGGCCGGGGTCGGCAGGGTCCGTGGCTCGTCGCCCAGCTCCCCGGGGGGCCGGGCTGGTGAGGCGCTGGACGCACTGGGCGACCTCGGGCGACCTCGGTGGGCTACGACTGCCGTCCCACGACGCCGGCACGGGTCTCGCCGGCGAGCCGATCGGCCGGATGCGGTGGGGCGCCCCCTTCGTCATCGACCCGCTCGACGCGTACCGGGCCGGTCTCGTCACCAACCCCAACCTCGTGGTGCTGGGGGCGATCGGGGCGGGCAAGAGCACCGCGGTCAAGCTCCTGCTCCACCGCGCCCTGCGCCGAGGGCGACGGGCGATCGTCATCGACCCGAAGGGGGAGTACGGCGAGCTCGCCCGCGCGGTCGGGGGCGTCCGAGTGGCGCTGGGCCGCGACGGATGGTGTGACCCGGTCGGCGACGACCCCGCCGGCCGCGCCACCCTGCGCCAGTTGCTCGCTGTCGTCATCGGACGGCCCCTCAGCGACGAGGAGCACCTCGTCCTCGACGAGGCGTGGATCGCGACGGCGCGACTCCCCGGGCCCCGGGTGCGCGCTCTCGCCGCGGCGCTCGCGCCCGACCTCGGCGGTCCGGCCGACGGACGACGGTCGCTGGCCCTGGCCCTGCGGCGGCTGGTGCGGGGCGACCTCGCCGGGATCGTGGACGGGCCGGGGTCCCCGGCCTCCCTCGACGCCCCTCTCGTGGTGTTCGACCTGGCCGACGCGTGGGGGAGTGCGGCCCTCGTCCCGACCGCCCTCGCCGCCGTCGCGGCCGCGCAGCGCATGGCCACCGTGGGCGGCGGGTACGTCGTCCTCGACGAGGCGTGGGCCCTGCTCGACGCCCCGGGGGCCGTCGACTGGCTACGGGCGAGCTGGAAGCTGGCCCGCGCCCGGGGCCTCAGCCACGTGATCGTGCTGCACCGCGCCGGCGACACGACGGCCGTCGGCGACGCCGGCAGCGCGGCGCGGGCGCGGGCCGAGGGGCTGCTCGCCGAGTGCGAGACGGCACTCGTCTTCGCCCAGCCCCCGGACGAGGCCCGGAGCCTGGGTCGGTCGATGGGCCTCGGGGCGCTCGAGGTCGACCTGTTGGGCCGACTCGGCCGGGGGGAGGTGCTCGTTCGCTACGGTCTCCACCGATCGGTGGTGCGGCTCGAGCCGGCCCCCGGGGAGTGGGTCCTCGTCGACACCGACGGGGCGATGCGCGCGGACCGCGGAGAGGGACTCGGTACGATGCCCCGGTGAGCGACGTGTCCCCCCACCTGATCTTCGCCGTCGACATCGGGGCGACGAACATCAAGTTCGGCGTCGTCGATCCTTCGGGCGAGATCGTCTCGTCGCAGCGCCGCCCCACGCCCTATCCCTGCACGCCGGACGTTCTGGTCGACCTCGTCGCTCGGCGGGCCCTGCGGAGCGAGTGCCGCCGCGTCGGCGTGGGCTTTCCCGGCGAGTTCGTCGACGGGCGGGCGATCGGCTGGGGCAACCTCGCCCGCCGGGGCGGGGCCGGGACGCCGGTCGATCCCGAGATCGAGGCGCAGTGGCGCGGCTTCCCGCTGGAGGCGGAGCTGCGACGGGCGACGAACCTCGACGTGCGCGTCGTGAACGACGCGACCCTCGCCGCCCTCGGCGCCATGGAGGGTCGTGGCCGCGAGGTGATCGTCACCCTGGGCACGGGCTGCGGCCTCGCGCTGACCGTCGACGGCGTGCCCACCAAGGTGCGTGACGTCGGGGCGGCGCGTCGCGCCGACGGTCGGACCTACGACGAGACTCTCGGGGAGCGCGCGCGCGAGGTCGACGAGGCCCGCTGGCGCGCCGACGTGGTCGCGGTCGTCGCGGAGCTGGCCGACGAGTTCGCGGCCGACCGGGTCCACCTCGCCGGCGGCAACGCTCGACGGGTCGACGGCTCGTGGTTCCCCGCCGATCCCCCCGTCGACGTCGGGACCAACGAGGTCTCCCTGCGCGGTGCGGTTCGGCTCTTCGCCTAGGGCCGCGTCAGCTCGATCGCTCCCGCGAGGAGGCTGCGCGCCATGACCCTCAGGCTGGCGTCTTCGACGAAGAAGTCCGGAGCGTGGTGCATGCCGACCGGTCGGTCGCTCGGCGCCCCCCCGACGAAGAGGTAGCAGCCGGGTACGCGCTCCAGGAGCTCGGCGACGTCGTCGCTCGCCGAGGTCGGGGGAAGGTCCACGACGTGGGCGTCGCCCAGCGCCGTGACGAGCGCGGCGCGCACGCGGGCCGTGACCGTCGGGTCGTTCACGACGGCGGGCGTCAGGCCCTGCCAAGCGGCGTGGGCCCGCACGCCGAAGTCGCGAGCGATCTGCTCGAGCAGCGCGTCGAAGCGCTCGAGGGCCGTCGCGCGCTGCTCGGGCGTGAAGGTGCGCAGGGTCCCGCGCGCCGTCGCGCGTCGCGGGACGACGTTGTTGGCGGTTCCCGCGCTCACGACCCCGGCCGAGCAGGCGCACGGCGCGCCGTCGGTCGCCAGGCGGGCGACGACCTCCTCGAGTCGGGGCAGTAGCGCGGCCAGGGCGAGGACCACGTTGCCCTCACGCGTCGACATCGCCCCGTGGCCCCCGGTCCCGTCGAGGGTGATCTCGAAGGCCTCGCCCCGGCTCATGGCGACGCCCGGTCGCACCCCGACGATGCCGGTCGGAGCGAGCGAGGTCACGTGGCCACCGAGGACGACGTCGGCGGGATGGCGGTCGAGGAGCCCGTCCTCGACGAGGGCTCGAGCCCCACCGAGACCCTCCTCGGCGGGCTGGAAGACGAGGGTCGTCGGCCCGACGAGGCCGTCCAGTCGGGCGAGGACCTCGGCCACGCCGAGCAGGGCGGCGGTGTGGACGTCGTGGCCGCAGGCGTGCATCACGCCCGGGTGGGTCGAGCGGAACGGGACGTCGACCTCCTCGTCGACCGGCAGGGCGTCGATGTCGGCGCGCAGGAGGACGCGCCGCCCGTCCCGGGCACCGGGCAGGGTGGCGACGACGCCCGTGTCGAGCCCGGTCGGGGCGACGGTCCAGCCCAGGTCGTCGAGCCGGGCCCGGATCACCTCAGTGGTGCGCCGCTCCCGGAAGGAGACCTCGGGGTGGGCGTGCAGGTCGTGGCGCAGCTCGACCATGGTCGGGTAGGCCGCGCCGACCAGGTCGTCGATGTCGGGGATCATGGCCGAATGGTAACCAGCCGAGACCGTCCGGCGCCGCCTGGGCTAGACTGGCGTCTCGCATCAACGCGGCTGTAGCTCAGCGGATTAGAGCATCGGTCTACGGAACCGAGGGTCGGGGGTTCGAATCCCTCCAGCCGCACCACTCCCTCCGCGTCCCGTGGCGGGCGCGACGGCCTCCGGGGCGCCGACCTCCCCGACCCCGGGAATCTCACGCGAGATGCTTTAATCTAGCCATATATGGAGAAAAAGGGCGGCGCGTCCACCGGTGACGTCGGGCGCGAGGCCCGCGCCCTCAGCGCGCCGACCCGACGTCGCATCCTGGAGATCGTCGCGGAGTCGCCGGAGCCGGTCTCGGTCGCCACGCTCACCGACGCCCTGGGCTTCAACCACAACGCGATTCGTCAGCACCTGGTGATCCTGCGCGACGCCGGCCTGGTGCGAGAGATGGTGGAGGAGCGCACCGTCCCGGGTCGGCCTCGCCTGCTCTACCGCGCCGAGCCCGCCGCGCGGGGCCGACTCGGTGGCCCCGGCCCCTACGCGTGGTTGGCGACCCTGCTCAGCGTCGCGGTGCGCCGTCGGCTCGACCCCCGCGAGGTCGGTCGTCGGGAGGGCCGTCGACTCGCCGCGCGTCAGGACGCGTCGCGCGAGCCACTGGAGCGTCTCGAGGGCGAGCTCGCCCGCCAGGGCTTCCAGCCGGAGCGCGAGGAGCGGGGCCGCCGGGTCGAGCTCGTGCTGCGGCGCTGTCCCTTCGTCGAGGTCGCCGCGTCCGATCCCGCGACGATCTGCCAGCTGCACCGGGGCCTCGCCGAGGGCCTCGCCGAGGGCGTCGGCGGCGTCGTGGTGGAGCGTCTCGTGGCGAAGGACCCGCGCACGGCCGGGTGCCGCCTCCGACTGGAGGTCGAGGCGACGCGAGCGGGGCCCGGGTCCGCGGCCCGTCGCTCAGCGCGAGGCGACGAGGTCGTGTCCGGGTGAGGGCGGGACCGCCGGACCCGTGGCGCGAGTGGCGACGGTGTGCGCCAGCCGCCACGGGACGATCGCCAGGTTGGCCGCCGTCACGAGTCCACTGAGCGCGAGGAGGACGCCGCCGGTCGCGACGAGAGCGGGGACCGCGCTCGCGAGGCCCGCACAGAGACCGGCGATCCCGAGAGTCGTCGTCACGTAGCTCGCGACGAAGGCGGTGGCGTTGTAGAGGTCGGAGAACATGAGTGGTCGACCGGCCGGTCCCTGGGCGACCCCCCAAGCCCTCAGCATCGACCACACGATGAACGGCACGACCTTGTGGGCGTGGCCCACCAGGGCTTCGAGGAGCCACCCACCGACCGCGGCGAGCGCGCCGGCGGCGAGTGCCACCCCGACGTGGTGATGCGACCCGACGACGAGCTCACTCGCGAGGCCGAGCCCGGCCGCGGGCACCAGCCAGCCGGCGGAGGTCAGCGTGACGACGAGGTAGACGTCGACGCCGCGGCGCCGATGGCGCACGTGGATGAGGAGGGACCCGACGTGGGCCGCGACTCCGGCGGCGAGGGTCGCCGCGCCGAGGACGCCGGCGGCCGAGATCCCCCAGCCCAGTCCCACGGCGAGCGTCGTGGAACCCGCGAAGCTGAGGGAGACCGCGTACGTGCCGACGGGCCGACGGGTCGGGACGTGAGCGAGCAGGAACATCGGCCAGAGCTTCTGCGCGACGCCCATGTAAGTGACCCCGAGCCAGGCGACGAGTCCGACGACGCCCATGGCGACGTCGGCGTGGCCGCTCAACCCGAACCAGCTCTCGCGACGGTCGAGGACGAAGGTCATGCCCAGCAAGGAGGTGAGCACCGCCCCGACGAGGGAGAGTCGTAGGCCGAGGACCGGGGCACCCTTGCCCGCGACGCGGAGGGGGCCCGCGAGGTTGGTGACCACGAGGACGATGGCGAGGAGGGCGAGCACGCCACTGAGCGCCGCGATCGCCGGGTAGCCCCCGGCGACGCCGGCGACAAGCAGCCACGACGCGAGGACCCACGTCACGAGCGTCGCCACGCCACGCCGAACCGATCGCAACGGGCGACCCGTGATGACCGGTGTGAACTGGTGGAGCGCCCCGAGGATCCCCGTCGCCAAGGTGGCGAGGACTCCGAGGTGGACGGCCGCGACGACGGGGTCGGCCGTCGGGTCGGTCGTGGCCGACGTCCGAACGAGCGCCACGGCGACCCCGCAGGCGACGAGGCCGACCGCGGCCGCGGCGAGGAACCCGAGGGGGAGGTACGGCGGGGGGACGGTGGCGGGCACGCCGGTCGGACGTGCGCCCCAGGAGCCGGGGAGTCGATCCGCGGCGGGCCGTCGGGGGGGCGCTCCGCTCGTCGAGTCGGTGTCGCCCATCGTGACCTCCTCGTCGGGGTGCGGGACCCGTCGGTCGGACCCACGCGATCTCATGATAATTCTAGTAGAGTGTAGAAATACACGTCCACCCCAGTGGAGGAGGCTTCATGGCGACAGTTGACGCACGACCGATCATCGCGGACGGCGGCGAGCCGTTCGACGCGATCATGGCGGCGGTGGCCGGTCTCGCGGGCGACGAGGAGTTGGAGATCCTGGCTCCCTTCGAGCCCGTCCCCCTCGAGGGGGTCCTCTCGTCGCAGGGCTTCACCTACGAGGCGGTGGAACTGGGGGGAGGCGACTGGCGCGTCACCTTCCGGCGCCCGTGAGTGACGATCGCCTTCCCGGGGTCGACGAGGCGCGCGCGCGGGCGACCTGGACGGCCCTCGGCGGAGTGTTCGACCCCGAGCTGGGACTCGACTTGGTGTCGCTCGGCCTCGTCTACGCCGTCGACGTCAGGGGAGACGCCGTGGAGGTCACGATGACCCTGACGACGCCCGGGTGCCCGGCCGCCGAGAGCATGCCGGAGATGGCCCGGTACGCGATCGCCGAGACGGTGGGCGCCGACGTGGACGTTCGGGTCCACCTGGTGTGGTCGCCGCCGTGGGAGCTCTCGATGATGAGCGACGCCGCCGCGCGACGGCTCGGGGTCCGTCGACCCCTCGACGCGTGAGACGAGACCCCTCGGCGGTCCCGCGACGCGAGATCCCGCACCACCGTCGAGACCCCCACCACCACGAGACGAGGAGAGCAGCGTGACCGAGATGAGTCAGAGCGAGGCGTACGAGGCGGCCCGGGCCCACCACGTGGCCCTGCTCGCTGGCCTGAACGAGCGGGTGGAGCACCTGCGACGCGCCGTGAGTGCGGCGGCGGGGTGGGAACCCCAGGTCGGCGCCCTTGTCGCGTACCTCGCCGACGAGGTCCTGCCCCACGCGGCCGCGGAGGAGCGGGTGCTCTACCCGCTCGCCGCGCGGAGCGCGGATCTCGACGCCCCGGTCGGCGAGCTCATCGCCGAGCATCGGAGCCTCGAGGCGAGCGCGGGCGACCTGACCCGAGTGAGCACCGGGGTCGACGCCCTGCGCGCGGCCGACGAGATCTCGATCGTCTTCGCGTCCCACGTCGCCCGGGAGAACGATCTCGTCCTTCCGGTGCTCCTCGCGGATTCCGAGGTCGACATCGCCGAGGCTCTCGCGTCGATGGGCGACGTCCTCGATGACCTCGCCCGACGCCCGTCGCGCGGAGCGGTCGCCGAGGAAGTGGAGGAGGCGTTGATGTCGCTCGTCCTCGCCACCGCGGACGAGCTCTCCCGCTCCGGACAGGCCGAGTGGGCGTGTCGCCTCGCGGCGCGGGCGTGGGGCCTCGTGCGAGCCGAGCGCCCGGACCTCGCGCGTCAGGTCACCGCCCGGCTGCACGTCCTCTCCCGTCGCGCCACGACGGCGCCGGTGCATCTGACGAGCGCACCGGGACGAGGGCGCGACGAGGAGCTCGACGTGCGATCTCTCGCTCCCGCCGAGCGTCACGAGGCGATCTTCGCCGCCTTCGCGGCCCTCGCGCCCGGGACGTCGTTCGTCCTCGTCAACGATCACGATCCCAAGCCGCTGCGCTATCAGTTCGACGCGGAGCACGAGGGGACCTTCACCTGGGACTACCTGGTCGCCGGGCCGCGCGAGTGGCGCGTGCGCATCGGGCGCTAGGCGGCGTCGCGTCGCGTCGGGCGACGGGCCTCCCTAGTCTCTCGCCGTCGGGGCGATCGCCCTGCGGCAGGCGCGCGCCCAGAGCACGGCCGCGAGATCGGCCAGGGTCGCGACGGCGCCAACCCAGGCCCAGGGGCTGGCGGCCGCGGCGAGGGCCACGGTGATCACACCCAGCTCCAGGGAGATGATCCCCACCATGACCAGCGCGTAGGGCCCGTACTCGCGAGCGGCTCGGAGAACCCGGTCCGAGGGGTCGCCCCGTCGCGTCCAGAAGGCGCGCAGCACCCGGCGCTTCTCCGCGAACGAGCAGCTCCGGTAGGTCTCGAGGGCCACGGCGTCAGCGTACTGATGGCGTCTCGTCGACCTCACGGCGCGGGCGACGATGGGGGAGAATCGCGTCGGAGGGTGGGGAGGTCATCGTGGTGCGATCACGCCGGGGTCGGTGGTCCGTCGCGATGGTGGTGCTCGCCCTCGCCCTCGCCGCGCTCGTCGTCCCCCGTGGCCCGACGGCCGAGGCGGCCGTCGCGGCCTGCCCGGCACCGGCGCTGCGACTCGTGGTCGGCACCGCCGCCGCGGCCTACGGGCCGGGCGTGCGGATCGTGATCAGCGCTCGCGCGACGAACGTCTCGGCGACGCCGTGCGGCCTCGCCGTTGGCGCGACCGCACCGTCCATCCAGATCGTCGGCCCGACCGGGCGGGTCGTCTGGCGAGACTGCTGGGCCGCCGGTTCGCCGCAGCCGTGCCCGACCGTGTTGGTCGAGCGCGTGCTGCGCCCGGGCGCGTCCCTCGCCGCTCACGCCACGTGGGACCAGCTGACCGGTCCCGCGACGCGGGCCGCCGCGGGACCGTATCGCGTGTCGATGCGCTGGGGCCCCGGGGCCCCCGCGACGACGACCGTCCGGCTCGTCGCCGCGTCGACGCGGTCCCTCCGACTCGGACTCGCCGACGGCGGCGGCTGGTACGCACTCGTCGTGGGCGGGCGCCTCGCGGTGACCCTCGGCGGCTCCGCCCCCTATCGCTGGACGGTGCCGGTGTCGTCGCGTCCCGACCTCCTCGGTGCCCTGACGAGCTCCTCCGGTTCGACGGCGACCGGCACCTTCCTCGCGCGATCACCGGGAACGGCGATCGTGACGGCGACGGGGACGCCGACCTGCTACCCGCAGTGTCTCCTCCCGAGTCGGCTCTTCCGAGTCACCGTGACGGTGGTGCGCCCGGTGGCCCCCCTCGTCGCGCCCTCCTTCGAGGGTTAGCCAGCGCGCTCGCGGCTCACGTCGCCAGGTCGCGCCGGTCGTAGGCCCAGATCGCCCAGAGGAGGAAGAGCCCGGTGACCACGGCGACGAGGGCGAGGCGCTCGACGTGGAAGCCTGTCCCGAGGGGGTCGATCCCCATGGTGTGCTGCCAGAGGGAGAGGTTGCGCACGGGCCGGAGCCACGAGACGAGCGTCGCGAGCGTCGCCACGAGGTACGAGGCGAGGACGAGCGAGGTCGTGACGCCGCGGGCGAGGCCGCGCCGCCCCGTCGCCGCCCCGACCGCGAGACCGAGCGTGCCGAAGGCGAGGGCGAAGAGCCAGGAGCCCACGATCGCCGCGGAGAGGCCTCTCCATCCCACGTGCAGCTCGAAGAGTGGGCCGATCACCCCGAGGATGATCTCCATGGCGACGGCCAGCGCTGTCACGCCGATGAGGAGGGAGAGCCACTTGTCGCGCACCACGCGCGCTCGCGAGACCGGCGCGGCGAGTAGCAGGTCGACCGTGCGGCGCTCCTCCTCCCCGGCGACGAGGTCCGATCCCCACAGCACGGCGAAGAGCGTGAGCAGGAGGGGCAGGACGAACGAGAAGACCTCGGTGCGCAGGTAGCCGGCGCCCGTCGTGTAGTCGTCCAGCTGGAAGATCTTGCGCAGCGGCTCCGGGTAGGCGTTGATGAGGTCGCTGAAGCTCGCGTTGCCGTGGATCGTCGGGTAGACGGCCAGCATCACCAGGCAGAAGAGGACGAGTCCGCTGGCCCAGCCGACCAGGCCGCTGCGCTGCTCGCGCAGGGCCCGCGCGGTGATCGTGCGGACGCGGGACTCGCTGAGGGGGCTAACGGGACGGGTCATGGTCGTAGAAGGCGAGGAAGAGCTCCTCGAGGGTGGGCTCACGCACCGAGAGGTCCGTCATGTCGGAGGCCGCGATGGCGCCGACCGCACCGCGCAGGTCACCGGCGACCTCGAGGTGGGCCTCGTGGCCGCTCACGACGCACCGCTGCACGCCGGGGAGTCGGAGCAGGGCCTCGCGATCGGGCTCGTGGTCGTAGCGCACGTCGATCAGGTGGGCGGCCCGCTGGCGGAGGTCGGCGACGCGCTCGACCGTCGCCAGCGCGCCCGCTCGGATGAGGCCGATCCGATCCGCCACCTCCGCCACCTCGGAGAGGATGTGGGAGGAGAGGAGGACGGTGCGCCCCTCCTTCGCCGCCGCCCGCAGCAGCTCGTGGACCTGGCGCTGGATCAGCGGGTCGAGTCCGGACGTCGGCTCGTCGAGGACCAGCAGGTCGGGCCGTCCCATGAGCGCGGCCACGATGCCCACCTTCTGACGGTTCCCGCGCGAGAGGGTGCGGATGGGACGTTGCAGGTCGAGCGCGAGCCGATCGGCGAGATCGAGGACCTCGGTCCACGTCACGTCACCACGCAGGTGCGCGAGGTGCCCGAGCACGTCGCGTGCGCTGAGGCGCTCGTAGAGTGCGAGGTCGCCGGGCAGATAGCCCACGCGCCGGCGGATGGCCACGCTGTCGCGGCGCACGTCGAGCCCGAAGACGTGGATGCTCCCCTGAGAGGGGCGAATGAGGTCGAGCAGCAGCCGGATCGTCGTGGTCTTGCCCGCGCCGTTCGGTCCGAGGAATCCGAAGATCTCGCCCGGATCGATCGTGAGCGTCAGGTCGCGGACGCCGCCACCACCCCGGTAGAGCTTGGTGACCCCCTCGAGCCGCACGACCGGTTCGTGGGTGGGGGCACTCGACTGCTGGGGGGCCGTCTGGAGCATGCGCACCTCGACGTTGGGGGCTCGATCCGACCCTATCGCCGTGTCGGTGAGCCCGTCGAGGTCAACCGAGATCGGATCCGTCGCTCGCGGGTCGTCGCTCGAGGAACTCGGGACCCGTGCGGAACACGTCGGCGAGGTCGCGCAGGAAGTGGGCGAGGGGGCTGGTGCGACGCCAGTACATGGCGATCTCGCGCTGCGGCGCCGGGGGGCTGAAGGGTCGCAGGACGATGCCGGGCGCCGGGGTCACCGGGGGCTCGACCGAGAGTCGGGGCAGGAGGGTCATCCCGACTCCGGCCGCGACCATCTGGCGCAACGTCTCGAGGCTCGTCGCGCGAAAGCCCCGACGCTCGCTCGCGCCCGAGGTGGCGCAGACCGACAGGGCCTGATCGCGCAGGCAGTGGCCCTCGTCGAGCAGCAGGAGGTCCGTGTCGGCGAGGACCGAGACGTCGACCGGTCCCGACTCGCGCGCGAGGTCGTGACCGACGGGCACCGCGAGGACGAACTCCTCGGCGAAGAGCACCTCCTCGTGCAGCGCGTCGTCGCGCTGGGGGCGAGCGAGGAGGGCCGCGTCGAGGCGACCGTCGCGCAGCTGCTCGAGCAGCGTGGCGCTCTTCTCCTCGACGAGCAGGAGCTCCAGTCGCGGGAAGCGGTCGTGGAGGTCCCCGACGACGTGGGGCAGCAGGTACGGGGCGAGGGTGGGGAAGAGGCCGACCCTCACGGTGCCCGACGACGGGTCCCGCGCCGCTCGCGCGAGCTCGGCGATGTCGCCGACCTCGTGGAGGGCGCCGCGGGCCCGTTCGGCGATCAGCCGGCCCACGGGGGTCAGCGTGGCGCGTCGGGGGGTGCGCTCGATGAGGCTGACGCCGAGCTCGGCCTCCAGCTTGCGCAGCTGGGTCGAGAGGGTCGGCTGGGAGACGTGGCACACCTCGGCCGCTCGACCGAAGTGGCCGAGGTCACCCACGGCCACCAGGTACTCGAGCTCGCGCAGGTTCACGGGACCGCCTAGCGGGCGCCGGCGAGGGCGTCGTCCTCCGCGGGGGCCGAGCTGCGGATGAGGTAGTCGAAGGCCGAGAGGGCGGCCGTCGACCCGGCCCCCAGCGCCACCACGATCTGCTTGAAGGGCACGGTGGTGCAGTCACCCGCACCGAAGACCCCCGGGGCGGACGTGGCGCCGCGCTCGTCGATCGTCAGCTCCCCGCGGGGGGTGAGCTCCAGGGATCCTCCGAGCCACTCGGTGTTGGGAACGAGGCCGATCTGGACGAAGACCCCTTCGACGTCGAGTCGGTTCGTGGTCTCCTCGCCCCGGGTGCGGTACTCGAGACCGGTCATCGCCGTCTCACCGAGGACGCGCGTCGTCTCGGCGCGCAGCAGCACGTCGACGTTGGGCAGGCTCCGCAGCTTGCGCTGGAGGACCTCATCGGCCCGTAGCTGGTCGTCGAACTCCAGCAGCGTGACGTGCGCGACGACGCCGGCGAGGTCGATGGCGGCCTCGACCCCCGAGTTGCCGCCGCCGACGACGGCGACGCGGCGACCCTTGAAGAGGGGGCCGTCGCAGTGCGGACAGAAGGTGACCCCGCGGTTGAGCAGCTCCTGCTCCCCAGGGACGCCCAGTCGTCGC
This sequence comes from Actinomycetes bacterium, assembly GCA_021848365.1. Classification (GTDB taxonomy): domain Bacteria; phylum Actinomycetota; class Acidimicrobiia; order Acidimicrobiales; family RAAP-2; genus RAAP-2. The sequence continues at coordinate 315,580 of JAJZUS010000001.1, forward strand.
CACCGCGCCCCCGTCGCCACGACGACGCTGCGGGCGCGCAGCCGAGCGCCGACCTCGAGCTCGACTTCGGCGAGTCCGCCGATCTCTGGAGCCGGGGTGAGTCGACGCACGCGCTCGCCGGTGATGACGTCGACGTCGTAGGCGCGCACGTGGGCCTCGAGGTTCGCCGCGAGCGTCGGACCCGAGGTGGCGACCACCGAGACCAGGTTCTCGATGGCGTCGGTGTCGAGGACCTGGCCGCCGAGCCGCTCGGCGACGAGGCCGGTGCGCAGTCCCTTGCGAGCGCTGTAGATCGCGGCCGAGGCCCCGGCGGGGCCGGCCCCGAGGACGAGAACGTCGTAGACGTCGCGACCCTCGAGCTCGGCCGCGCGCTCGGCGCTCGTCGAGGCGCCGAGCTGACGCAGGATCTCGTCGAGGTCCATCCGACCCTGGGCGAAGGGCTCGCCGTTCAGGAACACGGTCGGCACCGCCAGCACCTCGCGCGCGGCGACCTCGTCGCGGAAGGCCCCACCGTCGATGGCGACGTGACGGACGTCCGGGTTGAGGACGCTCAGCGCGTTGAGGGCCTGGACCACGACGGGACAGTTCTGGCAGGACTGGGAGAAGAAGGTCTCGAAGACGAGCGGCCCCTCGATCCGCTGGGCCGCGGCGACCGTCTCGTCGCTCGCGACCGGTGGATGGCCGCCGACCTGGAGGATGGCGAGGACGAGCGAGGTGAACTCGTGGCCGAGGGGCAGGCCGGCGAAGCTCACGCGGTCGCCGGCCTCGTCGCTCGTGACCGCGACGCTCGGGCGTCGCGCCTCGACGCCGTCGCGATCGAGCGTGATGGACGGAGAGATCTCGGCGAGCTCGGCGAGGAGTTCCTCGAGCTGTCGGGAGACGTCGGTGTCGTCGAGGGAGGCGACGAGGCGCACGGGTCGGGAGATCTTCGCGAAGTGGCTGCGCAACTGGTCGCGCATTCCGGTGTCGAGCATGGCTCCTCCAGTTCGGGGTGGGTGGGGGGACCGGCTGCGGCGGCGGGCGGGGGCCCGCCGCCGCAGGTCGGTCAGATCTTGCCGACGAGCTCCAGCGACGGGGCGAGGGTCGCGGCGCCCTCTTCCCACTTCGCCGGGCAGACCTCGCCCGGGTGCTGGCGTACGTACTGGGCCGCGTGGATCTTGCGCACGAGCTCGGCCGCGTTGCGACCGATCCCCTCAGCCGTCATCTCCACGACCTGGATCACGCCGTCGGGGTCGACGAGGAAGGTCGCCCGGTCCGCCAGCCCCTGACCCTCGCGCATCACGCCGAAGTTGGTGGTGATCTGACCGGTCGGGTCGCCCACCATGGGGTAGTCGATCTTCGCGATCGTGTCCGAGGTGTCGTGCCACGCCTTGTGGGTGAAGTGCGTGTCGGTCGAGACGCTGTAGACCTCGACGCCGATGGACTGCAGCTCCGCGTAGTGGTCCGCGAGGTCACCCAGCTCGGTCGGGCACACGAAGGTGAAGTCGGCCGGGTAGAAGAAGACCACGCTCCACTTGCCGATGAGGTCGGCGTCGCTCACGGGGACGAACTCGCCCTTGTGGTAGGCCGTGGCCTCGAATGGGAGGATCTTGGTGTTGATCAGGCTCATCTCAGGTCCTTTGGTCGATGGGGTGGTAAGTTGACGATAGATAGTCTAGATAGAGAAGTCTGGAATTGATATACCCAGTCAATTCATTCTGTCAATCGTCGTTATCGTTCCCATCTACTGACGCGGAGCCCGGAGCCCAGAGCCCGGAGCCCGGAGCCCGGAGCCCGGTGGACGGTCGCTACGGGGCTGTCGTCCCTGACGCGACGCCCTTGGCGCTGGCTGCGATCCGAGTCGCGGTGACGACCCCTCCCGATCCGGTCGTGCCGTCGACGAGCACCGTGTCACCCGCGACCAGGCTCGACAGGGCCACCGACGAGGTCCGCTCGATCGTGGTCGCCGCCCCCACCTCAACCTTCACGAGTGATCCCGTCGCCGTCGTGACGTACAGGGTGTGTCCGATCACGTCGGTGACCGTGCCGGCCGTCGCACCGCCGCTCGCGCCACTGGGGCTCGCGCCGAGCCCGCCCGCGGCCCCGAACCCCGCGGCGTTCCCGAAACCCCCTCGGGCGGCACTCGCGAATCGGCTGAACAGCGCCGACGTGGACGTCGACGTGCGCGTGCGTTGCAGATACGAGCCGAGGCCGGCTCCACCCAGGACGAGGAGGAGGGCGAGCCCGACGAGGGCGGGCCAGGTCACCCGTACGCCTTGACGTGAGTGATGCGACGGCCACTCCACGTCCTCATCACCGAAGAGCAGGTCGAATAGCTCGTCGGTGTGGGGGTCGACGTCGTCGGAGGCGGGGGGAGCGGTGGCCGGAGCGGGAATGCTCGGACGCGCTGAGCCGTCGGGCGGGGGCAGGGCGGTCATGTCGGATCACCTCATTCGTATCGGAGGGCGTCAACGGGACGAAGCGACGCGGCCCGGTAGGCGGGATAGATGCCGGCCAGCACGCCGACGCCCAGAGCCACTCCGAGTGCCAGCGGAACGGAGTACGAGGCGAGCACGGGCTTCACTCCGGCAATCGTGAAGTGAGACACCCCGATTCCCGCGGCCGCTCCGATGACCCCACCGAGGAACGAGATGACGACCGACTCGACCAGGAATTGGAAGAGCACGATCAGCTTTCGCGCGCCGATGGCCTTGCGGATGCCGATCTCTCGCGTTCGCTCGGTGACCGTGACGAGCATGATGTTCATGACGCCGATGGCGCCGACGAGCAGGGACACGGCGGCGACCCATCCCAGCAGTGTCGTGAACGTCTTGGCGCTCGACGTCGCCGTGGAGATCAACGATGCTTGGTTGAGCACCGTGAAGGGCAGGCTGGCGACCGTCGTGTCATTCTGTGCGGCCAGGATGCTCTCGACCTCGCCCTGGGCCAGTGACAAGGTCGAGGCGGATCGGCCCTGGATGAGTAGTTCGCTGAAGGACGTCGACTCCCCCGTCAACTGGTCCTCCACGGCGGTGTAGGGGGCTATCGCTACGGCGTCGGCGTTACTGAGTCCCGATGATCCCTTGGCCGCGAGCAGCCCGACGACCGTGAACTGGGCGTTGCCCAGGGTGATCTGCTGACCGAGGGGATTGGAGCCCACGGAGAAGAGCCCGCTCGCCGCCGACGCCCCGAGATCGACCACTTGGGCGTGTGCCGCCACGTCCGCCGAGGTGATCGCCCGACCCGCGGACACCGTGTAGTTGGACGCCGCCAAGTAGGAGGGGGTGGAACCGATGACGGACGTCGTGTAGGTGAGGGTTCCGTTCGTCGCGGTGACGGACGTGGAGATCACGGGGGAGACGGACTTCACGTCAGGTGCGTTCTCACGATTCGACAAGAGGGTGATGGACTGCGCGTTCAGCTGATTGAAGCGAATCTGAGGACCCGACGACGAGAACTGCCCGGCTGAGAAGACCGTCAGGGTGTTCGTGCCCAAGCTCTGGATCGAGTTCTGGATCGACTGGGAGCTTCCGGTCCCGATCGCCAGCAGGACGATGACCGACGCGACGCCGATCAGCACCCCGAGCATCGTGAGGAGAGTGCGGAGCCAGTTCGATCCGATGCCCCGCAGGGCCATCCGCACGCTGTCGAGGAGCCGGAACATCAGGCGCCGACGCTCGTGGGCTCTTGTCGCCGATCGCTGATGATCGACCCGTCGCGTAGCTCGACGACGCGTGACGCGAAGGCGGCGATGTCGTGCTCGTGGGTGATCATCACGATCGTTCGTCCGTGGGCGTGCAGCTCGTGAAAGAGGGCCATCAGTTCCAGCGACGAGGTCGTGTCGAGGGCTCCGGTGGGCTCGTCCGCGAGGATCAGCGCCGGATTAGTGCCGATGGCCCGTGCGACCGCGACCCTCTGCTGCTGGCCTCCGGACAGCTCATTGGGCCAGTGGTCGAGACGGTTGGCGAGGCCGACGAGGGTGAGCGCCGCGACGGCGCGTTGACGGCGCTCGCGATGAGGGATGCCGCCGTAGACGAGAGGGAGCTCGACGTTCTGAAGGGCCGACATGCGAGGAATCAGGTTGAAGCCCTGGAAGACGAATCCGATTCGGGTATTGCGAATCCGCGACAGGGCACGATCGTCGAGGTCGCGGATGTTGACGCCCTCCAGGCTGTAGTGCCCGCTGGTCGGGAAGTCGAGGCACCCGGTGATGCTCATCAGCGTGGACTTGCCGGATCCGGAGGCCCCCACGATGGCGACGAACTCTCCGCGGTCGACGCGGAGGTCCACGTGTCGGACCGCGTGGACGACCTCGCTCCCCATCGCATAGCTCTTCATGACGTCGGCGAGCATGATCACGGGCGGGGACGCGGGAGGAGCGGACGCGGCGTCGCTCCGTGCGTCGAAGACGGTCACCCCAGTCCTCCACCGCCGAATCGGGCACCACCTCCGAAGCCACCACCCCCGAAGCCACCACCCCCGAAGCCCCGCGTTGAACCCGACGATGACGACGAGGTCGCGGCACTGACGCTGGCCTGGGGAACGACCACGGTCTCTCCCAGCGTCAGACCACTCGTCACCTGGGTGTCGGTGCCACCGACGACGCCAGTCGTCACTCGCATCGTCGTGGTGACGCCGTTCTTCATGACCTGGACCGTGGACGTCGAACCATTGGTCGTGATGGCCGTGCTCGGAAGTTCCAGGACGTTCGATGCGGTCTGAACGACGACCTGCACGTCGGCCGTGGCCCCGTCCTTCACGGACGATGGCGGAGAGGTCAGGCTGATCGTGACCGGATAGGTGGTCACGTTGCTCGTCGTGGTCGACACCGGTGAGATCGACGTCACGATGCCCTGGATGGTGGTATTGGGATCTGCGGGCAGCGTGATCGTCGCCGTCTGGTGGGTGGCGAGTTTCACCGCGTCGGCCTCCGCGAAGTCCGCGATCACTTCCAGCTGGCGCAGTCCCGTGATGGTGACGAGGGCCGCGCCGGACGAACCCGACCCGGTGCTGCTGGAGCTCGACGAACTCGTGAGCAGCGTCGAGCCACTGCCGCTGACGGTCTGGCCGACGGTTCCGTTGACGCCGGTCACCGTTCCCGAGATCATCGCCACGAGTCGTGTCTGCTGCACGGACTTCTGATCCTGTACGAGTGTCGCTTGGTCCTGCGCGACCGTGTTGTCATCCTGGAGGAGTCCGACGCGACTCTGGGCGATGGAGCTCTGGTCTTGGGCGATGGCGTTGCGGTCCGACGTGATCGTGCTCGAGTTGCCCTGCAGGTTCTGCTGGGCGATTTGGACCGAGAGCTCCTGAGCGGAGATCGTCGTCTGCTGGCTGGTGATCTGCTGTTGATCCGTGACGATCTTCGACTGGTCGGTAGCGATCACGGCGTTCTCAGTGGTGCAGCCGTCGACGGCGGTGGTCAACGTGACGGGCAGGCCGACGGACACCCCGTAGACGCTCACCGCCTCGACGTAGTAGATGTACGTCGTGTCGGCCGCGAGGCCCGAGACGGTGACCGACACCTGAGACGGTGACGTGGCCTTGGCCATGGTGAACGCCGCCGAGGTGCTGCCGTAGGCCGTCGTGGTGCCGTAGAGGAAGTAGTAGGTCGTGTCGGCGCCGTTCGGGTTGATGGTCGCCGTCAATTGGGCGGTGGTGGTGGCGATCGCCGTGGCCCCACCCGTGGCGACGGAGGGAGCGCCGCCCGGGTTGGGGGTCACGGAGGATCCCGAAGCACCCGACGATGTTCCGGGAGTGGCGGCCGGGCAGCCGAGCGAGGCGATGGTCGTGTAGGTGGCCGTGGCCGTCGCGAGGTTCTGCTGGTCGGTCGCGAGCTGTGCCTGATCCGTGGCGAGTTGATTCTGGTCGTTGGTCAGCTGCTGCTGCGCATTCAGGAGGGCTTGCTGGTTCTGCTCCTTCTGGAGGGCAGTTCCGCCAGTCAGGTCCGTCGTCAACTGCTGTTGGGCGTTGGCGAGCGTCGTCTGCTCGCTCGCCAGGGCGGCGCGGGCGAGATTCAAGTTCATGCGGGCCACGGTGAAGGCGGTCGTGGCTGCGCGGAGGCTCGTTTGCGCCGGGGTGCTGTCGATCGTGGCGAGGACTTGACCCGCCACGACGGACTGCCCGACCCCCACGTACAGCGACTGGAGGGTACCGCTGGTTGAGAAGTTCTCGTCGGCCGTGCTGGCGGCGGTCACACTCCCCGACGCGGAGACGGTGGCCTGGACCGTTCCCCGCGTGACCGAGACGGTTCGGATCGCCGTGGTCGTGCCCGTCGACGGAGTTCGGTAGATGAAGTAGAAGACGACGCCGGCGACGACGGCGACGGCGAGCGCGAGGGTGGAGTAGCGCAGCGCGCGTCGGGTCGAACGGCGGTGTCTCATGATCAGGGTCGTCCTTGGCTCGTGACGTGGCGGCGGGGGGGTGGTGGGCAGAGTGACATCAGCCGGCGGGGGTCGTGGTCGTGGTGGGCGAAGGGAGGAGGGCCCGGCACGCGGCGAGAGCATGCGAGTACTTCGGGTTGGCCGTCGTCGCGGGGCGAGCGCCGCCGGATGGCCTCGTGCCGCCGGCGGGCAGGGTGACTCCGTGGAGCGTCATGCAGTTGCGGAACGCCGCGAGGGCCGTCGAGTTGCCCCCGTTGAATCCACCACCGAAGCCCGAGCCTGCGGGCCGGAACTTGGCGCACGCCTGGAAGGCCGCGCGGGTCGCTGGGCTGAATCCACCCCGCGATGCCGGAGCCGACCCGGGAGCGCGACTCCCGGAGCCCGGTGTCGACGAGCCCGAGCCCGGGGCGCCGAATCCTCCCGACGGCAGCGTCACACCGTGAGTTTTGAGACAGTCGGCGAAAGCCGTTGATGATGCGGCTCCCGCCGGCACCGTGGTCGCGGCAGCGCCCCCGCTCGATGTCGCGGTCGTGCCCGACGCCACCGAGGAGGAGCTTCCGCACGCCGCGAGGGCTACTCCACTCAGCGCCAGGAGTGTGAGTGTTCCCCCGAGGGAGCGAAGACGGTGAAGGGAGAGGGGTGCTGGTGCGGCCACGGCTGCATCTTCGACAGTGAGCCTGGAGTCTCGGTTAAGCGTTCATAAGATCTGGCTGGACGTTCGCTCACGGCGTTGACCGCGACCCTGGCGATCCGAGGGCTCGGTAGAGTCAGGTCCGAGCACTCGGCTCGAGCGCGAAGACGAGGAGTCGATGAGCGTCGAGATTCTGTCGGTCGAGGACGACGACAACCTCGCCTTCGTGATCGCGGCGGCACTCACGGCGGAGGGCTACGGCGTCGCGAGGGTGGCGACCGGGACGGACGCGCTGAACGCCACCCTGGCAGAGTCGGCGTTCGATCTGATCGTGCTGGACGTGATGCTCCCCGACGTGGACGGCTACGAGGTGTGTCAGCGACTGCGAGAGGCCGGGAACCTCACGCCCGTCATCTTCCTGACGGCTATGGACTCGGTGGGGGACAAGGTTCGGGGGCTCACGATCGGAGCCGACGACTACGTGACCAAGCCCTTCAGCATCGAAGAGCTGACGGCGCGGGTCCGCTCTCTGCTGCGCCGTGCCGGACGCGTGGTGGCCCCCGTGCCTCAACGATTCGGAGAGGTGCAGATCGACCTTGACGAACGGACGGTCTCGCGGGGTGGGGCCCTCATCGACCTGTCTCCCACCGAGTTCCGACTTCTCGCGTTTCTCTCTCGACACGCCGGCCACGTCTTGTCGCGGTGGCAGATAATCGACAATGTCTGGGGCTACGGCTTCGATGGTGATCCCACCATCGTCGAGTCGTTCATCTCACAGCTGCGCCGCAAGGTTGACACGTCACCCCCCACCCTGATCCGGACCGTGCGAGGCGTGGGCTATCGCCTCGAGAGGGACTGACGGACGATGAGCCTGCGCTCGCGGCTCGTCCTCGCGGCCGCCGTCCTGCTCGGTGTCCTCGCCGTCATGAGCGCCATCCTCGTCACCACCGTCGCCCATTCGGAAGTAGCCCAACTCGACGGTCAATTGCGCAGCTCGTTCCCCTTCACTCGAACGATCCCCTCGGGGCACACCCCGCCGGAGCCGCCCCCGCTCCATCGCGCGTTCTCGGCGAGTCATGTGGGTGCCTTCTACATTGCGTCGATAGCGGCCGGGCATCGCACGGTGCTCTCGACTCCGCTGGGCGTCGCGAGTGCGGTACCCGAACTACCTCCGATGAAGACGACGTCACCACGGAACCCCGTCATCGCCACGGTGGGGTCACTCAGTGGGACGATCACGTGGCGAGCCATTCTCTTGCGCGCGGTGGCGAATCGGGGCGAGATCCTCATCGCCATTCCCATGAACCACGTCGCGAGCACGCTGGCGGCGCTGCGTTTCGGTCTCCTCGTCGTAGGGCTGGTGATCCTGGTCGTGCTGGGAGCGGTTGGAATCTGGATCGTTCGGCTGGGACTGAGGCCCATCGATGACGTCACCGAGATCGCCTCCGCCATTGCCAGTGGAGATCGCTCGCGCCGGGTTCGGCCCCAGCGCGCGGGGACTGAGGCGGCACGACTGAGTGACGCCGTGAACACCATGTTGGACGAGCAGTTGGAGCTCGAGTCGCGCCTCCGGCAGTTTGTCGCGGATGCCTCCCACGAGCTCCGCAGCCCCGTCTCGGTCATCCAGGGCGTCACCGAACTCTGGCGGGTCGGGGAGCTGCGCGAGGGCCCCGCGGCCGACGAGGCTATGCGTCGGGTCGGTCGAGCGAGCCACCAGATGAGTCGCCTCGTCGAAGAGTTGCTCCTGCTGGCGCGACTCGATGAGGGGCAGGGTATAACGGTCTCGTCGGTGAACCTGTCTCGCCTAGTCGCCGACGTGGTCAGCCAGGTGCGAGAGTCGCGCCCGGATCGGGTAATTCGCGTTGACCCGGGACACGATGTGGCGGTCAATGCGGATGAGGGTGCCCTGCGGCGCGTGTTGGACAACCTCGTGACGAATGCGGTTCGTCATACTCCGTCGTCGACGTTGGTTCAGGTGTCGGTGATCGAGCACGACGACGACGTCGAGCTGGTCGTCGACGACACAGGCCCCGGGATGACGACGGAGGAGGTCGCGCTCGCCTTCGATCGGTTCTGGCAGGCTGACCTGTCTCGTTCGGCGGTGGGCTCCGGACTGGGTCTCGCCATCGTCCGGGGACTCGTCGAGGCGCACGGTGGCGCGGTGAAGATTCACTCCCGTCCCGGCGAGGGGACGACGGTGCGCGTGATCGTCCCCCGTGGGGTGGGCCCGCGCGACGTCGGGGCGTGACCGCGACGTCGGATCTCCCATTCCCACATCGGATCGCGCTGGGCGCTCGCGAGGGTGAGGAGACCCCGAGACGCCCTCGTGAGCGGGGTCGTGGGTGTGGGTGGCGTCGACACCGGCGCCGAGCTGGGTGTGATCGCTCTCGGGCGAAGATCGTCGGGATACTCGACGAGACGGTGACGCTCGAAGAGCCATCGTGGTCCCTCGGGAATCGCCCGACGATGCGATCCCCTCGGCCCCGGGGCCGTTGGTTACCGGCGCGGCGTTGAGCGCTGATCCCACGTCCCTACCCGCTCGTCGAGGGCGACGCAGTGGCCGGAGTGCCCCCCCGGGAGGATGCCGACCGGAACGGCATCGGCCTCCACTCATGCAGACGAGACGGAGGTGCCCGTCGTCGCGTCATCCCGACTTCCCGCGAAGCGTCCCGGAGCGTGTCGCCGTGACGAGGTTGACACGATGCATGATCCTCATCGCCCACGCCAAAGACCGCACCACCTTCGACCGGGACGTCCTGCGCTCCCCGGACCCCGTCATCGTCGATTTCTGGACGCCGAGGTGCGCACCGCGTGGATTCGCGGACAGGATGCCCCGGTGCTGCCCCCGACGTCCCGAGGGGCATCGACGTCGGGGAGGACCTCGCTCGCCAGCGTCGGCGCGGACTTCACCGCCACCCTGGCCCGGCCGAAGAGCGGACTCCGCTCTGCGCCGGGAGGTGAAGGAGCTGAGTCTGGTCGACATCGGTGTTCCCCTCGCGACCCTGAGCGAGGTGGTTGGCGACGTCCCTTCGCTCTTCGACGACGAGGAGCGTCTCGCGCTGGACGAGGTGGACGGTGCCTTCGAGGTGCGGCGGCGCTCCCGACGTCCGCACGAGGGCTAGAGCGGAGATTCGGTCGACGGCAAGGCTCCGCTCGACAATTCGGGGCGGCGACGGAGCGGGCAGTACACTTCCGTCACGTCACGGTCACGAAGGAGGGCCATGCGCCTCACCCGCCTCACCCTGTCCGCCGCCCTGGTCGGCGCCGCCCTCACGGGCGTCGTCGCCGCGGCTCCGAGCGGCGCGGCGTCGACACCCTCGCTCGCCAGTTGCAAGACCTCGATCAAGAGCCAGGAGCACCAGAAGGGCTACCTGACCGTTGCGACGGACAGTCCGGCCTACACGCCCTGGTTCGTCAACAACAAGCCGAGCAACGGGAAGGGCTACGAGTCGGCCGTCGCCTACGCGATCGCCGGTGCCCTCGGGATCTCGAAGAGCCACGTCAAGTGGGTCGTCGAGCCCTTCGACGCGAGCTACGCGCCGGGACCGAAGCCCTTCGACTTCGACATCAACGAGATCTCCTACACCGCCGACCGGGCGAAGGCCGTGAGCTTCTCCACCTCCTACTACGACGTGCAGCAGTCGATCGTGGCCATGAAGGGGACGAAGATCGTGAAGGCCCACTCGCCGGCCCAGCTGCGCACCTACCAGTACGGCGACCAGATCGGCACGACCGGGCTCGCCTTCATCAACAGCTACATCAAGCCCACGAAGCCGGCCCGCGTCTACAACACCCTGGACGAGGCGGTGGCGGCGCTCCAGGAGCACCTGATCGACGCCCTGGTGATCGACACGCCGACCGGGCAGTACATGGCGAGCGCCCAGATCGTGGACAAGAAGAACAAGCCCCTGGCCGTGCAGGTGGGGCAGTTCCCGAGCGTCGGCGAGCACTACGGGCTCCTCTTCCAGAAGGGCAGTCCGATGGTGGGCTGCGTGGACGCCGCGATCGCCCAGCTGCGTCACAACGGCACCCTCGCCCAGTTGACGAAGAAGTGGCTCGGCATCTACACGTCGGTTCCGCTGATCAAGCCCTGACGTGACCGACTCGTCCGAGGGGACCGGACCGGATCCCGCGCGGCTCTACCTGCCCCGGCGAAAGGTCGCCTTCGCGGGTCGACGGGGCACGGCCGTCTCGGCGGTCTCGAGCGTGGCGGTCATCGCCCTGCTCGTCAGCGTCTTCTTCTGGGCCCCCGGGGGCGCGAACGTCCGGGCGACGTTCTTCTCGTTCCACGACATGTGGGTCGCGTTCCGGGGCGATCCCTCGAAGGGCCTCCTCTCGGTCGGCTCGGGACTCATCACCAACATCTGGATGTTCCTGCTCTCGGAGGTCCTCGTCCTCGCGATCGGCCTCCTCATCGCCGTGGCGCGGGTGAGCCGCTCCCCGGTCCTCGCGCCCTTTCGCGTCCTCGCGACCCTCTACACCGACGTCTTCCGCGGGATCCCGATCCTCCTCGTCGTCTACATCATCGGCTTCGGACTCCCGGCCCTCTCCCTCGGAGCGATCTCGAGCCAGTCTCCAGCCGTCTACGGGGTGACGGCGCTCACGATCTCGTACTCCGCCTACGTCGCCGAGGTCTACCGGGCGGGCATCAACTCGGTTCCCCACGGGCAGATCCTGGCGGCCCGCTCCCTCGGCCTCACCTACGCGGCGACGATGCGCCGCGTCGTGCTCCCCCAGGCGGTCCGCACGGTGATCCCGCCCCTGCTCAACGACTTCATCTCGATGCAGAAGGACACCGCCCTGGTGTCGACCCTCGGCGCCATCGAGGCGACGCGGGCCGCCCAGATCTACAGCTCGACGGTCTTCAACTTCTCGAGCTACGTGGTCGCGGCCCTGCTCTTCCTCGTGCTCACCGTCCCCCTCACCCGCTACACCGATCACCTCATCGCCCGGGATCGATCCCGACGCCTGGCGGGGGCGTCGTGAGCGTCCTCGAGCTGCGCCACGTCGAGAAGCGATTCGGCGAGCACCCGGTCCTGCGCGACGTCTCGCTGACCCTCGAGGCCCACCGTGTCGCCTGTCTCATCGGCGCCTCGGGATCGGGGAAGTCGACCCTGCTGCGCTGCGCGAACCTCCTCGAGCCCATCGACGCCGGGGACGTCCTGCTCCACGGCCAGTCGCTGAGCGATCCGCGCGTCGACCCGAACCTGGTCCGTCGCGAGATCGCGATGGTCTTCCAGTCCTTCAACCTCTTCCCCCACCTCAGCGTCCTCGACAACGTCCTGCTCGGACCGCGCTACGCGCTCGGTCGGGACCGGGCCGAGGCCGAGAGCGAGGCCCGCACCCTGCTCGCGCGGATCGGCCTCGAGTCCCGCGCGGGCGACTACCCCGATCGACTCTCGGGGGGGCAGCAGCAGCGGGTGGCGATCGTCCGCTCGCTGGCCATGCGCCCCTCGGTGCTCCTGCTCGACGAGGTGACGAGCGCCCTCGACCCCACGCTCGTGGGCGAGGTCCTCGACCTCCTGCGGGACCTGGCGACGGCCGGCACGACGATGCTGATCGCGACCCACGAGATGGCGTTCGCGCGCGACGTCGCGAGCGAAGTCCTCTTCCTCGAAGAGGGCGTGATTGTGGAGCGCGGCACTCCCGCCCAGATCTTCGACGACCCCCAAGAGCCGGCCACCCGGGCCTTTCTGCGTCGCACGGAGTGACCGCGCCGGCGGCGTTAGCGTCGTCGTGGAGGGTGGACGATGGCGATGACCGATCCCCTGATGGACGACCTGACCGACGAGGTCACGTCGACGGTGCGTGAGCTGCTCGAGGCGTCCGCGCGGCGGGTGACGCGCCCCGAGCGCCGCGACGCGGCCACGCTCGCCGGGCTCCTGCGCGACCCCCGGGCGCTGCACGCCACGGTCACTCTGGCCGACGAGGTGATGCGCTTCCGTGACCCGCGCCGCGCCGCTCGGGCCCTCGCGCGCGCTGCGGGCGACGCCTCCTGGCGGGGCGTCGGCCCGATGGACGCGGCCGGACTGCGGGTGGCGAGCGTCCTGGCGCGGGTGGTCCCGGGGCCGGTCGTGCGCGTCGCGCGAGCCCGGGTGCGCCAGCGCACCGCGGGCCTCGTGCTCGACGAGACGTCCGACGCCCTCGCACGTCACCTCGCGCGCCGTCGCGCCGAGGGCCTCGGTCTCAACGTGAACGTCGTCGGCGAAGCCGTCCTCGGCGAGGTGCAGGCCGACGAGCGCCGCGACCGGGTCCTCGCCGTGATGGCCCGGCCCGAGGTCGACTACGTCTCGGTCAAGCTCTCGTCGATGGTCCCACCCCTCGTGACGATCGATCACGACGGCTCGCTCGAGCGGGTGAGCGAGCGGCTACGCGAGCTCTATCGGCACGCGGTCGCGACTGGCACCTTCGTCAACCTCGACATGGAGGAGTACCGGGATCTGCGCCTCACCGTCGACGCCTTTCGGGCGGTGCTGAGTGAGCCGGAGTTCGCCACGATCGAGGGCGGCATCGTCCTGCAGGCCTACCTCCCGGAGTCCCACGCGGCCCTCGACGAACTGCTCGCCTGGAGTCGGGAACGTCACGAGCGTCACGGCAGCCGGATCAAGATCCGCCTGGTGAAGGGGGCGAACCTCGCGATGGAGCACCACGAGGCCACGCTCCACGGCTGGACGGCAGCCCCCTACGCGACCAAGGCCGACGTCGACGCGAGCTACCTGCGGCTGGTCGACGTCGCCCTGCGACCCGAGCACGTGCCGTTCGTGCGCGTCGGAGTGGCCAGCCACAACCTCTTCACCGTCGTCGGGGCGCTCGCGATCGCTCGACGCCGAGACGTCGCCTCGATGCTCGACGTCGAGATGCTCGAGGGGATGGCGCCGGGTGAGGCGCGGGCCCTGGCCCGCGCGGGCACGCCGGTGCGGCTCTACGCGCCGGTGACGCGCCCCGACGACTTCGACGCGGCCGTCGCCTACCTCGTGCGTCGCCTCGACGAGAACACCGCGCCGGAGAACTACCTGCGGGTCGCGCCACGACTCGTGCACGACGGTCGCGCCGTCGCCGAGCAACGGGAGCGATTCGCCGCGGCGCTCGCGGCTCGCCACGACCTGGCGCTCGACCGCCGACGCCGCGCCGATCCGCTCGCCGCCAACGAACCGGACGGGGACCCGACCGACCCCGACCACGTGGACCGACTTCGCGCGGCCCTCGTGGAGGTGGGCTCGCGCGACGACCTGATCGTCGGTGACGATCGGGTCGTCGGCGCGGACGGTCCCGACTGGGAGCTCGGGGGCGACCCGAATCAGGCCGGACGTCCGTGGTATCGGTACCGCGTCGCCCACGTCGACGGCGTGGACGCGGCGGTGGCACGCGCCCGGGCCGCACAGCCGGCGTGGGACGAGCGCGGGGAGGCCGGGCGCGAGGCGATCCTGCGCCGGGCGGCCGCGCGGCTCGCGGGCGACCGGGCCCTCCTCCTCGCCCTCATGGCGCGCGACGGTGGCAAGACCGCCGGCGAGGCCGATCCGGAGGTCAGCGAGGCCGTCGACTACCTACGCGACTACGGGGCCCACCGCGGACCAGGGCCGTCCTCCCCGCGGGGCGTCGTCCTCGTCGTCCCGCCCTGGAACTTCCCGTTGGCGATTCCCGCGGGTGGCGTGGCGGCCGGTCTCGCGGCGGGCAACGCCGTGATCCTGAAGCCGGCGCCCGAGGCCGTGGCGACCTCCTGGGCCCTCGTGCGGGCCCTCTGGGACGCGGGGGTGCCGCGCGACGTGCTGCAGTTCGTCCCCACCCGCGACGACGAGGTCGGCCGAGCCCTGGTGACACACGCCGGCGTCGACGCGGTCGTCCTCACCGGGGGGTTCTCGACGGCGCAGCTGTTCACCTCGTGGCGCCCCGATCTCTACCTCCTGGGCGAGACCAGCGGCAAGAACGCGCTCGTCGTCACGGGGTCGGCCGACGTCGACGCCGCGGTTCGGGACCTCGTCCAGTCGGCCTTCGGTCACGCGGGCCAGAAGTGCAGCGCGGCGAGCCTCGCCATCATCGACACGGCCACCGACGCCAACCCCCGCTTCTGGTCCCAGCTCGCCGACGCCGTCTCCGGACTGGTCGTCGGCGACGCCACGAGGCTGGCGACCACGGTCGGACCACTGATCCGACCGCCCGAGGCCGCACTGCAGAGGGCACTACGGCACGAGGTCGGTGAGACCTGGGTCGTCGAGCCGCGCCCGCTCGACGCCGAGGGGTGGCTCTGGCGGCCCGGGGTGAAGCGTGGAGTGGCCCCCGGATCGTGGGCCCACACCCACGAGTGGTTCGGCCCCGTCCTCGGTGTCATGACTGCCCCGGACCTCGCGACGGCGATCCGTTGGCAGAACGAGATCCCCTACGGGCTCACCGGCGGCATCCACTCCCTCGATCCCGACGAGCTCCGCGAGTGGATCGAGAGCGCGGAGGTCGGTAACGCCTACGTCAACCGGGGGATCACGGGAGCCGTGGTGGGACGCCAGCCCTTCGGGGGGTGGCGCCGCAGCAGCGTCGGGCCCACCGCCAAGGCGGGGGGTCCCCACTACGTTGACGGTCTCCGCGACTGGCCCGCCGTCGTCGACGCGCCCCGCGCGCTCGACGAGGCGCGGGCCTGGTGGGACGAGGTTGGCTCTCGAGCCCTCGATCCCGTCGCCCTGCCCGGGGAGCGCAACGTGCGCCGCTACCGCCGGACTCGACTCCCGGTCGTGGTGCGCGTCGACGGTGGGCTCGACGGGGCGGCCCGCGAGTTTCTCGCGGGCCTCGTCGCGCTGCTCGGGATCACCGTCGAGATCAGCACGGCCGTTCCCGACCGCGACCTCGGGGCCCGCGTTGAGACGGCCGACGAACTCGTGGCTCGGGCGGGCCAGGTCGCGCGCGTGCGCTGGCTCAGCGCCGAGACACCCCCCGTCGCGGAACTCCTCGAGCAGGGCGTGAGCCTCGACCCGCGCCCGCTCGCCCAGAGCGGCCGGGTGGAGGCGCCCCGCTGGCTGCTCGAGCAGAGCGTCGCCATCACCGCGAATCGTTACGGCGCGCTAGGCCTCGGGCCTCATCCAGAATGTCGTGGTTTGGGAGAGGCGCGCTCCTAGCGGAACGCTCGCGGCACGGCAGCGATCTTGGGGATTCGCATCTTGGCGATGACCGTTCCGGGGCAGGGATGGCAGTACTGAGCGATGCCGAGGTCGCCCGCCACGGAGAGGAAGATGAAGGCATCCTCAGGGGTGAAGTCCCAATGGTCGACGAGGAGGCGCGCCGCCTCCTCGCACGCCAACTGGAGTGCTTCAGTGATGTCGCCATCGGCCGTTGCGTGGGTGATGATGCTGTCCGCCGTCTCGGTGACGGGCCAGCGGCCGCTCACCCCCTTCACGAGGTCCACGCGAACGATCCCCAACCCACCAATCTCGACGCCAGTTCCCGAGATCTCCCCATCACCCATCGAGGCGTGCATGTCACCAATGGCGAGCTGTCCGCCACTCTGGAAGACGGGAAGGTGAATGGTTGCTCCGATCCCGTGATCGTTGTTGTCCATGTTCCCGCCATGGCGCCCGGCCTGCAGAGTGTGGATATCGCCCGACGCGGGTGAGACTCCGATGACGCCAAACATCGGACGGGCACGGAATTTCACCCGATCGTTCATCGTCACCCAGCCATCCTCGACCGTGAAGATGCGCGTCGTCGGGGCGACCAGGTGGCCCAATTGTCCCCAATCCGGCTGGCACATCGCCGAGCCCCGACTCTCGGGGCGAATGTCGAGGAGGGTGACCGAGAGCGAGTCGCCGGGCTCTGCTCCGCGGACGGCGATCGGTCCGGTAGCGGGGTTGATGAGGGACTCATCAACGGTGTCGGGGGTGTGCTCCTCGCTAGTGACCTGACCCCGATAGCAGTCCCACGTCTCGATCTCCATCACCGTGCCGGGCTCCACGCTGAGCACGGGTTCGGCGTCGGCCCGGAAGTGAAAGACGTGCTGGTCTCGGGACAGTCGAACGGTTTCCATTAGCGCCTCCGCGGGAAGTGACAGGCCACAAGTCGGCCATCGCCGGCGTGGATGAGGGACGGCTTTTCGATACGGCATCGGTCTTGGGCCACGGGGCAGCGCGGGTGAAAGGCGCAACCGCTGGGCTTGTCAGCGGGGTCGGGAACGTCGCCACTGATGACGATGCGCTCACGCGTGCGAGCCCGCCCGTCATCCAACTCCGGCGCCACCGACAGCAGGGCTTCGGTGTAGGGGTGAAGCGGAGCATCGTAGAGGGGATCAGCGGGGCCCATCTCGACAAGCTCACCGAGGTACATCACGCCGACCCGGTCAGAGACGTGGCGCACCACACCGAGATCGTGCGCGATGAAGAGATAGGTGAGACCCAACTTCTCCTGGAGCTCAGCCATGAGATTGAGAACCTGAGCCTGAACACTGACGTCGAGGGCCGACACCGGCTCATCGGCGACAACGAGTTGGGGATTGAGCGCGAGCGATCGAGCGATCCCGATGCGCTGGCGTTGGCCACCTGAGAACTCGTGCGGGTACCGGACGAGTGAGTTCACGTCGAGGCCGACCAGCGTGAAGAGCTCTCGCACGCGAGCCTCGATCTCGCTACGCGTTCCGAAGCGGTGAACTCGCAGTGGCTCGGCGACGATGTCGGCCACAGTGCGCCGCGGGTTCAGCGAGGCGAACGGATCCTGGAAGACGAGCTGCATCTCGCGCCGGTGTGGCCGGAGTTGGCGGCGGGACAGTCCAGTGAGTGGAGAACCATTGAACTCGACCGTTCCCGAGGTAACTGGTAGCAACTGAACGATGCAGCGGGCCAACGTTGATTTACCGCACCCTGATTCGCCCACAATGCCCAGGGTCTCTCCGCGGCGAATCTCGAACGAGACACCGCCGACGGCTTGAATCTGGCTGCGTCCCCCTCGACCAGGTCGACGGACCGAGAAATTCTTGGTGACGTTGTCAACACGAAGGATGACGTCGCTCACGAGGCCTCCTCGATCTCTGCTCTCCGCTGTTCCTTCTCAGCGTCGTCGAGCCAGCAGGCGTCAAGGTGGTCAGTCCCGCGCATCGGTGGGCGATCGCTGCAGCGATCGTGCCGATAGGTGCATCGGGGGGCGAAGGCGCAGCCCGGGGGGACGTCGAGCGGTGAGATGGGGTTACCGGGGATCGTCACTAGGCGGGCGCGCTTGGAGTCAAGGCGAGGCACGGCACCCAGCAGCCCCCAGGTGTAGGGATGGCGAGCTTCCCGGATCACCTCCTGGCGGGTCCCAATCTCTGCGGGGCGCCCCGCGTACATGACGACTACCCGGTCGGCGACTTCGGAAATCACGCCCATGTCGTGGGTGATGAGAACGATCGACGACCCCCTGCGCTCCTGGAGCTCGGCGAGGAGCTCCAGAATCTGAGCCTGCGTCGTCACGTCAAGTGCCGTCGTCGGCTCGTCGGCGATCAGGAGTGACGGCTCACAGGAGAGCGCCATCGCGATCATGGCGCGCTGGCGCATGCCACCGGAGAACTCGTGGGGGTACTGGTTCACGCGACGAGACGGATCCGGGATGGCGACTTCCGCGAGGAGGTCGATGGCTCGCTGGTGAGCCTGACGCTTGGTGAGATCCGTGTGTTGTCGGATCTGCTCGGCGATCTGCCAGCCCACCGTGTAGACGGGCGTCAGCGCCGTCATGGGATCCTGGAAGATCATCGCGATGTCCTTGCCCCGCAGGGCGCGCAGCTCGCGGTCCGGACGACCCAGGATGTCCTGACCATTGAAGCGAACCCGGCCCTCAATGGAGACGTTGGGTCCCCGGAGAAGTCCGAGGATCGAGTACATCGACACTGACTTCCCCGAACCGGACTCGCCGACGATGCCGACCGTCTCGCCTCGTCCGACGGACATGGAGAGTCCGTCGACGGCGCGGACGACACCGGCACGCGTCGCGAAGGACACGCGTAGGTCTTCGACCTCGAGGAGTGGGGTATCAGGCAATGCGTACTCGCGGGTCGAGGAAGGCGTAGGCGATATCAACAACGGCATTCGCGAGGACCACGAAGAAGGCACCGTACATGACGGCTCCCATGATGACGGGCAGGTCGAGATTCTGCAGTGACGTGTACGTCAGCAAGCCAACGCCGGGAAGGCCAAAGACGACCTCGGTCAGGAGAGCCGCGCCCCCGATAAGAGCGCCGAAGTCGAGTCCAAAGAGAGAGACGATGGGGATGAGGGAGCACCGCAGTGCGTGGCGGATCAGGATGCGTCGCTCACTGAGGCCCTTGGCTCGAGCGGTGCGTACGTAGTCCTCGTTAAGCGCGTTAACGAGCTCGGCTCGCAGGACGCGAGCGTAAATCCCCGCGTAGAGAGCGGCCAGTGTCAACCACGGCATGATCAAGTGCAGAGCCCATTGTCCCGGGCTTTGCGTAATCGGGACGTAACCGGAGGGTGGGACCCACGCGAAGATCGAGTGGTGAAGGCCCCCTTGGGTGATGAGATTGACAACTTCGCCGAGCCAATAGGCGGGTACAGATACCGCCGCGATACCGATGAACATGATCACCGGGTCGATGAACTTACCGCGGTTTGCGGCGGCAATGACGCCGCCGGTGACTCCGATCACCATCCAGATGACGGCGGCTCCGGCAACGAGCGACAGGGTGACGGGCGCTGCTTGAGTGATCTGAGGCACGACGCGCGAACCGATATTCACGTAACTAGAGAGGTCCTGCTTGATGAACAGGTGGTCCATCATGAGTGCCCAGCGAATCGGAAGTGGTCGATCAAGGCCGAACGCGTGACGCACCTGAGCGATAATCGCCGGCGATGCGCTGCGGCCCGCGATGCGGGCGGCCGGATCCACCCCCGGCGTGGCAAAGAAGATGAGGAACACGAGCACGGAGATAGAGAACATGACGAGAATCGCCGAGATGAGTCTCCGGATTATGAACCCCAACATCAGACCGCTCCCCGAAGCTTGGCCTTGGGGTCGAAGGCGTCGCGTACTCCGTCACCCAGGATGTTCAGCGAGACCGCGGTGATAACGATCATGATGCCGGGCGCGAGTGCCACCCACGGGCGCGTATAGAGGAGGCCGAGACCGTCATTGATGATGGTGCCCCAACTCGCCGCCGGGGGTTGAACGCCGATGGAGAGGAACGAGAGGGCTGACTCGGTGAGCATGTTGAAAGCGACCATCAGTGGGAAGAAGACGATCACCGACGGCAGCGTGTTTGGGAGGACCTCCTTGGTGAGAATCCGCCAGTCGGAAGCCCCCGACCCGATAGCCGCCTGAATGAACTCTCGCTCACGCAACGACATTGTCAGGCCTCGCACGGGTCGAGCGACGTAGGGCACGTAGACGGCGGCGATGATCACGATCGGTAGCCACAGTGAGCCGGGGCCCACGTGAACGGGGCCGAGATTGAGGCCCGAAGTGAGCAGGACAACCGAGAGAGAGATGGCGAGTAGGTAGACGGGGAACGCCCAGACGATGTCGAAGATGCGCGAGAGGACCCAGTCGATCACGCCGCCGAAGTAACCAGCGAGCATTCCGAGGACGGCGGCAACACCGCAGCAGATGATGGCGGAGACCGTTCCAATGAACAGCGAATTGCGACCGCCGTAGAGAAGACGGGCAAAGACGTCGCGACCCTGGTTGTCAGCGCCCAGGAAGTAGTGGCGGAAGTCCCACGTCGGTCCGATGGGGGTCACGCCCAGTCCGAGGCCCTGGGTGTTGGGCTGCAGGACCGGCACCGTTCGGCCACTGATCACCGTGGTGCCATTCAGATTCGACGTGAAGGGGTTCGTGTGAGCGATGTCGTGCGCGTAGAAGGGGGCCACGATCACGGATAACAGGATCAAGATGAGTACGCCGAGCGCGATCATTGATGCGCGGTTTCGTCGGAGCTGCCGAAGCGACGACCGCCAGGGGCTGTCACCCCTGGCGGTCGTCGAACGGGAAACTACGTCAGTCACGGGCCTACTTGACCCAGAGCTGGTCGACCAGCATGTAGAACTGCTTGGAGAACTGGTAGTTGCCCGTTCCCTTGGAGATGAAGTCAATCAACTTCGGGTTGAATTCGGGGACCCACGGTGCGTACTTCGTCATGATCTGCTTGTCGATCTGAGCCCACAACGCATTGCCCTTCGTCGGGTTGGTCAGCATCAAGGTCTCAGCCTGGTTCATCTGAGCATCGAGGCTCTTATTGCAGAAACCCGAGATGTTGATCGAGTTGTCCGAACCGGGGTGGAACTGGGAGCAACTCAACAGGATCTTGAGGAAGTCCGAAGCCGCTGGGTAGTCCTGATACCACTGGGTCTCCGAGATCTGGACCTTATTGTTCGTGTTCTGGATGTAGTTGAACTGGATGTTTGGCGACAGTGGCTTCAGCGTCGCCTTGTATCCGATCGAGTTCAGGACCGACTGCAGGTACTGGCCCAGTGCCAGGTCGACCGTGTCGGTCTGGGCCACGACGCCAACGGACATGCCCGCGGTTCCCGACTTCTTCACGAGCGCCTTAGCCTTAGCCAAGTCGGGCCCAGAATAGGTCGATCCCGTTCCCTTCTGGAAGGCACAGAACGGTTGGTATCCGGGGAATCCGGGTGGGAGGATCTGACAGGTGGGCGAGGCCAGTTTGGTGCCACCGTAGAGTTTGACCGCGGCATTCTTGTCGAATGCGTAGTTGACGGCCTCGCGAGCCAGCAGATTGTTGAACGGCGCAATGTTGACGTTCATCGCGATGTACCACGTCGAGGTCAGAGTGTTCACGTGCAGTTGGGACGCGTACTTGTTCGATAGTTCGGCCAGACGGTCGGACGGGATCGGGTCGAACATCCAATTGGCTTGTCCGTTCTCCACCATGGTCACTTCCGACTCGACGGTGTTGGAGAAGATCTCGTCAATCTCCTTGGGGTAGCCCTGAGGTTGAGCGGCCGCATTCCAGACCTTGAAGTACGGGTTGCGGACCATCACCAACTTCGTGTTGGGGTTGTCCGACTTGAACATGTAGGCGCCGGTTCCAGGAATCGGAGTGGTGCCCATGTCGTGGCCCGGGGTCGACGCCGGCAGGATCGAGCCGAAAGGAACGGCCAGCTGATCGAGGAACTCGGCGTCGGGAGCGGTCAGGTTGATCGTCACGATGTTCTTCGACGGATTGACGACCACGCCACCCGTCAGGGTGCAGGTTGCCGGCTTGGCCAAGCAGGCCGACGCCCCCACGATGCCTGCGTACCAACTGCCCGCGTTGGGATTCGCCACCTTGAACAGCCGCTGGAATGAAGCCTGGACGTCCTTCACGGTCACGGTCTGCCCATTGGAGAACTTGATGCCCTTGCGCAGAACGAATGTGTAGGTCTTGCCTCCGTTCGTCACCTTTGGCAAGGCGACGGCGAGGTCCGGAACGATATCGAAGGACGCCTTGCCGCTGACCTTGCGAAAACTCACCAGCCCGTCGTACGTCGCCTGGTAGAGCTGCCAGTACTGGAGCGTGTAGTTGACCTGTGGGTCCAGTGTGCCACCCGCCGAGGAGGCGAGCAGCTTGACGGTTCCTCCCGCGTGCGAAGGCTGATAGGTGAGTGCGGGGCCCGTCGACGGCGTCGAGGCCTGAGCGCCCATGGCACCGGTGACGAGGCTCGCGGCCACGAGTGCGGAGGCCGACGCGACGCCGAGCCACCTTGAACGGAACTTCATTATCCCCCCTGTTCGTGCGCGAAATCGCCAACGCGTCGCGCGAGCACGTTGGACGACATTATGGTCGTTCACCGTGCTCGCCACAACCTCCGTGTGTTTCGGCGATAAGAACATCCTCCGGCAACCCCGATCCGGGACGGAAGAGGGTCTTTGGTAGGGTTGTCCGGTCACCTGACCGTTGTGGGTACGCCCGAGAACGAGGAGTTGCGTCGTGAAGGTACTGGTCTTGGGCGGAGACGGATTCTGCGGTTGGCCGACGTCTCTCCATCTCTCGGACATCGGACACGACGTCACGATCGTCGACAACCTCAGCCGTCGGGCCATCGACCTCGAGCTCGAGGTCGAGTCCCTGACCCCGATCCGACCCATGGGCGAGCGCCTGCGCGCCTGGCACGAGGTGTCGGGCAAGGACGTCAACTTCGTCCGCCTCGACCTCGCTGAGGAGTACGACCGACTCGCGGCCCTCATCCGCGACGTCCAGCCCGACGCGATCGTCCACTTCGGCGAGCAGCGGGCCGCGCCGTACTCGATGCGCGACGAGGCCGCCAAGCGCTACACGGTGGACAACAACGTGCGGGGCACCCACAACGTGCTCGTCGCGATCTCGGAGTCCGGGCTCGACACGGCGCTCGTACACCTCGGGACCATGGGCGTCTACGGCTACGGCTGGTCGGGCTCAGCCCCGATCCCCGAGGGCTACCTCACCGTCAAGGTTCCGACCCCCGACGGCGACATCGAGCGAGAGATCCTGCACCCGGCCAACGCGGGCTCGGTGTACCACCTCACCAAGACGCTGGACCAGCTGATGTTCGGCTTCTACGCTGCGAACGACCAGATCCGCATCACCGACCTGCACCAGGGCATCGTCTGGGGGACTCAGACGCCCCAGACGGTGCGCGACGAGCGACTGATCAACCGCTTCGACTACGACGGCGACTACGGCACGGTGCTCAACCGCTTCCTCATGCAGGCGGCCATCGGGCACCCGCTCACCGTGCACGGCACCGGCGGCCAGACGCGCGCCTTCATCCACATCCGCGACACGGTGCGCTGCATCCAGATCGCTCTGGAGAACCCGCCGGCGAAGGGCGAGAAGCCGAAGATCTTCAACCAGGTCACCGAGACCCACCGGGTTCGCGACCTGGCCCAGATGATCTCCGGGATGACCGGCGTCGAGGTGGCCAACCTGCCCAACCCGCGCCGCGAGGCGGCCGAGAACGAGCTGAACGTGGCGCGGGAGCAGTTCCTCGCCCTCGGCCTCGACCCGACGACGCTCTCCGAGGGTCTGCTCGAGGAGATCCGCGACATCGCCCAGCGCTACGCGGGCCGCGCCGACACGACCAAGATCGTGGCGCGCTCGACGTGGCGCCGGGGCATGGAGACGGCACCCGACCTGCGATAGTCCTCACTCGGCGCTCGGGGCGTGTGAGACTCGCCCCATGACCGACTACCAGTACGTCCCCCATCCCCGTCGCGAGGAGTTGCGACAGGGCCGCCCCGTGCGCACGCGCGACCTGCGCCGCCTGCACCACGAGAACCCGCTGGTGCGGTTCAACGCTCGCTTCGGTCTACGCGTCACGCTCATCATCGGCACCATGTGGGCCGCGTACCTGTTCACCGTGCTCGCACTCTTCGCCCTGCCCTCCGCCGTCCACCAGGGCGTCTACTACGTCATCGTCTGGCTCTCGAGCAGCTTCCTCCAACTCGTCCTGCTGCCGGTCATCATCGTGGGCCAGAACATCCAGGCCGCGGCCGCGGACAAGCGGTCCGAGGAGACCTACAAGGACGCCGAGGCCGTCCTCCACGAGTCCGAGCAGATCCAGCGCCACCTCGAGGCCCAGGACCAGGCCATCGCCGACATCCTCACCCGACTGGAACGACTCGTTCCCCCGGCCCCCGCGGCCTAGCCGCGGACTGGTCAGAATGGGGAGGTGGCCCTCCTCGCCAGTCTCACCACGACGACTCTCGTCAACCCGCACCTGGGCAAGCCCCTGCCGATCGCGCGCGCGGTCGTGGTCGCGGTCCCCGTCCTGGCGGTGATCGTCTTCGCGTGGCTGCGCCGGCGGGGGCGGCCCTAGGCCGTCGCGCGGCCGAGCAGGTCGCGGGCGATGGCTCCGATCTGCATCTCGTCGGTGCCCGCGTAGATGCGCAGCACCCGCGCGTCACGGTACAGCTGCTCGACCCGGTACTCGGTGACGTACCCGTTGCCCCCGAAGACCTGGATCGCGTCGTCGGCGACCTCGCACGCCGCCCGGGCCGCGTAGAGCTTCATCGCGGAGGCCTCGGCCAGGGTCGGCGTGACGCCGGCGCGACTGCGCTCGACGTGGGTGAGCACCATGGACCGCACGTTGACACGGGCGACCTCCATGGCGGCGAGCTTCTCCTGGACGAGCTGGTAGTCACCGATCGGCGCACCGAAGCGCTCGCAGGTTCGGGCGTAGTCGACGCTCAGTCGCAGGGCCTCCTCGATGATGCCGAGTGCCATCGCCGCCACTCCGGCCCGCTCGGTGACGAAGTTATCCTTGGCGCTCGCGCGACCCCCACCGGGGGAGCGGTCGTCGCCGAGGAGCCGATCGCGACCCACGACGACGTCGGTGAGGAAGACCTCGCCGGTGGGCGAGGCGTGCTGGCCCATCTTGCGCAGCGGCCGGGACTGGTCGAGCCCGGGCATGCCCCGGTCGAGCACGAAGGGCAGGACGCGTCGACGACGGGGATCGACGTCGGGCTCGTCGAGCTTCGCGTAGACGACGAGGGTGTCGGCGTAGGGGCCGTTCGTGATCCAGGTCTTCTGGCCGTTGAGCACGAACTCGTCACCGTCGCGACGGGCGGTGGTGCGCATGCCGCCCAGGGCGTCCGAGCCGGAGTCGGGCTCGGTGATGGCCCACGCGCCGACCGTGTCCAGGGTCACGAGGTCCCGACCCCAGCGCTCCATCTGCTCCGGGGTACCCAGTGCGTTGATGGTTCCGCCCGCGAGGCCGGTCGAGACCCCGAGCGAGGTCACGAGGCCGGGGCTCACGCGGCAGAGCTCGATCGTGGTGAGGAGCGAGGGGGCGGGATCGCTCCCACCCGAGCGGGACGTCGTCGAGACGCCCTCGCGACGGCGGGCGAGGGCGCGCTCGAAGGACTCGAGCGCCATCTCGCGGATGCCGAAGGTCCGGTAGAGCTGGCGGAGCAGGTCGTAGGGCGGCTCGTCCCCGTGCTCGATCGCGTCGAGTCGCGGGCGGACGGTCTCGTCGACGAAGCGCCGCACCGCGTCGGCGATCTGACGCTCCTCGTCGGACCAGTCGAACACGGTCGGCCGCTCAGTCCCAGCTGACGCGCGTCAGGGTGTTGCGGTCGGTGTGCATGATCACCGTCGGCCATCGCTGGTGCTCGACGACGGTCGTCTCGTCGTAGGTGAAGGTGTCGCCCGCGACGCCGATCGTCACGTCGAAGCGCGTCGTGCGCGCGACCTCGTCGAGGTAGGGGTTGGAGAGGATGCCGTAGACGTTGGAGCCGAGCTCGGCGTGCAGGTCGAAGCGGGTGGCGTCGGGCGCGACGGTGCCCCCGGCGATCACGGCCGACGCGCGCGGGACGAGGAAGCACCGCATCACCTGGCGGCGGTCGCCGTCCCACATCCAGTAGCCGACCTCGGTGTGGAAGGGGTTGTCCTCGCCCTCGCGGTAGACGGAGGTCCGGTAGTCGAGCCCGTAGAGGTGCTGGTCGCCGTTGTCGACCGGCCCGAAGGGCTTGAAGGTGGTCTTCTCGCGGTAGACGGTCTCGGCGACCTTCCCGTTCTCGTTGTGGTACGAGACGTCGAGCCCGTCCCAGCCCGACTCCCACGTCCCGACCAGGAGACCCAGTGGCCCCCACTCCTCGTACGACATATCGTCATCCCCTCGGTCGATGGCGGCGTGCGCGTGGCGCACCCCCGATACTAGGGAGGCGTGGGGGGCCCTCGGGGAGGCGGGCCGGTCGCGCACGATCCGCCGGTCGATAGTCTCCGAGATGTCAGGGGGACGATGCCATGACGCAGGTACGAGGGGCCGCGGCGCCGACGTCCGGTCGCCAGGATCACGTGGGGTTCGACCCCGGAGCGCTCGACGAGGCGGTCGCGGGGGTGGCCGAGCGAGCGGCCGTCTGGGCCGCGACGTCGCCGGCCGAGCGCGAGCGGCTGCTCGCCCGGGTCGTCGCCGACACGGTGCTCGTCTCCGAGGAGTGGAACGCCGCCGCGTGCGCAGCCAAGGGCTACGACCCGCGCGGACCCGAGGGCGGCGAGGAGCTCTTCAGTGGCATCGGGACCTTCGTACGGATGGCGCAGGGACTGCGCGCCTCACTGCGCGACCTCGCCGCCGGTCGGCCGCCACGGTACTCCGGCCCGGTGCGTCACCGACCGGGGGATCGGATCTCGGTGCAGGTCCTGCCGGCGAACGCCTTCGACCGGATCCTCTACGCGAAGACGACCGGCGAGGTCTGGATGGAGCCGGGCGTCGACGAGGACGAGGTCCGGGCGACCCAGGCCCTCGCCTACGCGGACCCGGCGGCCCACGCGGGCGTCTCGCTCGTCCTCGCCGCCGGGAACGTCGCCTCGCTGGGGCCCCGCGACGTCCTCACGAAGATGTTCGCCGAGGGTCGGGTGGTCGTCCTCAAGGCCAATCCCGTCAACAGTTACCTCATTCCCTACTGGGAGCGAGCCCTCGCGGCGCTGATCGAGCCGGGCTTCCTGCGCATCGTCGACGGCGGGGCCCAGGTGGGCTCGTACCTCACGAGTCACCCGGGCGTGGACGACGTCCACGTGACCGGCTCGGACAAGACCCACGACGCGATCGTGTTCGGGGCGGGGGAGGAGGGTGCCCGTCGGCGAGCCGCCAACGAGCCGATCCTCGAGAAGCCGATCACGTGCGAACTGGGCAACGTGTCGCCCGTCGTGATCGTGCCCGGCGAGTGGACGGCCGCCGAGATCGACTACCAGGCGCGCCACGTCGCCACCATGCTCGCGAACAACGCGGGGTTCAACTGCCTCTCGCCACGGGTGATCGTGACCTCCCGCCACTGGGCCCAGCGCGAGGAGTTCCTCAGCGCGCTGGAGCGGGTCTTCGCCTCGTTGCCCACCCGCCTCGCCTACTACCCCGGAGCCTTCGAGCGGCGTGACGCCCTGCTCGCCGCCCACCCCGACGCCCGTCAGATCGGGTCGGAAGGGGAGGGGATCATGCCCTGGACGATCATCCGCGACGTCGACCCCACCCGGTCCGAGGACCCGGCCTTCAACGTGGAGGCCTTCTGCGCCCTCATGAGCGAGACGGCGCTCGACGTCGCCGAACCGGCGGAGTTCCTCGCGCGAGCCACGGACTTCTGCAACGAGGTCCTCTGGGGGACGCTCTCGATGACGATCCTCGTCGACCCGCGCACGATGTCGCGTCCCGGAGTCGACGAGGCACTGGAGCGCGCCGTGGCCGACCTTCGCTACGGATCGATCGGGGTGAACGCCTGGCACGCGCTCAGCTTCGCCTTCGGGTCGACGACCTGGGGCGCGTTCCCGGGCCACCAACCGACCGACATCCAGTCCGGGACCGGGATCGTCGGCAACGCCCTCCTCTTCGGGCGACCGCAGAAGTCGGTGGTGCGCGGCCCCTTCGTCGCGTCGCCACCCCCGGCGTGGTTCGCGACGAATCCCCACGGGGGTGACGTGATGCGTCGACTCCTGCGTTTCGAGGCCAACCCCTCGTGGGGACGGCTGCCGAGCCTCCTCCTCGCCGCCCTGCGCCACTAGGGCGCGGGCCGTCCCGCGGCGCGCGGTTCGTCCGTCTACCCTGTCACCATGTCCTGGGTCGACGCGGTGATCCTGGGCCTCGCCGTCCTCGCCGCCCTGCGTGGCTGGAGCGCGGGGGCGGCCCGCCAGATCGGGATGGTCGTCGGCCTCATCGCCGGTTTCGTCGGCGCCACGGCGGTCGCGCCGCACTGGGCCACCAACGTGGCCTCGGGCAACTGGCGACCCGCCGTGACGTTGGCGATCATCGTCGCGGGCTCGGCCCTCGGCAGTTCCCTCGGTTCGGCGCTCGGGGGGCTGGTGCACCGGTCCATGCGGGTGATCCACCTCGGCACGGTCGACCGGGCGGTCGGCGCGGGGGTCGGCGTCGTCGGCTCGCTCGCCCTCTCCTGGCTGGCCGCGGGGTTGGTGGCCGTCGTCGCGTGGGGATCGGTGGGGGCCGCGATCCAGGGCTCCGCGATCTTGCGGGCGATGGACCGCGTGCTGCCCCCCGTGCCGGCGATCGAGGGGCGGGTCCAGAGCGTCCTGCGCAACGCCGACCTCCCGAACGTCTTCGCGTCGCTGATCGCCCCGCGCGTGGCGGTCGCGCCGGTGCGCCTGGGGCCGACGGTGAGTCCGGTGGCGAACCCGCCCGGCGTCGTGAAGGTCCTGGCGGGCGGCGGGTGCCCCCTCGGTCACGAGGGGACCGCCTTCGTGGTCGCGCCCCACGAGGTCGTCACGAACGCCCACGTCATCGCCGGAGCCACGGCGATCACCGTCGACGGCTACCGCGCCGCGGTGGCCCTCTACGATCCGGTCACCGATCTCGCCGTCCTGCGGGTTCCCGGCCTCCCGGCGGCGGCCCTCCCCCTCTCGACAGGGGTGCCCGCCATCGGCACCGCGGCGCGGGTGGTCGGATTCCCGCTCAACGCCTCGCGCACCCTCGCGCCGGCCCAGCTGCGCGGGACGGTCACGGGATCGGGCCGGGACATCTACAACCAGGTCCTGGTGACGCGGACCTACCTGGTGGTCGCCGCGAGCATCGCGCCCGGCAACTCGGGCAGCCCGGTGATCGTCCGGGGACGGGTCGTGGGCGTGATCGTGTCGAAGTCGGTCAGCCAGAACCTGGTCGCCTACGCCATTCCGGCCTCGCGGGTCGTGAGGGATCTGCGGCGCGTCACGCCGACGAGCACCGCCTCGACGCAGGGCTGCACCACCTGACGACGAGGCCCGGCCCTCGTCGGGCCGGGCCTCGTCGGTCGAGGTGACGAGCGACTACGACGCTGCGTGGATGGCGTCGGCCAGCACTCCGAGCCCGTCCTCGAGCTGGGGCTCGGTGATGACGAGCGGCGGGAGCAGCCGGATGACGTTCCCGTAGGTGCCGCAGGACAGGGCGATGACGCCCTGCTGGTTGCAGTAGTTGACGATGGACTTGGCGGCCGCCGCGTGGGGCTCGGTCGTACCGGGCTTCACGAGCTCGAAGGCGATCATCGCCCCGCGCCCCCGCACGTCGCCGATGATCGGCGCGTCCTGGGCCAGGCCGCGCAGGCGCGGGAGGACGACGTCGCCGATGGCGCGCGCCCGCGCCGGCAGGTCGAGGTCGCGCATGGTCGAGATGGTGGCGAGCGCCGCGGCGGTGGCGACGGGGTTGCCGCCGTAGGTGCCGCCGAGCCCACCCTCGTGCACCGCGTTCATGAGCTCGGCGCGGCCGGTCACGCCGGCGAGCGGCATGCCGCCGGCGAGGCCCTTGGCCGTCGTCACGATGTCGGGGATGACGCCCTCGTGGTTGACGGCGAACCAGTCACCGGTGCGGCAGAAGCCCGACTGGATCTCGTCGGCGATGAAGACGACGCCGTTCGCGCGAGCCCACTCCGACAGGGCCGGCAGGAAGCCGTCGGCCGGGACGACGAACCCGCCCTCGCCCTGGATCGGCTCGATGAGGATGGCCGCCACGTTGGTCGCGCCGACCTGGCTCTCGATCTGCGAGATGGCCCGGGCCGCCGCCGCCGGGCCGTCGAGGCCGTCACGGAACGGGTAGCTCATCGGCACCCGGTAGATCTCGGGGGCGAAGGGGCCGAAGTGGTCCTTGTAGGGCATGTTCTTCGACGTGAGGGCCATGGTCAGGTTGGTGCGGCCGTGGTACGCGTGGTCGAAGACGATGATCGCCTGGCGTCCCGTCGCGAGGCGGGCGACCTTCACGGCGTTCTCGACGGCCTCGGCACCCGAGTTGAAGAGGGCGGACGTCTTCGCGAAGTCGCCGGGGGTCAGCTGGGCGAGCTCCTCGCAGACCTTCACATAGCCCTCGTAGGGGGTCACCATGAAACACGTGTGGGTGAAGGCGGCCACCTGGGCGCTCACCGCGTCGACGAGGGCGGGGACGTTGTGGCCGATCGAGACGACCGCGATGCCCGACCCCAGGTCGAGCAGCTGGTTGCCGTCCACGTCGAGCAGGATGGCTCCCTCGCCGCGCTCGATGTAGACGGGGAATCCCTGGGACAGGCCCGAGCTCACCACCGCGCTGCGGCGCGCGTGGAGCTCGCGGGACTTGGGTCCGGGCAGCTCGGTGACGACCTTGCGCTCGGTGCCGATGGACGACGTGGTGCTGGACACGGTGACTCCTTGACTTGTCCCGACCGGGCCAGGTTAGTTCTGGCCCCGAGCCGCCACCAGACGACGAAACGGGTGACCGTTGGTCACCCGTTTCGCGTGGCGGAGGAGGTGGGATTTGAACCCACGGTGCCCGTAGACACAGCAGTTTTCGAGACTGCCCGATTCGGCCGCTCTCGCACCCCTCCGCGGGAGAGTCTACCCCCGGCGCGCGGTACCGTCGTCGGCGAGGAGGGCCGTGGACGACGACCAGCGATTCATGGGCGAGGCGCTCGAGATGGCGCGCGCGGCGGCGGGGCACGGTGACGTGCCGGTCGGTTGCGTGCTGGTGGCGGGGGGGCGGGTCGTCGGGCGGGGCGAGAACCGCCGGGAAGTGGACGCCGATCCCACCGCCCACGCCGAGGTCGTCGCCCTGCGGGCGGCGGCCGCCGCACGCGGGAGCTGGCGGATGGACGACGTGACCGCCTACGTGACCCTCGAGCCCTGCGTGATGTGCGGCGGGGCCCTGCTCAACGCTCGGGTCGCCCGGGTGGTGATCGGCGCCCTCGACGAGAAGGCGGGAGCGGTGGGGTCCCGGTACCACGTGCTCGCCGATCCCCGGCTCCTGCACGAGGCGGCCGTCGACTACGGCGTGCGCGCCGGGGAAGCGGCCTCGCTCCTGCGCGACTTCTTCGCCGAACGGCGGGCCGACGGGCCGTCCGGGCGCTCCGGCGCGGACACTGACGACCTGCCATGATGTCCCCGGGAGATCGTGACGTTCACCGGGGGGGCGACTGTCGTTCACTCGCGCGTAACCGGGCCTTGCTACGGTCACCCGCTCGGGTACCGCCAGAGCGGCGGACCTCCGGAGGGAGTTACTCAGTGCGATTCAACAAGATCAAGCTGTCGCTCGCTGGGGCGATGGTCAGCACGGCTCTGGTGGGCGCGGCGTCGCTCGGCGGGACCGCGTCGGCCGCGACCAGCTGCGCCACGGCGACGTCGGCGGCCGCCTGCGGCGGCATGGCCGCGCTCATCAAGGCGGCCAAGGCCGAGGGGTCACTGAACGTGATCGCTCTGCCGGCCAACTGGGCCAACTACGGGGCCATCATTGCGGCGTTCCACAAGAAGTACGGCATCACGGTCAACTCGTACAACCCGAACGGCTCGAGTCAGGACGAGATCAACGCGATCATCGCTGACAAGGGTCGCTCGAGCGCGCCGGACGTGATCGACGTGGGCACCAACTTCGCCATCACGGCGAAGGGTCAGCACCTGCTCTCCCCGTACAAGGTCGCGACGTGGAACGCCATCCCGGCGGCCCTGAAGGACCCGGCCGGCTACTGGTTCGACGACTACGGCGGCTTCGTGGCCATCGGCTGCAACTCGGCCGTGGTGAAGGCCTGCCCGACCTCGTTCGCCCAGATGCTCCAGAAGGGCAAGGGCTACAAGATCGGCATCAACAACAACCCGACGGCGTCGGCGTCCGCCCTGGCGGCCGTCATGGCGGCGGCGATCGCTAACCACGGCTCGCTGAACAACGTCAAGGCCGGCGTCAACTACTTCGCCCAGATGAACAAGAACGGCAACTTCGTCGCCACCGTGGCCGGTCCCTCGACCGTGCAGAGCGGCGCGACGAACATCGTGATCTGGTGGGACTACCTGCAGGCTGGCTCGATCAGCTCGCTGCCCGGCTACGCGAAGAAGTGGAAGGTCGTCATCCCGCGCGACGCGGCGATGGCCGAGTACTACACCCAGGCCATCAGCTCGAGTGCCCCGCACCCCGCGGCGGCTCGCCTGTGGGAGGAGTTCCTGTACTCCACCCAGGGTCAGAACCTCTGGCTGGCCGGCAAGGCCCGTCCGGTGGAGCTCGCCTACATGACCGCTCACCACACCGCCACTCCGAAGCTGCTGGCCGCCCTGCCGCCGGCGCCGACGAAGGGCATCCAGTACCCGACCCAGGCCCAGATCACCAAGGCCGAGGCCGTCGTGTCGGCCACCTGGCCGACGGCGGTCACGTCCGGTCCGTGATCGGTGACTGACGCAGCTCTGTCGAGCACGTTGACGTCCGCCCCGGGGATTCCCGGGGCGGACGTCAACGTCGTCCCTACGTGGCGTCGCCTCGGGCGTCGCCTGCGCCCCGGCCTGGCCGTGGCGCCCTTCCTGCTGTACTCGTTCCTCGGCCTCGGGCTCCCGATCCTCGCGGTCGTCGACTTCGCCTTCCGCGACCCCGCGGGCCACCTGACGTCGGCCAACGTGCGTCTGATGGCGCACAACCCCTACCTCCTCGGCTTCAAGAACTCGATCATCCTGGCCGCCATCACCTCGGTCGTGCCGGGCGTGCTGGGCGTCATCCTCGCCTACACGATCCACACCTCGCGCAGTGGGCTGCTGCGGCGGCTCGTCGCGACGGCCTCGGGCGTGCTCGCCAACTTTGGCGGCATCAACCTCACCTTCATGTTCATCGCCACGATCGGGTCGACGGGCCTGCTCTCGGTGTGGCTCACCTACCTCCACATCAACCTGACCAGCCTGGGCTTCAACCTCTACTCCTTCTACGGAGTCGTCGTCGTCTACATGTACTTCCAGATCCCGCTGATGGTCCTCGTCATCACCCCGGCCCTCGCGGGCTTGCGAGCCTCGTGGCGTGAGGCGGCCTCCAACATGGGCGCCTCGCCGTGGCGCTACTGGCGCCACGTCGGCATCCCCGTCCTCATGCCCTCGGTCCTCGGGGGGATGCTCCTCCTCTTCGGGAGCGCCTTCGCCGCCTACGCGACGGCGGAGACCCTGACCGCCGGCACCGTCACCCTGGCCCCGATCCAGATCGGCAACCTCCTCGCCGGCAACGCGATCAGCGGCCAGGTGAACGTCGGCTACGCCATCGGGCTCGGCATGTTCGTCGTGCTGGCGATCACCATGGTCCTCTACGGACTCGTTCGGAAGCGGGCGTCGAAGTGGCTTCGCTAACGGTCGAGGCCCTCGAGGACCTGGCGGCCGATCCGTCCCCGCGCCGTCGCCGCCGGCCCCGCGTCTGGCGCGCGCTCATCCTCTTCGCCGCGGCCGCCTACTTCATCCTGCCGATCTTCGCGGCGCTGCGCTTCGCGTTCCAGAACGACTCCAACCACTTCTCGCTCTACGCCGTGCGGGCGATCCCGAGCCAGGTCGGGTTCACCGCGGCCTTCGTCCTCTCGCTCAAGCTGGCGTTCTCGACCCTGGTCCTGACACTCCTGCTGATGGTGCCGACGACGATCTACGTGCACCTGCGACTGCCGAGGATGCGTCGCGTGCTGGAGTTCATCACGATCCTGCCGATCGTCATCCCCCCGATCGTGCTGATCCTCGGCGTCCTGCGCGCCGCGCCGCTCTGGCTCAAGTCCTCGCCCTACCTGCTCAGCCTCGTCTACGTGGTCCTCTCGATGCCCTTCGTCTACCGCTCCATCGACTCGGGCCTCTCGGCCATCGATTTGCGCACGCTGGTCGAGGCCAGCCGATCCCTCGGCGGGAACTGGGTGAAGACGATGTGGCGCGTGGTCATGCCGAACCTGAGGGCCGGGCTCCTCTCGGCGTCGGTGCTGACGCTCGCGCTGGTCCTGGGCGAGTTCACGATGGCGAGCCTCGACCTGTGGACGACGCTGCCCGTCTGGATCGCCCAGTTCCAGCAGGTCGACGCCCACATCGCCACGGCCGTCGCGATGCTTTCGCTCGTGGGGACGTGGCTCTTGATCACGGTTATCGTGTCGCTCGACCGCTCAGAGTCGCGGCGCTCGCGGAGGAGGATGGGGCAGTGACAGAGTTGGCCAGCGCACCGGCGCCGACCGCGAGCGCGCCCGCGGGCTCGCGCGTCGTCCTCGACTCGCTCACCCGCGTCTACGGCCGCACCCGCGCCCTCGACGGTTTCAGCCTGACCATCGAGCCCGGTGAGCTGGTGGCCCTGCTCGGGCCGTCGGGGTGCGGCAAGACGACGGCCCTGCGCTGTCTCGCCGGCTTCGAGGTGCCCGACGCCGGGCGCGTGCTCGTCGACGGCGTCGACGTGGCACGCGTCTCGGCTCAGAAGCGCGACATGGGCATGGTCTTCCAGAGCTACTCGCTCTTTCCGAACATGAATGTCCTCAATAACGTGGCCTTCGGCCTGCGCATGCGCGGCGTCCACTCGGCCGCGCGCAAGGCGAAGGCCGTCGAGCTCCTCGAGTTGGTGGGTCTCGCCGATCAGGCCGTGAAGTACCCGCACCAGATGTCGGGCGGGCAGCAGCAGCGCGTGGCCCTGGCCCGCGCGCTCGCCATCGAGCCCCGGGTCCTCCTGCTCGACGAGCCGCTCTCGGCGCTCGACGCCAAGGTCCGTCTCGAGCTGCGCGAGCAGATCCGCGCCCTCCAGCAGCGCCTCGCCATCACCACGGTCTTCGTCACCCACGACCAGGAGGAGGCCCTGTCGATGGCCGACCGGGTCTGCGTGATGTCCCACGGTCAGGCCGAGCAGATCGCCGCCCCGGCCGTCCTCTACGCCCAGCCCTCGACGGCCTTCGTGGCCGAGTTCGTCGGCGTGTCGAGTCGGGTGCCGGTCACGCGTTCGGGTGAGGGCGTCGTCGTCTTCGACGGCGTGGTGCCGGTGCGCGGCGGGATCTCCGCCGTGCCGTCGGGCGATCTCGACGTCCTCCTGCGACCCGAGGACCTCGTCGTCGAGGCCGATCCCGCGGGACTGGGCGTCGTCACGCACGTGAGCTTCCTCGGCGGGACCACTCGACTGCACGTCGGGGTCGCCGGGGCGACCGTGAAGGTCGACGTTCGCTCGAGCGAGGCCCACACGTGGCCGCCGGGGGAGCGCGTGCGTCTGCGCGTCACGTCCCGCGACGTCCTGGTGAGCCCGCGCCGGGCGGCCGCGGTGGTCGTCGAGGAGTAGCCGGGCCGCTCAGACGGCGGCCCAGCCGCCGTCCACCGGGATGATGGCGCCGCTCACGTTCGAGGCGTCGTCGCTCAGCAGCCAGGTGATGGCCGCGGCCAACTCGTCGGCCTGCGCGGAGGGCGGGACGTTCACCTGGAGGAAGGGCCCCAGTCGTTCGGTCGCCCACGGCGAGCGGAAGGTCGCCACGATGTTGGTCTTCACGCCCCCGGGGGCGATCGCGTTCACCCGGACGCCCTTCGGGGTGTAGTAGAAGGCGGTCGATCGGGTCAGCCCGACGACCGCGTGCTTCGAGGTCGTGTAGGCGACGCCGGCCGCCGAGCCGCGCAGTCCCGCCTCGGAGGAGATGTTCACGATCGAGCCCCGTCCGGCGGTGATCATGAGGGGCAGGACGGCGCGCGTCAGGCGCATCATCGAGGTGAGGTTGACGTCCATGACGCGCTCCCAGGTCGCGTCGTCGACCTCGGCGAGCGGCAGGAAGTCGTCCATGATCCCGGCGATGTTGGCGAGTCCGTCGACCCGTCCCGCGGCGGCGCTGACGACGCGTTCGACGTCGTCGGCGAGCGTGATGTCCCCGACCACGGCGACCAGTCGATCCGTCGCGAGTTCGCGAGAGAGATCCTGGAGTCGGGGTTCCGAGACGTCGGCCGCGATCACGCGGCCGCCCTCGGCGATGAGTCGCACGGTCGTCGCGCGTCCGATGCCCGAACCCGCGCCGGTGACGATGAGGGTGCGCCCGGCGAAACGCTCGGGCGTGAGGGTGGTGGTCATGTGCACCTCCAGTGCCCCTCCAGAGCCGACCCTAGGCCCGCCGCGTCGCCGACGCGAACGGCCTCAGCGGTGCCCGACCCGGTGGCGCCACCGCGCCACGGCGACGCCGGCCCAGACCAGCTCGACGACGCCGAAGGGCCAGGCGCCGGCGAGGAAGCCGTAGAGGCTGGAGAGCACGCATCCCAGGGCGAAGCCGAGAACGTAACGGGCGTGTCGGCCCTCGAGGGCGTACATGACCATCATGAACCCGACGGCCGCGATGCCGTAGACGGTGACCGCGTTCACCGCGCCCACCCGAGCCACGCGCCGGGGGTGGTGGTCATCGGCCCATGGTGCCACGGGCGGCGGTCGGCCGCCACGCAGCGGACGCCACGCGATCGAGCAGGGCGCGTCCCGCGGGGCCGGCGAACCACTCGGCGTGGCCCAGCAGGTAGCCGTGGTAGGCGAGGTCGCGCGAGGCGACCGCTCCGAGCACGTCGCCGAAGTACTCGACCTCCGAGAGGGCGAACTCGAGGTGGGCGACGGGCAGCACCGCGGCGAGGGCCACCCGGTCGCCGCGGCCCAGCGGGGCGACCTCGTCGTAGCCGGCGAGGAGCGCGTCGAGCGACGCGACGTCGACGGTGATCGCACCGCGCCCGGCCTGGTCGAGCCAGTCGACGACGGCCCGCTCGATCGCCACCGCGAGGTCGTGGACGACGTCAGTGCGGTTGGCGAGTCCCAGGTCGAGGACCTCCGCGACGTCGTCGCCAGCGGGGTCCCACGTCAGGTTCGACGGGTGCCAGTCGCCGTGGGTCCACTGGCGCTCGCGCCCGTTGATCACGTCACGTGCGCGCTCGACGGGCCGACGCAGCACCCGGTCGACGTCGCCGTCGAGGTCGTAGGGCGCGAGCGCGCGGGCGAGCCCCGGTCGACGAGCGAGCAGTGCAGTGAGCGCCGCGTCGAGGTCGTCCGCCCCCACCACGTCGAGACCGTCGGCGAGGACGCCGACGGGATCCGCGGGCTCGGCGAAGTCGGCCGCTGCGCGGTGGAAGCGGGCCAGGGCGGCCCCGGACCGGTAGGCGTGGGCGGGGTCGAGGTACGGGTACCACGAGGGCACGTCGCGGTAGCGGTCCTCGCCCGCGGCGAGGTCGAAGCACTCGTAGCGCTGGTCGTCCCGCTCGACCACGCTGGCGCCCCCCGGCCCACGACGGACCCGCGGCGTGGCGACCCCCCGGGCGCGTAGGTGATCGCCCAGTCGGTGCTCTCGCGCCAGTCGCTCCGTCTCGCGCACCCGGTGGTCGTGGCGCTTCACGAAGACCCGTTCCGCTCCGGCCCGCACCACCGCGGCGGCCGACATCGGCCGGGGACTGCGCCACTCGACTTCGAGGTCGTCGACGGCGAGATCGAGTGGGGCGAGGGCCTCGCGCAGCTCCTCGACGACGATCGGCGCCCAGTCGGGGGCGGCGGGCTCGCGCTCGAGGCCGTGGACGAGGTGGCCGTCGGGGGGGGAGGGTGAGCCGTCCGTCACGCCGAGAGCCGGGCCCCGCGGCGACGCCGCGCCGCGGTCTCGAGTGCCCCGAACGCGGCGGTGGCGACCGTCGCCGCGGCGAAGGAGAGGATCGAGGCCGACATCCAGGGCTCGACGCGGAACCCGATCGCCGCGTCGACGTGCGTCCACAGGGTGACCCACCACCCGATGTAGCCGGGGTTGATGAGCTGGTAGACGACGAAGCCGACGAGCCAGGCGACGACCATCGCCGGGCGACGGCGGTGTCCCGCGAGACCGGTCCGGTCACGCGAGACGAGGAAGAAGTCGATGATGAAGACCGCCGTCAGGGGGACGAAGACCGACCCCAGCAGGATGAGGAAGTTCTCGTAGTCCGAGATGTTGATCGCGAGAGCGAGGACGGTCGTCAGGGCCGCCACCAGGGCGGCGAGGACGCGGCGGTCCCACAGGGGGCGGATGTTCTGGATGGACACGACCGTCGAGTACACGTCGGCGAAGGACTGGTCCAGCTCCCGAGCGGCCAGGATGCTGAAGCCGAGGGACCCGAGGGGGACCGCGACGAAGGCCCCGTAAATGTCCGACGGGGATCGCGCGACCGTCACCAGCGCCACGAGCCCGATGGCGTAGCAGAGGAACTGGGTGGCGCCGTACCCGACGAGGGCCCCCCAGAACGCGGAGCGCGCGGAGCGCGCGTGGCGCGTGTAGTCGGCGGCCATGGGGGCGAAGGAGACGGCGGCCGCGACGACGGTGTCGGTCGCGATCCAGAACCCCGACCACGTCCCGTGCGCCAGGGCCGGCAGGGGGTGGCGGAGCAGCTCGATCACCAGGTAGACGAGCACGACGACGACGGCCGGCGTCGCGATGCGTCGCAGGATGCGGATGGCGCCAAGGGGTCGCAGCGTGAGCAGGCCCGTCGCGACGCCGGCGAAGAGCACGTAGAGCCACCGGGGGACGCCGGGCGCGACGACGTGGGCCGCCGTCGCGATCGTGACCAGCTCGAAGATGCCCCAGCCGAAGAGCTGGACGACGTTGAGGATCGTCGGCAGATAGGAGAGGCGCGTCCCGAGCAGGCCCCGCAGGAGCACCATGGCCGGCGCTCCGGTACGGGTGCCCGCCACCCCCGCGGCGGCGATGGCCAGCGTCCCGAGCAGCGTGCCGAGGACGATCGAGGTCATGCCCGCGACGATCGACAGCTCGGGGGTACCCGACCCGTTGGGCTGGAGAACGAAGATCGCGCCCGTGAAGCCGAGGAGGCTCACGCCCAGGTTGCCCCAGAGGCCGAACTGGTCGACGACCCCGAGGGCCTGGGGGACGGGCTCGGCGAGGGTCTTCGCCACCTCCGAGTGCGTGTCGCCCGCGACGACGGTGAAAGACGTGAGATCGTCCACAGCTCCTCCTTACGCCGGCATTACCCGGACAAGTTCGTCGGTCGGCGATGGAGCGGTAGCCGCTGGATCACCCTCTCAGCCCGGTTCACCCGAGCTCCCGATACTGCGAACCTGACCCTACCATCGCGCACCCGCGACGGCCGCTCCTAGTGCGGAAGGGGCCCGCGCGCGGCGAACTCGGTGGCGACGACGCGCTCGCCGTGCACGTCGGTCCCGGGCGCGGCGAGCCAGACGATCGGTGGTCCCATGATCGAGGGGTCGAGCAGGCGGTGGCGGACCTCGTCGCTCACCCCCTCGGGGATCATGCCGGTCGCGGTCGCGCCGCCGGGTAGGAGGAGGTTGACCCGAACGGGCGAGTCGGCGAGGTCGGCGACCATCACGCGCGCGAGGGCCTCCACGCCGGCGCCCGCCGGGCCGTAGGGGATGAATCCCCGGCGGACCATGGTCTCCTCGTTCATCGAGACCACCACGATCCGCCCCGACCCGGCCGCCAGCATCCGGGGGACGACGGCGCGCGCGGCGAGGAAGGTGCCCCGCACCTTCGTGGCCACCACGTCCTCGAATCCCTCGGGCGTCACCGACCAGAAGGGTGACGGATCGGTGAGGAAGCGGGGGTTGACCGTGCGCATGCCGATGCCGGCGTTGGCGACGAGGACGTCGATGCCGCGCAGCATCTCGTGGGCGAGCGCGACACCGGCGTCGACCGCCTCGGGGTCACGCACGTCCATCGCGATCCCGCGGGCGGCGCTACCGATCTCACGCGCGACGGACTGCGCCCGTGACTCGTCCCGTCCGGTGAGGACGACGTGAGCGCCCGCGTGGACGAGCGCCTCGGCCATGGCGCGCCCGAGCCCGCTCGTCCCGCCGGTGACGAGGACGCGTACCTCGTCGAGGGGCGTCGACCGGTCGCTCATCGACGCCTCGTCGTCCGGCTCAGCGATTGACCGTCGACATGTCCGCGTAG
Source organism: Actinomycetes bacterium (assembly GCA_021848365.1). Classification (GTDB taxonomy): domain Bacteria; phylum Actinomycetota; class Acidimicrobiia; order Acidimicrobiales; family RAAP-2; genus RAAP-2. Next base: position 356,059 of record JAJZUS010000001.1, read on the forward strand.
CGGTCGCCGACGGCGGCACCGACGGGGAGGATCGCGTCGAGCGCGGCGAGGTCCTCGGCGCTCAGCTCGACGGCGAGTGCGCCGATGTTCTCCTCGAGGAAGGCGAGTCGCTTCGTCCCGGGAATCGGCACGACGTCGTCGCCCTGGGCGAGCACCCAGGCGAGCGCCAGCTGACCCGGCGTGACGCCGCGCTGCTCGGCGATCTCGCGCACTCGCTCGACGAGGTCGAGGTTCTTCTGGAAGTTCTCCCCCTGGAAGCGGGGGGCGTGACGGCGGAAGTCGTTCGGTGCGAAGTCGTCGACCGTGCGGATGGTGCCGGAGAGGAAGCCTCGTCCGAGCGGGGAGTACGCCACGAAGCCGATGCCGAGCTCCCGGACGGTCGCGAGGACGTCGTTCTCCTCGGGGTCGCGCGTCCAGAGCGACCACTCGGTCTGTAGGGCGGTGATGGGGTGGACGGAGTGGGCGCGGCGAATCGTCGCCGGGGCCGCCTCGCTGATCCCGAGGTGGCGGACCTTGCCCGCGGCGACCAGCTCGGACATGGCGCCCCAGGTCTCCTCGACCGGGACGCTCGGGTCGACGCGGTGCTGGTAGTAGAGGTCGATGTGGTCGACTCCCAGCCGCTCGAGGCTCGCGTCGCAGGCTCGTCGCACGTAGTCGGGGTGGCCGTTCACGCCGACGCGCGTCCCGTCGGGGCGTCGCTCGTTGCCGAACTTGGTGGCGAGGACGACCTCGTCGCGCCGGCCCGCGATGGCCCGTCCCACCAGTTGCTCGTTGGTGAAGGGGCCGTACATGTCGGCGGTGTCGAGGAAGTCGACGCCGGCGTCGAGGGCCGCGTGGATCACGGCGATCGACGCGGCGTCGTCGCCCGCGCCGTAGAACTCCGACATGCCCATGCAGCCGAGCCCCTGCGCGGAGACCTCCAGGGCGGCGGGTCCGGTACCGAGTGTGCGACGAGCGGCGGGCATGACGTTCCTCCTGGGTGTTCTGGCCGGTCTCACCCTAGGGGTCTCGCGGGTCGATGGGCGCGGGTGGCGACGCGGACTCCCGGGCACGGGGAGATCCGACGACGAGTGCGACGAGTCCCCCTCGGTAGCGTGGTGCGGTGCACGGACTCGGGACGATCATCAACGCGTCGGCGATCGTCGCCGGCTCGGCGATCGGGACCCTCGCGGGGAATCGGCTCTCCCCGCGGACCCAGGACACGCTGACCGACGGACTGGGCCTGATCGTCCTCGTCGTCGGAGCGCTCAACGTGGTGTCGCTCGGTGATCGGGCCTACGTGCGGGCCGTCACGGCCCACGGCACGCTGCTCGTCGTGCTCGGGGCCGTCGTGTTCGGAGCCATCGTCGGCTCCAGCCTGCGGATCGAGGATCGCGTTGCTCGACTGGGTGCCTGGGCCCACGATCGGCTCTCGCGCGGTGGCGCGAGCGCGGATCGCGAGCGCTTCATCGAGGGCTTCGTCAGCGGTTCCCTCCTCTTCTGCATCGGCCCCCTCGCCATCCTCGGCGCACTCAGTGACGGCCTCGGACACGGGATCGACCAACTGGTCCTTAAGTCCGCCCTCGACATGTTCGCCGCGATGGCCTTCTCGGCGTCACTCGGGTGGGGCGTCGCCCTCGCCGCCGTCCCGGTCGCCCTCTACCAGGGGACCATCACCGTGCTCGGGGTGGCGCTGGGCTCCTTCCTCCCGGCGGCCGAGGTGTCCGCGCTGACGGCGACCGGTGGCGTCCTCCTCATCGCCATCGGGCTACGGCTGCTGCGGATCCGCGAGGTCCGCGTCGCCGACCTACTCCCGGCACTGGCGTTCGCCCCCGCCATCACCGCGATCGTCGTGGCCGTACGGGGATAGACGGCGGCGTCACGAGGCGCCGTTCGGGCGAGGCGACCACGACGCTCCCCGCCGAGCGGCCGGTGGCGCGCCGATGCCTCGACCGTCGACGTGCCCGTCCGTGCACCCGACGACACCCGGACACGACGATCCCCACCCCTTCACCGGTGACCGGGGGTGGGGTGGGGATCGCGGGGACTACGCGCAGCGCAGGTAGGCGGGCAGGTGCCCGTACTGCGAGGCGTCGAGCAGGTTGGAGAACGCCCGCACGACGTCCGGGTACGCGGCGACGAGGGGGATGTCACGCTGGTACAGCGTGATGATCGCCGTCTCGGTGGTCACACCCAGCTGGCAGGCCAGGGTCCGTGTGGCGGGAGCCGCGGCCCCCGTCCCCGGAGCACTCGGCACGCTGACGTTGTGGACGGACATCAGCGCCGTCACCGTCGCCACGTGCTGCTGCTCGGAGCGGATGATGTTCGCGAACGGTGGCAGGTTGCCCAGCTTCGCGACCACGTTCTGGTACGTCACGAGCGCGTAGCGCTCCTGGGCGAGTACCGCGGTGAGCGCGCTACTCAGCGCGGCCGACGGCGGTTGGGTCGCCGTGGTGGTGGTCGTCACCGGTACCTGCTGGAGCATGACCCTCACCGCGACGCGGAAGGCCGCCCGGAACAGACCCGTCGTCGTCACTCGCAGGCCCGGGCGCAGCGCGGTGAACGTCGCCTGCTGTTGGTTGAGCGTGTAGCGGGTCTGGGACGTGGTGAAGATCGCGTAGCGGGTGATGCCGCTCAGCACCACGAACTGGTGGTTCGTGGGGTTCGCCGAGACGACGTAGCCCGTCAGGGTGAAGACCTTCGGGGGCGGGCCACCCGCCGAGGCCACCGTGGCGACCCCTCCCAGGCCGAGCCCGGAGATGCCCAGTGTGGCTGCGAGCACCGCCGCGGCAAATGATCGACGTGTCATGTCAACCTCCTTGTTATGACACCCTCGACGCTACGGAGGCCTCCGCGAGCCGTCCACGTGGCGGCCGCCCGCGAGCCGGGGTTCATCGTCGTGCGCGTGCGTCGTGTAATTAAACGTCCTCACCAGGGGAGAGAGATCGCAGCCGATCGTCGTGCGGTCGGCTCGACGCCGAGCACGGGGGTGGGGCCGCACCGGGGAGAACCCTCGCCATCAGCGAAACCGAGTAGTGCTCGGGGCTAATCATGATATTTCCAATTCTGTAAATAGGAAATTGGCGCGAGCCTGCCGTCGTCGCTGATCGCGGGGGTCGTTCATCCTCGCTCTGGTCCGACGGTCGCTGACGATCGCGGTGGCGGTACGACGCCGCCGGACGTACGTTCGGGCTGAAGGGGCCGAGGGCGAAGTGAGGTACTGATGGAAAGCCCACGACAGGCGACTCCTCGGATGAGGAGCCTCGGGCGACGGACACTCGCCGCGACGTGCGCGACGGCACTGGTGGTGATGGGTCAGACCCTCCTCGACAGCGGCGCCGCCCGAGCGGCGTCCTCGCAGTTGAGCTGGGAGACCATCGCCAACAGCGCCACCGTCGCTCCGGGAACGGCCAACGCGTTCAACAGCTTCAACCAACCATCGATCAACCAATCGGGGCTGGTGGTGTTCCGAGCGCGCACTGCCGGCTCCGGATCTCCGGTGCGGGGCATCTACGAGGCGAGCGCCGCGGGCGGCTCGCCGGTCGTGAGCGCCGTCGCCCAGGTCGGTGACGCGGTGCCCGATCCGAACAACTCGGGCGGGACCTTCAACGAGTTCCCGTCGTTCCCGCGCATCGGCGAGACCGGCGGCGCGATCGTCACGCGGGGACAGAGCACACCGGTATGGACCTACACGGTCGACGGAGCGAGCACCAAGGTCGGCACGACCGGACTCTTCTCGACCACCGGAGCGGGTGGCTCACTGGGCACGGCCGCCTCGCTGCTCGGCGCCGTTCCGGACCAGGGCGCCTACGCCGTGCCCGGGACCGACGTGCCGGCCGGGACCCGCTTCGACCAGTTCCCCGGTGCCCCATCCATCGACGGGACCACCGTCGTCTTCAAGGGCAACTACACGGTGGGGACCACCGGGTACACCGGGGTCTTCTACCGTGACGCGAGCGGTGCGTCCAACCCCACGCACCTCATCGCGAACGCGTCCACGGTGATCCCGGGCCAGCCCGCGGGTGGCACCGTGACCTTCGGGTCGACGGCTCCGCCGAGCGCGGCCAACGGCAACGTGGTCTTCACGGGGTGGGACAACGAGTCGACTCCGACCCTCGGCGGTGTCTATCTCGCGCCACTGCAGGACGCGCCGACCCTGACCACACTCGCGAGCATCGGCGAGCAGGTGCCGGGCCAGAGCGAGGGCACGACCTTCACGAACTTCGGTGAGGGGCTCTCCTACGACGGCCGATTCGTCGCCTTCTGGGGCTCGTGGGGCAGCGCCGTCGAGACGATCACCCTCGCGTGCCCGAGCGACGGCAACGCCGACCTGGTCGCCTACTGCGCCACGACCTACCCCAACGGCTACGTCACGACGGTTCCGGTGAACCAGGGGGTCTTTGTCTACGACACGACGACCGCCACGCTGTACCCGGTGGCCGTGAGCGACCAGCGATTCGCGGGATTCCTGTTCTGGACCTTCTCCGGCAGTCCCCCGGGGGTCGGGGGCAGTACCGACACGACCCGTGAGCTCCCGCGGTGGCGGGCCTCGAGCTTCGCGGCCGTCTCGGGACTGGGCGGTGGTGCGTTCCAGGTGGCCTTCAAGGCCTCGGCCACGAACGGCAACGTGGGCATCTTCCTCGCCCAGCAGGCGCCGGACTCCGCTCCCCGCGTGATCGTGGGGGTGCAGACCTTCGACCTCGGTCAGACGACCGACGCGGCCGCTCCGGCGAACTCGATCATCAGCGGTGTCGCGATTGAGCGTGACGGCTTCCGTGGCCGCTACCTCGCGATCAGCGTGTCGATGCTCGACCCGGCGACGTCGACCGGGTGGACCGGCATCTACGTCGCGGCCGTGCCGACGAACCTGGCGATGGAGCCGCAGGTGATCTCCAACCAGGCACCGTCGGTCGGCTACGTGTCGGACAGTGTGACCCTGACGGCGTCGGCCAGCTCGGATCTCCCGGTCGCCTACTCGCTCGACGCCACGTCCGGCAGCGACGTGTGCCGCCTCTCGGGAGCGACGCTGCTGTTCACCGGGGTGGGCAGTTGCGTCGTCAACGCCACGCAGGCGGGTGACGGCGTGGCCTACGACGCGGCCGCACCCGTGCAGATGACGATTCCCGTCGAACTGCACCCGCAGAGCATCAGCTCGTCCGTGTCCTCACTCGCTTACGTGGGCCAGACGATCGACCTCACGGCGACGGCCGACTCCGGGCTGCCCGTGACCTACGTGCTGGACGCGGCCACCCCGACGGGCGTGTGCACGCTTACGGGCTCGCGTCTCAGCCTCACCGGTGCGGGAACCTGCTCGCTCGTGGCGAGTCAGGGCGGTGACGCGACGTATTCGCCGGCCTCGCCCGTCGCGCTCAGCATCCGGGTCGTGGTCCCCTACGTGGCTCCGACGCCCGCCTCCCAACCCCAGGTGATCTCGACGCCCACGCCGCCACCGGTCCAGGTGGGGGGCAGTTACACGCTGTCGGCGACGACCAGCTCTGGACTGCCGGTCAGCTACCAGGTCGACACGACGTCGAGCAGCGTCTGTCGCCTTGAGGGGTCGACTCTCGAGTTCCTCTCCGGTGGCACGTGCGTGGTCTCCCTGAGCCAAGCGGGTGACGGCTCGTACCTGCCCGCTCCCGAGGTGCGCGAGCTGATCTCCGTGTCCACCCTTGGCGTCACCGTGATCCTCGCGCCCGCGGCGCGCGTCGTCTACGGGCAGCCCGTCGTCGTGACGGCGACCGTCACCTCCGGGTCGGTCCCCGTCGACGGCCTCGTCCAGTTCGCCGTCGACGGCCGAACGGTCGGTGCGGCCCAACCCGTGATCACCGGGGTCGCCACCAGTCCCGACCTACGCGGCGCCGTGAGCGCGTCGGGTCGTCACGTCGTGACGGCCACGTTCGTCCCGACCGACCAAGCTCGCTACTCGAGCGCGCAGGCCACGACTGCCCAGACGGTGGTGAAGGCGTCGTCACGCCTCGCGGCGAGCGTCGGCCGAAGCCAGTTGCGCGCGATCATTCGCGTGGTCGCCCCCGGGGCGGCGACGCCGAGCGGGCGCCTCACGGTGAGGGTGAACGGCGTGGTGGTCGCGGCGGTGTCCGTGCGGAGCGCGAACCTCGTGGTGCACTACCGAGCCATCCCGGCGAACAGTCGCGTTCGCGTGGTCATCCAGTACTCGGGTGACGCGCGCGTCGCGCCGTCCAGCCTGACGCGCACCGTGGTGGTGCACTGAGGTCGCAGGGGCCCGCGTCGCGTTCGCTCGCGGCGCGGGCCCTGGGTGTGGCAGCGAGCGGAGCCGGGGCGTCGCCCACGCGCCCGCTCTTCTCCCGTCCTAGCGACGCCGGTCGTCGTCGAGGGTTTCGCGGGAGCCGCCCGACGCCGCGACGCCACCGGAGAGGACGGCGCTGCCCCGAGGGAGGCGTCATCGAGTCAGGGTCCTCTCCGGGAAGACCCCAATGGCCCCGGGCTCGGCGCGTGCGTACGTTCGCCCTATGGATGAAGGCACGTCTCGCGCACCCCTCGGACCCGCGATCGCCCGTCGCGCCGCGCGACGCTGGAGGGTGCACCTGGGCCTCATCGCGTCGTTCGTCGTGGCGATCGTCGTTCTGGTGCCGGGCATGCCCGGGTACGGCTCCTTCGCGCCCCATGAGGTCGTCGGACTGGCCTTCTTCGCCTTCCTCGCTCTGCACCTGGCCCAGCGCCGTCGCGCGATTCGCCGTCTCGTGCGCCGCGCCTCCACCGTGCGCGTGCAGTTGAGTGGTGATGCCTTCCTCGCCGCGAGTGCGCTGAGCACCCTCGTCTCGGGGATCGTCGACTGGCACCTCGGACACCCCTTCGAGATTCCCTTCCTCGCGACGGCACCGGTGATCATCTCGTTCTGGCACCGACTCTCGGTCCTGCTCCTTCTCATCGCCCTCGTGCGCCACGTACTCCACCGTCGCCGGCGTCTGCGCACCTCACGCATCGAGTGAGCCCGATCGAGGCCCTCGAGCGGCCCGTTCGGCTCCGGAACGCTCGCTTCGCCTCGGGTCCCCGTGGTAGCCACCGAGTGGGCCGTCGCGAAGGTCCGTCCCCATCCTTCCCGACGTCGAAACCTGTCCCACGCCCCGTAGCCACCTCGGTGGCTGAGATCACGCAGCCGGGGGGTGAGCAATGTGGCGACGTCGACGAGGGGAGACATCGTCGAGCCACGGGTGGCATCGCTGGCGATCGCACGCGACCTCGTCGCTGTCGAGCACGGCATTGGTGAGCTCGAGACGAGTCGTCCAGCGCTCGGGATCGAGTGGGCGAGGCTGCTCGGAGACCGGTCGAGTCGCCCAAACGTGGCCGCCGACGACCACGGCGCCGTCGAGCCCGACGCCGACGCCAACCCACGAGACTGGTGGCCGACCCTGCCCACTGTCGGCTTACCCGGGACCTCGCTCGCCCCGAGGCGCTTCGTCATTTGCGCGCGTGCCACGTCCAGGGAGCGACGGCGCCGGACAGGGCCCTCGAGAAACTCGACCTGGACAGCCGCTGGGCATCTCGGCTCCTGTCAGCGACCCGCGCCGGGCTTTTCGTCAACTGGAGGGCCCGACTTTCGTCAGGACCCCATGGCGGAGGAGGTGGGATTTGAACCCACGGAAGGTTTCCCTTCACACGATTTCCAATCGTGCCGATTCGGCCGCTCTCGCACTCCTCCAGCGCTCACTCGCGTGGGCCCGGACAGGCTACCCCGAGGGGCACGGGGCGTCGCACGCTAGCCTGATACGGCCGAGACCGAAAGCGGCGGCCGGGTCCCGTGCGACGGCCGTTCGTGAACCGAGTCAGGGGTGGAAGCCAGCAGCTCTCAGCGGATCAGGCTGGGTGCCACGGATCGCCTGGCCGTCGCTTTGGGCCTCGGACCCCGCACAGCCCCCCGGTAGGCTGCGGGCATGACCGACCCGTCCGCCGTGGCCGACGACGCCGTCGCCGCCCTCTACCGGCGATTTCGACCGGGCCGATTCGCTGAGCTGCGTGGGCAGGAGCACGTCGTGCGGGCCCTGCAGGGCGCGGTGCGCGCCGATCGCGTCGTCCATGCCTACCTCTTCTCCGGTCCTCGGGGCACGGGCAAGACGACCACCGCTCGCATCCTCGCGAAGGCCCTCAACTGCGAGAACCCGGTCGACGGTGACGCCTGCGGCGTCTGCGCCAGTTGCGTGTCGATCACTCGCGGCACGTCGCTCGACGTCGTCGAGTTGGACGCCGCCTCCAACAATGGCGTCGACGACGTTCGCGAGATCACGGCGGGGGCCTGGCACGGAACGCCCGGGCGATGGAAGGTCTACATCGTCGACGAGGTCCACCAGCTCTCCAAGTCCGCAGCGGCGGCCCTCCTCAAGACTCTCGAGGAGCCTCCTCACCACGTCGTGTTCGTCTTGGCGACGACCGATCCCCACAAGGTGCTGCCGACGATCCGGTCGCGCACCCAGCACCTGGAGTTCCGACTCATCTCGGGCGAGACCCTCCACGGTCTCCTGCGTGACGTCCGCGATGCGGCTCACCTGGGTGTCGACGAGGCGACTCTCGAGTCGGCGGTGCGCCTGGGGCGCGGGTCCGCGCGCGACGCCCTCTCGGCGCTCGACCAGCTAGTGGCGACCGGAGGGGCGACGGAGTCGCGGCCCTCACTGGACGACCTGGAGGACTCACTCGCCGACGGCGACGCCACCCGCTGCCTCGTCGCCCTCTCTCGCCTGACGGCCGACGGGTGGGATCCCGAGCAGCTCGGCGAGGAGTTGGCCGCGGAGGCGCGCCAGGCCTTCCTGCTCCAGATCGCCCCCGAGGTCGCCGACGTCGTCGACGTGGAGAGAGCGCGACTGAGCGCGTGGGGCGCACGCCTGGGCCTCGCCCGAACCGTGCGCGTCCTGGAGACCCTCGGGCGGGCCCTTCGCGACACGAGGAGCGCACCCGACAAGGGTGTGGTGCTGGAGGTAGCGCTCGTCCGGCTGGTTCGGCCGGACCTCGACGCCACGATCGAGTCGCTCGACGAGCGCGTGACGCGGCTCGAGCACGCCGCCACTCGTCCGATACCGCTCGCTCCGACGCCCGTCGAGCGTCGGCCCATCGGGGCGCCACCTCCGCCGACGCCCGTCGTGCCGGTGAAGAGCACGGATTCGGCGACGTCGACGAACCCGGAGCCACCGTCGACTCGGCCGGTCGCCACCGGGGACGAGGACGAGTGGCGGCGTCGCTTCACCGACCGCGTGGTGCCCCGCACGTCGCGGGCGGCCCAACTGGTGCTGCGGGCTGCCGAGGTGCGCGGGATCCAGGCGGGTCAGGTCACGCTCGCGGTCGCCAGCGAGGAGATCCGTCAGGGCAGTGACAAGGTCGGGCCGAGCCTGCGCGCCGCTCTCGAGCACGAGTTCGGAGGGTCGTGGGCCGTGGAGTGGGTCGTCGACGCTCGAGTCGCTGCCGCGCCGCCGGTCGTTCGACCCCGCCGGAGCGCACCGCCGCCGGCGAGCGCCGAGGACGCGTCGGTCGACGTCGGGCCCGACGGGGTGGGCGGACCCGACGAGGAGGTCGTCGTCGTCGACTCGGCCGCCGCGCACCTGATCGCCGAGATGTTCCCGGGTGCCGAGGAGCTGCCGTGAACTATCCCGTCCCGCTGCAGGCCGTCATCGACGAGCTCGGACGATTCCCCGGAGTGGGCCCCAAGTCGGCGCAGCGCATCGCGTTCTGGCTGATGCGCCAACCGGCCGAGGACGTGCACCGACTGGCGGCGAGCCTCGGCGACATGACCTCGCGGCTCGCCTTCTGCGAGCGGTGCTGCAACATCGCCGAGGTCGGGGGCCTGTGTCCCATTTGCGCCGACGAGCGCCGTGACCCCTCGATCATCTGCGTCGTCGAGAGCCCACCCGACGTCGCCGCCGTCGAGCGTTCCGGGGTCTTTCGCGGGACCTACCACGTCCTCCACGGCGTCCTCAATCCCCTGGAGGGTGTGACGCCGGACCGCCTACGCATCAGCGAGCTGATCGCTCGACTCCACGGTCCGGTGCGCGAGGTCATCCTCTGCCTTAGTCCGACGCTCGAGGGTGACGCCACGGCGATGTATCTCGGCCGGCTCCTCCACGTGCCCGACCTGGTGGTCACCCAGCCGGCGAGCGGCCTGCCGGTCGGGGGCGATCTGGAGTTCGCTGACGACCTCACCCTCGGACGCGCCCTCGAGGGCCGTCACGTCATCGACGCCTAGTGGAACTTGACGATCGCCGCGACCCCGATCACGAGGCAGTAGATGGCGAAGGGTCGCAGGGTGCGGGTCGTGAACCAGCGGACGAGGAAGCGCACCGAGACGTAGGCGGCCCCCATCGCGAAGAGCGCGCCGACGAGGGCCTGGACGCGCACGCCACGTCCCAGCGGCCCGAGCAGTGACGGGAGCTTGTACAGGCCGGCGAGCAGGATGACCGGGGTCGCGAGCAGGAACGAGAAGTTGGCGCTGTCCTCGTGGTCGAGGCCCCCGAGCAATCCCGCCACCATCGAGACGCCGCTGCGCGAGATGCCGGCGAGCAGCGCCGAGATCTGCGCGATGCCGATCCCGAAGGCGCGACCGACCGAGAGCGAGTCGAGGTGGGGGCGACGGGCGTGGCGACCCTGGCCCCCCCGTAGCCGCTCGCCGAGGAGCAGGATCACGCCATTCAGCGTGAGGAAGACGGCCGCGGCGAGCGGCTTCGCGAAGAGCACCCGGAGCGACTTCTCGAGGGCGAGTCCGGCGAGGCCCACCGGGACCGTGGCGATCGCCAGGATGGCGAGTAGCCGGTACTGGGGGTCGACCCCGGGGGCGTTCAGGCGCCACAGGGTCGCGACGCCGTCACGACGGCTGCGGCGGATCTGGCGGGCGAGCCCGGCGACGAGGTCGATCCAGGTGCGCCGGTAGTAGACGAGCAGACCGAGCGCCGTCCCCACGTGGAGTCCGACGAGGAAGACGAGGAAGAACGACTCGGTCGAGGCCTGGCTGGAGACGAGGTTGTTCCAGCCGAGCAGGGCCGGCACCAGAACGCCGTGACCGAGGCTGGAGACGGGGAAGAGCTCGGAGAAGCCCTGGACCAGGCCGAGGACCACCGCCTGCAGGTACGAGAGGGTCGCGTGCACGGGCCCACGCTAAGCGACGGCCCCGTCCCGCGGGGGCAGGATAGGGGGGTGCGCTACCTCACCATCGTCCGACACGCGAAGGCCATTCCGGCGGGACTCGGGATCGACGACCGCACCCGCGTGCTCGCCGAGCGCGGCCGGCGCCAGTGCGAGGGCCTGCGCGCCTGGGCCCTCGACCCCGCGGGCGGCGCGCCCTTCGGGCCGGTCACGGCGCTCGTGAGCGCGGCGACGCGCACCCGGGAGACCTTCTCGCGGTCCTTCGCGGGCACGCCGTTCGTGGCGCGCGTCGAGGAGAGCTCGCTCATCTACAACGGCGTGCGCGACGTGAGCGCCGAGGACGTCCTCACCGACCTCGCGGCGATCGACCCGGTCACGACCTCGCTGCTCGTCGTCGGACACAACCCGTGGGTCCACGAGCTCGCCCTGACGCTCGCCGACGACCCGCCGCGCGAGCTGCGCGAGCGCTTCCCGACGGCGCAGGCCGTGGTGCTCACCCTCGCCGACGACCACCCCGTCGGGCGCGAGCGCTACCCAGTGGCGAGCGTCGTGCGACCCGACGGCCGCTAGAGGGTGCGCAGGATCGCGGCGTCGCCCTGACCGCCTCCGCCACAGAGCGCGACGGCGGCCGTACCGCCCCCGCGGCGGCGCAACTCGGTGAGCGCCGTGAGGGCGAGGCGGGTGCCCGACATGCCGACGGGGTGCCCCAGGGCGATCGCACCGCCGTTCACGTTGATCCGGTCCTCGGGGAGCCCGAGCTCGTCGGCCGAGGCGAGACCGACGGCGGCGAAGGCCTCGTTGATCTCGTAGAGGTCGAAGCCCGCGGGGTCGAGACCCGCCTTCGCGGCCGCGCGGCTGATGGCGTGGGCCGGCTGGAGCAGGAGTGACGCGTCGGGGCCCGCCACCTCCCCGTAGCTGACGATCTCCCCGAGCGGGGCGAGGCCGAGGGCCGCGGCCCGCTCGGCGGACATGACGATCACGGCCGCCGCGCCGTCGGAGATCTGCGAGGCGTTCCCCGCGGTGATCGTCCCGTCACTCGTGAAGGCCGGTCGGAGTCCGGCCAGCCCCTCGGCGGTGGTCTCGGCACGCACGCCCTCGTCCGTGCTCACCGTCACGGCCGGACCGCGACGCTGGGGGACCTCGACGGGAACGATCTCGTCGGCGAAGCGCCCGCTCGCGATCGCGGCGGCGGCCAGGGCGTGGCTGCGCGCCGAGAAGGCGTCCTGGCGCTCGCGCGAGATGCGGCCCGCGTTGTAGCGCTCGGTGCTGAGGCCCATGGCGCAGCGGTCGAAGGCGCAGAAGAGGCCGTCGTACATCATCGAGTCGACGACGCTCTGGTCGCCCAGTCGGTAGCCGCTGCGGGCCCCGGGCAGCAGGTAGGGGGCGTTGGTCATCGACTCCATCCCCCCGGCGACGACGATCTCGGCCTCGCCGGCGCGGATCATGAGGTCGGCGAGGTGGATTGTCTGGAGGCCCGAGAGGCAGACCTTGTTGATGGTGGTGGCGTGGACCGTCATGGGGATGCCGGCCTTCACCGCGGCCTGGCGCGCCGTGATCTGGCCCTGGCCGGCCTGGATCACCTGGCCCATGAGGACGGCGTCCACCTGGTCCGGCGCGAGACCGGCCCGTGCCAGGGCCCCGGCGATCGCTGCCCCACCCAGGTCCTGGGCGCTGAGGCTGGCGAACGCGCCGGCCAGCTTCCCGATGGGCGTACGGCTTCCGGCGACGATGACGCTACGAGACATGACGACCTCCCTCTTCGAGAGGAACGTTAGCCCCGGACCGCGGTCGCCTCCGGGCCGGTCGGCGCGACGTGGCGCGGGAGCGTCGCCTCGACCGTCGTGCCGACGCCGGGCGTCGAGAGGACCCGCAGGGTTCCCCCGAGGAGCCGGGCGCGCTCGTGCATCCCGGTGAGCCCGAGCGACGTCGTCGGGCCGGCCACTCGGGGGGCGTGATCGACGTCGAAGCCCTGCCCGTCGTCGACGATGGTGAGGCCGAGCGAGTCCGGGCGGAAGTCGAGGTGCACGCGCACGTGGGCCGCGTGGGCGTGGCGCTCGGCGTTGCGCAGCGACTCCTGGACGATCCGGAAGGCGCCCAGCTCGACGTCGGGGTCGAGACGAGCGGGGGGGCCGTCGACGGTGAAGCTGACGGTCACGCCCAACTGGTCCTCGACGTCGGCGACGAGACTCGAGAGCGCCGGCACCAGGCCGAGCTGATCGAGGGCCGGGGGACGTAGGTCGCGGGCGAGGGTGCGCAGGCGAGTGGCGGCGTCGAGGGCCTGGTTGCGCGCCTCGGCGAGGGCCCCGGCGACCGAGCCGGGGACGCCCTCGGAGGCGCCGAGCGACTCGAGGCGTCGGGCGAGGTGCAGGAACAGCTGCAGGGGCTCGTCGTGCAGTTCGCGGGCGAGGCGCCGCCGCTGGTCCTCCTCGAGGGCGATCACCTGCTGGGCGAAGGCCCGGGCTCGACGCTCCTCGCTGCGTTCCGCGGTGACGTCCTCGAGGGTGATCTGCAGCCGGCGGTCGTCGTCGCTCGGGGGGAGGGCGGCGACCTCGAGGCGATAGTCGTGCCCGTTCGCCAGGGTGAGCGACGATCCGGTGCGCAGGGTTTCGTCGGGGGCCCCGAGGACCTCGTGGATGGGCCGCCCGGTCGCGGGCCCGAGGAGCTCGGTGGCGGCCGGGTTGGCCTCGAGCACCCGACCCGTGTCGTCGAGCACGGCGATCGGCGAGCGGCTCGACTCGAAGAGCCGGCGGTAGCCGGCCTCGACGGTGAGCGTGCGGGCCGTCGCCGCGTCGGCTCGCGTCTGGGCCAGGCGCTCCGCCTCGACGCGTCGCCCGAAGATCACCGCCACGAGGATGATGATCCCGAAGTTGATCAGATCGTCGCCGGCGTGGCCCTCGTCGTGGGGCAGCATCAGGTCGGGTAGCCAGAGGATCACCGTCCAGAGCGTCGTGGCGGCCGATCCGGGCAGCCCGTAGCGCAGGGCCGCGTAGCCGATGGGGATGACGAGGATGGCGACGGGTACGCCGGTCGGGAGCGCGTTGCCCGCGAGGGACGGGTGGATGTCGAGGAAGTAGTGGAGGCCGACGATGGCGAGGACCGTCGCCTGGATGATCCAGAAGGCCCCGTCACGCAGCGGCGGGCGCATCATGCGCTCGACGACCGGGCGCGGGGTGTCGGTCTCAGTCGCGACGATCATGGCCCGGGGTCGAGACCAGGCGGTGGCTGATGGCGTGGGTCACGGCTTCGGTGCGCGACCCCACGCCCAGCTTGGCGAGGATGTTGGAGACGTAGCCCTCGACGGTGCGGATGCCGAGGGACAGTTCCTGGGCGATCTGCTTGTTCGATCGCCCGAGGGCCAGCTGCTCGAGGACGGCCGTCTCGCGCGGCGTGAGCGAGCCCACGGTCGGGGCGGGCGCCTCGCGCCGCCGCACGAGGCGCTTGGAGACCTGACGGTCGAGGACGAAGACGCCGTCGACGACGGCGCGGACCGCGTCGACCAGTTCCTTGCCGCTCGCCGTCTTGAGGAGGTAGCCGCCCACGCCGACCTCGAGCGCCTCGGCGATGTAGGCGTAGTCGTCGTAGGCGCTGAGGACCAGCACGCGCGTGCCCGGGTAGTCGGAGAGGATGATCCGCGCGAGCTCGAGGCCGCTCATCGAGGGGAGGTTGACGTCGACGAGGGCGACGTCGGGCCGGTGCGCGGCGAGGGCCTCGAGGGCCTCCTCACCGGAGCCCGCGGTGGCCACCACGGCGAGACCAGGGTCCTGGAGCAGCAGCTCCCGGGTCCCCTCACGAACGAGCGCGTGGTCGTCGACGATGAGGACGCGGATCGGCTCGCCGACCGTGGCCTCCGGCGTCCGGGCCGCGGTCCCGGTTCCCTGGTCGTCGCTCATGGCGTCCTCCCTCGGCTCCAATGTGCCACACCTACGGTACGTGGCTCCACGGGTCAAAGGTCCGTAGTGCGGGAAGCCCGGACTCGCCACGGGATCCGACGCCTCGCGATTTCTCGCGGGTGACCAGGTGAATACCCCGATACGTAGTAGTTCACCGTACGTCTAGTGAAGAAGTTGACAAAGGTCCCGGTCAGTGATAGTACTCAGGTACACCAGTAGTTCTACGGTAGTACCTAAGTAGACAACTTGACGAAGGGGGACAGCGATGGCGGCACCAACCAAGGCCCCGTCCACTGGCCACCCGAACCCGACGACCCACCTGGTCGATCCGGTTGCGGTGGCCATTCGCACGCGAACACCGGAGGACCCGGCCGCGATCGGACGCTTCGCCGCGACCGACCCCGCCCCGGGCCTGGACATCGCTCGGCTGCCCCGAGTGGCGCGCGTCCTGCGCGACCGGCGCTTCCAGTTCCTGCTGATCCTGCCCAACCAGATCGTCTTCTGGCTGGTGATCGGTATCGGCGTCCTCGGCACCGCCGTCCCGGGCCTCAACTTCGCGACGGCCATCACCTGGTACCTGTGGTTCGCCCTCGTCTTCGTGATGATGGTCGTCGTCGGGCGCGCCTGGTGCGCCATGTGCCCGTTCGGTGGCTTCGGCGAGTGGGTCCAGCGCCACGCCTTCTGGCGCCGCAAGGGCACCAGCATCGGCCTCGGGCTCAAGATGCCCGAGGGCGTCGCCCAGTACGGCTTCCTGCTCTCGGTGGCCTCCTTCCTCCTCCTCACCTGGATCGAGGAGTTCTTCAACATCGCCGGCCCCGGCAACCCGATGTCGACGAGCTTCATGGTGCTCGGCATCGTGGGGACGGCCCTGCTCTTCTTCCTGCTCTTCGAGCGCCGGACCTTCTGCCGCTACGTCTGCCCGCTCTCGGCCCTCATCGGCTCGGTCGGCGCGATGGGCTCGGTCGCCGGGTTCCGCACTCGCGACCGCGAGACCTGCCTCGCCTGCACGACCAAGGACTGCATGCGCGGCGACGCCGACGGCTACGGCTGCCCGTGGTACACGTGGCCCGGCAGCTCGGACTCGAACGCCGCGTGCGGCCTCTGCTCCGAGTGCTACAAGGCCTGTCCCAGCGACAACGTCGGGCTCTTCCTCCAGAAGCCCCTCACCTCGGTCGTCGCGCCGACCCGCCGTCGCGCCGACGTCGCCTGGTCCGTCGCCCTGCTCTTCGGCCTGGTCGTCTACCAGCAGTTCAACGCCCTGGCCCCCTTCGCGAACCTCGACAGCTGGCTGAACGCCCACACGCACTTCCCCCAGTACCCGAACCCCATCGACTACCTCGGGATCATCGTCGCGGTCGCCCTGGTGATGGCCGGCGTCGGCCAGGTCTTCACCCGGGCCTTCGCCCACGCCGACCGCGTGCCGACGAGTGGGGGGCGTACGTTCGTGGACCGGGTGAGCCCCTTTAGGACCTACTTCCTCCCCCTCATGTACGGGATCATCCCGGTCGTCGGCGCCGACTACTTCGCCCGCCAGCTGCCGAAGTTCTTCCAGCACGTGACCCGGGTCCCGGTCTCGGTCGGCCACCTCTTCGGTGTCGGCTCGACCTCCTCGGCCCTCTACAAGGCCTCGGTCATCGGCTCGAACGGCGGGATCATCGCCGTTCAGGTCGGCGTCATGGCCGTCGGCACGCTCGCCGCGATGTGGACGAGCTGGCGCGTCGCCGGCCGTGACCTCGTGCCGGTGAGCCGCCACGGACGCGGCGTCCAGGTGGCCGCCGTGTCGCTCGCGGCCCTGCTCGGCGCCGCCACCATCGTGCTGTACGTCCTGATGAACGCCGCGGACTAGGAGGCTGACGTGACCGCGATTGAGACCCGCCCCACCGCATCGACCGAGCGCCACGTCACGGTGCTCGTGGACCGCTGCGCCGGCTGCCAGGAGTGCGTCATCCGGTGTCCCGCCGGAGCCCTCTCGATGGAGCCCGTGACCTGGACGGCCCTGGCCGACGACGCCCTCTGCGTGGGGTGCCGCCAGTGCGAGCGGACCTGCCCCTTCAACGCGATTCAGGTGGAGGGCCCGCTGGCCGTGGCCGAGCGTCACGACCCGCCCCTGCACCACCCCGTCCAGCTGCGCGGCGACGTCAGCGAGACGCGTCGCGGCTTCGCCAGCTGGGACGAGGCCGTCGCCGAGGCGAGCCGCTGCCTCACCTGCCCCGACCCCACCTGCATGCGGGGGTGTCCGGCCCACAACGACATCCCCCAGTTCGTCAAGGCCGTGGCCGAGCGTGACCTCGAGCGCGCCCACGCCATCCTGCGACGCACGAGCGTGATGCCCGACGTCTGCTCGCGCGTCTGCAACCAGGCCGCGCAGTGCGAGGGCTCGTGCACCTGGTCGCTGGCGGGCGGCGTGCCCGTCGCCATCGGCCGGCTCGAGCGCTTCATCGCCGACCAGGTCCCGGTGCCGCCGCCCGCGGTGCGCAGCGGGGACAGCGAGCCGATGTCGGTGGGCATCATCGGGTCTGGTCCGGCGGGTGCCGGAGCAGCCTGGGACCTCGTCGAGGCCGGGGTCCAGGTGACCGTCTACGAGAAGGACGCGACCCCGGGCGGACTGCCGGTGTGGGGGATGCCGGACTTCACGCTGCCCGACGCGGTCGCCCGTCGTCCGTGGGAGCAGCTCGTCGAGGCCGGGGTCGACCTGCGCTGCTCGACGCCGATCCCCGCCGAGTCGATCGACCACCTGCTCACGGTGCACGACGCCGTCATCGTGGCCGCCGGGGCCAGCGTCCCGATCCGCCTCTCGGTGCCCGGGTCGGACCTCGAGGGCGTCACCGACGCCACCGCCTTCCTCCAGGGGGCGAAGGACGCCCTGGGCCCGGGCGGCGACGCCGACGGCTTCCTCGCCCAGATGGGGTGCCCGACCGAGCGCGGGACGCGGATCCTCGTCCTGGGCGCCGGCAACACGGCGATGGACGTCGCGCGCTTGGCCCGCCGGCTCGGCCTCGAGGCCACCTGCGTGGACTGGCTCGACGAGCGCTTCGCCCTGGCTCGTCCGGACGAGTTGCAGGAGGCCCGCGACGAGGGCGTCGAGGTGCGCTTCAGCCGTACGCTCACCTCGCTCGCCGGCGAGGGACGGGTGGCGCGCGCGACGCTCGCCCACACGACCCAGGCCAGCCGCGGGGAGACCCCGAAGGTCTCGACGACGCAGTTCGACGAGGTCGAGGTCGCCCTCGTGGTGATGGCCATGGGGTACCGCATCGACGCCGACCTGCGCACGGCGCTGCCGGCGACGCCGGTCGCGAAGAAGCACACCGGCTACGCCCCGGGCCGCTGGACCGCCTCGGGCATCCTGCACAACCCGGCCTCGTCCTTCAACCACGGGTACCCCGTCGGCACGATGGCCCTCGACCGCGAGGTCGGCCTCTGGGCCTCGACCCTGCCCCAGCGCTCGCGCGTCTGGGTGGCCGGCGACGCCCTGACCGGGCCGTCCACGGTCGTCGAGGCGATGGCCCAGGGTCGGCGCGCCGCGCGCGCCGTGCTCGACGCCCACCCGGCCCGACCGGACCGTGGTGCGGCCTTCCGCGCCCAGCACGAGACGCGCGTCCTCGTCGTCTACGCGAGCGAGGGCGGCACCACCGCGAAGCTCGCCGAGGCCGTCGGTGACGAGCTGCGGGTGCAGGGAGCCCTCGTGACGGTCGCCCCCGTCGACCGGGTCGGGCCCCGCCAGTTGGCCGCCGCCGACGCCCTGGTCGTCGGGACCTGGGTCGAGGGTCTGGTGGTCACCCGGGTGCACCCGGCCGCGGCGATGCGTCAGTGGATCGAGGCGCTGCCGACCCTCGGCGAACGCCCCGTCGCGACCTTCGTCACCTACGGCGTGAACCCTCGCGGAGCCCTCGACGAGCTCGGTGCGGCCCTCACCGCCAAGGGCGGCGTGGTCGTCGCCGAGGAGACCTTCGGTCCCCGCGAGCGGGCGACCGAGACGCGGATCCGGCCGAGCAAGCCCGAGGCCTTCGCCCACCGGGTGGCCGCTCGCGTGCTGCGGACGCTCGCGACGGCGGTGGCCTAGGGCCTAGGACTCCTCCAGCGCCGCGGCGATCCGGCCGAGCACCGACCGGATCGTCGCGCGCGCGGCCCGTCCGAGCAGGGCCTCGTCGATGGCCTGTCCCGCGCGCCCGAGTGGCGGGCGGTACCGGCCCGCGAGGGTCAGTTCGGTGCGATCGTCCTCGACGGGACGCAGGCGCAGGCTGCCGGTGAGACGCGGGAAGAGCCCGCTCGGGCCGGTCGCCTCCCAGCGCAGCGGCACGGCCACGATGTCCTCCACCGTGACCGGAGTCCCGAGGTGGACGGTCACGGTCTTCGCGACGAGTCCCGACTCGCCCGGGCCGATCTTGAGGACCATGTCCTCGCCCTCCTCGCGCGCGGCGTCGAGGTGGGGGATGAGCCAGCCACCGCCCCCCGTAAGTCGGGCGGTCACGTCGGCGAGGGGGCGCGAGACGTTGACGACCTCGCTCACCTCCACGCCCGGCGGGCCGTTGCGGTGGTGGCCGACGACGTGGTACGTCCCGGCGACGATCGCGCGGTCTCGCTCGACGAGCGTGGCGAGCGTGGTGTGCGCCAGTTCGCTGCGCAGAGCCGCCGTCGCGGCGCTCCAGGTCTCGTGCATGGGGCAGACCGACTCCCACTGGCAGGGGTCGTCGCCGAGCACGCAGGTGTCCGACTCGAGGGGCCCCTCGCCGGCCTCGACGATCTCGAGCACCGTGATCTCGGCCGGGGGGCGCGTCAGTCGATATCCGCCGTTCGCCCCGAAGAAGGACTGGGCGATACCGGCCTGGACCAGGTCACCGAGGATCTGGGAGACGAAGGTGCGCGGGACGCCCATGTCCGTCGAGACCTGGCGGAGCTTCGTCGGCGCGGGGCTCTCGTAGTTCGAGGCGAGGCAGACGGCCGAGCGCACGACGTAGTCGCCGCGCTTGGAGAGCTTGATCCTCATGGCGCAACACTATCGGCGCACTTGACCTGAGGCGCCCGGCTACGGGTCAGCGAGTATGGAGCGATCCCTCGGCGAGGACCTCGGCGAGGAAGGCGTCGAGTTCGGCCTCCCGGGCCGCGTGCTCGCGCGCCGCGCGCAGGGTGGCGCGGGTCACGCCGACGGCCAGGATCGCGAAGCCCACCAGGGCGACCAGCGCGCCGATGATCGCGACTCCCGCCAAGACGCCGAGCACTCCCACGACCCCATGGTGCGCGACGCGCGGGTGAGCGGGAAACCCGGATTCCACGGTTCCGCCGAGCTGAATTCCACGGGTCGCCCCGTGGAATCACCGGGCACCCTCGCATCGTGAGCGCTCACTCGGTAGTCTCTCGCGATGAGCGAGATGATCGACGCCGTCCTCGCGGGAGCCGACCCCGCGACCCTGGCGGCCACGCCCCTGCCCGCGACCACGCGAGCGGTCGTCGTACGGCGCGACGAGACCTCGATGTTCGACGGGATGGCGTCGCGCGACAAGGACCCGCGTCGTTCGATCCACCTGGCCGAGGTGTCCCTGCCGGAGATCGCCCCCGACGAGGTCGTGCTCGTGGTCATGGCCTCGTCGATCAACTTCAACACGGTCTGGACGTCGATCTTCGAGCCCCTCCCGACCTTCGGGTTCCTCGACCGTCTGGGCCGCGAGTCGTCGTGGGGCGCGCGCCACGCCCTCGACGTCCACGTGATGGGGTCGGACGCGGCCGGTGTGGTGGTGCGGGCGGGTTCGGCGGTGCGCAACTGGCGCGTGGGCGACGCGGTCACGGTCCACTGCAACTACGTGGACGACCAGGATCCCTCGGGCCACGACGACTCCATGCTCGCCGCCAACCAGCGCATCTGGGGCTTCGAGACGAACTACGGCGGGCTCGCGGACCTCACGATCGTGAAGGCCAACCAGCTGATGCCCAAGCCGGCCCACCTGACGTGGGAGGAGGCGGCGGTCAACGCCCTGTGCAACTCGACGAGCTACCGCATGCTGGTGTCGCGCAACGGCGCTCCCGTCACCCCGGGAGACAAGGTCCTGATCTGGGGCGCCTCGGGCGGGATCGGGTCGTTCGCCGTCCAGCACACCCTCAACGCCGGTGGGGTGCCCATCGCCGTCGTCTCCAGCGAGTCGAAGGCGGCCACGCTGCGCGAGCTGGGCGTCGAGCACGTGATCAACCGCGCCGAGCGGGACTACCGGTTCTGGAAGGATCCGACGACCCAGGACGAGTCCGAGTGGCGTCGCCTCGGGCGCGACATCCGCGAGCTCGTCGGCGAGGATCCCGACATCGTCTTCGAGCATCCCGGGCGCTCGACCATGGGGGCGAGCGTCTTCGTGACCAAGCGCGGCGGCACGATCGTGACCTGCGCCGCGACGAGCGGGTACATGATCGAGTACGACAACCGCCACCTGTGGATGCGCCTCAAGTCGATCAAGGGCTCGCACTTCGCGAACTACCGCGAGGCCTGGGCCGCGAACCAGGCGCTGGTGGACGGTCGGATCGTTCCGCCCCTGTCGGCCGTCTTTCCCCTCGAGCGTGCGGGCGAGGCGACCTACGAGATGCACCACAATCGTCACGAGGGCAAGGTCGGCATCCTCTGCGCGGCGCCCCGCGAGGGCCTCGGGATCACCGACCCCGAGCTCCGAGCGCGCGTCGGCGAGCGACGTCTGACGATCTTCCGCCGTCACGACCAGGAGGACTGAGATGCTGACCGAGATCGACCACGTGGCGATCGCCGTGAGGGACCTCGACGCCGCCGTCGAGTGGTACGCGACGCGCCTCGGGGCCCGCGAGGTCCACCGCGAGCGCGTGGAGTCCGACGGGGTCGAGGAGGCCCTGCTCGCGGTCGCCGAGAGCTACGTCCAGCTGCTCACGCCCATCCGCGAGGACTCCCCGGTCGCCCGGTTCCTGGAGCGACGCGGCGAGGGCCTGCACCACGTCGGCTACCGCGTCGACGACGTGGCGAGCGCCCTCGCGGCGATACGCGACGCCGGCGGCCGGGTGATCGACGAGGTGCCGCGGCCCGGCTCGCGGGGTACGACCGTCGCCTTCGTGCATCCGGCGGCCGCATTCGGGACCCTCATCGAGCTCGTGCAGGAGGGCTGATCCCGGTCAAGTGGTCTCCCCCGCGGCATCCTCAGTAGCCTGACCTCCTATGGAGCACACCATGGGGGAGCGGCTGGCCGACCTCGAGGCCCGCAAGGCCGAGGCGCGAGAGGCCGGGGGAGCCCGCGCGATCGAGCGCCACCGCGCCAAGGGCCGGATGACCGCGCGGGAGCGCGTCGAGTACCTCGTCGACGAGGGCTCCTTCCACGAGCTCGACATGCTCACCCACCACCACGCCGTGGGCATGGGCCTCGAGGACACTCATCCCTACACCGACGGCGTGATCACCGGCTTCGGGACGATCGACGGCCGCCAGGTCTGCGTCTTCGCTCAGGACTTCACGGTCTTCGGCGGCGCCCTCGGCGAGGCTCACGGCGAGAAGATCCACAAGATCATGGACCTGGCGGTGGCGACCGGGGTGCCGGTCATCGGCCTCAACGACGGGGCCGGAGCGCGAATCCAGGAGGGCGTCGCCGGGCTCAACGCCTACGGGGGCATCTTCTTCCGCAACGCCCGGGCCTCGGGCGTCGTCCCGCAGGTCTCGGTGGTCCTCGGGGCCTGCGCCGGGGGAGCGGTCTACTCGCCGGCCCTCACTGACTTCATCTTCATGGTGAAGGACTCGAGCCACATGTTCATCACCGGTCCCGACGTGGTCCGCACGGTCACCGGCGAGGTCGTCACGCTCGAGGAGCTCGGCGGTGCCCAGACGCACGCGACGCGCTCGGGGGTGGCCCACTTCGTGATGCCCGACGAGAAGAGCGTCCTCGACGAGGTCCGCTACCTACTCTCGTTCCTGCCCTCCAACAACATGGAGGAGCCTCCGCGGCTCGTGGGCGACGACCCGGTCGATCGCTCCTGCGAGGGCCTGCGCGACCTCCTGCCCCCGTCCTCCAACCAGCCCTACGACATGAAGCGGGTGATCCAGGGGGTCGTCGACGACGGCGAGTACCTGGAGGTCCACTCCAACTACGCCCAGCAGATCACCTGCGGCTTCGCCCGCATCGGTGGTCGACCGGTCGGCATCGTGGGCAACCAGCCGGCGGTGCTCGCCGGCGTCCTCGACATCGACTCGAGCGAGAAGGCGGCCCGCTTCGTGCGGACCTGTGACGCCTTCAACGTGCCGATCATCAGCTTCGTCGACGTTCCCGGGTTCATGCCCGGGGTCGACCAGGAGTACGGCGGCATCATCCGTCACGGCGCGAAGCTCCTCTACGCCTTCTGCGAGGCCACCGTTCCGCGCATCTCGGTCATCACCCGCAAGGCCTACGGCGGCGCCTACGTCGTCATGAACTCCAAGTCGATCGGGGCCGACCTCGTCTACGCCTGGCCGACGGCCGAGCTCGCGGTCATGGGCTCCTCGGGGGCGGTGGAGATCGTGCACCGGCGCGAACTCGCCGACGCCGAGGACCGCGACGCCCTGCGCACCCGCCTCGTGGACGAGTACGAGGAGCGCTACGCCACGCCCTACATCGCGGCCGCCCGCGGCTTCGTCGACGACGTGATCGACCCGGCCGACACGCGGCGCGTGCTCGCCCGGGCCCTCGACCTGCTGCGCTCCAAGCGCGAGGACCTCCCCAAGCGCAAGCACGGGAACGTGCCGCTGTGAGCGGTCTCCCTCCGCGCCCCGGCCCCTCGGCGTTCGAGGTCGCCGTGGTGACGGCCGCCGTGCGGCTCAGCGTGTCCGGGATCCCCGACGCCGCACCGGTCGACGCGACCCCGGCCTGGCGCTTCTCGGGGCGCTGGTACGCGCGGGGTCCCCTGGCCGATCGCCGGCCCACGGTGACGCGCTAGGCCTCGGTCTCCGCGAGGTCCAGCAGGTCGGACATGATCGCGTGCAGCGAGAAGTCCTTCGGGGTGTAGACGCGCGCGACGCCGGCGGAGTACAGCGTCGCGGTGTCGGCCTCCGGGATGATCCCGCCCACCACCACGCGCGCGCGCACCCCCGCGTCGGCCAGCCCCTCGAGGATCCGCGGGACGAGCTCGAGGTGCGAGCCGGAGAGCAGCGAGATCCCCACGACGTCCACGTCCTCGTCCCGCGCGGTCGCCACCACCTCGTCGGGTGAGACGCGGATGCCCTGGTAGACGACCTCGAAGCCGGCGTCGCGCGCCGCGACGGCGATCTGCTCGGCGCCGTTCGAGTGGCCGTCGAGCCCGGGCTTCGCGACGAGGATCTTCGGCGGGTTCCCGCGCCGGGCCGCGAGGGCCCGCGACCGGTCCACGAGGTCGGCGAAGTCCTCCGCCCGCCGACTCGGGGCCCCGCGCACGCCGGTGGGGGCGCGGTACTCGCCGACGGCCGCCCGGAGGCAGGCCGCCCACTCACCGGTGGTGCCACCCGCGCGGGCGAGGGCCAGGCTCGGACCCATGACGTTGTCGGCGGGGTCGTCGCTCGTGACGACGCGAGCCAGCTCGGCGAGCGCCTCGCGCACCCCCGTCTCGTCGCGCGCGGCCCGCCAGGCCCGCACGTCGGCGACCATCTCTCGCTCGACCGCGGGGTCGACCGTCTGGATCGCGCGGGGCAGGTCGGCCGTGAGGGGTGAGGGCTCACTCTCGGTGAAGCGGTTGACGCCCACGACGACCTGCTCGCCCGACTCGATGCGCGCGACGCGGGCGGTCTGGCTCGCGACCAGTCGGGACTTCAGCTCCTCGACAGCGGCGAAGGCGCCGCCCATCGACAGAACCTCGTCGAGCTCGGCGCCCGCCGCCCGCGTCAGCTCATCGACCTTCGCCGCCATGACCGTCGAGCCGGCGAAGAGGTCGGGGTACTCCAGAAGGTCGCTCTCGTAGGCGAGGATCTGCTGGAGGCGCAGGCTCCACTGCTGGTCGAAGGGTCGCGGCAGGCCGAGGGCCTCGTTCCAGGCCGGGAGTTGGACGGCCCGGGCCCGCGCGTCGGCCGAGAGAGTGACGCCGAGCATCTCGAGCACGATGCGGCCCACGTTGTTCTCGGGTTGCTGCTCGGTGAGTCCGAGGGAGTTGACCTGGACGCCGTAGCGGAATCGCCGCAGCGCCGGGTCCTCGACCCCGTAACGGGTGCGGCAGATCTCGTCCCACATCGCGGTGAAGGTGCGCACCTTGGCGATCTCCTCCACGAAGCGGACTCCGGCGTTCAGGAAGAACGAGAGGCGACCCACGACCGAGGGCATGCGTGACGGGGCGACCTTGCCCGAGTCGCGCACGGCGTCGAGGACGTCGATGGCCGTCGCCAGGGCGTAGGCGATCTCCTGGACCGGGGTGGCCCCCGCCTCCTGCAGGTGGTACGAGCAGACGTTGATGGGATTCCAGCGCGGCACGTGCTCCACGCCGAAGGCGATCATGTCGACGATCAGGCGCCGCGAGGCCGCCGGGCCGAAGATGTAGGTGCCCCGGCTCAGGTACTCCTTCACGATGTCGTTCTGGGTGGTCCCGGCCAGTCGGGCCGGGTCGACGCCCCGCTCCTCGGCGAGGGCGAGGTAGAGCGCCCACAGCCAGGCCGCGGTCGCGTTGATCGTCATCGAGGTGTTCATCTCCTCGAGGGGCAGGCCCTCGAGGAGCTGGCGCATGTGACCGAGGTGCGCGACGGGCACGCCGACCTTGCCCACCTCGCCCGCGGCGGCCCCGTCGTCGGGGTCGTAGCCCGTCTGGGTCGGCAGGTCGAAGGCGATCGAGAGCCCGGTCTGACCCTTCGCCAGGTTGGTGCGGAAGAGCTCGTTCGACGCGCGGGCGCTCGAGTGGCCCGAATACGTCCGCATCACCCAGGGGCGGGCCGGCTCGCTCATCGCCCCGGGTACTCGTAGAAGCCGCGGCCGGCCTTGCGGCCGAGCCGTCCGGCCGTGA
The DNA here is from genome assembly GCA_021848365.1 of Actinomycetes bacterium. Lineage (GTDB taxonomy): Bacteria > Actinomycetota > Acidimicrobiia > Acidimicrobiales > RAAP-2 > RAAP-2. The sequence continues at coordinate 381,942 of JAJZUS010000001.1, forward strand.
CCATGCGCCGCAGGGTGGGCGCCGGTGAGTAGCGGGGCTCGGCGAACTCCCGGTGGAGGGCCTCGAGGATCGCGAGCGAGGTGTCCAGGCCGACCAGGTCGAGGAGGGCGAAGGGCCCCATCGGGAAGCCGCAGCCTCCCCGCATCGCCGCGTCGATCCCCTCCATCGTGGCGACGCCCTGCTCGAGGAGGCGGACCGCGTCGTTGAGGTAGGGGAAGAGGAGGGCGTTCACCACGAAACCGGCCTGGTCCTTCACGACGACGGCCTCCTTGCCGCAGTCGGTCACGAAGGCGACGACGCCCTCGATCGTGGCGTCGCTCGCGGGGAGGGGGCGGACCACCTCGACGAGGCTCATGGCGGGGGCCGGGTTGAAGAAGTGGATGCCGCAGACGCGATCCGGACGCCCCGTCTCCATGGCGAGCTCGATGACCGGCAGGGTCGAGGTGTTCGTCGCGAGGACCGCGTCGGGGCGCACCGCCTCGTCCAGCTCGTGGAAGAGGACGCGCTTCACGTCCAGGTCCTCGACGACCGACTCGATCACCAGGTGGCACTCCGCGAGGTCGGCGAGGAGCGTCGTGGCGCGCACGCGTCCGCGCAGCTCCCGCGCCTCGTCGGCGGAGCGTCGACCCCGCTCCACCTGGCGGGCGAGGGAGGCGTCGAGCCCGGCGAGGAGGGACGCGGCGGCCGACTCGCTGCGCGAGCGAACGACGACCGAGCGTCCGCTCGCCGCCACGACCTCGGCGATGCCGCTGCCCATGATGCCCGAACCCAGGACGCCGACGACGGGGAACTCCATGGGCGGATAGTAACCGGGACGGTCTCGCGGTGGCAGACTGCCTCGGTGACGACGGTGGTCCTCGGCTCGCTGGCGCCGCTCGTCGGGCTCGACCTCGCGGCGGTGGGGGTGGGCGACGCGCGCGACGTGGTCGTGGTGGCGACGGCGGCCGCCTTCACCGGGATCGACCGCGCCCTCGACCAGGTGGCGTCCCCCCTCGCCGGACTCGGGCTCGCGGGCGAGGTCCTCGCCATCGCCGACCGTCGGGCCAGCGCCGACGGGGCGCTCGCGGCGCGGATCGCCCGGAGCGACCTGGCCGTCCTCGTTCCCGGCTCGGCGCTCCACGCGCGCCAGGTGTGGCGCGACTCCGTCGTGGGGCGAGCCCTCGCCGGGGTCCCCCTCCTCGCCATCGGTGAGGTGGCGACCGTGCTCGGTGAGACGATGGTCGACCCGCGCGGCGGGGCTCCCACGATCGGGCTGGGGTGGCGTCACGGCGCCGTCATCACGCGCCCCGCGGGGGAGGATCAACTGCTCCGCACGCGTCGTCTCCTTGGAGCCCACACCACCCTGATCGTCCTCGGGGACGACGGCGTGGTCGCCGAGGACGGCGGGCGGTGGAGGGTCGTGGCGGGCTCGGTGGCCCTGCTCGGGGACGGGGCCCCGCCGACGCCTACGACTCGGTGATCGTCACCGAGTCGATGACGACGCGCTCCGTGGGCTGACCCGACCGAGTGCCGACGGCGTCGATCGCGGCGACCACCTCGAGCCCCTTCACGACCTTGCCGAACAGCGAGTAGAGCGGCGGCAGGCGGACGCCGTCGGGACCGGAGATCACGAAGAACTGCGATCCGTTGGTGTTGGGCCCGGCGTTCGCCATCGCGAGGGAGCCCAACTCGTAGCGGCCGGGCTTCGGCAGCTCGTCGGCGAAGCGGTAGCCCGGCCCGCCCGTGCCGGTCCCCGTGGGATCGCCTCCCTGGAGGACGAAGCCCGGGATGACCCGGTGGAAGACGATGCCGTCGAAGTAGTGGAAGCGCGCCAGGTAGACGAAGCTGTTGACCGTGACGGGCGCCGCCAGCGGGTCGAGCAGCAGCTCCATCGTTCCCTTCGTGGTCACCATCGTCGCGGTGTAGGTGCGCTGCGGATCGATGACCATCGGCGGGGCCGCGTCGAAGTGCTGGCGCCGCTCGCTCGAGCCGTCGGGGTTCGGGATGAGGCTCATGGGGCGCTCGTGATCGAGACCGACAGCATCCGGTGGACGACCACCGGGGTGCCGGAGGCGGAGCCCGCGTTGTTGATTGCCATGACCACCTTCTGTCCGCTGATCACCTGGCCGAAGAGGGAGTAGGAGTTGGGCAGCGACTCCCCCGAGGCCCCGGTGACGATGAAGAACTGGCTCCCGCCCGAGTGCGGCTGGCCCGTGTTGGCCATCGCCACCGAGTAGAGCGGGTAGGTCGGGTTCCCGGCCTTCGGGTACTCGTCGGCGATCGTGTAGCCCGGCCCGCCCGTTCCCGTCCCCGTGGGGTCGCCGCCCTGGACGACGAAGCCCGGGATGACGCGGTGGAAGATGACGCAGTTGTAGTACTTGTGCTCGGCGAGGAAGACGAAGTTGTTCACCGTCTGGGGCGCCGCCGAGGGGTTGAGGCGGATCACGAAGTCCCCGGCGGTCGTCGCGACGTGCGCGTAGTAGGAGCCGGTCGTCGAGATCGTCATCGGCGGGGCGCTCGACCACGACAGGGTGTTGACCCGCGTGCTGGTCGACGCCGGGCAGCCGGCCTTCACGGCGATGGCGTTCGCCTGGGCCTGGGTCTCACCGCTCACCTTGACGGTCGTCGTGGTGGACGCCGTCGTCGTCGTGGTGGTCGCCGATGCGGCCGCCGTGGTCGTCGTCGTCGGGCTCTTCGAGTGACCGGTGAAGAGCAGCGCCGCGCTCACCACGATGACGATCGCCACGACGCCGACGATGACGCCGCGCCGAATCGTCGAGCGGCGTCGGGCCGCCCGCTGCTCCGCCTCGAGTTTGGCCCGTCGGGCCGCCTTCTGGCGCTCGCGCTTGGAAGTTGCCATGGTGCGACATTACTGGTCCGACGAGGAGCCTCCCGGCGCTCAAGTAGTTTGGAGTCGTGGCTCTCGTGGTTCAGAAGTACGGTGGCACGTCCGTCGGCGACGCCGAGCGCATCCGCGCGGTGGCCGACCACGTCGCCCGAACCCGCGCGGCGGGCGACGACGTGGTCGTCGTCGTCTCGGCCATGGGGAAGTTCACCGACGACCTGATCCACCTGGCGAACGACGTGTCGCCGCTGCGTCCGCCGCGCGAGCTCGACATGCTGCTGACGGCGGGTGAGCGCATCTCGGTCGCCCTGGTCTCCATGGCGCTGGCCGCGCTCGGGGTCGAGTCGGCCTCCTTCACGGGTTCCCAGGCGGGGATCATCACCGACACCGACCACACCAAGGCGAAGATCCTCGAGATGCGACCCGACCGCATCCGCGAGGCACTGGCGAAGGGGCTCGTCCCCGTCGTGGCGGGCTTCCAGGGCGTCTCCACGGAGCACGACATCACGACCCTCGGGCGCGGCGGCTCGGACGTCACCGCCGTGGCCCTGGCGGCGGCCCTCTCGGCCGACGTCTGCGAGATCTACACCGACGTCACGGGCGTCTTCTCGGCCGACCCCCGCGTCGTCAAGGTCGCGCGCCGCCTGTCCAAGGTCTCCTTCGACGAGATGCTCGAGATGGCGGCGACCGGCGGCCGCGTCCTCATGCTGCGCTCGGTCGAGTTCGCGCGGCGCCACGGCGTGCCGCTGCACGTTCGCTCCAGCTTCACCTGGGAGCCGGGAACCTGGATCGTGGAGGAGGACCCCACCATGGAAGAAGCCGTCGTGTCGGCCGTGACGGACGACACCTCCGAGGCCAAGATCACCGTTGCCGGCGTCCCGGACCACCCCGGCGTCGCGGCCCAGCTCTTCCGAGCCCTGGCCGATCGCAACATCAACGTGGACATGATCGTCCAGAACACGAGTGCCCGGGGCCTGACCGACATCTCCTTCACCGTGGCGAAGACCGACCTCGACGCCGCCCGGGCCGCCTGCGAGACCGTGCGCGAGGAGATCGGGGCGTCCGAGGTCACGAGCGACGACGGCGTTGGACGCGTCACCATCGTCGGCGCGGGCATGAAGTCGAGTCCGGGCGTGACCGCCCTCATGTTCGAGACGCTGTCCAACCTCGGGATCAACATCGAGATGATCTCGACGAGTTCGATCCGCATCTCGTGCGTCGTGCGGGCCGACCGCGTCGCGGAGTCGGTTCGAGCACTGCACACGGCCTTCGGACTCGACGCTCGGGCGTCCTAGGCTGTCGTCATGAGAGTCGCCGTCGTTGGCGCCACCGGACAGGTGGGCACGGTCATGCGGTCCCTCCTCGCGGAGCGGGCCTTCCCCCTCGACGAGGTCCGCTTCTTCGGGTCCTCCCGCTCCGCGGGCAGCACCCTCGAGTGGGGGGGCCACTCGATCGTCGTCGAGGACGCCCACACCGCGGACTTCGGCGGCGTCGACATCGCCCTGATGTCCTCGGGGGCGACCGCCTCCCGGGAGTTGGCCCCCCGCATCGCCGCGGCCGGCGCCGTCGTGATCGACAACTCCTCGGCCTGGCGCATGGACCCGGAGGTCCCCCTCGTCGTCCCGGAGGTCAACGCCCACGCCCTCGACCGGATCCCCAAGGGCATCGTCGCGAATCCGAACTGCACGACCATGGCCGCAATGCCGGTGCTCAAGCCGCTCGACCGGGCCGCCGGCCTGCGCTCGATGGTGGTCGCGACCTACCAGGCCGTCTCGGGGGCCGGTCGCGAGGGAGTCGACGAGCTCCTGGCGCAGCTGTCGGCGTCGCCCGACGGAGCCGCCCGCGCCCTGACCTTCGACGGAGCGGCGCTGCCCCTGGGGGTCGGCGTCAAGTTCCCGGCGACCATCGCCCACAACGTGGTGCCCCTCGCGGGCTCGCTGCTCGACGACGGGACCGGGGAGACGGGCGAGGAGCGCAAGCTCCGCGACGAGAGCCGCAAGATCCTCGAGATCCCCGACCTCGCCGTCGACGCGACGTGCGTGCGGGTACCGGTCTTCACCGGCCACTCCCTCGCGATCACGGCGAGCTTTGCGCGGGCGCTGTCGGCCGACGAGGCCGTGGCGCTGCTGGCCGACGCACCGGGCGTAGTCCTGAGCGACCTGCCGACGCCCCGCCTGGCCGCCGGTCGCGACCCCAGCTACGTGGGCCGGATCCGTCCGGCGACGACGGTGCCGCACGGCCTCTCGTTCTTCGTCACGGGTGACAACCTGCGCAAGGGCGCCGCCCTCAACGCCATCCAGATCGCCGAGGCCTGGCTGGCTCGTCGCTAGTCGGCGCCGCCCCGGCCCGCCGAGCGGTGGGCCAGGTTGACGCAGTGGTCGCCGAAGCGCTCGAGGAATCGCGCGAGGAGGGCGACCTCGACCGCGACGGGCAGCGTCATCGAGCCCGACGTGAGCTCGGCCGTCAGGGCGACGTGCAGCTCGTCGAGTTCGTCGTCCACGTCCTCGATCGCGGCGGCGGCCTCGAATCGCCCGTCGAGCACGACGTCGGTGGCGTCGCGCCAGAGGGCGCTCGCGACCTCGCCCATGCGCTCCACGAGTCCGCGACTGCGTGGGCTCATCTCGGTGCCGAGTCCTCGCGCGGCGCTGCGCGCCACGTGCTCGGCGAGGTCACCGCTGCGCTCCACCTCGGGCAGCACTCGCAGCAGGGTCAGGAGGTCGCGGCGGGCCTCGGGCGTGTGGTGGTCGCTGGCGACGAGCTGAGCCTCCGTCTCGTGCACGATGTCGTCGATCAGGGCGTCGATCTCGGCGTCGCGCGCGACCACGCGCTTTGCCAGCTCGCGGTCGGCGGCGAGCAGGGCGTGGGTCGCACTAGCCATCGCCTCACCTACCAGCGCGAAGGCGCGCGTCACCCGCTGGCGCAGCGCCGGCGAGACCGAGATCGCCACGACCGGCTCGGGCTCGCGAGCCGGGGGAGAGAATCGGAGTAGGCGGGCCATCGGGTCTCCAGGCTACCGAGGTGTGACAGCCCTGACCTAGCGTGCCCGCAGGGAGGTGGACATGGTCGCGTGGCTGATGGGACTGGTGGGACTCGTCGCGGGGGCCGTGCTCGCGGGGGCGGTCGTCGGGCGCCGTCTCGCGGCTCAGCGCGCGGCGACGATGGCCGCGCTCGAGTCGCTGGCGTCGGCCCGCGAGGGCCTGGCCGGGCGGGAGGCCGAGCTCGCGGCCCTGCGGCTCAGCGCCGAGGAGGCCGAGGCGCGCTTCGAGGGCCTGTCGCATCGCGTGCTCACCGGGGCCCTCGAGCACCTGACCTCGATCCAGGGCCAGGTCCAGGCCGAGCGAGAGGCCCGGCTCGACGCCTCGCTCGCCCCGCTGCGCTCCCTCCTCGAGGAGTACCAGCGCAGTCTCGCGGCCTTCGACAAGGAGCACGCCGGGGCCCTCGCCCAGGTCACCCACGGAGCTCAGGCCCTGCTCGAGGCCCAGCAGCGGGCCCAGGCCGAGACGACCCGACTGAGCCAGCTCCTCGGACGCTCGAGCCAGCGAGGCCGCTGGGGTGAGGCGCAACTGGCGAACGTCCTCAACGCCTCGGGGCTGAGTGAGGGGATCGACTACCGCCTCCAGGTGACGGCCGAGGGCGAGGGGGGCGTGCGTCGGCCCGACTGCGTCGTCACCCTGCCCGACGCACAGTTGGCGATCGACGCCAAGTTCCCCTTCGACCGCTTCGAGGCGGCGCTCGACGCGCCCGACGACGAGACCCGCTCGGCGCTCTACCGCGAGCACGCCCGGGCGTTGCGTGGGCACGTGAAGACGCTCCGGGACCGGGCCTACTGGGAGGCCCTCGACCCCTCACCCGCGTTCGTGGTCTGCTTCGTCCCGAGCGACGCCGCCCTGGCCGAGGCCCTGGCCGCCGACCCGTCCCTGCACGCCGACGCCGCCGACGGCCGCGTGCTCCTCTGCGGGCCGACCACGCTGCTCGCTCTCCTCTGGAGCGTGCACTTCGTCCTGCGCCAGCACCGGGTCGCCCTCAACGCCGAGCGCATCCTCGAGGTCGCCTCGGAGCTGCACGGACGGATCCGCGCGGTGGCCGAGCCGGTCGTCACGATGGGCCGTTCGCTCGGCAGCAGCGTCGCGGCCTACAACCAGCTGGTCGGGTCGCTCGAGTCCCGACTGCTGCCCGCGGCGCGGCGGGCCGAGGCTCTCGGGCTCTCCGTCGCCCACGCGCTGCCCGACCTCGCCGAGGCGACCACCCTGCCGCGGGGGATCGACCCGGACCGCTGGGGACTCGACGCCCTGCCCGCCCGGGAGGACGACGAGCGCGACTGACGGGCGGGGGCTCGGGGGTCGGTGAGTACTCTGGACCGTCGTGGCCCGCTCCCGCGCCCAGCGTCGTCGCACCCAGACGCTCGTCGTCATCGCCCTGGTGCTCTCGCTCCTGGTGCTGGCCTTCGCTCGTGACGTCTCGCACTCCGCCCACCAGGCGATCTCGCCCCGGCGGTCGGAGAACCGCTCCTTCGGACAGCTCGCGAACGGCGTCATCGTGACGGCGAACGACCTCGACGCGCGCCTCAGCTACGTGATCGGGCACGGGGGGGCCCTCACCCGTCCCGTCTTCGCGGCCCGGCTCCTCCAGATCGCCCACGCCCTGCCCGTCCTCTACACCGACGCGAGCCAGTTGCGCCGCCCGGTCCTCGCCCACGACGTCAACTCGACCTTCGCGCAACTGATCGAGCAGCGCATCGACGACGACCAGACCATCCTCGACACCGTCGCGGCGGCCCTCCAGCTGCCCTGGACCCCGACCGCGACGACGACCCAGGGCTGGACGTCGGCCGAGGCCTCGCTCCAGGCGACGGCCGCCGTCTGGCAGCGAGCTCGCTTCTCGCTGGTGCACGAGCCCGGTCGGGTCCACCTCGACGCCCTCGACAACGCCGTGGCCACGATCCCCCTGTCGGCGGCGGTCGCCACGCTCTCCACGTCTCCCTCCCTGGTGCTCAGCCGGGCGATCTCCATCGCCGCGGTGGAGGTCGAGCCGGCTCCGCTGCCCGCCGCGGTCGGGGTCATCTCCCTGCCACCCGTCACGTCGGTGCGTCTCGCGATCAGCGCGAGCAACGACGCCTACGTGACCCAGCCGGTCCGGCTCACGGTGACGCTCGCCCCCGCCGGTGGGGGGGCCGTGCAGTCCCAGACGCTGTCGGCGACCCTCGGCCCGTTGAGCTCCTATGGCTTCGTCCCGAACGACCTCGCCGTCGTGCCCGGGGACCACTACACCCTCACGCTGACCCTCTCCGGAGCCCCCGCCTCACCCCGCCGTCCGGCGACCCGGACGTACCAGGTGGTGATGGCTCCGTCGGGCCAGCTCGGGTAACGAGGCCCCTCGGCGAACGACCTACGATGGCGGGTGGCCGTTAGAAACGAGGAACCGTGACTGACTCGATTACCGTCACTGACAACCGGACCGGCGAGAGCACCGAGATCGCGATCAACAACGGTGGCATCGCCGCCAAGGACTTCACCAAGGCCGTTCCCGGCGTGTGGTTCTACGACCCGGGCTTCATGGCGACGGCGGCCGCCGAGTCGGCGATCACCTACCTCGACGGTGACGCGGGGATCCTGCGCTACCGCGGCTATCCGATCGAGCAGCTGGCCGAGCACTCGACCTACCTCGAGGTCGCCTACCTGCTGAACCACGGCGAACTGCCCACCGCGGCGCAGTTCGAGCAGTGGAAGAAGGAGATCACCTACCACACCTACATCCACGAGAACGTGCGCAAGCGCTTCCTCGAGGGCTTCAACTACGACGCCCACCCGATGGGGATGCTGGTCTCGGCGATCGCGGCGCTGTCCACCTACTACAAGGAGGCGAAGGTCCTCAACGACCCCGAGGTGCTGCACAAGCAGGTGGTGCGCCTCATCGCCAAGATGCCGACCCTCGCCGCCGCCGCGCACCGCTTCTCCGTCGGCATGCCGTTCGTCTACCCCGACAACAGCCTCGACTACACCCAGAACTTCCTCTCGATGATGTGGAAGGTCGCCGAGCCGCGCTACGAGGCGGACCCGATCCTCGCGCGCGCCCTCGACATCCTCTTCATCCTGCACGCCGACCACGAGCAGAACTGCGGCACCACGGCGATGCGCGTGGTGGGCTCCTCCCACGGCGACCCCTACGTGGCGACCGCCGCGGCCACGGCGGCCCTCTACGGCCCGCGCCACGGGGGCGCGAACGAGGCCGTGCTGCGCATGCTGACCAAGATCGGCAGCATCGAGAACGTGCCGGCGTACATCGAGACCGTGAAGCAGGGCAAGGTGATGCTCGAGGGCTTCGGGCACCGCGTCTACAAGAACTACGACCCGCGCGCGAAGATCATCAAGCGCACCGCCGACGAGGTCTTCTCGGTGACCGGGAAGAACCCGCTGCTGGACATCGCCCTAAAGCTCGAGGAGATCGCGCTGAAGGACGACTACTTCATCTCGCGGCGCCTCTACCCGAACGTCGACTTCTACTCGGGCCTCATCTACCAGGCCATGGGGTTCCCGACCGACATGTTCACGGTCCTGTTCGCCATCCCGCGGACCTCGGGTTGGCTGGCCCACTTCCAGGAGCTCCTGGACCAGGACATGAAGATCGCCCGACCCCGCCAGCTCTACATCGGTCAGGACGAGCGGAACTACGTCCCGATGGCCCAGCGGGGCTGATCAGCCCTCGAGGACGGCGCGGATCTGGGCGACGTGAGCGCTCGGGTGAGAGGTGTAGGTCTCGAGCCAGCGCTCCACGGTGTAGCGCCCGGCCGTGCTGTGCTCGGCCCAGCGCGCGAGGTCCTCGTCCCCGAGTCGTTCGAGGACGTCGAGGTTGCGCGCCCGTAGGGCCGCGATGAGGTCGAGCGACGGACCGACCGGGTCGGACCGGTAGCCCAGCGCGTCGACGTCGGCCCAGGCCGACTCGTCGAAGGCGAGCAGCGGCGAGCCCGGGGCCTCGGCCAGCAGTCGGCGCAGGCGGCTGGCCGCCTCGACCTCGGCGTCGGCCAGGTGGTGGATGACCTGGCGGGCCGACCACTCGCCCTCCGGGGCGACGTCGAGGCGGTGATCCGGCACGGTGCGTGCGACGGAGAGGAACTCGGTGGTGGACGCCGCGTAGGCGGCGCGTTGCTCGTCGAGGGTCATGCCGGGAGCCTAGGACTCGTGCGGGTGCGCCGGGTCGAGCAAGCGCACGAGTCCCTCCTGGACCAGGGAGACGCAGAGCTGCCCCGCGCGGTTGAAGAGGAAGCCGCGCGCGACGCCCCGGGCGCCGTGGGCGATGGGGGAGTCCATGTCGTAGAGGAGCCAGTCGTCGGCACGCAGGTCCCGGTGGAACCACATGCAGTGGTCGAGGCTCGCGCCCATGAACGATCCGTCGTCCCAGTGGACGTGGTGGGGGCCGATGATCGCGTTGAAGAGGCTCATGTCGCTCGCGTAGGTCACGACCGCGGCGTGGAGGAGGGGGTCGTCGGGCAGGACCCCGTCGGCGCGGATCCAGATGCGCAGCGTGGGGTCGGTCGAGCGGTTGGGGCTCCAGGGCAGGTCGCCGATGAAGCGCTGGTCGATCGGCTGGTGACGCCGCAGCCAGTCCTCGGCGTCGCCGAACTCCTCGCCGATGCGCTCGATGACCGGGGCGATCGTCTCGGGACCGGGGACCTCGGGCATCGTCACCTGGTGCTCGAGGCTCTCCTCGTCGACGTGGAAGCTCGCCTGCATGTTGTAGATAGCCCGTCCGTGCTGGATCGCGACGACCCGCCGGGTGCTGAAGCTGCGGCCGTCGCGGATGCGGTCGACCTCGTAGAGGATCGGCACGCGGGGGTCGCCGGGGCGCAGGAAGTAGGAGTGCAGGGAGTGGACCCGCCCCTGGTCGACGGTGCGACCCGCCGCCATCAGGGCCTGAGCCGCGACCTGGCCCCCGAAGGTCCGCTGGCGCTCCTCGATGGGCTGGGCCCCCCGGAAGATGTTGACCTCGATGGCCTCGAGGTCCAGGAGGTGGCACAGGACATCGAGAGCGTCGGACATAAGTCCCATTGTGGCACCGCCGCCAGCCCTCGGGCCCGGGCCACCGGTAGACTGGGCGGGATGCAGCGACGCCTCGGGGATCTCATGGCGTGGGCCCGCACTCACGAAGGCCGCAAGATCATCCGGTTCACCTCGGTGTCGGCGATCTCGACCGTCGTCTCGTTCTCCTCGATCTCCATCCTCTACGGGTTCCACATCATCCCGGGGATCATGACCGCCACGGTGACCGGGAACCTGATCGCGACCCTGCCCTCCTACTACCTCAACCGCACCTGGACCTGGGGCAAGCGGGGCCGGAGCCACTTCCGCAAGGAGATCGTCCCGTTCTGGACGATGTCGGGCCTCGGCATCATCGTCTCGATGCTCGGGGCGACGTGGGCGAAGGACATGGTCCACGAGCACCACTGGCGCCACATCGTGAACACCGGGCTCGTCTCGTTCACCAACCTCGCCAGCTTCGGCCTCTTCTGGATCCTGAAGATGATGGTCTTCAACCGGATCTTCCACGTCCACACGATGGAGGACATGGATAGCCACCTCCAGGCCGAGGAGTCGGCCGCCCGCTAGGTCAGTCGCGGAAGTTCGTGAACTGGAGGGGGGCCGGCAGGTCCGCCTCCTTCAGCGCCTGGATCGCGCGCTGCAGGTCGTCGCGCTGCTTACCGGTGACGCGCACCTGGTCGCCCTGGATCGACGAGCTGACGCCCTTCAGGCCGAGCTCCTTCACCAGCTTGTTGATCTGCTTGCCGAGCTCCGGGGAGATTCCCGCGCGCAGCGCCACCTTCTGGCGGGCCGAGCCCTGGCTGGCCTCCTCGATGCGTCCGGGGTCGAGGGACTTGAGCGAGACGCTCCGCTTCACGAGCTTCTCCTCGAGCACCGTGTAGAGGGCCCGCAGGCGGTCCTCCGTCGAGGCGCTCAGGGTGAGCTCCTTCTCGGAGAACTCGACCAGGGCGTTGGTGTTCTTGAAGTCGAAGCGCGTGCCGGCCTCACGGTTGGCCTGGTCCACCGCGTTGCGAACCTCTTGGAGATCGATCTCGGAGACCACGTCGAAGGTCGGCATGGGTCCATGGTAGGGCGGCTCCACGGGAGGCGCACTAGGATGCTCGACGGGTCGGTGCCCGAGCGGCCAATGGGATCTGGCTGTAAACCAGACGGCTTTGCCTACGGGGGTTCAAATCCCTCCCGGCCCACCAGCGGTCGGCCCCGCCCTCCGGGGCGGGGCTCGACCCGGCGTCGCGGCGCCGGTGCGGGTACCCTGACGGCGGCGAGAGGAGAGGGGTGCGTCGACTGCGCGCGTACGCGCGGAGCGTTCGTCACGGCTACGAGCGAGCGGCCAGTGGTCTCGAGGCCGGCGTCTCGATGCTGGAGCGGCGCTACACGCCGCTCGGCCGCTTCACCCCCGGGCCCTTCCAGGGCTGGGGCTTCCTCTGGCAGCCGGCCCTCCTCGGACTGCTCGCGATGTCGCTCATCCTGGCGGGAGGATCGTTCACCAACTCGCCCTTCAAGCTGGACATGACCGGCACCTGGCTCTTCGGGGAGCCGTCGCCGGCCCAGACGGGCACGCCGAGCGAGACCAAGTTCCTGCTCGCCATCGTCCTCACCTACGGCGGGCTGCTCCTGCTCATGCGGGTCTGGCTGCGTCTCGCCGAGGTCGTGAAACTCCACCCCGGGGCCCCGCTCGGCAGTCTCTGGATCGCCTTCGCGCTCTGGAGCATCCCGATGATCGTGGCGCCCCCGATGTTCTCACGCGACGTCTTCAGCTACGCCGCCCAGGGCGAGATGACCAGTCATCACCTGAGTCCCTACGTGCTCGGCCCCTTCTCGCTCGGCTCGAGTCCCTACGTCAATCCCGTCGATCCCCTGTGGGGCAACGCCCCCGCCCCCTACGGGCCCCTCTTCCTCTTCCTCGACGGCTCCATCGCCCGCCTCACCGGGCACCACCAGCTGGCGACCGTGGTCGGGCTCCGCCTGCTCGAGGTGGTGGCCGTCGCCCTGATCGGGGTGGCGCTGCCCTGGCTGGCTCGCGGGCTGCGGCGCGACCCGGGGGAGGCCTTCGTCCTCGGGGCGATGAACCCGCTGGTCCTGCTCACCCTCATCGGCGGGGCGCACAACGACGCCATCATGACGGCGCTGCTGGTCGCCGGGATCGCCGCCGCGGTCAACCGTCGTCCCTGGTGGGGGCTGTTCCTCTGCGCCGCCGCGACGGCGGTGAAGGCGCCGGCGGCCGTGGGCCTGGCCTACGTGGCGTGGAACTGGAAGGGCCCGGGGGTCGCCTGGCGCAAACGCCTCGGCCCGGTGGCCGCCTCGGCCGGGGTGGCCGCGGCCGTCCTCGGCGTGAGCTCCCTGCTCGCCGGCTTCGGCTTCGGGTGGGTGAAGAACCTCCTCTCCAACGGGACCGTGCGGTCGTGGGCCGCGCCGGCGACGGCCGTCGGGATGGCCCTCGGCAACACGCTGCACGCCGTCGGGCTGACCTCGATCTCGGTCACCACCGTCCTCTCGGGGACCCGCTTCCTCGGTCTGCTCGTCGCGGGGGCCCTCTCGCTGTGGCTCCTGTGGCGGGGGGAGGAGCGGGGGTGGGTCCGCTCGCTCGGGGTGAGCCTGATCCTCGTCGTGGAGCTCGGGCCCGTCGTCCAGCCGTGGTACCTGGCGTGGGGCCTGGTGCTGCTCGCCGCGAGCTACCGCGGCCGGGAGCACTTCTGGCTCCTCCTGCTCTCGATCACCGGGCCGTTCATCGGCCTGCCGGGCGGGCGGGGGCTGCTCGCCGGGCTCATCCACTCGAACCCCCTGCTCATCGCGGTGGCCGTGGCGATCCTGGGTGGGGTGCTCATCGCCCCGATGGGCCGCTGGACCCAGTGGTCCTGGCCCGAGTCGCCGGCCCCGGTCTCGGTCTAGGCTCGGTCGGGCACGACGTACTGGTACTCGACGACGTCGAGCCAGCGGCCGTGCTTGCGCCCTACCTCGATCTCCGTCCCCACCAGGGTGAACCCGCACTTCTCGTGGAGGCGGATCGAGCCGTCGTTCTCGCCGACGATCCGGGCGATCAGGGCGTGGAAGCCCGACTCCTGGGACATCGTGATCAGGGCGCGCAGGAGGGCCTCACCGACGCCGCGGCCGCGGGCGCCGCGGTGGACGTAGACGGAGTTCTCGACGGTGGTGCGGTAGGCCGGCCGATCACGGAAGGGTGAGACGACCGCGAACCCGAGCAGCCGCTCACCGGCGAAGCCCGGCTCGCCGAGGTCGTCCTCCTCGTTGACGGCGACGAGGCACGGGTGGGTCGCCCGGTGCGTCGCGATCCAGGCGCGCTGCTCCTCGAGAGTCCGCGGGACCAGGTCGAAGGTGACCGTCGTCTCGATCACCTCGGGGTTGTAGATGGCCATCAGCGCCGAGGCGTCGTCGTCGTGGACCAGGCGGATCCGCACCCGACGAGGGTATCCCGGTTGGCAGAGCAGGGGCGAGGAGCGGTACACTCGTCCTCCGCGTCGGTGACGGCGTGAGCGCCCTCTTAGCTCAGTGGTAGAGCACTTCCATGGTAAGGAAGGGGTCGTCGGTTCAATCCCGACAGAGGGCTCGCCTGGCGGCGTAGCTCAGGTGGTTAGAGCACACGGCTCATAATCGTGGTGTCGCGGGTTCGACTCCCGCCGCCGCTACCAGGTCGGCCCCACGGGGCCCGACGCAGTGAGAAAGCGAGAGGGATGGCGAAGAACGAGAAGCGCGTGCAGGTCACCCTGGCCTGCGAAGAGTGCAAGCGGCGCAACTACATCACCATGAAGAACAAGATGAACGACCGTGAGCGCATCGAGATGTCGAAGTACTGCAAGTTCGACCGCCGCCACACCGTCCACAAGGAGACCCGCTAGGGATCGTTCCCCGGCGGAGTGGTAGGCTGTACCGCCTCGGCCTCGGCCGAAGGGCAGTGGCTCAATTGGTAGAGCACCGGTCTCCAAAACCGGGGGTTGGGGGTTCGAGTCCCTCCTGCCCTGCGCGGGCGGTACGCCGCACCAGAGAAGAGACGAAATGAACCGCGAACAGAAGCGCTTGCTGCAGCGACAGGGTCAGATCGGCGCCGACGGCGCCGCGACCTCCCGTCGCACCACGACGCAAGACCTCCAGCGCCGCCGGAGCGAGCGCGTGAAGACGCGCCAGTTCCTGCGAGAGGTTCGCGAGGAGATGCGTCAGGTGGCCTGGCCCAAGCGGCCCGAGGTCAACAACTACACCACCATCGTGCTCGTGGTGCTCATCTTCATGACGGCCCTGATCTTCGGACTGGGCGCCGGCTTCTCCAAGTTCGTGACGTTCTTCTTCCAGAAGTAGGCCCTGATGAACGACCTCGACACCACCGCCGACCACTCCGACGAGCCCGTCCTCGGGGACGACGTCGAGATCCTCGACGACCCGCCCGTCGCCGAGAGCGCCTTCGACCGTCCCGGACGCTGGTACATCGTCCACACCTTCGCGGGACACGAGCACAAGGTGATCGGGGCGCTCAACAACATCATCAAGAGCCGCGACTTGCAGGACCGGATCTACGAGATCTACCTGCCCGAGGAGGACGTGACCGAGTTCAAGTCGGGCAAGAAGGTCACCGTCTCCAAGCGGGTCTTCCCGAGCTACCTACTGGTGCGCTGCGAGCCCGACCCCGAGATCTTCTACGTCATCGCCTCGACCCCGGGGGTCACCGGCTTCGTCGGGGCCGAGAAGACCCGCCCGACCGCCCTGACGCGGCGTGAGGTCGACAACATCATCCGTCCGCACGTCGAGGGCGTCGAGACCGTGACCAAGCGCCGAGCGCCGACCCACGAGTTCGAGGTCAACGACACCGTCCAGATCAAGACCGGTCCCTTCGCGACCTTCTCGGGCCACGTGGCCGAGATCAACGAGGACCAACTCAAGGTGAAGGTGCTGGTCGACATCTTCGGACGAGAGACCCCGGTGGAGCTCGATTTCACCCAGGTCACGAAGCTCTAGTCCGCAGTTAGGAGAAACCCATGGCGAAGAAGATCAACGCCGTCGTCAAGATCCAGCTCAAGGCCGGCGAGGCCACCCCGGCCCCGCCGGTGGGTACCGCGCTGGGGCCCCACGGCATCCAGACGATGGAGTTCTGCAAGCAGTACAACGCGGCGACCGAGGCCATGAAGGGCACGGTCATCCCGGTGGAGATCACCATCTACGAGGACCGCAGCTTCACCTTCGTGCTGAAGACGCCCCCCACGCCGGTGCTGCTGCGCCAGGCGGCCGGCCTGCCTAAGGGGGCGAAGACGGCGGGACGCGAGACGGTCGCGACCGTCACGATGGACCAGGTCGAGGAGATCGCCAAGACCAAGCTGAAGGACCTGAACACCGACGACATCGAGGCGGCCAAGCTGCAGGTGGCGGGCACGGCACGCTCGATGGGTATCGCGGTCGCGGGCTAGGAGACGAAGAAGATGAAGCACGGCAAGAAGTACCTCAACGCCCTCGGTCAGGTCGACCGTACGGCCCTCTACAGCGTCGGTGAGGCCGTCGACCAGGTGAAGTCCCTGGCCACGGCCAAGTTCGACGAGACCGTCGAGCTGGCGGTGCGCCTCGGCGTCGACCCCCGCAAGGCCGAGCAGATCGTCCGCGGCACGCTCACGCTACCCGCGGGCACGGGCAAGACGAACCGCGTGGCGGTCTTCGCCGCCGGTGAGCCCGCGCAGGCGGCCCGCGAGGCCGGAGCCGACGTGGTGGGCGCCGACGACCTCGTGGCGCGCGTCCGCGAGGGCTTCCTGGACTTCGACATCGCCATCGCCACGCCGGACCTCATGGGCCAGGTGGGCGCACTCGGACGCGTCCTCGGACCGCGCGGCCTCATGCCGAACCCCAAGACCGGCACCGTGACGATGGACGTCGCCCGCGCCGTGACCGAGTTCAAGGGCGGTCGCGTCGAGTACCGCACCGACAAGGTCGGCAACGTGCAGCTGCGCGTCGGCAAGGTCAGCTTCAGTCGCGACGACCTGATGCGCAACGTGCACGCGGTCATCGACGAGCTGGTGCGCGTCAAGCCGGCCAGCGCGAAGGGCCGCTACCTGGTGTCGATCACCCTGGCCTCGACCATGGGGCCCGGGGTCAAGGTCGACCCGACTCGTGCCCGTGACGTCGAGGAGGCGCTGGCCGGAGCCTGATCGGCTTTGACCGGCGCCGAGCGCGCGGCTAGCATCGTTGTTCCGCACCTTCGGGTGCCACAGTTCGAAGAACGCCGAAGACATCCGGTGGGGTGACCCCTAAGGGACGCGAGTCCGCCTGACGAGGAGTTCGGACGGTCGGATCGACCGCCGGATGTCTTGGCCCGTACCGGGCGGCACCCGGCGGAGGTGAGAGATGAAGATCCGACCCGAGAAGGTCGCCGTCATCGACGAGGTGACGGCCCGCGTGGCGACCACGTCCACGGCGGTCGTGACGGAGTACCGCGGCCTGACGGTCGCCCAGATCTCGGCGCTGCGCCGGCGCCTGCGCACGCTCGGGGCCGACTACAAGGTCTTCAAGAACACCCTGGTCCGCAGGGCGATCTCGGGAACGCCGGTCGAGTCCCTCGGTGAGATGCTGGAGGGACCGACGGCCATCGCCTTCGTCGACGGCGACGTCTCGGCCGTCGCGAAGGCCCTGCGCGACTTCACCAAGGAGGCGCCGGCCCTCGTCGTCAAGGGCGGCGTCCTCGACGGTCGCGCCCTCTCCTCGAGCGACCTGAACGCGCTGGCCGACCTGCCCAGTCGTGAGGTCATGCTCTCCCAGCTGGCCGGCCTCCTGGCCGCCCCGCTGCGCACGATGGCCGGCCTGCTCAAGGCCGTGCCCCAGAACCTCGCTTACGGCCTGTCGGCCCTCCTCGACTCGCGCGGCGGTGCCGCGCTGGCGAGCGAGCCGACGGCCGCCGAGACTCCGGCCGGGGTCGAGGATGCCGACACGGCGGCGAGCGGCGACGGTGACGTCGTCGCGGAGGAGGCGGCCCCGGCCGCCGAGTCCGACACCCCCGCGGCGCCAGCCGCGGAGGAACCGGCCGAGTGATCGCGTAGAGCGACAGGACAGACAGACAAAGGAGAGACACTATGGCGTCCCTGACCAAGGAGCAGATTCTCGACGGCATCGCCGAGCTGACGGTCATCGAGCTGGCCGAGCTGCTCAAGGCATTCGAGGAGAAGTTCGGCGTGACCGCGGCGGCTCCCGTCGCGGTGGCGGCCCCGGCGGCCGGCGGCGGCGCGGGTGCGGCCGAGGAAGTCGAGGAGAAGAGCGACTTCGACGTCATCCTCGTGAGCGGTGGCGAGAAGAAGATCCAGGTGATCAAGGAAGTTCGCACGCTGACCAACCTGGGCCTCAAGGAGGCGAAGGACCTGGTCGACGGCGCTCCCAAGCCGGTCCTCGAGAAGGTCTCGAAGGCCGACGCGGAGAAGGCGAAGGCGGCCCTCGAGGGCGCCGGCGCCACCGTCGAGCTCAAGTAGTCCCCGGCGGGTCCCCCGGCCCTCGTGGCCGGGGGACCGCGCGCCGGTCCGGTACTTGACCGGAATGGCGTGAGTGCCTATCGTGGCCCCAACCGCCACGGCGGTGGCGCTCCGGCGAGGAGCGCTACTTGCATATCTCACTCGCGAGGCATTAGAGTCGAAAGACCGTGCCCTCGCGTCTCGCTGTGCCGTCCCCTGCCCCCCGCTGTGGTGGCACACGGTCGTGTGGCCGGAAATCACCCTCGATGCGGAGGTCTGCCCGTTGACGTCTCGGACCACTAGCCCGGAACGCTTTAATTTCTCGGCCTTGGGCGAGTCCTTCCCCTTGCCGAACCTGCTGGACATCCAGCGTGACAGTTTCGACTACTTCATGCGTGACGGGCTCCGGGAGGCGTTCGCGTCGATCTCGCCGATCACGGACTTCACCGGACGTCTCTCGCTCGAACTCGAGTACGACCCCGACGACCCCGACCTGAAGAGTCCCCCGAAGTTCACGGTCGAGGAGTGCCGCCAGCGGGCGACCACCTTCAGCCAGCCGATCTTCGTGCGGGCGCGCTTCCTCAACGCCGAGACCGGTGAGATCAAGGAGCAGACGGTCTTCATGGGGGACTTCCCCATCATGACCGAGCAGGGCACCTTCATCATCAACGGCACCGAGCGAGTGGTCGTCAGCCAGCTGGTCCGCTCGCCCGGCGTGCTCTTCCAGCCCGGCAAGGACGAGAAGGTCGCCTTCGAGGGGACGATCCACCCCAGCCGCGGTGAGTGGCTGCAGGTCGACCTCGAGGAGAAGCGCAACCGGGCCGCGAACGCCGGAGCCCGCATCGCCCGCAAGCGTCGCGTCTCGATCTTCACCCTCCTGCGCGCCCTCGACACGGCGATCGACGAGTCCTTCTTCGAGAAGTTCGTCGCGCACTTCGAGTTCCTCGAGGACCAGTACCACGCGGACTGGAAGAAGGCCCACGTCGAGATCCAGAAGCACATGGAGCGCTACGGCCACGAGGACAACCCCGAGGGCTTCCAGCGCGCCAGCCAGGAGACGGCCTGGCTCGAGATCTACCGCCGCGCCCGTCCGGGCGAGGTCCAGACGGTCGAGGCCGCCCGCCAGTACTTCGAGGGGGCCTTCTTCTCGGACAAGCGCTACGACCTGTCCCGGGTCGGGCGCTACAAGCTCGACCGCAAGCTCGGTGAGGAGGTCGCCCGCAACGTCGAGCTGTTCGGCGACATCCTCGAGCCGCCGCACCCCGAGCTGCACGTCCTCTCTCGCGCCGACGTCCTGGCGACGACGACCTACCTGCTCAACCTGGCCCGCGACCGCACCGCCAAGGAGACCGCGTACCACATCGACGACCAGGACCACTTCGCCAACCGCCGCATCCGCAGCGTGGGCGAGCTGATCCAGAACGCCCTGCGCACCGGCCTGTCGCGCATGGAGCGGGTCGTGCGCGAGCGCATGAACACCCAGGACGTCGAGGCCATCGCGCCCCAGACGCTGATCAACATCCGGCCCGTGATGTCGGCGATCAAGGAGTTCTTCGCGACCTCCCAGCTGAGCCAGTTCATGGACCAGAACAACCCGCTGAGCGGTCTCACCCACAAGCGTCGTCTGTCGGCGCTCGGGCCGGGCGGTCTCTCGCGAGAGCGCGCGGGCCTCGAGGTCCGCGACGTGCACTCCTCGCACTACGGTCGCATGTGCCCGATCGAGACGCCCGAGGGCCCGAACGTCGGACTCATCGGCTACCTGGCCAACTACGCCCGGATCAACGAGTACGGCTTCATCGAGACGCCGTACCGCGTGGTCGAGAACGGCCGCGTCACCGGTGAGGTGCGCTACTTCACAGCCGACGAGGAGGAGCGCTTCGTCATCGCCCAGGCCAACACGGAGCTCGACGAGGACGGCCGCATCAAGGCCGACCGCGTGCTCGTGCGTCGCGGGCCCATCGGCACGGGACTGCGCGTGGGCTCGTCCAACCGCTCGTCCTCGACCACCTCGGAGATCGACTACGTGCGACCCGAGGAAGTCGAGCTGATGGACGTGTCGACCCGACAGGTCATCTCGGTGGCGACCTCGCTCATCCCCTTCGTCGAGCACGACGACGCCCAGCGCGCGCTCATGGGCGCGAACATGCAGAAGCAGGCCGTGCCGCTCATCATGCCCGAGGCCCCCTTCGTGGGCACCGGCATGGAGAGCCGGGCGGCGCTCGACTCGGGTGACGTGCTGATCGCCGAGGGTGACGGCGTCGTGCGCTCGGTCTCGGGCGACCGCATCGTGGTCGAGTACGAGAAGAACGTCACCGACCGCTACGGCAAGGCCCTGGGCAAGAAGCAGTACACGCTCAACAAGTTCCGTCGGTCGAACCAGGACACCTCGATCAACCAGAAGCCCCTCGTGGTGGGCGGCGAGACCGTCCGCGCCGGGGACCTCCTGGCCGACGGGACCTCGACGAACCACGGCGAGCTCGCACTCGGCAAGAACCTGCTCGTGGCCTACATGCCGTGGGAGGGCTTCAACTACGAGGACGCGATCATCATCTCCGAGCGCCTGGTGCGCGACGACGTGCTGACCTCGATCCACGTCAAGGAGTACGAGATCGACGCCCGCGACACCAAGCTGGGCGCCGAGGAGATCACCCGGGACATCCCGAACCTGCCCGACGACATCCTGGCCGACCTCGACGACCGCGGCATCGTGCGCATCGGCGCCGAGGTCGACGCCGGCGACATCCTCGTGGGCAAGGTCACGCCGAAGGGGGAGACGGAGCAGTCGCCCGAGGAGCGCCTCCTGCGCGCCATCTTCGGTGAGAAGGCCCGCGAGGTGCGCGACACCTCGCTGAAGGTCCCCCACGGCGAGTCCGGCAAGGTCATCGACGTCAAGGTGTACAGCCGCGACGAGGACCACGAGATGCAGCCGGGTGTCAACCAGCTGGTCAAGGTCTACGTGGCCCAGACCCGAAAGATCTCCGAGGGTGACAAGCTCGCCGGACGCCACGGCAACAAGGGCGTCATCTCGAAGATCCTGCCGGTCGAGGACATGCCGCACCTGGCCGACGGGACCCCCGTCGACATCATCCTCAGCCCGCTGGGCGTGCCGAGCCGCATGAACGTGGGCCAGGTGCTCGAGAGCCACCTGGGCTACGCGGCCCGTCACGGATGGCGCGGCGCGCCCGTCAGCCCGATGGTCGGGACCTCGGGTCACGAGGACCAGGCCGACCCGGCGACCCGCCCGTACCGCAAGACCCGTCCGCGCACCGAGCCGGCCGTCTACGTGGCCACCCCGTCCTTCGACGGCGCCCACTGGGACGAGTCGGAGCGGGCCAAGGACAAGCCGACGATCCAGGAGACCTTCGCGACGCTCAACGTCGACGGGGCTCACGGCGAGCGCCTGCTCGCGGGGGACAACGACGGCAAGGTCATCCTCTTCAACGGTCGCACCGGCGAGGCGTACGACAACCCGATCTCGGTCGGCTACGCGTACATCCTCAAGTTGGCGCACATGGTCGACGACAAGATCCACGCCCGTTCGACCGGCCCGTACTCGATGATCACGGCCCAGCCCCTCGGGGGCAAGGCCCAGTTCGGTGGACAGCGCTTCGGGGAGATGGAGGTGTGGGCCCTCGAGGCCTACGGCGCCGCCTACGCCCTGCAGGAGCTGCTCACGGTCAAGAGCGACGACATGCGGGGCCGCGAGCGCGCCTACGAGTCGATCGTCAAGGGTCAGAACCTGCCCGAGCCGGGGATCCCGGAGTCGTTCAAGGTCCTGATCAAGGAGATGCAGTCGCTGTGCCTCAACGTCGAGGTGCGCGACAAGGTCGGCGCCCACGTCGACCTGGCCGACACCGAGGAGGACTTCTTCTCGGTGACGCGCGAGCTGGGGATCGACATCAGTCGACCCGAGCGCGGAAGCGATGAAGAGGACGCCCGTCGGGCCGCCGAAAGGAAGCTGTCATGAGTCCACTCGACGTGAACCAGTTCAACGAGCTGTCCATCGGTCTCGCCACGGCACACAACATCCGTAGTTGGTCATCGGGCGAGGTGAAGAAGCCCGAGACGATCAACTACCGGACCCTGCGTCCGGAGAAGGACGGCCTCTTCTGCGAGAAGATCTTCGGGCCCCAGAAGGCCTGGGAGTGCGCCTGCGGGAAGTACAAGCGCGTGCGCTTCAAGGGGATCGTCTGCGAGCGCTGCGGCGTCGAGGTCACGAGCGACAAGGTCCGCCGGGAGCGGATGGGCCACATCGCCCTGTCGGCACCGGTCGTGCACATCTGGTACCTGCGCGGCACGCGCTCCTGGCTGGCCTACCTCCTCATGGGCACCCAGCCCAAGGAGGAGCTGAAGGCCAAGCAGCTGGAGAAGGTCATCTACTTCGCGGCCCACATGGTGACCCACGTGGACGCCGAGCGTCGTCACGAGGACCTACCCGAGCTGCGCCAGGCGCTGGCCGACGAGCAGCGTGAGATCGACGAGCGTGAGGCGAAGGCCGTCGAGGCCAAGCTGACCGACATCGAGGGCCGGGCCGCCAAGTTGGAGGCCGAGGGGGCCAAGGAGTCCGAGCTGCGCGCCCTGCAGCGCGCCGGCGAGAAGGAGCTCGAGGTCGTGCGCCAGCGCTTCGCCGAGGAGCGCGACATGGCTCGCCAGGCCTTCGACACCTTCGAGGGACTCCACTCGCGCCAGATCATCGAGGACGAGGTCCTGTACCGCGAGATGGAGTTCCGCTACGGCGAGTACTTCGAGGGCGGCATGGGCGCCGACGCCATCCTGCAGCTGATCGACCGCATGGACCTCGACGAGGAAGAGCGCGTCATGCGCGAGATGATCGACGCGAAGGACGGCCGCAAGCCCCTGAGCGCCCAGCGTCACGCGAAGTTCCTGCGCCGCCTCGCCATCGTCCAGTCGTTCAACCGCCGCGACGACCAGGGTCGGCGGGTCAACGACCCCCGCGCCATGATCCTCGAGGCCGTGCCGGTGATCCCGCCGGACCTGCGTCCGATGGTCCAGCTCGACGGTGGCCGCTTCGCCACGTCGGACCTGAACGACCTCTACCGGCGCGTGATCAACCGCAACAACCGTCTGAAGCGGCTCCTCGACCTCGGGGCGCCGGACATCATCGTCAACAACGAGAAGCGCATGCTCCAGGAGGCCGTCGACGCCCTGTTCGACAACGGCCGCCGCGGGCGTCCGGTGGTCGGCCAGAGCGGCCGCCCGCTGAAGAGCCTCTCGGACATGCTGAAGGGCAAGCAGGGACGGTTCCGCCAGAACCTGCTCGGCAAGCGCGTCGACTACTCGGGCCGCTCGGTCATCGTGGTCGGCCCGCAGCTGCGCCTGCACCAGTGCGGCCTGCCGAAGATGATGGCCCTCGAGCTCTTCAAGCCCTTCGTCATGAAGCGGCTGATCGAGTCCCAGACCGCGCAGAACATCAAGAGCGCCAAGCGCATGGTCGAGCGCCGCAAGTCGATCGTCTGGGACGTGCTCGAGGAGGTCATCCGCGAGCACCCGGTCCTGCTGAACCGCGCGCCGACGCTGCACCGACTGGGCATCCAGGCCTTCGAGCCGGTGCTCGTCGACGGCAAGGCGATCCAGATCCACCCGCTCGTCTGCAAGGCCTTCAACGCCGACTTCGACGGGGACCAGATGGCGGTCCACGTGCCGCTGTCGGCCGAGGCCCAGGCCGAGGCGCGGATCCTGATGCTGTCGACGAACAACATCTTCACCCCGGCGACCGGTCGCCCGATCACCGAGCCGAGTCAGGACATGGTCTTCGGGGCCTACTACCTGACCCTGCCGGCCGAGGAGTCGCCCGCCCGCCCGCCCGTCTACCGTCACCTGCACGAGATCGAGGCGGCGCTCGCCGAGCGCCGGCTCGGACTGCGGGCCCCGATCGAGCTGCGGCCCATCGAGGGCAGCGACCTCGACACGCGTCTCGCCGCGGCGGGCGTGGCCGTCGAGGGCGCCAGCCGTCGTCTGGTGACGACGCCGGGTCGGGTCCTCTTCAACGAGGCCCTGCCCCGCGGCTTCCGCTTCGTCAATGAGTTGATCGGCAAGAACGCCCTGCCCATCGGGTCGATCGTGGAGGAGATCTCGGGCGGCTACAGCCGCCAGGCGGTCGCCGGCGCGCTCGACGCGATCAAGTCGCTCGGCTTCCGCTTCGCGACTCAGTCGGGCCTCACCATCTCGATCGACGACATCGTCACGACCCCGGAGAAGGCGGCCATCCTCAACAAGTACGAGGAGCAGGCGGCCAAGGTCGAGGCCAACTACCGGCGCGGCGTCATCGTCGACGACGAGCGGCGCCAGCAGGAGATCGAGATCTGGACCAACGCCAACAAGGAGGTCGGTGACGCCACCGACCGGGCGATGAACGAGCGCTTCGCGAACCCCATCCGCATGATGGTGGACTCCGGGGCGCGAGGCAACAGCCAGCAGATCCGCCAGATCGGCGCCATGAAGGGCCTCGTCTCCAACCCGCGCGGTGAGATGATCCCCCGTCCGATCAAGTCCTCCTTCCGCGAGGGGCTGTCGGTGCTCGAGTACTTCATCTCGACCCACGGCACCCGCAAGGGACTGGGCGACACCGCTCTGCGCACCGCCGACTCCGGCTACCTGACCCGCCGTCTGGTGGACGTGGCCCAGGAGCTGATCGTGCGCGAGATGGACTGCGGCACGAACCGCGGCATCTGGATCGAGCACGTCGCCCCCGACACCCGCGGACACCGCGCCCACCTGGAGACCAAGCTCTGGGGTCGCGTGGTGGCCGAGGACGTGACCCTGTCCGACGGCACGGTCGTCGCCGCGGGGACGATGCTCCTCATGGACGACGTGACGCGCCTACGCGACGACGCGGCGGTCACCCGGGTGCGCGTGCGCACCACGCTGACCTGCGACGCCAATCAGGGCGTCTGCGCCGCCTGCTACGGACTGTCGCTCGCCACGCATCGACTCGTCGAGCTCGGCGAGGCGGTCGGCGTCATCGCGGCCCAGTCCATCGGTGAGCCGGGAACCCAGCTGACGATGCGGACCTTCCACTCCGGTGGTGTGACCGAGAGCGACATCACCCACGGCCTGCCGCGCGTGGTCGAGCTCTTCGAGGCCCGCACGCCGAAGGGCGCGGCCAAGGTGGCCGAGCACTCCGGCGTCGTGCGCGTCGAGCTCATCGGGCGCGAGCGCAAGGTCACGGTGATCGGCGACAACGGCGAGGTGCAGGAGGAGATGATCCCCATCGCCCGCCACCTGCTCATCGAGGACGGCCAGGAGGTCGAGGTCGGGACGCCGCTGCACGACGGTCCGCTCGACCCGAAGCTGATGATGAAGTACCGCGGGACCCGCGAGACTCAGCAGTACCTCGTCGAAGAGGTCCAGAACGTCTACCGGGACCAGGGCGTGTCGATCCACGACAAGCACATCGAGCTCATCGTGCGCCAGATGACCCGGCGCGTCCAGGTGGTCGACGCCGGCGAGTCGGCGTGGCTGCCCGGAGCGATGGTCGACGTGAAGGTCTTCAACGACCGCAACGACGAGTTGGAGTCCGCCGGCCGCGAGGCGGCCGACGGGCGCGCCCAGCTGATGGGAATCACCAAGGCCTCGCTGGCCACCGACTCGTGGCTCTCGGCGGCCTCCTTCCAGGAGACCACCCGGGTACTCACCGAGGCGGCCATCGAGGGCAAGCGCGACCAGCTGGTCGGGCTCAAGGAGAACATCATCATCGGCAAGCTCATCCCGGCCGGTTCGGGTCTCGACTACTACGACCGGGAGCACCTGCGCCTGGAGATGCCCGACGCCGAGATGCCGCCGGCCTGGGGCCTCGATCGTCACGACGACGACGACCTGGCGGGACTCCTCGGGGAGACCTTCTCCGACGAGGGGTTCAGCGACGCCCTGGCCGCCCTGCAGAACATCGGCGCGAGCTACGACGAGTCGGCGCTCCCGGAGAACGACGCCGAGAATCCCGAGGACGGCCTGGGAGGGTCGGCCGCAGTGTGAGGCGCGGCGGCGCGGGCGGTTTGCCGACTCGCGCCGTCGTGTCGTAAAATCGACAGTCCGTGTGCCGCCCCGGTGGCACACCCCCACGAAGTAACAATCCAAGAACGAGGTTCCGCGTGCCCACCATCGCACAACTGGTCCGCAAGGGCCGGCAGGACAAGGTCTCCAAGACCAAGACGCCGGCGCTCAAGGGAGCGCCACAGCGGCGCGGCGTGTGCACCCGCGTGCACACCGTCACGCCCAAGAAGCCGAACTCGGCCCTGCGTAAGGTGGCTCGCGTGCGACTGACCTCGGGGGTCGAGGTCACGGCCTACATCCCGGGCGTCGGCCACAACCTGCAGGAGCACTCGATCGTCCTCGTTCGCGGGGGCCGTGTGAAGGACCTCCCCGGCGTTCGCTACAAGATCATCCGCGGCGCCCTCGACACCTCGGGCGTGCGCGACCGCAAGCAGGCCCGTAGCCGTTACGGCGCCAAGAAGGAGAGCTGATGCCCCGCAAAGGACCCGCCGAGCGCCGGGAGCTCATCCCCGACCCGATCTACAAGTCCGTCCTGGTCACGCAGGTTATCAACAAGGTCCTGGAGCGCGGCAAGCGCACCATCGCCGAGCGCATCGTCTACACGGCTCTCGAGTCGGTGGAGCAGAAGACCGGGGGCGACCCGGTGGCCGCCCTCAAGCGGGCGCTCGAGAACGTGCGCCCCGAGCTCGAGGTCCGCAGCCGCCGCGTCGGCGGCACCACCTACCAGGTGCCCGTCGAGGTGCGGCCCCGCCGCGCCACGACGCTCGCCATCCGGTGGCTGACCGACTTCGCGAAGAAGCGCCGCGAGAAGACGATGTCCGAGCGCCTCGCGGCCGAGATCATCGACGCCAGCAACGGCGTCGGCGCCGCCGTCAAGCGGCGCGAGGACATGGCCAAGATGGCCGAGTCCAACAAGGCCTTCGCCCACTATCGCTGGTAGAGAAAGAGACGTCCCACCCCCATGGCTTCACGCGACTTCGCCCTGGACAAGGTCCGCAACATCGGCATCATGGCCCACATCGACGCCGGTAAGACGACCACGACCGAGCGCATCCTCTACTACACGGGCAAGAACTACAAGATCGGCGAGGTCCACGAGGGCGCCGCGACCATGGACTGGATGGTCCAGGAGCAGGAGCGCGGCATCACGATCACCTCGGCCGCGACCACCTGCCAGTGGAACGGCCACCGGATCAACATCATCGACACCCCGGGCCACGTCGACTTCACGGTCGAGGTCGAGCGCTCCCTGCGCGTGCTCGACGGGGCCGTCGCGGTCTTCGACGCCGTCGCCGGCGTGGAGCCCCAGACCGAGACGGTCTGGCGCCAGGCCAACAAGTACCACGTCCCGCGCATCTGCTTCGTGAACAAGATGGACCGCGTCGGGGCCGACTTCTTCCGGTGCGTGGACATGATCCGCGACCGCCTGGACTGCGTGCCGGCCGTCATCCAGCTGCCGATCGGGGCGGAGGGCCACTACCAGGGCATCATCGACCTCACGACGATGAAGGCGACGATCTACCACGACGAGAAGGGTGAGAACTTCGAGGTCGTGGACATCCCCGCCGAGTTCCGCGAGCAGGCCGACGAGTACCACACGGCCCTGATCGACGTGCTCACCACCTTCGACGACCACCTGATGGAGAAGGTGCTCGGCGAGGAGGAGGTCACGCCGGCCGACATCCGTCGCGCCCTGCGCGTCGGGACCCTGGGCAGTCACTGCGTGCCGATCCTCAACGGGACCGCCTTCAAGAACAAGGGCGTCCAGCCCATGCTCGACGCCGTCGTGGACTTCCTGCCCTCGCCGGTCG
This sequence comes from Actinomycetes bacterium, assembly GCA_021848365.1. Lineage (GTDB taxonomy): Bacteria > Actinomycetota > Acidimicrobiia > Acidimicrobiales > RAAP-2 > RAAP-2. Next base: position 410,044 of record JAJZUS010000001.1, read on the forward strand.
ACCTGCCCCCCACCCAGGGGACCCGGCCGAGCAACGACGAGCCCGTCGAGCGCAAGGCCAGCGACGACGAGCCCTTCGCGGCGCTCGCCTTCAAGATCATGACCGACCCCTACGTCGGCAAGCTGACCTACCTGCGCGTCTACTCCGGCACCCTGGAGAAGGGCGAGACGGTCATCAACACGACCAAGGGGAACAAGAAGGAGCGTCTCGGGCGACTCCTCCTGATGCACGCGAACAACCGCGAGGACCTCGAGACCATCCGCACCGGCGACATCGTCGCCGCGGTGGGCCTGAAGCAGGTCACGACCGGTGACACCCTCTCGGACTCGAACGACCTGATCCGCCTGGAGACCCTGACCTTCCCGGAGCCCGTCATCCACGTGGCGGTCGAGCCGAAGACCAAGGCCGACCAGGAGAAGCTGGCGAAGGCCCTCTACGCGCTCTCCGAGGAGGACCCCACCTTCCGAGTGCGCACCGACGAGGAGACCGGCCAGACCGTCATCTCGGGAATGGGCGAGCTGCACTTGGAGGTCCTGGTCGACCGCATGCTGCGCGAGTTCTCGGTCGACGCCAACGTCGGCAAGCCCCAGGTGGCCTACCGCGAGACCGTGCGCAAGACCGTCGAGAAGGTCGAGGAGAAGTACGTCCGCCAGACCGGTGGTAAGGGCCAGTACGGCCACGTGGTCATCACCCTGGAGCCGACCGGCCCCGGTGGCGGCTACGAGTTCCTCGACGAGATCACCGGTGGGGTGATCCCCAAGGAGTACATCAACCCGGTCAACCAGGGAATTCAGGAGGCGCTCACCGCGGGGGTGCTCGCCGGGTACCCGACGGTCGACGTGCGCGTGCGACTGACCTTCGGCTCGTACCACGACGTCGACTCCTCGGAGATGGCCTTCAAGATCGCGGGATCGCTCGCCATCAAGAAGGCCGCCCGCATGGCCAACCCGGTCCTGCTCGAGCCGATCATGGCCGTCGAGGTCGTGACGCCCGAGGACTACATGGGCGACGTGATCGGCGACCTGTCCTCCCGGCGAGGCCGCGTCGAGGGCATGGAGCAGCGCGGCAACAGCCAGGCCATCCGGGCTCAGGTCCCGCTCGCGGAGATGTTCGGCTACGCTACTGACCTGCGGTCGCGAACCCAGGGTCGCGCGACCTACACCATGCAGTTCCATTCGTACGCGGAAGTGCCCGACTCGATCGGCAAGGAGATCGTGGCGAAGGCCACCGGCGCGTAAAGGACTGGGAAACCAGTAGTCAACCAGAGGTCCAAACCGTCGTCGGGGAGGGCCGAAACAGAACCGACGGGACCAGGGTGGGCCCGTCACGAGACAGAAAGTAAGTCCCCGACAATGGCAAAGCAGAAGTTCGAGCGCACCAAGCCGCACGTCAACATCGGCACGATGGGACACATCGACCACGGCAAGACGACCCTCACCGCGGCGATCACCAAGGTGCTGAGCGACCGCCTCCCCGGAACGGCCTTCACGCCGTTCGACCAGATCGACAAGGCTCCCGAGGAGCGTCAGCGCGGCATCACCATCTCGATCGCCCACGTGGAGTACGAGACCGAGAAGCGCCACTACGCCCACGTCGACATGCCGGGCCACGCCGACTACGTGAAGAACATGATCACCGGCGCCGCCCAGGTCGACGGCGCCATCCTGGTCGTCTCGGCGACCGACGGCCCGATGCCCCAGACGCGCGAGCACGTCCTGCTCGCCCGCCAGGTCGGCGTCCCCTACATCGTGGTGGCCCTGAACAAGGCCGACATGGTGGAGGACGAGGAGCTGCTCGAGCTGGTCGAGATGGAGATCCGCGACCTGCTGAACACCTACGACTTCCCGGGTGACGACACGCCGATCGTGCGGGTCTCGGCCCTGAAGGCCCTCGAGGGCGACGCCGCCTGGGGCGACAAGATCATGGAGCTCATGACGGCCGTGGACGAGTACATCCCCGAGCCCCAGCGCGCCGTCGACAAGCCCTTCCTCATGTCGATCGAGGACGTCATGTCCATCACCGGCCGTGGCACCGTCGTCACGGGCCGCGTCGAGCAGGGCGTGATCAAGGTCGGCGACGAGGTCGAGATCGTCGGTCTGCGCACGACGCAGAAGACGACCGTCACCGGCATCGAGATGTTCCGCAAGCTCCTCGACGAGGGTCGCGCCGGTGACAACCTCGGCGCCCTGCTGCGCGGCACGAAGAAGGAGGAGGTCGAGCGCGGCCAGGTCCTCTGCAAGCCCGGCTCGATCACTCCGCACACCCAGTTCGAGGCCTCGGTCTACGTCCTGACCAAGGAGGAGGGTGGTCGTCACAAGCCGTTCTTCTCGAACTACCGGCCGCAGTTCTACTTCCGCACCACCGACGTGACGGGCACCATCGAGCTGCCCGCCGGGACGGAGATGGTCATGCCCGGTGACAACACCGAGATGACCGTGACCCTGGGCAAGCCGATCGCGATGGAGGAGGGTCTCACCTTCTCGATCCGCGAGGGTGGCCGCACCGTGGGCTCCGGCCGCGTCGTCAAGATCCTGAAGTAGGGATCGTGGCTGATAACCGTCAGATGATCCGGATCCGGCTGAAGGCCTTCGACCACACGGTCCTCGATCAGTCGACCGCGAAGATCGTGCAGACGGTGGAGCGCACGAACGCCCGCGTCCAGGGCCCGGTGCCGCTGCCGACCGAGACGCACCGCTACACGGTGGTGCGCGGTCCGCACAAGCACAAGGACAGTCGCGAGCACTTCGAGATGCGGGTGCACAAGCGCCTGCTCGACATCGTGGACCACACCGCGAAGACGGTCGACTCGCTCCAGCGGCTCGACCTGCCGGCCGGCGTGGACATCGAGATCAAGATCCGTCAGGGCTGACCCGCGGTCCCCGTCGGCGCGAATTGCGCCGGCGGGGAACCGTGGTGTACGGTGGAACGCCCCCCGGCAACGGGGAAGTGACGTGTCCGGCCGCCTCCTCGGAGGGACGCCGGACCGAACCAGTCGAGCGCTCCGTTCGGGTTCACCCCGAACGGAGCGTCTGTGTGTCGGCAACGACGCGCAGAGTTAGAGAGAGGCAGACGTGGCGACCAAAGCGATCGTCGGCGAGAAGGTGGGCATGACCCAGGTCTGGGACGACCAGAACCGGGCCGTGCCGGTGACGGTGGTCCGGGTGAGCCCGGTTCGCGTCGTCCAGGTGAAGACTCCCGAGAAGGAGGGCTACGGCGCCCTCCAGGTGACCTGGGGTGCCCGTCGGGCCTCCACGCTCACCAAGCCCGAGTTGGGCCACTTCGAGAAGGCCGGCGTCACGCCCGGACGGGGACTGGTCGAGCTGCGTCTCGACGACGTCGCGGGCTACGAGGTCGGCCAGGAGTTCGGAGGCGACGCCTTCAACGCCGGCGAGAAGATCGACGCGACGGCCGTCTCGAAGGGCAAGGGCTTCGCGGGTGGCATGAAGCGCCACAACTTCAACGGCCAGGGCGGCGCCCACGGCAACCACAAGCACCACCGGGCGCCCGGCTCGATCGGGTCGTGCTCGACCCCGGGCCGCGTCTTCAAGGGCGTGCGCATGGCGGGCCGCATGGGCGGGAACCAGGTCACCACGACGAACCTCGAGGTCGTGAGCGTGGACGTCGAGCGCCAGCTGGTGCTGGTGAAGGGGGCCGTTCCCGGCCCCCGCGGCGGCGTCGTCGTGCTGCGGACCTCGGTGAAGAACCCGATGAAGGCCGGAGGTGTCCGATGAGCGAGGTCTTTACCCTGCGCGGACCGGTGAAGAAGGAGCGCCCGGCCCCGGCCGAGCGCTCGGTCGAGCGTAAGAGCGTCGAGGGGGCCGTCCTCGGGACGGTGGCCCTCGAGCCGTCGATCTTCGGGATCGAGCCGAACGTCGCGGTGATGCACCAGGTCGTGACGGCCCAGCTGGCCGCGCGGCGCGCCGGCACCCAGTCGACGAAGACTCGCGCCGAGGTCACCGGTGGTGGCAAGAAGCCGTTCCGTCAGAAGGGCACCGGCGGAGCCCGTCAGGGAACCATCCGAGCGCCGCACTACCCGGGCGGTGGCATCGCGCTCGGGCCGAAGCCCCGCGGCTACGCCCAGCGCACGCCGAAGAAGATGATCCGCCTGGCGCTGAACTCGGCCCTGTCGGACCGCGCGGCCGAGGGTCGCGTGGCCCTGATCGACTCCTACGCCGCCTGGACCGAACCCAAGACCAAGCAGGCCGTCACCACCCTGAGTGCGCTCGGCCTCGAGGGCAAGGTGCTCGCCGTGATCGGACGCGAGGACGCGGTGGCCTTCTATTCGTTCAACAACCTGCCGTCGGTCCGCACGATCGACGCCGGTGAGCTCAACGCCTACGACGTGCTGAACGCCGACTGGGTGCTCTTCACCGACGAGACCCTTCCCGCCCTGAAGGAGGAGAACTGATGCGCGACGCAACGACCATCCTCATCCACCCCGTAGTGTCCGAGAAGACCTACGCGCTGATGGACCGCCACACCTACGTCTTCGTGGTGGACCGCGACGCGACCAAGATCGACGTGCGCCAGGCCGTGGAGCAGGCCTTCGGGGTCAAGGTCCTGAAGGTCAACACCCTCACCCGCAAGGGCAAGAGGACTCGCAACCTGCGCACGGGCGTTCGCGGACGTCGTCCCGACACCAAGCGCGCCATCGTCACCCTGCGCGAGGGTGACTCGATCAACCTGTTCGAGAACTAAGGACGGTCATGGCTCTTCGTTCCCGCAAGCCCACGAGCCCGGGCCGTCGCTTCCAGACGGTCTCGGACTTCGCCGAGTTGACGACCTCTCGACCCGAGAAGTCCCTGCTCGAGCCCAAGCCCCGCACCGGTGGCCGCAACAGCTACGGCCGCAAGACCTCGCGTCACCGCGGTGGCGGCCATAAGCAGCAGTACCGCGTCATCGACTTCAAGCGCAACAAGGACGGCGTTCCGGCGACGGTCGCGACGATCGAGTACGACCCCAACCGGTCGTGCCGCATCGCCCTGCTCCACTACGCCGACGGCGAGAAGCGCTACATCCTCGCCCCCCACGGCGTGAAGGTGGGCGACGTCGTCGAGTCCGGCCCCAAGGCCGACATCCGTCCCGGCAACGCCCTGCCGATGCGATTCATCCCGACCGGTTCGACCGTGCACAACGTCGAGCTGCGTCCCGGCGGCGGCGGCAAGCTCGGTCGCAGCGCCGGCATGAGCGTGCAGCTGGTCGCGAAGGACGGTGACTTCGCCACGCTGCGCCTCCCCTCGACCGAGATGCGCCGGGTGCCGATCGACTGCCGGGCGACGCTCGGCACGATCGGGAACTCGGAGCACGAGCTCATCAAGATCGGCAAGGCCGGCCGCAACCGGTGGCGCGGTGTGCGCCCCCAGACGCGCGGTGTGGCCATGAACCCGGTCGACCACCCGCTGGGTGGTGGCGAGGGCAAGACCTCGGGTGGACGCCACCCGGTGTCGCCGTGGGGCCAGCCCGAGGGCCGCACCCGCCTGCCCAAGGCCTCGGACAAGTTGATCATTCGACGTCGCCGCGGTCGCGGCTCGCGGAGGTAGAAGATGGGACGCAGCCTCAAGAAGGGGCCCTTCATTGACGGGCACCTGCTGAAGAAGGTGGACGCGCTGAACGCGGCCAACGAGAAGAAGGTCATCAAGACCTGGAGTCGTCGCTCGACGATCATCCCGGACATGGTGGGCCACACCTTCGCGGTGCACGACGGACGGCGCCACGTACCGGTCTTCGTCTCGGAGTCGATGGTCGGTCACAAGCTGGGAGAGTTCGCCCCGACGCGAACCTTCAAGTTCCACGCCGGCCAGGAGAAGGCGGGTCGCCGCTAATGCCCGGACCCAAGACCAACGAACGACCGGGGACTCGTGCGGTGCTGCGCGGATACCACATGTCGGCCTCCAAGGCCCGCGTGGTGCTCGACCTCATCCGCAACCAGGACGTCAACCTGGCGCGCGAGATCCTGGCGCACACCAACCGTGAGGCCGCCGACGTGATCGGCAAGGTCCTCGCCTCGGCGGTGGCCAACGCGGTGAACAACGACGGCCAGTCGGCGGACGAGCTCTACGTCGCCGCCGCCTACGCCGACGAGGGCGTCACCCTCAAGCGCTTCAGTCCCCGCGCCCGTGGTCGAGCCGGCAAGATCCGCAAGCGCTCCTGCCACATCACGATCGTGGTGGCCCGCCTCGACGAGGACCGCCTCGCCGTGATCCGCGCCGCGCGCAGCGCCCAGGCGGCCGCGTCGCGCGGCCGCCGCGTGGCGTCCTCGCGTCGTCGCGCCGACCAGCAGGCCAGCGTGAACCGTCGCGAGGCGGCCGCGGAGGCGGCGGCCCAGGCCGCGGCCGAGGCCCAGGCGGCCGAGGACCTCGAGGCGACCGACGTCGCCCCCGAGGGGGAGACGACGGAGGTCGCGCCGACGGACGTCGCGACGAGCGAGGCCGAGACCGTGGCGCCGGAGTCCTCCGACGCGAGCGACGAGGCGACCGACACTGAGGAGACGAAGTAGATGGGTCAGAAGGTCAATCCCTACGGGTTCCGCCTCGGCGTCACCACCGACTGGAAGTCGCGCTGGTTCAAGGAGAAGGGCTACCGCGAGCTGGTCATCGAGGACTGGAAGATCCGCGACTACCTGACGCGTCAGCTCGAGAGCGCCGCGGTCAGCCGCATCGAGATCGAGCGCAACTCCGACCGCATTCGCGTCGACATCCACACCGCTCGTCCCGGCATCGTCATCGGTCGCCGCGGCGGGGAGGCCGAGCGCCTGAAGAAGGAGCTCGAGCGCATCACCGGTCAGCGCAACAAGATCTCCCTCAACATCCAGGAGATCAAGCAGCCGGAGCTCGACGCCGCCCTCATCGCCCAGGGCATCTGCGACCAGCTGCTGCGTCGCGTGGCCTTCCGCCGCGCGATGAAGCGCGGTATCCAGACGGTCCAGAAGGCCGGGGCCCTCGGCGTGCGCATCCAGGCCTCGGGCCGTCTCGGCGGCGCCGAGATGTCGCGCACCGAGTCCTACCGTGAGGGTCGCGTCCCGCTGCACACGCTGCGCGCGGACATCGACTACGGCTTCCGTGAGGCCCGTACCTCGACCGGGCGCATCGGCGTCAAGGTGTGGATCTACAAGGGCGACATCCTGCCCTACCAGCTCACCAACGACGAGAAGATCGTCCGCGAGGCCGCTATGGCCGCCGGGGACGCCGTGCCGGCCGTCGGCGCGACCGGGCCCAAGGGCGTCGTGCGCGCCGGGGGCGGTCGTCGTCGCGTGAGTGGCGAGGGCGCGGCACCGGTCGAGGCACCGGCGGAGGCGCCGGCCGAGGCCGCGAACCGCGACGTGCCGCCCGCCGACCTGATCGCCGCCGGGGACGACGTCGAGCGTCGCCTCTCCCAGGAGGAGGAGATCGAGCGCCGCACGAACCAGGACCACACGGACACCCCGCACTTTCGAAAGGACGTGGAGTAGTCATGTTGATGCCCCGTAAGGTGAAGCACCGCAAGCAGCAGCGCGGGCGCATGGCCGGCGTCGCGAAGGGTGGCACCGAGCTCAGCTTCGGCGACTTCGGCATCCAGGCCCTGGAGGCCGGCTGGATCACGGCCCGCCAGATCGAGGCGGCCCGTATCGCGATGACCCGTCACGTCCGCCGTGGAGGGAAGGTCTGGATCCGGGTCTTCCCGGACAAGCCGGTCACCCAGAAGCCCGCGGAGACCCGTATGGGCTCGGGCAAGGGCAACCCGGAGTTCTGGGTCGCCGTCGTGAAGCCCGGCAAGGTGATGTTCGAGCTCGGTGGCGTCGACGAGCCCTTGGCGCGCGCCGCCATGGAGCGCGCCATCCAGAAGCTGCCGATCAAGGCGAAGTTCGTGGTCCGTCCCGGGACGCACGGCACCCCGGAGGTGACGATCTGATGGCCAGAACCAGTGAGCGTCGGGCCGAGTTCCGCGGACTCGGGGACCGTGAGCTCGTCGCGCGGCTCGGCGAGATGCGCCGCGAGTTGTTCAACCTGCGCTTCCAGCTGGCCACGGGTCAGTTGGACAACCCCTCGCGCATGGGCGAGGTGCGCCGCGACATCGCCCGCCTGGCGACGTTCGTGCGCGAGCGCGAGATCGCGGCCGCCGAGGCCGCAGGAGAGAGTGCCTGATGAGTGAGACCGAGCCGACCCGCGCGAACCCGCGCCGCGTGCGCGAGGGCATCGTGGTGTCCAACAAGATGAACCAGACGCTCGTCGTGGCCGTGAACGAGCGCGTCAGCCACCCCCGCTACGGCAAGACCGTCCAGCGCACCAAGAAGCTCTACGTCCACGACGCGGCGAACGACGCCCACGTCGGGGACCGCGTCCGGGTGCAGGAGACGCGTCCGCTGTCGAAGCTGAAGCGCTGGCGCCTGACCGAGATCGTGGAGCGTGCCCGATGATCCAGCAGGAGTCCCGACTCAAGGTCGCCGACAACAGCGGCGCCAAGGAAGTGCTGTGCATTCGCGTGCTCGGCGGCTCGCGCCGTCGCTACGCGTCGATCGGCGACGTGTTCATCGCCACGGTGAAGGACGCCATCCCCGGCGCCGCCGTGAAGAAGGGCGACGTGGTGCGCTGCGTCGTCGTGCGCACCGCCAAGGAGAAGCGCCGCCCCGACGGGTCGTACATCAAGTTCGACGACAACGCCGCGGTGCTCATCAACGACCAGCTCCAGCCGCGTGGCACGCGCATCTTCGGGCCGGTCGGCCGGGAGCTGCGCGACAAGAAGTTCATGCGCATCATTTCGCTCGCCCCGGAGGTGTTGTGATGAAGATTCGCAAGGGTGACGAGGTGATGGTGCTCGCCGGCAAGTTCCGCGGTGAGCGAGCGGTCGTCGAGGAGGCCCGTCCGACGACGGAGCAGGTCATCCTCGAGGGCCTCAACATCGCCAAGCGCCACACCAAGCAGACCGGCTCCATGATGCAGGCCGGGATCATCGACAAGCTGATGCCGATCCACGTGTCGAACGTCGCGCTGTGGTGCGACGGGCACAAGGGTCCGGCTCGAGTCCACTACCGCGACGCGGACGGCGTGAAGGTGCGCGTCTGCCACAAGTGTGGGGAGGTGTTGTGAGCGAGCGTCCACGTCTTAAGGTGCGCTTCGACTCCGAGGTCCGCGCGGCGCTGCAGTCCGAGCTCGGGCTCGCGAACGTCATGCAGGTGCCGCGCCTGGAGAAGATCGTCGTCAACGCCGGTGTTGGCCGGGCGACCCAGCAGGCCTCCCTCCTCGAGGGAGCCCAGCGGGACCTGGAACTGATCACGGGCCAGCGACCGATCGTCACCCGGGCGAAGAAGTCGATCGCCAGCTTCAAGCTGCGCGAGGGCCAGTCGATCGGGGCGAAGGTCACCCTGCGCGGGGACCGCGCCTGGGAGTTCTTCGACCGGCTCCTCAGCCTCGCGATCCCCCGTATCCGCGACTTCCGCGGACTGTCGCCGAAGTCCTTCGACGGGCACGGCAACTACACCTTCGGCATCAACGACCAGCTGATCTTCCCGGAGATCGACTACGACAAGATCGACGCCCCGCGGGGCTTCGACATCACGATCGTCACGACGGCCGTCAACGACGAGCAGGGCCGCGCCTTCCTGCGCGCGTTCGGCTTCCCCTTCAGGCAGGAGACCCGATAGACATGGCGAAGAAGTCGCTTCGAATCAAGCAGCGTCGGACGCCCAAGTTCTCGACGCGCGCCTACAGCCGCTGCGAGCGCTGCGGTCGGCCGCGTTCGGTGTACCGCAAGTTCGGGCTCTGCCGCATCTGCCTGCGCACCATGGTGCACGCGGGCGAGGTGCCGGGCGTCACCAAGGCGAGTTGGTAGGGAGGACCGGACATGACAATGACCGACCCCATCGCCGACATGCTGACGCGCATCCGCAACGCCAACGCGGCCATGTTCGACCAGGTGTCCATGCCCAGCTCCAAGCTGAAGGAGAACCTCGCCCAGTTGCTGGTGAAGGAGGGATTCATCAGGGGCTACACGGTCGAGGCGGCCGACGGACGCCCCGGATCCACTCTGCGGATCGACCTCAAGTACACCCAGGACCGGCGCAAGTCGATCATGGGCATCAAGCGCGTCTCGAAGCCGGGACTGCGCATCTACACCAAGGCCGACTCGATGCCCAAGGTGCTCGGTGGCGTCGGCGTGGCCGTCGTCTCGACGAGCCGTGGGCTGATGACCGACCGCGAGGCCCGGCGGGCCCGACTCGGCGGCGAGGTGCTCTGTTATGTCTGGTAAGCCCACGTTGTCCCAGGAGGTCTGCTGATGTCGCGCATCGGACGCACCCCGATCACGGTGCCCGCGGGAGTGGAGGTGAGCGTCGCGGACGCCGTCATCACCGTGAAGGGGCCGAACGGCACCATGTCCCGCACGCTGCCCGCCGGCATCGACGTCGAGCGTGACGGCGACGTCCTCACCGTGACGCGCGCCTCGGACGAGACCCGTCTGCGCAGCCTGCACGGGCTGAGCCGCACCCTCGTCGCCAACATGGTGACGGGGGTGACGTCGGGCTGGACCAAGGAGCTCGAGATCATCGGCGTCGGCTACCGCGCCGCCGCGGCCGGGCCCGACGCGCTCGACCTGGCGCTCGGCTTCAGCCACCCCGTGAAGTTCGCGGCGCCGGCCGGGGTCACCTTCGAGGTCCCGAGCCCGACGCGCGTCATCGTGAAGGGTGCGGACAAGGAGGTCGTCGGCCAGGTAGCCGCGTCCATCCGCAAGATTCGTAAGCCCGAGCCCTACAAGGGCAAGGGCGTGCGGTACCTCGGCGAGAAGGTGCTGCGCAAGGCTGGAAAGGCGGCGAAGTAATGGCCCGGACCACTCGAGAGCTGCGCGAGCGTCGTCACGCCCGCATCCGTCGGCGTCTCGCCGGGACGCCGGAGCGACCGCGCGTCGCCGTCAACCGCAGTAACCGTCACATCTCGGCCCAGATCATCGACGACGTGGCGGGCCGCACGCTCGCGAGCGCGTCCTCGATCGAGGCCGCGCTGCGCTCGACCGGCGGCGGGAACGTCGCGGCGGCCACGGCCGTGGCGACGGTGCTCGCCGAGCGGGCCCGGGCGGCGGGCATCACGACCGTGGTCTTCGACCGCGGCGGTTTCGACTACCACGGCCGCGTGGCCGCGTTCGCCGAGGCGCTGCGCGCCGGAGGATTGGAGTTCTAATGGACCTCGAGCAGTTTGAAGAGCGGACCATCAAGGTCAACCGCGTCGCGAAGGTCGTGAAGGGTGGTCGTCGCTTCAGCTTCACCGCGCTCATGGTGATCGGCGACGGCAAGGGACACGTCGGCCTGGGGTACGGCAAGGCCAAGGAGGCCGGTCTGGCCGTCCAGAAGGGTATCGAGGAGGCGCGCAAGAACGTCTTCGAGGTGCCCCTCGCCGGCTCGACCATCGTCTACCCGATCATCGGCGTCTCGGGCGCCGGACGGGTCCTCATGAAGCCCGCCGCCCCCGGTACCGGCGTCATCGCCGGCGGTGCCGCGCGGGCCATCCTCGAGATGGCCGGCGTGAAGGACATCATCGCGAAGTCGCTCGGGTCCTCGAACGGCATCAACGTCGCCCACGCGACGATCGCCGGGCTCCAGGAGCTGCGTCGACCCGAGGTCATCGCGGCCCAGCGCGACCGCGCCCTCGACGAGGTCATCCCGTCGGGGACGCTGCGCGCCTACCGCGAGCGTCAGCGTGAGGGCGACCTGTTCAAGGTGGAGGGCTAGAGATGAAGCTCAAGGTCACGCAGATCCGTTCCTCGATCGCCACCAAGCCCAAGCACCGCGGCACGCTGCGCGCGCTCGGGCTGCGCGGCATCGGCCAGTCCAACGTCCTGCCCGACCGTCCCGAGATCCACGGGATGATCGCGCGGGTCCCGCACCTGATCTCGGTGGAAGAGGTGTCCGAATGAAGCTCCACGAACTCACGCCCGCCGCGGGCTCGACGCACCGACGCAAGGTCGTCGGTCGCGGCATCGGTGGTAAGGGTGGCAAGACCGCGGGTCGCGGCACCAAGGGCCAGAAGGCCCGTCGCCAGATCCCGGCCGGCTTCGAGGGTGGCCAGCTGCCCCTGATGCAGCGCGTCCCCAAGTTGAAGGGCTTCACCAACCCCTTCCGCGTGGAGTACACGCCGGTCAACCTCGACGCCCTCGCCGGGCTCGGCCTGGAGGAGGTCAACCCTGACGTCCTCGTGGCCCACGGCCTCGCGCGTCGCGGCGACCTCGTGAAGGTCCTCGGTCGCGGGACGATCGGCGCGCCGGTGCGCGTCGCGGTCCACGCCGCCTCGGCCTCGGCCCGCGCCGCCATCGAGGCGGCCGGTGGGTCGGTGACCCTGCTCGACCCGCCCTTCGCGGTCCGTCCGCCGGCCGCGGGCAACCAGCACCAGAACCGCTAGGGGGACCGCCGTGCTGCGTCGGCTGGCGAACATCTTCCGGGTCCCGGACCTTCGCAACAAGGTCCTGTTCACGGTCGCGATCATCGGTCTCTACCAGTTGGGGGCCAACCTGCCCATCCCCGGGGTCAGCTGGTCCCAGGTGCAGGTCCTGCAGTCCAAGGCCGGCGCGAGCGGCGTCCTCGGCTTCCTCAACCTGTTCTCCGGCGGGGCGCTCACGCGCCTCGCGGTCTTCGGGCTGGGGGTCATGCCCTACATCACGAGCACCATCGTGATCCAGCTGCTCACGACCGTGATCCCCAAGCTCACCGAGTGGCGCGACCAGGGGGCGGTGGGCGAGAAGCGCATCACCCAGACCACCCGGTACCTCACCATCGGGCTCGCGCTGCTGCAGTCGACCGGCCTCGTCTACGCCTTCCACGGCCACGACCAGGCCCTGCTCGGCTTCAACATCGACCTGATCCCGAAGTTCACGTTCTGGTTGGGGGCCTTCATGGTCCTCATCCTGACGGCCGGGACGGCCTTCGTGATGTGGCTCGCCGAGCTCATCACCCAACGCGGGATCGGCCAGGGGATGAGCCTGCTCATCTTCGCGAACGTCGTGGCCGGTCTGCCCTCGGGTGGCCGGGCGGTCTACGCCGAGGGCGGCCCGCTCAAGTTCTTCACCATCCTGGTGGTGTCCCTCGCGCTCCTGGTGTTCATCGTCTTCATGGACAACGGCCAGCGGCGAATCCCGGTGACCTTCGCCCGCCGCGTGGTGGGGCGTCGCGAGATGGGCGGCAACTCGACCTACATCCCGCTCAAGGTGAACCAGTCGGGCGTCATCCCGATCATCTTCGCCTCGTCGGTGCTCTACATCCCGGTCCTGCTGTCGAACGTCGTCCCCTGGGCGGGCTTCCAGCACTTCGTCAACTCGTCGCTCCAGCCGACCAGCTTCTTCTACATCCTCTCGGACTTCCTGCTGATCGTGGCCTTCACGTTCTTCTACGTGTACATCGCCTTCGAGCCGCACCAGCAGGCCGAGCTCCTGCGTCAGCAGGGAGGCTTCGTGCCGGGCATCCGACCGGGGCTGCCGACCGAGCGCTACTTCGCGAAGATGCTCTCGCGCCTGACGACGGTCGGATCGGTCTTCCTGGGCTTCGTGGCGGTGGTGCCCGCGGTCCTCATGGCCCTGTGGAAGATCAACCGCTTCCCGTACTACGGAACCACCCTGCTCATCGCGGTGGGCGTCGCCCTGGAGACCATGCGCCAGATCGACAGCCAGCTGATGATGCGCAACTACGAGGGCTTCCTCAAGCGCTGACATGGGACGCCTGATCCTCGTCCTGTTGGGCAAGCAGGGTGCGGGCAAGGGCACCCAGGCGACCCGTCTCGCCCAGACGCTCTCCATCCCGCACGTCTCGACCGGCGACATCCTGCGCGCCGCGATCCGCGAGGGCACGCCCCTCGGGCTCGAGGTGAAGGCCGTCCTGGAGTCGGGGGCGCTCGTCTCCGACGACCTCGTCAACCGACTCGTCGCCGAGCGGCTGACCCAGCCCGACGCGGTCCGCGGAGCGCTCTTCGACGGGTACCCCCGGACCCTCAACCAGGCCGAGGCCCTCGAAGTGATGCTCGGCGACGACGGCGTGAAGCTCTGCGTCGACCTCGAGGTGCCGGTCGAGTTGGTGACGGCGCGCCTCTCGGCCCGTCGAGTCTGCTCGAACTGCGGGGCCATCTACCGCGCGAGTGATCCCGAAGGCGTGAGCGGGCGGTGCTCGACCTGCGGAGGACCGGTGGTCCAGCGGGCCGACGACCAGCCGGCGGCCATCGCCGAGCGCCTGGCGGCCTACGAGCGCGACACGGCGCCCCTGCTCGACTTCTACCGGGACCGGGGCCTGCTCGTCTCGGTCGACGGCGCGCGCGCGCCCGACGAGGTCACGGCCTCGATCGCCGCGGCCCTCTCGACCCGGGGGCTCGCCCGCTCGTGAGGCGCTCGGCCGACGAGATCGCGAAGATGCGCCGCGCCGGCCGCGTGGTGGCCGAGATCCACGAGGCGACCCGCGCGGCCATCCGGCCCGGGGTGACCACCGCCCGCCTCAACGAGGTCGCCGCCGAGGTCCTCGAGCGCCGCGGGGCCCGCTCCAACTTCCTCGGGTACCACGGCTTCCCGGCCGTCATCTGCACCAGTCCCAACGACATGATCGTCCACGGGATCCCGGGGGAGTACGTGCTCGTCGAGGGCGACATCATCTCGGTCGACTGCGGGGCCATCGTCGAGGGGTACCACGGCGACGCCGCCTACACGGCGGGCGTGGGGGAGATCTCCGCGGCCGCCCGGCGCCTCATCGAGGTGACCGAGCGCTCCCTGTGGGCCGGGATCGAGCAGTTGCGACCGGGGAACCGGCTCCACGAGGTCGGGCGGGCCGTCCAGGCCGTCGCCGAGGCCGCGGGCTACGGAGTCGTGCGCGAGTACGTCGGCCACGCGATCGGGACCGCGATGCACGAGAACCCCCAGGTCCCCAACTACTGGCCGGGCACCCCGGGCCCGACGCTCAAGTCCGGGATGGTCTTCGCCATCGAGCCGATGGTCAACATCGGCTCCTACGAGACCTACGTGCTGGACGACGGCTGGAGCGTGATGACGGCCGACGGGTCCCTCTCGGCCCACTTCGAGCACACCGTCGCCGTCACCGACGACGGTCCCGAGGTGCTCACCGTCCTCTAGGTGCACTCGGCGCGGCTAGCCGTGCGGGTGGGAGCGGTCCTGGTAGCGCTGGGCGAAGAGCGCGGCCTCGGTGCGGCGCTGGAAGCCGAGCTTCGCGAGGAGGTTCGACACGTAGTTCTTCACCGTCTTCTCGGCGAGGAACATCTCGGCCGCGATCTCGCGGTTGGAGAGGCCCTCCGCCAGGAGCTCGAGGATGCGTCGCTCCTGGGGGCTGAGGCTCTCGAGGCGCATGTCCTCGGTGATCTGACGGCGCAGCCGCTCGCGGGCCCGCTCGATCTGCTCCGGGCTGAGCAGGAGCTCGCCGGAGGCGACCCGCCGAACGTCCTCGACCAGGGCGTCTCCGCGCACGTTCTTCAGCACGTAGCCCCGGGCCCCGGCGATCACCGACGCGGCCAGGGCCTCGGCGTCGGCGAAGGAGGTGAGCATCAGGCAGTTGAGGTCGGCCCGTCGCTCGCGCAGGTCGCGGCAGAGGTCGACGCCACTGCCGTCGGGCAGTCGTACGTCGAGGACGGCGACGTCGATCGCCCGCACGTCGACGGCGAGGGCCTCCTCGAGGGTGCCGGCCTCGGCCACCACGACGATGTCGTCGTTCGCCTCGAGCAGTTCGCGCAGCCCCCGTCGCACGATCTCGTGGTCGTCCACGAGCAGCAGTCGGATCACGCGTCCCTCCGGGCCGTCCACTCGACCAGTGTGCCAGTCCCCGGCGTCGACTCGATCGTGCAGTCCCCACCGAGCTCGCGGGCCCGCCCGCGCAGGTTGCGCAGTCCGCGGCCCGGACCGACCGGGGCGTGGAAGCCCACGCCGTTGTCGTGGACGCGCAGCACCAGCAGCGGCCCCTCGACCGCCAGGGCCACGTTCGCCTCGCTCGCTCGGGCGTGGCGCGCGATGTTGGAGAGGATCTCGCGCAGGGCTCGCAGGGTGTGACGGGCGCAGTGGGCGCTCGCCTCGAGGGCCGACTGGTCCGGCAGGTCGAGGTCGACCTTGATCCCGAGGCGGGTGGCGACCTCGTCGCTCATGGCGGCCAGGCGAACGAGCAGGGTCTCGCCGTCGACGTCGTCCTGGTCGATCTCGAAGATCGTCGTGCGGATCTCCTGGATGGTGCCGTCGAGCTCGTCGAGGGCCCGGTTGATCCGGTCGCGGTCCGCCGGGTCGATCTCCGAGCCGAGCGTGATCTGCAGGGCGAGGCCGACCCCGAAGAGGCGCTGGATGACGGTGTCGTGGAGGTCGCGGGCCAGGCGCTCGCGCTCCTCGGAGAGGATCAGTTCGCGCAGGTGGGCCCGCAGGTTGGCCTGGTCGATGACGAGGCCGGCGGCTCGGCCGAACGAGCTCACCAGGGCCTCGTCCTCCTCGTCGAAGGGCACGCCGTCCTCGCGGTCGGTGAGGTAGAGGTTGCCGAAGACCCGCCCGTCGCCGGCGAGGATCGGGACGCCGAGGAAGCTGCGCATGACCGGGTGGTGGGTCGGGAAGCCGGCCGACCCGGGGTAGTGGGCGAGGTCGGCGACGCGTACCGGGGCGGCCCCGACGATCGTCTCGCCGAGGACGCCGTGGCCGTGGGGCGTCGCGCCGATGAGGGAGCTCACGCCCTCGTCGACGCCGTAGGTGACGAAGCGGCTGAGGCTCGCGCGGTCGCCGCCCACGACCCCGAGGGCGCCGTAGCGGGCGCCCACCAGCTGGCTGGCCGCCGTGACGATGAGGCCGAGGAGGTCGGTGAGGTCGGCGTCGGTCTCGATCAGCAGCATCGCGTCGATGAGCGCGTGGAGGCGTGCGGGGTCGGTGATCCGACGGAAGGACACGACGTAGTCTCACACACCCGCCGGGGCGCGGTAAAGCCTTTACCCGACGCGCTCGCCCGAGAGGATCGTGAGGGGCAGGGCGATGAGGGTGGCGCCCCCGGCGACGGCCCGGGTGAGGGACTCCGACAGGGGTGGCTCCCCGCTCGGGAGCTCCGCGATCCCCGAGCCCATGACCGACCAGGTGGCGCCGTCGTCCTCGAGCCCGTCGATCTGGATCGAGAGCACGTCGCCGCGCCGGGCGGCCACCACGACGGCCTCCTCGGCGCTCGCGAGCAGGACCAGCCCCTCGTCGATCACCGTGATCCGGGCCGGGAGGGCGGCCGGCAGGCAGCGCACCGAGATCACCACCCGCGCGAGGTCGGCCCGCCGCAGCAGGTCGAGGCACTCCTCGCGGGGAATGACGGCACGCCTGACGCGCTCGCCCGGTACGCTCATGGATCCAGCATGAACCCGGCGCCGCCGGAGCAACTAGGGCCGGGGGTCACATTTTGGCCCCGGGACCATGGTCCGCGAAGCCGCTTTTGCGTCGCGCGGAAAATTCGGTAGAATGGCAAGCCGGTCTGCGGGTGCGCCCGCGGCCACCCTCGACGGTTCGCCGTCGACCCGTAGTGCCCGAGAAGGAGAAGGAACCTGAGTAAGCCGAAGGAAGACGCGTTCACCGTCGAGGGAACGGTCGTCGAACCGCTACCCAACGCGATGTTCCGGGTCGAGCTGGAGAACGGGTATACCGTCCTCGCCCACAGCTCGGGAAAGATGCGCATGCACCGCATTCGCATCCTGCCCGGCGACAAGGTGCAGGTCGAGATCACGCCCTACGACATGACCCGTGGCCGCATCACCTATCGGTACAAGTAATCAGGCTCCGTCGCAAGGAAGAAGACGTCATGAAAGTGCGCGCGAGCGTGAAGACCATGTGTGAGAAGTGCAAGGTGATCCGCCGGGCCGGCCACGTCCGCGTCATCTGCGAGAACCCGCGCCACAAGCAGCGCCAGGGCTAGGAGGACTGATGGCTCGCATCGCTGGGGTGGACATCCCGCGCGACAAGCGCACGGTGATCTCCCTCACCTACATCTTCGGCATCGGACCGACCACGGCGGCGCAGATCTGCGCGGCCACGGGCATCGACGAGTCGATCCGGGTGAAGGACCTCTCGGACACCGACGTCAACAAGTTGCGCTCCTACATCGACCAGAACCTCACGGTCGAGGGTGACCTGCGCCGCGACGTGGCCCAGGACATCAAGCGCAAGATGGAGATCAACTGCCTGCAGGGCGTGCGCCACCGCAAGGGGCTGCCCGTGCGCGGCCAGCGCACCCGCACGAACGCCCGCACCCGCAAGGGCCCGAAGCGCACCGTCGCCGGGAAGAAGAAGGTGACCAAGTAATGGCCAAGTCGACCCCCTCCGCCGCCCGCAAGGGGCGCCGCAAGGAGCGCAAGAACATCGCCTTCGGTGTCGCGCACATCAAGAGCTCGTTCAACAACACGATCGTGTCCATCACCGACCCCGAGGGGAACGTCATCTCCTGGGCCTCGTCGGGCAACGTCGGCTTCAAGGGCTCGCGCAAGTCGACGCCCTTCGCCGCCCAGCTCGCGGCCGAGAAGTGCGCCCGCGCGGCGATGGAGCACGGAGTGAAGAAGGTCGACGTGCTGGTGCGCGGACCGGGATCGGGCCGCGAGACGGCCATCCGATCCCTCGCCGCTGCCGGGATCGAGGTCGTGGCGATCAAGGACGTCACGCCCCTGCCCCACAACGGTTGCCGCCCCAAGAAGCGTCGTCGCGGCTAAGGAGACTCATGGCTCGTTACACCGGACCCGTCTGCCGACTCTGTCGGCGTGAGCGCACGAAGCTCTACCTGAAGGGCGAGCGGTGCTTCTCGTTGAAGTGCCCCGTCTCCGAGAACTCGGACCGCCAGGCCCGCGCCTACCCGCCGGGCATGCACGGTCGCGACCGCCAGCGCCAGGGGTCGGAGTACCTGACCCAGCTGCGCGAGAAGCAGAAGGCGCGCCGCACCTACGGTCTGCTCGAGAAGCAGTTCCGCAACCTCTACGAGGAGGCCAACCGTCGTCCCGGCATCACCGGAACGAACCTGCTGCAGTTCCTCGAGATGCGCCTCGACAACGTCGCCTACCGCGCCGGGTGGGGCGCCTCGCGGGCCCAGGCTCGCCAGTTCGTCCGCCACGGCCACGTGCACGTCAACGGCAAGCGCGTCACCATCCCCAGTTACCGGGTCCGCCCGGGCGAGACGGTCACCCTGAAGGAGCCGACTCGCGCCAACTTCAACGTCGTGCGCAACCGGGACGTCCTCGACCGCTCGGTGCCGGGCTGGCTCGAGACGGCCGAGAACGGCTTCGCCGTGACCGTTCGCGTGGCCCCGGCCCGCGAGCAGATCGACGAGGCCATCCGCGAGCAGCTCATCGTCGAGTTGTACTCGAAGTAACGCACCCCGACGAGGCCAAGGAGTCACTCATGCTCATCATCCAACGACCCACGATCGAGGCCCTCGGCGACGAGGAGAACAACCGGCAGTCCTTCGCGGTGGGACCGCTCGACCCGGGCTTCGGCCACACGCTGGGCAACTCCCTGCGCCGCACGCTGCTCTCGTCGATTCCCGGCGCCGCGGCGACGCGCGTGAAGTTCGACGCCGTGCTGCACGAGTTCGACGTGATCGAGGGCGTCAAGGAGGACGTCCTCGACATCTGCCTCAACCTGAAGGACCTGCTGCTGCGGGTCCACAGCGACGAGCCGGTCGTGCTGCGCCTGGACAAGCGGGGCGAGGGGCCGGTGCTGGCGTCGGACCTCTCCACGACGGCCGACGTCGAGGTCCTGAACGGCAACCTGCACCTCGCCTACCTGACCTCGGCGAAGAGCACGCTCTCCTTCGAGCTGACGGTGGAGCGCGGCAAGGGCTACGTGCCCGCCGAGGAGAACAAGGGCGCGGGGGCGATCGGCGTCATCCCCCTCGACGCGATCTTCTCGCCGGTGCGCCGCGTGGCGTTCCGCGTCGAGCCGGTTCGCGTCGACCAGAGCCGGGACTTCGACCGCCTGGTCCTCGACATCGAGACCGACGGGTCCATCAGCCCGCGAGAGGCCCTGGCCTCGGCCGGTAAGACCCTCGGCTCGCTGCTCGACCTGATCGCCAGCTTCGACGAGGAGGCGCCGGCCCTGGAGCTCGGTGACGTGGGCCTCGCCCAGGCGGCCGCCAACGAACTGGACATTCGCATCGAGGAGCTCGGGCTCACCGAGCGCTCGCGCAACTGCCTGAAGCGCGCGGGCATCAACACGGTCGCCCAGCTGGTGAACGCCACCGAGCGCGACCTCACCTCGATCACCAACTTCGGCGCCACGTCGCTGAAGGACGTCGTCGACCGGCTCGACGAGCGCGGTCTCCAGCTGCGAGCGGAGGATTAGTCATCATGCGCGGCACTCCCAAGCGCGGACGTCGCTTCGGCGGCGACAACGCCCACCAGAAGGCCCTCATGGGCAACCTCGTGGCCTCGATGATCGCGGCCGAGTCGATCGTCACGACCGAGGCCAAGGCCAAGGCCCTGCGCCCGATCGTCGAGAAGGTCGTCACCGCGGCGAAGAACAGCCCCGAGGGGTCGGTCGCGGCCCAGCGCCGCGTCGTGGCGCTGATCCGCGACAAGGACATGGCGACCAAGCTCTTCACCGAGATTGCGCCGCGCTACGCGCAGCGCCCGGGTGGCTACACCCGGATCCTGAAGCTCGGTCCGCGTCAGGGCGACAACGCCCCGATGGCGCGCATTGAGTTCGTCTGATCCCGAGCTGACCGCCCGCTGGCGGATCGACCTCGCCTACGACGGGGCCGCGTTCGCCGGCTTCGCCCTCCAGCCCGATCGCCCCACCGTGGTGGGGGCGCTGCGCGAGGCCCTCGCGCGCGCCCTACGCCTCGAGGACCCGCCCTACGTGACCGGGGCCGGACGGACCGACACCGGAGTCGCGGCCCTGGCCCAGGTGGTCTCGGTGGACCTCCCGGCCGACCTCGACCCCGAGGCCCTGCGGCGATCGCTCAACGCCCAGCTGCGCGGTCGGGTGAGCGTCCACGCCCTCGAGCGACGCGACGGCTTCGATGCCCGCCACGACGCCCTGTGGCGCGCCTACCGCTACCTGGTGGCCCCCGGGACGGAGCTGGCGCCGGCCGCCGCCGTCGCCTGGGCCGTCCCCGAGGTGCTCGACGTGCGCCCGATGGAGCGGGCGGCCGAGGACCTCGTGGGGGAGCACGACTTCCGGGCCTTCTGCAAGCGCCCGCCGGACAAGGGGCCCGACGACCCCCTGGTGCGGCGCGTGATGGCGGCTCGCTGGCGGCGGGTGCCGGACCTCCTCGGCCTCTCCCCGGGGGGCGGCGACCTCCTCGTCTTCGAGATCCGGGCGAACGCCTTCTGCCACCGTCAGGTGCGGGCCCTCGTCGGGACGATGGTCGCCGTCGGGGCGGGGCGGCTCCCGTCCGGCATCGTCGCCGAGCGCCTCCTCGCTGCGACCCACGACGGCCTGCCGGCTCCCGCGCCGGCCACGGGGCTCGCCCTGGTCGCCGTGGGCTACCCCGAGGAGGCGGGCGGGCCGAGCGGCCCGGCCCCCGACCGGTAGGCTGACCCAGGTGAACGGGGCGCGGGACGTGATGGCACGAGACGACCGCGATCCGGCGATCCGTCCCCAGGACGACCTCTTCCGCCACGTGAACGGACGCTGGCTGGCGAGCGACCCGATCCCCGCCGACCGGGCCCGCTACGGCACCTTCGACGAGCTGGCCGACGGCGCCGAGCGCGACGTGCGGGCGATCCTCGAGGAGTCCCGCGGCGCCGCCCCGGGGACCGAGGCACGTCAGGTGGGGGACCTGTTCGCCTCGTTCATGGACGAGGAGCTCTGCGAGCAGCGCGGAGCGACCCCGCTCGTCGCGACCCTGGCGGCGATCGACGCGGTCCACACGCGCGAGGAGTTCGTCGGGCTGGTCGGCGCCCTCGAGCGTGAGGGCCTCGCCGGGTTCCTCCAGCTCTTCGTCGACAACGACCCCGGCGACCCGGAGCGCTACGTCGTCTTCGTGGAGCAGGCCGGCCTCTCCCTGCCCGACGAGAGCTACTACCGCGAGGAGCACTTCGCCCCCGTCCGCACGGCCTTCCTCGCCCACCTGGAGCGCGTCTTCGCCCTGACCGGGCTCTCGGACGCCCCGGGCCGGGCCGCGCGGGTGATGGACCTCGAGACCCGGATCGCCGCCGGCCACTGGGACGCCGTGCGCTCGCGGGACCAGAGCGCCACCTACAACCTGCGCACGTGGGCGCAGGTGCGCGCCCTCGTCGACCTCGACGCCTGGCGCGCCCGCCTGGGGGCGCCGGAGCAGTCCCTCGACGAGGTCGTCGTGCGCCAGCCGAGCTTCGCCGAGGCCCTCGGAGGGCTCCTCGTCGACGGTGAGCTCCCGGCCTGGCGGGACTGGCTCTCCTGGCGCGTGGTCGCGGGACTCTCGCCCTACCTGTCGTCGGCCTTCGTCGAGGCCCACTTCGACTTCTTCGGCCGCACCCTCACCGGGGCCCCCACCCAGCGCGCCCGCTGGAAGCGGGCCGTCGGCTTCGTGAACGGGGCGATGGGCGAGGCCGTCGGGCGCCTCTACGTGGAGCGCCACTTCCGCCCCGAGGCGAAGGCCCGCATGGACGAGTTGGTGGGGCACCTGATCGAGGCCTACCGCCAGTCGATCGCCGGCCTCGAGTGGATGGGCCCGGCGACCCGCGAGCGGGCCCTCGCGAAGCTCGCGACCTTCACGCCGAAGATCGGCTTCCCGGTTCGCTGGCGGGACTACTCGGCCCTCGAGGTCGACCCGGGTGACCTGGTCGGCAACGTCCGGCGGGCCGCGGCGGTCGAGTTCGACCGTCAGCTGGGCAAGATCGGCCGGCCGGTCGACCGCGACGAGTGGTTCATGACCCCCCAGACGGTCAACGCCTACTACAACCCCGGGATGAACGAGATCGTCTTCCCCGCCGCCATCCTCCAGCCCCCGTTCTTCGACCCCGCGGCCGACGACGCGACGAACTTCGGCGCGATCGGGGCCGTCATCGGTCACGAGATCGGCCACGGCTTCGACGACCAGGGCTCCAAGTTCGACGGCGTCGGACGGCTCGAGGACTGGTGGGAGACGGCCGACCGCGAGGCCTTCGAGGCCCGCGCGGCCCGTCTGATCGCCCAGTACGACGAGCTCCGCCCGGCCGAGGCCCCCGACCAGCACGTGAACGGGGCCCTCACCATCGGGGAGAACATCGGCGACCTCGGGGGCTTGGGGATCGCGTGGCGGGCCTACCAGATCGCCCTGGGCGGTGCCCCCGCCCCCGAGATCGACGGAGTGAGCGGAGCCCAGCGCTTCTTCCTCGCCTGGGCGCGCGCCTGGCGCGGAGCCTCCCGCCCGGCCGAGGCGGCGCGTCTGCTGGCCATCGATCCCCACAGCCCCGCGGAGTTCCGCTGCAACCAGATCGTGCGCAACCTCGACGCCTACCACGAGGCCTTCGGGGTCGCGGTGGGGGACCGGGCCTGGCTCGACCCGGCCGAGCGCGTGAGCATCTGGTAGCGAACTTGCCGAGCCTCCCGGGCGACCGATAGGCTAGAGAGTCCCCCGCGCCGGGTGGCGACGGGTCCCAAGGAAGAATCGTGCGTACGTACTCCCCGAAAGCCGCTGAGATCGAGCGCGCCTGGCTCGTCATCGACGCCGACGGCCTGGTGCTCGGTCGTCTCTCGACCGTGGTCGCCTCGCTCCTGCGCGGCAAGCACCGTCCCTACTTCGCGCCCCACCTCGACACCGGCGACTTCGTCATCGTCGTGAACGCCGACAAGGTGGTGCTCACCTCGAACAAGGCCGACCAGAAGTTCGCCTACCGCCACTCGGGCTACCCGGGCGGCATCCGGGCCACCTCGTGGAAGACCCTCCTCACCGAGGACCCCGTCCGCCTAGTGGAGAGCGCCGTGCGCGGCATGGTCCCCAAGACCCGCCTCGGCCGCGCCCAGATGGGCAAGCTGTTCGTCTACTCCGGTCCCGACCACCCGCACGCGGCCCAGCAGCCCGTTGCGTACGACACCTCGGCCATCCGCCGCGGCTAAGGAGCCTCATGTCCCTCGTCCAGACCACCGGTCGTCGCAAGGAGGCCGTGGCGCGGGTGCGCCTGCGCCCGGGCACCGGCACGATCACGATCAACGGCCGCGCCTTCGACAACTACTTCCCCTCGGCGACCCACCGCCAGATCGTGATGGAGCCGCTGCGCCTCATCGACGTGCAGGAGACCTACGACGTGGACGCGACCCTGGAGGGTGGCGGCATCGCCGGCCAGGCCGGGGCGCTGCGCCTGGGCATCGCCCGCTCGCTCGTCGAGACCGACGAGGCGGTTCGCCCGGCCCTCAAGAAGGCCGGACTCCTGACGCGCGACGCGCGCAAGAAGGAGACCAAGAAGTACGGGCTCAAGAAGGCTCGTAAGGCGCCCCAGTACTCGAAGCGCTAGAGCCCACCGTGCGATTCGGCACGGACGGCATCCGGGGACGGGCCGGCGAGGACGTCACCGTCGAGCTGGCCTACCGCCTGGGACGGGCGGTCGCGTCCGTGCTCGGCTCCCCGGTCGTCGTCGGCTACGACACCCGTGAGAGCTCGCCCGAGCTCGCCGCGGCGGTCCTTGCGGGGGCCGCCGACGGCGGCGTGGCGACGACCAACCTGGGGGTCTTCACGACGCCCGGGGTGGCGGTCGTCGCCCGCCAGCGCGACGCCGTGGGCGTCGTCGTCTCGGCCTCCCACAATCCCTTCCGCGACAACGGCTTGAAGGTCCTCGGCCGGGGCGGAGCGAAGCTCGACCGCACGACCGAGGCGGCCCTCGAGGCGGCCCTCGAGGCGGCCCTCGAGGCGGCACCCGCCCCCACCGACGCGCGGCCCCTGCCCCCGGCCGACGCCGCGGCCGAGGGCCAGTACGTCGAGCACCTGCGCCGTCTCGTCCCGCTCGCGCCCGTCGCGCGACGCGTCGTCGTCGACTGCGCGAACGGGGCGGCGAGCCACGTGGCCCCGGCCCTCCTCGCCGCGACCGGCGCCACGGTCGTCGCCCTGCACGACGCGCCCGACGGGCGCAACATCAACGAGGGCTGCGGCTCGACCGCGCCGGGCGACCTCGCGGCCGCCGTGCGCGCTCACGGGGCCGACCTCGGCTTCGCCCTCGACGGCGACGCCGACCGACTCATCTGCGTCGACGAGGCGGGCGCGGTCCGCGACGGCGACGACCTGCTCGTCCTCTTCGCCCTCGACCGCCACGAGCGGGGCCTCCTCGGCGGCGGCCTCGCCGTCACCTCGATGAGCAACCTCGGGCTGTGGCGCGCCCTCGGGGCGGCCGGCGTCGAGGTCGTCGAGACGGCCGTCGGCGACCGCCACGTGGTGGCCGCCCTCGAGGAGCGGGGCTGGCGCGTCGGGGGCGAGCAGTCGGGGCACCTGATCTTCAACGATCTGGCCCCGACGGGCGACGGCCTGCTGACCGCGCTGCTCGTGCTCGACCTCGTGGAGCGTCGCGGACCCCTCGGCGCCCTCGCGCGCCGGTCGTGGGCCCGCGTCCCCCAGGCCCTCGTCAACGTGGCCCGCGAGGAGTTCGACGAGGCGCGCGTACGGGACCTCGAAGCCGAGCTCGCCGCGGCCCACGACGTCGCTCCCGCCGACCGGCGGCTCGTGGTGCGCCCGTCGGGAACCGAGCCGGTCGTTCGCGTGATGGTCGAGAGCGTCGACGGGGGCTTCGTCGAGGAGTTCGTCGCGCGCCTGCGCGCCTGAGGGCTCGCGGAGGCCCCCGAGTAGGCTCGGGGCCATGTGCGGCATCATCGGGGTCGTCGGGGCCGACGACGCGCTCGACACGCTGCTCGAGGGCCTGGCCCGCCTCGAATACCGCGGGTACGACTCGGCGGGCGTCGCCCTGGTGCGCCCGGGCGAGACCTGGCGGGTGCGCACCGCCGCCGGCACCGAGTCGGTCGCCGCGCTGCGCGACGCCTGCGACGGGGCCCCGCCGGGCTTTCGCTCGGGCATCGGTCACACGCGCTGGGCGACCCACGGGGCGCCCGAGGCCGTCAACGCCCACCCGCACCTCGACTGCACCGGCCGGGTGGCGATCATCCACAACGGGATCATCGAGAACCACGTCGAGCTGCGCGCCGAGCTCGAGGCCCGCGGCCACGTCTTCACGTCGGTCACCGACTCCGAGGTGCTGGCGCACCTCGTCGAGGAGTCGCGCCGCGACGGCCTCGAGCTCACCGACGCGGTGCGCACGGCGCTGCGCGTGGTGCGCGGCGCCTTCGCCCTCGCGGCCGTCGACGCCGCGGAGCCCGACGTCATCGTCGCCGCCCGACGCCTCTCGCCCCTCATCGTCGGCACCGCGCGCGGGACGACCTACCTCGCCTCCGACGTGCCGGCGATCCTCGACCGCGCGACCAACTTCTTCGCCCTCTCCGACGACGAGGTCGTGAGACTCGGGCCGGAGGGCGTGCGCGCCGTCGACCTCGACGGCGCCCCGGTGCGGCTGCGCAGCCTGGCGATCGACTGGGACCTCGAGACCGCCGAGAAGGGCGGCTACGACGACTTCCTCTCCAAGGAGATCCACGAGCAGCCCGACGCCCTGCGGGCGACCCTGCTCGGGCGTCGCCGCGGCGACGGCCAGATCGCCTTCGACGAGCTGCGCGTGTCCGACGAGGAGCTCGCCGGGGTCCGCCGGGTCGTCCTGGTGGCGGCCGGCACCTCGCACCACGCGGCGCTCGTGGCGAAGTACGCGCTGGAGCGCTGGGCGCGCCTGCCCGTCGAGGTCGACATCTCCAGCGAGTATCGCTACCGCGACCCGGTCGTCGAGATCGGGACCCTCGTCATCGGGGTCTCCCAGAGCGGGGAGACCATCGACACCATCCAGGCGGTGCGCGAGGCCCGCCGCCGCGGCGCGCGCGTCGTCGCGGTGACCAACATCGTCGACTCGTCGCTCGCCCGCGAGGCCGACGCCGTCGTCTACACCCGCGCGGGGCTCGAGGTCTCGGTCGCCTCGACCAAGTCCTTCGTCGCCCAGGTCGCCGCCCTGGAGCTGCTGGCGCTGCGCCTCGCGCAGCTGCGCGGGACCCTCGCGTCCCTCGACGTCGAGAACCTCGTGCGGGCCCTCGAGGCGACGGGGCCCCTCGTCGCCGCGGCCCTCGAGCGCGCGGGCGAGGTCGAGCGGGTCGCCGCGGCCCTCGCCGGCAGTCGGGACTTCTTCTTCCTCGGGCGCGCGGCGGGCTTCCCGACGGCCCTCGAGGGCGCCCTCAAGCTGAAGGAGATCACCTACCTCCACGCCGAGGGCTACCCGGCCGGCGAGCTGAAGCACGGCCCCCTCGCCCTCATCGAGCCGGGGGTCGTGGTGGTGGCGATCGCCACCGACCCCGACCTCGAGGAGAAGCTCCTCTCCAACCTCGCCGAGGTGAAGGCCCGCGGCGCCACCGTGGTCGTGGTGGCGACCGACGACGACGAGTCCGTCGCCGCCCTCGCCGACTACGTGCTGCGCGTGCCGGCCCTCGAGCCGCTCCTCAGCCCCGTCGTCGACGTCGTCCCGCTGCAGTTGCTCGCCTACTCGCTCGCCCGCCTCCTCGGGCGCAACGTGGACCGGCCGCGCAACCTCGCGAAGACCGTGACGGTGGAGTAGTGGCCGTCACGGGCATCGGGGTGGACGTCGTGGACGTCGCGCGCTTCCAGCTGGCCCGCGACCGCCACCCCCGGATCCTCGAGCGCCTCTTCACCGAGGGCGAGCGGCGCGACGCGCGCGGCGCGACGCAACGCTACGCGGCCCGCTTCGCGGCGAAGGAGGCCGTGATGAAGAGCCTCGGGGTCGGGGTCGGCTCGGTGCCCTGGCAGTCGATCGAGACCGTGAAGGCCCCCTCGGGCGCCCCCTCGGTTCGCCTGCACGGCGCGGCCGCCGAGCTCGCCGCGCGTCGCGGGGTCGTGCGCTTCTCCCTCTCGCTCACGCACAGTGACCTCACGGCCATCGCGATGGTGGTGGCGGAGGGCGACGATGCCCGTTGAGGGGGTGCGCCGACCGGCCTGGGCCGAGATCTCGCGCTCGGCCCTCGCCCACAACGTGGACGCCCTGCGCGGGGTGATCGGCCCGACCCGGCTCTGCGCCGTCGTGAAGGCCAACGGCTACGGCCACGGCGCCCCCCTCGCCGCGCGGGCCGCCCTCGACGGCGGCGCCGACGCCCTCGCGGTCGCGATCGTCGACGAGGGGATCGAGCTACGCGGCGCCGGCATTAGCGAGCCGATCCTGCTGCTCGCGGAGATCCCGGCCGAGACCATCCCCGACGCCCTCAGCCACTCCCTCACCCTGACCGTCGGGTCGCTCGCCGGCGCGCGGGCGGCCGTCGCGGCCGCCGAGCGTCTGGGCGGCCTGCACCGCGTGCACCTGAAGGTCGACACCGGCATGCACCGCATGGGGGTCGTCCCCGAGGAGGTGGGGCCGGCCGTCGCGATCCTCACCGCGTCGCGTCACGTCGACCTGGAGGGGATCTTCACCCACTTCTCCGTCGCCGACGGCCCGAGCGAGGGGGACCGGGCCTTCACGGCGACCCAGATCGAGGTCTTCACCCGCGTGGTCGACGAGCTGCGCGCCGCCGGGGCGTGCCCGCGCGTGGTGCACGCGGCGAACTCCGCCGGGGCCCTCGGGTATCCGGGGTCGCGCTTCGACATGGTGCGCGTCGGGCTCGCCCTCTACGGCTACCTGCCCGACGCCTGGCTCGGCCGGGCCCTCGCCGCGGCCGGGACGGCCCTCGAGCCGGCCCTCACCCTGCGGGCCCAGGTCGTGGCGATCCACCGGGTGCGCGCCGGTGAACGCCCGAGCTACGGGCGTCGACGGGCGCTCACCCGCGACGCCACGATCGCGACGGTCCCCTTCGGGTACGCCGACGGCTACC
Organism: Actinomycetes bacterium; assembly: GCA_021848365.1. Taxonomy (GTDB): domain Bacteria; phylum Actinomycetota; class Acidimicrobiia; order Acidimicrobiales; family RAAP-2; genus RAAP-2. The sequence continues at coordinate 438,814 of JAJZUS010000001.1, forward strand.
CCCGTCGGCTCTTCGAGGCCGGGGCGGAGGTCCTCATCCAGGGACGGCGCTACCCGCTCGCCGGGACGGTCACCATGGACCAGATCCTCGTCGACTGCGGCGACGACCCGGTCGAGGTCGGCGACGACGTCGTGCTGCTCGGCACCCAGGGCGAGGAGACGGTGAGCGCCGACGAGTGGGCCCGGCGGGCCGCCACCATCTCCTGGGAGATCCTCTGCGGCATCGGGGCGCGCGTACCGCGCGTCGTGGTGGACTGATGGAGATCGACCTCGCGGAGCTGCCCGCCTGCACCCGCTGCGGACTCGCCGCCACGCGCCAGCGCGTCGTCGTGGGGAGCGGGCCGGCGACGGCCGAGCTCGTCCTCGTCGGCGAGGCGCCCGGTCGCGAGGAGGACGAGGGCGGGGAGCCCTTCATCGGCCGCAGCGGCCGTCTGCTCTTCCGACTGATCGAGGAGGAGGTCGGGCGCACCCGCGCGCAGTGCTACGTGACCAACACCGTGAAGTGCCGGCCGCCGGGCAACCGGGTCCCGGCCCGCGACGAGCTGGCGGCCTGTCGGCCCTGGCTCCTCGCCCAGCTGGCGAGCCTGGCGCCCCGGGTGACGCTGACGCTCGGCCTCACGGCGGCGCGCGAGGTGCTCGGGGCGACGCTCCCAATGGGGCGGATCCACGGGCGGCCCCGCCACCTCACGACCGGCACCGGCGTCGCCACCTACCACCCGGCCGCCGCGCTGCGCGACCCGTCGCTCGTGGAGGTCGTGCGGGCCGACCTGCGCGTGGTGCGCTCGCTGCTGGAGGCCGCGTGAGCCGCCACTGCGCGAGTCCCGAGGCCACCGAGGCCGCGGGCGAGGAGTTCGCCCGACTGCTCGAGCCGGGTGACGTCGTCCTGCTGAGCGGGCCGCTCGGGGCCGGTAAGACGACCTTCGTGAAGGGCGTGGCGCGCGGGCTGGGGGTGCGCGAGCGGGTGACGAGCCCCACCTTCACGGTGGTGCGCGAGCACCACGCCGACGGTGCCCGCGGAATCCGCACCCTGCTGCACGCCGACGTCTACCGGCTCGGCTCGCTCGACGAGGTCGTCGACCTCGCCCTCGGGGAGCTCGTCGAGGAGGGTGCCGTCGCGCTCGTCGAGTGGGGCGAGGTGGCGGCCGCCGTCTTCGGCGAGGACGTCATCACCCTCGAGATCACGCCCGAGGACGACGCGCGCACCCTGCGGGTCGGTGGCGCGGCGGCCCGGGATCGCGCGGGACTGGCGGCGTGGCGATGAGGATCCTCGCGATCGAGACCTCGACGAGCGCCTGCGCGGCGGCCCTCGAGGTCGACGGGGTCGTCACCGTCGAGGTGGTCGAGGGGGAGCGGCGCCACACCGAGACGCTGGCCCCGGCCATCGCGTCCCTGCTCGAGGGGGCCGGGCTGCGTCCCCGCGACCTCGAGCGCGTCGTGGTCGATCGCGGCCCCGGGCTCTTCACCGGGTTGCGGGTCGGCCTCGCGACCGCCCAGGCCCTCGCCGACGCCACGGGGGCCGCGCTCGTCGGGGTGAGCTCGCTCGAGCTCCTGGCGCGCGGCGCGCGGGACGCCGGCGCCACCGGGACCCTGCTCGCGGTCGTCGACGCCCGCCGCGGCGAGGTCTTCGTGCAGGGCTTCGACCTCGCGACGACGACGCCCCTCGACGAGCCGCGGGTGGCCCGTCCCGAGGAGGTCGCGACGCGGGTCCGGGCCCTCCCGTCCTGCATCCTCGCGGGCGACGGCGCCCGCCGCTACCGGGACCTCCTCGTCGACCTCCCCGGCGCCCTCGTCCTCGACCTCGCGGTCCCGCCGGTCGCGGCGGCCCTCACGCTCGGCCGCGACCGCGCGCCGGGCGCCGTCGCGCCCCTCTACCTGCGCGAGGCCGACGCCGTCATCAACTTCGCGACGCGCGAGCGGTCGTGAGCCTGGTCCTGCGAGCCGCCGAGCGGCGCGACGTGCCCGAGCTGCTCGTCATCGAGCAGTCCCAGTTCCCCGAGCCCTGGAGTCGCGGCATGCTGCTCGACGAGCTGAGCCAGGTCGCGACGCGGCGCTACGTGGTCGCCGTCGAGGAGGGACGCATCGTCGGCTACTGCGGGGTCATGACGGTCGTCGACGAGCTCCACGTCAACACCATCGCCGCCGCGCCCGGCGAGGAGGGCCGGGGCGTCGCCACGCGGCTCCTCGCCGACGCGCTCGACGACGCGGCGGCCCGCGGGCTGGTGCGGGCGACCCTCGAGGTCGCCGTCTCCAACGTGCGGGCCCAGGCCCTCTACCAGCGCTTCGGCTTCGCACCCGTCGGGGTGCGCAAGAACTACTACGCCCGGACCCGCGAGGACGCCCTCGTCATGTGGGCCGACCTGCCGGCGCGGCGCGTCGAGCCCCGCGAGTCCTGAGGGCGAGCCCTACGCTGGTCGCGTGAGAGTCCTCGGGATCGAGACCAGCTGCGACGAGACGGCCGCCGCCGTCGTCGAGAGCGGGTGGCGCGTCGCGAGCTCGGTCGTCGAGTCCTCGCTCGAGATCCACCGCGACTACGGCGGGGTCGTCCCCGAGCTGGCCGGCCGGGCCCACCTGACGACGATCGGGCCGGTCGTGCGCCGGGCCCTCGAGGGCGCCGGGCTCGACCCCCACGACCCCGCGATCGACGCGGTCGCCGTCACCAGCGGGCCGGGCCTCATCGGCTCGCTGCTGGTGGGACTCTCGGCCGCGAAGGCCTACGCCCTCGCCTGGGAGCGACCGCTCGTCGCCGTCAACCACCTCGAGGGCCACCTCTTCGCCCCGCTGCTCGAGGCGCCCGCGCTGCGCTTCCCCCTCCTCACGCTGCTCGCCTCGGGAGGCCACACGATGCTCGTCCTGCAGCGCTCGGCCGGCGAGCACGAGGTGCTCGGCGAGACGATCGACGACGCGGCGGGCGAGGCCTACGACAAGATCGCCCGCTGGCTGGGCCTCGGGTATCCCGGCGGGCCGCCCATCGACCGACTGGCCCGCGAGGGCGACGCCGGCGCGCTGCGCCTGCCCGCCTCGATGCTCGGTCCCGGCCTCGACTTCTCGTTCTCGGGGCTGAAGACGGCCGTGGTCCGCCAGGTGGGCGCGCGACCGGACCTCGGCGTCGCCGACGTGGCCGCCTCGTTCCAGGCGGCCGTCGTCGAGCAGCTGACCCGCAAGCTGGCCGGGGCCCTCGAGCGCTACGAGGTGGCCGGCCTCGCGCTCGCCGGCGGCGTCGCGGCGAACGGTCAGCTGCGCGAGGCGGTGGTGGCGCTCGCCGCCGACCGGGGCCTCGAGGCCCACCTGCCGAGTCGCGAGATGTGCACCGACAACGCGGCGATGATCGCCGCGGCCGGGCTGGCGCACGCGGCCCGCGGCGACTACGCCCCCCTCGACCTGCCGGCCGATCCGGGGTGGTCGCTCGAGGCGGTCCACTGATGGCGCGCTGGGAGCCCTTCGACCTCGCGGCGTCCGACCCCGACCCGATGGTCCAGTTCCGCGCGTGGTTCGACGAGGGCGACGAGATGCCCGAGCGTGACGCCGTCGCCCTCGCGACGGCCGACGCGGCGGGACGGCCCAGCGTGCGCATGGTCCTCCTGCGCCACGTGGACGCGACCTCGGTGGGCTGGTACACGAACTACGAGTCGCACAAGGGCCTCGACCTCGCGGCCAACCCGACGGCCGCCCTGCTCTGGTGGTGCGAGCCCCGCGGGCGCCAGGTGCGCTTCGAGGGCCCGGTCGCGCGCGCGACGCCCGAGGAGTCCGACGCCTACTTCGCGGGACGTCCCCGGGGACACCAGGTCGGCGCCCACGCGAGCCCGCAGAGCCGACCCATTCCCGACCGGGCCTGGCTGGAACGGCGGGCCGAGGAGATCGAGGCGCGCTTCGCGGACGGGCCCGTGCCCCGACCCGCGCACTGGGGCGGCTACCGCCTGACCCCGACGCTCGTCGAGTTCTTCCAGCAGCGCCCCGACCGGCTCCACGACCGGGTCGTCTACCTGCGCCAGGGGGACGACTGGCGTCGGGAGCGCTGGGCCCCCTAGTCCGCGGGCGCCTCGGCGAGTCGCCCGGGGCGCAGCATCGCCCCGCCGACGAGGAGGGCCACGCCCGTCGCGAGACCACCACCCCACCAGTAGACGGTGCGGGGGGCGATGAGACTGAGGATCGCCCCGCCGGCGACGGTGGCCGCGACCTGGGCCACCTGGTTGACGGCGACGAGGGCGGCGAAGACCCGGCCCCGCAGGTGGTCGGGGGAGCGGACCGTGAAGAGCGTCGTCGCCGCGACGTTGGCGATCCCGACGGCGGCCCCGGCGAGGACCATGAGCGGGTAGATCTGCCACACGGCGCTGACCGCCCCGACACCGGTGACGGCGACGCCGACGACCACGACCGAGACGACGGCCCGGCGGGCGAAGACCCGCGAGTCCACCACGCCCCGGCCCCCGGCGAGGGAGCCGGCGATCATGCCCGCCCCGAAGGAGGCCCCGAGCAGTCCGTAGGCGAGGGCCGAGCCGTGGAGGGTCTGGGTGACGAAGAAGACCTCGGCGACGTTGATGACGCCGATCGTCAGCATGAAGGCGAAGATCAGCACGCTGAGGTCGCGCAGGATGGGGTTGGCGACGATGTGGCGCAGCCCGGCCGAGGCGCGGGTGTCGCCGAGGTGGGCCCCGGCCGGTCGCCGGTCGGCGCGCAGGAGGAGCGTCCCGAGGCTGCCGAGGAGGAACGAGAGTCCGTCGAGGTAGAGGGGGACGCTCTGGCCCGTCGTGCCGACGAGGAGTCCCCCGAGGACGGGTCCGGCGACCGACGCGAGCCCCTGGACGGCCTGGAAGACGCCCTGGGCGGCACCGATGTTCGCCTCGCCGGCGATCGACGGGAGGAGGGCGCTGTAGCCGGGCATCGAGAAGGCGACGCTCGCGTTGAGGACGACGACCAGCGCGATGGTCGCGCTGAGCCCGTGGTAGCGGCCGAGGGCCGCGCTGACGAGGGCCTCGACGACGCCGAGGGTGACGAGGAAGGGCTTCGCCCGCACCCGGTCGACGACCACCCCGGCGACCGGCGCCAGCACCCCGAAGGGGACCATGGCGGCGAGTCCCAGCCCGGCGACGGCCCAGGCGTGGCCGTGGACGGCGACGCGCAGGTAGAGGGCGATCATGGCGAGACCGTCGCCGAGGAAGGAGGCGCCGCGGAAGACGGCGAGCAGCGTCACGTCCCGGCGCTGGGTCGGGCTGTAGCCCCGCGGGGCCTCGTCGTCGGACACGGCTCCTCCTCCGGCGCAGTCTACGAAGGGGTCCCGCGGGGCGTTGGCACTCCGCGTCCGGGGCTGCTAAATTGGCAGTCGCTCAGTCTGAGTGCTAGGTGCACAGGAGGCACACCACATGAAGCTCAACCCCCTCGAGGACCGGATCGTCGTCCGGCCGAACAGCGCCGAGGCCACCACGGCGTCGGGCCTCGTCATCCCCGACACCGCGAAGGAGAAGCCCCAGCAGGGTGAGGTCCTGGCCGTCGGCCCGGGACGTCGCGCGGAGCAGAGCGGTGAGGTGATCCCGACGGGCGTCGCGGTCGGCGACACCGTCGTCTACTCGAAGTACGGCGGGACCGAGATCACGGTCGACGGCGAGGAGCTCCTCATCCTCTCGAGCCGCGACGTGCTCGCGACGATCTCGAAGTAGCCGACATGTCGAAGCTGCTGAAGTTCGACGAGGAGGCCCGTCGCGGCCTCGAGGCCGGCGTGGACAAGCTGGCCGACGCCGTCAAGGTCACGCTCGGGCCGAAGGGTCGCAACGTGGTCATCGGCAAGAAGTTCGGCCCGCCGACCATCACCAACGATGGCGTCTCGATCGCCCGTGAGGTGGAGCTCGAGGACCCCTTCGAGAACATGGGGGCCCAGCTGGTGAAGGAAGTCGCCACGAAGACCAACGACGTGGCCGGTGACGGCACGACGACGGCGACGGTCCTCGCCCAGGCCCTCATCAAGGAGGGCCTGCGCAACGTCGCGGCCGGGGCGAACCCGGCCGGGCTGAAGCGCGGGATCGAGAAGGCCGTCGCCAGCGCCGTGGGCGCCGTCGCGGCCCAGAGCCAGCCGGTCGAGGGCAAGTCCCAGATCGCCCAGGTGGCGACGATCTCGGCGGCCGACGCCTCCATCGGCGAGGTCATCGCCGAGGCCATCGACAAGGTCGGCAAGGACGGCACGGTGACCGTCGAGGAGTCGAACACCTTCGGCATCGAGCTCGAGCTCACCGAGGGCATGCAGTTCGACAAGGGCTACCTCTCCCCCTACTTCGTGACCGACCCCGACCGCCAGGAGGCCGTGCTCGACGAGCCCTACATCCTCTTCACGTCGGGCAAGATCAGCGCCGTCCACGACCTCGTGCCGGTGCTCGAGAAGGTCATGCAGTCCGGACGGACCCTGCTCATCATCGCCGAGGACGTCGAGGGCGAGGCCCTGGCGACGCTCGTCGTGAACAAGATCCGCGGCACCTTCACCTCGGTCGCCGTCAAGGCCCCCGGCTTCGGCGAGCGGCGCAAGGCGATGCTCCAGGACATGGCCGTCCTCACCGGCGCCACCGTCATTAGCGAGGAGATCGGGCTCAAGCTCGACGGCGCCTCGATCGACCTGCTGGGCCGGGCCCGGCGGGTCGTGGTGACCAAGGACGCGACGACGATCGTCGACGGCCACGGCGCCGAGTCCGACGTCGCCGGACGGGTCGCGCAGATCAAGCGCGAGATCGAAGAGACCGACTCGGACTGGGACCGCGAGAAGCTCCAGGAGCGCCTGGCCAAGCTGGCGGGCGGTGTCGCCGTCGTCAAGGTCGGCGCCGCGACCGAGGTCGAGCTCAAGGAGAAGAAGCACCGCATCGAGGACGCCCTGTCGGCGACCCGCGCGGCGATCGACGAGGGCATCGTGGCCGGCGGCGGTACCGCGCTGGTGCGGGCTCGCGCCGACGTCGAGGCCCTCATCGCGATGCTCAGCGGCGACGAGGCGACGGGGGCCCGCATCGTGGCCCACTCCCTGGCCGCTCCGCTGCGTCACATCGCCCAGAACGCGGGCTTCGAGGGCGCCGTCAAGGTGCGCGAGGTGGCCGACGCCACGGGTTCGATGGGCCTCAACGCCGCGACCGGCGAGCTGACCGACCTCGTGGCGGCCGGCGTCATCGACCCGGCCAAGGTGACCCGCTCGGCGCTGCAGAACGCGGCGTCGATCGCGGCCCTGCTCTTGACGACCGAGGCGATCGTGGCCGACAAGCCCGAGCCCGCCGTGGCCGCCGCCCCCGACATGGGCGGCATGGGCGGCATGATGTAGCTCGCCCTCGCGAGACCTCGAACGGCCGGGCCCTCGGGCCCGGCCGTTCGTCGTCTCGGGGCGTCCGCTAGGGCCCTTTGCCCCGTATCGGGCGAGGGTCGCCCCGGGGGAGACGTTCTATCGTGAGATGGGTCCCCGAGCGAAGAGGGCGGTATGGCACACTCCGAGTCAACGATCACGTACACGTACACGGACGAGGCGCCGGCGCTGGCGACGTACTCCCTGTACCCGATCATCACGGCCTACGCCGCTCAGGCCGGCGTGACCCTCGAGCTGAAGGACATCTCGCTCGCCGGACGCATCATCGCGACCTTCCCCGAGGCCCTGCGCGAGGACCAGCGGCGCAGCGACGACCTGGGTGAGCTCGGGGCGGCGGTGAACGAGCCCGGGGCCAACGTCATCAAGCTGCCGAACATCTCGGCCTCGATGCCCCAGCTGAAGGCCGCCGTGGCCGAACTGCAGTCCCAGGGCTACGACCTCCCCGACGTTCCCGACGAGCCGAGCACCGACGCCGAGCGCGCCCTCCTCGCGCGCTACCGCAGCGTGCTGGGCAGCTGCGTCAACCCCGTGCTGCGTCAGGGCAACTCGGACCGTCACGCGCCGGCTTCGGTGAAGCACTACGCCCAGACCCACCCGCACAGCATGGGCGCCTGGTCGAGTGAGTCGCGAACCAACGTCGCGCACATGGAGGAGGGCGACTTCTTCTCCAACGAGCGCTCGGCCGTGATGTCGCGAGCCGGCTCGCTGCGGGTCGAGCTGGTGGGCGCCGACGGGTCCGCGGCGGCGCTGCGCGCCCCGATCGCCGTACAAGAGGGCGAGGTCGTCGACGCGACGCGTATGGACGTGGCGGCGCTACGCACCTTCCTGAGCGCCCAAGTGGAGCGGGCCCGGGCCGAGGGCGTCCTCTTCAGCGTGCACCTCAAGGCGACCATGATGAAGGTCTCGGACCCGATCATCTTCGGCCACGTCGTGCGGGCCTTCTTCCCCGAGACCTTCGCCCGCTACGGCGAGTCACTCGCCGCCGCCGGCCTCAACGCCCACGACGGCCTGGCGGTCATCCTCGGCGGGCTGGAGGGCCTCGCCGACGGGGCGGCGATCGCCGCCTCCTTCGCCGACGAGATGGCCCGGGGCCCCCGCCTGGCGATGGTCGACTCGGCGCGGGGCGTCACGAACCTGCACGCGCCCAACGACGTCATCGTCGACGCGTCGATGCCGGCCATGATCCGCACCTCGGGCCACATGTGGGATGCCGACGGGGCCGAGGCCGACACCCTGGCCGTCATCCCCGACCGGAGCTACGCCGGCATCTACCAGGTCGTCATCGACGACTGTCGGGCCCACGGCGCCTTCGACCCGGCCACCCTGGGCTCGGTGCCCAACGTCGGCCTGATGGCCGGCTCGGCCGAGGAGTACGGCAGCCACGACAAGACCTTCGAGATCCCCTCCGACGGGGTGGTCCGAGTGAGCGACGACACCGGCGCGGTCGTCTTCGAGGTGCCCGTGGCGGCGGGGGACATCTTCCGCATGTGCCAGACGAAGGACGTGCCGATCCGCGACTGGGTGAAGCTGGCCGTGACCCGCGCCCGGGTCACCGGGGACCCGGCCGTCTTCTGGCTCGACCCCCGGCGCGCCCACGACGCCAACATCATCGCCAAGATCAACGAGTACCTGCCCGAGCACGACCTCGAGGGCCTCGACCTCAAGATCCTGCCGCCCGAGGAGGCCATCGCCCTCTCGCTCGAGCGAATCCGGCGGGGACTCAACACGATCTCGGTCACCGGCAACGTGCTGCGCGACTACCTGACGGACCTCTTCCCGATCATGGAGCTCGGGACGAGCGCCAAGATGCTCTCCGTCGTGCCCCTCATCAACGGGGGCGGACTCTTCGAGACCGGGGCCGGGGGCTCGGCCCCGAAGCACGTCCAGCAGTTGGAGCGCGAGAACTACCTGCGCTGGGACAGCCTCGGCGAGTTCCTCGCGTTGGGCGCCAGCTTCGAGCACCTGGCCCGCCGCACCGGGAACGCTCGCGCCCAGGTCCTCGCCGACACCCTCGACCGGGCCACCGGCCGCTTCCTCGACGAGGACCGCTCGCCGGGGCGCCGGCTGGGAACCCTCGACAACCGGGGCAGTCACTTCTACCTCGCCCTCTACTGGGCAGAGGAGTTGGCCGCCCAGGGCGAGGACGCCCCTCTCGCCGCGGCCTTCGGCCCGCTGGCCGAGGGCCTGGCGGCCCACGAGGAGGCGATCGTGGCCGAGTTGGCCGCGGTGCAGGGCCAGCCCGTCGACCTCGGCGGCTATTTCAACCCCTCGGCCGAGAAGGCGACGGCGGTGATGAGGCCCTCGGCGACGTTCAACGGGCTGCTCGCCACCCTGGGCTGAGCAGCCGAGCGACCCATCGCGCCACCGACGGCCGGGCCCGTGAGGGCCCGGCCGTCGTGCGTTCTAGCGTGGAGTGGTGGACACGATGGACGTCGAGGTGGTGATTGTCGGGGCGGGACTCGCCGGGCTGCGCTGCGCCCAGGTGCTCGAGGAGCGGGGCCGCGAGGTCGTGGTGCTCGAGCGCTCGAGCGACGTCGGGGGGCGCCTCGCCAGCCGCGTCGTCGACGGCTACGTGATCGACGAGGGATTCCAGTTGGTGAACCCCGCCTACCCCGAGCTCGTGGCGAGCGGGGTCCTCGCGGACCTCGACGCTCGGCCCTTCGAGCGCTCGCTCCGTCTCACGATGTCGGAGGGCGTGGTCGATCTCGTCGACCCGCGGAACTCGCCGGGACGGGCCCTCGCCGCACTACGCCGGCTCGCGCCCCTCTCGGACCTCGTCCGCGTCGGCGCGGTCGCCGCGCGGGCGGCCCTCGAGCCGGTGGGCGCCATCCGGCGCCGGGCCGACCGCTCGACGGCGGCGGCCCTGGCGGCCCTCGGGGTCGGCCCGGCCCTCGTCGAGGGGGTGCTCCAGCCCTTCCTGCGCGGCACGCTGCTCGAGGGCGACCTCGCCTCCTCGTGGCGGTACGTGCAGCTGCTCTTGCGGTCCTTCGCGCGCGGGATCCCGGTCACCTTCCCGACGGGCGTCGCGGCCCTGCCGCGGGCCCTCGCGGGGCGTCTGCGCCGCACGGAGGTCCACCGCGGCGAGGCGGCGACCTCGGTCGCGCCGACGCGCGTCGTCACCGAGCGGGCCGAGTACCGCGCGCGTCACGTCGTCGTGGCGGTCGACGCCTCCCGGGCCCGGGAGTGGGTGGGCACCCCCGACCTCGGGTGGCGGTCCCAGACCGCCTGGTGGTTCGCCGCGCCCCGCGTGGCGCACGGTGGCCGCCTGCGCCTCGACGCCACCCAGTCGCTCGTCACGAGCGTCCTCGACCTCGCCGGCCCCGCACCCGAGCGGGCCCCGGCGGGACGCTCCCTCCTCGCGGCCAGCGCGAACGGGGTCGCCGCCGCGGCGAGCGAGCCGCGAGCGCGCGAGGTGGTGGCCCGCGCCTACGGACTGGCGACGAGCGACCTCGACCTCGTCGCGACGACGTTCGTCCCCCGCGCCCTGCCCGTGACGTCCGTCCCCCTCGCCCTCTCGCGCCCGGCGCGCGTCGGGGAGTTCGTGGTCGCGGGCGACCATCTCCAGACGCCCTCCATCCAGGGGGCCCTGGTCAGCGGCCGTCGGGCGGCGACGGCGGTGATCACTTTTCGATAGTCCCGTTTAGAACAATCCCTTCGATTTCCCTCGTCACGCGAGTGCGTACCCTCGGTGGCAGGTTGGCCAGGGAGGGGACGTGGAGCGCAGAGAGTCGCTGACGCGCCAGCGCATCATCGATATCGCGGCCGCGATGGTCGCCGAGTCGGGCAGCGGGAACTTCCGGATCCTCGACCTCGCCGAGCGGGCGGGCATCGGGGTCCCCACCGTCTACTACCACTTCGAGTCGCGCGACCAGGTCGTCGCCGAGGCCCAGTTGGCGAACTACCTGCGACTCGCCGAGCCGCTCCACGACCACGTCGAGGCGGCCGTCGCGGCGCTCGGGCGCGACGACCGCGAGGGCTTCCTCGCCGCGGTGCGCAACGACCTCGAGGAGTCGTGGTCCTTCGCCGAGGCCGACCAGATCGCCATCGTGACGACGCTCATCGACATCCACTCCGACGCGGCCACCCGCCGCCGCTTCCAGGAGTTGCTCGAGGGGCAGTACGCGCGCTGGATGTCGCTGCTCGACGACGCCCAGCGGCGCGGCTGGGTCACCAACCAGACCGACGTGGGCATGCTGGTCGCCGTCTTCTGGGCGGCCTCGGTCGGTCAGCTCGTCATACCGCGGCGCGACGGGCTGGACGTGACCGCGACCCGGGTCGCCGACTTCTGCCTCGGCGTGCTGCGCTCGCGTCCGATGGACTAGCCCACCGACGGGTCGATCGCCAGCTCCTCCTCGGTCGCCTCGACCGCCACGTGCGGCACCACCCGGTCGAGCCACCGCGGCATCCACCAGTTGGCCCGACCGATGAAGTGCATCAGCGCGGGCACCAGGACGGTGCGCAGCACGAAGGCGTCGATGAGGACGGCGCCCCCGAGGCCGATCCCGAACTCGGCGATGATGCGCTGGCCGCCGAAGGCGAAGGAGAGGAAGACCGAGATCATGATGAGGGCCGCCGCCGTGATGACCCGGCCGGTGTTGGCCTGGCCCCGGATGATCGCCTCCTCGTTGTCCCCCGTGTTGAGCCACTCCTCGTGCATGCGCGAGACGAGGAAGACCTGGTAGTCCATCGAGAGCCCGAAGAGGATCGCGATCATGATGATCGGGAGGAAGGACTCGACCGGTCCGGTGCCCGCGTTGAGGAGCCGACTGCCCCAGCCCCACTGGAAGACCGCGACGACGAGCCCGAACGAGGCTCCCGCCGCGAGGAGGTTCATCGCCGCGGCGACCAGGGGCACCACCACGCTGCGGAAGGCCACCATCAGGAGGAGGCACCCGAGCGTCACGATCACGGCGAGGAAGAGCGGGATCTTCGCGCCGAGGACCGTCGCGAAGTCGGCGAAGATCGCCGTGAGGCCGCCGACGTAGACGGCGGTGTGGCTCGAGAAGGTGGCCCGCGGGATCACGTCGTTGCGCAGGTGGTTGATGAGGTCGGTCGTCGCCGCGGCCGAGGGGCTGGTGGACGGCACGACCGAGATCACCCCGACGGTGCCGTGGGCGAGGACGGCGAGCGGGCTCACCGCGACGACGCCGGGCACGTGCGCGAGCGTGTGGTCGAGTGAGGTGAGGGCCGCCACGTCGGCGGGACCGTGCACCTCGCCGACGACCGCGAGCGGGCCGTTGAAGCCCGGCCCGAAGCCCTTCGCCAGCAGGTCGTAGGCCTGGCGCGTGGTCGTCGAGGGCGGGTTGGTCCCCTGGTCCGAGCTGCCGAGGCGGAGGGAGAAGAAGGGCACCGCGGCGAGCACGACGACGGCGAGGGCGAGCAGGGAAAGCAGGCGTGGTCGGCGGGCGACGAAGTGGCTCCAGCGCTGCCAGAAGCCGGCCGGGACGACGGGTTCGGGCCCGTGCTCGGCGAGGGCGCGACGCTCGCGCCGGCCGAGCACGCGCGTCTTCAAGAAGCCGAGCAGCGCGGGCAGCAGGGTGAGCGAGGCGAGCATCGTGATCGCGACGGTCACCGAGGCCGACACCGCGACGCCGTTCAGGAACGAGAGGTGCAGCACCAGCATGCCGGCGAGGGCGATGACGACCGTCGAGCCGGCGAAGAGGACGGCCCGGCCCGAGGTGTTGATCGCCGTGACGATGGACTCCTCGACGCTGAGCCCGCGCTTCAGGCCCTGGCGTGATCGGGTCACGATGAAGAGGGCGTAGTCGATCCCGACGCCCAGTCCGATGAGCGACCCGAGGATCGGGGCGAAGTCGGCGATGTTCATGGCGTGGCTGAGCAGGACCGTCGCCGCGGAGGCGATGCCGATCGCGAAGAGGGCGACGCCGAGGGGCAGCAGCATCGCGAGCAGACTCCCGAAGGCGAGCAGCAGGATGATGCCGGTCGCGAGGAGCCCGAAGATCTCACCGGGGCTCCCGGTCGGGGCGTCGAGGGCGCCGAAGGCGTTGCCGCCGAACTGGACGTTGAGGGTGGCCGATCGGGCCGTCGCGCCGACGGTCTCCACCTGCTGGACCTGGGCGCGGGGGATCTTGAAGCCCGGCTGGGCGAAGTCGACGATCGCGTAGGCGATGGTGTGGTCGGTGCTCACCTGGCGGGCGCCGGGGCAGACGGTGACGCCGGAGGGACAGAAGGGCGAGACGACTCCCGAGACCTGGGGCAGTTTCGCGACCGCCCGGAGCATCGTGTCGATGGCCGCGGCGTGGCTCTCGACGCTGCCCGAGCGGGACTGGAAGACGATCTGGTCGCTGTCGCCCTTCGCGGTGGGGATGCGCGCGAGCAGGTCCATGGCCCGGCTCGAGTTGGTGTTGGGCAGGCTGAACGCGTTGGCGTAGGCGGAGCCGAGGTGGATCGAGAGGCCGTTCATGCCCACGAACGCGACGATCCACAGGATGAGGACGAGCCAGCGGCGACGGACGGAGAAGCGGGCGAGGGATTTCATGGTGACCTGCCAGGACCAGAGGGGGCCTTCGTACTATAGGAGTCGTATAGAGAGGTCGGTCCATCGTGAGTCGCGCGGAGCGCTTCCCCGGACACCAGTTCCCCCAAGTCGTCCCCGAGCCCGACGAGGCGCGTCCGGGCGGGCCGGTCCCGTGGGCCGACCTCGCCCCCGCTGACCGGCGCCCGAGCGTCGATCGGGTCGTCGAGCGACTCGTCGCGGCCGGTCGGTCGCTCGACGTCGCCCCCGACGCCGCGGTGCCGGCCGAGCTCGACGCCCGCGGCGGACTCGCGCCGCGCCGTTCGGCCGTCCTGGTCGCCCTCTACGACGAGGACGAGGTGGCCCGGGTCGTCCTCACCCGCCGCTCGAGCGAGCTGCGCCACCACCGCGGCGAGGTCGCCCTGCCGGGCGGGCGGGCGGAGGAGGGCGAGGACGACGTCGTGACGGCCCTGCGCGAGGCCGAGGAGGAGGTGGGGCTCGACCGCTCGCTCGTCGAGCCCGTCGCGCGCCTGAGCCCGCTCGTGACCTTCGTCTCGGGCTCCGCGATCTGGCCGGTCGTGGGACGTCTCGCGAGCCCGCCCACCCTCGTCGCGACGACGGGCGAGGTCGAGCGCATCCTGACGGTCAGCCTGGCCGACCTGCTCGAACCCGGGGCGGCCGTCGTCGAGCACTGGCGGCGCGACCCTCGTCGTCCCGGAGCCGACGCCGAGGGCTTCGTGCCGATGTTCTTCTACCGCGTTCCCGGCGAGCTCGTCTGGGGGGCGACGGCGCGCGTGCTCACGGAACTGCTCTGCGTCGCGACGGGCGTCCCGTGGCCCGGCGAGCCCCGGGTCGGGGGTCGGGCGGCCGGGTAGATTGGTCTCGTCGTCCGGGCCCGGGCAGTGGAGGAGACCATGGCGGAAGTCGAAATCGGCATCTTCAAGTCGGCGCGTCAGGCCTACGGGTTTGACGACATCGCCATCGTGCCCTCGCGGCGCACCCGCGACCCCGAGGACGTCGACATCACCTGGCAGATCGACGCCTACAAGTTCGAGCTGCCCATGCTCGGCTCGGCGATGGACGGGGCCGTCTCGCCCGACACGGCGATCGAGATCGGTCGGCTCGGCGGGCTCGGCGTCCTCAACCTCGAGGGCCTGTGGACCCGCTACGAGGACCCCATGCCCCTCTTCGAGGAGATCCGCGAGCTCGACGACGACAAGGCCACCGCGCGCATGCAGCAGATGTACCTCGAGCCGATCAAGCTCGAGCTCGTCGAGGAGCGCATCCGCCAGATGCGCGAGGCCGGCATCACGACGGCCGCCTCGGTCACGCCCCAGCGCGCCGCGTGGATGTCCGACACGATCGTCAAGAGCGGTCTGCACATCCTCGTCATCCAGGGGACGGTCGTCTCGGCCGAGCACGTCTCGAAGACGGTCGAGCCGCTCAACCTGAAGAAGTTCATCCGCGAGTTCGAGATCCCGGTGATCGTCGGCGGCTGCGCCAGCTACCAGGCGGCCCTCCACCTGATGCGCACCGGCGCCGCCGGCGTACTCGTGGGGGTGGGCCCGGGCAACGCCTGCACCTCGCGCGCGGTGCTCGGCATCGGCGTGCCCCAGGCGACGGCGATCGCCGACGTCGCGGGCGCGCGCATGCGCCACCTCGACGAGACCGGCGTCTACGTCCACGTCATCGCCGACGGCGGCATGAGCAAGGGCGGCGACATCGCCAAGGCCATCGCCTGCGGCGCCGACGCCGTGATGATCGGCTCGCCCCTCTCGAGCGCCGTCGAGGCCCCGGCCCGCGGGTACCACTGGGGCATGGCGACCTTCCACCCGACGCTGCCGCGCGGCACGCGGGTGCGCACCCAGGTGCGAGGGACCCTCGAGGAGATCCTCGTCGGACCGGCCCACGAGAACGACGGACGCCTCAACCTCTTCGGAGCCCTGCGCACCTCGATGGCCACCTGCGGCTACGAGACGCTGAAGGAGTTCCAGAAGGCCGAGGTGATGCTCGCCCCCGCGCTGCAGACCGAGGGCAAGGCCCTCCAGCGCGCGCAGGGCGTGGGCATGGGGCATTGACCGCGACGGTCCTCGTCGTCGACTTCGGTGCGCAGTACGCGCAGCTGATCGCGCGACGGGTCCGCGAGGCCCACGTCTACTCCGAGATCGTCCCGGCGACCATCACGGCCGCCGAGGTCGCCCGACGCGCCCCGGCGGCGCTCATCCTCTCGGGTGGGCCGCGCTCGGTCTACGAGACGCCCGCGCCCTCGCTCGACCCCGAGATCTACGAGCTCGGGATCCCGACGCTCGGGATCTGCTACGGCGCCCAGCTCATGGCCCAGCAGCTGGGGGGCGAGGTCGCCCGCACCGGGGCGGGGGAGTACGGCCGCACCGAGCTCGAGCGCCGCGGCCCCTCGTCCCTCCTCGCCGAGCAGCCGGAGCGTTCCACGTGCTGGATGAGCCACGGCGACGCGATCGCGCGGGCCCCCGAGGGCTTCGTCGTGACGGCCGCCACGCCCGGCGCCCCGGTGGCCGTGATGGAGGACGACGCGCGCCGGCGCTACGCCGTCCAGTTCCACCCCGAGGTCGTCCACAGCGAGTTCGGTCAGGAGATGCTGGCCCGCTTCCTGCACCACCTGGCGGGGGTCGCCCCGACGTGGACCAACACCTCGATCATCGACGAGGCCGTCGAGAGCGTGCGGGCCCAGGTCGGCGCCGAGCGGGTGCTCTGTGCCCTCTCGGGCGGGGTCGACTCGGCGGTCGCCGCGGCGCTCGTGATCCGGGCGGTCGGGCGCCAGCTGACCTGCGTCTTCGTCGACACCGGCCTCATGCGCGAGAACGAGGGCGAGCAGATCGAGGCGACCTTCACCCGGCAGTTCGGGGTCGACTTCATCCACGTGCGCGCCGCCGAGCGCTTCTTCGCCGCCCTCGAGGGCGTCGAGGACCCCGAGGCCAAGCGCAAGATCATCGGCGAGCGCTTCATCCGCGAGTTCGAGGCCGTCGCCCGTGAGCTCGGCGCGGGGGGCGCGGGGCCACGCTTCCTCGTCCAGGGGACCCTCTATCCGGACGTGATCGAGTCGGGCTCGGGCCACGCCGCCACCATCAAGAGCCACCACAACGTCGGCGGCCTGCCCGAGGACCTCGACTTCGAGCTGGTCGAACCCCTGCGTCGACTCTTCAAGGACGAGGTGCGCACCGTCGGCACCGAGCTCGGCCTGCCCGAGGAGATCGTCTGGCGCCAGCCCTTCCCCGGTCCCGGCCTCGGGGTGCGGATCATCGGGGAGGTCACCCCGGAGCGCGCCGAGATCCTGCGCCGCGCCGACGCCGTCGTCGTCGACGAGATCCGTCGCGCCGGCCTCTACCGGGAGCTCTGGCAGAGCTTCGCGGTGCTGCCCGCGGTCCGCACGGTCGGGGTGATGGGTGACGGGCGGACCTACGCCTACCCCATCGTGATCCGCGCGGTCACGAGCGACGACGCCATGACGGCCGACTGGGCGCGCCTGCCCTACGACCTGGTGGAGCGGATCGCCAACCGGCTGATCCGCGAAGTCGAGGGCGTCAATCGCGTCGCCCTCGACGTCACCAGCAAGCCGCCGGGCACCATCGAGTGGGAGTGAGGGGCTTCTCCGACGCCTCGCTGTTCGACGACGGCCCGCCGCCGCCGGACGCCGCGACCCTCCTCGAGGGCCTGACCGCGCCCCAGCGCGCCGCCGTCACCTACCGCGGCGGACCGCTGCTGGTGGTGGCGGGGGCCGGCTCGGGCAAGACCCGCGTCCTCACGCGCCGCATCGCCCACCTCCTCGCCACCGGGGACGCGAAGCCCTGGGAGGTGATGGCGATCACCTTCACCAACAAGGCGGCCGACGAGATGCGACGGCGCGTCATCGACCTGGTGGGCGCCGACGTTCGCTCGATGTGGGTCTCGACCTTCCACTCGGCCTGCCTGCGCATCCTGCGGTCCCACGCCGACGTCCTCGGCTACGACCGCGGCTTCACCATCTACGACGCCGGCGACGCCCAGAGCGCCATCGAGCGCATCGAGCAGGAGCTCGGCCTCGACGTGAAGCGCCTCACGCCCCGCTCGGTCGCCGCGGCGATCTCGGCGGCGAAGAACGAGATGGTCGGGGCCGCCCGCTACCGCGACCGCTTCGGCGACGATCCCTTCCACCGTCGCGTCGGCCAGGTCTACGAGCTCTACGAGGAGCGGCTCCGTCGGGCGAACGCCATGGACTTCGACGACCTGTTGGCGAACGCGCTGGGCGTACTGCGGGCCGACGAGGGGCTGCGCGCGCAGTACCAGGAGCGCTTCCGCCACATCCTGGTCGACGAGTTCCAGGACACCAACGCCGTGCAGAACGAGCTCGTCCTCACCCTCGCCGAGCGCCACCGCAATCTGTGCGTGGTGGGCGACGCCGACCAGTCGATCTACCGCTTCCGCGCGGCCGACGTGCGCAACATCCTCCACTTCGAGCAGCGCTTCCCCGACGCCGAGGTGATCGTCCTCGAGCAGAACTTCCGCTCGACCCAGACGATCCTCGACGCGGCGAACGCGGTCATCGCGAAGAACCCCGGACGCCGGGCGAAGCGTCTCTTCACCGAGGGCGAGCCCGGGGGGCCGATCCGCCTCTACCGCGGCGGCGACGAGTACGACGAGGCGCGCTGGCTCGCGGCCGAGCTGCGCCGACTGCGCTCGACCCACGACATCCCCTGGGGGGAGATGGCGGTCTTCTACCGCACCAACGCCCAGAGTCGCGTGCTCGAGGAGGAGTTCCTCCACGCCGGCCTGCCCTACCGCGTGGTCGCGGGGCTGCGCTTCTACGACCGGCGCGAGGTGAAGACGGCCATGGCCTACGCCCGCCTAGTGGTGAACCCCCGCGACGAGGCCTCGGCCCGTCGGGTGATCAACGAGCCCCGCCGGGGTCTCGGCGAGGCAGCCCTCGGGAAGCTCGGCGCCTTCGCCGCGGCGAACGGGCTCAGCTTCGCCGAGAGCCCGTGGTTCGCGAAGGAGGCCGGCCTCACCGGGCGGGCCCTCACCGGGGCGACCCAGTTCGCGACCCTCCTCGACGAGCTGCGCCGCCACGCGACCGAGCGCACCGCCCGCGAGACGATCGACGCGATCGTCGCCGAGTCGGGTCTCGGTGCGGCTCTGCGCGCCGAGGGCGAGGAGGGCGTCACCCGCCTCGAGAACCTCGGGGAGCTCGCCTCGGCGGCCTCGAACTACGAGGGCCTGCTCGACTTCGTCGAGCGCGTGGCCCTCGTCGCCGACTCCGACCAGATCGACACCGGCGCGGGGGCCGTCTCGCTGATGACGCTCCACGTGGCGAAGGGCCTCGAGTTCGCCGTCGTCGCCATCACCGGGCTGGAGGAGGCCGTCTTCCCGCACCGCCGAGCCCTCGCCGACTCCGAGGAGCTCGAGGAGGAGCGGCGCCTCTGCTACGTGGGCCTCACGCGCGCGCGCCGCCACCTGCTCCTCTCCCACGCCTGGAGCCGCCACCAGTGGGGCTCGCGCCTCGACGCCCTGCCGAGTCGCTTCCTCGCCGAGATCCCCGCCCCGCTGGTGGAGGACCTCTCGCGCACCCCGCCGACGCGACGCTCGAGCTTCCGCGACCTCGAGCCCGAGCCCGAGGAGAACCTCCGCTGGGCCCCGCCGGCCGAGGGCCGGGTCTTCGGCTCGGGTCCGGCGCCCGTCGCTCGCTCGACCGGTGCGGAGACCCTGGGGCTCGTCGCGGGCGACCGCGTCGTGCACGATCGCTACGGCGCGGGCACGGTCCGCGCGGTCGCCGGCGAGGGCTCCCGGGCCCGCGCCACCGTCGCCTTCGACGCCCACGGCGAGAAGCAGCTCGTCCTCGCCCTCACCCCGCTGCGGCGCGCGTAGGCCCTGGTCGAGGTGGACGGGCGTAAGAGGCCGCTAAGAATCGCCGACGCGCCGACAGGGTCTTTCGGGACAGGTGGAAGAATGGTTCGTCATGGATAGCGCCCGTCCCGCCTATCGGCCCCCCACGGCGCCCCGCAGCCACCGACTCCCGGCCCGCGTCTACTGGCGTCGCCGCGCGCTCGCGCTGCTGGCGGCCGTCACCGTCGTCGTCGTCGGCTACTTCGGCGCGACCCTGGCGATGGCCCTGCGCAACCCCTCCTACGGCGTCAGCTACATGGCCCGGGCCGCCGAGTGGGGTCGTCAGCACGGGCTGGGCACGGTCATCACCTGGATCGAGACCGAGTACTACAAGATCAACCCGGCGAAGGTCGGCGGCAAGCCGCCGGCGGGCAGCTTCGGTTCGGGCCCGACGGCCGTCGCCGTGCCGGCGAGCGGGCACCTGCCGGCCCCGCCGCCGATCCCGTCGCCGGCCGGGACGCCGCTGCCCGGCGAGGGCGTGTGGCACGTCGCCGGGCGCACGTCGAACGGCATCCCCACGATCTACGAGGCCTACGTCCGGCCCGACCCCATCCACACGAGCTACGTGGTGGGCGTCGCCTGGATGGACCCGACCCTCCTGAAGGCCCAGCTCTACTCGGGCTCCACGATCCCCGGCACCCAGATGCCCTGGATCTACACCGCGCCGATCACGACCCTGGCCAGTCGCACCCTGGTCGCCGCCTTCAACGCGGGCTTTCGCATGACCGACGCCGAGGGCGGCTACTACACCGAAGGCCACACGATCATCCCGCTGCGCAAGGGCGGGGCCTCGGTCGTCGTCTTCAAGGACGGGACGATGACCGTGGGCGCCTGGGGCACGCCGGGCTTCACGATGAACAACCAGATCGCCTCGGTCCGCCAGAACCTGGTGCTGCTGGTGAAGAACGGCAAGCCGGTCCCCGGCCTGAGCAGCGCGAACTCCCTGGCGTGGGGCAAGACCCTCGGGGGCACCTTCAACGTGTGGCGCTCCGGCCTCGGGGTCACGAAGGACGGAGCCCTCGTCTACGTCGGCGGCCCCGCGATGTCGATCAGCGACCTCGCCAACGTGCTGGCCCGGGCCGGCGTCGTGACGGGGATGCAGCTCGACATCAACACCGACTGGGTCCAGTACTCGACCTTCACCGGAGCGCCCAACGCGCCGGTCAACGGCAACAACGGGACGAGCCTGCTCAGCTCGATGATCGGCCCCCCGGGCCGCTACTTCGCCAGTTGGTGGACG
This sequence comes from Actinomycetes bacterium, assembly GCA_021848365.1. Lineage (GTDB taxonomy): Bacteria > Actinomycetota > Acidimicrobiia > Acidimicrobiales > RAAP-2 > RAAP-2. The sequence continues at coordinate 459,741 of JAJZUS010000001.1, forward strand.
CGCGACTTCTACACCATGTCGCTGCGCCAGAAGGTGACGTCGACCTCGCTGCCGCCGGTCACCTCGGGCACGTCATCCTCGTCCCCGAAGGGCTGAGCTAGCGGTCGGCGACCAGTCGCCAGACCCGCGCCGGCAGATGGCGCAGGACGAAGAAGACGTAGCGCAGGATCGGCGGGCTCCAGATGAACCGGGCCCCGCTCGCGAGCCCCGCCATCACCGTCTCGGCGACCTCGTTGACGCCGGTGGTGAAGGGGATCTCCGGCTCGCCGGTCGTCATCTTCGAGCGCACGAAGCCCGGGCGCAGGATCTGCAGGCTGACGCCGGTGCCCTCGAGGGAGTCGGCGAGGCCGACGCAGAGTCGGTCGAGGCCGGCCTTCGCGCCGGAGTAGAGGTAGGAGACGCGTCGCACGCGGATCGCCGCCACCGAGCTCATCACGAGGATCCGGCCGTGTCCCTGGGCGACGAGGCGTCGACGCACCTCGGCGAGGGCCGCGACGGGCCAGGCGTAGTTGACGAGCGCCATCTCGGCGGCCCGGGCCGCGTCGTCCTCCCACTCGCGCTGGCGTCCGAGCAACCCCACCGCCACGATCACCAGGTCGACGGGACCGCCGGCCGCGTCGAAGGCGGCGCCGACGGCCCGACCGGCGTCGGTGGGGTCGGTCGCGTCGAAGAGGACGGTGGTCGCCGTGGTCGCGCCGTAGTCGCGAGCCTCGGCCGCGGCCTCCTCGAGCCGACCGGCGTCGCGGCCGGCGAGCACGACCGTCTCGGTTCGCGCGGCGCAGAGCTTGCGCACGACGGCTCGGGCGATGTCCGAGCTCCCGCCGAGCACCACGAGGCTCTGGGGCTGTCCGAAAGCGTTCTCCATGGGCCTATCCCTCCCGCAGTCGAAGGCGTCGCGCCAGGTCGCTCACCAGGCGGCGCTCCGGGTCGATGGTATCGGCGAGGGCGGCGAACTCGGCGAGCCGCGGGTACATGACCCGGGCGAGCTCGGGCCGCAGGCGCGCGTCCTTCGCGAGGTAGACCCGGCCCCCGGCCTCGGCGACCAACTCGTCCAGCTCGTCGAGGATGCCCGGCAGCGACGCGGGTCCGACCGGCAAGTCGAGGGCCAGCGTCCAGCCGGGCTGGGGGAAGGAGAGGGGGGCGGGGTCGGCCGGTCCGAAGCGCTTGAGCACGGCGAGGAAGCTCGGCACGCGGGCCCCCGCCAGGCGCTCGACGGCCGCCCGCACCACGCCGTCTCGCTCGTCGGGCACGACGAACTGGTACTGCACGAAGCCGCGCGGCCCGTAGAGGCGGTTCCAGTCGCGCACGCCGTCGAGCGGGTGGAAGAAGCGCCCGAGCGGCTGGGGCTCGCGCTCGCGGTGGCGCGGCGCCATCCGGAACCAGGCCTCGTTGAAGGCCGTGATCGACCAGGGGTTGAGCAGGCCCGGGGGCGCCGCGAAGGGCACGCCGAGCCGGGCCGGCCCGGGGGCGGCGAGGCGGGGGCGGTCGAGGTCCTCGGCGCGGGCGTGGTCGCCCCGGGTGAGGATCGCTCGGCCGAGGTGCCGGCCCCGGCTCATGCAGTCGACCCAGGCGACCGAGTAGCGGTAGCGGGCGTCGCCCTCGCGCATCGCCGCCATCACCGCGTCGAGGTCGTCGTAGCGGTCGGTGTCGACGAGGACCTGGTCGGTCTCGATGGACGTGAGGGTGAGCTCGACCTCGGTCGCCACCCCGGTGAGGCCCATGGCGCCGGCCGTGGCCCAGAAGAGGGAGGGGTCCCGGTCGGGGCCCACGGTGCACACGCCGGTCGGGGTGACCAGGCGCACCGAGCGGACGTGGCTCGCGAAGGATCCCTCGACGTGGTGGTTCTTGCCGTGGACGTCGGCGGCGAGGGCCCCGCCGATCGTCACCTGGCGGGTGCCCGGGGTGACCGGGACGAACCAGCCCTCGGGGATCGACCGCGCGAGCAGGTCGTCGATGGAGACCCCGGCGCCGAGGCGCACGACACCGTCGGGGCCGATGTCGCCGACCTGGTCGAGTCCCCGGTTGTCGAGGACGAGCCCGCCGCCGGACTGGGCGGCGTCGCCGTAGCTGCGCCCGAGCCCGCGGGCGATGACGGACCGTCCCGTGGCGAAGGCCGCGAGCACCTGCTCCTCGGTCGCGACGGTGAGGACCTCGGCGTGGCTCGGCGCGGTCCGGCCCCAGCCGGCGAGGGCCCTCACCGGTAGATCCCGACGTAGAGGAGCGCGGCCCAGAGCAGGCCGAGGGACTGGACGACCCGGTTGCGGTAGAGGAGGTCCTCGGGTGCCTGGCCCTGGGTCGTCTCGGCGGCCCGCATCACGTAGAGGATCGCGAGCACCACGGGGACGATCGAGAGCCGGATCGGGACGATGTGGTGGCGCAGCGTGGAGAGCCCGCCGGGGGTCGTCTCGAAGGCCCACAGGAGGTACGTCGTCACCACGACGGTCGCCGACATGGTGAGGGCGGAGTGGAGGAAGTCGGGACTGTACTCGGCGAGGACCTTGCGGGTCGCCCCCGTGCCCACGTGGGCCAGCTCGCTCGAGCGCTTGCCCACCACGAGGAAGAGGGCCCCGAAGCTGATGACCGCGAGGAACCAGATGGAGACCCCGATGTGGCTGGCGACGGCGCCGGCGTAGGCGCGTAGGAAGAAGCCGCTCGCGACGGCGGCGAGCTCGAGGACCGGGACCTCCTTCAGTCCGAAGTTGTAGGCGAGGTGGATCGCCACGTAGAGGGCGAGGACGAGGTAGAGGCCCTCGGGCTGCCAGAGGGCGAGGGGCAGCGTGAAGGCGACGACCAACAGGACGACGGCGGCCGCGATGGCGGCCGCGGGGGAGAGCTGGCCGGCGGCGATGGCCCGGTAGCGCTTGGTGGGGTGGACCCGGTCGGCCGCCGCGTCGCGGACGTCGTTGATGAGGTAGATGGCCGAGGCCACGGCGCAGAAGCAGAGGAAGGCGGCCCCGGTGTGGCGCACCACGTCGGCGTCGGTCGCCATGCCGGCCGCCACCGGGGCGACCACGATGAGCCCGTTCTTCAGCCACTGGACGGGTCGCAGGGCCGAGGCCAGCGCCCGCACCGGTCCGCGGGTCACGGGGGCGTCGGCCATTCCCCTTACGCTACCCCCCGCCACGGCGCGCACTCGGGGCGCCTCGTCGGGGAGCCCTCGCCCCCGCGCTCTATGCTGAAGGACCGATGCAGCGTACCTACCGTGTCGTCGTGGCCAAGCCCGGCCTCGACGGTCACGATCGCGGCGCCAAGGTCATCGCGCGAGCGTTGCGCGACGCGGGCTTCGAGGTCGTCTACACGGGACTGCACCAGACGCCCGAGCAGGTGGTCCAGGCGGTCGTCCAGGAGGACGCCGACGCCCTGGGGCTGTCCCTGCTCTCGGGCGCCCACCTCGTGCTCGTGCCGCGGGTCGTCGACCTGCTGCGCGCGGCCGGTCGGGAGGACGTCGTCGTCGTGGTCGGGGGCATCATCCCCGAGGCCGACGTGGCGCCGCTCGAGGCGGCCGGGGTGGCGCGGGTCTTCACCCCGGGATCGTCCCTCGAGGCGATCGGGACGTGGCTGGAGGAGACCCTCGACGCGCGCGATCGCGCGACGTCGGGCTGATCACAACAAGAAGGCGGGACATGGATCTCTTCGAGTACCAGGGGAAGCAGTACTTCGCGCGCTACGGGATCGCCGTGTCGCCGGGCGGGGTCGCCGACACCGTGGAGGAGGCCGTGGCGGTCGCCGAGCGCGTGGGCTACCCCGTCGTCGTGAAGGCCCAGGTGAAGGTGGGCGGCCGCGGGAAGGCCGGCGGCGTCAAGCTGGCCGACAACGTCGACGAGGTCCGCACCCACGCGGGCAACATCCTCGGACTCGACATCAAGGGCCACGTCGTGCGCCGGCTCTGGGTCGAGCACGCCACCGACATCGCCGAGGAGTACTACGCCTCGTTCACCCTGGACCGGCCCAACAAGGTCCACCTGGGGATGCTCTCGGCCCAGGGCGGCGTCGAGATCGAGGTCGTGGCGGCGGAGAACCCCGACGCCATCGCGATGCTCTCGATCGACCCGCGCCTCGGACTCGACCTCGAGACGGCCCGTCGCTGGGTCGCCGAGGCCGGACTCACCATGGCCGCGCGCGAGCAGGCCGCCGAGCTCCTCGTCCACCTCTACCGCTGCTACGAGGACGGCGACTGCGACCTCGCCGAGGTCAACCCGCTGGTCCTCACGCCGGACGGCCGGGTCCACGCGCTCGACGCCAAGGTGAGCCTCGACGAGAACGCCTCGTTCCGCCACCCCGAGTGGGACGAGTACCGCGCGACTGAGACCGAGGACCCGCGCGAGAAGATGGCGAAGGAGAAGGGCCTCAACTACATCGGCCTCGACGGGACCGTCGGCATCATCGCCAACGGCGCCGGCCTCGCCATGTCGACCCTCGACGTGGTGAACCAGGTCGGCGGCACCGCGGCGAACTTCCTCGACATCGGCGGCGGTGCCAACGCCGACGTGATGGCCGCGGCCCTCGAGGTGATCAACGCCGACCCCAAGGTGCGAGCGATCTTCGTCAACATCTTCGGCGGGATCACCCGCGTCGACGAGGTCGCGAAGGGCGTCCTCGAGGCGCTCTCGCGCGTCGAGATCGCCTCGCCGATCGTCCTGCGCCTCGACGGCACCAACGCCACCGAGGGCCGCGCGATCCTCGCGCCGCACCTCAACGACCGACTGATGACCGAGCCCACCATGCTGGACGCCGCCCGCCGGGCGGTCGCGCTGGCGAACGCCTGAGGAACACCATGAGCATCTTCGTAGACGAGAACACCAAAGTCATCGTCCAGGGCCTCACCGGCGGCCAGGGACGCTTCCACGGCCTACGCAACCGCGACTACGGCACCCGGGTCGTCGCGGGCGTGACCCCGGGCAAGGGCGGCACCGACGTGGACGGCATCCCCGTCTACGACACCGTCGGCGAGGCCGTCGCGGTGACCGGGGCCACGGCCTCCTTCATCGTGGTGCCCCCGCGCTTCGCCGCCGACGCCATCATCGAGGCGGCCCAGGGCGGCATCACCTTCATCGTGTGCATCACCGAGGGCATCCCGGCCCACGACGAGGCCCGCACCTACAACCGCCTGGTGGCGGAGTTCCCGGGGGTGCGCCTCCTCGGGCCGAACTGCCCGGGCATCATCAGCCCCGGCAAGTGCAACATCGGCATCACCTCGGGCGACATCGCCCTGCCCGGTGGGCCGGTGGGCATCGTGTCGCGCTCGGGGACCCTCACCTACCAGGCCCTCCACGAGCTGAGCCAGCAGGGCATCGGCCAGACGACCTGCGTGGGCATCGGGGGCGACCCGGTCCCGGGCACCAACTTCATCGACTGCCTGGCCGCCTTCGAGGCCGATCCCGAGACCCGCGCGGTCATGATGATCGGCGAGATCGGGGGCTCGGAGGAGGAGCGGGCGGCCGAGTGGATCAAGGCCCACATGACCAAGCCGGTCGTCGCCTACATCGCGGGCGTGACCGCGCCGGCCGGTCGCAAGATGGGCCACGCCGGGGCGATCATCTCCGGCTCGAAGGGCACGGCCCAGGCGAAGATGGCCGCCCTCGCCGAGGCCGGCGTCCACGTCTGCCAGAACCCGACCGAGGCCGGCGAGAAGATGGTCGAGATCGTCCGGACGCTCGCCGGTTGAGCGTCCGGCTCGCCGTGCTGGTGTCCGGCTCGGGCACCATCCTCGAGGCGATGGTCGAGGCCGATCTCGAGGTCGCCCTGGTGGCGGCCGACCGGTCCTGCCGCGGCCTGGAGGTCGCGGCGCGGTCGGGGATCCCGACCCGCCTCGTCGACCGCGCCGACTTCGGGGGCTTCGGCCCCGGCTTCGACCGCGCGGCCTACAGCGCGGCCCTCGCCGCCGCGCTCGGGGAGTCGGGGATCGACCTCGTGGCGATGGCCGGCTTCGGCACGGTGCTCGCCGCGCCCTTCCACGCCGCCTTCCCCGGACGGGTGCTCAACACGCACCCGAGCCTCCTACCGGAGTTCCGCGGCTGGCACGCGGTGTCGGCCGCCCTCGCCGCCGGGGTGCGCGAGACCGGCTGCACGGTCCACGTGGCGACCGAGGCCCTCGACGACGGGCCCATCCTCGCCCAGGCCCGGGTGCCGGTCGAGCCCGAGGACACCGAGGACGTCCTGCACGAGCGGATCAAGGCCGTCGAGCGAGTCCTCTACCCCCGGGTCGTGGCTAGGGTGATGGCGGCCGTCGCCCGTGGAGGGGCGCCGGCCGACGTGGCGGGAGAGGTCTGATGCGCGCGCTGCTGAGCGTCTGGGACAAGACGGGACTCGAGGAGCTGGCCCGCGGGCTCGCGGGGCTCGGCGTCGATCTCGTCGCCTCGGGTGGTACCGCGAGCGCGCTCGCGGCGGCCGGGATCGCGCACCGTGACGTCGCCGAGGTGACGGGATTCCCCGAGATGCTCGACGGCCGCGTGAAGACGCTGCACCCGGCGATCCACGGAGCGATCCTCGCGGACCGCTCCCGACCCGAGCACCTCGCGACCCTCGCCGAGCACGGGATCATCCCTATCGACCTCGTCGTCTGCAACCTCTACCCCTTCCGCTCGAACCCCTCGATCGAGCTCATCGACGTGGGCGGCCCCACCATGGTGCGGGCCGCGGCGAAGAACCACGCCCACGTGGGCGTCCTCACGAGCCCGACCCAGTACGGGGAGGTCCTCGCCGAGCTCGCGGCGTCGGGGTCGCTCAGCGACGCGACGCGCCACCGCCTGGCCCGCGCGGCCTTCGCCCACACGGCCGCCTACGACGCCGAGATCGTCGCCTGGCTCGACGGCGGGGGCGTGCTCGGGCCCACCCCCGACGAGGCCGAGCGAGAGCTCCCCCCGACGATCCACCTCACCCTCGAGCGGGCCGAGGTGACCCGCTACGGCGAGAACCCCCACCAGGTCGGTGCGCGCTACCGGGTCGCGGGGACCCACCCGTGGTGGGACGGCGTCACCCAGCACGCGGGGACCGCCCTCTCCTACCTCAACCTCTTCGACGCCGACGCCGCCTGGCGGCTCGTCCACGAGATGGCGAGCGACGCCCCCGACCGGGCGAGCGTCGCCATCATCAAGCACGCGAACGCCGCGGGGGCCGCCTACGGCGACGACCTCGGCGCCGCCTACGACGCGGCCCTCGCCGCCGACCCCCTCTCCGCCTTCGGGGGCGTCGTCGCCCTCGCGGGCGACGTCGACGACGACCTCGCGGCCCGGGTCGCGGCCGGCCCCCAGGCCGACGTGATCATCGCTCGCTCCTTCAGCCCCGGCGCGACCGAGACGCTGCGGGCCCGCCGCAAGGCCACCCGCCTGCTCGCCGCCCCGGCTCCCGAGCCCCTCGGACGCGCGATCCGCACCGTCGGCGACACCGCGCTGGTCCAGTCGCCCGACGAGCTGCTCGCCGACCCGGCCGGGTGGTCGCGGGCGACGACCCGGACGCCGAGCGCGTCGGAGATGCGGGACCTCATCCTCGCCTGGCGCGTCTGCGCCCGCACGACCTCGAACGCCATCGTCGTGGTGAGGGACGGGGTCACCGTGGGAGTCGGCGCGGGCCAGCAGTCCCGCGTGGTCGCCGCGCGCATCGCCCTCGACAAGGCCGGTGAGCGAGCCCGCGGGGCCGCCGCCGCCTCCGACGCCTTCTTCCCCTTCGCCGACGGGCTCGAGAGCCTGGCGAGCGCCGGGGTCAGCGCCGTCGCCCAGCCCGGCGGCTCGGTCCGCGACGCCGAGGTCGTGGCCGCCGCCGAGGCGGCCGGGATCGCCATGGTGATGACCGGCGAGCGCCACTTCCGACACTAGGAGAGCCATGACCGCCACCCTGCTCGACGGCGAGCGCGTCGCCGCCCGGATGAAGATGGAGCTGGCCGACCGGGTCGGTCGGCTGAGGGCCCAGGGACGCGGGGTCGGCCTCGGGACGATCCTCGTCGGTGACGACCATTCGAGCGCCCGCTACGTGGAGATGAAGCACGCCGACTGCGCCGAGGTCGGGGTCACCTCGATCCACCGTCACCTGCCGTCCTCGGCCACCCAGGCCGACGTCGAGGCGGTGATCGACGAGATGAACGCCGACCCCGAGGTCCAGTCGATCCTCGTCCAGCTGCCCCTGCCGGGCGGGCTCGACGAGGAGCGCGCCCTCCTGCTCGTCGACCCGGCGAAGGACGTCGACGGACTGCACCCGACCAACCTCGGCCGACTGGTGATGGGCGTCCCGGGGCCTCTGCCCTGCACCCCGGCCGGCATCGTCGAGCTGCTCGCCGCCTACGACGTGCCGGTCGAGGGCCGGCACGTCGTCATCGTGGGCCGCGGGCTCACCATCGGTCGACCCCTCGCCCTGCTCCTCAGCTCCAAGCGACCCGGCTGCAACGCGGCCGTCACCATCGCCCACACCGGGGTCGCGGACCTCGGCGCCCTCACCCGGCTCGGTGACGTCGTGGTGGCCGCCGCGGGTTCCGCCGGCCTCATCCGGGCCGACATGATCCGTCCGGGGGCGGCCGTCGTCGGGGCCGGCACGAGCTTCGAGGGGCGCCGCCTCCTCTCCGACCTCGCCGACGACGTCGCCGAGGTCGCGGGGTGGGTGACGCCCCGCCTCGGTGGCGTCGGCCCGATGACCCGTGCGATGCTGGTGAGGAACGCGGTCCTCGCCGCGGAGAGGACGCGATGAGAGACGACCGCGGACGCGAGTTCGACGAGCGACCCTGGGGCACCTACGTGGTGCTCGACGACGAGGCCCCCGACCACAAGGTGAAGCGCATCGTCGTGGCCCCCGGCGGGCGACTCAGCTACCAGCGCCACCAGCACCGCGCCGAGCACTGGTTCGTCGTCGCCGGGCGGGCGATCGTGACCCTCGACGGCGTCGAGCGTGAGGTCGGGCCCGGCGAGAGCGTCGACGTCGCCCGCACCCAGGCGCACCGCTGCGAGAACCGGGGGGACGAGCCCGTCGTGTTCATCGAGGTCCAGACCGGGACGTACTTCGGCGAGGACGACATCGAGCGGCTGTCGGACGACTACGGGCGCGCCTAGGGCCGTGCGCGTCGACGCCCTGCTGCGGGCGGGGGTCACCCGCTCGTTCGAGTTCTTCCCGCCGAAGACCGACGAGGAGTCGGCGACCCTCGAGACGGCCCTCGAGGACCTGGTGCCCCTGGCGCCCTCCTTCGTCTCGGTCACCTACCGCGGGGGCGAGGCCTCGCGCCAGCGCACCTTCGACCTGGTGACGCGGGTCCAGCGCGAGGGACGCCTGACGGCCGTCGCCCACGTCGTCCTCGCGGGGCACCGTCGTCGCGAGCTCGCCGAGGTCCTCGAGCGCTACCGCGACGCCGGGATCGAGAACATCATGGCCCTGGGCGGCGACCACGTCCCCGGCGAGGGGCCGACCGAGCTCACCTACGCCCTCGAGCTCGTCGACCTGGCGCGGACCGTGGGTCCCTTCAGCATCGGGGTCGCCGCCCACCCCGCCGGACACCCCCGCTCCCCGGACCGGGCGAGCGACCGGCTCCACCTGGCGGAGAAGCTCGCGCGGGCCGACTTCACGATCACCCAGTTCTTCTTCCGCCCCGACGAGTGGAGCGGCCTCGTCGCCGACCTCGCCGACCGCGGGGTCACGAAGCCCGTCCTACCGGGCATCATGCCGGTGACCTCCCTGCGCTCGATCCCACGGATGGCCGAGATGGGGGCCGCGGTCCCCTCAGAGCTCGTCACCCGCCTCCACGCGGCGAACGAGCGGGGCGGTCCGTCGGCGGTGCGGGCCGAGGGGATCGCGGCCGCCACCGAGCTCTGCGCCGCGCTGCTCGATCGTGGGGCGCCGGGCCTGCACTTCTACACCCTGAACCGCTCGAGTGCGACCCGCGAGATCCACGCCGCCCTCTTCGGCCCCTAGCGCGACGCGCGGGGACTTTGGGCCCGCGGACGGCCCCGGAGGGCCGTCGTAGGATGAGGCGATGGTGAGGTCGACCCGGGTGAGCGCCGACGGCGTCCGTCCGGGCTCCGTCGTCCCCGCGCCCCGCGCCGCATCCCCCAAGGAGGAACCATGACCACCCCCGTCCACGTCACCGTGACCGGCGCCGCCGGGCAGATCGGCTATCAGCTGCTCTTTCGCATCGCCTCGGGCCAGTTGCTCGGACCCGACACCCCCGTCGTGCTGCGACTCCTCGAGATCGAGCCGGCCATGAAGGCCCTGGAGGGCGTCGTCATGGAGCTCGACGACTGCGCCTTCCCGCTCCTCAGCGGGATCGAGTACACGAGCGACCTCGCGACGGCCTTCTCCGGCACCTCGTGGTCCCTGCTCGTCGGCTCGATCCCCCGCAAGGCGGGCATGGAGCGCGGGGACCTGCTCAGCGTCAACGGCGGGATCTTCCAGCCCCAGGGCCGGGCGATCGCGGAGAACGCCGCGAGCGACGTGCGGGTGCTCGTGGTGGGCAACCCGTGCAACACCAACTGCCTCATCGCCCGCTCGCACGCCCCCGAGGTCCCGGCCGACCGCTGGTTCGCGATGACCCGCCTCGACCAGAACCGGGCGGAGACCCAGATCGCGAAGAAGGTGGGGACCGGGGTGGCGGGCGTGAAGAACCTCGCCATCTGGGGCAACCACTCGGCGACCCAGTTCCCCGACTTCGCGAACGCCACCGTCGACGGCCGTCCCGTCCCGGCGGCCGTCGCGGACGACGAGTGGCTGAGGACGAGCTTCATCACCACGGTCCAGAAGCGTGGCGCGGCCATCATCGAGGCCCGCGGAGCCAGCTCGGCAGCCTCGGCGGCGAACGCGGCCATCGACACCGTCGTGAGCCTGCGCACCGCGACGCCGGCCGACGACTGCGTCTCGGTCTCGGTCACCAGCCACGGCGAGTACGGAGTCCCCGAGGGCCTGACCTTCGGCTTCCCGATCACCGCCGACGGCCAGGGCGGCTGGCGCGTGAAGGAGGGCTTCGCCGTCGACGAGTTCGCGGCCGAGCGCATCAAGATCACGACCGACGAGCTCCTCGCCGAGCGCGACGAGGTCCGCGCCCTCGGTCTCATCTAGTCCGACGCGACGGGACGCCCTCCCCGCGACGCACGTCGTCGCGGGGAGGGCGTTCGTCGTTGACGTCCCTGATCGCATCGGGGAACCCGGTGGCCGTCGGAGGCCCCTCGACGACGGGGATACGCTGCGCTCATCACCCCGAGAGAAGGGGGGCACCGATGATGGTCAGCCTGTTCCTACTGGTGGTGATCGCCCTCGTCGTGACGGCGGCGGCGATCCGCGGATCGTGGCGGGGCGCCCGTCCGACGTCGTCCGGGGAGTCGCTCCTCGGCCCGGACGCCGTGACGTCGTCCCGACCGGGCCCCGCTCGGGACGGACGCGGACGGCGTCCCGAAGGCCTCGCGGCTGACCTCGAGCGCTGGCGCGCGGCCGGCCTCGTCACCGACGAGCAGGTCCACTCGATCCTCGCCTTCACGGCGCCCCCGCCCCGTTCCGCGACGCGACCGTCGCGATCGGGCGTCATCGCCGAGGCCGTCGGCTACGTGGGGGCGATCCTCGCCGTGGTGGGCCTCGGTCTCATCGTCGCGCGCTACTGGTCCGACCTGCACACGCCGGTCCGCCTCGCGGGGGGCGCCCTGGTCGCCCTCGGACTCGTCGTCGCCGGCGCCCTCGTGCCCGAGGACGCGCCGGCCCGGCGACGCCTGCGCTGGTCCCTCTGGCTCGCGGGCACCGCGGCGGTCGGGCTCGTCACGGTGGTCGCCGTGCGGGCGGCCCTCGCCGCGCCGCGACCCGAGACTGTCGTCCTGGTGACGGCGCTCGCCGTCGGGCTCGCGAGCGGTCTGCTCTGGCGCGGTCGGACTCGCCCGGTCCAGGCGGCGACCACCCTCGGCGCCCTCGTCACCGCCCTCGGCGCGCTCTCGCGCCTGGTGGGCACCCCGACCGCCATGGCCGTCGGGGTGTGGCTGGGGGCGCTCGCCCTGCTCGCCCTCGGGATCGCGCGGCGCGTGCCGGCCCGACCGGTGGCCGAGGTGGTCGGGGCGATCTCCCTCTACGCGGGGGTCGTGATGTTCCTCAATGTGAGCCCCGGCGCGGGTGGACTCCTGAGCGTCGCGGGGGCCCTCGCCCTCCTCGGGGTCGTCGCCAGTCCCCGGGTCCACCTCGGGCGCGCGGAGCTCGCCCTCCTCACCGCGACCGGGGCCGTCGTCCTCGCCCAGTCCGCAGCGCCGACCCTCTTCTACTTCGACGAGCGGGCCGGCCTCGTCACCGGTGGGCTGGTGTGGCTCGTCGGGGCGAGCGCGATCCTCCTCGGCGCGACGATGCCGATGCGGGCTCCGCGCCTCGCCCAGTGGGCGGGAGCGGTCGCGACCCTCGGGGGCGCGGCGCTCGTCGCGGGCCAGTACCCGAGCCACGCGCCGATCATCGGGGCCCTCACCGCGGTGGGGCTGCTGGTCCTCGGCACCCGGCCGGGGGGCCTCGGGGAGTCGCTGATCGGCGCCCTCGGACTGCTCGTGAACGTGCCCTGGCTCATCGTGCGGTTCTTCCCGGGCGAGGTCCGCGCCCCGCTGGTGACGCTCATCACCGGGGCCCTCTTCGTGGCGCTCGCGCTCGTGCTCAACCACGAGCGGATCCGGGGCCGCGGGGGCTCAGCGCGGCACGGGCGGGTCAGGCACTAGCGAGGACGCCGGCGGCGCGAATGGCGAGGCCGAGGAGGCCCTCGCGCACGTCGCCGGCGTGCATCCAGCCCCGGTGGTCCCACTCCGTCCCGGCCAGCGAGTCGCCGGCGTAGAGGAGCTGGGCGAAGGGCGTCCCGCGGTAGCGGGCGACGGCGATCATCGCCGAGGACTCCATGTCGACCATCGAGCAGCCCTCGGCGACGCGTCGGTTCACGCGGCTGCGGGTCTCGCGGAAGATCGCGTCGGTCGTCCAGGTCCGCCCGACGCGGTGGGGGAGAGCGCTCTCGTCGAGGATCGAGCGCAGGACCGCGACGCCCCGCGGGTCGGCCTCGATGACGCGCCCGGGCGGGGCGTAGTGGAAGCTGGTGCCCTCATCGCGCAGGGCCGAGTCGACGACCATGACGGCTCCGAGGCCGAGGTCGTCGGTGAGGGCCCCGGCCCCGCCGGCCGCGACGAAGGCCCGGGCCCCGAGGGCGACCAGCTCGTCCATCACGATCGCGGCGAAGGGGGCCCCCATCCCGGGGTGGACGACGGTGACGGGTCCCGACGGGGTCAGCGCCTCGTAGACGGGGTTCGCCCCGACCTCGCTGCGCAGGGTGTAGAGGGGAGTGATCTCACCGCGTGCCGCGAGCGCGGCGAGGAGGTCGTTGAAGAAGCACAGGGCGACCGCGGGGTGGACCCGGGGGCGGCGGTGGAGCAGGGAGGCCTCGAGGACGCCCGGCTCGGCGAGGTCGTCCTCGGTGAGGGGCAGGTCGCTCACGCCGGCCGGTGCCCCGCCAGCCAGTCGGCGAGGGCCACCACCACGCTCACGTCGCCGCTCACGCGGACCCGACCCTCGCGCAGCACGGCCATGACCGTGGAGCCGCTCGCTAGCTCGTCCGCGCCGGCGGCGTCGAGGCGCACCGTGGCGTCGGGCCGCTCGACCGCGGGCTCGACGCGCGACCCCGCGGGCGAGAGCACGAGGGTCGCGGCGGCGGGCGTCGAGCCCTCCACCTGGAGGGTGATGCGGACCTCGCGGCCGTCGGGGGTCGGCGCCGGACCGGCGCCCGCGAGCGTCGCCGCCAGGCGGTCGGCCCAGGTCGCCACTACGGCTGGGGCTGGACGGAGGCCTCGGACGCCGTGCGCTTGGTGCGCCGACGGATCTTGCGGCCGAGCCACGCCACGGGGTCGTAGTGGGCGTCGACGACGCGCTCCTTCATCGGGATGATCGCGTTGTCCGTGATCTTGATGTGCTCGGGGCAGACCTCGGTGCAGCACTTGGTGATGTTGCAGTAGCCGAGGCCCATCTCCTCGCGCACGTAGTCGCGACGGTCGTTGGTGTCGAGGGGGTGCATCTCCAGCTCGGCGTAGCGGATGAAGAACCGCGGGCCGGCGTAGTGCTGCTTGTTCTCCTCGTGGTCGCGGATCACGTGGCAGACGTCCTGGCACATGAAGCACTCGATGCACTTGCGGAACTCCTGGCCGCGCTCGACGTCCTCCTGGTACATCCGGTACCCGTCCTCGGGCATCGGGGGCGGCAGGAGGGCGGGGACCCGCTCGGCCATCGCGAAGTTGAACGAGACGTCGGTCACCAGGTCGCGGATGATCGGGAAGGTCCGCATCGGGGTCACCGTCACCGGTCCCTCGGGCAGCTGGTCCATCCGGGTCATGCACATGAGCCGGGGCTTGCCGTTGATCTCGGCGGCGCACGAGCCGCACTTGCCGGCCTTGCAGTTCCACCGGCACGCGAGGTCCGGGGCCTCGGTCGCCTGGATGCGGTGGATGACGTCGAGGACGACCTCCCCCTCCTGACGCTCGAGGGCGAACTCCTGGAAGTCGCCGCCGTTCGCGTCACCGCGCCAGACGCGCATGGTCACCTGGGACATCAGTGGGCCTCCTCGAGCAGTGCCTTGAGTTCGTCGGGCATCACCAGTAGTGGTGAGCGTACGGTCGTGAACTCGCCGTCCCAGCGGCCGTCGGCCACCGAGTGGGCGAGGTTGAAGGTCCCGAACTCGGGGTCGGCCTTCGGGAAGTCCTCGCGGGTGTGACCGCCGCGCGACTCCCGGCGCTCGAGCGCGCCGCGGGCGGTGCACTTGGAGACCGTGATCATGCTGGGCAGGTCGGTCGCGAGGTTCCAGCCCGGGTTGTAGGCCCGCCCGCCGGCGACGGCGACGTTCCGCACCCGCTCCGAGAGGGTCTCGAGGGCGACGATGGCCTCCTCGATCTCCGGTCCGTTGCGGATGATGCCGACGTTCGCCTGCATCATCTCCTGCAGGTCGCGCTGGATGTCGTAGGGGTTCTCGCCGGACTCGCGCTCGAAGGGCGCGGTCGCCTGGACGATGGCCGCCTCGACCTCGCCACGGTCGAAGCCGCGCGGACCCGAGCCCCCCTCGAGGTACGCGGCGGCGCCGAGACCGGCGCGCTGGCCGAAGACGACGAGGTCGGAGAGGGAGTTGCCGCCCAGGCGGTTCGCCCCGTGCATGCCCCCGGCCACCTCGCCGGCGGCGAAGAGGCCCGGAACGCGGGTGGCGGCCGTGTCGGCGTCGACCTTCACGCCACCCATGATGTAGTGGCAGGTCGGGCCGATCTCCATGGACTCGCGGGTGATGTCGACACCCGCCAGCTCCATGAACTGGTGGTACATCGAGGGTAGGCGGCGACGGATGAACTCGGCCGAGCGGCGCGAGCCGATGTCGAGGAAGACGCCGCCGTGGGGGCTGCCCCGGCCGTTCTTCACCTCGGCGTTGATGGCGCGGGCCACCTCGTCGCGCGGCAGCAGCTCGGGCGGGCGACGTCCGGCGCTGTGGTCCTCGTACCAGCGGTCGGCCTCCTCCTCGGACTCGGCCGTCTCGGCGCGGAACATGTCGGCCACGTAGTTGAACATGAAGCGCTCGCCGTTCGAGTTGCGCAGCACCCCACCGTCACCGCGCACACCTTCGGTGACGAGCAGCCCGCGCACGCTGAGCGGCCAGACCATGCCGGTCGGGTGGAACTGGATGGCCTCCATGTCGATCAGCTCGGCGCCGGCCCACAGGGCCATCGCGTGGCCGTCGCCGGTGCTCTCCCACGAGTTGGAGGTGAACTTCCAGGACTTGCCGACGCCCCCGGTCGCGAGGATGATCGACTTCGCCCCGAAGGTGACGAACTGGCCGGTCGGGCGCCAGTAGGCGACGGCCCCGGCGATCGCGCCGTGCTCGTCGTGCACGAGGCGCAGCACCTTGCACTCCATGTAGACGTCGGTCCCCATGGAGACGACCTTCTGCTGGAGGGTGCGGATGAGCTCGAGGCCCGTGCGGTCGCCGACGTGGGCGAGACGCGCGTAGCGGTGCCCGCCGAAGTCGCGCTGGAGGATCTTGCCGTCCTTCGTGCGGTCGAAGAGCGCGCCCCACTGCTCGAGCTCCCGCACCCGGTCCGGAGCCTCCTTGGCGTGCAGCTCGGCCATGCGGTAGTTGTTGAGGAACTTGCCCCCGCGCATGGTGTCGCGGAAGTGGACCTGCCAGTTGTCCTCGGGGTAGACGTTGCCCATGGCGGCGGCCATGCCGCCCTCGGCCATCACGGTGTGGGCCTTGCCGAGGAGGGACTTGGTCACGATGCCCACCGAGAGGCCGCGCTGCTTGGCCTCGATGGCCGCGCGCAGCCCGGCGCCGCCGGCGCCGATGATCAGGACGTCGTAGTCGTGGTGTTCGTAGTCGGTCACGGGAGGTCCTTTAGAAGAGGCGGTAGTCGGTGATGGCGCCCGAGGCGACCAGCCGGACGTAGATGTCGGTGAAGGCCACGAAGATGAGCGAGGTCCAGGCGAAGTTCATGTGCTTGACGTTGAAGGGCGTCAGGAACTTCCAGATCTTGTAGCGCAGGGGCGACTGGTGGAAGCTCTTGACCGACCCGCCGCAGATGTGGCGTCCGGCGTGGCAGCCCAGCGAGTAGCCCCACAGCAGCGCGGCGTTTACCGTGAGCACGATCGTCCCCACCGTCACACCCCAGCCGATCCCCGGCTGGTGGAAGGCGCGGATGGCGTCGTAGGTGAGGATCACGTTGAGCACGAGCCCGAAGTACCAGAAGTAGCGGTGGGCGTTCTGGAAGAAGAGGGGGAAGCGCGACTCGCCCGAGTAGGAGCCGTGGGCGTCGGCGACCGAGCAGGCCGGCGGCGACCACCAGAAGGCCCGGTAGTACGAGCGGCGGTAGTAGTAGCAGGTGAGGCGGAACCCGAGGGGGAAGATCAGGATGATCAGGGCCGGCGACAGCGTCCAGGCGCTGATCGCGAAGCCGTGCCCGGCGCCGGGAACGCAGTCACCGGCGAGGCAGGGGGAGTAGAAGGGGCTGATCAGGTCGCGGTGGGCGGCGGCCCCCACGTAGTAGTTGGCGTTCTGGAAGGCGGCCCACGTCGAGTAGACGACGAAGGCCGTCAGGATCGACGCGGTGACCACCGGCTGCAGCCACCAGCGGTCCGTGCGCAGGGTCGCCACGTCGGGCCCACCACGCTTTCCTCCAAGGACAACTCTGGTCGCGCTCTCTATGGTCGCCACGCCTCACCTCGTTCGATCGTCCCGACGCGCGGGAGCCCCCCAACTCCCGCGACAGGCCCATATTAGGCACCGCCCGAGTAGGGCTCAGGCCGTGACCTGGGAGGACTTTCGGCCCCGCGTCGTCGCGGCGGGTGGTGGCACCGCCGAGGGAGCGAGAACGATACCGGCCCCGGGGGGCCAGGCGGTCGTGATCTCGGCCTCGATGACCTCCCGCAGGACGCGGGCCGCTCGGGTGAGGGGGTGGCGCGAGTCACGCACGAGGCAGATCGTGCGCTCGATGACGGGCTCGGCGAGATGCACGAGGGTGAGTGAGTCGTCCATCGTGGCGAGGATGCTCGGCACGATGGCCGCCCCCAGTCCCGCGGCGACGAAGGCGTGGACCGTCGCCACCTCGGCCCCGTCCATCGCCACCAGCGGCTCGAAGCCGGCGTCGGCGAAGGCCTGGAGGGTGGCGGTGCGCAGCTCGTAGCCCTCGTGGAACATGATGAGCGGCACGTCGCGCAGGTCGCCGATCCTCACCTCGGCGCGGTGCGCCAGGGGGTGGTCCTCGCGCATGAGGAGGGCGAGGCGCTCGGTGGCGAGGGTCGTCACGTCGGCGTGGGTGCGCACGAAGGGACCGACGACGAGGGCGAGGTCGAGCCGCCCGGCGACGAGGTCGCTCGCCAGGGTGTCGGTGTCGCGCTCGACGAGGGCGAGGGAGACCTCGGGGTGCGCGGCGCGGAACGACGCGAGGGCGCGGGGCACCAGGGTCGCGCCGATGCTCGGCGTGGCGCCGATGGTGACGTGGCCCCGCCGCAGTCCGTCGAGCTCGTCGACGGCGTGGAAGACGTCCTCCACCGTGGTGAGGGCCCGTCGGGCGATCGGCAGGAGTTCGCGGCCGGCCTCGGTGAGCGAGATGGGACGGCGGCCCCTCACGAAGAGCGAGACGCCGAGGACGGTCTCGAGCCGGGCGATCTGGGCACTGATGGAGGGCTGGGCCATCTGGAGCTCGTCGGCCGCGGCCGTGAACTGCCCCTCGTCGGCCACGGTGACGAAGCACCGCAGCTGCTGGACCGTGAGATCACGAGGACTAAACATAGGCTATTCCAATCGTAGAGAGAGAATAGATTGATTGGAAATCTATAGTCACCAACTTTACATTGGTGGCATGCGCACATACAAGAAGATTCCAGCCCCCCTGTTCGCCTCTCTGCTGGTGGTCTCGGCCGCCGGCGTCGGCGTCGCCGGGGCCACCACCGTCCACCAGCCCAGCTCGACCGCCGCGGCCCACGCCACGAAGAAGGCGCCGCCCAAGGTGGTGAAGGTCGCCTTCCGCGGCGTCTACAAGGGCACGCTCGCCCTCGAGTGGTCGGCGGCGGGCGGCAAGGCCACCGCGGTGAACGGCACCGGCACCGGCACCTACCTCGGGGCGAGCAAGCTCGTCGGCCTGAGCGGGTCGGCCCCCGCGTCGAACACCTGTGACCCGATGACGGGTACCGGGTACCTCCTCGGCGGTGGCTCGAAGCTCATGCTCACCATCATCACGAACTCGTCGCAGGCCTGCGCGGCCGGCCAGAGCGCTCCGACCTCGGTCAGCGTGAAGGGCCTCGCCAAGGTCACCTCGGGTATCGGCAAGTGGAAGGGCGCCACGGGGAACCTCAAGTTCACCGGCTCCTTCTCCATCAAGGACACCACCGCGGGCAGCAAGGAGACGGACACGTTCTCCGCGACCCTCACGGGCGTCCTGGTCATCCGCAAGTAGTTCGCGATCGCGACTAAGGGAGGAAAGAAAGAAATGAGGAAAATACTCGCGTCCGTCGCCGTCGGGGCCCTGGCCCTGAGCGGGACGACGCTCGTCACGGGGGCCGTCGGGGCTAGCTCGACGACCACGACGACGGCGCCGCCCACGACCAGCACGACGGCACCCACCACTACGACGTTGGCCCCTCCGGTCCAGGGAGCGGCGAACCTGCCGCTGTACCTCAACGTCGACACCGTCGTCGGTAGCGGCGGGACTGGCGTTCTGAAGGCTCCGATCGGGTGCGCAATGACCAACGAGTTCTACGTTGGCCAGACCGTGGTCTTCCGGATGTCCGGGGTGAACGTCGCTACCGGCGGCACCCCGCTCACGGGATCCAACGTGGCGAGTGCGACCATCACGGTGCCGGGCGTTGCGACGCCCTTCACCATGGGCTACGGCAACCACGGCACGGCGGCCTTCTGGTCCTACGGCTGGAACACCACCGGGTACGCGACGATGGGCGTCGTGCCCTTCAAGCTGACCGTGACGACCAAGTCCGTCCCGGCGGTGACGAAGGTCGTCCGCCAGAAGATCAAGGGCAAGTGGGTCCAGAAGCGCGTCGTCGTGAAGAAGGCGATCAAGGCCCAGACCTTCACCTACACCCAGGCCGGGACGTCCGCGAACTCCCAGCTGACCATCAACCCGGTCCCCGCCGGTTGATCTGATGCCGCAGTGACGGACGGGCCGGCCCTCGAAAAGGGCCGGCCCGGTCCGAGCCACCGTTCCCACGCTGGCGGCCTCACCCTAACCCTCCGAAAGGATCCCCCATGAAGATGACCCGTCACGTCGCGCACCGCGTGATGGTCCTGGCTGCGGTGGCGGCTCTGCTGCCTCTCGCCGCCGCGGCCCCCGGGGGAGCGGCCGACACCACGTCGACGCTCAACCCCACCAACCTCGTCGCCCCGTCGAACTTGCCCGGGGTCCCGGCCCTGCCCGGTCCGGTCACCCCCAGCTTCACGGTGCCGGCGACGATCTCCAACCCCCTCACCATCTCGCCCGTCCAGGCGACCCAGGGCAAGCCGATCACGATCTCGGGCACCGGCCTGCCGGCCGCGACGAGCGTCGCCATCGTCTGGCAGACCGCCAACGTCACCTGGGTGGCGAGTCCCCAGCCGGACACCGTCAACTACCTGGGCCGCGCGCAGTCGACGCTCAACGTGACCCTCGCCACGGTGACGACCAGCTCCTCGGGTAGCTTCACCTACTCGACGAAGGCCCCGGCCGACTTCGGTGGACAGCACCAGATCTACGCGGTCGTCAACAACACGGCCGTCGCCTACGGCGCCTTCTACCTCCTGCGCACCCTGACGGTCACCCCGACGCGGGGACCGATCGGGACCCCGATCCACATCACCTACACCGGCATCGGGGCCTCCCTCTACACCGGCGGCGCGGCGCTGCTCTACGACAACAAGTTCGCGGGCGAGCTCATGGCCAACTGGACCCGCGGGACGGCGAGCGTGACCATTCGCGCGACCGGCGCGACGGGGGCCCACCTCATCCAGGTCGCTGACGCCATCAGCTACATGTACATGAACATCATCCAGTCGCCGGTGCCCTACGCCGACGTCTACCCGCAGGACGGCGGCGGCGTCACGACCTTCACCGTCACCCCGGGCCACACCAGCCTGACCCCGTACATCACCTGGCCGGCCAACGTGACCCCCACGATCAACGAGGTCACGACGCTCAACAACGCCGGGCTCTCGGCGGACGGCAACGCCGTCGCGACGGTCTCGCCGAAGCAGGGCGCCGTCACCACCAAGGCGACCGTCTCGGTGAGCGGGCTGCCCGGCTCGGGCCCCTACCAGCTGGCCTGGTCCTCGGTCGTGGGCAGCCGGGTGAACTGCCCGACGTCCTCCTGCTGGGCCTACACCTCGGTTCCCCTGGGCACCGCCACGGCGAGCAACGGCAGCCTCTCGACCAGCGTGACCATCCCCGACGGACTCGGTGGCTGGCACGTCATCCTGGTCCTCTCGGGTTCGACGGTCGAGGCGCAGGTCCCCTTCTACGTCATGGAGTCGATGGTCCCCTTCTACTCCTCGAGCGGCAAGTTGCTGTCGATGGGCGTGGCGACGGCCGATGACTCCGCGACGCCGACGGCCCTCGCCAACGGACAGTCGGGCACCGGCACCTACACCTTCAAGCAGGGCCAGGAGATCACCATCAGCCTGAAGGGCGTCGGCTGGACCCAGTTCGACAACGTGCTGGGCGTCGACTACGACAACAGCTACATCGGCTACGGGTGCGGCTTCAACTCGAACGGCTACACCGTCATCCACCTGCGCGCCACGGGCGGCCCGGGCGTGCACCTGATCGACCTGTACCCGATGTTCTACACGCAGCAGCCGTCGTTCGCGAACACGCCCTACGGCATGACCCCGATCCTCACCTACTCGAACGACGACCCGGCGCTCGCCCTCGGCTACCACGTGCCGTCGCTCCACTTCGCGATCACCATCGTGAAGTAGCTCGCTAGCCTCCCAACTGCGAACCACGAGTCCCCGTCGTCAAGACGGGGACTCGTGGTGTCCGCCCCCGTGTCGGTCGAGTCTCGGTCAGCCGGAGACGGGGTCGCGCCCGGCTCGTGACGGTCGCCGGCCCCAGACGCGATCGCCGAGGAGGGCGACCAGGGCGGGTAGGACGAGGCCTCGCACGATGGTGGCGTCGAGGGCGACCCCGACCCCGAGGCCCACCCCCAACTCCTGGAGCCCGGCGACTCGTCCGATGACGAACCCCGCGAGGGCGGCGACCATGATCGCGGCGGCGCTCGTGACGACGCCGCCGGTCTCGGCGAGGCCCTCGACGAGGGCCTCGCGGGTCGCGAGCCCCCGATCGTGAGCCTCGCGCACCCGCGCGACGATGAAGACCTCGTAGTCCATCGAGAGCCCGAAGAGCACCGCGAAGACGAAGACCGGCACCCAGCCCTCGATCTGACCGACGTGGTAGGTGCCGAGGAGGCCCCCCGCGCCTTCGCGGAAGACGACGACGAGGGCCCCGTAGCTGACGGCCACCGTCACGAGATCGAGCAGGACGGCGAGGAGGGCGAGTAAGAGCGACGAGAAGGCGGCCGTCAGGGCGGCGAGGGCGATCGCCAGCGCGACGGCGACGAGGTAGGGGAGGGGACCGTAGATGGCGTGGAGGAAGTCGACGCCCTGCGCGGGCGCCCCGCCCACGGCCCAGGTCGTCCCGGCGGGCCAGGACGTCGCGGCGACGTCGCGGCGCACGACCCCGACGAGGGCCTGGCTCGCGGGGGCCCCGAACTCGTCGGGCCCGATGACGAGGACCCGGGCGATGCGACGGGTCCCGTCGACGTAGGGCGGACGGGTGTCGAGGGCGACGAGGCTCACCCCCGGGGTCGTGAGGAGGGTCGTCGCGAGGCTCTGGCGGGCCGCGACCTCGGCGGGGGCGTTCGCTCCGCCGGGTCGCCCGGTGTCGATGAGGACCTCGAGGGGGGTGAGGAATCCCGGGCCGATCGTCGCGCCGACGAGCGAGATCGCCCGGGCCGAGGGCATCTCGGGGGGGATCGCGGTGAGGGATCCCGGCGTGAGGTGCAGCTGGGCGGCCCCCGCCCCGAGGGCGCCCAGGGCGACGAGGCTCGAGAGCAGCACCCGTACGGGGTGCGCGACGACCCGACGGGTGATCCGGGCCCACCGCCCGGTCGCCGGGTCGCCTCCGAGGAGGCCGCGCCCGGCGAGACGGGTCCCGAGGAGGGAGAGGAGGGCCGGTAGGAGGGTGAGGGCCGAGGCGAGGGCGACGACCGGGACGACGAGTCCCGCCACCCCGAGCGAACGGACCAGGGGCACCGGCACGGCGAGGAGGGTGGCGAGCCCGATCGCGACGACCGACCCCGAGAGCAGGACGGTCCGCCCGGCCGTCGCCATGGTGGCGAGGACGGCCGTCGCGGGTGCCGAGCGCGTGAGCTCGCGGCGCATCCGGTGTACCACGAGCAGGGCGTAGTCGACGGCGAGGCCCAGGCCGACGAGGGCGACCACGTTGGGCACGTAGAGGACCATGAGGACGTGCCCGGCGAGCAGGTCGACCACGCCGAGCGCCGTCGCCGTGGTGAGGGCCGCGACGACGAGGGGCACGAGGACGGCCCAGCCCACGCCGAGGAGGGCGACGAGCAGGAGGACGGTGGCGGCTCCGGCCGCGATCTCCCCGACGGCGAGGTCGTGGCGCAGCACCGGGGTCACGTCGTACTGGAGGGCGGCCGGGCCGGTGACGAGGGCGCCGGTGACCCCCTCGCGGGCGAGGGCCGCGCGCAGCGGGCCGGTGAGGGCGGCCGCGGCGTTGAGCGAGAGGGGGGACTCGAGGTCGACCAGCTGGATCCCCGCGACGCGCTGGTCGGCGACGACGTGGAGGGCGGGGACGCGCGCGAGGGCCCGACGCAGGCGCCGCTCGACCCCCGGGGCCGCGCGATCGCTCACGTGGGGCACGACGATGGTGACGGCCCCCTCGATGTTCTCGTGGAAGGCGGCGAGCAGCTGGTCGGCCCGGGCCGACTGGGTCCCCGGGACGGCGAGTGAGGTCGTCAGGCGCGAGCCGAGCTGGGCGTAGCCGAGCAGTCCGGCGAGGGCCGCGAGGACCCAGACCGTGAGGACGAGCGCGCGGACGCGCACCACCGCGCGGGTCCAGCGTTCGAGCACCCCAGAAGGGTAACGCGCCGCCCGGCGCGCCCGGCGCGAGCGATCAGACGCGGCCGCCGCGGCGTCCCTCGGCGATGCCGCCGAGGAGGGCCCAGGTGACGAGGGCGATGCCCGGCACCAGCAGCCAGATCCCGAAGACGAGGGCCAGCACCACGAAGAAGGCGCCCATGCCCATCGTGAAGGGCCAGATCGAGGTGCCGGGGAAGGCGCCGACGACGCCGGCCGACTGGGCCGGGGTCGCGGTGGGGTCGTCCTCGGGGCGGGTGCGCATGCGACGGCTCCACCACCAGTAGTAACTACCGGGCAGGAAGCCGAGCAGCATGGCGGCGACCAGCATCACGCCGCCGGCGTTCTCCACCGACCAGCGCCAGTAGACGGCCGCGACGATCCCGAAGAAGAGGCCGAGGATGAGCAGGATCTTCGCTTCGACCTTCATCGCGCCTCATCCTTCGCGTGCTCGCCGTGTCCGAGGGCCGTGTGCTCCGGGTGGTTGTAGTCCCACGTCGGGCGCTCCGAGCGGATCGGGGGCAGACGGTAGAAGTTGTGGTGGGGCGGCGGCGAGGTGGTGAACCATTCGAGCGTGTGGCCGTCCCACGGGTTGTCACCGGCCGGGTACTTCTTCCAGCTCACGATGATGTTGACGACGAAGAGGATCGTCGAGACGCCGATGAGGATCGCGCCGACCGTCGCCACGTCGTTGAGGAACTTCCACTGCGGGTCGTGGGGGTAGACGGCCATGCGCCGCGG
This sequence comes from Actinomycetes bacterium, assembly GCA_021848365.1. GTDB lineage: Bacteria > Actinomycetota > Acidimicrobiia > Acidimicrobiales > RAAP-2 > RAAP-2. Next base: position 484,057 of record JAJZUS010000001.1, read on the forward strand.
CATGCCGCGCAGTCCCAGCAGGTAGATCGGGAAGGTGAAGACCTGGGTCCCGACGAAGAGGAACCAGAACTGGATCTTGCCGATCGTCTCGTTCAGCAGGTAGCCGGTGATCTTCGGTCCCCAGTAGTAGAGACCGGCCATGCCCGCGAGCACCAGGGCCATCACGACCGAGTGGAAGTGGGCCACCACGAAGTAGGTGTCGTGGGTGAAGAAGTCGAGCGGCGGGCTGGCGAGATAGATGCCGGTGAGGCCGCCGATGAGGAAGGTCACGAGGAACCCGATCGCCATGAGCATGGCGGTCGAGAACCATATCTCCCCTCGCCACATCGTCCCGATCCAGTTGAATATCTTGATCCCCGTCGGCACCGCGATGAGCAGGCTCATGATCGAGAAGAAGGGGAGCAGGACGACGCCCGTGGTGAACATGTGGTGGGCCCACACGCCGAGCGACAGGGCCGCGATCGTGAGGGTCGCGAAGACCATGCCCTTGTAGCCGAAGACCGGCTTGCGCGAGAAGACGGCGATGATCTCGGTGACCATGCCGAAGAACGGCAGGGCCAGGATGTAGACCTCCGGGTGGCCCCAGAACCAGAAGATGTGCTGCCAGAGCACCGGCACCCCGCCGCCGGCGACCGAGAAGATGTGGGTCCCGAAGTGGCGGTCAGCGTAGAGCATGACCAGGCCGGCCGTGAGGACCGGGAAGGCGAGCAGGATGAGCAGCGCCGTCACCAGGAGGTTCCAGGTGAAGATCGGCATGCGGAACATCGTCATGCCCGGCGCGCGCAGGTAGAAGATGGTCGCGACCAGGTTGACGCCGGTGAAGATCGCCGAGAAGCCCGTCAGCAGCAGCCCGCCGATCCAGAGGTCGGCGCCGGCGCCGGGGGTGTTGATCGAGTTGGAGAGGGGCGCGTAGCCGACCCAGCCGAAGTTCGCGGCGCCACCGGCGGTGAAGAAGCCCGAGAGCATGGTGATCGAGCCCGTCAGGTACAGCCAGTAGGAGAGGGCGTTGAGGCGCGGGAAGGCCATGTCGGGGGCGCCGATCTGGATCGGCACCACGATGTTGGCGAGCGCCCCGAAGGCGAAGGGTCCGGCGAAGAGGTAGATCATCACCGAGCCGTGCATGGTGAAGAGCTCGTTGTACTGGGCCAGCGAGACGAGCGTCCCGTTGGGGCTCGCCAGCTGGGCGCGGATGATCTCGGCGAAGAGGCCGCCGATCACCAGCATGATCACCGCGGTGACGGTGTAGGAGAGGCCGATGACCTTGTGGTCGGTCGTGGTCAGCCACTTGAGGACGCCGCGGGGGCCGTGGTCCTCGTGGTGTCCGTGGTCACCCACGGCGACGGGGTGCTCGAGGACGTCGGTCATCAGTTCGCTCCGTGACTGGCGGTGGGCTTCGAGGGGGTGATGGAGGACGTCTGCTGCGACTGGGCGGTGTTCGCCGCCGAGGCCGCGGTGGCGGCCGAGGAGCCGCTGAACGAGTTCAGCCACGTCCGGTACTGGCTCATGGTGACGACCTTCACGTTGAAGAACATCAGCGAGTGGTAGAGGCCGCAGAGCTGCGTGCACTGGCCGAAGAAGGTCCCGGTGTTCACCGCGTGGAGGGTGAACTGGTTGACGACCCCGGGCAGGGCGTAGCGGGAGAAGTTGAAGGCCCGCACGTAGAAGCCGTGGACGACGTCGGTCGAGGTCAGGTTGATGTGCACGTCGGTCCCGACCGGCATGACCATGGTCGGGTCCTGGGTCGTCTGGCCCACCACGACGGCCGAGCTGCCCGGGTAGGAGAACTTCCAGCCCCACTGGAAGGCGTTCACGTTGATCGTGACGTCGGTCTTGGGGTTGGCGACGACCTTGTTCTCGACCACCAGGGTCGCGGCGAAGAGGCCGATGACGATGAGGATCGGGATGACCGTGTAGGTGATCTCGAGCGGGATGTGGTACTGGACCTGGGCCGGGATGGCGTCGGCGCTGCGGCGCCGGTAGCGCAGGATGGCCCAGGCGAGCAGGAGGACCACCAGGGTGCCGACGATGGCGGCCCCGATGGAGAAGCCCTGCCACAGGTGGTAGGAGGACTGGCCGGTCGTGGTGTCGGCCGGGTGGGCGCCGAAGCTGGGGACGGTGCAGCCGGAGAGGGCCAGCGCGGCGACGGGGAGCACGGCGGCCCGACGGAGTCGCCGCCAGCGACGCGAGCGGGTCGGTGCACCCTGGGGGGACAGGGCGGGTGAATCCACGCGTCGACACTACTCAGGCCCCCCTCCGGCGGCCCGGGCGAAAACTGTGAACCCCCTTAGCCGAGGTCCCTGCTCTCGCGGGCCGCGGCGCGGTAGACGCCCTTCGCCATCGTCGAGGTCGCGGCCCGGGCGCGGGCCCGGTAGAGGCGCTCGCGCGCCGCGGCGACGCCGGGCCCCCCGGGGTCGTCGGCCCACAGCGCCTCGACGAGGTGCCCGGCGCGACGCAGCGCCGCGTCGTCACCCCGCTCGATCAGGTCGTTGACCCGCTCGAGGACCGGGGCGACGCCGCCCGCGAGCTCGAGGAGGTCGTGGGCCCGCTCGCGTGGCGGGGCCGGGTGCAGGCTCGCCGGGTCGCCGTCCCACCAGCCCCCGTAGAGGCGCCAGACGTTGTGCAGCACGAACTCGGGCTCGTCGTAGACGGGCTGCAGGTAGGGCCGCTCCGCGAGGTGGGCCGGGGGGTGAACGTTCGCGAGGACCTCGGCGAAGGTCGCCCCCTCGTTCATGAGCGAGAGGGTCGCCGCGACGAGGTGCTCGAGGTACTCGGCCGTCTCGTCGAGGGCCCGCTCGACCCGGTCGGCGCCGAGGATCGGCACCCCGTGGCCCGGCAGGAGGACCTCGGCGCCGAGGGAACTCATCTCCCGCAGCGCCCGGGCCCAGGCCCCGGGGTCGCGTAGGGCCTTCTGAGGGTTCCCCGCGTTGGGGCTCGACCAGACGAAGAGGTCACCGGCGGCGAGGACGCGGTGGTCGGGCAGCCAGGTGATCGTCGCGTCGTCGGTCTCGCCGCGGGCGTGGCGCAGCGCGAGGCGCGCCCCGCCCACCTCGAGGTCGAGGGCCTCGCGGTAGGTGAGGTCGGGGAGGCGGAAGTCGGTGCGCCAGCGCAGCTCGGGCAGAGAGAACTGACGCTGGTTGACGATCTCGTTGTAGCCGGCGCTCGTCGTGTAGCGGGCGAAGCGCGCGAGGACGTTCTCGTGGGCCACGACACGCGGACGGGGCCGTCCGGCGGCCTCGGCCTCGGCGTCGAGGAGGTGCGCGCCGAAGACGTGGTCGACGTGACCGTGGGAGTAGACGAGGGTGTGGACGGGCTCGCCGCTCCACTCCCGCAGCGCGGCGAGGATGGGCGGCGCCCCGTAGGTCGAGCCGCTGTCGACGAGGACGAGCCCCTCGCTCGTCGCGAGGGCCGTGACGTTGCCGAACCCGGTGACGAAGGCGACGCCCGGGGCGACCTCACCGAGGACGGCGTCGTCCGGGGCGAGCGTGACGGGGCCGCGAGCCTCCCCGCGCCACCAGGCCTCGGTCAGCGTCGCGAGGTCCACGGCGGGGGCGCTACGGGGTCGTGGTGTCGTTCGACTCGGGCTTCTCGGCGGTGACGTCGGTCGACTTCGTGGCCTTGAGGCCCTTCTCGAACTCGGTCTTCGCCGCGCCCAGGTTGCGGGCCAGCTTGGGGATGGCCGAACCGCCGAAGACCAGGACGGCCACCACGATCACGACGATCAGCAGGTCCGGCCCGAAGATTTCAGCGAGGAACACGTGTACTCCTTTTCCGTCCGTACCCTACCGCCCACGGCGCGTCGGCGACAGGCCGGGAGAGAATGGGACGTGGACGGGTCGCGGACGGTGGTGCGGGACGCCCTCGCGGTCGCGGTGCCCGTGGGCCTCTACGGCGTCGCCTTCGGGGCGGCGGGGGTCGCGGCGGGCTTCAGCGTGCTGCAGACCTGCCTGCTCTCACTCGTCGCCTTCACCGGGGCCAGCCAGTTCGCGGCCGTCGGGGTGGTGGCCGCCGGGGGCCCGGTCGCGAGCGCCGTGGGGGCGGCGACGCTCCTCGGGGTGCGTAACGCCCTCTACGGCATCGCCCTCTCGCCGGTCGTCGAGGCGCGGGGGTGGCGGCGCCTCCTCGCCGCCCAGGTGACGATCGACGAGTCGACCGGGGTCGCCCTCGGACAGCAGGGCCGTGGGCGCACGGCCATGCGCCGGGCCTTCTGGTGGACGGGCGGCGCCGTCTACGTCCTCTGGAACGTCTTCACCCTCGCCGGGGCGACCGGCGCCCGGGCCCTCGGGGACCCCACCGCCTGGGGGCTCGACGCAGCGGTGCCCGCGGCCTTCCTCGCCCTCGTCTGGCCCCGACTCGGCGCCGCGCGCTCGCGCGCGGCGGCGGCCCTGGCGGCCCTCCTCACGCTGGGGCTGACGCCGCTGCTTCCGGCGGGGCTGCCGATCGTCGCCGCGGTCCTCGTGGCCGTCGGCGCCGGGTGGCGTGAGTGAGCCCGTCGGCCGCGTGGGCGGTGGTCGTCCTCACGGGGGTCCTCGCCTACGCCCTGAAGCTCCTCGGGCACCTGGCGCCCTCGCGCTGGTTCGCCCACCCCCGGCTGCGCCGGATCAACGAGCTGGTGCCGGTGGTGCTCCTGAGCGCCCTCGTCGTCGCCCAGGGGCTCGCCACGCGGACCCACGTCGTCCTCGACCACCGGGTGGCCGGACTCGCCGCGGCCCTCGTCGCGCTGTGGCGTCGGGCACCCTTCCCGGTCGTGGTGCTGGCCGCCGCGGTGGCGTCGGCCCTGGTGGTGCGGCTCGGCGGCTAGCCCCCGAGGCCCACGCCGAGGGCGAGGGCGAGGAGCGACGCGAGGGCCGCCGTTCCGGCGAAGGCCCCGCGGGCGGCCGCCGAGGTAGCGCGCGTGTGGCGCCAGGCGAAGACCCCGGCCGCGACGACCGCGACGAGCTTGACCACGAAGACGGCCATCCAGGCGCCCGAGGTCGAGCCGCCGGTGACGGCGGCCCAGTTCCAGAGCCCCGTCGCGATGAGGAGCCAGTAGGCGGGCCAGGAGATCCGTCCGAAGGCGGCGGCGAGCGCGCGGGGCGCCTCGGGGGAGACCTTGCGGGCCGCGGGGACGAGGCCCGCCATGACGAGCTGCCCGCCGACCCAGACGGTCGCCGCGGTCACGTGCAGGCCGAGGCGGATCCAGGTGAGCGAGTCGGCCAGCTGGTTGACGGTCGCGAGCACTTACTTCCCCGTCCAGTGCGGCGGGCGCTTCTCGGCGAAGGCGACGGCCCCCTCGAGGGCGTCGGCGCTGCGGCCGATCGCGCCGAAGGCCGCGTCGTTCACCTTCCAGGCCTCGGCCTCGGTCATCTCGAGGGAGGCGAGCATGACGCGCTTCGACTCGCGCACGGCGAGGGGCGCGTTCGCCGCGATGCGCTCGGCGAGGGCGATCGCGCTGTCGCGCAGGCTCTCGGCGGGGACGACCCGGTTGACCAGGCCGAGCTCGAGGGCCCGGGCGGCCGAGACCGGCTCGGCGGTGAGGGCCATCTCCAGGGCGACGGCCCGGGAGGTGCGCTTCGCCAGGCGGATGAGTCCGCCGGCCCCGGCGATCAGGCCGCGGCTCGCCTCGGGGATGCCGAAGATCGCGTGCTCGGCCGCGACGACGAGGTCACAGCTCAGGGCGATCTCGAAGCCCCCGGCGAGGGCCGCGCCGTTCACCGCCGCGATGAGGGGCTTCGTCAGGGTGCGGGTGGTGATCCCGCCGAAGCCCGACGGGGTGAAGGGGACCTCGCCGGCGGCGAAGGCCTTGAGGTCCATGCCGGCCGAGAAGGCCTTGTCGCCCGACCCGGTGAGGACGACGACCCAGACGTCGTCGTCGGCCTCGGTCGCGGTGAGGGCGGCCTCGAGGGCGAGGGCCGTCGCCTGGTTGATGGCGTTGCGGGCCTCCGGCCGGTTGATGGTCAGGAGGGCGACGTGGCCCACCCGCTCGCTCAGTACCTCGTCCGCCATGGCACCTCCTACTCGCTCGTCGTCACGCTACCTCGCCCCCGCGTGGGAGACTCGGGCCCGTGAGCAGTCGTCTCTTCGCCACCCTGGACGGCTACGCCGTCGAGGGTGGCTACGACGTCGAGGGCGGCCCGACGACCTGCTACGCCCCGACCCACGCCCTGCGCCGCACGACGGCCCCGGGGGTCGCGGCGGGCCTCTGGGAGGACTACGAGGAGGTCGTCGAGCGGGCGGCCGAGCTGGGCCTCGACGGGATCCGCCTCGGCGTCGAGTGGGCTCGGGTCGAGCCGCGCCGGGGCGTGGTCGACGGGGCCGCGCTCGAGCGCTACGCCCGCGTCGCCGGGGCGGCCCGGGCGGCCGGGCTGGCCGTGACCCTGCTCCTCTTCGACGAGGTCTGGCCCCTCTGGGCCGGCCTCGAGGCCTGGCTGCTGCCCTGGGTCGTGCCCTACGCCCTCGCCCACGGGCGCCGGGTCGCCGAGCGGATCGACGCGGCGACCGGGATCGTGGTGGCGAGCGACCCCCGCGGCCTCGTCGACCGGGGGTTCGTCACCGCCGCGGCGCCGCCCTGGCGGCGCGAGGCCCGGGCCGACGCCCGCGACGCCCACGACCAGGTCCGCGGGGTGGTCGAGGCCCTCGAGTCGGATCCGGCGATCGCCCCCCGTCGGGCGAGCGGACGGGCCCTCTCCCTCGAGACCCCGCCGCGCGAGCTCGCCGGGCTGGCGCGCGAGGGCGGGGATCTCTACCTGCGCAGCCTGGTCGCCGGCTCCGGACCCACCGGGTCGCGCACCGGGCTGCTAGTGCGCCGGGCCGACGCCTGGGTCCCCGGCCCGGCCGCCGCCCTCCTCACCGCCCTGCGCTGAGTCCTCGGGGTGCTCGGCCTCGTAGGCGGCCTCGACGGCGAGGTCGCGGCGGCGCCGCAGGAGGTGCAGGGCGAGCGCGCCGCCGAGGACGAGGACGAGGAGGCCGACGCCGGCCCACGAGGAGTAGGTCTCGACCTTGCTGAGGGCCGACCCGGCGTAGAAGCCGAGCAGGGTGTAGGAGACGCCCCAGATCACGCCCCCGAGGGCGTTCGCCGCGAGGAAGCGGCGGTAGGCCATCCCCGACATGCCCGCGAGGCCCGGCATCACGGCGCGCAGGAACGCGGTGAAGCGCCCGAGGACCACGTAGCGCGCCCCCTTCGTGCGCAGTCCGGTGAGGGCCCGGTGCAGGGCCGCCTGTCGTCGTCGCAGGACGGGCAGGTCCATCAGGCGGTGCCCGAAGTGGCGGCCGACCTCGTAGCCGACCGAGTCGCCGACGACGGCCGCCACGATCACGAGCGGGATGAGGGCCGAGAGGCGCACGTGGTGCTGGCTCGCGACGACGCCGGCCACGAGGACCGAGGTCTCGCCGGGCAGGACGAAGCCGATGAAGAGGGCCGCCTCACCGAAGACGAGCAGGGCGACGAGGGTGTAGACGAGCCCGCCGGGGAGGTGCTGGATCTTCGTCAGCACGAAGGACGTGATGGAGGCGACGAGCATCCCCCCATTGTGGTCGCTCGCGCCACCAGGGCGGGCCCGCGGCCCGGACGACGGGGCCCGGCTGGTTTACTGGTCGTTGTGCCCGCGCCTCGCTCCGTCAGCCACGCCCGTCGACCCGAACGGCGCCTGCCGCTCGGCGCGCCGCCGCGCGCCTGGGTCCTCGCCGGCTGGGCCCTGCTGCCGCTGCGGGCCTTCCTCGGGGTGACCTTCCTCTTCGCGGGGCTCCAGAAGCTCGCCAACCCGAATTTCTTCAACGGGCTCAGCCCGATCTCGATCAAGTCCCAGCTGATCGCCGCGGTCCGGCTCAGCCCGATTCACGCGCTGCTCAGCCACCTCCTGCCCCTCGCCACGCCGATCGGCATCGTCATCGCCCTCGGCGAGGTCGCCATCGGCCTCGGGGCCCTCCTCGGGCTCTGGATGCGCGTCGCGGCGATCGGGGGCGCCCTGCTCTCCCTGATGCTCTTCCTCACGGTGAGCTTCCACGCCGCCCCTTACTACACGGGCGCCGACATCGTCTTCTTCTTCGCCTGGCTGCCCTTCATCGCCGCCGGCGCCGGGAGCCGCTTCTCGCTCGACGGGGGCCTCGCCCGCCGGGCGGCCGCGATGGAGGGGGCCCCGCCGCCCGACATCGTGACCCTGCCCTTCGCCCAGGTCCAGCGCTTCTGCGGCCAGTTCAATCGAGGTCGGTGCAACGCGCGCGAGGGACTGCTCTGCGAGCCCGGCGCCTGCCCGGTCCTGCTCGGACCACGCGCCCCCTACGCCACGCGCGTCACCATCGACTCGGTCGACCGCCGGGCCCTGGTGCTCGGCGGGGCGACGGCGACCCTCGTCGCGGGGGCGGCCGTCGTCCTCGGCGGCGTCGACGCCGTCGCGGGACGGGTGATCCACGGCACGACGGCGCCGACGGCGCCGACCCAGCTGGGCGCCGGACCCGCGCCGAGCGGCGGCGCGAGCCCCACGACCACGACCACGACGGCGGGCTCGTCGGGGGGTGGCGTCCCCGGCGGGACGCTCCTCGGCAAGGCGAGCCAGGTCCCGGTCGGCCAGGCCGCCTCCTTCACGATCCCCTCGTCGGGCGACCCCGGCATCGTCGTCCAGCCGAGCTCGGGCGTCTTCGACGCCTACGACGCCGTCTGCCCCCACGCCGGCTGCACCGTCGGCTACTACGCCCAGAACCAGGTGCTCGCCTGCCCCTGCCACGGCTCGCAGTTCGCGCTCTCGACCGGCCAGGTGATCTCCGGCCCGGCGCCCCACGGGCTCCTCAAGCTCAACGTCGTCGAGGGGTCCGACGGTAACCTCTATCTCAAATGAGCGATGAGCGTCGGCGGGTTCTCGTGGTCGAGGACGACCTCGACCTCGCCCAGGCGGTCGCCGACCTGCTGACCGACGCCGGCTTCGACGTCACCCAGCGCCACGACGGCGAGTCGGGCTTCGCCGAGGGGCGCGACGGCGCCTACGACGTGATCATCCTCGACCTCATGCTGCCCCGCCGCAACGGCTTCTCCGTCTGCCTCGACCTGCGCAACGCCGGGGTCCACACCCCCCTGCTGATGCTCACGGCGAAGGACGGCGAGCTCGACGAGGTCGAGGGCCTCGAGGTCGGCGCCGACGACTTCCTGCGCAAGCCCTTCGAGCGCTCGATCCTGCTCGCCCGCGTGAACGCCCTCCTGCGACGCCACGACCGCGAGCGGCCCCAGCCCATCTCGGTCGGCGTCATCACGCTCGACCCGGCCTCGCGCCGGGTGAGCGCCCGGGGTCGCGAGGTCGCCCTCACCCCGCGCGAGTTCGCGCTGCTCGAGTACCTCCTGACCCACGCCGAGAGCACCATCGCGAAGGGTGAGATCCTCGCGGCCGTCTGGGGCGCGGACTTCGACGGCGACCCCAACATCGTCGAGGTCTACATCGGCTACCTGCGTCGCAAGATCGACCACGAGGGGGAGCCCTCGGTCATCCGCACGGTGCGGGGCGTCGGGTACCGCGTGCGCGAGGACTGATGCCCCGGCGCGTCGCCGACCTCTCGATCCGGGCGCGCCTGACGCTGTTCTTCGTGCTCTCGATCGCGGCCGTGCTGCTCTTCACGGCCCTCGCGCTCGTCGCCCTGGTGCACCGCTCCCTCGTCAACGGCGCCACCAACCGCGTCTCCGACGCCCTCGCGCAGGTGGAGACGCGCCTCGCGACGGCCCCGCTGCCGAGCACCGGTGTCCTCACCCTGCCCACCACGAACGACGTCGTCGTCCAGGTGACCGACGCCACCGGGCGCCACGTGTGGGCCGCCTCGACGGCCCTCGGCGGGACGCCGCCCCTCGCGCGCGCGGTGCCCGACAACGCCGCCGTCTCGGGGCTCGACGCGGTCCTCGTCGCCTCGCCCGCGACGGCGTCGCTGCGGAGTCAGTTGAGCCAGGGGGCGGTCGAGTCGATCACCACCTCGCGCGGCTCGGCCCTCGCCTTCGGCTTCGTCTACGGCACGGCGATCACTCACTCGGTGACGGTGCTGCTCGCGAGCGTCGCCGTCTCCTTCCCCCTCCTGCTCGTCATCGCCGGGACCCTCATCTGGTTCGGCATCGGGCTCGCCCTCGCGCCGGTCGAGTCGATCCGCCGGCGGGTCGAGCGGATCGCCGCCCGCGACCTCACCGAGCGGGTCCCGGTGACCGGGGGCGACGACGAGATCGCCCGCCTCTCGCGCACCGTGAACGAGATGCTCGACCGGCTGGAGTCCTCGAGCCGCTTCCAGCAGGAGTTCGTCTCGAACGCCAGCCACGAGCTGCGCAGCCCGCTCACCACCCTGCTCGCGACGGTGGAGCGGGCCCGCACCGACCCGTCGGCCGCCGACGTGCCGGCCGTCCTCGACCGGGTCGAGCGCGAGGGCCGCCGCCTCGACGCCCTCATCGAGGACCTCTTCTGGCTGGCCCGCAACGACGAGCACCGCATCGAGTTCCGCCGCGTCGACGTCGACCTCGACGACCTCCTCTACGAGGAGGCGAACCGCATCCGGGCAATCACCGAGCTCACCGTCGACACCTCGGAGGTGACGCCGACGCGCGTGGTGGGCGACCCGGCGACCCTGCGCCGCATGGTCCGCAACGTCGTCGACAACGCGGCCCGCTACGCCCGCCGGGAACTGCGCTTCAGCGCCCGCTACGAGGACGACGAGGCGGTGATGCGCATCGCCGACGACGGCGAGGGCATCGACGTGACGACGGCCGCCCGCTACTTCCAGCGCTTCGTGCGCTCGGACCCGGCCCGCGCGCGGACCTCGGGCGGCACGGGCCTCGGACTCGCGATCGTCGCCGACATCGCCGCCCGCCACGGCGGACGGGCCCGCTTCGTGCCCGTCCCCGCGGGTAGCTGCCTCGAGCTGCGGGTGCGGCGCGACGGCGCGGGACGCCTAGAGTCGGCCCGATGAACGCCCGTCAGCTCGCCGATCAGCTCGCCGCCCCCGTCGGACGCCTGGGGGCCGCCTTCTACTTCGACCCCGGCACGGTCGCCGCCGGGCAGGCCCTCGGCCTCGACGCCGTCGCCTTCTACGGCCTCGGTCGCGGGGGCGTGCTCGGCGACGTGACGGCCGAGGAGGTCGAGCGGGTCTTCGTCTTCTTCGCCCCCCGCGCCATCGAGCGGATCTGGTCGCGCCCGCGGGTCACCCACGACCCGGCGACGACCGCCGCGAGCTACCTCGCCGCGGCCGACGACTACGCCCGGCGGACCTTCGCGACCCTCGACGCCGACCTCGCCCCCCGGCTGGCCGCGGCCGCCCACGCGGCGGCCGACGCCGACGCCCCCGGGACCCACCTCCTCGCCGACGGCTACGCCCGCCTCGGGCGGGCGGACGACCCCGTCGCCGACGCCTACCGCGGGGTGATCCGCCTGCGCGAACTGCGCGGGGCCCTGCACGCCGAGGCCCTCGCCGAGGTCGGGATCGCGCCCCTCGTCGCCTGCTACCTCGACGGTCCCGCGGGCTTCGCCCTCCACGGGTACCGCGAGGAGGAGATCCCCGCCGTCACCGACGAGGACCGCCGGGCCTACGAGCGCGCCGAGGACCGCACCAGCGAGCTCGTGGCGGAGCGCCTCGGCGTCCTCCCCGAGGACCGGGCGGCCGACCTCCTCGCCGGCGTCACGGCGATGGCCGACGTGCTCGACGCCCCGCGCTGAGCCCCTCTCGCCGTCCCGTTACCATCGGTCTCGGTGGCGGGATACGCGCGCGGGCTGCGCAGCTGGGTGGTGCGACGAGGACCGGGTGACGCCCTGCTCGTCACCCTGGTGCTCGCGGCGCTGCTCGAGACGATCTGGATCGTCTACCTCGCCCTCTACCTGCCCCACCACTACGTCGCCATCCACTGGAAGGCCGCCTGGGTCGGCCTCGACGTGGGCCAGGTGGCGGCCCTGCTGCTGAGCGCCTGGGCCGCGTGGCGGCGCCGGGCGGTGCTCGCCCTCTTCACGAGCTCGGCCGGGACCATGCTCCTCATCGACGCCTGGTTCGACCTCACGACGGCCCGTCGCGGCGACCAGCTCCAGAGCCTCCTTTTCGCCGTCTTCCTCGAGATCCCCTCGGCCCTCGCCCTCTACTGGGTGACCCACCGCACCATCCGGGCGATCAACGCCCCGCGCATGGGCGAGCTCGGGATCCACTCGGTGCGGCAGTTGCCGATCGGCCCGATCGACCCGCGCCGGGAGCGGTCCCGCTAGGCGCGCTCGAGGCCGAGGAGGAAGCGCTTCGCGTCGAGGCCCCCGCCGTAGCCACCGAGGCCCGTCGTCGCGACGACCCGGTGGCAGGGGACGACGATCGGCCAGGGGTTCGCGTGGTTGGCCCCGCCGACGGCCCGCGCGGCCCGGGGTCGGCCGATGTCCCGGGCGACGTCGGCGTAGGTCGCGGTCGCGCCGTAGGGGATCGCCGTGAGGGCGGCCCAGACGGCCCGCTGGAACTCCGTGCCGACCGTCTCGTCGAGGGGGAGGTCGAAGGTGCGCCGGCGCCCGGCGAAGTACTCCCCGAGTTGCGACGCCCCGCGGGCGACGGCCGCGGGCACGGTCGTCACCCTCGAGGCGCGGGGTCGCTCGTTCGGCATGAGGATGCGCGAGATGACGGCGTCGTCGCCGACGACGCCCCAGGGTCCGACGGGGGAGGGGACGACGACGGTGACGTTCATGCCGCCTTTCTAGCGGATGAGACCGATCCCACGAGAGACGGAGATCGGCCCAACTCTCCTCCGTCGCATGGACCCGCGGGCGCGTGGTGGGTGAGTCCCGTATCGGTCGATCCCACTCGTCCGTCACCGTCGCCGCGACCCAGTTCCGTCTCACCGTCGCACGATGCGCCTCCGCATCCGTGCGAGGGAGCGATGAAATGGGAGCCACGCAGCCCTCGGCCGCAACGTACGGTCGGAGGATCGGGGCACGACTCGGTAGCCACGAAGCGCCGAATCAGGGGTCGGGACCGACGAAGTCCCGCCGGCAACCTCGTCTAATAGGTCACCCAATTTCGTGGTCAATAGGCTCTAGTAACCATCACACACGACGCTGATCTACAGAGAACATCACCAACAGAAGTTCATGAAAATGAGGGAATAAATGAACTCAGAATAACGGTGACGTCGGTCAGTGAGAAGAAAAGTCTTCCGTCGGGTGAAAATAAATCATTCCTTTCGAGTCGGAGCGACTCCCAGAATGGATAAGATATCGGGTCCCGTTACTGCGCTCGCAGACCCCACGCCAGGAGGACCCCCTTGTTTCGACGGCTCTTTCGCAGTGCTGCCGCACTCGTCGCGTTCGTGAGCGTGGCCTCGCCGATCCTGGCCATCGCTCACCCGGCCGGGGCCTCGACGGTCACCTACAGCGCGAGCCAGTCCTTCACCCCACCCTCGTCGAACTTCGCGGGAGCGAATGGTGGGGGCGACGGCTACGCCATCGCCGCCTACAACGGCCGGATCTACAACGTCTTCCACCACCAGAGCTTCTTCGGCCTGATGTGCCACAGTGAGAGCACCGCGGCCTCCTGCTGGAGCAGCTACAAGACGATCACGGCGACGGTCGGTGGAACGACCGGGGTCACCTTCGGCACCCCGGCGAAGGTGGGCCTCTACGTCGACCAGTCCACCGGATACCTCTACGCCTACGCCGTGCGGAACGACAACCTGCAGCCGGGCGTCGTCTGCATCGACCTGAACGCGGCCGATAGCGTCAGCGACCCGGTGTGCAGCGGGACGGGGGGGCAGCCGCCCGCGTGGACCCCTCTGGCGGCCGCGGGTCAGACGGCCTGGGGCTCGTCGAACGCCGACTCGCTCGGAACCGTGACCCCCGCGTACTACGGCGGGAAGCTCTACGCCTGGAACCCCGTCCCCGGACAGGGCGTCTTCGCGGGCGGTGGCGGGGCTACCGGTTACGGTGACAACGCGCTGCTCTGCTACGACATCGCGCTCCAGGCCCCCTGCGCCAACGAGCCCTTCCCGCTGTCCGGCGTGACGGGCACGAACAACGAGCAGTCGGGACAGTATCAGCCGAGTCCGGCGACGACCCTCATCGGAAGTCGCCTCTTCATCCCCTCCTCGTGGACGTCGTCGGCCTCGCTGTCGTGCGTGGACCTGAGCCTCGCCGTGCCGGGCAACTGCACCGGCGTCTGGCCGCAGCCTCTCTCGATCAACACCACAACGGCCGAGGTCGCCTTCGCGATCCCGAGCCTCGACGTGACGGGAGCCGTGACGGGAGTCTGCGCTCTCGATGCAACGCCGGCGTGGAACTGCTGGGGACTGGACGGAACTGCCGTCGTCACCCCGACGGGGCTGACCCCCTCCACCCTCAATGCGTGGCAGTGGGCCGGCAGCCCGGTCGTCGTCGGGACCCGCGTGTTCCAGGTCGTCAATACGAACAGCACCGTGGACTGCTACGACTTCGCGACGAACGCCGCCTGCACCGCCTCGGGGGCGCCGACGTCCGGCCCCTCGCCCGCGTCGTCGACGGGCGCCTTCCCGCTCACCTTCACGAACATGGTCTCGCCGTACACGGTGAACGCCGATCCCCAGCGTCCCACGTGCATCTGGGTGAACTCCGACAACGGGTTCTCGCAGATCCAGAACTTCGACGCGCAGACCGGGGGCTCGTGCGCGAGTGCCCCGGTGAGCGTCTACGCCTCGTCCTTCGTCGAGCCCTACCAGGCCTGCACGCCGACGGCCTTCACCTCGCTCAGCCTCGCGACGACGGGGACCCTCGTGACCAGTCCTGCTCCGACGCTCTCGTTCACCAACTCGAACGGTGTCATCATCGACGGGCCGTACCCGTTCAACGTCTCGGGCGCGTCGCCCACGATCGACCTCGCCACCCTCACGTACACGACGCCGATCGACCTCTCGACCCAGAGTGCCCTACCTCAATTCGTGCTGAACCTCACGCCGGGCTCGAGCGGGAGCCTCGGGACCGTGACGGTGACCGTCACGTGGTCGGGATCGAGCCTCTCGCAGTGCACTCCGGGTTACGCGGGGCCGGCCCCGAGCACCTCGTCAGCCTCGGGCATCGCGGACACCACGGCGACCTTCAACGGCTCGGTCACGAACACCGGATCGGACTCGGTCACCCCGGTCGCCTTCTGCTATCAGGCGACCTCGTTCGCGTCGAGCACCTGCACCGGCACGACGGTGACCGCGGCGGCGGGGACGACGAGCAACTCGATCACCCCCTACACCTACTCGGCGACGGGACTCGCGCCGGGAACGACGTACTACTACGAGTTGGTCGCGACCGACGCGACGACGGGCTCACCCCTCTACGGCGGAGTCCAGTCCTTCACGACCGGTCCGATCGCCACGACCGGGGCGGCCTCGGCCGTCTCGACCACGGCGGGCACTCTCAACGCGACACTCTACAACCCGGCCGCTGACGCGTTCTCCAGCGAGGCCTTCTGCTATCAAACGACGTCGTTCGCCTCGGGCGCCTGCACCGGCACGACGACGACGGCCACTCTGGTGTCGTCATCCGCGGCCGCCGCGACGAGCACCTACGACCTCTCTCTCTCGGGGCTCGCCGCAGGGACGACCTTCTTCTACGAGTTCGTCGCGACCCCGTCGGCGAGCGGAGCGACTCCACTGAACGGGGGCGTGAGGAGCTTCTCGACGGCGCCCGTCGCCGCGACGAGTGCGGCCACGGGCGTCGGCGACCAGGTGGCCACGCTCAACGGCACCGACTTCAATCCGACCGCGGACGCCGTCGCGGCGAGCTTCTGCTACCAGACGACGTCGTTCGCCTCGGGGTCCTGCGCCGGGACGGTGGTGCCGGCGACCGGTGGGGCGGCGAGCAACTCCGTCACCCCCGAGTCCGCGGCCCTCACCTCCCTTACTCCGGGGACGACCTACTACTACGAGCTGAAGCTCGTCGACA
Organism: Actinomycetes bacterium; assembly: GCA_021848365.1. GTDB lineage: Bacteria > Actinomycetota > Acidimicrobiia > Acidimicrobiales > RAAP-2 > RAAP-2. Next base: position 499,908 of record JAJZUS010000001.1, read on the forward strand.
CCACCCAGACCCCGAACGCGACCACCTACGGCGGCGTCCGTAGCTTCACGACGGGTCCGATCGCGACGACCGAGAATGCGCTCAACGTGCTCACGAGCACGGCGACGCTGGTGGGCTCGCTCTACAACCCGGCCGGCGACGGCTTCACCTCGGTGAGCTTCTGCTACCAGTCGACGGCGTTCGCCACGGGCTCGTGCACGAGCACGACGGGCACCGTCGCCACGGCGACCGCCGGAACGACGACGAACGGTTCCACCCCGTACACCCTGGCCGTCACGGGCCTGAGTGCCGGGACGACCTACTACTACGAGTTGGTAGCCGTCGACGGCGCGACGAGCACGACGCTCCGCGGTGGTGTCATGAGCTTCGTTCCCGGACCGTCGGCGACGACGTCGCCCGCGACCCTGGTCAGCGCCTACGGCGCGAACCTGAACGGCCTTGTTGCGAACCCCAACGCGATGTCCCTCAGCGCGGTGCAGTTCTGCGTCCAGGCGAGCACCTTCGCCTCGGGCGCGTGCACGGGGACGTTCGTCACCGCGACCGGCAGTGGGGCGAGCGCCGAGAGCGCCACGGTCGGATCGCTCAGCCCCCTGACGACCTACTACTTCGAGCTGGTCGTCATTCCCAACGCGGCCGGTGCCCCCGCCCACCTCTACGGCGGGGTGCAGTCCTTCACGACGCTTCAGGCGATCACGGTGCCCTCGGCACCTCAGAACCTCAGCGTGACCCAGAGTGGCTCGACGGCGAGCGCGAGCTGGGGTGCTCCCGCGAGTGACGGGGGATCTCCGGTCCAGGGCTACGAGTGCGCCCTCGTCCAGGGCAGCGCCGCGCCGGTCTACGAGCAGACCACCTCGAGCACGTGCAGCTTCTCTGGGGTGGGCGCCCCGGGCACCTACACGATCTCCGTCCTCGCCTACAACGCCGCGGGACAGGGTTCCGCGGCGAGCGGACAGGCCTCGTCGACGAGTGGCGGTGGCACCACGGGCGGTGGTGGAACGACCGGCGGTGGTGGAACGACCGGCGGTGGTGGCACCTCGGGCGGTGGCACGTCGGGCGGTGGAACGACCGGCGGTGGCACCTCCAGTGGTGGAACGACCGGCGGTGGAACCTCCGGTGGCGGCACCCCCTCGGGGCCGACCAGCCTCGTCGCCCACTGGCCCGTCGCTCGCATCAGCGGCGTCACCATCCCGGTGACCTACGATGTCACGCTGCTTCCGGGCGGGCGTCACTGCGTGACCCGTCAGACGTCGTGCCATTTCAGCGGGCTCAACCCCCGCGTGCACTACCGCTACCGCGTGATGGCGGCCATCGAGATCGTGCCCTTCGCCGAGGGCTCGTACTCGATCACCGGACCGCTGCCCGCCCAGGTGGCGTCGCTCGTCGCGCTGATCCGCCAGTATCACCCGACCTCGGTCGTCCTCGCGGGCTACACCGACGCCTACGGCTCGGTGGCGCTCAACGCGACGCTGTCGAACCAGCGCTCCCACCAGGTCGGCGCGGCCGTCGTGGCGGCCCTGACGCACCTGAAGCTGAAGGTTCCGGCGATCGTCTACCGGGCCTTCGGGAAGTCGCACCCCGTGGTGCCGAACTCCTCGATCGCCGCGGCCGCCGGCAACCGGCGCGTCGAGGTGACCTTCTACCTCCCGTGACGTCCCGGGGGTGAGCGCCGCGTGGTGCTCACCCCTGGGGTGGTCCGGGTAGTTTCGGGCCCGTGGAGGAGATCACGGCGCGTCACGACGGGGTGTCGATCGTCGCGCGCGTCGAGGGGGAGGGCCCCGACGTCCTCCTGCTCCACGGCTGGCCCGACACCGGGTCCCTCTGGGACGAGGTGGCGACGGGCCTCGTCGACGCCGGGCACCGCGTCATCGTCCCCGACCTGCGGGGCTGCGGACGGTCGGACAAGCCGACGGACGTCGCCGACTACCAGATGCACCTGCTCGTGGGCGACGCGCTCCGCGTCCTCGACGCCGCCGGCTCGACGCGGGCCGCCGTCGTCGGTCACGACTGGGGGGCGGCCCTCGCGTGGGCCCTCGCGACCTTCTCTCCGGAGCGGGTGCGCGCCCTCGTCGCGATCTCGGTCGGTCACCCCACGTCCTTTCGCGCCGGGGGGATCGCCCAGCAGATGCGCAGCTGGTACACGCTGCTCTTCGGCTACGAAGGCGTGGGGGAGCGGTTCCTACGATTCAACGACCACGAGGTGCTGCGGCGGTGGTTCGCCCACCCGCGCGCGAGCGAGGTCGTCGCCGAGCTCGAGCGCGACGGGCAGCTCTCGAGCCACCTCAACTGGTACCGGGCGAACCTGCCGCCCGACGCCTTCCTCTCCCCGCCGCCCGTCCTCCCACCCCTCGCGGTGCCGGCCCTCGGGGTCTGGTCGAGTGGCGACCGCGCCCTCACCGAGGAGCAGATGATCGAGTCGGCTCGCTACTGCGGGGCGGGCTTCACCTACGTGCGTCTCGAGGGCCTCGGGCACTGGATCCCGCTCGAGGCGCCCGACGAAGTGACCAAAGTCCTTACCTCATTCCGACCTTTGTCCCGGTAATCAGGGCGGAGGCCGGGAACCCCGGTGGTAGAAAAACGGGGTGACCAAGATTGCGCTCTGTAGAGAGTCGCGCCCGGGCGAGACCCGAGTCGCGCTCACCCCCGACGCTGTGAAGGCGCTGACGCGCGACGGGTGGGAGGTGGTGGTCGAGCGCGGTGCCGGTGCGGCGTCGCACTTCACCGACGACGCCTACGTCGCCGTCGGAGCCACCATCGCCGACCAGGCGACCGGCGACATCACCCTGCGGGTCAACCCGCCGACCCTGGAGGAGGTGGCCCGACTGCCCGAGGGCTCGCTCCACCTCTCCTTCCTGTCGCCCCTGCTCGCCACCGACGTGGTCACGGCGATGAACGAGCGGCGGATCACGATCCTCTCCTTCGACCTGCTCCCGCGCATCTCGCGGGCCCAGTACATGGACGCCCTCTCCTCCCAGGCGACGGTCTCGGGGTACCGGGCGGCCCTCGCCGGGGCGACCTACTTCGACCGCTTCTTCCCCCTGCTCACCACGGCCGCCGGCACCATCCGCCCGGCGAAGGTCCTGATCATGGGGGTGGGCGTCGCCGGACTGCAGGCCATCGCCACGGCGAAGCGCCTCGGCGCCAAGGTTCGCGCCTACGACGTGCGCACCGCGGCGAAGGAGGAGGCCGAGTCGGCCGGAGCGACCTTCGTGCAGTTGGGCGTCACCGCCGACGCCGCCGGCGGCTACGCCCGCGAGCTCACCGCTGAGGAGCGGGCCCAGCAGCAGGCGGCCCTGCTCGGCGAGGTCGCGAACGCCGACATCGTCATCACGACGGCGGCCGTCCCCGGCCGCAAGGCGCCGATCCTGCTCACCCGCGAGATGGTCGAGGCGATGGGCGAGGGCTCGCTCGTCATCGACATGGCGGCCGACGGGGGTGGCAACTGCGAACTGACCCGGGCGGGCGAGGTCGTCGAGCACGGCGGAGTCCGCGTCGTCGGGCTCTCCAACCCCCCGGCCCAGATGGGGGCCCACGCGAGCTTCATGTTCGCGAACAACGTGCTGAAGCTGCTCGCCCTCTTCGGGGCGAAGGGCGAGCTGGCGCCCGACTGGTCTGACGAGGTCGTGGTGGGGGTCACCGTGGCGCGCGAGGGCGGCATCGCCCACGCGCCGACCGCGGAGGCCCTGGGCGTGGCGGTCACGCCGATCGTGGCCCCGGCGAACGACGTGAAAGAGAGTGAGTGATGGGTAACGCCCTGTTGCAGTACGCGACGGTGCTCGTGCTGAGCATCTTCGCGGGCATCGAGATCATCGCGCGGGTGCCGAGCATCCTGCACACGCCGCTGATGTCGGGATCGAACGCCATCCACGGCGTCATCCTCGTCGGCTCGATGCTGATCCTCGGCTCGGCGACGACGCACCCCGAGGAGATCCTCGGCTTCCTCGCGGTCATCCTGGCGACCCTGAACGTGGTCGGCGGCTTCGTGGTGACCGACCGCATGCTCGAGATGTTCAAGGCGAAGAAGCCGGTGAAGAAGGACGAGGTGGCCAAGTGAGTCGCGGGACCCTGATCGACCTCCTCTACCTGGTCGCCGCGACGACCTTCCTGCTGGCCCTGAAGGGCCTCTCGAGCCCCAAGCGGGCGCGGGTGGGCAACCTCACGGCGGCCGTCGGGATGCTCATCGCGATCGTCGCGACCTTCTTCCAGCACATCGACGGCCACGCCCTCTACCACGTGCCCCTCATGCTGCTCGGCATGGCGATCGGCCTCATCGTGGCCGTGCCGGTGGCGCGCTTCGTGAAGATGACGGCCATGCCCCAGCTCGTCGCCATCTTCAACGGCGTGGGGGGTGGCGCGGCGGCGCTCGTCTCGATCACCGAGTTCGTGCACATCCACTCGACGCGCCCGGCGACCTACGTCGCCCTCGAGGTGATGCTCGGGGTGCTCATCGGGACCATGTCCTTCTCGGGGTCGGCCGTCTCGTTCCTCAAGCTCCAGGAGCTCATGACGGGCCGCCCGGTCACCTACCCCGGCCAGCAACTCCTGAACGGCGTGATCGGCGTGGTGACGGTGGGCCTCATCGTCACGATCCTGGTGAACGGCTCGACGGCGCTGCTCTGGGTCGTGCTCGGCCTCGCCTTCCTCCTCGGCATCGCCTTCGTGCTGCCGATCGGGGGCGCGGACGTGCCGGTCCTCATCTCGCTGCTCAACTCCTTCACCGGTCTCGCCGTCGCCGCCTCGGGCTTCACCCTGGGATCGAACGTGCTGATCGTCGCGGGAACCCTGGTCGGGGCCTCCGGTATCCTGCTCACCCGCATGATGTCGGCCGCGATGGGTCGCAGCCTGCCGAACATCCTCTTCAGCGCCTTCGGGTCGGTCGTCACCGCGAGCGGCGACGCCAACCGGGCCGACGGCCGCAGCGTGCGCTCGGGCTCGCCCGAGGACGTGGCGGTCCTCATGGGCTTCTCGAGCCGGGTCGTCATCATCCCGGGCTACGGCCTCGCCGTCGCCCAGGCCCAGCACGTGCTGCGCGAGCTGGCCGACCTCCTCGAGGGCAAGGGCGTCGAGGTCTTCTACGCCATCCACCCGGTGGCCGGTCGCATGCCCGGCCACATGAACGTGCTGCTCGCCGAGGCGAACGTCCCCTACGAGCAGCTGAAGGAGATGGACGAGGCGAACTCCGAGCTCCAGACGGCCGACCTCGCCCTCGTGGTGGGGGCGAACGACACCGTCAACCCGGCCGCCGTCGACGACAAGGCCTCGCCGATCTACGGGATGCCGATCATCCACGCCGACCTCGCCGAGAACGTCATCTTCCTCAAGCGCTCGATGCGCCCGGGATTCGCCGGGATCGAGAACGAGCTGCTCTACAACCCGAAGACGATGCTCGTCTTCGGCGACGCGAAGGACACGCTCACGAAGATGGTGGCCGCCGTCAAGGCCGGCTGACCTCGCTCGCTCGCTCGTCGCGGCCCCGCCCCCACCGGGCGGGGCCGCGTCGCGTAAGAAGGGGGTGAGGGCGGACACGAGGGAGTGTCCGTGTAGGAGGTCCCGTGTCCCGTTTCCGCATCGCGCGTCGCGCGACGACCCGCGTCACCCTCGCCGCGCTCGGCGTCCTCGCGGGCGCGCTCGGTCTCGCCGTCCCGATCGCCAGCCCGGCCGTCGCCGCGACGGCGCCCGCCCTCTACCACTGCGCGACCCTGCCCGCGACGGCACCCCGGGCCGGGACGACCGTGACCGCGTCGACCTCGCTCGGACGGGCCCGCGTCAGCTACCGCGTGACGACGACGACCGCGACGACGGTGCCCACCCCGGGGATGGGCCTGCCCTTCCCGGGGGAGCTGCGGGTCACGGACGGCGCGACCTCGTTCGCCCTCCCCTCACCCTCCGGCTTCGCCGGCTCGGCCGTCGTCCAGCTCTGCCTCCTCGCCGACGGCTCCCGTCCGGCCGTCCTCTTCGGCGCCTACTCGGGCGGGGCCCACTGCTGCTTCGAGAGTGCCCTCTTCGCCCCGCGCGGGACGCGCTACGCCCTCGCCCTCGACGCGAACCTCCAGAGGATCGACCCGGTGATCCGCTACGACCCGAACGGGGGGCTCGCCCCGGCGGTGACGGGGGGACAGCTGGTGCTGAAGAGCGAGGACGGACGGTTCCCCTACCAGTTCGGCTGCTACGCCTGCACCCCCTCGCCGCTCGCCCTCTACCAGCTGCGTGGAACGCGACTCGTCGACGTGACCTCGCGCTACCCGGCCTTCGCCCGCGCCTACCTCGCCTCGCTCGGGGTCGCCCTGCGCCAGGCCGAGTCGCCCGCGAACGCCGACTCGCTCTTCGGGGTCGTCGCGGCCTACGTCGCCCAGTCCTGCACGCTCGGCTCGGGCGCGAGCGCCTGGCGCGAGGTGGCGACCCTCGAGCGTCGCGGACTCCTCCGCGACGCCGCCTACCACCAGGCGGCCTTCGTGACGAAGGGCTCCTACGTGCCGACGCTGCGCCACTTCCTCCTCAGCGCCGGCTACTGCCGCGGGGTGATCTAGTAGCCCGAGGTTGGGTGGGTCGTCGTCGTGGTCGTGTGCCGGGGGGCCGAGAGCACGACGACGTGGAAGCCCGCGACGCCGTTGCCGGTCACCTCGTCGGGGCGCGTGTCGCCGACGTAGGTGTAGAGCGGGTGGCCCCGCCAGGCCACCTGGCGGACGTCCTTCGCGCGGGCGAAGGCCCCGAGCCCGGGCACGCCGGTCGGTCGCTCGTGGGCCGGGACCGTGAGGGCCGGCCAGGCGGCGAGGCAGGAGCCGGTGCACGTCGAGCGGTCCCGGCCGTCGGGACCGTAGGTGTAGAGGGCGTAGCCCCGGGCGTCGACGAGGATCCGGCCGACCCCGGCGACCGTCGCCGGATGGGCCACCCGGTCGACGCGGGCTCGCGGGGCCCTCGTCGCCCCGGCGGGACCGGCGAGCGGTAGGAGGAGCGTCCCCGCAGTGAGGACGGCGACGCCGAGCGTCCGGGCGTGGTGCGTGGTGTGGTTCACGAGACCCCCCTTCGATGAACAACGTCGAACCTAGTGACGGGCGGACGCGACGTGACCCGCAGGCGGACGAGGGTGTTCGCGGGCCTCGCGGTGCCGAGCGCCGCGAGGCGCCTCAGGTGAGGGCGGTGATCTCGTCGAGGGCCGCGCGCACCTCGGGGGCGAGCGCCGCGGCGGCCGCGGCGTTCGCCTGGATCTGGGCGGCGCTCGAGGCCCCGGCGATGACCGAGGCGACCTCGGGGTGGTCGATCAGCCAGGAGAAGGCGAGCGTGAGGAGCGGGATCCGCTCCGCCTCGGCGAAGGCGATCAGCCGGTCGACGGCCGCCCGCATCGACTCCGAGAGCCAGTGGACCTGGCGCTCGGCGCTCATGGTGGCGAGCCGGGTCCCCTCGGGCACCGGCGCCCCGGGCCGGACCTTGCCGGTGAGGAGCCCGTTCGCCAGCGGGTAGTAGGGGAGGAGGGCCACGCCGAGCTCCCGGCAGGCCTCGAGGACCCCGTCGCGCTCGGGGTCCCGGGCGAGGAGGGAGTACTGGTTCTGGATCGAGGCGAAGCCCGGGAGGTCGCCGGCGAGGGTCGCCGCCTCGCGCAGCTGGGCGGCCGTGAGGTTGGAGCAGCCGATCTCGCGGACGGTGCCCTCGGCGACCAGCTCGGCGAGGGCCCCGAGGGTGTCGGCGAGCGGGGTCGCCTCGTCGGGGTAGTGGAGTTGAAAGAGGTCGATGTGGTCGGTGCCGAGCCGCTCGAGCGAGGCGGCGCAGGCGGCCCGCACGTAGGCCGGGCTCGCCCCGTAGCGGACGTCGTCGAGGGGCATGCCGAACTTCGTCGCGACGACGGCCTCGTCGCGACGCCCCCGGAGGGCCCGGCCGAGGAAGACCTCCGACTCGGTCCCGCCGTAGACGTCGGCGGTGTCGAAGAAGGTCACCCCGGCGTCGAGGGCCGCGTGGACCACGGCGGCGCTCTGGCGGGCGTCGAGGCGCGACCCGAAGTTGTTGCAGCCGAGGCCCACGACCGAGACCTCGAGCGAGCCGATGCGACGACGTTCCATCTCCACCTCCGCACGCAGTGTAGGCAGGCGGGTCGCGGCGGACCCGACGGGTAGGCTCGTCGCGACGAGAGGAGAACCCGTGCGCGTCATCGTCAACTACGACCTGTGCACCTCGAACGCCGTGTGCATGGGGCTCGCCCCGGAGGTCTTCGAGGTCCGCGACGACGGCTACATGTACGTGCTCGACGAGACCCCCGGAGCCGAGCTCGCGGAGAAGGTCCGTGCCGCCGTCGCCGGGTGCCCGAACGGGGCGCTCTCGATCGAGGAGTAGCCGGGTGGGACCCCGGGTGCGCTTCGCGCCCTCTCCGACCGGCTACTTCCACGTGGGCTCGGCCCGCACCAGCCTCGTCAACTGGCTCTACGCCCGCGCCCACGGCGGGACCTTCGTGCTGCGCATCGAGGACACCGACGTCGAGCGCAACCGGGAGGAGTGGAAGGAGGGCATCGTGCGCGCCCTCGCGTGGCTCGACCTCGACGTCGACGAGGGGCCCTTCCTCCAGAGCGCGCTCGCCGACGACCACCGCGCCGCCGCGGAGGCCCTGTGGGACGGCGGCTACCTCTACGCCTGCGACTGCACGCGCGAGGAGATCGACGCCCGCACCGCCGACCGCGCCACCCCCGGCTACGACGGCCACTGCCGGGAGCGGGGCCTCGCCCGCAGCGAGCGCACGGCTCTGCGCTTTCGCGTCCCCGACGAGGGGGCGACCGTGATCCGCGACATCATCCGCGGGGAGATCGCCTTCCCCCACGCGAGCTACGAGGACTTCGTCGTCGTGAAGCCGAGCGGGGCCGCCCTCTACCCCCTCGCCAACCTGGTCGACGACCGCCAGATGGGGATCACCCACGTCATCCGCGGCGAGGACCTCCTGCCGACGACGCCGAAGCAGGTCCTCATGTGGGAGGCCCTCAACACCTGCTCGGGGACGGTGGTGGCGCTTCCCACCTACGCCCACCTGCCGATGCTCGTCAACGAGCAGCGCAAGAAGCTCTCGAAGCGCCGCGACCCGGTCGCCGTCGAGTCCTACCGCGACCAGGGGTACCTGCCCGAGGCCCTCATCAACTACCTGGCCCTGCTCGGGTGGAGCCCGCCGAGCGGCGAGGAACTGATCGACCGGGCGACCCTGCTCGCCACCTTCCGCCTGGAGGACGTCTCGCACTCACCGGCCTTCTTCGACGTGAAGAAGCTCACGCACCTGAACGGCGTCTACCTGCGCCAGCTCGACCCGGCCGACTTCGTCGAGCGGGCCCGGCCCTGGGTCGCGCCCTGGTCGAGCGCCTGGCGGCCCGAGACCGCGCCCCCGTACCGCGAGGACGAGTTCGACGAGACCCTCTTCGCCCGCGTCGCCCCGCTCGTGAAGGAGCGGGTCACCACCCTCGGCGAGGTGCCGGGGCTCGTGGCCTTCCTCTTCACCGAGCCCGTGCCCGACGAGGCGGCGTTCGACAGCGTCATCGGCGCCGACCCGCTCGCGACGGTCCTCCTCGCCGCGGCGCGCGAGCGCCTGGCCGAGATCGACTTCGACGCGCCGACCCTGCACGCGGCCGTCCTCGAACTCGGTGAGGCGCTCGGCTGGAAGCTCCGCCAGGCCCAGGCGCCGCTGCGGGTCGCCGTCACCGGGACCCGGGTCGGCCTGCCCCTCTTCGAGTCGCTGGAGCTGCTCGGACGCGAGCGGGTCCTCGCGCGCCTCGACGCGGCCCTCGCGCGCGCGTGATCTTCGGGCCCCTGCGCTGGGCGATCCGGACGGTCCTCGCCCTCGTCCTGCTCCTCGTCGCCTACGTCGGGATCACCTTCGTCCAGATCTGGCTCACCGGCCGGGTCCACTCGACGCGCCGGGCCGACGCGATCCTCGTCTTCGGCACGGCCGAGCTCAACGGGCGCCCCTCGGCCGAGCTCGCCGCCCGCCTCGGCACCGCCCTCGCCCTCTACGACGCCCACCGGGCCCCGTGGATCGCGGTGACCGGGGGGAACCGGCCCGGCGACGTCTACACCGAGGCCGGGGTCTCGGCCACCTGGCTCGAGGCCCGGGGAGTCCCCGCGAGCCGCATCATCGTGGGCGGGGGCGACGACACCTGGCAGAACGTGAGCTCGGTCGCCCCGCGCCTGCGGGCCCGGCACCTCACCACCGTCCTCACGGTGACCGACCCCTTCCACGAGGACCGGGCCATGGCCAACGCCTCGTCCCAGGGCCTCACCCCCTACCCCGACCCGGTGGCCCACGCGCCCTCGAGCGGACCGGGGCTCTGGCGCTACTACCTGAAGGAGACGATCGCGGTCTCGGTCGGGCGCGTCGTCGGCTACGGGCTCCTCTCGACCTGGTCCCGCTCGCTCCACCTGCCCTTCGCGGCTGGCGGGCTCTGAGGCGCGCCGTGTAAGATTGCCGAGCCCTTCGGGGGTGGTGTAATTGGCAACACAACTGGTTCTGGTCCAGTTATTCAGGGTTCGAGTCCTTGCCCCCGAGCGAATCGCGCGAGCGTTTCATGGTCCCATCGTCTAGTGGCCTAGGACATCACCCTCTCAAGGTGGAGGCACGGGTTCGAATCCCGTTGGGACTGCCACATTTCCTGATTAATGCCGGTATTCGGCATTGGCACCCCTGATCGGGGTTCCTGACTCCGGCCCGACCCCCGTCGGACGTCCCGGCGACGGCGCGCCGGTCCTCCTCGCGCGCGACCGTGTCGCGATGGAGCGCCTCGAGCCCGCGACGGTGCACCACTCTCACAACGAGGGCCCACCTCGACGTGACGTCCGTTGTTCGTTGTGATGGGGCGGCCACGGCGATCGCCGTGGGAGACCGGCCCTTCGGGGTGGTCGCGCCAGCGCCGTCGCGGCCGCGTTGTGTTTCGTCGCGTGAATTGTGAGTGAGTTGTCGGGCTCGGGGGAGCCCGGTTATCTGAGGTCGCGACCATGGCCTCATGCGTGAAACGAGCGAGCGTCGAGGCAGTCAGAGCACCCCCACCTTCTGGCGGCGGCGGGTCCCGGGAGCCCTCTTCGTGAGCGTGGTCGCCGCGGCCACGGTGCTCGCGACGGCCACGACGGTGGCCGCGATCGCCTCGAAGGGCCAGGTCGCGACGTCCGCGCCCGTCGCCCGCGCCACCCCGGCGCCGCTCCTCGAGAGCCGCCCGGCGACTCCGGTCGCCACCCGTCCGGCGGCTCGGGTCGCCGCCCGTCCGGCCGCCCCCGCCGTCGCCCGTCACCCGCGCGTCGCGGTCGCTAGCCCGGTCGCGACCCACCCGGCCACGACCCACCCGGCCACGACCCACCCGGTCGCCGCTCGCCCGGCGACGGTCGCGACGACCTCCGCCCCGGTGCGCCGCGGCGCCCCGACCCGTACCGCGACGCGTCCCACCCCGACCCGCGCCGCCGCCGCGCCCACCCTCTCCGCGGCCGCCGCCGCGCTCCTCGCGCACCTCAACCCGGCCGGCAACATCGCGCCGAGCCCCGACTACCTCTCTTCCGGGCAGTGCACCCAGACGGGTGGCGGCTGGAGCTGCACCAACCCCTGCGTGACGGCGAGCCTCGGCTGGCCGACGGTCGACAACACGGTCGCCTGCACCACCTACGTGCTCGCCGCCATCAACCACGCGCGCGGCCTCGAGGGCGTCGCGCCGATGGTCCTGCCGTCCAACTGGTACCAGCTGAGCGCCCCTGAGCAGCTCTTCGTCGTCGCCGACCTCGAGCGCACCGCCCGCGGGCTCACCCCCTACTTGGGGATCAACGCGAGCCTGACCCGCGCGGCCCAGTCGGCCGCCCAGGCCCAGGCCGACCCCAGCCCGGCCGCCGGCTTCGCCACGGCGACCGACGCCCAGGGGTATCCGGCGGTCGACGGGACCTGGGCGACCGGCTTCTCGGTCCTCGCCGCCGACTACGCCTGGATGTACAACGACGGCTGGGGCGGCAGCGCCAATAACACTTCGAACGCCGACTGCGCCTCGGCGACCTCCGCGGGCTGCTGGAGCCACCGTGACGAGCTGCTCGGGTACGCCCCCGGGTTCAACCCCGGCGTCGGCCTCGACTCGGCGAACGCCGAGATGGGCGTCGGCGTCGCGGTCGTCAACGGATCGGGCTCCTTCGTCGACCTGATCGAGGCGCCCTCCGGCGCCGCTCCGGCGATGACCTTCACCTGGGCCCAGAACGTCCTCCCGTACCTCTGATGGCGACCCGGACCCTCCCCGATACCCGAGAGATCGCCGCCGCACTCGTAGAATCACGGCGTGTTCTCGAGGAGTGGTCCGTTCCCGTCCCCGCCTCGCGACCGGCGCGCTCGTCGCGCCGCTCCCCCCGGCCCACCGTCCGCCGGCCGCGCCGGCGGGGCGCGGTGAGCACCGTCCTCGTCGTCGACGACGACGAGGAGATCGTCGGGCTCCTGGAGCGCCACCTCGCCGGGGAGGGCTTCACGGTCGTGAGCGCCGCCACCCCGGAGGACGCCGTCGCCCGGGCCATCGAGAGCTCCCCCGACCTCATCCTCCTCGACATCGTGCTCGGGGACCGCGACGGCCGCGAGGTCCTCACCGAGGTTCGCCTCTTCTCCGACGTGCCGGTCATCTTCCTCACCGGGCGGGGCCTCGAGTCCGACCGGATCGTGGGGCTGCGCATGGGGGCCGACGACTACATCGTGAAGCCCTTCTCCCTCGGCGAGCTCTCGGCCCGCATCGAGACGGTGCTGCGCCGCAGCGCGACGGTCGTCGACCGCACGGTGGAGACGGCGACCCGCCGCTACGGCGACCTCACCATCAACGAGACGACCCACGAGGCGACCCGCCACGGTCAGCTGGTGGACCTCACGGCGAAGGAGTTCGCCCTCCTCGCCTTCCTCGCGGCCCACCCGCGCCAGGTCTTCTCGCGCGAGCAACTGCTGCGCCAGGTGTGGGAGTCCTCGGCCGAGTGGCAGACCGACGCGACCGTGACCGAGCACATCCGCCGCCTGCGGGGCAAGATCGAGGACGACCCCGATCACCCCGGCTGGATCGTCACGGTGCGGGGCGCCGGCTACCGCTTCGAGCCGGGATCGAGCCGCCGGCCTCCCGCTCACTGATCGCCTCGGCGAGTCGGCTCGGGGCGAAGGGCTTCGCGAGGAAGCCGGCCCCCTCGAGCCCGGCGACGACCGACGCCGTCGCCGTCCCCGACATGAGGAGGACGCCGATCTCGGGGTAGCGGGCCCGCAGCTCGCGCGCGAGGGCGTCGCCGGTCATCCCCCCGAGGCTCACGTCGCTCACGAGGAGGTCGACCCCCTCGAGCTCGCCACCGAGCTCGAGGGCCGCCTCGGCCGTGACGGCCTCGACGACCCGGTGTCCCCGGCGGGCGATCACCTGGGCGACCCAGTGGCGCTGGACCGCGTCGTCCTCGACGAGCAGCACCGTGAGCGGCGCGACCTCGTCCCCAGCGCGCTCGAGGGGCGTCGCGGGGGCCGGGGCGCTGGGGGCCTCGTCGGCGACCGGGAGGACGATCTCGAAGACCGCGCCCTCCCCGGGCCGGGAGTCGACCTCGATCGAGCCCCCGCTCTCCACGACGAGGCGTCGCACCCCGGCGAGCCCGAGGCCGTTCCCCTTGAGGCCCTTCGTGGTGAAGAGGGGCTCGAAGCAGCGGGCCCGGGTCGCCTCGTCCATGCCGACGCCGGTGTCGCGGACCCGCAGGACGACGACGTCCCCGGAGCTCGCAACGGGGTGGCGCGCCGCGACGGCGGCGGCGCTCGCCCGCGTGACGGTGAGAGTGACCGTCCCCCCCTGCGCCATGGCGTCGCGGGCGTTGAGGACGAGGTTGAGGACGGCCTGCTCGAAGCGGTCGGGGTCGATCAGGATCGCCGACTCGTCCTCCACCACGAGGCGCAGGGAGACCGAGCGGCCGACGATGCGGGTCATGATCGCCTCGTTGGCCCGCAGCACGTCGCCGGGCCGGATGACCTGGGGGGTGGAGGGCCGGGTGCGCCCGAGCGTCTGGAGCTGGGCGGTGAGGGCGGCCGCCCGCTCGGTCGCGGCGACGATCTCGCGCACCAGGGGTCGCTCGTCGTCGCGGACCCGTCCGCCGAGCAGGTCGCCGTAGCCGGAGATGAGGGTGAGGAGGTTGTTGAAGTCGTGGATGATCGACCCGGCGACCTGGCCGCGCAGCTCCATGGCGTGGGCGTGGCGGAGCTCCTCGGTGATGAGTCGCCACTCGGTGAGGTCGTCGACGAGGGTGAGGAGCGTGTCGGACTCCTCGCGCGAGACGCGCTCGGTGACGAGGCGGAGGTCGCGGGTGCGGCCCCCGAACGCGACCGTCGCGAGGTCGACCCGCTGGCGGCCGCCCCCGCTCGCCGCGCGGTCCCAGAGCGGCGCGAGGACCTCGCGCAGCGCGTCGGGCACCTCGCCGGCGTCGCCGTCCCACCCGAACAGCGTGACGGCCTGGCGGTTCCCCCAGCGCACCCCGCGATCCGTCGCCGCGACCTCGAAGATGGCGACGGGGACCGCCTCGACGAGGGCGCGCCACCGGGCCTCACCGGCGACGAGGGCGCGCGTCAGGTCGCCCGCGTCGAGGGCGGCCGTCACGAGGGTCGCGAGCAGGTCGACGATCTCGCGATCGCCGGGGGACGAGTCGTCCGCCGCGACGCGGATCTCCCCGCGGGGCGTCCCGTCGGGGTGAGTGAGCGGGGCGACGAGGTGGCCCGTTCGCTCGCCACTCGCTGAGGCCGCGAGGTCGACCGCGAAGTCGCGGCCGGGGAAGATCTCCGCCAACGGGTCGGCGAGGGCGCGCGCGACGTCGGTCGTCGGTCCCGCGTCGCGCAGGCGGATCGCCGTCTCCACGAGCGCGCGCATCCGGGTCGCTCGGCGCGCCGCCTCGGCCGCGGTGCGTCGGGCGTGGCGGCGCAGGCTGGCGCGCTCGACCCCGACGGCCGCGCGCCAGGCCACCTCGTCGATGGAGGTGAGCTCCATGGGACCGAAACCCGGCTGACCGTCGGCGCGAACGAAGGCGGCGGCCGCGACGACGCGGTCGTGGACGCGTAGCGGGACGACCATCACGTAGGGGAGGCCCCGACGCACGTCGGCCGGGAGGCGGTGTCGCTCCGTGCGCTCGATCGAGTGATCGAGGAGCTCGTCGAGCTGCGCCGCGCGCTCCGCGCGCTGCTCGAGGGAGTGACCCTCCATCGAGCGGGCGATCTCCCGCGACCACGGCCCGTCGACGACGCGTACCACGACCCACTGGCAGAACTCGCGCACCGCCGTCTCGGCGAGACCGGTCATGAACCGGTCGTAGTCCTCGCCCCGGTCGTCGCCGACGGCGTCGTCGGTGCGCCGTACCGTCTCGGCGAAGAGCTCAGTGAGACGTCGGGCCCGCTCGAGGGCGGCGTCGTCTTCACCGGCGCGCCGGGGACGCAGGAGGTCGGGGGCCGAGTCGTCGAGCACGGCCCGACGCTAGCGAGGGTGGGGTCCGCGACGGTGACGGAGGCCGGACGTTTCACAGCGAAAACGTTGGAAACATGGGACTTTGGTCCCGAGGGCCGCGAAACTTAGCAGATTCATATCCCAACAATTTGACAAATATTTGACAAATTGGAAAGATTTCTTCCGGCCGCGTCGTGGCCAACCGCAGAGACGAGGAGACGTCATGCAATCTGGATCGCGCAGTTCGCGCAGGGGGGTCGGTCGCGTGAGGGGATCGATGCCCAAGTGGGTGGCCACGCTCGTCGTCGGCGTCACCCTGGGGGCCAGTGCGGCGACGAACGTCGCCCTGACCTCGACGGCCGGTGCGGTGAGCACGACCCCGACGTCGACGGCGGCGGTCCACGTGACGGCCCACGGCAATCCGATGGGCGGCAACGAGGGCAACAACAAGTGCGTCGGCAACGCCGACGGCAACTCGGGTCAGGACAACCAGGTCGGGCCGAGCGCCCGTCGTGCCCACGACACTGGCGACTCCGGGCAAGCGAACGACAACGACAGCGACGACACGGTCAGCTGCTTCACGGTCACCTACGACTGGAACTACGCGGGTAGCTCCTCCCAGGTCACTACGAGCGAGAGTCAGGGCTCCAACGCGATCGCGCAGGCGCCGAGCGCTCCGAACCGGACGGGCTACACCTTCGTCGGTTGGAGCACGTCGAGCACGGGCACGTCGCCGCTCTTCTCGTACACGGTGACGGGCGCGGTGACTCTCTTCGCGATCTGGACGGCGAACCCGTCCACGACGTGTGGCACCTCGTCGGGTGACACCCCCAACGAAGGGGACGCTCCGCCGCCGGTGGCCGATCACGTCTCTCACGACACCACGAACGGCGACAACGACAATGACGACTCGGGGGCAAGCTGCGCGAACTTCTCCGTCGCGAAGTCCGCGTCCGTCGCGGGCAACGTCATCACCTACACCATCACCGCCACCAACAGCGGCACGGGTGTGAGCACGGTGAGCGTGACCGACAGCGTCCCCGCCGGCACCTCCTACGTCACGTCGTCCGCGACCAACGGGGCTGTCGAGACCGGCACGTCGATCTACTGGACGAGTGGTTTGGTCGCGTCGAACGGCGGGACCGCGAGCTTCTCGTTCCAGGTCGACGTGACCAGCGGGTCGGCCGCGATCTCCAACACGGCCGACTGGACCGGACCGGGCTGTGCGACGTCGCCGACGACTCCGTGCACGACTAACCCCGTCACGACCGACGTCATCACGCTGAACGGCAACGGCGGCACCGTCGACGGCTCCTCCACCTACTACCTGGCCTGCTCGCCCGGCACGACGGTCGACCTGAGCGGGCTGACCCTGACGCCGCCCGCCGGCGACTCCTTCTCGGGATGGACCGACTCGAGCAGTAACACCGTTTCGAGTCCCGTCAGCTGCTCGACCGAGACCCTGACGGCCACCTGGGCGCCGACCGCGGCGGCGAACTTCTCCGTCGCGAAGACGTCCACGACCTCCGGTGACACGATCACCTACACGATCACGGCCACGAACAACGGCAACGCCGCCGGCACGGTGAGCGTGACCGACAACGTGCCCACTGGCACCTCCCTCCTCGGGCCGTCAGTGTCCAACGGGGTGACCGTCGCTGGCTCGAAGATCAGTTGGACGAGTCCCTCGGTCGCACCGAACGGCGGGACCGCGAGCTTCTCGTTCCAGGTCGACGTGACGAATGGGTCGGCCGCGATCTCCAACACGGCCGACTGGACCGGACCGGGCTGTGCGACGTCGCCGACGACTCCGTGCACGACGAACACCGTCACGACCGACGTCATCACGCTGGACGCCGGTCCCGGAACGGTCGTTGGCTCCGGAATGCGCAGCGGTGCCCCAACGGTCTACCTGACCTGCTCGCCCGGCACGACGGTCGACCTGACCGGTTGGACCGTGACGCCGCCCTCCGGTTTCAACTTCTTGTCCTGGCTCGTCGGGACCGGTGCGAACCAGGGGAGCATGGTGTCCGGGTCGACGACCTGCACGACCGAGACCCTCAACGCCTTCTACATTCCCTCCGTCTTCCCACTCATCAACGTGACGAAGACCGCCACTCCGACGCCGACGAGCAACGCCAACCCGGCCGGCAACGAGATCACCTACACCATCACGGTGACCAACTCGGGCGGCCTCGCGAGCACGGCGCCAGTGACGGTGAGTGACCAGCTGCCCGCCGGCGAGACCTTCGTCGCGACGACCAGCCCCGCGGGCACGCCCGCGGCGACCTACGACGGCACGACGGGCACCGTCTCGTGGGTCGCGAACGTCGTCAATGCGAACTCGTCGCTCTCGTTCACGATCACCGTGAGCGTCGCGGCGGGGTACTCCGGCGCGATCACGAACCAGGCGCTCTGGAGCGGTCAGGGCTGCCAAAACGGTGACGGCGTGAACTGCGTGGCGCAGGCGACGAGCACCATCGACACGCTGACGCTCAACGGCAACGGCGGGACCTTCACCGGTGGCGCCACCACGGCGACCACCTCGTGCGTCGACGGTGGCACGGTCACGCTCAGCGCGCTGAGCGTGCCGACCGAGACCGGCTACACGTTCGCCGGCTGGTCGACGGCTCAGGGGGGCCCGGCGATCTCAGCCACGACGATCAACTGCGCGACCGAGACCCTGTACGCGCAGTGGACGGCCGACCAGTACACGGTGACCTACGACCCGAACGGCGGCAGCGGATCGCCGACCAACGTGTCCGAGAACTACGGATCTGACGCGATCGCGCAGGCTCCGACGGCTCCGACCCGGACGGGCTACTCGTTCGTCGGCTGGAACACCTCCAACACGGCGACCACCGGACTCGGCACCTACACGGTGACCGGTGCGATCACCCTCTTCGCGGTCTGGTCCCAGAACCCGGTGAGCCCCGTCACCTACACGGTCACCTACGACCCGAACGGTGGCTCGGTCACCCCGACCTCGGCGGTCTACACCGTCGGTGGCTCGGCGCTCACCCTGCCGACCCCGACTCGCTCGGGCTACACCTTCGACGGCTGGTTCTCGGCCGCGACCGGTGGCTCGTCGGTCGGTGCCGCGGGGGCCTCGTTCACGCCCACCGGCACGGAGACCGTCTTCGCCCAGTGGACGCAGAACCCGGTGAACCCCGTCACCTACACGGTCACCTACGACCCGAACGGTGGCTCGGTCACCCCGACCTCGGCGGTCTACACCGTCGGTGGCTCGGCGCTCACCCTGCCGACCCCGACTCGCTCGGGCTACACCTTCGACGGCTGGTTCTCGGCCGCGACCGGTGGCTCGTCGGTCGGTGCCGCGGGGGCCTCGTTCACGCCCACCGGCACGGAGACCGTCT
>JAJZUS010000001.1:518692-711416 GCA_021848365.1 Actinomycetes bacterium
GCGCTCACCCTGCCGACCCCGACTCGCTCGGGCTACACCTTCGACGGCTGGTTCTCGGCCGCGACCGGTGGCTCGTCGGTCGGTGCCGCGGGGGCCTCGTTCACGCCCACCGGCACGGAGACCGTCTACGCCCAGTGGACGGTTAGCGGCGGTGGCGGCGGCGGTGGCGGTGGCGGTGGCGGTGGCACGAGCCTCCTGCCGGCCACGGTGTCCATCACCAACCTCCCCTCGGCGCCGAAGTCGGGCACCCACTTCACACCGACCTACACGACGAACGGTGACGGAACTGCCTTCAGCACGGTCTCGACCAACCAGGCAGTCTGCACCGTCACGGGCACCGGAGCCTCGACGGTCATCAGCTTCGTCGCGACGGGATCATGCAGCCTGACCTCGACGGTCCAAGCGACCGCCACCTACGCGCTCGGCACGGGCACCCAGACGACCCAGGTCACCTTGGCCGTCGTCGCCGGTCCCCGGACCGACCCGCTGAGGGTGACCGAGGTCGGCGTCGGCGCCGTGCGCTCGAACGTCCGCACCTTCGACCTCTCGAAGCCGGGCTCGGTGGACCGCCGCGTGAAGTACGGCACGATGGTGAACCTGACCGCGAAGCCGCGTCCCGGCTTCGTGACGACCTGGAGTGGAGCCTGCAAGGGCCACACCCTCACCTGCGCCGTCAGCATGAAGAAGGCGAACGCCGTCACGGTCACGTTCCGACCGGCCGTGGTGCTCCCCGTCTTCTACTTCGCGACGAACATGTCGAACATCACCATGAGCGCGGCGAACGTGGCGACGTTCAAGAAGGACCTCATCATCCTCGACCACCTGAACGTCCGGGTCCTCACGATCCGCGCCTACGCCGACTACCGCAACGGTCCGAGCTACAACCTGGCCCTCTCGCAGCGCCGGGCCAACAGCGTGACCGAGTTCGTGAGCGGCCTGCTGCGCTCGGTGGGGATCACGAACATGCGCTTCGTGAACCTGGGGCTCGGCATCCTGCGCGCCTCGAGCAACCTCCAGCTCGACCGCAAGGCCGTCCTCACCTACATCTAGACCCACTCGGTCTCGACACCGCCCCCCGCGCTCTCGGCGCGGGGGGCGGTGTCGTTGTCGGGGCTACTCGAGACCGAGTGCCTCGGCGAGCGTCGGGTAGCCCGGCGCGGAGAGCGGCCAGGGGTGGGCCGCCTGGACGGCGGCGGCGACGGCGATGAGCTCGCGGTCGCTCCCCCGGGGACCGGTCACCTGCAGTCCGAAGGGAAGGGTCCCGGCCATCCCGAGGGGGATCGAGATCGCGGGCAACCCCGTGATGTTCTGCAGGACCGTCGCCAGGTAGTCGGGCGGCAGGCCGATCACCTGGCCGCTGTCGTCGCGCGGACCCTCGGCCGGCCAGCCGGCCCGGGTGACGACGGGGGTGACGAGAAGGGTGTCCTCACCGAGCAGTTCGTCGAGCAGGCGGACCCAGTCGAAGCGCCGCCGCCGGGCCGCGAGGTACTCGTCGGTCGTCGTGGCGAGTCCCCTCGCGAAGAAGTCCCGGGTCGCGGGGTGGTAGAGGTCCCACTCGCGCTCGACCCGCTCGCGCCCGATCGACATCACGTGCTCGGTCGCGCACACGCGGTACCAGTCGGCGTCGGGGTCGCCCACCGCGAGGAAGTAGCTCGGCTCGCGCCACTCGAGTGGCGCGCGCAGGACCGACGACACGACCTCCGTCGCCGCGAGGAAGGCGGCCTCGACCTCGGGGTCGAGTGGTCCCGCACTCGAGGTCTGGGGAGCGGCGACGAGACGCCAGGGTCGCGAGACGGGAGTGCGCAGCGCGACGGGGTTGGGGTCTCCGGCGACTCCGCCCGCGAGGACTCCAAGGAGGAGGTCGAGGTCGTCGGCGCTCGTCGCGAGGATCCCGTCGGTCGAGTAGTCGATCCAGTCGGGGGCGGGGGAGCGTCCGATCATCCCGTTGGTGGGCTTGAGGCCGAGAAGTCCGCAGAGGCTCGCGGGGATCCGGACCGAGCCCCCACCGTCGGTCGCCGTCCCGACGAGGGCGAGTCCCGCGGCGAGGGCGCTCGCCGATCCCCCGCTCGAGCCTCCGGGGGAGAGGGAGGGGTCCCAGGGGTTGCGGGTCGCGCCGGTCACCAGGTTGGTGGTGTAGCCCTCGATGGCGAACTCCGGCAACGTCGACTTCCCGACGGGGATCGCTCCGGCGGTGAGAAGTCGCGTCACGACGGGGCTGGAGGTGCTCGCCGGCGGAGCGTCGAGGAGGGTTCGCGATCCCTTCACGGTGGGGTGACCCGCCCAGTCTTCTAAGTCCTTCACGAGGACGGGGGCTCCCGCGAGGGGGAGGGGCTCACCGTGACGCGTCGCCAGCTCGGCGAGCTGCCTCTCGGCGGCGTCTGCGTCACGACCCGCGAGGACCCCGAGCTCGGGGTCGTGGCGGGTGAGGGCGTCGAGAGCTGCGGCGACGACGTCCCGGGCGTTCACTCGTCCGTCACGAACCGCGGAGGTGATGCGGGTGAGGGGTCCGGTCACGTGACCTCCTTGTGAGTGCCGCCCGAGGGCGTGGTGCGACCACGCTACGGCGCCCACTCCGCGGACGAGGGGAGCGTCCCGCCGGGGGCACTCACCCGGGCGACGCTCGTTCCGCCACAGCTGGAGGTTGGGCGCCGGGCTGGGCGTCCCCACCGACCGCGACGGAGGCGTCACGGGTCGGGCCCGCGGCACGGGCAGCGAGACGGTGATCTCCTCGTCCGGCGAGGGCGACATCAGGGCATCATGCTCGAGGTCGGTGCAACACCCCAGAGCGACGATGTTCGATCCCGACGCGATGATCCGACGTGCGTCAAGATCCCGATCGCGACCGTCGCGACGGGTCTCGTCGGGGGGTGAGGTCACCCCCCCGCGCAGCCCCGATCCGGCGTCGACATGCCCGTAACTGCCTCGTTCGCGCCCTTTACGACTCGGTGACGTTTGGCGGGTTCGTCGGCAATCGGCAGTGGATTCCTCAGACGTCCACGGTTTGACCAGGATAAATGGGCTCGCGAACCCTCACCCCGCACGCCCTCGAATGGACTTTCGGAAGGAGGGAGGGTATTCGCCCCCGCTATCAGGCCTTCTCTATACTGGTCCTCGCGAGGGGACTGCTGAGTCAGTTCACGACGTGTCACCTCGTGCTGGTTCAAGCAGTTTTTGTAGCAATCCCAACAGGGTCGGTGAGAGCCGGTCCTCACGAATGGAGTCATACAGACCATGAGAGGAATCCAACGGATCCCGCGACTGGCGGTACGGGCGATCGCGTCCGGTGCCGTAATGGTCGCGGCAGCGCTGCCCCTCGCGGCGGCTGGCACGGCGGGAGCGGCGACAACGCCGGCGACCCTGTCGAGCGCGTACGTGCTCAGCACGGGTACCGGATTTACCCCGACACCCGCAAGCGTCACGTACAGCTTTGCCACTTACGTTGCTAACGCAACCACCGTCAGCGTCACGGCCACCGGTTACACGTACTGGCCGGTTGGAACGACGTTCGTGGCCGGAGGATCTCAGGTCCTCACCGTTGCTACGAATGCCGTTACTTTCGCGAGCGGGAGTCTTACCCAGACTGTCACCGTGACCGGAACGACTTCGCCGGAGAATGCCGGGACTGTGGGGACGGTCACACTCCCGAGTACCGAGGCACTCGTCTACTCGGTCTCGAGCGGAGCGCTCCAGGCCGCCATCAACAATGGCACCTCGTACACGCTTCCGTCAGGGGCATCAATCTCAGGCACGGGTATCCCGGCGAATGACTACTTGACCTCTTCGATGGTGGTCACAGCAGTCCCAGCCGCGATGCCTCTGGCGATTCCCCTTGCCACTGGCACGTCGTCGGTGTCCAGTGTCACTTACGCTACGGGAACTCAGAATGCACTGCCGACCTTCGGAGCCGGCGGGGCCTCGGGAACGATCTACGTGGTGGGCTCGGGCTTCGCAGCGAATGGGAGCACGGTGACCTTCACTACGTCGGCCGCAGGTGTGACGTTCACCAACGCGACGGAGCTGTCCAGCACGCTCGCGTCGGCGACGTTGACGACCTCGGCGACGACACTTCCGGGCTTCTTCAGCATCACGGTGGCTGACGGCAATGGTACGTCCGCGCCTCTCGCGAACGCCTTCCAGGTTGCGTCGGCTCCGACGGTGACATCCGTGTCGCCGGCAACCCTGCTGACGGGTACGACCGCACAGTCGCTGACTCTGACCGGCTCGGGACTCGCCACCGGCGATTCCGTTGCCTTCACGAGCGCAGTGGACGGGACGTCGCTCAACGTGACCGGCACCATTACGGCCTCGTCAACCACGACGGCGACCGTGAACGTGATTCCTGAGAACAACGTGTCGGGCTCAGCGACCGCGGGTGCCTACAGCATCACGGTGACCGGCGTCAACAGCGCTGGCGTCTTCGGCGGAATCTCCACGACGAACAACGTATTGACCGTGAACAGCTTTGGGTTCACCTCGGCATCGCCGTCGTACCTGCCGATCAACACCTCAGCGGCGACGTCCTACGCAGTGACGCTGACGGGGACGAACCTTGGTACGAGTGGCGCCCTGCAGGCGGACTACGGAACCAACACCTACGGTGCGGGTGGTAACACCTCAGCCACGGCGTGGCTCTCGAACGTCACCATCACGAACACCTCGGTGACCGCGACGGTAACCGTTCCGACCTCCGTTTCGGCCGCTACGTTCCTGAACTTCTACCTGATCAACTCCTCGGGAGCTGCGACGACGTTCGATGGCGCCATTGGCATCGGCAAGTCCAGCACGGCCGCTGGTAACGCTCCGACCATCACGTCGGTTGCCCCGACGGGCAGCGTCCTCACCTTGGGCTCAGCCGCGACCCTGACGGTCACCGGGACCAACCTGGTGCCGGGCGCGACGTCGGCTGCGTTCAACGTGGGAGGAACCACGACGACTGACAGCGGGCTCACCTGCTCGACGTTCACGGCCTACTCGACGACGACGGGAACCTGCGTCATTACGTCGGTGACCTACACGGCCGTTGCCGGTCCGCAGGACCTCGTGGTTACGACGGCGGCGGGCTCGGCAACCTTCGCCAACGCTCTGAGCGTTGCAGGCCCGGTGATCACGTCGGCCTCGCCGAGCGTTCTGGGCATTGGTGTGGGCCAGGTCGTTACCCTGACGGGTACGGGCTTCCCGACTGCCAACACGACCTTCCCGATCACGATTTCGGGTGGAACCGTGTCCTCGGCTAGCGGTGGCACTGCTAACGCAGCGACGGCCGTCAGCGCGACGAGCGCAACCGTCTACGTGACGGCGAACACGTCACTGGTCACGCTGACGATCCCTGGTTCAAATGGTGTCTACACGACTTCACCGACGTTCTCGTTCACGGCCGGCACTGCCCCCACACTGGGTGCTCCGACCTACGCGACGAACACCAACGGCGTAGGTGCCGGTGCAACGAGTGTGCCCGTCACTTGGACCGGAACCGGCTTCCTGCCCGGCGCGACGCTGAGCTTCGGCAGCACGGGCATCTCGGCCACGGTGACGGCTCTGACGTCCACCTCCATCACCGCGAACGTGACGGTGGGTGCGGTTACGGCGGGTACGTACAGCGTCACGGTGACGAACACGAACGGCGGTTCGGTGACGACGGCGAATGACATTGCCGTCACGAACGCCCCCGGCGGCATCAACAGCACGGTGGGTAGTGGTACGACGTTCTCCGCCCTCTCGGGCGCGACAACGACGCTCACGTTCTCCGGTGGTTACTACCAGACCGGTCTGAAGGTGACGGCGGGCAACTCCCTCGCCACCATCGGTACCGTGGCGCTGGGCACCACCGCCGCAACGGGAGTCGGCACGCCGCTGAGTTCCTTCACCACTCTGTCGGTCCCGGTGACGGTTCCGGCGATCAGTGGGACGTCGGGCATTGCCACGACCATTACGGTCACGAATGCAGACGGTGGATCGACGACGTACACGTTGAACATCTCGATGCAGCCGACGGTGTCGGGTACCTACTACGTGCCGACGTTCGCCAGCAACCAGCAGGTGATCGTGTCGGGTACGGGCTTCGAGGCGGGCATGACCGTCAAGAGCTCGAACCCGGACTACACGGTCCTGCTCGGCCAGGTGAACCCCGCGGTTGCGCCGAGCCTGGTCTCCACGGCGGTTCTCGTCGTCACGACGACGGCTAACGCCACGCAGGGCACCTCGAGCAGCGTGACCTTCACCA
Organism: Actinomycetes bacterium; assembly: GCA_021848365.1. Taxonomy (GTDB): domain Bacteria; phylum Actinomycetota; class Acidimicrobiia; order Acidimicrobiales; family RAAP-2; genus RAAP-2. Next base: position 524,913 of record JAJZUS010000001.1, read on the forward strand.
ACCCTGATGGCGGCACGGTGACGTTCGCCCTCAACGGTGGGGTGGCGCCGAGCTCGTCGAAGGCTGGTCTGAAGGCGTTCCGAGTGATCGGTGGCGTCATCCAGGGCAAGACGGTGATGATCAAGATCGTGGGCCAGGGTTTCTACGCCCAGCCGATGATCTCGAGCAACGCCGCCGGTACCAAGGCGGTCGTGTCGGGTGACACCGGTCGTATCCTGACGGTCCGCGTGAGCACGAAGATGACGACGCCGAACGGTGTCCACGTCTTCACCATCACCCTGGCCAATGGGAAGTCGACCACGGTGCGGTACAACCAGCACAAGTAGTCTCAGCAGTCCTTAGTCCACGAGGCCCCCTCCTTCGGGAGGGGGCCTCGTGGCGTCTGGACGAGATTCATTGCGTTACATACGACCGAACGAGGGCGCGCGCTATCAGTGTTCGCCGGTGGCGCAAATGGGCCGACTCACCTACGAGCGGTGAAGTTCCACGTGGACGCACCGGGAGCGTCGGCGATCTCGACGCCGAGCGCGAGGAGCGCGTCGCGCAGTCCGTCCGAGATGGCGAACTGTCGATCGTCGCGAGCCCTCTGGCGTAGGGCGACGAGGGTCTCTATGTGATCCGTGAGATCGGGGGACCTGTGCGACGCAGCCAGTGCTAGGAGCTGGGCCAGGAGGTCCGCCGACGCACCCCCGGCGCGGGCGAGCTCTTCGGCGACGGCGAGAGGGTCCCGCTCGTCCGTCGCGCCCGTTCTCTCCAGTTGGGCAAGAGCTGCGGCGGTCGTGACGAGATCGTCAAGTGATCGGATCGTTCCGGCCGGAACGTGGACGGTCGCGCCGTGGCGGCGCAGCGTGATCATTCCGCGGCCCTCGGCGCGAAGGGTCATCTCGCCGAGGTCGAGGAAGGCCACGGTGTGCTCGTCGACTCCGAGGATGGTCGTGGAGGGCTCCAGCTGCTCTTCGAGATAGGTGAGGCGGTCCTCGCCGAGGTAGCAGTAGCGGGTGTCGTAGGATCCGCCCTCGGCGTTGTCGAAGTGGGGGATGACGGCGAGGTCCAGTCCGTACTGCCCGAGGAGGTCGAGTCCGGGGAGCCAACGGGGCTCTTCTCCGGCCTTGTAGATCTCGTAGATTGGCGCGGTGGCCCTGCCGATGGTGAGGGTGGCCGCCGAGGCGAGGGTGAGGACTCCTCCCCGGTCGAGCAGCTGGCGAAGGGCCGGGACGACGTCGAGGTCGCGCCAGTGGCGTAGGGCGTAGCTGGGGCTTCCCGGTCCGGCGAAGAGGTAACTCGCCCCCGCGATCTGGCGGCGGACGAGCTCCTTCTCGACCGGCCCCGCCGTGGTCGTGCGCGGGAAGGCGACGGGCGTCAGCTGCTGGTGTAGCGAGACGTCGAAGTACTCGAGGAGCTTTTCGGTCATCTGCTTCCGGTTCACCTGGAAGGCGTAGGAGGTGTCGAGGAGGAGCTGGGGCCCCTCGGGGGCCCGCTCGAAGAGGGCCCGGTGGTGCTTGGTCATCCCGGGAGCCGTCTCACCCGATCCCATCAGCGCGATCACCCCGGGCACGGGGGGAAGCGTACCGGGAGGAGGTTGGGAGCGTGTCCGGGCGGGGTCCTGTGAGGGCGCTGTGAGTGGGGTTACAACCCCGTGACAAAGGGCGGCGTGACCTTTCCTCCCTGGTCGGAATGGTGGTAACCCTAAGGGGACACTTGTGGGAGGAACAGGATGCGACACGCGGTGACACGAATCGTGCGGCTGATCGGAGCGGGGGCGACGTCCCTCGCGCTGGTGAGCGGCGGCTGGGCCACGATCGCCGGGGCAACGACGATCACCGGAGTCTCCATCAGCCCGGCGACGGGACCGAGCGTCACGGTGGGAGCGACGCTCTCCGCGTCCCTAGTCGGGTCACCGGCGGGATCGGTGAGCTACCAGTGGTACGACTGCGCGTCACCTGTGAGCGCCAACTCCGGGACTCCGTCGTCGTGCTCGTCGATCGGTAGCGCCACGTCGTCGAGCTACGTCCTCCAGGCGAGTGACTTCCAGAAGTACGTGACAGTGGCGGCGACGGACTCCGGGACCGGCGGCGCGACCGTCTACGCGGCCTCGACCTCGGCCGTGACCGAGCCGGCCCCTTCGGCGAGCAGCCCGACGCTCGCGGTGTCGTCGGCGAGCCCGGTCCTCGGTACGGCCGTTGCGGCCTCGAACGACTTCCTCCTCTCGGGCGGCTCGACCCAGAACGGGATCACGGCCTACAACGCGACCAGCGTCGCCTACGCGTGGATGTTCTGCGCGGCGTCGTACACGTCGACGAGCTCGTCGCCGACCTTCGTCGCGCCGACGGGATGTAGCGCGCTCTCGGGGGCGACGTCGAGTTCCTACACCCCCGGCACCGCGAACGTGGGCTACTCGCTCGCCGTCGCGGAGACCGTGACCAACGCCGTCGGATCGGTCACCGTGTACTCGGCGACGACCAATGCCGTCGCGGGGTCGGCCCCCACCTACACGAGCGGACTGCCCACCCCGACGAGCGACGGGCTCCACGTGAGCCTCTCGGGATTCGGCACCTGGGGCGGGACGCCCCAGCCGACGAGTTATTCGGTGACCTGGTACCGGTGTGCGGCCGTCCTCTCGTCGACGAGCACGACGCTCCCCAGCGCCTGCGGGACGGGGGGCTCGACCGGGAGCCCGGTCCCGCTCGCCTCCTACTCCAACGTGACGACGACGTCGGCCGCCACCTACACGCTCTCCTCGAATGACGTCGGCGGCTACGTCTTCGCCGGGGTGAGCGCCAACAACGGCTTCACCAGCGCGACGAGCGCCTACTCGGCGAGCACGTCCGTCATCACCCAGCAGCCCCCGGTTCCCCTCGCCTCGCCCACGGTGGGCGGCTCGGCCGTCCCGGGGCTCACCGTGACGGTGACTTCGGGGACCTGGACGGGACTGCCGACTCCGGTCCTGCGTTACCAGTGGTACTGGTGCACCGCGAGCACGAACGCGTCGGGTGGCTCGACGAGCGGGACCGGTACGACACCGAGCGCGTTCAGCGGGTGCACCGCCGAGGGGACGGGGACCTCGCAGCTCGTCGGCAACTGGACGGGCTACCTCACGCCGGTGGTGACGGCGACGACGACCTACGGCTCGTCGGTCGACTACTACCAGATCTGGCCGGCCCAGACCTCCATCGCGGCCCTCACCGCGCCGACGAGCCTCGGCGTCACGGCGAGCTCGGGATCGAACGCCACCTACACCGGGAGCGCCACGGCGACGGGCGGGACGTCGGGCCTCTCCTACACCTACAGCTACGAGTGGTACGCGTGTTCGGCGGCGGTCACGGCCGGCTCGGTGACCTCCGGCAGTAGCTTCGTCGCGCCGTCGGCGGCGTGCGCCGCCGTGGGCTCGGGGACGACCTACGCGGTCACCAGCGCCAACCTCGCCACGTTCTCGACGAACGGCGGTCTCGTCCTCGAGGCGATCGCGACCGTCTCGGGCGTCGGCTCCTGGTACCAGTGGGGGGCCTCGACCTCGGGGCTGACCCAGACCGTGCCGACCTTCTCGACGCTCGTCGTCTCGGCGACCTCGTCGGGCACGGCGGCCTCGAGCTCACCCGTGGGCACGACGGTCTACGCCGTCGCGAACCTGACGGCCATGCCGACGGCGAGTCTCAGCTACGTCTGGTCGATCTGCACCTCGGCCGGAGCGGCCGGGAGTTCGCTCTCCGCGACGGGGTGCAGCTCGGCGGCGAGCACGACGTCGAGCTCCTTCAGCCCGAGCCTGACGGCGACCCAGCTGGCGAGCGGGTCCACCTACTACGTGGTGGTCGCGGCGACGGCGAACAACGGCCTCACGACGACCTACTACTCGGCCGGCGTGCCCCTGACGGTGGTCGCCCCGGCGCTCCAGAGCCCGCCGACCCTGCCCGCGAGCGCCTCGACGGCGACGCCGCTCGTCGCGAGCCCGGGTACCTGGCTCGGGGCCCCGGCACCGACCTTCACCTACTACTGGTACGCGTGCGGCAGCGCCGTCGCGAGCTACTCGGCGAGCCTCTCGTCGGCCTGCGGGGCGAGCGCGATCGCGGGCGGCGTCAACGTCTCGAGCTTCCAGCCGACCGGCACCTACGTCGGTGACTACTTCGTCGTCGGCGTGACGGCCGACAACGGGGTCGTGATCGGCGGAGCCTCGACGGCGAAGACCTACTACTCGGCCTCGACCACGTTGCCCCTCGTCGCGACCCTCTCGGTGACCTCGGTCGCGGTGAGCGGGTCGGCGGCCGTCGGCGCCTCGGTGACGGCCGTGCCGACCGTCACCTCGACGGGCGCCTACGCGACCTCCTACCAGTGGTACGCGTGCAACGCGACGGTCACGGCCGGCGTCGGACCGGCGCCCACCGGGTGCGTCGCCATCACCGGGGCGACGCTGTCCACCTTCGCGCCGACCGTCTCCCAGCTCGGCTACTACCTGCTGGCGCTCGTGACGGTGAGCGGCAACAACACGACGGCCTCGGCCCACTCGGCGACGACGAGCGCGGTCACCTCCAACACCCCGGGCGCCCCGACCTCGGTCGTCGCCGTCGCGGGGATCGGGAGCGCCACGGTGAGCTGGACGGCCCCGACGACCGGTCTCGCTGCCACCAGCTACAAGGTGACGGCCTCGAACGGCGGGTCGACCTGCACCGCGACGACGACGTCGTGCGTCGTGCCGAACCTCCTCTACGGGACCTACTACACCTTCACCGTGGTGGCCTCCAACGCCTACGGCGCGGGGCCGGTCTCGCTGGCCTCGAACGCGGTGAACCCGCTCGAGGCGGCGCCGGGCGTCGCGACGAGCGTCGTGGCGACGCCGCTCGCCCTCTCGGCGCTGGTGCGCTGGACGGCGGCGCCCGCGAACGGGGCCGTCATCGCTCGCTACACGGTGACGGCGACCCCGGGTGGGCAGAGCTGCGTCACGGTGACGACCTCCTGCACGGTGACGGGGCTGCTCAGCACCCAGGCCTACACCTTCACGGTGACGGCGACCAACGTCGTGGGGACGGGCCCGGTCTCGCTGGCCTCGGCCCCCGTGACGCCGAAGGTGCCCGGGCCGAACGCCCCGAGCGTCGTCACCGTCCGTCGGGCCGGCAGCGGGACGCTCGTCGTCTCCTGGCGTCCCGGTCTCGTGACGACGGTCCCGGTCACCGGGTTCCTCGCCGTCGCGACGGCGCCCAACGGTGCCCGCGCCGGGAGCTGCGCCGTCACCTCGGGGACCTCGTGCGTCATCCGGGGCCTGACCGACGGGACGACCTACTCGGTCGCCGTCTACGCCCAGAGCGCCTCCGGGACCTCCTCGCCCGTGGTGAAGGCCGGGGTGAAGGTCGCCGGTCCGCCCTCGGTGCCGGTCATCGTGACCTCGCGCCGCGGACCCGGCGTCGCCATCCTGATCGTGCGCGCACCGCGGGTCTTCCACGGAGCCCCCGTCGCCTACTACCAGATCCTCCTCGGGGGCCGCTGGTCGGTCCAGCCGGTGAAGGGCCGCACGGTCATCGTCCTGCGGGGCCTCGCCCGCCACGCCCGCTTCGTCCTGCGGGTGCGGGCCGTGACCTTCGCCGGGGCCTCGGCACCCTCGAACGCCGTCGTCCTGGTGACGCTCTAGGTCTCGGCCCCCGCCGGGTCCTCGGACCCGGCGGGGGCTAGCCTTCGCCCATGAGCGTGATCGTGACGGTGCGGGAGCGGATCGAGCGGGGGCGCTCGGTCGCCCTCTACCTCTGGGCCGTCGTGATGGCCGTCGTCCTCTTCGTCGTCGAGCTCGGCGGGTCCGGGGCTCGCACGGCCTCGTGGCTCGGGGCCGCGGCGACGGCCCTCCTCGGTGTCTACCTGGGCTGGACCCGACGCTTCCCCACGGTCTTCGTGGCCCCGCTCGTCAGCTGGCTCGTCGCCGCCGTCCCCCTCCTCGTCGCCTCGATGATCCACCACGGCCCCTTCTCGGGGATCTGGATCGGGCTCGCCACCGTGACGATCGGCTGGATCGGGATCGGGGGCGCCGAGTTCCTGTGGCTGGCCCTCGTCGCGGGGGCGGTGCGCTTGATGCGCGGTCCCGGTCCCGGGGTCAGCACGATCATCGGGCCGCCGCCGCGGCCGTAGGACCTAGTCGTCGAGGCTCTCCCCGAAGCGCCGGAGGTTGCCCCGCCAGAGGGCGGTGAGGACCGGGCGGGCGACGAGTCCGCCGAGCGCCCCGCCGAGCCACCAGGGCAGGCTCAGCTCCTCGCGCCAGGCGAGCCGGGTGCCCCCACCCACGGGGGTGAGGGTGAAGCGTCCCGCCCCGGTGACGAGGCCCCGGTGGGTGACGGCGATGGCCGTCCCCTCCTCCCACTCGGTGACGAGCATTCGGTCGAGGGTGCGCAGCGGCCCCACCCGGGTCGCGCAGTCGAAGGCCGTGCCGACGCCGCGCCGGGAGTCGCTCGTGAAGGTGATCCGCTCGGCGTCCTTCATCCAGGTGACGTGGTCCTCGATCGAGCTGAGGGCCGCCCAGACGAGCGCGGGGGAGTGGGGGTAGACGGCGGCGACCTCGATGGGTCTCACCCGAGGGCTCTCCAGTCGGCGAGGGGCGGAGTGGCGTCGGCGCCGAGGACCTGGAGGCAGACGTGGTCGGCCCCGGCCGCGCGGTGCTCGGCGACGCGCTCGAGGACGGCGTCGCGGTCCCCGTGGACGACCATGGCGTCACAGAGGCGCTCCGAGCCCCCGCGGACCCAGTCGTCCTCGGTGAAGCCCTGACGGGCCCAGCTGGCCCGGTAGTTCTCGAGGCCGGTGTAGACGTCGAGGTGGCGGTGGGCCCGCTCGTAGAAGTCGTCGCGGGTGCCCCCGACGACGACGGCCTGCTCGACGACGAGGAAGGAGGTCCCGAGGGCCGCGCGGGCCTCGCGGGTGTGCTCGACGCCTACCAGGTAGGTGTGGGCCCCGTCGGCCCGCTCGGCGGCGAGCTCGAGCATCTTGGGCCCGAGGGCGGCGAGGACCCGGGCGACCGGCTGGGCCGCCTCGGCCGCGTGCATCGGGGCCGCGTCCATGGCGTCGAGGTAGGCGCGCATCGCCGCGACCGGGCGGTCGTAGTGGTGCCCGCGCAGCCGCTCGACGAGCGGGCGGTGCGAGACGCCGAGTCCGAGGACGAAGCGGTCCCCGCTCGTCGCCGCGAGCGTGCGGGCGCCGTTCATCGCGGCGACGGCGTCGCGGGCCCAGATCGAGGCGATGCCCGTCGCGACCGTGATCCGCTCGCTGGCGGCGAGGAGGGTCGCCGCGTGGGTGAGGGCCTCGCGGCCCCAGGCCTCGGGGATCCAGAGGGCGCTCTGGCTCGTCGCCTCGACGACCGCGAGGGTCTCGCGCAGCCGGGCCGGGTCGAGCCCGTCGAGGGTCATGGTCCAGAGCCCGGTGGTGCCCCGGAGTCGCTCGAGGGCGAGAGGTGTCGTCACGGGGCCAGCCTACGGTTTGCCCGTCCCGCGCGCCCGGGGCGACAATGGTCCGTGGTCTACGTGGACGTCCTGGTGAGCGCGTGGCTCGCCCTCGTCGCGGTGACCGCGCTGCGGCCCCGGCGCCGGGGCCGACTCGCGGCCCTCGCCTACCCCATCGGCTGGATCGCGGGCGAGCTCCCGCTCCAGGCGATCGTGCTCGAGCTCGCCCTCCTCGGACTCGTCGCCTGGACGGGCTGGCCGACGCGGTGGTGGGAGGACGGGGCCGTGAGCCTCCTCGCCCTCGTCGTCGTCGGGGCGAACCTCGCCCTCTGGGGGGCGAGCCTCGGGGCCCGGCGCGTCGTCGCCCGGGCCCTCGCCGAGAGCGAGCGGCCCCTCTCGCCCGCCCCCGACGTCTACGGGAGGTGGTGGCGCACGCTCCTCCAGCTCCCCGTCCACCCGCGGGCGATGACCCTGGTGCGCGACGTCCCCTACGGGCCCGCGGCCCGCCACCGCCTCGACCTCTGGTACTACGGGACGCCCGAGGGGGCCCCGGTCGTCCTCTACCTTCACGGGGGGGCCTGGACCTTCGGGGACAAGCGCGAGCAGGGGCGTCCCATGCTCCACGAGTTCGCCGCCCGGGGCTGGCTCGTGGTGACGGCCAACTACCGCCTGGCGCCCGTCCACCCCTGGCCCGCCCAGATCGAGGACGTGACGCGGACCCTCGGGTGGCTGAAGCAGGAGGTCGCCCGCTACGGCGGTGACCCCGACCGGATCGTCGTCGCCGGGGGCTCGGCGGGGGGTCACCTCGCCGCCCTCCTCGCCCTCTCGGGCGAGGACCCCACCTGGCGGCCCGACGACCTCGCCGTCGAGGACTGGTCGGTGCGCGGGGCGATCCCCCTTTACGGGGTCCTCGAGATGACCGGTGACGAGGCGCACTGGCGGGGCCTCGGGGAGGGGCTGCGCCACCTCCTCGAGCACCGGGTCGTCCAGCGCCCCTACGAGGGCCACGAGGCCCTCTACCGGGCGATCAGCCCGCTGCACCGGATACGGCCCGACAGCCCGCCCTTCCTCGTCGTCCAGGGCGTCACCGACACCCTGGTCGAGGTGAACGTGGCGCGGGGCTTCGTCGAGGAGTTCCGAGCGGCGAGCCCGTCCCTCTGCTACTACGTCGAGCTCCCGCTCACCCAGCACGCCTTCGACGTGACGGCGAGCCCCCGCACCTCGGCCGTCACCCGCGCGGCCGTCGCCTTCGCCGAGGCGGTCGCCCACCCCCGTCGCCCCCTCGACGACGACCTCCTCGCCGCCTACGCCGTCCCCCCGACCACGCTCGTCGTCGGGGGCGAGGACCCGGTCGAGGTCGCCGCGCGCGAGGGCGACTACGTCGTCGTGACGCCCGACCACCCCAACTCGGTGCTCGTCGACGACGCGGTCCTCGCCGCCCGGCGCCGCGAGCTCGACGCGCTCGTCGAGCGGCGAGACTGGCAGTCGCGACCGACCGTCGCGCGCGACCCGAGCGGGGAGTGGCCCGAGGAGCACGGGCTCGCGCTCTGGATCGACGACGTCGCGGCCCGGACCCTCGCCCGGCGCTTCGGCCAGGTCGCCTACTACCGCGTCACACCCCTCGGCGTCGAGGTCGTCCCGGCCTGATCGGCACTCGGACACCGCCCGTCGACCAGGGCGTCGGGCCCACCGACTCGCGACGAGCCGACAGTTGGGCCATCGTGAACGGGCCGGGACTGTCACCGGGAACGGACCAGCGGTGACACGTGCCCGAGGGCCCCTGTCGTTATCCGACGTCGGGGCGTCGACCAAACCATGCGGCACTATAATGACGATATGGACACAACGCTCGCCGTCGTGGCCGACTCGCTGGGGACGACCGTTCATCGGGTGACTCGCGCGGTGGAGCGCCTGGGCATCAGCCTGTCGGGGCCGACGACGCGCGGCGGGTCGGGGCGCACGATGACCCCGGGTGACGTGGAGCGGCTGCGCTCCGCCCTCGGGTCGGCGCCGAGGACGCGTGCCTTCACTCGCGAGGAGCTGTTCCTTCTCGCCGCGCTGGCGGCCGAGCCACGAGGCTTCGCCTCGGTCCGGGCCCTGGCGCGTTCCGCGGGGGTGAGTGCCACGACCGCCGCGGCGGGAGTCGAACGCCTCGTCCGTCGGGACGTGGTCGCGCGAAAGGCGGGCGTGACTCGCATGAGTGGGCGCGTCGTGGATGCCACTCTGATCGTGGCCAACACCTCCAGCGCGGCGTGGTCCCGTCATGCGCAAGAGATAGCGGCGACGACTCCGCCGATCAGCGGAGCTGGCCGGGCGCCGATCGTGATTCCGCGGCGCTTCTGGCACCTGTTCTGGAACGCCAGCCCGGCGACCATTCGCGTTGACGAGAACCCGGACTACATCGCGGCGCGACTGCTCCGAAGCGGAGACCGTCAGGCGGAGCTGTGGGCGGTGGGTCACCTTCCGGTGGCGTCCCTCGAGAAGGTGGCCCGACTGCGTGGCGTGAGCGCGGACGAAGGGCGACGGATCCGCGACCTGGCGAAGATGGCCGAGTCGTCGTGAGCGATCGGTCCACGGATCCTGGCGTCGCAGGGCTTCCGGCTGAGTTGACGCGCCTCTTGCCGCCGGCGACGGTGGCGACGTGGCTCACGGTGTCACCTCTCGTGCCCGCCAGCGCCTACTTGGCCGGCGGCACGGGACTCACCGTCCACCTGCTGCACCGCGTGAGTCGTGATCTCGACTTCTTCTGCGAGTCTGACGACGATCTCGAGGTGACGGCGCGGGCCCTGGAACGGGCGGGGAGCGTCCTCTTTGACGTGCGGAGGGCCGACACCTTGTCGGGAACGTTCGATACGACGAAGTTGCAGGTCTTCTCGGTGCCACGGGTGACGTTGCTCGAACCCACGGTGAGCGTGGCTGGCGTTCGAGTCGCCAGTATTCGCGACATCTTGGCGATGAAGTTGAAGACCCTCATCGACCGCGGTGCGCTGCGCGACTACTTCGACCTGATGACAATCGAGCAGCAGACGGGCTTCACGGTCCTGGACGGGCTCGAACTGGCGATCGCGAAGTTCCACCCACCGGATCCCGAGGGTTTCCGAGCACAGATGCTGCGGGGCGTGAGAACGACCCACGACGTCGAGGACGATCCCACGCTGCCGATCGAATCGGCCACGGTCACCAGGTACTGGGCTGACCGGTCGCGCTCACTTCCGCATCACTAGGTGTTCTGCCCACACAGGTTGTTGACGCGATCCGCTGGCACACCCTTGAGTGCGCTTGTGGCGACGATGATGAGTGTAGAGGTGAAGCCACTCGGCAAGGGCTCGGGTGCGCGCGGTGGCGTCGAGGTCGTCCCGGCCCGATCAGGACGGTGTCGCGAGGCGCACCACGACGCGAGTCTCGCTCGCCTCGAGAAGCTCGAGCTCCTCGATGGAGCCGGCGGCGACGAGGTCACCGCGGGCCGCGGTGATCGCGGAGAGGTAGTCGGCGGGACCGGCCACCTCACAGCCCGCGACGGGGGTGCGCTGGGAGGCCTTGGCCTCGGACTTCGCGCGCCGGACGGCCTCTAGGACCTCGCTCACCGGGGTGAGGACCGAGCCCGCGGGAATCGCCTCGTGGGCGAGCTCGTCGGCCACCGGCCAGGCGGCGCGGTGCACCGACTCCTCGTGCCACCAGCGCCAGGCCTCCTCGGCGGCGAAGGGGAGGAAGGGGGCGAGGAGGCGGGTGTAGACGGAGAGGGCGAGGGCGAGGGTCGCCCGGGCGCTCTCCACGCTCGCCGGGGCCGCCGACTCGCCGTAGGCGCGCAGCTTCACGAGTTCGACGTAGTCGTCGCAGAAGGCCCAGAAGCGGTTCTCGACGCGCTCGAGGGCCCGGGCGTAGTCGTACTCCTCGAAGGACCGGGTCGCCTCCTCGACGAGTTCGGCGAGCCCACTGAGGAGGTCGCGGTCGATCGGCTCGGTGACCGGGCCCGTCGGGGCACCCTCTAAGAGGCCCAGGACGAACTTCGAGACGTTGAGCAGCTTGATCGCGAGGCGCCGCCCGATCTTCATCTGGGCCTCGTCGATCGCCGTGTCGGCGCCCGGGCGTCCCGAGGCGGCCCAGTAGCGCACGGCGTCGGCGCCGTGGCGCTCGATGAGGGGCATCGGGGTCACCACGTTGCCGACCGACTTGCTCATCTTCTTGCGGTCGGGGTCGAGGACCCAGCCCGAGATGGCGGCGTGGGCCCAGGGGACCTCACCGTGGAGGAAGTGGCTGCGCACGACCGTCGAGAAGAGCCAGGTCCGGATGATCTCGTGGGCCTGGGGCCGCACGTCCATCGGGAAGACGTGGGTGAAGAGCTCGGTGCCCCAGCCGCCGGCGATCTGGGGGGTGAGCGAGCTCGTCGCCCAGGTGTCCATCACGTCGGGGTCGCCGACGAAGCCGCCGGGCTGGTGGCGCTGGCCCTCGTCGTATCCCGGGGGAGCGTCGGAGGAGGGGTCGACCGGCAGGCTCGCCGGGTCGGCGAGGATCGGGCGGTCGTAGTCGACGACGCCGTCGTCTCCCACCGGGTACCAGACGGGGAAGGGGACCCCGAAGAAGCGCTGGCGCGAGACGTTCCAGTCGACGTTGAGGCCCTCGACCCAGGAGCGGTAGCGGTGGCGCATGTACTCCGGGTGCCACTGGATCTCCTCGCCCCGGGCGAGCAGCTCGGCCCGGTGGGCGAGGGTGCGCACGAACCACTGGCGCGAGGTCACGATCTCGAGGGGCCGCTCGCCCTTCTCGTAGAACTTGACGGGGTGGGTGATGGCCCGGGGCTCCTCGAGGAGGGCCCCCGAGGTGGCGAGGGCCTCCGTGACGCTCGCGCGCACCTGGGGGACCGTGAGGCCCGCCAGGGTGTCGTAGTGGGCCTGGGCGACCTCGGGGTCGCGCGAGGGGAAGGCGGGCGAGGCGAAGTCGGCCGGGGCGAAGCGGCCGTCGCGGCCGATGAGGGCCCGGGTCGGCAGGTCGAGCTCGCGCCACCAGGTGACGTCGGTCAGGTCCCCGAAGGTGCAGACCATCGCCGCCCCCGTCCCCTTCTCGGGGTCGGCGAGCGGGTGGGCGACGACCGGGACCGGCACGGCGAAGAGCGGGGTGAGGGCGCTCTGTCCCACGAGGTCGCGGTAGCGGTCGTCGTCGGGGTGGGTCACGATCGCGACGCAGCTCGGGATGAGCTCGGGCCGGGTCGTCTCGATCTCGATGGTGCCGCCCGCCTCGAGGGCGAAGGCCACCCGGTGGTAGGCGCCGGGCCGCTCGCGGTCCTCGAGCTCGGCCTGGGAGACGGCGGTGCGGAAGTCGACGTCCCAGAGGGTCGGGGCGACGGCCGAGTAGACCTCACCTCGCGCGAGCAGGTCGAGGAAGGCCCGCTGGCTGATCGCCTGGGTCGAGGGCGCGATCGTCGCGTACTCGAGGCTCCAGTCGATCGAGACGCCGAGGTGGCGCCAGAGGTCCTTGAAGGCCACCTCGTCACGGGCCGTCAGGGCGACGCAGAGTTCGACGAAGTTGCGCCGCGAGATCGAGCGCTTCTGGGCCCCCGCGGGGACCGGCCCCTCGGGGGCCGTGAAGGAGGGGTCGTAGGGGAGGGAGGGGTCGCAGCGCACCCCGAAGTAGTTCTCGACGCGTCGCTCGGTCGGCAGGCCGTTGTCGTCCCAGCCCATGGGGTAGAAGACCTCGCGGCCCCGCATGCGCCAGAACCGCGCGAGGAGGTCGGTGTGGGTGTAGCTGAAGACGTGGCCGATGTGCAGAGATCCCGAGACCGTCGGGGGCGGGGTGTCGATCGAGTAGACGCCCGCGCGTGGGGTCGAGCGGTCGAAGCGGTAGACGCCCTCGTCCTCCCAGGCGCCGAGCCAGGTCGTCTCGAGGCCGTCGACGCTCGGCCGCTCGGGCACGCGGGCCGGGAAAAACGTCATAGTTGGCGTAGTTTAGAACAGTGCTCCGCCTCTACGACACGGCCCGCCAGGCGGTCCAGCCCCTGAGGACCCGCGACGAGGGGCGCGTCGCGATGTACGTCTGTGGCCCGACCGTCTACGAGGTGCCCCACCTGGGGCACGGACGCTTCAGCCTGGTCTGGGACGTGGCGCGCCGCTGGCTCACCTTCTCGGGACTCTCCGTCCACTACGTCTCCAACATCACCGACGTCGACGACAAGATCATCGCGAAGGCCGCCCGCGAGGGAGTGGGCGAGGCCGACGTCGCCGCCCGCTACGAGGCCGACTGGTGGGCGACGATGGCCCGCCTGGGGGTCGCGCGACCCGACGACGTCCCCCACGCGACGGCCTACGTCGACGAGATGGTCGCCGCCATCGAGGAGCTCCTCGCGCGCGGCGCCGCCTACCTCGCCCCCGAGGGCGTCTACTTCGACGTCGCGAGCGTCCCCGACTACGGACTCCTCGCCCACCAGGACCTCGCCGACCTGCGGGCCGGGGCCCGGGTCGAGACGAGCGAGCACAAGCGCTCGCCCCTCGACTTCGCCCTCTGGAAGGCGGCGAAGCCCGGCGAGCCGGCGTGGGAGGCCCCCTTCGGTCGGGGACGCCCGGGCTGGCACACCGAGTGCGTCGTCATGTCGCTCGGGCTGCTCGGGGAGGGCTTCGACCTGCACTGCGGCGGGCTCGACCTCAAGTTCCCCCACCACGAGAACGAGCGGGCCCAGGCCGAGGCCCTCGGACGCCCCTTCGCCCGCCACTGGGGCCACAACGGCTTCGTGATGGTGGGCGAGGACAAGATGAGCAAGTCGCTCGGGAACTTCACCACCCTGGGTGACCTCCTCGCGACGAGCGACCCCCGCGCCTACCGCCTCCTCGTCCTGCGCTCCCACTACCGCAGCCCGATCGAGGTCTCCCCGGCGACGACCGGTGACGCCGAGCGGGCCCTCGCCCGCCTCGACGCCCTGGCCCGGCGCTTCGACCTGCCCGCGCTCGCGGGAGAGCGCCTCGAGCGACGGGCCGACCACCCCCTCGGCGCGAGCGCCGGCGCCGTCCTCGACGCGATGGCTCTGCAGATGGACGACGACCTCGACACCCCCGGAGCCGTCGCCACGCTCTTCGAGGCCCTCGGGGCGGCGAACGCCGCCGCCGACCGGGGCGAGGAGGACTTCGCCCGGGACCTCGCGCGGGCCGTCGCCGTCGGCTTCGGGGCCCTCGGGCTCGCCCTCGTCGCCGACGCCGGCGAGGTCGACGACCTCGCCCGCGGGCTCGCCACCGAGCGCGACGAGGCCCGGGCCCAGCGGGACTGGACCCGGGCCGATCAGTTGCGCGACGAACTCGTCGCGCGGGGCTACGTCGTCGAGGACGGACCGAGCGGGACCGTCCTGCGGCGGGCGTGATCCGAGCCCGGACGAGCCGGGCCCGGATCACGCACCGACCGGCGATCAGCCGGTGATGTTCCCGTAGACATACTCAGTTCCCGAGGTGGCAGTGGTGCTATTGGCGATCGTCCCGCCGACCATCCACTGGGAGAAGTACTGCTTGGAACCGCTCGAGGGCGTGTAGACGTAGTTGAACTGATTGTTCAACTCGACGTAGTTCGCCGAATTGGTCGCGTTCCCGAAGACCGAGTCGAAGAACTGCGGGTTGTGGATGCCGTCCGAACCTGTCGCGGTGGGGGTTGCGTAGGGATTGAACGGAGTTCCCGCCGGTACGAAGTAGGTGTCGAAAGCCTCGAACGATCCCGATCCCGTGGGACTGGCGGGAAGAGTTGAGGCACTGCAGGTGGCCGTTGCCGGGTCGTACCAACCACCGGACGACGGGTTGCTCGGGTTGCTGCCCGAGCTCGTGCCATCGAAGGCAGTGGGTCCGGCCGATGGCGCAGCGGATGCGTATCCGGGAACAAGCGCATTCCCCGTGAGTGCGAATGTTCCATGCATCACGTTCGTGACGAGGAAGGACCCGTCCGCTTGGGGATCGACGACGTAGTAGTGGGTCCATGTATCGGTCGCCCACGGGCTACCGCAGTACGACGTGTCACCCGTCACTGCTGAATACGGGCCGAAGATCATGGTGCCCGGCTCGGGCAGGCCCGGTGCACCCGGGGCTCCCGTAGCTCCAGGTGCCCCCGTGGCACCAGTGGGTCCGGTTGCACCCGGGGCTCCCGCCGGACCGGTCGCTCCCGCCGGACCCGCGGGTCCGGCCGGACCGGTCGCTCCGGCGTGGCCCGCGGCGCCGCGTGGTCCGCGCGCACCCGTGAGGCCGATGCTCACCATGCGGTCACCACGGGGGCACGTTCCTCCCACGGCACCGTAGATGACGTCCCCTCGTTCACAGGCTCGATAGGTCGGCCCGTTCGACGCGGCGGACGCGAAGCCCACCACGGCCACACCCAACGTGACGGCATACGCCACGCCGAGCGTGATCTTTGACTTGAGTGACATGTAATTCCTCCCCTGATGAGCGCTCGCACTGCACACGAGCGCTCCCGGATGATGTCATAGAAGTGCGAAAAGTCAAGAGAGTCTGTATAGCAAAATCGCCTATAAAAAATACTTCCATATGATTGATTTCATAAATCCGTAGTCTGATATTCTGTGTGTTCTGTCGAATAATCTCGTCAGATCTGAACACCGCGCGCACCTGATCTCCGGTAGTGGGGGGAAGACCATCACGCTGGCACTCGCGGTGGGACGTCGCGTCGTCACCCTCGTTCGTGGGGGTTCCTCGGTCCCGGGGGGAGGGCGACACGATCGTGTGGAGTGCGCCGCGCGAGCCACGTCGGGAGCGGGGGTCTCGCGACGTTCCTGGTGCCGCGACCTCGAGACTCCCGAGTCAACGTCCGGGTCGGGGGAAGCGTGACGCCTGTCAGATTCGACCCGCATCGGCGACGACGTGTCCAACTGTTCGGAGGCCGACCAGTGACAACGCCGGTGTGAAGGGGCGTGCGGGAGGTCACCGACGATGGACGGCCTCGGTGGATGCGGCGGCGCACGAGGGGGACATCACGGGCGTCGAGCCTGATCGTGAACTCGGGGGTGCCCGTGTCGCGCCCCGTCGCCCTCGTGGCGGGCGGCGACGGCGAGGCGGCCCGCGAGGGCCTCTCCGTGAACGTCCGGTCCTCGAGCGGCTCTCGGCGCCCCCAGCACGGGCCGACTCCGGGGACCGGAGGCCGCTGGGGTTCCTGAGCGACCGATCCGCGGGGGACTTGGCAGCGTCGGCGCGCTTGGCTAACGTGGCTCCCTGAGGTGCCGCAGTGGTTCCCTCTCGAGGACAGTAGAGAAGTTAAGGAGGCCTCGTGCCGCAGGGAACCGTGAAGTGGTTCAACGACGAGAAGGGTTGGGGGTTCATCGCCGTCGAGGGGCAGCCGGACGTCTTCGTCCACTACTCCGAGATCCAGTCCGAGGGACGCCGCACCCTCGTCGAGGGACAGACCGTCAGCTTCGACATGGAGGCCGGCGAGCGCGGACCGCTCGCCAAGCGCGTCGTCCTCGGCTGACTTTCCGGGGGGTCCCCCCGCGGTTAGAGTGGTCCCCGTGGTTACCGGAGGGTAACCCTAGCGAATGGCGGGGTGAGCCGTGGCGGACTTCTCGATGGCACTGAACGACGACCAGCGCACGCTGCGCGACTGGGTCCACGGATTCGCGGCCGACGTCATGCGTCCGGCCGCGGCCGAGTGGGACGAGCGCGAAGAGACGCCCTGGCCGATCATCGAGGAGGCCGCGACGCTCGGCATCTACTCGCTCGACTTCCTGGCGAACGCCGTGCTCGACCCGACGGGGCTCTCGTTCCCGATCGTCCTCGAGGAGCTCGCCTGGGGCGACGCGGGGCTCTGCATGTCGATCATGGGCAGTTCGCTCGCCGTCGCCGGGATCATGGCGAACGGCACGCCCGAGCAGCAGGCCGAGTGGATGCCCCAGTGCTTCGGGACCCCGGGCAATCTCAAGCTCGCGGCCTTCGCCGTCTCCGAGCCCGACGCCGGGAGCGACGTCTCGAGCCTGCGGACCCGCGCCGTCTACGACCAGACGACCGATGAGTGGGTCCTCAACGGCGTGAAGACCTGGATCACCAACGGCGGGATCGCCGACCTGCACGTCGTCGTCGCCTCCGTCGACCCCGAGCTCGGCGCGCGGGGCCAGGCCTCCTTCGTCGTCCCCGAGGGGACCCCGGGGATCCGCATGGGTCAGAAGTTCAAGAAGATGGGCATCCGCGCGAGCCACACCGCCGAGGTCGTCCTCGAGGACTGCCGCGTCCCCGGACGATGCCTGCTCGGGGGCAAGGACCGCCTCGACGAGCGCCTCGCGCGGGTGCGCGAGGGCAAGAAGGCCTCCTCCCAGGCGGCCATGGCCACCTTCGAGTCGACCCGGCCCGGGGTCGGGGCCCAGGCCGTGGGCATCGCCCGCGCGGCCTTCGAGTACGCGCGCGACTACGCGAAGGAGCGCCGCCAGTTCGGCCGGGCCATCGTCGAGAACCAGGCCATCGCCTTCAAGCTCGCCGACATGAAGATGGCCGTCGACGCGGCGCGCCTGCTGGTGTGGCGGGCCTCGTGGATGGCCGCCACCCGCACCCCCTTCGAGAGCGGGGAGGGCTCGATGTCGAAGCTCTTCGCCGGGGAGGCGGCCGTCAAGGTCACCGAGGAGGCCATCCAGATCCTCGGCGGCTACGGCTACGTGCGGGAGTACCCGGTCGAGCGGATGCACCGCGACGCGAAGATCTACACGATCTTCGAGGGCACCTCGGAGATCCAGCGACTCATCATCGCCCGCGCCGTGACGGGAGTCCACGTCCGCTGAACGTCCGGACGCGCCGGGGACCCAGCGGCTCCTCGGCAATGTGCTACAATTGACGCACATGAAGACGATCGGCATTCGCGAGCTCCAGCAGAACGCCTCGGCGGCTCTGCGCCGCGTGGCCGCGGGCGAGTCGCTCGGCGTCACGGACCGTGGTCGTCTGGTGGCGGTCTTGAGTGCTCCGTCGATGGCGACGGGGGCGGCCGCGCTCGTCGCCGCGGGCCGGGTCCGGCCCGCGCGACGTCCCCCGACGTCGCTGCCCGAACCCACCGTGGTCGCCGAGTCGACCCAGGCGGTGCTCGAGGAGTTGCGTCGCGAACGCGGTGAGGCGTGATCTGGTACCTCGACACGTCGGCCTTCTTGAAGGTCGTCGTCGCCGAGGCGGAGTCGCCCGCCCTGCGACGGTGGTTCGCGCGCCAGGACGAGGTCTGGTCGTCCTCGCTCCTGCAGACCGAGGCGCTTCGCGCGGGCGCTCGGCTCGGTCTCGCGAGTGACGTGGTCGAGGAGGCCCTCGAGACGATCACGCTCGTCCTCCCGACGGCGTCGACCTTCTACGTGGCGGGACAGCTGGGACCGAGCACCCTGCGCTCGCTCGACGCGCTGCACCTGGCGACGGCGCTCGAGCTGGGGTCCGACCTCGCCGGCGTCGTGACGTACGACGAGCGACTGGTGGAGGCCGCGAGCCTCGCGTCGGTCGCGGTGCTCGCGCCACGCTGACGCGACGACTCGAAGGCCGCGTCCCTCGTCGCTGACACTGACCAAGACCTTGACGGAATGGGGTGGGACCAGCGCCACCCAGTCGATCACGGTCTCGTGGTCTCGGGTCCCGGGGGCGACCGGGTACCGCTGCCGCCTGCTCGGGTACGTCGGCACCCCGGTCCCCTACGCCGAGCCGAGCCTGACCTCGCTCACGACGACGGCGACGCGCTGCGCCGTCGGGAGGCTCCCGCGCACCTTTCGCTACGCGGTCGCGGTGTCCGCGCTCTCGGTCCTCGGCGAGAGCCAGCCCGCCGTGGTCACGGAGCCCTGAGCCAGAAGACCCCGACCCTCAGCGACTGACGATGAGGATCGTCTCGAGGGAGGAATCGCTGCAGTAGGCGATGCGGCACGTCGTCGCGGCGGCGGCGATCGCGTCGAGGGCCTCGCGGGTCACGAGCTCGCCCGGGGCGAGGAGGGGGACCCCGGGGGGGTAGGGGCAGAACTGCTCGGCGCTGACCTCGCCGATCGCCTCGCGCAGGGGGACCCGGCGCCGCTCGCGCAGGAAGGCCTCGCGCGGGGTCATGGCGACCTGGGGCTCGACCCGCCAGATCGAGAGGGGCGAGGGACGGCGGGCCTCGCCCCGGTGGGCCTCGATGAGGTCGCCCAGGAGGTCGGCGAAGGCGACGATCCACTCTGGCTCGTCGGCGACCGTCGTGGTGAGGATCAGGGTGTCGTGGTCGGCCGACTCGGGGCCGTGGCCCATCCGCCAGAGCGCCTCGCCGACGGCGACGCCGTCGGCGCCGGTGCCCGGGAGGACGAGGGTCAACTTCGTCGGGTCGACGGGACACCCGGCCGTCTCGTCGTTCACGACGACGAGTCCCGGCACGCGCGCGAGGCGCTGTCGGGCCGTGGCGACGGCCTCGATCACGACCCCGAGGCGACGCCCGGCGTCCTCCTCGAGGGCCGCGCGCGCGCCGTCGATCGAGGCCATCAGGGTTCCCGAGGGCGAGGTCGTCGAGGTGAGGTCGACCCAGCGATCGAGGGTCGAGCGGGGGATGATCCCGGTGCGCATGCTGACGACGGCCGTCTGGGTGTAGCCGAGGAGGGCCTTGTGGACGCTCGTCACCGAGAAGTCGGCTCCCTGGGCGATCGCCCCGCGACCGGGCAGGAAGTCGAGGTGGGCCCCCCAGGCCTGGTCGACGACGAGGGGCTCGCCGTGCTCGCGCGCGACGGCGGCGAGCGCGGGGACGTCGGAGATCGTGCCGACGTAGGAGGGGGAGGTGACGAAGAAGCCGTTCACTCGCTCCGGGAGGTCGGCGAGGGAGCGGGGCGACATCCCGATCGGGATGTTGAGCTCGGGGTGGATCTCGGGGTAGACCCAGAGCGGTCGGGCGCCGATGAGGACGAGCCCGGCCTGGGTGCTGCGGTGCGAGGTGCGGTCGATGGCGATCGGGGTGTCCTCGTCGCCCACGGTCGCGAGGGCCGCGATGTTGCCCTGGGAGGAGCCCCCAACGAGGAATCGGCTGTGCTCGGCCCCGACGGCGCGGGCCCAGAGCGCCTCGGCCTGCCCGAGGTAGTCGTTCGAGTAGGCGTTGTCGTCGACGCCACCCTGGAGAGGGATGTCGTCACGCACCGTGTCGCCGACGAGCTCGTGGGCCCACCCGGGCGCGTCGTCGAGGTAGCGGAGCTTGTGCCCCGGTACCTGCATCGGGCGACGCCGCTCGGCGCGCGCTCGGCGCCAGGCGTCCAGCAGTGGCTTCTCCATGATCCTTCTCTCGCTATCGGCTGGCTCGTTCGGGGCGTCCGTCTCGCGCGGCCCGCGGACGGTCTCGCCTCACTCCTCAGCGAGTCCCGCGGCCAGCTCGTCGCGAGACTGCTCGATGCGCTCCATTCGTCGGCGCGCCGACGACCCGAGCCGGGCGAAGAGTCCGGCGACGAGGAGGTCGGTGACGGCGATGACCGACGCCATCGAGTCGAAGGAGCTGACCGACTCGACCGCGGCGGGCAGCACGACGTCCGCGACGGCCGAGATCGGGGACATCCACGGATCGGTGACGAGGATGATCGAGGCGCCCCGTTCGGCCGCCAGTCGGGCGAGGGCGATGACGTCGTCCTGGTAGCGGCGGACGTCGTAGACGACGCAGACCGTGCGCGGCCCGACGTCGGCGAGGAAGCCCGACTCGGGCTGCTGACTCCACGAGAGGAGTCGGGTGTCCGGGCGCAGGAGGCGCAGCTGGAGGTCGAGGTACTCGGCCCCGAGCCGGGTGAATCGCCCGCCGAAGGCGATCACGTGGTGTCGCGGGTTGGCGAGGAGCGTGACGGCCCGGTCGAGGTCGGTGGGGAGGATGGTCGTCATGGTCCGGCGCAGTCCGGCCCCGAGGATCGACCAGGCTCGCTCGCAGAGTTGGTCGGCCGGGGCGTCGGCGACGTCCAGGGTGAGCGGGGAGGCGCCCCGCACGGAGAGCTCGGCGCGTATGGCCTCCTGGAGCTCGCGGTAGCCGGGGTAGCCGAGTTGGACGGCGAAGCGCACGACCGTGGGGGCACTCACCCCGGCCCGGCGAGCCAGCTCGGCCGAGGGGTGCAGCCCGGCCATGGGGTAGTCGGCCATGAGGGCGCGCGCGATCTTGCGCTCCCCGGGGGTGAACAGGTCGGCCCGACTGCGGAGCCGCTCCATGACCGAGCGGACGTCGCCCTCGGTCGTCGCGTCGCTCGGAGCCACGTCCGTAGCGTACCGATGGGCCCGCCGCTCGTCCGGCCGCTCCCGACGGACCGGCGCGGACCGGGCTCGCACGACGTCGTCCTAGAGCGCCGACACGGTCGTCGTGAGGTCGCTCCGTCGCACCCGCAGGATCGAGTCGGGCGGCAGGGTCTCCCACTCGCCGGGGAGACCCGAGTGGGCCGCGACGACGCCGCCGGGCCGCTCCGACCAACTGAGGTCGAAGTACCGGTCGAGGTGGGCCGGCGGGATGTTCTCGGGCGCGCCGCAGGACTCCTCGAGATCGTCCGTCGGCATCGGCATCCCGGTGTGGGAGTGGACGACGCAGAGCTCGTCGTCGGTGAGGACGATGGCGTTGAGACTGGCCACGGGGGCGAACGTGCGAATCGTCGCGACGGTGGCCCGCAAGGCGTCGGCGAGGTCGGGGTGGTGGGTCAGGGACTGGAGGAGGAGGAGGAAGTAGAGCTCGGAGTCGGTGTCACCGCGCCGCAGCGCCCGCTGCTCGACGTCGAGCAGCGGCTCGATCTCGTCGTGCTCGGCGACCGAGCCGTTGTGGGCGAAGGCGATCGGTCCGCGGGGGTGGGCGACGAAGGGATGGGTGTTCTCCTCGCGCACCGGCAGGCCGAGGGAGGCCCAGCGCAGGTGCACGAGGCCGGCGTGAGATCGATCACCGCGCAGCGCCGCGAGGTGGTCGTCATCGCGCGCCGCGCGAGGGGAGCGGTAGACGGCGACCTCGCCGGGCGAGTCCGACACCGCGTAGCCCCAGCCGTCACCGTGGAGTCGCGACAGGTCGACGAACTCGTCGAAGGCGGCGTCCCCGAGGACCCCGGTGGCGCCGGACGGCGTCGTGGACGCGAAGCACATCAGCCGACACATTTCCCGCCTCCCGGTTAGTTGTGTTTCGTTTCATGCGATGCTATCGTCCGCGACAATGAATTCTAACGTTCATTTGACGCGATGGCTCTCCCGACCGGGAGACGAGCTCGTCGACTACACGCCCGTGGCCGACGAGGCCATGGTCAGCGCCCTCGAGGGGGAACTGCGCGGCCGGGGCGTACGGACCGTGCGGGGCACCTTCGTCGACTCCTCGGGGGTGCTGCGCGCGAAGCAGGTGCCCCTCTCGCGGCTCGGGGCCTTCAACCGCTCCGGACTGGGCGCGTCGAACTCCTGGGCCGTCTTCGGCGCCGACGACCTACTCTGCATGACCCCGCGCTTCTCGGCCGTCGGCGACATGCGGCTGCGCGCCGACCTCGACACCGTGGTCGACCTCGGCGAGGGGGTGGCGTGGACGCCGCTCAGCCTCGTCGACCAGGACGGCGTCGCCCTCGACTACTGCGCCCGCACCGTCCTGCGGCGTCAGATCCGCGCGGCGAACGAGGTCGGGCTCTCCGTCGTCGCCGCGACCGAGGTCGAGTTCACCGTCTACGACGCCGAGCGCCGCCCCCTCGGGGGTGCCTCCTACGGGTGGACGCGACTCAGCGGCTACGAGCCCTTCGTCGACGCGCTGTCCCGCTCCCTCGAGAGCGCCGGGGTGCCGCTCGAGCAGTTGCACGGAGAGTACGGCCCGGGCCAGTTCGAGCTCTCGGTGGCTCCGGCGAACCCCCTCGCCGCGGCCGACCTGAACGTGCTGGTGCGCGTCGTGATCTCGCGGGTCGCGCGCTCCTTCGGCTACGCCGTCTCCTTCTCGCCCAAGCCCTTCGCCGACGCCATCGGCAACGGGGCCCACTCCCACCTCTCCTTTCGCCGCGAGGGTCGTCCCCTCCTCTCGGGGGGCGACGGCCCCCACGGCCTCACCCCCGAGGGGGCGAGCATCGTCGCGGCCTACGTCCGCTACCTCCCCGAGATGGTCGGCGTCCTCGCGTCGTCGGCCCTCTCGAGCACGCGCCTGCAGCCCTCGACCTGGTCGGGGGCGTACGCGTGCTGGGGTCTCGAGAACCGCGAGGCCGCGGTGCGGCTCTGCGCCGCGACGCGGGGCAACCCCCACGGCGCCAACGTCGAGGTCAAGTGCGTCGACCCGGCGGCCAACGTCTACGCCGCCTACGCGGCGCTCGTCGGGGTCGCTCGTCGCGCGCTCGAGTTCCCGGAAGAACTCGGACCCGAGACGACCGTCGACCCGGCGGACCTCAGCCCGGCCGAGCGCGACGCGAGCGGCATCACCCTCGTGGGAGCCGATCACGCGGCGGTGCTCGACCGGTTCGAGTCCTCGAGCGCGATGCTCGAGGTCCTCGGTGAGGCCTTCGTCGAGACGACCCTCGCCGTGCGGCGTCACGAGGCCGACCTCGTCGCCGCCGAGGGCATCGCGGCCGTCGCCGAGCGCCTGACCTTCGCGTGGTCGGCCTAGCCGGAGATTTCGTCGCAGTACCGAGAAACAACTAGGGGGGAAGGAAGCATGTCGACAGATTCGGCACCACCGAGGGTGGGTAAGCGGAAGCTGAAGCTGTGGGGGGCGGTCGCCATCTCACTGGGCATCGTCGGGCCGACGCTGGCGATGGCGGGCAACGGACAGGGGACGGTCGCGGTCGTGGGCAAGTCGGTGCCGCTCGTCTTCGTCTTTGGCGCCATTGGCATCGCGCTCATCGGCCACAGCTTCATCCGCCTGACGCAGCGCTACTCGCACGCCGGCAGTTCCTACGCCCTCGTCGGGCTCACGATCGGCAAGCGGGCGGGCTTCCTCGCCGGGTTCGCGGTGATGATGACCTACGTCTTCTTCGCCATCTGCACACTGGGCGCCGTGGCGAGCTTCCTCAACGCCTTCCTGGCGGCGGCCGACAGCGGAGCGGCGCACCCGCCGCACGTGCCTTGGGTCCTGGTCGCCCTGATCGCCGTCGTCGTCGGGCTCTTCTTCAATACTCGCGACATCCAGACCGTGGCGCGCGCGCTGCTCGCCATCGAGGGACTCGGCATCGTCTGCATGACGATCCTCACGATCGTCATCATCTCGAAGGGCGGCGCCCACTCGACCGGCGTCGACTGGAGCACCTTCTCGCTGAAGGGCAATAGCTTCTCGACGATCATGGGCGCCGTCGTGGCGGCCTTCCTCTCGTGGGCCGGGTTCGAGGGCTGTGCGGCGCTCGGGGAGGAGACCGACGACCCCAAGCGCAACATCCCGCGGGCCCTGGCCTGGGCCGTGGCGCTCACCGCGGTGCTCTTCGTGATGGTGATGTTCGCCCAGACCATCGGCTACGGCACCAACGCCGCGGGTCTGCACACCTTCGCCACCCAGGGCAACTCGCTGACGACCCTCGGAAAGACCTACATCGGGACCTGGTTCTCCCTCGTCATCTCGTTCGCGGCGGTGATCTCGGCCTTCGCCTGCCACCTGGCCTCGGTGGCGACGGCCGGTCGACTCATGTGGGTCTTCAGCCGTGACGGTCTCGGCCCGAAGGGCTGGTCGCGTCTCGACTCTCGCCACTCCCAGCCGGTCAACGCCATCTTCACCGTGGCCGCCGTGACGGCCGTCCTGGCGATCCTCGGGGGCATCACCAAGCACCCGGTCGTCGGCACCGGCGACCCGGCGCTCGACTTCTACTTCTACTACGCCACCATCGGCGCGATGGTGCTGATGTTCGCCTACTTCATGATGGAGCTCGGCACGATCAAGCACCTGCTCGTCGAGCGTCGCGAGAAGGCGGGCGAGGTCGTCTTCCCGATCATCGGGGCCCTCTTGATGCTGGCCGTCTTCTACTACAACGTGAAGGGCCAGACCCAGTGGACGGCGGCGCCCTTCATCGCCTTCATGATCCTCGGGGTGGGCCTGCTCATCACCCTCTTCCTGCCCGGACTCGCGGACAAGGTCGCGGCGGGGCTCTCCTCCGAGCCCGAGGAGGCCGGCCCGGTCGGCAAGGACCTCCTCGCCCCGGGCATCGAGGCCCACCTCCCGGCGGGGCAGGACTAGTCCGTGCAGCCCGACCTCTCGTCACTGCCGGCCGAGGCGGCCGACCTCTATCGACGCGACCTGAAGGCGGTCGCCGGGATCGAGAAGCTGCGCTTCTTCCCGCTGGCCGTCGTCTCCGGCGAGGGCTCCTGGCTCGTCGAGGCGGGTGGACGTCGCGTGCTTGACCTCACCTCGACCTGGACGGCCTCGGGTCTCGGCTACGGTCACCCCGCCGTCGTCGAGGCGCTCACCCGGGCGGTGCAGGCACCGCCCGGCTCGGGCGGGCTCTCGGCGGTCCACCCCGACTCGGTCGGCCTGGCCGAGGACCTGCTCGCCCTCACCCCGGGCGAGGGCGAGCGACGCGTCTACCTGGGCCACGCCGGCTCCGACGCGTGCGACGTCGCGCTGCGCGCCGTGCGGCTCGCCACCGGCAAGCGACGGATCATCGCCTTCGAGCACTCCTACCACGGCGGCGTGGGCGTCGCCCTCGGCGCGTCGGGGGTGCACGTCGAGGCCGGCTCGGTCGCGGCCGACCCGGACGTCG
Organism: Actinomycetes bacterium; assembly: GCA_021848365.1. Classification (GTDB taxonomy): domain Bacteria; phylum Actinomycetota; class Acidimicrobiia; order Acidimicrobiales; family RAAP-2; genus RAAP-2. Next base: position 550,875 of record JAJZUS010000001.1, read on the forward strand.
TCTTCGTCCCCTACCCGAACCCCTACCGGGAGGATGCGCTGACTGCCCTCGCCGCCACTTTCGCCGCGATCGACGAGGCGCTGGCGGGGGGCGACGTGGCGGCCCTCATCGTCGAGCCCTTCCTCGCCGACGGGGGCATGGTGGTGCCCCCCGAGGGCTTCCTGCGCGGCTGCGCCGAGCGGGCCCGCGCGGCCGGTGTGCCCCTCATCGTCGATGAGGTCAAGGTCGGCCTCGGTCGCTCGGGGATGCTGCACGCCTTCCAGATCGAGGGCATCGTCCCCGACGTGGTCTGCTTCGGCAAGGTCCTCGGCGGGGGCCTGCCCCTCTCGGCCTGCGTCGGTCCCGCGTGGATTCTCGATGGTCCCCCGGCGGCGGCCCTCTTGACGACGGCCGGCAACCCCATCTGCTCCGCCGTCGGACGGGCCGTCCTGCGCACGCTCGTCGACGACGACCTGCCCGGTCGAGCGCGCGCCGCGGGCGAGCGCCTGCGGGCCGGGCTCCGGGCGGCCGATCTGCCCCAGGTCGGCGACGTGCGCGGGCACGGGCTCTCGATCGGGTGCGAGCTGGTGGAGGACCGGGCGAGCAAGACCCCGGCGCGGACCCTCGCGGCGAAGGTCGTCTACCGGGCCTTCGAGCTCGGGGCGGCCGTCTTCTACGTCGGGGGCAACACCCTCGAGATCACGCCGCCGCTCATCATCACCGACGAGGAGGTCGACCACGGCGTCGAGATCCTCGTCACGGCGATCCGCGACGCCGCGGCCGGCCGGGTGTCCGACGCGCTCGTCGCGCCCTACGCGGGGTGGTGAGCGTGGGCCTCGCCGAGGAGATCGCCTCGATCCCCCTGCTCGATCACCACGTCCACGGCGCCCTCAAGGATCCGCTCGACCAGGCGGCGCTCGAGTCGACGATCACCGAGTCGGACCGACCACCGGCGCCCGGGGTCTCGAGCTTCGACTCGCCGGTCGGCTTCGCACTGCTGCGCTTCTGCGCGCCCCTGCTCGACCTCGATGGCGAGGTCAGCCGGGCGGGCTACGTGGAGCGGCGCCTCGAGCTCGGGCCCGAGGAGGTCAACCGCCGCTTGCTGCGGGCGAGCGGAATCGCGACCTACCTCGTCGACACCGGCTTCAACTCCGACGGCCTCCTCGACGTCGCCGAGATGGCGAGCGCGGGCGCGGCGGAGACCCACGAGGTGGTGCGGCTGGAGGCCATCGCCCAGCGCCTCCTCACGGAGGAGATCCCTTCGGCGGAGTTCGCCCACGCGCTCGCCGCTGAGCTCGAGCAGTCCCGCACGCGCGGCGTCGTCGGAACGAAGAGCGTGCTGGCCTACCGGGCCGGCTTCGACATCGATACGACCCGTCCCGACGACGCGGCACTGCGCGCGGCCCTCGATCGCCAGCGAGCCCGCACCACGCGAATCGACGACCCGGTCCTGCTCGCCGAGCTGCTCTGGGCGGGGATCGATCTCGGGCTGCCCCTGCAGATCCACACCGGATTCGGCGACACCGACCTGACGCTGCACCGCTCGAACCCGAGCCTGCTCACCCCGTTCCTGCGTGCGAGCGAAGCCTCGGGCACGCCCGTCGTCCTGCTCCACTGCTACCCGTATCACCGCGAGGCGGCCTACCTCGCCCAGATGTTTCCCCACGTCTACTTCGACGTGGGGGAGGCCCTCAACTACGCCGGGGCCCAGAGCCGCCAGATCGTCGCCGAGTCCTTCGCCCTGGCGCCCTTCGCAAAGCAGCTCTTCTCGTCCGACGCCTGGGGGCCGGCCGAGCTCCACTACCTGGGTGCCCTCCTGTGGCGCCGGGCCATGACGCGCGTGCTCGGGGAGTGGGTCGACGACGGCGACTGGAGCGAGGCCCAGGCCCACCGGGTCGTCGCGATGGTGGCGAGCGAGAACGCTCGCACCGTCTACCGGATCTGAGCGGCGACACGAACGTCGGTCCGCCTACCATGGACGGATCGACTCGGTCATCGTCTTCGTCGCCAAGTACTTCCTCTACCTGAGCGTCGCGGCCGTCGGCGTCTACTGGCTGCGGGCCCGCCGCTCCGACAAGGTCACCCTCGCCTGGCACCTCATCCTCGGCGGGCTCATCGCCCTCGGCCTCGCGCGCCTCGGCGGCCACCTCTACTACAACCCCCGACCCTTCGTGACGGGACACCTCACACCCCTCTTCCCCCACGCGCCCGATAACGGATTCCCCTCGGACCACGCCCTGCTCACGTCGTTCCTCGCCTTCTCGCTGTGGCGGTGGTCACGACCGTTCGCCGCGGTCCTCTTCGCGAACGCGATCCTGGTGGGCGGAGCGCGCGTCCTCGCCCACGTCCACCACGTGATCGACATCCTCGGCTCCTACGGGTTCGCCCTGGTGGCCGTCCTCGTGATCGCCGGGATCGAGCGCTACCGCGCCCACGGGCTCAGTCCGCGGCGGCGAGGAGACGTCGGCTGGCGGAGCTGAGCGTCGTCCCGGCCCGCCAGAGGGCCCGGATGGACCGGGTGAGCCGCAGTCCGCTGACCGGGACGACGACGAGGCGCCCGCCCGCGATCTCCCCCTCGACGGCCAGTCGGCTGACGACGGCCGGGCCGATCCCCCGGGCGACGGCCTCCTTCACCGCGGTCGTCGACGCCAGCTCGACGGCGTAGTGGGGGGCGAGGCCCCGCTCGGCGAGAGCCCCCTCCAGGACCTCGCGCGTCCCCGAGCCCGTCTCCCGTCCGACCAGGGCGCTCGCCGCGAGCCCCGACGCCGGCACCGGGCTGCGTCGTCGCGCCCAGGGATGTCCCGGGGCCACCACGACGACCAGCTCGTCGAGGTGGACGCCCCGCCCCTCGAGGCCCCGGGGGAGGTGGAGTCCCTCGACGAAGCCGATCTCCGCCTCGCCCGACTCGACGAGGGCCGCGACGCCCCGCGAGTTCGCCATGCGCAGGGAGACCGTCACCGGGGGAGTGGCGTCGTAGAGCGGGGCGATCCAGCCGGGCAGGAGGTACTCGGCGACGGTGAGGGAGGCGGCGAGTCGCAGGACGCCGCCGCGCTCCTCGCGACGCCGTCGCGCCACCGCCGCGACCTCGTCGAGGGCGAGCAGGGCCGCCCGGGCGCTCGGGACCAGGGCGAGTCCGTCATCGCTCAGGCGGGCCCCCCGCGTCGCGCGCTCGAGGAGCTCGAGGCCGAGGTGGGCCTCGAGCTCGCGCAGCCGGACGCTGGCGGCCGGCTGACTGAGACCGAGGCGCCGCGCGGCCGACGTGATCGACCCACTCTCCTCCAGGGCGACGAGGAGGGTCAGGGTCGTCGGGTCGATGGGGTCAGTCATAAGCAGAGCCTATGACTTTGTACGGCAGGAGGGGTAAGAAAGGGCCTGCGACAACGGAAGACTGGATCCAACGAAGGAGGATCCATGACGATCACCGATACCCCGCCGGCAACGGCCACGCGACGCCTCGCCCCCGGCCTCGCGCTGGCCTCGGCGCTCGGGCTCGCCGCCTGGCTGATCGCCCGGATCGTTCCCCTCGTCGGGGCGCCGGTCGTCGCGATCGTCCTCGGCGTCCTCGTCGCCCTGGTGCGTCCGGTGGGGCCGGGGCTGCGCCCGGGGGTCCACCTCGCGGCGAAGCGGGTCCTCCAGCTCTCGATCGTCGTCCTCGGCCTCGAGCTCTCCTGGCACGAGGTCGTCGTCACCGGGCTTTCCTCGTTGCCGGTCCTCCTCGGCACCCTCGTCGTCGCCCTCGGCGGCGCCTGGCTCGTCGGGCGCCTCGTCGGCATCGAGGGCGACCTGCGGACCCTCATCGGGGTCGGCACCGCCATCTGCGGGGCGAGCGCCATCGCGGCGACCGACGCGGTGATCGACGCCCACGAGCGCGACGTCGCCTACGCAGTCGCGACGATCTTCACCTTCAACGTGGCGGCCGTCCTCACGTTCCCCTCGGTCGGGCACCTCCTGCACCTCTCGCCCCACGCCTTCGGGGTGTGGGCCGGGACGGCGGTCAACGACGTGTCCTCGGTCGTCGCCGCCTCGAGCGCCTACGGGCACAACGCGAGCGCCACCGCAGTCGTCGTGAAGCTCGCCCGCAGCCTCGCCATCGTGCCGATCGCCCTCGGCCTCTCGCTGCTGCGCACCAGCAAGGTGGCCCACGCCGAGGGACGGAGCCGCGTCGCGGTCGCCCGTCGCGCCTTCCCCTGGTTCATCCTCTGGTTCCTCGCCGCGGTCGCGGTCGACTCCCTCGGCCTCGTCCCGCGCACCATCATCCCCGGCCTCGGTCAGTTGGCCCAGCTGCTCATCGCCATCGCGCTGGCGGGAGTGGGGCTCTCGGTTCGCCCGCGCGAGATCCGCTCGGCCGGCTGGCGGCCCCTCGCCCTCGGGGCGATCCTCTGGGTCCTCGTCGGCGCGTCCAGCCTCGCGATCGCCCACGTCTTCCCGACTCACTAGGCCCCGACCCCGCCGCGCCCGGCCGGGCGCGGCGAGCGGTCGCGGGACCGACGCCGTTGCGCGACTCGGTCGCCGGGAACTAGGAATGCCGGGTGCCCGACGCCCCCCGCACCCTGCTCACCCTCTGCACCGGCAACGTCGCGCGATCGGTGCTGCTCGCCGGCATGCTGGAGGCCCTCGGGGAGGAGGAGGGCCTCGCCTGGTCGGTACGCAGCGCCGGGACCCACGCGGTCGAGGGCGCGGCGATCAGCGCCCGCACCCGTGACGCGCTGGCCTCCCTCGCGGAGCCGGGGCTCGGTCCGATCGTCGGGCACCGCAGTCACCAGCTGAGCGCCGACGACCTCGCCTGGGCCGAGCTCACCCTCTGCGTCGAGGCGAGTCAGGTGACCCTCGTCGAGGGACTCCGTCCCGGTGCGCGGGCCGTCACGATCGGCCAGTTCGTGCGCGAGGCCGAGCTCGAGGGCTCCTGGCCGGGCCGCGTCGACGCCGTCGTCGCGCGCGGTGCGGATCCCCGCTACGACGTCGTCGACCCGGCCGGGGGCGACCAGGCCCTCTACGACGCCGTCGCCCGCGAGCTCTGGGAGCTGGCCCAGGCCCTCGTCACCCTGTTCGGCGAGTAGTCAGTCGCGCTGGACGGCGCGCAGGCCGCCCCAGGCGAGGGTCGCCGCGCGCGCGGCGAGCCGCTCGGCCTCTCCGCTCGCGGGAGTGGGCCAGCCCTCGGCCCGCTGCTGGATCAGCCAGGTGAGGGCGACCCCCTCGGCGATGCCGACGACGCCAGCGGCCAGCTGGCGGCGGTGCTCGTCGCTGATCGAGACGTCGATGTGGGGCTCGAGGAAGCTCACCAGCCCGGCCTCGAGCCGGCGCAGCTCGGCCGAGGTCTCGCCCTCGTGGGGGTGGACGAAGAGGATGCGAAAGGCGTCGGTCTCCTCGACGACCGTCGCGAAGAAGACGTCGAAGGCCCGCTCGAGCTTCTGGCGCGGGCCGTCCGAGGCCCCGACCGTCGAGGCCAGCTGGTCGAGGAGGCGGTCGGCGAGTCGCGCGACCACCTCGCGGTAGAGGTCGGCCTTCGAGGTGAAGTGCTGGTAGAGGATCGGCTTGGTGAACCCGGCGGCGCGGGCGATCTCCTCCATCGTCGTCGCGCGAAATCCGTGCTCGGCGAAGACGCGCTGGGCCGCGTCGAGGAGGTGGTCGCGCCGCTCCTCGCGGCGCGGGCGAGCGGCGGGGTCGGCCAGCACGGGCCCAGCCTAGTGACGCGCCTCCCGGGGGGCCGAGAGAATCCGCTCGAGTCGTCCCGGGAGGTCGGCGAGGTCGAGGTGGGGTGAGAGGAGCACCACCCGGGCCTCGCGACGGGACTCGGCCCCGGGGTCCATCTCGACGGCGAGGTCGCCCTCGAGCGTCGGGAGGTCGAGCCCGAGGGCCGTCAGCTCGTCGAGGACGGGGTAGGGGTAGGCGGCGAGGGGACGCCGGTGGGCGATCGCCTCGACGACCGGGTTCCCGAAGCCCTCCCAGACGGAGGGGACGACGACGAGGTCGGCCGCGGCGTAGGCGTCGGCGACGCTCGGGGCCGGGCCGCGCACGACGGGACCGGGGTGCGCGCCGAGCAGGCGCGCGAGCGACGCGTCGTAGCCGTCCTCCGGCGGGCCGAGCAGCCAGAGCGTCGCGCCGAGCCGGGCGGCCACGCGCAGGGCCCCGCGGACGTTCTTGCGCGGGATGGCCCGGCTCGCGAGGAGGACGAGGGGCCCCGCGACGCCGAGGCGGGCCCGCGTCGTCGCGCGGTCCCCGGGGGCCGGGTCCAGGTCGAAGTGGTTGGGCAGGTGGGTCGCGGGGATCCCCCGCGCCACGAGGGCGGCCCGGGTGAGGCGACTGATCGCCACGTGAGTCCAGGCCGGGTCGTCGGGCGGCCCGGGGAGGTGGGCGAGGTGGGGGCGCTGGCTCGCGAGGTCGTGGTGGTGGACGAGGGCGGGTCGTCCCCGCAGGACGGCCGCGAGGACGTCGCGGGCCCCGAGGTTGAGGGGGAGGGAGAGGACGTTCTCTACGACGACGAGGTCGACGTCGTAGAGGGCGTCCGCGAGCTCGCGGCGCGTCGGGGGCTCGGGGGCCGCGAGGGCGAGACCCGGGAGGATCCGTTCGACGGGTCCCTCGCCGGCGACGCGCACCACGTCGTGGCCGAGCGCCCCGAGGGCGCTCGCCCACTTCTGCGCCTCGATGGCGACGCCGTCGAGGCCGCCCAGGCGGAAGCTGACGAGGGCCACCCGCACCGGGCCAGACTACGGCCGGGACCCGCGCGGGGCGCGCGGGTAGACTCGTGCGTCGCAGAGAAGGGGTCCCCCTGACACGCCCACGCGCCTTCATCACCGGGATCACGGGACAGGACGGCTCCTACCTGGCCGAGCTGCTGCTCGAGGAGGGCTACGAGGTCGTCGGCCTGATGCGCCGGACGTCCACGGTCAACCTCGAGCGGATCGGCCACATCCAGGACCGGATCACCCTCGTCTCGGGCGACCTCACCGACGAGGTCTCCCTCATCAACGTCCTGAAGGAGCACCGGCCGCGCGAGGTCTACAACCTGGCGGCCCAGAGCTTCGTCGCGGCCTCCTGGAGCCAGCCCGTCCTCACCGGGGAGACGACGGCCCTCGGGGTGACCCGCCTCCTTGACGCGATCCGCACCGTCGACCCCGAGATCCGCTTCTACCAGGCGAGCTCCTCGGAAATGTTCGGTCGGGTTCACTCGGTGCCCCAGGACGAGACGACGCCCTTCTACCCCCGCAGCCCCTACGGCGTCGCCAAGGTCTACGGACACTGGATCACCGTCAACTACCGGGAGAGCTACGGCCTGCACGCCTCCTCGGGGATCCTCTTCAACCACGAGTCCCCGCGTCGGGGTCTCGAGTTCGTGACGCGCAAGGTGACGGCGGCCGCGGCGCGCATCGCCGCCGGACGGGCCCGCGAGGTGCGCCTCGGGAACCTCGACGCCAGTCGGGACTGGGGATACGCCGGGGACTACGTGCGCGCGATGCACGCCATGCTCCAGCGCGAGACCCCGGGCGACTTCGTCGTCGCGACGGGCGAGACCCACACGGTGCGCGAGCTCTGCGAGGTGGCCTTCGGGGCCGTGGGCCTCGCCTGGGAGGACCACGTCGTCGTCGACCCGGCCTTCCTGCGCCCGGCCGAGGTCGACCTCCTCGTCGGGGACGCGAGCAAGGCCCACCGCGAGCTCGGCTGGACGCCGGCCGTCGACTTCTACGGCCTCGTGGAGATGATGGTCCGGGCCGACGTCGCCGCCCTGTCGTGACCCCGGTCGTCGCCCTGCGCGACGCCGTCGTCGTCGCGGGGGGATTCCCCCTCCTCGCCGGGGTGACCCTCGAGATCGCGCCGGGCACCGGCACCCTCCTCGTGGGGGCGAACGGGGCCGGCAAGACGAGCCTGCTGCGCCTCCTCGGGGGGCTCGAGCGGCTCGCCGCGGGCGAGGGGAGCGTCCTCGGGCTCGACCTGCGCCGCGCCGACCGTCGAGACCTGCGCCGTCGGGTCGGCTGGCTCGGCCACGACGGCTCCTTCTACGACGACCTCTCGGCCCGGGAGAACCTGCGCTTCGCCGCCGACGCCCTGGGGCGACCGCGCGAGCTCGTCGACGCGGCCCTCGAGCGCGTCGGGCTCACCCCGCGGGCCGCGACGCCGACCCGGCGGCTCTCGGCGGGTCAGCGCCGTCGGCTGGCCCTCGCCTGGCTCGTGGTGCGCCGGGCCGAGCTGTGGCTCCTCGACGAGCCCTACGCGGCCCTCGACGAGGACGGCCGCGCCCTGCTCGACGAGCTCCTGGTCGACGTCGTGGCGAGCGGGGGGACCGTCGTCGCCTCGGCCCACGACCCGGTGCGCTCGCCGGCCATCACTGCGACGGTCCGCCTCGCGGGGGGAAGGGTCGTCCCGTGATCCGGGTGGCGGGACGGGTCGCGCGCAAGGACCTCCTCATCGAGTGGCGGAGCCGGGTCCTGCTCTGGCAGGTGGTGCCCTTCGGGGCGATGGCCCTCCTCCTCGCGGGCCTCGCCCTCGGCCCGACCCGGGCCGGGAGCTCGGGGGCCGGACCGGGTCTCTACTACCTCGTGATGGTCCTCGTCACCCTCCTCGCCGCCCAGCGCAGCGCCCAGGTCGAGCGCGGGGCCGGCACCCGGGCCTCGGTCGCCACCCTCGGGCTCGACCCCGCCGGGGTCTTCCTCGGCAAGGCCCTCGCCCTCTGCGTCGAGCTCTGGGCGATCGGGCTCGTCCTCGGGGCGGGGACCGTCCTCTTCCTGCACACGGCCCTGCGGGCCGCCCTGGTGGCGTCGCCCTCGATCGCCGCCACGCTCGCGGCACTCGCGGCTGCGGGGACGCTCTACGGCGCCCTGACCACGGGAGACGGCTCGGCGGCGACCCTCCTGCCGGTCCTCGCCCTGCCGGGATTCTCGCCCCTGCTCATCGCGGGTGAGCGCAGTTTCAGCGCCGCGGCCGCCGGCGGGGCCACGGGGTCGTGGTGGGTCATTACGCTGGTCGCGCTGGTCGTGTACCTCGCGGCCGGCGTGGTGCTGTACGGGGTGCTCGAGGACGCGTGATGACAAGGTTGGCGCAGCGACTGCTCGGACCCGTGACCCTGCTCAGCCTGGCCGTGACGGCCTGGCTCGGGCTCTGGGTCACGCCGCCCGACCGGGTCCAGGGGGACCTCGCCCGTCTCGTCTACGTCCACCCGGCCCTCGCCTGGGTGGCCCTCTACCTCTCCTTCGGGACCGCCACCATCGCGAGCGTCCTCTACCTGTGGCCCCGGACCCGCTCGGTCACGGCCGACCGGGTGGCCGTCTCGGCGATGGAGGTGAGCCTCGTCTTCATCCTCCTCACCCTGGCGACCGGATCGATCTGGGGTCGCCCGACCTGGGGCGTGTGGTGGGCGTGGGACGCCCGGCTCACCTCGACGGCCATCCTCGGGGTCCTCGCCCTCGGGTACCTCGCGCTGCGCCGGGCGAACGACGACCCCGAGGCCCGCGCGCGCCGTAGCGCCGTCTTCGCGATCCTCTCGGCGATCAACGTGCCGATCATCCACTTCTCGGTCGTGTGGTGGAAGACCCTCCACCAGGGCGCGACCGTCTTCACCTCGACCCGCAGCCTCAAGATCCACGGGATCATGGCCTGGACGCTCCTCATCTCCTTCGTCGCCTTCACCCTCGCCTACGGCTGGCTGGTGCGGGCCCGCTACCGCCTCGAGGTCGCCCGGGCCGGTCGCGAGGCGGCCCTGCTCGCCGAGGCCATCGCCCGCCGGGCGGCCGAGGTGGTCCGGTGAGCTACGTCTGGGCCGGGTACGCCGTCGGCTTCGGGGGGCTCGCCCTCTACGCCCTCGGCCTCTGGTGGAGAGGACGGCGTGAGCGTCACTGAGGCGCGGGCCGACCTCTCCCCGGTCGCCCCGCCGCCGCGTCCGCGCGGCCGGTGGCGCTCGATCGGCGTGCTCGTCGTGGTGGCGCTCGCCATCCTGGCCCTGCTCTCCCAGGGTCTGCTCTCCTCGCTCAACTACTTCGAGACCGTCGATCAGGTCCTCGCCCATCGGGCCGCGGTCGGCACGAAGGAGATCCGCCTCGAGGGACTCGTCGCCGCCCGCACCATCGTGCGCACGGCGGTCGGTACCGACTTCGTCGTCACCGGCTCGAAGGGTCGCGTCGTCGTGCACGCGACGGGCGAGCCGCCCCAGCTCTTCGCGGCGAACATCCCGGTCGTCGTGGTCGGCCACTTCACCACGCGCCGCGGGCTGACCTTCGCCGCGACCTCGATCCTCGTGAAGCACACCGCCACCTATATCGCCCAGCACCCCACCCGGGTGCGCGCCCCGAACGGGTCGACGCGATGATCGCCCTCCTCGGGCGGGTCGGCCTCGGGGTCGCCCTGGCCGGCGGGCTCCTCGGCGCCCTCGACCAGTGGCGGGGGCGGCGCGCCGGGCGGCTCTTCGCCGGGCTCTCCCTCGCCGGGATCGTCCTCAGCGTCGCGGCGATGCAGTACGCGCTCGTCACCCACGACTTCGCCCTCGCCTACGTCGCCGAGAACAACGCCACCGTCACCCCGCTCCTCTACTCGATCACCGGCATGTGGTCGGCCCTCGAGGGCTCCCTCCTGCTCTGGGTCCTCCTGCTCGACGGGGTCGTCCTCGGGGTCGCCGCCACCTACCGGCGCCGGCGCGACGACGGGGTGGTGCGGGTCGCCCTCGGGACGCTCTTTCTCACCTCGGCCTTCTTCACCTTCTTGATGGTCGGCCCGGCCGACCCCTTCCTCGCGAACCCGGGCCCCGTCCACCAGGGGGCCGGGCCGAACGCCCTGCTCCAGGACAACCCGCTGGTGGCGGCCCACCCGCCCCTCCTCTACCTCGGCTTCGTGGGCTTCGCCGTGCCCTTCGCCTTCGCGGTGGGGATGCTCGTCACCGGCCGGGTGGAGGAGCGCTGGGCCCTCGCCCAGCGCCGCTTCACCGTCCTCGCCTGGGGCGCCCTCTCGGTGGGGATCGTGCTCGGGGCGTGGTGGAGCTACCAGGTCCTCGGCTGGGGCGGCTTCTGGGGCTGGGACCCCGTCGAGAACGCGGCCCTCCTGCCCTGGCTGACGGCGACGGCCTACGTCCACTCGGTCATCGTCCAGGACCGTCGGGGCCTCTTTCGGGTCTGGAACCTCGCCCTCGCCGTCGCGACCTTCGCCCTCACCGTCCTCGGGACCTTCTTCACGCGCTCGGGGGTCCTCCAGAGCGTCCACGCCTTCTCCTCCTCGACCCTGGGCCCCCTCCTCATCGGCTTCTTCGCCGTCGTCGTGCTGGTCGGCGGGGGGCTCATCGCGTGGCGGGGCGACCGGCTGCGCAGCCCCGTCGGGGTCGACCACCCCGCGAGCCGCGAGGGCCTCTTCGTCGTCAACAACGTCCTCTTCGTCGGCTTCGCGATCGTGGTGCTGCTGGGGACGGTCTTCCCCCTCCTCTACCAGGCGGTCAACGGGGCCCAGGTGACCGTCGGGACCCCCTACTTCGCGACGGTCGCCGCGCCGGCCGGGGTGGCCGTCCTCGCCCTCATGGCCCTCGCCCCCCTCGCCGGGTGGCGCGCGACGAGCCGCGCCGTCCTGTGGTCGCGGGCCCGGCCCGTCCTCTGGAGCGCCCTCGCCGTGACGGCCCTGCTCGCCCTGCGCGGGGTTCGCCGACCGATGGTGCTGGTCGCCGTCTTCCTCGCCGTCGCGGCGGCCGGGTCGGCGCTGCGGACCCTCGCGCTCGCCCTGCGCGCCGCCCGGGCCCGGGGGGCCCTGCGCCGGGCCCTGCGCGCCCCGTCGACGGGCGGGATGGTGACCCACCTCGGCGTCGTCGTCCTGGCCCTCGGGGTCGTCGTCGCGACGAGCTACGCGACGCGCCGCGAGGTCACCCTGGCGACCCACCAGGCAACCGTCGTCGACGGTCAGCGGGTCGCCTTCGACGGCTTCCACCGCGTGCGCACGCCGCTGCTCGACGCGACCCAGGTCGTTGTGCGGGTCGGGGGTGCCACCCTCTACCCGGCCGTCACCACCTACGCGGGCCGGGCCAGCCAGCCCGTGGGGACCCCGGCGATCGACTCGAGCCTCCTGCGCGACGTCTACGTGACCTTCGACGCCGTGGGGGGCAACGGAGCCGCCTCGGGGGCCCAGATCGCGAACGATCTGCCGGCCGGGTCGGTCGTCCTCGGGGTCACCGTCGAGCCCCTGCTCTCCTGGCTCTGGATCGGCGGCCTCGTCGTGGGTCTCGGGGCCGCGCTCACGGTGGTGCGCCGCCGGGTAGGGGAGGAGGCGTGAGGCGCTCGGTCGCCGTCACGACCCTCGCGGTCCTCGTCCTCGCGAGCGCCCTCGCGGCCCTGCTCGTCACGCGCCACCCGGTGAGCGAGGCGACGAGCAGCCCGAGCCCCCTGCTCGGTCGCCCGGCCCCGACCGTCACGGCCCGCCTCCTCGGGTCGGCGCGGGACTTCCGGCTCGCGAGCGACCGGGGCCACGTGGTCGTCCTCTCCTTCTGGGCCTCGTGGTGCGGACCGTGCGTCGCCGAGACTCCCGAGCTCTCGACCTTCGCCTGGAGCCACCGGGGGAGCGTCGACGTCGTCGGGGTCGTCTTCAACGACTCCCTCGGCGCGGCCGAGACCTTCGTGCGCCACTACGGGGCCCTCTACCCCTCGGTCGTCGACCCCGGCGGGTCGATCGCCCTCGCCTACGGCGTGACCTCGCCCCCGACGACCTTCGTGATCGACCGCCACGGGCGCGTCGCCGCCGAGCTGCTCGGCGCGACGACGGCCCGCCAGCTGACGGCCGTGGTGGACCGGGTGCGCTCGTGAGGGTCCTGCGCTCCTTCACGCTCTTCGCGGTGGCCCTCGTCGTCCTCACGCTGGCGGTCGCCCTCACACGACCGAGCACGCCCGGCGCGGCCGCGCGGGTCGCCCACCTGGAGTCCCTGGTGAGGTGTCCGAGCTGCGAGGACCTCTCGGTCGCCCAGTCGACGGCGACCTCTTCGCTCGCGGTGCGTCGGGCGATCGCGCGCGACGTCGCCGCGGGGAGGAGCGACACCCAGATCCTCACGTCGCTCGAGTCGGTCTACGGGCCCTCGATCCTCCTCAGCCCGCCGACGAGCGGCCTCGGGACCCTCCTCTGGGCCGTGCCGGCCGTCGGGGTCCTCACCCTCGGGGTCGTCGTCGCGCGCACCGGGCGGCGACGGTGAGCGACCGCCGGGCCATCGAGGACGAGATCGCCCTGCGCGAGGCCTCCCTCGCCGACGCCCGACGCGAGCACGAGGTCGGCGAGCTCGACGACGCCGGGTACCGGGCGATCGTCGCGCGCGAGGCGACGGCCCTCGCAGCCCTGCGCGCCCGGGGCGACGCCCTCGGGCCCGCGGCGGCGCCCGCTCGCGCGCCACGGGTGCACCGGCGGCGCTGGCTGGTGGTGGCGGTCCTCGCCCTCGTCTCGGCGGCGGGGATCGTCCTCGCGCAGACCCTCAGCCCCCGCCAGCCGGGCAGCTCGGTGACGGGCGGGGTGACCCTCTCGGGCAGCGCGCGCGTCACCCAGCTCCTCACCGAGGCCGAGGCCGACGTCGCCGCGGGCAACGAGTCGGCCGCCCTCACCGCCTACTCTCAGGTCCTCGCGCTCCAGCCGGGCAACGTGACGGCCCTCACCCAGTCGGGCTGGCTCGAGTTCTCGGCTGGCTCGACGGCGAAGGACGCGACCCTCGTCACCCTCGGCGAGCGGCTGCTCGCGCGCGCCGCCCAGCGGGCGCCAGCCGACCCCGCGCCGCGCCTCTACCTCGCGATCGCGGCCTTCGCGACCCCGGGCAACGCGGCTCTCGCCCGGAGCGACTTCCGCGTCTTCCTCGCTCTGCACCCCTCGCCCGCCCAGCTCGCCCTCGCCGCCCCCTATCTCGCCCAGCTCGGCCTCGCGGGATAGCCCCCGGGGACTCTCCCGGGTCTAGGGTGGCCCCGGTGACGCCACACGCCCGCGAGGCGGCGGGCTCCGGGACCTCCCGGTCGCGATCGAACCAGGAGAGGAGAGGGACGCGGGGCCGGCGTCGGTCCTGGACCGCGGCCGCGGGCGCGACGATCCTCGTCACGTCCCTCGCCGCCGCCGTCGGTCCCGCCCCGCTCGTGCGCGCCGCCAGTGCTCCCGCGATCTCATGGACCTCGCTCGGTCCGCGGGCGATCCCCAACGAGCTCGCGAGCGGACCGAGCGGGGCGAACCTCCCGACGACGGGTCTCGCGGCGGCCGGCGAGGTCACCGCCGTCGCCGTCGACGTCAGCGCGCCCGCCACGATATGGGTCGGGCTCGGTGGGGGCATGTGGTGGGGCGGCGGCTACAGCCAGGGGGGAGTCCTCGGCACCACCGACGGCGGGGCGACCTGGCGACCACTCGACCAGGGGCTCCGCGCCCACTCGGTCGCCGCCCTCTGGGACGACCCGAGCAGGCCGAGCGACCTCGTGGCGGCGACCGACGGAGGGCTCTTTCGCTCGAGTGACGCGGGGGCTGAGTGGACCCTCGTCGCGACCGACGCCTTTCGTGACCTCGTCGCGTCGGGCGGCCTCCTCTACGCCGGGGGCGACGCCGGGCTCATGGTCTCGGGCGACGGCGGAGCGAGCTGGCGGCCGGTCGACGGGACGACCTTCGTGACCGCGCTCGCGCCATTGCCGGGGGGCGTCCTCGTCGGGGAGTTCGACGGGACCGTGCGGGGCGTGAGCGGGACCAGCGCCACCGTCCTCGCCCCCGCGGGCCCGTCGGCCTCGGGGTTCTCCGCCCTCGCGGTCGACCCCGCGAACCCCCTCGTCGTCTACGGAGCCTCCGCCGGGACCGGTTCGCTCGCCCGCAGCGGCGACGGGGGCCGGACGTGGTCGGCGATGCCGGCGTCCTCGGGCCTCCCCGCCTCGGGAGCCCTCGTCCGCACGGTCGCGGTCGACCCCGCGTCGCCCGGTGCCGTCGACGTGGGCGGCAACCTCGCCCTCTACGTCTCGAAGGACGGGGGCGCCACCTTCGCGACCCACTACGTCGGAGCCGACATCTGGGGGATCGTCCCCGATCCGGCCGTCCCGGGGTCGATCCTCGTCCTCTCCGATCAGGGTCTCTACCGGGTGAGCGGCGACGGGACGTCGTGGGCGAGCCTGAACGGGGACCTCTCGAGCGGGCTCAGCTACAGCGTGGCCGTCACCGGCTCGACGATCCTCGCGCGCGAGCACGACTTCTCCCTCGTCGAGAGCGTCGACGGCGGCGCGACGTGGGCGATGGACGCGATCGCCGGCGGCGAGGACGGCGACGTCGTCGTCGACCCTACCGACCCGACCCACGTCTACGGGCTCGGGACCTTCGACGGGCTGACCGTCTCCGACGACGGCGGGCGCACGTGGCGCGTGGTGGGCAGCGTCAGCGCCTTCGCCCCGGGGGACGAGACGATCGCCGTCGCCCCGACCACCCCCTCCACCGTCTACGTCGCCTCGGGGGCCGGCGTCGCCGTCAGTCACGACGCCGGGGCGACCTGGGTGTCCACCGGCTGGCCCTTCGCCCACCCCTACCTCGTCGCGGTGGACCCGAGCGACCCGTCGCGGATCGTCGTCGCCGCGTCCTCGCTCCCCTACGACGAGACGCTCGGCGCGGCGTCGATGACCAGCGACGGCGGGTCGACCTGGCACGCGCTCGCCCTCGGCGGGGCCCCCTCGGCGGCCCTCTTCGTCGGCGCCGACCTCTACGTGGCGGCCGGCGAGCGCCTCCTCGTGAGCCATGACGGCGGGACGAGCTTCGTCGATGACTCGTCCGGCCTGGCGTCACTGCCCGCGATCCTCGGGGCCGAGGCCTGGCCCCCGGTCGAGGCCCTCACGGCGGTCGCGACCACGACCGGGGAGGTCCTCCTCGCCTCCAC
The DNA here is from genome assembly GCA_021848365.1 of Actinomycetes bacterium. Taxonomy (GTDB): domain Bacteria; phylum Actinomycetota; class Acidimicrobiia; order Acidimicrobiales; family RAAP-2; genus RAAP-2. Next base: position 566,662 of record JAJZUS010000001.1, read on the forward strand.
GACGAACGGCGTCTTCGCCCAGCTCGCCGGGTCCGGTGCGTGGGTCGACGTCAGCGGGGACCTCATCACCCGCTTCGTCCACCAGGCCGTCGTGGCCGGCGCCACGGTCTACCTCGCCACCTACGGCCAGGGCGTCGTGAGCACGCCCCTCGCCGGGATCGTCGCGGCCCTATCGGCCCCCCTCACCGTCACGACCCACCCGGTGTCGGCCACGCTGAGCGTGCGCGCCACCACGGCGTCGGGCGCGCCGCGCGCGACCGCGGTCGTGGGCGGACGGGTGATCGTCGTCCTCTCGTGGCGCGCGGGCCCGCCCGTGACGGCCGGCGCCTGCGGCGTCGGTGCCCATCTCGCGATTCTCGCGCGACGGGTCTCGTCGGCGAGCGTGACCTGCTCGCTGCGCGTCGTGGCGGGTGCGCGAGGGGCCGTCACCGGGTGGGTGAGCGCCCGCGCCGGCGCGACGAGCGTGCGGCGCGCGTGGCGCCTGGCGGTCAGCTGAGTCCTAGGCCGTCACCCGGCAGTGGTCGCTGCGGTTGGCGCGCGAGGTCAGCGTGACCGTCGAGGCGTCGTAGCCGAGGCCCTCGACGATGCCGGCGACGAGGCCCCGGTCGATCGCGCAGAGCACCGGGTGGTCCTGGGCCGCCGCGCCGAACGGGCAGTTCTCGGCGACGACCTCGAGGGTCTCGCCCTCGCCCTCGGTGCGGGCGTCGAAGCCGTGGGCCCGCAGGAGCCCGGCGAGCGAGGCGAGGGCCGCGCGCGCCGGCGGGGCGCCCTCGACGAGGGTCGTGCCGGCGATGGAGCGGCCGTAGTCGAGGCCGACGTCGTGGGCGAGGGCCTCGGCCCGGGTGGAACCGAGCTCGGTGAGGGCCCGCTCGAGGAGGGCGACGAGCAGCCCGCTCGCCCCGACGGCCTCCTCGAGGGCGGGGGCGCCGTTCGCGACGCGGTAGCCCTTCGCCGGCCGCCCGACGGTCGCCCGGCGCACCTCGCCGGCGACGACGTAGCCCGCGGCGACGAGGCGCTCCAGGTGGTGGCGCACGACGTTCGGGTGCACCCCGGTGTGCTCGGCGAGCTCGCTGGCGGTCGCGCCCGAGTTCTCGCGCAGGTAGAGGTAGATGGAGCGGCGCGTGCGGTCCCCGAAGGAGTGGGCGAGGCTCGTCACCGTCGCGGTGAAGAGCCCGCTGTCGAGGTCGGCCTCGTGGTGCGCCACGCCCGGAGTCTAGGAGCCGACGGGCCCGGTGACGGTAGCCTCGCTGCGGGGGGAACGGAAGGAGTGTCATGAGTGACGACCTGCGCGCCCGGCTGGGCGCGATCCGGGAGCCCCAGCTGGTGCGCGGCCTCGGGGAGCTCGGCTTCCTCGGGACGGTCTCGGCCGACGCGGTGGAGCTGGTGCTCCCGATCGTGGCGTGGCCGAACCGGGCCTGGCTTGAGGAGGAGATCGCCGAGACGGCACCCGGGGTGCGGGTGAGCGTGCGGGCGATGGACGAGGACGAGCGCCTCACCCTGCGCCACTTCCTGCGCGGCGAGATGGTCGCCGAGGGCGAGGACGCCGGGGCACCGCGCATCACCGGTCGGCTCAGCCGGACCCGCGTGCTCGGGATCTCCTCGGGCAAGGGCGGGGTCGGCAAGTCCTCGGTCACCGTCAACCTGGCGATCGCCCTCGCCGAGCGGGGCCGCCACGTCGGCGTCCTCGACGCCGACGTCTACGGCTTCTCGCTGCCCCGGATGCTCGGGGCGGTCAACGACCCGATCGTCCTCGGCGACACCGTCATCCCGACCCTCGCCCACGGGGTGCGCTGCGTCTCGATGGGCTACTTCGTCCCCGACGCCCAGCCGGTCATCTGGCGCGGCCCGATGCTGCACAAGGCGATCGAGCAGCTGGTCTCCGAGGTGTGGTGGGACGAGCCGGACTACCTCCTCATCGACATGCCCCCGGGCACCGGCGACGTCGCCCTCACCCTCTCCGAGGTCCTGCCCAAGGTCGAGATGTACGTGGTGACGACGCCCCAGGCGGCCGCCCAGCGGGTCGCCCAGCGATCGGCCTACGCGGCCCGCACCCTGAAGCTGGCGGTGCGCGGGGTGATCGAGAACATGTCGTGGTTCACCGGCGACGACGGTCAGCGCTACGAGCTCTTCGGCGAGGGCGGCGGGACCCGGCTCGCGGAGGACCTCGGGGTGCCGCTCCTCGGCCAGATCCCCTTCGACCCGCGTCTGCGCTCGGGCGGGGACCTCGGTGACCCGGTCGTCGCCTACGAGCCCGAGAGCCCGGCGGCCGTCGCCTTCGCGACCCTCGCCGAGACCATCGACCGCCAGGGGCCCGCGCGCATCTACAAGCGCGAGCTCACGATCGCCTAGGAGGAGCCGTGGACATCCAGGGACGCGTCGCCGTCATCACCGGAGGGGCGAGCGGGATCGGACTCGCGAGCGCCCGCGCGCTCGCGGGCGCGGGCGCTCGCCTGGTCCTCGGGGACGTCGAGGAGGCGGCCCTCGGGCGCGCCGTCGACGAACTGGCCCACGAGGGGGCGAGCGTCGTGGGCGAGGTCCTCGACGTGGCGCGCGAGGAGGACCTGGTGGCGCTGCGCGAGACGGCGCTGCGCCACTTCGGCGGCGCGCACCTCGTCATGGCGAACGCCGGGGTGGGCGGCGGCCCGGTGATCGGGACGCCGACGCCCGTCTGGGACTGGGTGATGGGCGTCAACGTCGACGGCGTGGTGAACGCCCTCGGCGCCTTCCTGCCGCTCCTGCTCGACCAGGACGAGGGCCACGTGGTGGCGACGGCCTCCCTCGCCGGCCTCGGCGGGGTCCCGGGCATGGGCCCCTACGTCGCCTCCAAGTTCGCCGTCGTCGGCATCATGGAATCCCTCTTCTACGAGCTCGCGCTGCGCGGGAGCCGCGTGGGGGCCTCGGTCCTCTGCCCCGGCTTCGTGCGTACCCGCATCCACGAGTCGACCCGCAACCTCCCCCGCGACCTCGCGGGCTACCTCGACGACCCGGCCGTCCGGGCGGCCGGCGAGCTGGCGGCGCGGGCCGTCCAGGCGGGGATCGATCCGAGCGAGGTCGCCGCGCTCGTCCTCGACGCGGTGCGCCACGAGCGCTTCTGGATCCTCACCCACGAGCGAGCGGCCACCCGCACCACCGAGCAGCGCCTCGAGTGGATGCGCGGCGGACCCGCCCCGCGGATCAACCTCGACGGGGCGACCCGGCCCTAGGAGGCCAGGCTGTCGGCGACGTGGGCGATGCCCCGGCCCCAGGTGGCGAGGACGTTCGGGGGCAGGTAGGACGTACCGGACTTCGTGTGGTCGACGACCGGTGAGGCGACGTAGCGCTCGCGGCCCCGGGGGTCGAGGAAGTACGTGATCGAGCTGTGGACGACGTCGGCGTTGTAGCCCCGGGCGACCACGTCAACCCCGTAGGCGCGCCAGATCGACCGCAGGGTCGCCAGGGGCCCGGTGAGGAAGTGCCAGGTGGCGATGGTGTCGAGGCCGTGGCCGGCGGAGAAGGCTGCGACGTCGGCGACGGCCCGGTGGTAGGGGTTCACGTTCACCGCGAGGAAGACCGTCCCCTTCGCCGCCGTCCCGAGGTCGTGCTCGGCGTCGACCAGCTCGGCCGCGACGAGCGGGCAGATGTCGGTGCAGTGGGAGTCCATGAAGTTGATGACGACCGGGTGGCCGCGGAACTGGGCGAGGGAGAAGGTCCGCCCGGTCTGGTCGACCAGGGTGAAGCCCGGCGCGGGGCGGGCCGGGACGGGCGAGAGCGTCATGGCGTTGGCCTCGCTCGTCGTGACGACGCTCGGCAGGCCGCTCAGGCGTAACGGCGTCGCCGCCGAGGCGGACGAGTGGTGGCGCGCCACGACGACGAGGGTCGCGGCGATCGCGATCGTGACGACGAGCGCCGCGACGGTCGCGAGGTAGACCCGGCGGTTCACGCGACCACTCTAGGGGCGACCCGAATCTCGTTCTCCCCGGACCCGTCGCGTCCCTCACTACCATTCGGGTGGATCATGTCGAGTTCCCCCCGAGCCGAGGATCGGGCGCCCGCCCCGACGACGGACGCGTCCGTCGCCGAGCACCTGCTGCGCCTGGTGAGCGACCCCCTCGTCGTCCTGCGACCCCTGCGCGACGCGTCGGGCGCCCTGGCCGACTTCGAGGTGGTGGCCGTCAACGAGTCGGTCCTGCGGGGCGAGTCCTTCGACGCGGCCGCCCTGGTCGGGCGGCGGGCCTCCCAGATCCTCCCCGAGTTCGTCCGGGGCGAGACGGCCGAGCGTAACCTCGCCGCCCTCGATCGCGGCGAGGACCTCCTCCTGCACGACTGGGTGCTCAATAACCCGCTGCGCGGGGGGCGGCGCCACTACGACGTGCGGGCGACCTGGGTCGGCGACGAGGTCGCGGCCAGCTTCCGCGACCTCACCGACGACACCGAGATGCGCGCCCGCTACCGGATGCTGCTCGAGAGCACCGGTGACGTCGTGCTGGTGGCCGGCCCCGACGGGCTCCGCTGGGCCTCGGACTCGCTGACGGCCCTCGCCGGGTGGCGGGCCGACGACCTCGTCGGACGGGACTTCGCCTCCTTCGTCCACCCCGACGACCTCGCGCCCCTGCACGAGGCCCGCCGACTCGTCGCGGCCGGCGAGCGCGCCACCTACCGGCTGCGGATGCGCACCGCGGACGGCGGCTACGTCTGGGTCGAGACGACGGTGCGCGACGTCCGCACGTCCGAGGGGGAGCACGAGCGGGTGGCGACCCTGCACGACGTGACGACCGAGGTGAGCGCCCTCGAGCGACGCCGGGCCCTCGAGCGACGCTACGCATTGCTCGCCCAGAACGCCAACGACGTCGTCGCCCTCACCGACCTGGAGGGGATCGTCACCTTCGTCTCGCCGTCGATCACCGAGGTCCTCGGCTGGCGCCCGGAGGACCTCGTCGGTCGTCGCGACACGGACTTCGTCGCTCGCGGCGACCCGGAGCTCGCGCGGGCCTGGCGCGAGCGGGCGCTCTCCGACCCCGCGCCGCTCACCGCCCGGCTACGGATGCGCACGACGGGCGGGCACCCCATCTGGATGACCATCCGGATGCGCGCGGCGCTCGACGAGGACGGCGTCGCGACGGGCGTCGTCATCTCGGGGCGCGACAGCGAGGCCGAGATCCGCGCCGAGCGGGCCTTTCGCACCGTCGCCGAGAGCATCCACGTGCGGGCCCGGGCCACCTCGGAGACCGAGCTCCTGAACGACCTGTGCCGCGTCGCCGTCGAGACCGGCGGGTACCTCATGGCCTGGTACGGACAGCGCGTCGACGACGCCGAGCACACCGTGGCGAAGGTCGGGATGAGCGAGGGCGCGAGCGACTTCCTCGCCGCCTTCGACGTCCACTGGGGCGTCGAGCAGCGCGACGTGAGCCCGACCGGTTACGCGGTGGCGACCGGGGAGACGATCGTCGTCGCCGACGTCACGCGCGACCCGCGCTGGGACAAGATCCGCGCGACGACGCTGGGTCATCACATCGGCTCGGCGCTCTTCCTGCCGGTCACGGTCGACGGCCGGGTCGACGGGGCCCTCGTCGTCTACGCCCGCGAGGTCGGCGCCTTCGGCTCGAACGAGATCGAGCTGCTCTCGGTCCTCGCCGAGGGGCTCGGCATCGGGCTCAGCCGACTGCGCGATCGGGCCGGGTTCGCCGAGACGTCGCGCGAGAACCGGGTCCTCACCGACGCGATCGACTCGTCCCAGGAGGGCATCCTCATCATCGGCGCCGACCGGCGCGTCTCCTACGCCAACGAGGCGCTGGCCCGCGCCGTCGGTCGCCGGCGGGAGGAGATGATCGGTCAGGTGCCGCCGGTGCTGCGCTCGACGACGGTCTTCGTCGCCGACGAGAGCCCGGCCCAGGCCTTCGACCGCGGGGACTCGTGGCGGGGGATCTACTTCTGCGAGTCCGACGACGGCGCGAAGGTCGAGGTCGAGGCGGTCGTCACCCCGATCCACGACGCCCGCGGCGACGTGCTGGCCTTCGTCGAGATCCAGCACGACCTCTCGGCCACCCGCTCACTCGAGGCGGCCCTCGATCGCGACCACCGCGACCGCCGCGCGATCGCCGGGATCATGCGCGACGTACGCGTCGGCGGGAGCGTCTTCGACACGGCCGGCCGCCTGGCACGCGCCGCGCTGGCGCTCGACACGGTGGCGGGGGCCGCGGTGCTGCTCGCCGACGGCGAGGGGCGTCCCCGCCCGGTGGGGGTGGCCGGGGTGAGCCTGCCGGGCTTCGTCCTCAACGAGCCCGTCCCCCTGGCCGACGCCGGGTCCGTGTGGGCGATGTGCGCCACGGGACCGGCCACCTTCGAGCTGGCCGATCCGCCGCCGCCGGTGCGGCCGGAGGCGGCCACGCAGTGGCGCCGGGCCGGGCTGACGACGTCGGCCCTGGTGCCGATCTCGGTCGAGGAGCGGGCCATCGGGGCGCTGCTGCTCGCCTCGACCGACTCGCTCGCCGGGGCGTCGTGGCCCGAGCGGATCGGCGTCTTCGAGCAGATGGGCATCTTCGCCGGGACCCTCCTCGCCGAGCAGGCCCGCGACTACGCGGGCTACGAGCGTCGCCGGGCCGAGATCCGGGCGCGGATCGACACCGCCGCCTTCCGACCCGTCTTCCAGCCCTTCGTCGACCTCGGCACCGACGAGGTCGTCGGCTACGAGGCCCTCACGCGATTCAGCGACGGGGCGCGGCCCGACGAGGTCTTCGTCGCGGCCCACCACGTGGGCCTCGGGCTCGAGCTCGAGTTCGCGACGGCCCGCGCGGCGGTGGCGGCGAGTGCGGGACTGCCCGAGGGCGTCTGGGTGAGCGTCAACTTCTCCGAGCCGGCGGTCCACGAGCCCGAGATCGAGGCCCTGGTGGCGACGGCGCCCCGACCGATCGTCATCGAGCTCACCGAGCACGAGAAGATCCGCGACTACGCCGGGGTGCGCCGGGCGATCTCGCGATTGACGGGGGTGCGCCTCGCGGTCGACGACGCCGGCTCGGGATTCACGAGCCTCAGCCACATCGTCGAGCTGGCGCCCGACATCGTGAAGCTCGACATCTCCATCGTGCGCGGTGTCGACCAGGACCCGGTGCGCCAGGCGATGGCGGCGGGCATCGCCTACTTCGCCCTCGAGAGCGGCACCCAGGTGGTCGCCGAGGGCGTGGAGACCGAGGGCGAGGCGAACGCCCTGCGCTCCCTCAGTCTCACCGTCGGGGGGCGGCCCCTCCTCGGCCAGGGCTACTACTTCGGGCGTCCCGAGCCGGTCTCACCGGTCGACGCCTGAGGGGAGCCGCTCGGTCGGCCACCCGAGCCGCTCGACGGCCTGGCGCACGGCGAAGCGGTCGGTCATCCCCGCGACGTAGGTGACGGCCCGGTGCAGGGGGTCGCCCGCGAGGTCGTCGGGCAGTTCCTCGGGAACCTCCCGGTAGTGGGCGACGAGGGCGCGGAGCATCTCGACGACCCGGGTGGCCTGCTCGCGCGAGGCGGCGCGCAGGTAGATGCGCTCGTAATTGAGGGCCCGGAAGGCGGCGAGCGCCTCGGCCGTCGCGGGGTCCATGCCGACGAGGCCGGTCTCGCGCGAGGCGGTGACGAGGGCCGTGATGAAGCCGCCGAGCTGGCGCCCCCGGCCCGACCCCACCCGTTCGCGCACGACGATCGGCAGGTCGTCCTCGGTCACGATGCCGGCGGAGAGGGCGTCCTCGAAGTCGTGGCAGACGTAGGCGATGCGGTCGGCCCAGCTGACGACCTCGCCCTCGGGCGTCGCGGGGGCCGGGCGAGACCAGGAGTGGTTGGCGATCCCGTCGAGGGTCTCGACGCAGAGGTTGAGGGGGGCGAGGGCGACGTCGGCTCCCCAGGGCGCGTGGTCGAAGCCGCCCGGTACGAAGGGGTCGAGCGCCTCCTCGCTGGCGTGCCCCCCCGGGCCGTGCCCGCAGTCGTGTCCGAGGGCGATCGCCTCGGTGAGCGCCTCGTTGAGCCCGAGCGAGCTCGCGACGGCCCGGGCGACCTGTGCGACCTCGAGGGCGTGCGTGAGCCGGGTGCGCATGTGGTCCTCGGGGAAGATGAAGACCTGGGTCTTGCCGGCGAGGCGGCGGAACGGCGTCGAGTGCAGGATCCGGTCGCGGTCGCGCTCGAAGCAGGTGCGCCAGAGGTCGGGGTCCTCGGGGCGGGCCCGGTCGCCGGGGCCGTCGGCCCGGGTCGCCCCGGCGGCGAGGGTGACGGCCTCGCGCTCCTCGCGCTCGACGCGGGTGGCGCCGGGCCCGGGTCCGAGGCTCGCGCGGGAGTCCCGGTGGGCGCGGATGAGGGTCGCGGCGTGGGGATGCCCCCCCATGGTCGCCGCCCAGCGCTCGTGGCGCTCGCTCGGGAAGGTCTCGTCCATGGGGCCATTGTGCCCGACGGGTCCGTCACCTCGCCCCGTGCGTGAAGAAGGTTTTGTCCCTCCGCGAGGCGAGGCCCGCCGCCGGCGTCCCCTAGGGTGACGGCGACCATGGGAGCGACCGGCGACGCGGACCAGCGAGAGGGCGACGGCGAGGTCGTCGCCGTCCTCGTCGAGGACGCTCTCGAGGCGGCGGTCGCCCTGCGCGAGCGCGACGCGACCTGGGAGGTGGCCGCCGCGAACGCCCCCGCCCGCGAGCTGGTCGGACGCGACGTCGACCCCGTGACGCTCGAGCGGGCCCTGCGCGAGCGGGGACTCTCCTTCGAGGTCGTCGCCGAGGCGGCGCGCGCTCGTCGCACGCGCCGGGCGTCGGCCCCCTCGGGGGAGTGGACCGCCGAGGCGGTGCCCCTCGCGGGTCTCGTCGTGTTGCGGATCTGCCGTCGCGACGACGCCTTCTACCGAATGCTCGCCACCGACACGGCCGACGTCCTCTCGCTCGCGGACACCGACGCCGTCCTGCGGTGGGTCTCGCCGGCCGTCACCGAGGTCCTCGGCTACCGACCCGAGGAGATGGTCGGACGATCGCTGCTCGACTTCGTGGTCGACCCCGACGACCTCACGGTGCGGGGCGTCCAGCGGCGCCTGCCCTCGGGCGAGCTCGTCGTCTACCAGGTCGACCTGCGCACGAAGGACGGCGGGGCGCGCTCGCTCCAGATCTCGGTGCGTGAGGTCTCGGACCCCCGCGACGGTGCCAGGGTGCGGGTCGCCTCGTGGCGCGACCTCGCGGGCGAGCGCGAGGCCCGCGCCCGCCTCGCCGTCTCGGAGGACCGGTTCCGACTGGTGGCGGAGAACGCCTCGGACGTGGTCCTCGAGCTCGACGCGACGGGCGTCGTGCGGTGGGCGTCACCCTCGGCCACCCGGCTCACCGGCACCGAGGGCGCGGTCGTCGGCACGCGACTCTGGTCCCACGTCGCGACCTCGGATCGCGTCGCGGCCCAGGTCTGGTGGCGCCGCGCGCAGTCCCAGGGGTCGGCCGTCGAGCGACTGCGGCTGCTCTCGACGGGTGGGGGGCCGCGCTGGTACGAGGCGCGGGCGAGTACCGTCGCCACCGCGGGCGGGACCGTCGTCGTCGCCCTGCGCGACGTCCAGAGCGAGGTCGTCGCCCAGCGGGCCCACGCGACGCTCAGCCTGGCGACGCGCATCCTCCTCGACGCCGACGACGAGGAGACGCTCCTCGCGGAGATCTGCAACTGCCTGGTCGACGCCGGCGGGTACGCGCTCGCCTGGTACGCGCGTCCGGTCGAGGACGCCGCGGGCAGCCTCGAGCGCGTCGCCGTCAACCGTCACCCCGTCGGCTACCTCGACGAGATCCGGCCGTCGTGGCGCGCGGGAGCGAACGGCACGGGCCTGATCGGGACCGTCCTGCTCCAGGGGGCGACGGTCGTGCTCGACGACGCCGTCGCCATCGACAGCGCCAACCCCTGGCGACTCGTCGCCAAGCGCTACGGGATCGGCTCGGTGATCTCGCTGCCGGTCGAGGTCAACGGGCGCATCGACGGGGCACTCACCGTCTACGCGGTGGAGACCGAGGCCTTCGGTCCCGAAGTCCGCTCCCTCCTCACCCTCCTCGTCGACGAAGTCGGCGACGGGATCGCGCGCCTGCGCGAGCGAGCGGTCCTGGCGGAGACCCGTGCCGAGGTGAGCGCCTTCGAGGTGGTGACGAACCTCGCGCGCGCGGCCGTCGCGATCTTCGACCTCGACGGCGCGGTGACCTACGCCAACGCGGCCGCCGGACAGGCGGTCGGACTCGAGGCGGAGGACCTCCTCGGGCGGGACCGCACCTGGTTCCGGGACCGCTTCGTCGACGCCGAGTTCCTCGAGGAAGTGCTCGTCGCCATCGGCGAGCACCGGCCCTGGAGTGGGTCGGTCCCCTTCCACCGGGCGGACGGGTTCACGGTGCGCACCGAGATCTCGGTCAACCCGGTGATCGACTACGACGGGACGCTCCTCTACGTGGTGGTGATCATGACCGCGCCCGCCCTCGACGCCGCGTCCCTCGACGGCCTATCCCTCGAGGGCCCGGCGGCACCGTCGCGCTGAGCGGCCGTAACATGGGACGGTCGAACGGCAGGTGGTGATGGAGATCAAGATCGGAATCGTCCAGACGATGCGCGAGCTCGAGGTGGACTTGGCGGACGACGCCGACACCGAGGCCGTGGTACGCGACGTGGAGGCCGCCATCGGAGGCGAGGGCGTCCTGTGGCTCACCGACCGGCGCGGCAAGCGCCTCGGCGTGCCGGCGTCGCGCATCGCCTACGTCGAGTTCGGCTCGCCGCACGCGGGCCGGGCCGTCGGCTTCGGCGCCAGCTGACGTGATCGACTACCACCTCCACCTCTGGCCCCACGAGGAGTCGAGCGTCTGGTACCGACTGGACCAGATCGCCGACTACTGCGAGCGGGCGGCCGGGGAGGGGGTGAGCGAGCTCGCCCTCACCGAGCACTCCAACCGCTTCGTCGACGTGATGGATCTCGTCGGTCCCTTCTGGGACCGGTTCCCCCACGAGGCGACGAGCCCGGTGATGCGCGACTACATGGCCTTCACCGCGCGTAACAGCCTCGACGCGTACGTGACGCTCGCCCAGCGGGCGAAGGACGAGGGCCTGCCGGTGAAGATCGGACTCGAGGTCGACTACTACCGCGACCAGATGGACGTCGTCGCCGAGCTGCTCGCCCAGTACCCCTTCGACGTCCTCATCGGCTCGGTGCACTGGCTCGGGAGCTGGGCCTTCGACGACATCGACAGCCCGGTGCCCATGGCCGAGTGGACCGTGCGCGACGTCGACCAGGCCTGGGCCGACTACGCGACGGCCCTCGAGGAGCTGGCGGCGACGGGGGCGGTCGACGTGCTGGCCCACCCCGACCTGATCAAGGTGGCGGGGTACCACGCGAGCAACCCGGCCGACTACTGGGACCTGATGGCGGCGGCCGCCGGGGCGGCCGACGTCTCGGTGGAGTGCTCCTCGGCCGGCTGGGTGAAGCCCGTCGGCGAGCAGTACCCGGCCGAGGGCTTCCTCGACCGCCTGGTCGCTCGCGGGGTCACCTTCACCACGGCGAGCGACGCCCACCGCCTCAACCGGGTGGGGGAGCGCACCGGCGACCTCGCCACCCTGCTCGAGGCCCGCGGGGTCCACGAGCTCGCGAGCTACGACCGTCGACGGCGCGTGATGGTCCCGCTGCGCGGCTGATGGCGACCCTCGCCGAGCTCGCGATCGCCCGCACCGACCTCGGTGAGCCCGTCGTCGACCACCTCCTGCGCCTCACGGCCTCGTGGGGGCTCCTCGCCGACCTCGCCTTCTCCGACCTGCTCCTCATGGCCCCGACCCGGGAGGACCCCGAGACCCTCGTCGTCCTCGGCCAGGTGCGGCCCAACAACCGCGCGACGCTCATCAACGACGACCTCGTGGGAAGCCTGCACCCCCGCGAGGAGTGGGTGGTCGTCGCGCGCGCCCTCGACGAGGGCCAGCGCGCCACCGGCGACGCCCGCATCCCCGCCGTCGACGAGTCGGTCGCCCTGTGGGCCGTCCCGGTCCGGGCCGGCGACCGGGTGGTCGCCGTCCTCGTGCGGGTCCTCGGCCCCCTGCGCGGCCCGGCCTCCCTCTACGAGCAGGCCTACCTTGGGATCTTCATCCGGCTCTGCGACATGGTCGCGGACGGGACCTTCCCCTTCCGCGAGGAGGAGGTGGGCGGCGCGACCTCGCCCCGGGTCGGCGACGGCATCATCCTGCTCGAGCGCGACGGACGGGTGGAGTTCGCGACGCCCAACGCCACGAACGCCCTCCACCGCCTCGGTATCTACGCCTCGCCCGAGGGGCGCTCCTTCGTCACCCTCGGCCTGAAGGTCCGCGCGGCCGAGCGGGCCCTCGCCTTCGGGCTGCCCTCCATGGAGGAGATCGACCGGGGCCACGACGTGGCGATCCTCTTCAACTGCGTCCCCCTGCTCAGCGCCGGTGAGGTGACCGGCGTGCTCGTGCTGCTGCGCGACGTGTCGGACCTGCGCCAGCTGAACCGCGTCGTCCTGCACAAGGAGGCCGCGGTGCGCGAGGTGCACCACCGGGTGAAGAACAACCTGCAGACGATCTCCTCGCTGCTGCGCCTCCAGGCGCGCCGCAGCGAGGAGATCGAGACGCGCACAGCTCTCCTCGAGGCCGAGCGGCGCGTGCGCTCGATCGCCGTGGTGCACGAGGTCCTCTCGCGAGAGCCCGGCGAGGAGGTCGTCTTCGACGAGATCGTGAGCGCTCTCGTCATGCTCGTCGAGGACACCGTGCTCGCGCTGCACCCGGTCGAGATCGTCGTGAACGGGGGGCTGGGCATCCTCCCCACCGACCTCGCCACGCCCCTCGCGGTCGCCCTGGCCGAGCTGCTCACGAACGCCGTGGAGCACGCCTTCGTCGACTTCGGGGGCCCCGAGAACGACCACGTGGGGGTGGTGACGCTCAACCTCGCGGTTCGCGGCGGGGAGGCGATCGCCGAGATCCGCGACAACGGACGCGGCCTCGGGGCCGACTTCTCCCTCGAGACCCCGCGCAGTCTGGGGCTCTCCATCGTGCGCGACCTCGTGCGGACCCAGCTGCACGGCACGATCGAGATGCGCTCGGTGCCCCTCGCCGAGGGCGGGGGAGCCTACGCCCGAGTGGCGATCCCGCTCGGTCCGCGCCGCTGACGGGCCGTCCTCTAACGTGGGGGCGTGACCACCGAGGAGCTGTTCGACCTGATCGTCGCCGACGGCCCCGCCCTGCGGGAGGAGACCCCGCGGGCGCTGCTGCTGCGCGCGGCGATCCGTCACCTCCTGCGCGACGACGAGTCCTCGATCCGGGTGCTCCAGATGAGCCGAGAGATCGGCATGAGCGCGAGCGTCATCTACTCGAACTTCGGCTCGCGCCAGGGCCTCGTCGACGCGGCCTACCTCGAGATCTACCGGTCGGTGACCTCGGCCTCGCGGGCGAACCTCGCCGAGCTGGCCGGCCGGGTCCGCACGCGCGAGGACCTCGCGGCGCGCTGGGCCTCGGGATCGGAGGCCCCCGAGTACCAGCGCCGCCAGGCCCTGCGTCGCCGAGTCCGCATGCAGGTGCTGGGCAAGACCCTCACGCGCCGTCGCCTGGCCGAGAAGGTCTTCGTCGAGCGCCGCACCTACCAGACCGAGCTCACCGACTACTTCCAGTCGCTCGTCGACGCCGGGGTCCTGCGCTCACCGCTCAGCGCGCGCCAGCTCGCGGCGTTCCACATCGGCCTGCACCTCGTGCGGGCCGTCGACGACGTCTCGGGGGACCCCCTCACCAACGACGAATGGACGATGGTGAAGCGAGTGGTCTTCGGGCTCGAGACGGATTAGGCGATCAGGCCGCGCCGGCGGGCGGCCAGCCACTGCTTGCGCAGCTTGCGGCGCTCGTCCTCGCTCGTCCCGCCCCAGACGCCCGACTCCTGGTTGGTCGCCAGGGCGAACTCGAGGCAGGCCTTCTGGGCGTCGCACTTGTCGCAGACGCGCTTCGCGGACTCGATCTGATCGGTCGCGACGCCGGTCGTGCCGACGGGGAAGAAGAGCTCGGGGGTCGTGTTCCGGCACGCCGCACGGGTGCGCCAGTCCGACTCGTCCCACGCGTAGGTGCGGTTCCAGATGAGCGACATTCGGGGGGTCCTTCTGTGGAGCGCCGGGCGGGGGGGGTTGGCGTCCCGGGGGGAAATTTTACCGGGTGACGGCTCGGTGAACAAGGGGTAGCCGGGGTCATTTGCCTGAGAGACTGGGACCGTGACCCTCATCGTCGCCCACCGGGGCCGCCACGACCAGCTGCGCGAGAACACCCTCGCCGCCTTCGCCGCCGCCCGGGAGGCGGGGGCCGACGCCGTCGAGCTCGACGTGCGCCGCAGCGCCGACGGCGTCCTCGTCGTCCACCACGACCCGGTTCGCGACGGCCGGCCGATCGCCGCGACGCCCCGGGCCGAGCTGCCCGGGGACGTGGCCGAGCTCCCCGACGCCCTGCGGGCGGCGGCGCCCCTCCCGGTGAACGTCGAGGTGAAGAATCTTCAGGAGCCCGACGGCGCCTACGACCCCTCGGGCGAGTTCGCCCGGGCCGTCGTCGCCGCGGTCGAGGGAACCCCGGGGCGCGGACCGGTCTTCTACTCGAGCTTCGACCTCGCCACGTGTCGGGACCTCGCGCGGGCGAGCGCCGACCCGGTCGGCTGGCTCCTCGACGTCGGCGAGCTCGACGCCACCGCCCTCGAGCGGGCGGCCGACGCGGGCCTCGCCGCCGTGCACCCCTACGTCGCCGACGTCACCGCCGAGCTCGTCGCGGCGGCCCACGACCGGGGCCTCGCGGTCCACGTCTGGACCGTCAACCGCGCGGGCGACCTCGAGCGGATGTTCGCCCTCGGCGTCGACTCGGTGATCACCGACGACGTCCCGTCGGCCCGGGTCCTGCGACCCGACGAGGGGTCGGCGCGGCTGGCCTAGATTGGGCCCCATGAACGTAGTGGTGTGCGTCAAGCAGATCCCGGACCCCGCGGCGCCCGCGTCGCTCGATCCCTCCTTCAACCTCGACCGATCGGGCAAGCTGATCCTCGACGAGGCCGACACCTACGGGGTCGAGATGGCCCTGCAGCTGGTCGACGCGGCCGGCGGCGGTGAGGTCACGATCGTCTCCATGGGCTCGGCCGCCGACGTCGCGGGGCTGCGCACCGCGCTCGCCATGGGCGCGGCGAAGGCCGTCATCGTGAGCGACGACGGCCTGCGCGGGACCGACGCCCTCGGCACCGCGAAGGTGCTCGCGGCCGTCATCCGGCGCGACCTGCCCGACCTCGTGCTCTGCGCGACGGAGTCCTCCGACGGCTACACCGGCACCCTGCCGGTCCAGCTGGCCGAGCTCCTGGGCCTGCCCTCGATCACCTTCGCGAAGGCCGTGCGAATCGCCGACGGCACCGTGCGCGTCGACCGCCAGACCGAGGCCGGCTACGACGAGGTGAGCGCCCCGCTTCCCGCCGTCGTCACGGTCACCGCCGGGGTCGTGGAGCCCCGCTACGCCTCCTTCAAGGGCATCATGGCCGCGAAGTCGAAGCCGGTCGAGATCCTCTCGGTCGCCGACCTCGGGCTCGCCGGCGAGGTCGGCAGCGCCGGGGCCCGCCAGGCGATCACGTCGGTCGAGGCCGCCGAGGCCCGCCAGGCCGGCGAGAAGCACGTCGACGACGGCGACGGCGCCCAGAAGATCGTCGAGTTCCTCGAATCCCTCAAGGTCCTGTAGGAGGCCCGATCATGACCCTCTCCACCCTCTGGGTCGTCGCCGAACCCGCGGGCGACGGACTGTCGACCACCTCCCTCGAACTGCTGAGCGCCGCACGCGGCCTCGCCACCACGGTCGCCGCCATCACCTGGGGCCCCGGCGACCACGCCGCCCAGGCCGGCGAGTACGGGGCGAGCACGCTCTACTCGGTCGGCGACCTCGACGGCGCGCTGCCCGGGGTCCCGGTCGCCGCGGCCCTGGCGGCCCTCGTCGCCGCGGGGGCTCCCGACGCCATCCTCGTGCCGGCCAGCTACGACGGCCGTGACATCGCCGGACGGCTCTCGGCCCGTCTCGACCGGCCCGTCCTCACCAACGTGACCGGCCTCGCCGACGACGGCGGGCTGGCGACGGAGCACCCGATCTTCGGCGGCACCCAGGTCGTGCGGGCTCGCTTCACCGCACAGGGCCCGGGCATCGTCGTCGTGCGCGCCAAGTCCTTCGCGGCCGAGTCCGCGGGCGGCGCCCCGGCGAGCGTCCAGGCGGCCCCCGTCGGCGAGCTCGGCCCCGAGGGGGCGGCTCGCGTCACGGCGAGCCACGTCGAGGAGCGCACCGGCCCGAAGCTCGAGGAGGCCGCCGTCGTCGTGTCGGGCGGCCGCGGGCTCGGCGAGGCCGCGGCCTACGCGATGGTCGAGGAGCTCGCTCGCCTGCTCCACGGCGCCCCCGGCGCCTCGCGGGCCATCGTCGACGCCGGCTGGGTCCCCTACGCCTACCAGGTCGGCCAGACCGGCAAGACCGTGAAGCCCTCCGTCTACCTCGCCTGCGGGATCTCGGGCGCCACGCAGCACATGGTGGGGATGAAGGGCTCGAAGAACATCGTGGCCGTGAACAAGGACCCCGACGCCCCGATCTTCCAGATCGCCGACCTCGGGATCGTGGGCGACGTCCACAAGGTCCTGCCGGCGCTGATCGAGGCCCTGAAGTCCCGGTGAGTCGTCGGCGCGGCGCGTCGGTGGGGTCCTAGGCTCGACCGGTGGGGCCCGAGCAGAGTCGACGGCGGTGGCTGACCCTGGCCGTCCTCGGGGTCACCCAGCTGATGGTGACCCTCGACGCCACGATCATCAACATCGCCCTGCCCCGGGCCCAGGTGGCCCTCTCGTTCTCGGCCGCCGACCGCGAGTGGGTCGTCACGGCCTACGCCCTGAGCTTCGGGTCCCTCCTGCTGCTCGGCGGGCGCCTCGGGGACCTCTGGGGACGCCGCACCGCGCTGCTCGTCGGCCTCGTCGGCTTCGCCGGGGCGAGCGCCGTCGGAGGCGCCGCCACGAGCTTCACGATGCTGGTGAGCGCGCGGGCCGTCCAGGGGGCCTTCGGGGCGATTCTCGCCCCGGCCGCCCTCGCCGCCCTCACGACGGCCTTCACCGACCCCGACGAGCGGGCGCGCGCCTTCTCCATCTACGGGGCCCTCGCGGGCTCGGGGGCGGCCATCGGGCTGATCCTCGGCGGGGCGCTCACCCAGTGGGCGTCGTGGCGCTGGTGCCTCTACGTCAACCTCGTCTTCGCCCTCGTCGCCGTCGTCGGGGTCATCCCGCTGGTGCCGGGCGGGCGCGGGCCCTACCACCGGCACGTGGACCTCCTCGGTGCCGTGCTCGGCTCGGCCGGACTCTTCGGCGTCGTCTACGGGCTGAGCCACGCCGTCACGGCCTCGTGGTCGGCGACCCTCTCCTGGGGCTCGATCGTCGCCGGGGCCGTCGTGCTGGTGCTCTTCGTCCTCGCCGAGCGCCGCTCGTCCCACCCCCTCCTGCCGTTGCGGGTGGTGCTCGACCGGGCCCGCGGGGGCTCGCTCGCCGGGCTCTTCCTCACTAACCTCGCCCTCTTCGGGGCCGGGCTCTTCCTCGCCTACTACCTCGAGAACTCGCTCGGCTACTCCCCGCTGCGCACCGGGATCGCCTTCTTGCCGATGGTCGCCGCCATCGCCGTCTCGGCCCAGGTCGCGGCGGCCCGGCTCATCACCCTCTCGGGCCCCCGGCCCCTGGTGCCGGCCGGCATGCTGCTCGCGGCCCTCGGGCTGATCCTCTTCACGCGGCTGCCGCTGCGGGCCGACTACCTGGGCGACGTGCTGCCCGGGCTCGTCCTGCTCGGCCTCGGGCTCGGCCTCGTCTTCGCGCCGGGGATCGCCACCGCGACCGGCCGCGTCGCCCCCGCCGACGCCGGCGCCGCCTCGGCCAGCGTCAACACCGTCCAGCAGGTGGGGGGGTCGGTCGGCACGGCCCTGCTCAACACCCTGGCCGTCGACGCGACGGCCCGGTCGCTGAGCGGCGGCGGGGGCTCCGCACTCGCCGCGGCCCGGGCCGCCCTCCACGGCTTCGCCGTCGCCTACGGCTGGGCGGCGGGCATCCTGCTCGGCGGAGCGCTGGTGCTCGTCGTCCTGCTGCCCTCGGTCGGGTCGCTCAGCGCGCCCCGGGTCGATCAGGCGAGCGAGTAGACGACCTCGACGCTGACGCTGAGCGTCTGGGTGCCCGGCGAGACGGGCACCACGGCTCCGGCCCGCGCGGCCGACGCGTTGAAGACGACGGGGGAGGGCCAGAGGACCGGCGCGGTGTTCTCCTGGTCGACGAGGGAGACGACCCCGCCCAGGGAGCGGCCGGCCGCCCGCGCGATCTCCTCGCCCGCTCGGTGCGCGGCGGCGACGGCGTTCGCGCGGGCCCGCGCCAGGGCCGCCGACGACGACGAGAGCGAGAAGCTGACCCCGCTCAGCTGGGCGGCGTTGCCCGCGGCGGTCGCCACGTCCCCGAGGAGTCGCCCGAGGCGGGCCACCTCGTGCGTGGTGATCGTCAGCTGGTTGTCGGCCTGGTAGCCGGTGACCCGTCCCCGGGCGTCGGTGAGGGGCTGGAGCGAGAGGTTGGTCGTGGAGAGTCCCGACGCCGGCAGGCCGTCGGCCCGGGCCGCCGCCGTGACCGTCCGGGTCCGGGCGTCGTTGGTCGCCAGCGCGGCGGCGTTCGACGCGCCGGTGGTGACGACGTCGACGGTGAAGGTCGCGGTGTCGGGCGCGGCCGTCGCGGTGCCCGAACCGGTCACCCGCAGGGTGGCGGTCGCGGGCCGGTGGGCGAGGTAGCCGACCCCCACCCCGACGACGAGGACGACGAGGACGAGGGTGAGGACGGTGAGGGTGCGAGAGCGGGACACGGGACTCCTTTCACCGGGGTTCTGTCCGCTCGGCCCCTCCGACTACCGCCCTATCCGGGGCGCCCGCTCGGACCTCACACGAGGGGCCAGGGGTAGGGCGGCCAGGGCCGGTCCTCGTCGGGGAGGGGGAAGCGGCCCGAGCGCGCGAGGGCGTCGGCCCGGTCGAGGGTGAGGGCGACCTCGGCGGGGCTCAGCCACTCGACGAGGCCCCCACCGTCGCTCGTCGCCACCCGGCGGGCGAGCTCGATCAGCCCCTCGTCGAGCTCCTCGCCGGCCCAGTCCCAGATGACGGTGCGCAGCTTCTCCTCCTCGTGGAAGCAGAGGCCGTTGTCGATGGCCCAGGGGTGGACGCCGTCGAAGAGGACGTGCCCCGACTTGCGATCGGCGTTGTTGGCGATGGCGTCGACGACGCAGAGCGTCCGGAGCCACCCCGCGAGCTCGGGTCGGTCGCGCAGCGTGAAGTAGTGGTCGCCCTCGTGCTCGATCCACCACTGGAGCGACCCCGGTCCGAAGGGCAGGTCCTCGCGGCCGACGGTCGTGGGCACGAGCTCGGTCCCACAGAGCCGGTCGAGCTCGTAGGCGGCGACCTCGCGCCGCCAGAGGCCGTCGGGGAAGTCCCACAGCGGGCGCTCGCCGGCCTCGGCCTTGTAGCAGGCGAGGGCCGTCGCGCCGTCGAGGCTCACGCTCACGAGGAGGGCCTGGTTGGAGGATCCGGCGATGCGCCCCTCGACGGCGATCTCGCCGTGCGACAGGAGCTCGCGCTGGTCGACCCGCTCCACGACCGCCTAGCGCCGCGGCGCGCGGTGTCCGTTGGTGCGCGGGCAGTCGTGACCGCGCGGGTCGAGGGGCAGCCCGCATAGGGGGCACGGTGGCCGACCGGCCTCGACGAGCCGCGTGACCGCGATGGCGAGGGCGCCGGCCCACTCCCTGGTGAGGGTGAGGACGAGCTCGTCCTCGTCCTCGATCCCGCGGAAGGTCACCTCGAGGGTGGCACTCTCCTCGTCGAGGGCGACGACGATCTCGCCGGCGTCGAAGTCGGACTCGTACTCGGGCTCGAGGGCGAGGTCCTCGGGCAGGTGTCCGGGCCGGCCGAGCGTGTCGAGCACCTCGCCGATCCAGGTCGCGAGGGCGGCGAGCTGCTGCTTCTCGCACTTCACGATGACGAGGCGCCGCCCCTGGCGGGCCTGGAGGAGGAAGCGCCGCTCGCCGACGGGGCCGTGGGTGCCGACCATGACCCGGTCGGGGGCGTCGAAGACGTGGATCATCCGAGGACCTCCGCGAGCGCGCCGGCGTTGACGCACAGCGCCACCGGGGCGCCCGCGCCGAGGGCGAGGGCCGAGACCGAGCAGGTCCCGATCACGGTGCGCTGGAAGAGGTCGAGGGGCACGCCCTGGGCGTAGGTGACGGCGGCCTTGATGGGGTCGGCGTGGGAGACGGCGACGACCGTCTCGCCGGGGTGGCGGGCGGCGAGGGCCTCGAGGGCGTCCCAGATGCGTCGCTGCATCTCGGCGAAGGACTCCCCGGCGGGGAAGCGGAAGGCGCTCGGGGCGTGCTGGACGAGTCGCCACTCGCGACGCCGGCGCAGCCGGGCGAGGGACTCGCCGGTCCACTCCCCGAAGTCGCACTCGAGGAGGCCCCGCTCGACGCGGGGCCGCAGCCCGAGGGCCCGCCCGATGGGGGCGGCCGTCTCGCGGGCCCGCTCGAGGGGGGAGCAGTAGAGGGTGCTCGGGCGCTGGCGGAGGGTGGCGAGCTGCTCCGCCACCCGTTCGGCCTGGGCCCGCCCGCGCTCGGAGAGGTGGAGCCCGGGCGCCCGACCGGGTAGGACCGACCCGGTGGTCGCGGTCTGGCCGTGACGGACCAGGAGGATCGTGGTGGGGCGCACGGCGCCGATGCTACCGGTCACCCCGGACGGACCGGGAGGCGCCGCGGGCCGGGGTCGGCCGACTCGGGCCAGCGCCGGCGCGAGACCGTGGCGAGCTTGCGCAGGAGGGCGACGGCGCCGGGGTCCTCGTCCCCGGGGCGGACCTCGATGCGCCCGGCGGCGGCGAGGCCCGCGACGAGGGAGCGCCCGAGCTCGGTGCGCACGATGACGAGCGTCCAGTCGTTGTCGGCCCCGATGCCGCCGGCCGACAGGTCGGCGTGCTCGGCGGCGAAGTCGGGGCAGTGGAGGCAGCCCTCGCGGGTGAACTCGTGGGCCTCCTTGAGGGGCACCTCGTGGACGGCCCCGTCGCGGGTCCAGATCTGGAAGACGCCCTTGATGTTCATCTTCACGATCTCGGCGCGGGCGATGCCGTAGCGGGCCTCGAAGAGCTCGTCGAAGATCCGGTCGTCGAAGGTCTTCGAGCAGAGGAGTCCGATCGTGAGGCTGAGCCGTCGCGCGATCTTGCCGGACTTGCGGACCTGCATCACGCCGGGCGCACTCGCCATGCAGCCCATGCCCACCAGGGCGATGCGCTCGGCTCCGCCCTCGGCGGCGGCGGGGTAGGCGAGGAGGTTGGCGCTGTAGGTGTAGCGCGAGCCGGCGGTGGCGAGGACCTCCTCGCGGGTCCGCACGACGGCCGGCTCGGCCCGCCACTGGCCGTCGCCCGAGAGCGCGCTGACGAGGGCCGCGTCGACGAGGTCGTTCTCCAGCGCGTAGACGAGCGCGGCCGAGACGAAACCGCCGTCCTGTCCGGCCGCGGCCTCCTCGGGGTCGGTCGCCCGGGCGAGGAGGACGTCGCCGACGCCGTAGACCTCGTCGTCGTGACGCTCGCGCCCGGCCCGGTGGACGTCGATCTCGCGCTCCCAGGTCCGAAAGCGCGGACAGGCCCGGGTGCACATGGTGCAGCCGCGCTCGCCGTGGGTGCAGTCGGACCGTCCACCGTCGGCGTCCACGTGCCAGGGTCGGTAGGTCCCCGGCGGGTCGTCGTACTCGAGGACGTCGTGAGGGCAGGCCACCACGCAGGCCGCGCACCCGGTGCAGAGCCCCGAGGTGACGACCTCGCTGAAGAGCTCCTTCCAGTGGGGCTTCTCGACGGGCACGGGTCCATGGTAGTGACCCCCCGCTACGCTGCCCCGGTGCCCGAAGTGCTCGAGGTCGAGTCGTACCGCGAACTCGCCGAGCGGGTGGTCGGGTCGCGCATCCGCGCGGCCGAGGCCGACCGCTACGCCGCCGCGAGGCTCGTCGCGCCGCGCGCCTTCGCGCAGGCCGCCGTCGGGCGGCGCGTGGTGGGCACCGGGCGGCGGGGCAAGCTGCTCTGGCTCGAGACCGACGGCGTGCGCCTCGGACTGCGCTTCGGGATGACCGGCGTCCTCCTCCTCGACGGCGAGGCGGGGATCGAGGGCCTCTTCTACGGTCCCCACGGCTACCGGGACGAGTGGGTGCGCGCGAGCCTCACCCTCGACGACGGGCGCCGCCTGATCCTGCACGACCCGCGCCGCCTCGGTCGGGTGGAGATCGACCCGTCCCTCGAGGGCCTGGGCCCCGACGTCATCGGCCTCTCCCGCGCCGACTTCGACGCGGCCCTCGCGGTGCGCGGGGAGGGCCCCGCGGTGAAGGCCCGCCTCCTCGACCAGTCGATGGTCGCGGGGATCGGCAACCTGCTCGCCGACGAGATGCTCTTTCGGGCGGGCATCGATCCACGCACCCCCGTCGGCCGTCTCGACGTCGCGCGCCGCGCTCGCCTCTACCGGGCCCTCGGCCAGACGATCCGCACCCTGCGACGTCGCGGCGGCTCGCACACCGGGGACCACATGATGGCCCGCCACCCCGACGGGCGCTGCCCGCGCGACGGGACGTCCCTCGCCGTCGCGACCGTCGGGGGCCGCACGACCTACTGGTGCCCGACTCACCAGCGCTGAACGCCCGGCGCTGACGAGTCCGCGCGGACGTCTCGGCGCGACGTCCCGATCAGACCTCGACGTGGACCCGAGACCGGCCCTCGCGCTTCGCCCGGTACATGGCCTGGTCGGCCGCGCGCAGCCAGCCGGCCGCGTCGTCGGCGGCGTCGCTCAGGGCGACGCCGATGCTCACCGAGGTCGCGAGGGTCGCCTCGCCGATCCGGAGCGGCTCGGCGACCCGCTCGGCGACCCGACGGGCGAGCTCGCGCGCCTCGGGCGTGCCGTGGACGCGACGGCAGATGGCGACAAACTCGTCGCCGCCGGGGCGGGCCACGAAGTCGTCCGGGCGCAGGGCGTCGCGCACCCGCTCCGCGACCACGCGCAGCAGAGCGTCGCCCACGTCGTGGCCGTAGGTGTCGTTGACCTCCTTGAACCGGTCGAGGTCGATGAAGAGGAGGGCGGCGGTCGAGCCGGAGGTGCGGGCCTCGTCGCGCGCCGCGGCGAGGGCGCTCGTGAAGCTCGCGCGGTTGGCGACGCCGGTGAGGGGGTCGGTCGCCGCCGCCGTCGCGAGTCGTCGCTCGCGGGCCCGGCGCTCCGTGGCGTCGCGCACCACGGCCGACACGGCCGTCGCGTGTCCCGCCTCGTCACTGAGGGGCGAGGCCGTCACCTCGACGGGGATCCCGCGCCCGTCGAGGTGACGGAACTCGGTCGTCGCGGCGACGATGGTCGCGCCGTCGCGGGCCCGGGCCCAGATCTCCGCGTTGCGCTCGACCGCCTCGTCGGTGTCGAGGAGGGCGACCGGGGCCCCGAGGATCGTCGCCTCGGGATAGCCGAGGAGTTGCTCGGCCGCGGGGTTCCACGTCGTGACGGTGCCGCCGTTCACGGTGATGATGGCGTCGCCGCTCTGCTCGACGAGGGTCGCGAGTTGGCGCTCGAGGCGCTGGCGGCGGCGCTCGTCCTGGCCGTGGCGGCGCTGGAACCGTCGGTCGAGGGCGGTCGTGAGCAGTCCGAGCAGGACGAGTAGGACGACGGTGAGGGTGCGCACCGTGGTGCGCACGCGGGACGCGGTGGCGGCGAGGCTCGCGGCGTTCGCCGCCTCGTGGGTGGCCGTCTCGCCGAGGGCGTCCTCGAGACGGCGGGCCCGGGCCGCGGCGACGCTCGCCACGTGGCGGGCGTCGGTCGCCGAGTTCACGCTGAGGGCGGCGACGAAGTCGCGCTCGAGGAGTTGGAGGCGGGCGTCGTGGGTGTGGGCGACGGCGATGCCGAGGAGGGCCACCTCGCCGGGGGGGTAGGCGGCGTCGGTCGTGAGGGCGACGACCTGGTCGAGGGCGACCTTGGCGGCCTGGGACCGGACCTGGCTGGCGCTCGCCCGGGTCGAGGCGGAGTCGGTCACCCGCCACCCGCCGACCAGGATCACGACGGCGAGCGCGAGCGCCCCGACGGCGAGGGCCGGCCGGTCCGCCCGCTGCCACCACGTGACGGCCCGGCGGGGCGCGGTCTCGGGGCGAGTGACCACGACCCCACTATGGTCCGGCCCCCCGCGCACCGTCCAATGGCCGCCACCGGCCCGGCGCCCGCCCCGGGGCGGAATTTGGAAGAATGTCCGGATGTCCTCCTTCGTCCAGCACTACGGCTACCTCGCGCTCTTCCTGCTCGCGATCGCCGAGTCCGCCCTCGTGCCGATCCCCTCGGAGGTCACCTTCGGCTTCGCCGGGGCCCTCACCACCGCCGCCGTCACCGGCCACGCCCAGTTCTCCGTGCTGGGGGTCGTCCTCGTGGGGGTGGTCGGGTCCCTCATCGGGTCGGTCGTCGCCTACGAGGTCGGACGCACGCTCGGACGGACCCTCGTCGACCGCTACGGCAAGTGGATCCTGCTGACGCACCACGACCTCGACGTCGCCGAGCACTGGTTCTCTCGCTACGGCAACGCGTCGGTCCTCATCGGCCGGGTCCTGCCGGTGGTGCGCACCGTGATCTCCCTGCCCGCCGGCGTCGCCGAGATGCGCCGGGGTCCCTTCGTCGTCCTCACGGTCATCGGCTCGGCCGTCTGGGTGGCGCTGCTGACCCTGCTCGGCCACGCCGCGGGGGCCAACTGGACCCGGGTGAGCCACGACATCCACCTGGCCCAGAACCCGATGATCGCGATCATCGTGATCCTGCTCGTCTGGGGATTCGTCCTGCGGGTCCGGGCGGTGCGTCGCCACAGCGGGCCGTCGACGCGGGGCAAGCACGCCCGCTGAGGCGGCGCGCCGCCCCGGGTCAGCCCTCGAGGGCGGCGCGCACCCGCGCCGCGTGGCCCTTCGCCTTCACCCCGTACCAGGCGTGCTCGATGCGTCCGGTCGGACCGATGACGAACGTGGAGCGGATCACCCCGACGACGGTCTTGCCGTAGAGGGACTTCTCGCCGTAGGCGCCGTAGGCCGCCATGACGGTGTGATCGGGGTCGCTCAGGAGGGGGAACCCCAGCCCGTGGCGCTCGCGGAAGGTCTGGTGCGTCGCCGCGCCGTCGGGTGAGACGCCGACGACCGCCGCGCCGAGGCCCTCCAAGGTCGCGAGCTCGTCGTTGAAGTCGCAGGCCTCGATGGTGCAGCCGGGCGTGAGGTCGGCGGGGTAGAAGTAGAGGACGAGGCGCCGACCCCGGAAGTCGGCGAGCGCGACGGTCCGTCCGTCGGCGTCGGGCAGGCGGAAGGCGGGGGCGCGGTCCCCGGTCGTGAGTCTGGTCATGCGGTCTCCTCTCCGGTGACCCGTAGACTAGGGGGCAGCCCCACTACGAGGGCGTGGGCCCATCCCCTGACGAGTTCGCCGGTTCCGGGTCCGACCGCAGAGGAACATCCGTGACCCAGATCCCGACCTCGGCTTCGGCCGACACGTACGCGACCAGCCAGACCTTCGTCGACCTCGGCGTCCACCCCGGTCTGGTCGCCGCGCTCGCCGCCCAGCACATCACCGCGGCCTTCCCGATCCAGGCCCTGACCATCGCCGACGCGCTCGCCGGGCGCGACGTGTGCGGCAAGGCGAAGACCGGCTCGGGCAAGACCCTGGGCTTCGGGCTGCCGATGCTCCAGCGCCTCGCGGCGACCGAGCGCCCCGCCGGAGCGGGCCCGGCCCGCCCCCGCGGACTCGTCCTGTTGCCCACGCGCGAGCTCGCCGTCCAGGTCCACCACGTCCTCGAGCCCCTCGGCGCCGCGATCGGACTCACGGTGACCGCCGTCTACGGCGGGGCCGACATCGAGCGACAGATCAAGCACCTGCGCGAGGGCACCGACGTCGTCATCGCGACTCCGGGTCGGCTCATCGACCTCGGGGACCGCGGCGAGATCAGCGTCGCGTCGCTCGACGTGCTGGTGCTCGACGAGGCCGACCGGATGGCCGACATGGGCTTCATGCCCCAGGTGGAGTGGGTGCTGCGGCGCATCGCCGAGCGACCCCACCAGACCCTCCTCTTCTCGGCGACCCTCGACGGCGCGATCGACCGACTGGTGAAGCGCTACCTGACCGACCCGGTCTTCCACGAGGTGGCGAGTGACACCCAGACCGTCTCGGCGATGGTCCACCACTTCCTCAACGTCCACCAGATGGACCGGGTGAAGGTCGCAGCCGCCATCTGCCGCGCCAACCGCAAGACGATCGTCTTCTGCCGCACGAAGCGCGGCGCCGACCGCCTGGTGGAGCAGTTGGAGAAGGAGGGCGTGCGCGCCGCCGCCATTCACGGCGACCTGCGCCAGGGCCAGCGTGAGAAGGCCCTGGCCGACTTCACGGCCGAGAAGCTCCCGGTGCTCGTCGCGACCGACGTCGCCGCCCGCGGCCTGCACATCGACGGGGTCGACTGCGTCATGCACTTCGACCCGCCCGAGGACCACAAGGCCTACGTCCACCGCTCCGGACGCACGGCCCGCGCCGGCTCGACCGGCGTGGTGGTGTCGCTCCTGCTCTGGAACCAGATCGTCGAGGCCCAGGTGGTCATGCGCCGCCTCGCCCTCAAGCGGCCCATCGTCGAGGTCTTCTCGAACAACCCCCACCTGGCGGACCTCGCCGCGTGGGAGCCGTCCCTGGAGGAGTCCGTCCTGTGACACTGCCCAAGTACCACCGCGACCGCGCGATCCGGCGGGCCCTCGTCGTGATGGCCCACCCCGACGACGTCGACTTCGGATCGGGGGGCACGATCGCCCGCCTGACCGACGACGGCGTCGACGTGCGCTACTGCCTCGTCACCTCGGGCGACGCCGGCGGCGACGCCTCGCGCGCGACGCCCGAGGAGCGCGCCGCCACGCGCGAGTCCGAGCAGCGCGGGGCCGCGAAGGTCCTCGGCGTGAGCGACCTCACCTTCCTCCACTACCCCGACGGCCGCGTCGAGGTCACCCTCGAGTTGCGTCGCGCCATCGCCCGCGAGATCCGTCGCCACCGACCGGACCTCGTGATCTGCCAGAGCCCGGAGCGCAACTACGACCGCGTCTTCGCGAGCCACCCCGACCACCTGGCGGCCGGCGAGGCGACGTTGCGCGCGGTCTACCCCGACGCGCGCAATCCCCACGCCTTCCCCGAGCTCCTCGCCGAGGGCCTGCAGCCCCACGCGGTGTCCACGGTCTGGCTGGCGACGGCGGTCGAGCCCACCCTGGGCGTCGACGTGACGAAGACCTTCGACCGCAAGGTCGAGGCCCTGCGCCAGCACCGTAGCCAGGTCGGGGATCGCGACGACCTCGAGGCCTCGGTGCGCCAGTGGGGTCGCGTCGCCGCCAAGCGGGCCGGCTGGGCGAAGAAGCGCCTGGCCGAGACCTTCCGCGTCGTCACGACCGCGTAGGTCCCACCAAACTCTCAGGCAGTCGGGAGCCCCCTCTGAGAGTGGCTCCGTAAGTTGCTCAGCGGATCGGGCGACCCTCGCCCGACTGAAGGGGATCTCATCATGACTGTTCGACGTCTGACCCGAGGTGCGTCACTCGGCGCCGCCCTGGTGCTCGGGGCCGGCTCGCTCGCCGGGGTTGCCGGCGCGGCCAGCGTCGCGCGCGCCGGCTCGACCACCACCGTCACCGGGACCGTCGTCGCGACGAGTTCCGTGCGCGACACCATCGTGGTCGTGGACCGCGGGGCGCTCGCGACGCTGCGGGTCTCTCGGGCCGCCGCCCGCTCCCTCCGTCCCGGCGAGCGCGTCGTCGCCCGGGTCCGCGCCCTCGCCGACGGCACCGACGCCACGACCTCGCTGCGCACCGCCGGTCGCGGGGGACGCGTGAGCTTCCGCGCCGTCGTCGCCGCCCGGACCGCGGGCGGCGTCGTCGTCTCCGGCGGCGGCAGCAGCGTCCTCGTGCGCACCGGGGGTCGCCGCGCCCACGACGGGGCGACGACGGGCACCGTCGGCTCGGTCGTGAGCGTCTCGGCCGACCTCGGCGGCAACGGCCTCACGGCCACCTCGCTGTCGAGCACCGGCGCGAGCGGCGTCGTGGAGCTCGAGGGCCTCGTCACCGGCCTCGCCAACGGGACCCTCTCCCTCACGCTCGAGGGCGGCGCGCCGGTCACGGTGAGCGTCGGAACCGTCACCCTGCCCACGACGCTCGCGACGGGGCAGTGGGTGGAGGCGATCACCTCGTACTCGAACGGCGCGTACTCGCTGCTCGCCCTCCAGGTGGACGGCGCGTCGGCCGGTCAGTCCGGTCTCGGACTGACCCAGGCCGGCACCTCGGCGACCGTGCGCCTCGAGGGCGTGGTGGTCGCGGCGTCCCCGACGAGCATCACCGTCCAGCCCGGTGACGGGGCCGCCCCGGTGGTGGTGGCGATCCCGGCCACCCCGACGACGCCCGTTCCGACGGTGAGCGTCGGCGATCACGTCCACGCGATCGTCACCTACGCGGCTCCGACGACGTCCGGGACACCCGCGCCCGGCACGACGAGCACGCCCTCGGCGACTCTCGTCTCGCTCTGGGTCGAGGGTGGCGCCCCGCCGAACGTGGTGACCGAGGTCGAGGGCGTCGTCGTCGCCTACCAGGGTGGCGTCCTCATGATCCAGCCGAACGAGTCACCGGTCGCCACCCCGGTCTCGATCACGGTCGGGGCGACCGGTCCCGTGCTGCCGACGACGATCGTCGGCGCCCGAGTCCACGCCCGCGCGACGATGGTGAATGGCGTCCTGACGCTCGTCTCCCTGCGGGTCCAGTCGCCCGAGGGTGACCACAACGGCCAGGGCAACAACGGCCAGGGCAACAACGGACAGGGCACCTACGGCCAGGGAGGAAGCGGGTCCGTCGGCGTGACGGCCCCCGTCGTCCACCTCGACGGCACGGTCGCCGCGGTCGTCGCCCCGACGACCGTCGGTGGGGCCGTCTCGTTGACGCTGCTGCCCGGCGACAACGCGCCGGCCGCCACCGTCAGCGTGCCGGCGAGCGCCCTCGGGACCCTCACGCTCGCCGTGGGGATGCACGTCTCGATCACGGCGACCTCGACCGGCGGCGCACTCGTCGCCACGAGCGTCACGCTCAGCAACTGACGTACCGACTCGACGCCCGCCGCCCCTCGAACGGGGGGCGGCGGGCGTAGGGTGAGCCCATGGCCCACCCGGTGCAGCGTCACCCGACCCCGCGCACCCCGGTCGCCCGCCGCCAGAGCCTGGGGGGACTCACCGACACCTTCCGGGGCGTGAGCCGCGACAACGTCGGCCGCGAGACGCTCGCGGGGATCACCCTCCTCGCCATCGCGATCCCCGAGCAGCTGGCGACCTCCCAGCTGGCGGGGGTGCCGGCCTTCCTCGCGATGATCGCCTTCATCGCCGCGACGCTGACGTTCGTCCTCGTCGGCTCGAACCCGATCGTCTCGGTCGGCGCCGACTCGACGATCGCCCCGCTCTTCGCGATCGCCATCGCCCACCTCGCGGCGAGCGGGTCACCCGACTACCTCACCCTCGTCGCCGTGACGGCCGTCGTCGCCGGGCTGCTCGTCGGCGCCGTCGGGCTCCTGCGGCTCGGGTGGATGGCCGACTTCCTCTCGGCGCCGATCGTGAACGGCTTCCTCGCCGGGATCGCCGTCATCATCGTGGTGCACCAGCTCCCGAAG
Source organism: Actinomycetes bacterium (assembly GCA_021848365.1). Classification (GTDB taxonomy): domain Bacteria; phylum Actinomycetota; class Acidimicrobiia; order Acidimicrobiales; family RAAP-2; genus RAAP-2. Next base: position 596,329 of record JAJZUS010000001.1, read on the forward strand.
GCCCTCGGGGTCGCGGGGGGCGGGGAGTCGGTCGCCGCGCGACTGCACGCGATCGCCACCCAGTTGGGCGACGTGCGGCCGTGGGCCCTCGCGATCTCCCTGGGGACGGTCGTCGTCATGGTCGTGGGGGAGCGGCTCAACCCGCGGCTGCCGACGGCGCTCGTCGCGGTCGTGGGCGCGACCGCGCTCTCGGTCGTCCTGCACCTCACCCGTCACGGCGTCGCCTCCCTCGGCGCGGTCATCGTGGGAACGCCGGTCTGGCGACTGCGGTGGCTGAGCGTGGGCCAGTGGGGGTCGGTCGTCGTGACCTCGCTCACGATCGCGATCGTGATCATCAGTCAGAGCGCGATCACCTCGCGCGTCTCGGCCGACGAGATCGGCATCGCCGAGGACCTCGACCGGGACTTCGTGGGCGTCGGCGCGGCGAACGTGGTGGCCGGGCTGCTCGGGACCTTCCCCGTCGACGCGAGTCCCGCGCGGACCACGGTCACGCGGCTCGCCGGTGGGCGGACCAAGTTTCCGGGACTGGTCGCCGCGGTCGTGGCGCTCGCCCTCTCGCCGCTCGCCACCTACGCCCACACCATTCCGATGCCGGCCCTCGCCGGGGTCCTCTTCTTCATCGCCGGCCGCCTGGTGAAGACCGCCACCCTGCGGGCCATCTGGCGCTCGAGCCGGGCCGAGTTCGGGGTGGCCTGCGTGTCGCTCCTCGGCGTCGTCGTCCTCGGGGTCGAGGTCGGCCTCGCCGTGGCGGTCGGCCTCGCCATCGGGGTGCGCACGTGGCGCTCGGCCCGGCCCCGCATGGTGGCCCTCGGCCGGCGTCACGGCACCACCAGTTGGGAGCCCCTCGACCGGCCGTCGGTCGAGCCGGTCGACCACGTCCTCGCCGTGCTCTTCGACGAGACCCTCTACTTCGCGAACTCGGGGGTCTTTCGCCGCGAGCTCCACGACCTACTCGCAAAGTATCCCGACACCCGGGCCGTCGTCATCGACGCCGTCGCGATGGCCGACCTCGACTTCACGGGGCTCCAGGTGCTCACCGAGATCGTCGCCGACCTCGACGCCGAGGGGATCACGGTCGCCGTCGCGCGGGCCAACGCCGCGGTGCGCCACCAGCTGACCCACGCGCTCGACGAGCGAGTGCGCGCGATGCACCTCGCCGACAGCGTCGACGCCGCGGTGGAGCGGGCGCACCACCACCACCGCGGCGACTGACCGGTCAGCGAGCGGCGAGCTGGCGCAGCACGAAGTTGAGTACGCCGCCGTGGCGGTAGTACTCGGCCTCGGTCGGGGTGTCGATGCGCAGGCGCACCGGGAACTCCGCGACCGAGCCGTCGGCGCGGGTCGCGCGCAGCGTCACCCGCGGGACGGTCTCGCCCCGGTTGAGGGGCTCGAGTCCGAGGACGTCGATCACCTCGGTACCGGTCAGCCCGTGGCTCTCCGCCGACTCACCGGCGAGGAACTGCAGGGGCAGCACGCCCATGCCCACCAGGTTCGAACGATGGATGCGCTCGAAGGACTCGGCGAGCACGGCGCGCACCCCGAGCAGGCGGGTGCCCTTCGCGGCCCAGTCGCGGCTCGAGCCGCTCCCGTACTCCTTGCCGCCGAGGATGACGAGCGGGGTGCCCTCCTCCGCGTAGGCGACGGCCGCGTCGTAGATCGTCGTCCCCTCGCCCTCGGGGAGCTTCACGGTGACGCCCCCCTCGGTCCCCGGGGCCAGCTGGTTACGCAGGCGGATGTTGGCGAAGGTGCCGCGCATCATGACCTCGTGATTGCCGCGGCGGGTGCCGTAGCTGTTGAAGTCCTCGCGCGCCACGCCGTGCTCCGAGAGGTAGAGGCCGGCGGGAACGCTCGGGCGGATGTTGCCGGCCGGGGAGATGTGGTCGGTCGTCACCGAGTCGCCGAGCTTCGCGAGCACCCGCGCTCCGACGAGGTCGTGGACCTCGCCGGGCTCGGGGGTGAGACCGTCGAAGAACGGTGAGCGCTTCACGTAGGTGGAGTCCGACTCCCAGCCGTAGGTGAGGGTGTTCGTCGCCGGCACGGCCTGCCAGCGGTCGTCGCCGCTGAAGGCGCTGGCGTAGCGGGTGCGGAACATCTCGGGCGTGAGGGAGGCCCGCACCGCCTCGGCCACCTCGGCGTCGCTCGGCCAGAGATCGGAGAGGTAGACGGGCTGGCCGTTCACGTCGGTGCCGAGGGCCTCGCTCGAGAGGTCGATGTCGATCGTCCCGGCGAGCGCGTAGGCGACGACGAGCGGCGGGCTCGCGAGGTAGTTCTGCTTCACGTCGGGGTGGATGCGGCCCTCGAAGTTGCGGTTCCCCGAGAGGACCGAGACGACCGACAGGTCGTGGGCGTTCACCGTCTCGCTCACGCCCTCGAGCAGGGGGCCGGTGTTGCCGATGCAGGTGGTGCAGCCGAACCCGGCGAGGTAGAAGCCCAGCTGGTCGAGGGGCTCGACGAGGCCGGCGCGCTCCAGGTAGTCCATGACGACCCGGCTGCCCGGGGCGAGGGAGGTCTTCACCCAGGGCTTCGCCACGAGGCCGCGCGCGACGGCCTTCCGCGCGACGAGTCCCGCCGCCACGAGCACGGCCGGGTTCGAGGTGTTGGTGCACGAGGTGATCGCCGCGACGACGACCGCCCCGTCGCGCAGGGCGACCCCGGGACCGTCGGCGTCCTGCGGCTCGCGGGCGAGGGCCGTGCGGAAGGCGCCCCGGGCTCCCGAGAGCGAGACGCGGTCCTGGGGCCGCTTCGGGCCGGCGAGGCTGGGCTCGACGGTCGCGAGGTCGAGCTCGACGTACTCGCTGAAGACGGGCTCGTGGGCGCTGGCGTCGTGCCAGACGCCCTGGGCCCTCGCGTAGGCCTCGACGAGGGCCAGGTGCTCGGGGTCGCGCCCGGTGAAGGCGAGGTAGTCGAGGGTCACCTGGTCGATCGGGAAGATCGTGCAGGTGGCCCCGTACTCCGGGGACATGTTGCCGATGGTCGCGCGGGTCTCCAGCGACAGCGCGGCGACGCCCGGCCCGTAGGCCTCGACGAACTTCCCGACGACGCCGTGGCGGCGCAGCAGCTCGGTGATGGTGAGGACGACGTCGGTCGCCGTGACGCCCTCGCGCGCCGCGCCCGTGAGGCGCAGGCCGACGACGGGCGGGATGAGCATGGAGGTCGGCTGGCCGAGCATGCCGGCCTCGGCCTCGATGCCCCCGACGCCCCAGCCGAGTACGCCGAGGCCGTTCACCATGGTGGTGTGGCTGTCGGTGCCGACGACGGTGTCGAAGTAGGCGACGCCGCCCTCGTCGAAGACGACGCGGGCGAGGTGCTCGAGGTTGACCTGGTGGCAGATGCCCATGCCCGGCGGCACGACCCGGAAGCGGTCGAAGGAGCTCTGGGCCCACTTGAGGAAGCGGTAGCGCTCGACGTTGCGCCCGTACTCGATGGCGACGTTCTCGTCGTAGGAGCTGGGCGTCCCGGTGTGCTCGAGGATGACCGAGTGGTCGATCACGAGCTCGACCGGCACCAGGGGGTTGATGCGAGTCGGGTCGCCGCCGAGGGCGATGATCGCGTCGCGCATGCTCGCGAGGTCGACGACCGCGGGCACGCCCGTCAGGTCCTGCATGAGGACCCGCTCGGGGGTGAAGGCGATCTCGTGGGCGTCCTCGCCGGCCGCCTCGCCGTGGCGGGTCGGGGTCTCGGCCCACCGGGCGACGGCCTCGACGTCCTCGCGACGGACCTTCACCCCGTCCTCGTGGCGCAGCAGGTTCTCGAGCAGGACCTTCACCGAGTAGGGGAGGTGCTCGACCCCGTAGTCGGCGAGGGCCTCCGCGGTGAGGGAGTAGTAGGTCAGGTCGCGGCCGCCCACGCGGAGCGTGGTGCGGGCGCCGAAGGAGTCGCGTGAGGTCATCTGCCCATTCTGCCCCCAATCCGGGGCACCCGCCGGCGGGGTCGTGCGAGACTGGAGCGGTGACGAGCACCTACGACGAGCTGCTCTCGCGGCTCCGGGTCGGCTTCGACGCCGTCGCCCCGGGCGCCGATCCCGTGCTGCGCCCGAGCGAGCACGCCGACTACCAGGCGAACGGCGTGATGGCCGTGGCGAAGGCTCTGGGGCGTCCGCCGCGCGAGGTCGCGACCGAGGTTGTCGCGCACCTCGACCTCGGCGACCTCGCCGCCGTGGAGGTCGCCGGGCCGGGCTTCCTCAACCTGCGGCTCAGCGCCGACTATCTCAGTCGGCGCCTGCTCGCCCTGCTCGAGGACCCGACGCTCGGGATCGAGCGGGCGCGCGAGTCCCGGCGGGTGGTGATCGACTACTCGGCGCCGAACGTCGCGAAGGAGATGCACGTCGGTCACCTGCGCTCGACGGTGATCGGCGACGCCCTGGTGCGCCTGCACCGGCTCGTCGGCCACACGGTGATCGCGCGCAACCACGTCGGGGACTGGGGCACGCCCTTCGGGATGCTCATCGAGCACCTGCTCGAGCTGGGCGAGGACCGCGCGATCGCCGAGCTCTCGATCGGCGACCTCAACGCCTTCTACCAGGGGGCCCGCGCCTCCTTCGACGCGGCGGAGGAGTTCCGCGAGCGCAGCCGGGCTCGCGTGGTGATGCTCCAGCGCGGCGACCCCGAGACCCGTCGACTGTGGCGGATCCTCGTCGACCAGTCGGTCGCCTACTTCAGCGAGGTCTACGCCAAGCTCGACGTCCTGCTCTCGCCCGACGACGTCTGGGGCGAGTCGGCCTACAACGACTACCTCGAGGGCGTCGTCGCCGACCTCGACGCCCTCGGCCTGCTCGTCGAGAGCGACGGGGCCCGCTGCGTCTTCCCCGAGGGCTTCGTCGGCCGCGACGGGGAGCCCCAGCCCCTCATCGTGCAGAAGAACGACGGGGGCTTCGGCTACGCGGCGACCGACCTCGCGGCCGTGCGCGACCGGGTCTTCGGGCTCGAGGCCGACGAGATCCTCTACGTCGTGGGCACTCCGCAGGCCCAGCACTTCGCGATGGTCTTCGCGGCCGCTCGCGAGGCCGGCTGGCTACCCGAGCGCGTGCACTGCGAGCACGTGGCCTTCGGTCACGTGCTCGGTCCCGATCGCAAGATGTTCAAGACCCGCAGCGGCGAGACGGTGAAGCTGGTCGCCCTCGTCGACGAGGCCGTCGAGCGGGCCGAGGCCGGCCTCGTCGAGCGGGGCGCCGACCTCACGCCCGACGAGCGCGGCGAGCTCGCCGGCCAGATCGCCCGCGCGGCGATCAAGTACGCCGACCTCTCGACCGAGCGCCAGCGCGACTACGTCTTCGACCTCGACCGCATGCTCGCCTTCGAGGGGGACACCGGGCCGTACCTGCAGTACGCGCACGCTCGGCTGCGGTCGATCCTGCGTCGGGCGGGCGACGCGGCGGTCCCGGACCGCCTCGCCCTCGCGGAGCCCGCCGAGCGCGACCTCGCCCTCGGACTCCTCGCCCTGCCCGAGGCGGTCGCCTCGGCGCTCGAGGGGTCGGCCCCGCACCGCCTCTGCACCCACCTCTTCGACTTCGCCCAGCGCCTGACCGCCTTCTACGAGGCCTGTCCGGTCCTCTCGGCCGAGGGCGAGGTGCGCGACGAGCGACTGGCCCTCTGCCGCCTGGCCGCGAGGACCCTCGCCCTGGGGCTCGGCGCCCTCGGGATCGACGCCCCGGAAAGGATGTAGCCGGCTCGGTAGAGTGACGCCGAGCGCCCGCGGGGCGCGTCGAGGGGGGATCCATGCAGGTACGCGCGTCCGTCGTCAGCGAGCTCCACGGGCCCTGGCGCACCGAGGTCATCGAGATCGACGAGCCCCGAGCCCACGAGGTGCGGGTGCGCATGGCCTTCGCCGGGCTCTGTCACTCCGACGAGCACCTGCGCACCGGGGACATGGCCCAGGACCCCTCGATCCTCGAGATGATGACCGGTCGCCCGTCGATGTTCCCGATCATCGGGGGCCACGAGGGCGCGGGCTTCGTCGAGGAGGTCGGCCCCGGCGTCACGGGCCTCGCACCGGGCGACCACGTCGCGGTCTCCTTCGTGCCGAGCTGCGGGACCTGCCCGGCCTGCGCGTCGGGCCGCCAGTACCTGTGCGACCTCGCGGCGACCACGCTCGCCGGGCCGATGATCAGCGACGGGACCTGGCGTCACCACCTCGGCGAGACCCCCCTCAACCGCATGGCCCAGCTCGGGACTTTCGCCGAGCAGATCGTCGTCCACGAGGCCTCGCTCGTGAAGATCGACCCCTGGTACGACCTGCGCGCGGCGGCCCTCATCTCGTGCGGCATCTCGACGGGCTTCGGCTCGGCCGTCGACCGGGGCGCCGTGCGCCCGGGCGACGTCGTCGCCGTCATCGGCTGCGGGGGCGTCGGGTCGGGAGCCATCCAGGGGGCCCGTCACGCCGGGGCCCGGGCCGTCGTCGCGATCGACGTCGACGAGAGCAAGGTCGAGCGAGCGAAGGCCATCGGGGCGACGCACGGGTGCGCGAGCGCCCTCGACGCGGCCTTCACGATCCTCCCCGAACTCACCATGGGGCGCAACTGCGACGTCGTGATCGTGGCGACCGGCGTGCTCACGAGCGAGCTGGTCGAGCAGGCCCGCTCGATCACCGCGAAGGGCGGTGCCGTCGTGGCGACGGCCATCGCCCCGTACCACCAGACGTCGGTGGACCTCAACCTCTTCATGTTCTCGATGTTCAACCAGGCACTGCTCGGCACGGTCTTCGGCTCGGCGAACCCCCGGCACCAGATCGCGCGCCTGCTGCGCCTGCACCACGAGGGCCAACTGATGGTCGACGAGCTCATCACGCGCGAGTACACGCTCGACGAGGTCCAGCGCGGCTACGACGACCTGGCCGAGGGCCGCAACATCCGCGGGGTGGTGCGCTTCTAGCGCTCGGCGCGTCGTCGGGGGATCAGGGGGCGGAGCGTGCGCGCGGCGATCGCGCCGCGCACCAGCCCGCTCGCGTAGACGAGGTCGTCGAGGGCGCCGGCGAGGGCGACCGTCGGGCCGCCCCGTCGCAGTCGGCGAAGGGCCGTGAGGCCGAGGACGGCGAGGCCGACCGGGCGTGTCGCGCGCGCGGCGAGACCGAGGACGACGAGGGGGCCGTAGGCGCGGGAGAGTGCTCGGGGCAGCTCGCGGGCACCCTCGACGAGCGAGGAGCCGACGAGCCCGACGGCGACGACGCTCGGGCGCGGGGTGTCGGCGGGCAGGGCGGCGCGCACCCGCCTCGTCGCCCACGCGGCGACGGCGAGGGCCGGACCGGGACCCGCGAGGAGGCCGAGGCCGAGGACGACGAGGGGCGTCGAGAGGCGTAGCGGGGCCAGGCGCTCGCCGTGGATCCGGGCCAGGGGGCCCGCCGAGCTGCCGTAGCCGGCTCGTTGGCCCCACCACTCCCGCAGCGTCGCGCGGGCGGCGTGGGTGACCGAGACCTCGGCGTCGTAGCGCACTAGCCAGCCGGCGTCGCCGAGGCGCCAGACGAGGTCGACGTCCTCGCCACGTAACAGGGAGGGGTCGAATCCGCGACCGACGGCGGCGCGACGCACCAGGAGGCAGGCGCTCGGGACGAAGGGGACGGCTCCACCCGGGCGCACGAGGGCGCTCGCCGGTCCCCGGTCGAGGGCCCCCTCGACCCGCTCGTAACGCTCGCGCCATCCCGGTCCGCCCGCGCCCCGTACCCGGGGCGCGACGGCGCCGACCCGGTCGTCACCGAGGGCACCGAGCAGCCGCCGCGCGACGGCCGTCCCCTCGCCGACGTCGACGTCGGCGTCGCAGAACCAGACGAAGGGCGCCGTCGTGCGCCGCAGCCCCGCGTTGCGGGCGCCGGCCGGTCCCCCCGATCGGGCGCGACGCACCAGCCGGGCTCCGTGCGAGCGAGCGATCGCGGCGATCGCGCTGGCGTCGCTCGATCCGTCGTCGACGACCGTGACCGCGAGGCCCCCCAGTCCGCGCAGCAGCCGGTCGAGGCCCCGTGCGTCGTCGCGCACCGGGACGACGACGTCGATCTCTCCGAGCGGTGGCCGAGCGGGGGGCCGGGCGAGGAGGAGACCCCGGTCGACGAGCTGTCGCGCCAGGATCCCGCGGGAACCGACGACGCCGCCCTCCATCCAGGTCCGCACGATCGGTCGGGCCGCCGGGGCGATCCGCAGGAGGCCCCACGGGGAACCGCCCGCGAGCAGGGTGGGCCCGCGCCACCGCGTACTCGGGGCGGGCCCCAGTCGCGTCGACGGCGCCAGCGAGGGGCCTCGGTCGTCGGGTCGGTCCACGCGACAGTGTCCCAGAGACCCGCGCGGCCCGGCGAGAGTTGGCAGAATGGGGCGGGGGAGGCACCGTGACCATCGCGACCGAAACGACCGAGTGGGACGAGATCGACGAGGTGCTCGTCGAGGAGGTCTCGATCGACGGCCTCTGCGGCGTCTACTAGCTCCGTGCCCTCGACCATCGACCGGCGAGCCGCGTGGCGGCTCAGCCCCGAAGTCTCTCTGCGGGACGAGCCCTTCGGGGCGCTCGCCTACCACCACGGCACTCGCCGTCTCGTCGTCGTGAAGTCGGCGGCCCTCGCTCGCCTGCTCGAGCGACTGGGGGAGTACCCGTCGATGGAGGAGGCCCTGGACGAGATCCCCGAGGGCGCGCGCGAACGCGTCGCTCGCGCCCTCGAGGACCTCGCGGAGTCGGGGATCGTCAGTGGCGCTTGAGAGCGGACTGCGCGATCGCCTGGAGGGCGGGCTCGGCGCCCCTATCTGCCTGACCTGGGAGCTGACCTACGGCTGCAACCTCGCGTGCGCCCACTGCCTCTCCTCCTCGGGGCGTCGCGACCCCCGCGAGCTCACGACGGCCGAGGCGCGGGCCCTCATCGACGAGATCGCCGCGATGCGCATCTTCTACATCAACATCGGCGGGGGCGAGCCGATGATCCGCGGCGACTTCTTCGAGCTCGTCGAGTACGCCATCGAGCGGCGCATCGGCGTGAAGTTCTCCACCAACGGGACGCGCCTCGACTCCCGGGCGGCCGAGCGGCTGGCCGCGCTCGACTACCTCGACGTCCAGATCTCCCTCGACGGGGCCGACGAGGCCACCAACGACCGCCTCCGCGGTCCGGGCAGCTACGCCGCGGCCCGCCGGGCGATGGAGAACCTGGCGGCGGCGGGATTCGGGCCCTTCAAGGTCTCGGTCGTCGTGACGCGCGACAACGTCGGCCAGCTCGACGCCTTCGCCGAGCTGGCCCAGGGGTACGGGGCCGAGCTGCGCCTCACGCGGCTGCGTCCCTCGGGGCGTGGGGCCGACGTCTGGGAGACGCTGCACCCGACGCGCGAGCAGTCCCGCGAGCTCTACCGGTGGCTGTGCGAGCACCCCGGCACCCTCACCGGGGACTCGTTCTTCCACCTCTCGGCCCTCGGCGACCCCCTCGAGGGCCTCAACCTCTGCGGGGCCGGTCGGGTGGTCTGCCTGGTCGACCCGGTGGGCGACGTCTACGCCTGCCCCTTCGTCATCCACGAACGCTTCCGCGCCGGGAACGTCCGCGAGGGGGGACTCGCGCGGGCCTGGCGCGAGAGTCCCGTCTTCACCGACCTGCGCGGGGCGGGCAGTGCCGGGGCCTGCGTCAGCTGCGGGAGCTACGACGCCTGCCGGGGCGGTTGCCTCGCGGCCAAGTTCTTCACCGGTCTCGAGCTCGACGACCCCGACCCCGAGTGCGTCCACGGCGCCGGCGAGGTGGCCCTCGCCCTGCCGCGTCGGCGCGTGCGACCGACGAGCGAGGTCGATCACTCGCGCCGTCTCCCGGTCGTCGGTCGCTAGTCTCGGGCGCGAGTAGGAGGGGACGTGGCTCAGGGCTGGTTCGAGACCGTGGCGGTGGCGCAGCGTCGGGCGAAGCGGCGTCTCCCGAGTTCGGTGTACGGCGCCCTCATCGCGGGGTCGGAGGCCGGTCGAACGCTCGCGGACAATCAGGCGGCCTTCGCCGAGCTGGGATTCGCGCCCCACGTGGCCGGGCTCACCGCCGCGCCCGACCTCACGACGAGGGTGATGGGCCTCGACCTCTCGATGCCCGTCCTCATCTCGCCCACGGGCGTGCAGGCCGTCCACCCCGACGGCGAGGTGGCCCTCGCGCGCGCCGCGGTGAACCGCGGGATCGCGATGGGCCTCAGCTCCTTCGCGTCGCGCCCCATCGAGGAGGTGACGGCGACCGGCGCCCCGGTCCTCTTCCAGCTCTACTGGTCGGGGAGTCGCGAGGCGATGGTCGCGCGCCTCGAGCGCGCCCGCGCCGCGGGGGCGCGCGGGATCATCGTGACCCTCGACTGGAGCTTCGCCCACGGGCGCGACTGGGGGAGCCCGTGGATCCCCGAGCGCATGGACTGGCGGGCCCTCCTCCGCCTCGCCCCCCAGGGACTCTCGCGCCCGGCGTGGCTCTGGTCCTTCGTGCGCACCGGCGCCCTGCCCCCCCTCACGACGCCCAACATGGTCGTGGGCGACGAGCCGGCGCCCACCTTCTTCGGCGCCTACGGCGAGTGGATGCAGAGCCCGCCACCGAGCTGGGACGACGTCGCCTGGCTGCGCGCGCAGTGGGACGGCCCCTTCATGGTGAAGGGCGTCTCGCGGGTCGACGACGCGCGCCGCGTGGCGGACCTCGGGGCGACCGCCCTCTCGGTCTCCAACCACGGCGGTAACAACCTCGACTCGACCCCGGCCTCCCTGCGGGCGCTCCCGGCGGTGGCCGAGGCCGTCGGGGATCGCGTCGAGGTCCTCCTCGACGGTGGGGTGCGCCGCGGCGGCGACGTGGTGAAGGCCCTGGCGCTGGGCGCCCGGGCCGTCATGATCGGCCGGGCCTCGCTCTGGGGTCTCGCCGCGAACGGCCAGGCCGGCGCGGAGAACGTCCTCGACATCCTGCGCGGCGGGATGACGAGCGTCCTGCGGGGCCTCGGCCGCTCCTCGGTCGCCGAGCTCACGACCGCCGACGTGGTGATGCCCCCGTCCTTTCGTCGGGACCTCGGCGGGTGAGCCGGGTCGCCGTCGTCACCGGGGCGGCCCGGGGGATCGGCGCGGCGGTGGTGGACACCCTCGTGGAGGACGGGTACCGCGTCGTTGCGGTGGATCGCTGCCGCGACCTGCCGGGCGTTCCCTACCCGATGGCGACGCCGGCCGACCTCGATGCCGTCGTCGCCCGCCACGGTGACGCGGTCCTCGGTCTCGTGGGCGACGTGCGCAGCGCGACGGACATGGATCTCGCGGTGGAGACCGCGGTGCGACACTTCGGTCACCTCGACGCCGTCGTCGCCGCGGCCGGGGTCGTCGCGGGCGGTGGGCCCCTGTGGCTCGTCGACGACGCGGCTCTCGACGCCTGCTGGTCGGTGAACGTCCTCGGGGTGCGCCGACTGGTCGGAGCGGCCGTCCCCGCCCTCATCGAGCGGGGCGCCGCGAACCACCCGCGCGTCGTGGCCATCGCGTCGGCCGCCGGGACCCTGGGGCTGCGGCACCTGGCCGCCTACTCGGCGGCGAAGCACGCCGTCGTGGGCCTCGTGAAGGGCCTCGCGATGGACCTCGCCGAGCACGGGGTCACGGCGAACACCGTCAGCCCGGGCTCGACGCGCACCGCGGCCCTCGAGGCCTCGGCCCGCGTCTACGGGCTGAGCGACCCCCAGGCCTTCGCGGCCCAGCAGCCCCTCGGCCGCCTCCTCGAGCCCGCCGAGGTGGCGAGCGCCGTCGCGTGGCTCTGCTCCCCGGCCGCCTCGGGGGTGACCGGGGCCGACCTGCGCGTCGACGCCGGCATGACGGTCGCCTGAGGAGCCGAGCGCGCAGTAGCCTTACCACCCCCCGGCGCGACCGCGCCGCGGGGTGAGAAAGAAGGCCCTAATTGACCGAACGCCGTCTGCCTGGTCGTGTCCTCGTCCTGGGGTGTGGATCCGTGGCGCAGTGTCTCCTACCGATGCTGCTCGACCACTTCTCCCTCGACCCGAGTACCGTCACGGTGCTCGAGAGCCGGGACAACCGATCGCGCATCGCGGACTCGCTCGAGCGGGGCGTTCGGTACTCGCAGGCCGAGGTCACCCGCGAGAACCTCGGGCAGGTGCTGAGCGATCACCTCGGGCCGGGGGACCTCCTCGTCGACCTGGCGTGGAACATCGGGCTGACCGAGCTCCTCGAATGGTGCCGCATGAACGACGTGCGCTACCTCAACACCTCGGTCGAGGTGTGGGACCCCTACGAGGACGCCGGGTCGCTCAGCCCCCAGGCGCGCACCCTCTACTGGCGCCACATGGCATTGCGCCGACAGATCGCCGCCTGGGGTGACAACGGGGGCCCGAGCGCCGTCGTCGAGCACGGGGCCAACCCCGGACTGGTGAGCCACTTCGTGAAGCGCGGACTCGTCGAGATCGCCGAGCGAGTCCTCGCCGACGGCCTGCTCGCCGATCGTCGCGACGCGATCGAGTCGGCCCTCGCCGAGGGCCGCTTCAACGACCTGGCCCACGCGCTCGAGGTCAAGGCCATCCACATCGCCGAGCGCGACACCCAGGTGTCGTCGCGCCCCAAGGAGGTCGGCGAGTTCGTCAACACCTGGAGCGTCGACGGCTTCTACGAGGAGGGCGTCGCGCCGGCCGAGATGGGGTGGGGGACCCACGAGAAGCACCTTCCCCGCCTCGCCTACGTCCATGAGGGCGAGGGGCCGCTCAACCAGATCTGCCTCGCCCAGATGGCCCACCAGACCCTGGTGCGCTCGGTCACGCCCTCGGGCCCGATCGTGGGCATGGTCATCCGCCACGGCGAGGCCTTCACGATCTGCGACCACCTGACGGTCTGGTCCGGGGGCCGGCCCGTCTACCGGCCCACGGTGCACTACGCCTACTGCCCGAGCGACCTCGCCTGGGCCAGCTTCGTCGAGCTCCAGGGGAACGACTACGCCTACCCCGAGCGCCAGCGGATCATGAACGACGACATCGTCTCGGGCCGCGACGAGCTGGGCGTGCTCTTGATGGGACACCCGTACCGCGCGTGGTGGACGGGCATGCAGACCTCGATCGAGGAGGCCCGGGCCGTCGCCCCGCACCAGAGTGCGACGACGGTCCAGGTCGCGGCCTCGATCCTCGGGGCCCTCGACTGGCTCATCCGCGTCCCCCGCGCCGGGGTGCGGGTCCCCGACGAGCTCCCCTACGACGAGGTCCTCGCGGTCGCCGAGCCGTACGTGGGCACGACCTGGTCGGGTCCGATCGAGTGGGATCCCGTCTCGACCCGCACCGAATGGTTCGATCGCTGGTCGGGCCGGGAGGTCGACGCCGAGGACCCCTGGCAGTTCACCAACTTCCAGGTGAACCCCTAGTCGTCCCGCTTGACGCGTCGCCCGATCTCCGGCGTCGTCGCGTCGAGCGGACTCGCGACCACGGCGAGTGGGGAGGGCGGACTCCCATCTATCCCTCGCGTCGAAGCGCGGGGCCGATGGCGTAGAGGGGGATGTTCGTGACATCGCCCTGCTCGCGGAAGCGGGCCAGGGAGAATCGCCACGCCGTGCGCGGGTGGAATCGGTCGAGGTAACTGCGAAGGCTCTTCGACTTGACGTTGGTCGTCGCCTTCACCTCGATCGGGACGACGTGTCCGGCGCGCTCGATGGCGAAGTCGACCTCGGCGGACGCCTTCTCGGAACTCCAGTACGCCGGCTCCTCGTGACGGGCCGCGACGATCTGTTGGAGGACGTACTGCTCGGTGAGGGCCCCCTTGAACTCCTCGAAGATCCCCTCCCCCTGGAGGAGGACCGACGGCGCGAGACGCGACAGCGCGCCGAGCAGCCCCACGTCGAGCAGGAAGAGTTTGAAGATACGCGCGTCGACGTACGCGGAGAGCGGGCTAGCCGGTTTGGAGAACCGCGGCACCCGGTGTACGAGACCAGAATCGCTCAGCCACTGGACGGCCTCGGCGAAGTCTCGGGCTCGGGCACCGTCGCGGATGTGGGAGAAGATGTAACGCCCCTGTTCCCGGGCGAGCTGGGCCGGCAGGGAGGCCCACGCCTCGGCGATTCGACGACTCACGAGGGGTGGCGCGTACGTGGCGAAGTCGTTCGCGTAGCCCGCCAAGATGTCGTCCTGGAGTCGTCGCGCATCCTCGAAGGAACCCGTGGCCGCGAAGCGGGCCACGGGTTCGGGCATCCCGCCCACGAAGAGGTACTGACGCAGTAGCTCGACGAGCCGATCGTGGAAGGGGTCGATGAGGCCCCAGTCCCGTTCCGTCACGAGGTCGGCGAGGGCCTCTTCACCGACGGCGCGCAGGAACTCGTCGAAGTCGAGCGGGTGGAGGTCGAGGAAGGCGACCTTGCCCACGGGGAACGACGCGCCGGAGGATCGGAGGGCGACGCCGAGCAGGGAGCCGGCGGCGACCACGTGGATGTCGGGTCGCTGCTCCTGGAGGTACTTGAGGGCCGTGAGCGCCGCGGGGGCCTCCTGGATCTCGTCGATGATGAGGAGCGTCGAGTCGGGCTCGATCTCCGTGCCCGCCGCGATCGCCAAGCCGCGCAGTAACTGGTCGGCCTCGAGTCGTCCGGCGAAGACGGCGGTGGCGGAGGGGTCTCCCTGACAGTTGACGTACGCGGTCCGCTCGTACTCTCGCCGGCCGAACTCTCTCAGGAGCCAGGTCTTGCCCACCTGTCGAGCTCCCCGCAGGATCAGGGGTTTGCGCGCGACGTCGTGCTTCCACGCGAGCAACGACGAGTGGGCGACGCGTTCCATGGGACCACGATACCAAGTTGGCGATTATTCCATGGAAAAAAGACCAAATCTGGAGAAAATTCCATGGAGTAATCGCCACGTTCCCCCGTGCCGGGGCCGTGCGGCCGGGCCTGCGTCGGCGAACGACTCACCGGACGCGTCGGTCTCGCCTCCTTCCCGGGGCGACCCGCGACCCGCTCGGATCGGTTGCGCGAGCATACCCCGGGGGGTATACTGTTCCGCGAGGCGCGGCGGGACCGCGTGGGAAGGGGCGAGCATGGCGAAGGTCGTGATTCTGGGAGCGGGCATTTCGGGCCACACGGCGGCCCTGCACCTGCGACGGCGCCTGGGACGACGTCACGAGGTGGTCGTCGTCTCGCCCAACTCCAAGTGGAACTGGATCCCCTCGAACATCTGGGTCGGGGTGGGGAAGATGACGACCGACGAGGTGACCTTCCCCCTCGCCCCCATCTACCGTCGCAAGGGCATCACCTTCCACCAGGCCCTCGCCACCGAGTTCCACCCCGAGGGATCGGCGGAGGAGCCGTCGCCCTACGTGACGGTCCGCTACACCGACCCGGCCCGCAGCGGCGAGGTCGCCACCATCACCTACGACTACCTGATCAACGCGACCGGCCCGAAGCTCAACTTCGCCGCGACCCCCGGTCTCGGACCCGACGGGAACACCGTCTCGGTCTGCACCCCGGCCCACGCCGTCGACGCGTCGGCGGCCCTCTCCGAGGCCATCGCCAAGATGCGTCAGGGCCAGCGCCAGCGCCTGGTGGTCGGTGTCGGCCACGGGACCTGCACCTGCGAGGGCGCGGCCTTCGAGTACACGTTCAACGTCGAGCACGAGCTGCGCGTCGCCGGGGTGCGCGACCAGGCCGAGATCGTCTACCTGACCAACGAGTACGAGCTCGGCGACTTCGGGGTGGGCGGCATGGTCTTCACCCAGAACGGCTTCGAGACGACGAGCAAGATCTGGACCGAGTCGCTCTTCCGCGAGCGCGACGTGAAGGCCGTCGTCCAGGCCCACGTGGAGAAGGTCGAGCCCGGGGTCATCCACTACGAGCAGCTCGACGGCTCGAAGAACGAGCTGCCCTTCGACTTCGCCATGCTGCTGCCACCGTTCCGGGGCGCCGACCTCACGGCGTACGACCGCGAGGGCCGGGACATCACGAGCGACGTCTTCGCCCCGAGCGGCTTCATGAAGGTCGACGCGGACTACACGGCCCGCACCTACGACGAGTGGAGCGCGAAGGACTGGCCGAGCACCTACGAGAGCTCGCGTTTCACCAACGTCTTCGGCGTGGGGATCGCCTTCGCACCGCCCCACCAGATCTCGCGCCCCCGTACCAGTCCCAACGGCACGGTGATCGCGCCCTCGCCGCCGCGCACCGGCATGCCCTCGGGCGTCATGGGCAAGACGGTGGCCATGACCATCGTCGACCGGATCACCAAGGGCCAGAACGCCGCCTCCCACCAGGCCTCGATGTCCGACATGGGCGCGGCCTGCGTCGCCTCGTCGGGGGTCGGCCTGCGACGGGGCACGGCCGCCTCGATGACGATGTACCCGGTCGTGCCCGACTACGAGCGCTTCCCGGCGACGGGCCGCTCGACCAAGGACACCTTCGGGGAGATCGGCCTCGCGGGGCACTGGATCAAGTACATGCTCCACGTGCTCTTCATCTACAAGGCCAAGGCCCGCCCCCTCTGGTACCTGATCCCCGAATAGAGCTGAGAGGAACACCGTGGACAACGCCGCGAGCGACATCGCGAACTCACCGCTCCCGACGCAGCAGACGCTGCGCCGACGCAACAACCTCGTCTTCCAGATGTGGCGATTCGTCGCGCTCAACGTGCGCTTCGTCACCATGATCTTCAAGGGAAACCACTAGGAGCACCATGACCGACAAGGCCACGCACGTCCTCCAGGACCAAGAACAGCTCGACGCCATCCTGAAGCGCCTCAAGCGGGCGCACGGGCAGATGGGCGCCGTCGTGCGCATGCTCGAGGAGGGTCGCTCCTGCGAGGACGTCATCACGCAGATGTCGGCGGTGAGCAAGGCCATCAACACGGCCGCCTTCGCCCTGATCTCGACGAGCCTGAAGGAGTGCATCATCGAGCCCTCGGCCGACTCCGAGGAGATGACGATGAAGCTCCAGCGACTGTTCCTCAGCCTCGCCTAATCGCACCCCGCACACCCCCCCAACCCCCCAAGGAGACAAGAGATGAGAGTCGTCATCATCGGCGGCGTCGCCGGCGGCATGTCGGCCGCGACGCGACTGCGCCGCCTGGACAGTGACGCCGAGATCATCGTGCTCGAGCGCAGCGGCTACGTGAGCTACGCGAACTGCGGACTGCCGTACTTCGTCGGCGGCGTGATCAGCGACGAGGAGGACCTGCTGCTGCAGACCCCCGAGAGCCTGCACGCGCGCTTCCGGCTCGACGTGCGCGTGAGCAGCGAGGTCGTGGCGATCGAGCCGGTCACCCGCACGGTCAGCGTGCGCGAGCTGCCGGGCGAGGCCACCTACGACCTCGGCTACGACTTCCTGATCCTGAGCCCGGGGGCCTCGCCGGTCGTGCCGCCGATCCCCGGGATCGAGCGGGCCATGGTCCTGCGCACGGTCGAGGACGTGGAGCGCATGGCCGCCTCGGTCGAGGACCAGCCCGAACGGGCCGTCGTCATCGGCGGTGGCTTCATCGGCCTCGAGATCACCGAGAACCTGATCCACCGCGGCGTCCCGACGGCGCTCGTCGAGGCGACCGACCAGGTGATGGCGCCGCTCGACCCCGAGATGGCCCACCTGGTCGCCGACGAGCTGCGCCGCCACGGCGTCGACCTGCACCTGGCCAACTCGGTGACCCGCATCGACGAGGGTGGCGTCGTCCTCGCCTCGGGCGAGGTCCTCGCGGCCGATCTGGTGGTCGCCGCCATCGGCGTGCGCCCTGACGTGCGCCTCGCTCGCGAGGCCGGCCTCACGATCGGCGCTGCCGGCGGCATCGCCGTCGACGAGTTCAACCGCACGAGCGACGAGCGCATCTACGCGGTCGGTGACGCGGCGGAGAAGACCGACGCCCTGGATGGGGGCGCCACGCTGGTGCCGCTCGCGAACATCGCCAATCGCCACGGCCGCGTGGTCGCCGACCACATCGTCGGTCGGCCGATCCGCCCGGTGTCGACGATCGGCACCGCCATCGTGAAGGTCTTCGACCTCGTCGTCGCGGCGACGGGCTGGAACGAGAAGCGACTCGCGGCCCAGGGCCGGGCGCACCTCGCGATCCATACCCATCCCGCCCACCACGCCGGCTACTACCCCGGCGCACGCAAGATGGCGCTCAAGCTGCTCGTCGAGCCGACCTCCGGCGCGATCCTCGGCGCCCAGGCCGTGGGCACCGAAGGCGTGGACAAGCGCATCGACGTGATCGCGACGGCCATTCGCGCGGGCCTCACCGCGCCCGAGCTGGCCGACCTCGAGCTCGCCTACGCGCCGCCCTTCGGGTCGGCGAAGGACCCCGTCAACATGCTCGGCTACGTGGCGGAGAACCTCCTCACCGGCCTCGTGGAGTCGGCCCAGTGGCACGAGACCCGGCCCCTCGCCGAGCAGGGGTACCTCCTGCTCGACGTGCGCACGCCCGGCGAGTTCGCCCGAGGCACCGTGCCGGGGGCCCGGAACATCCCCGTCGACGAGCTGCGCGACCGTATGTCCGAGATCGACGCCCGCGACGTCGTGGTGATCTGTCAGGTGGGCCAGCGTGGCCACGTGGCCACGCGACTCCTGCGCGCTCACGGCTTCAACGCGCGAAACCTCTCCGGCGGCTACCAGACCTGGCACACCTCGCCGGCGGCCATCCCCGCGCTCGTCCACTGATCTCCCTCACCACCAATCCCACCTAACAACCCCAACCGAAAGGAAACAGACCAATGTGCAGTCGAGTGACGTGCCGGACCTGCGGCAAGCCGACGTGGAGCGGATGCGGTAACCACATCGAGCAGGCGCTGGCGGGCGTGCCCAAGGCCGACCGCTGCCAGGGCCACGAGAGCCCGGCGGGCTCGGGCGGCTTCATGTCGCGCCTATTCTCTCGGTGATGAACGCAGCCGCGCGGTGGCGTGACGCTCTGGCGGAGTGGGCCATCCCCGACGCCATCCTGTCTCAGGCCCCGGAGAGCCCGTGGATTCACCCCCCGGCGCTCTTCGGGCTGCCCGAGCGGATCGAGGACACGCCGTCGCACGCCCGCGCGCGCGAGGCCCTGCCCGAGGGCGGGTCCGTGCTCGACGTCGGGTGCGGTGGGGGGATCGCGGCCTACGCGATCACCCCACCCGCCCGCCGGGTGATCGGCGTCGACCACCAGGCGGCCATGCTCGCCATGTTCCGCGAGGCCGGCGCGGCCCGCGGGGTCGAGGTCCTCACCGTGGAGGGCGACTGGCCGGCCGTCGCGTCGATCACGCCCGTCGCCGACGTCGTGACGACCCACCACGTCGTCTACAACGTGGGCGACATCGTGCCCTTCCTCGAGGCCCTCACCGACCACGCGCGACGTCGCGTGGTCGTCGAGATGCCCGAGCGCCACCCCCTGGCGGGGATGACGCCCGCCTGGCGACACTTCTGGGACCTCGATCGGCCGGACGAGCCGACCCCCGAGGACCTGCTCGCCGTCCTCGCCGAGATGGGCGTCGCGGCGCACTCGGAGTACTTCACGGGCTCGATGCGCGGCGAGGTCGACCTCGATCAGGCGGCTCACTTCACTCGGATTCGCCTCTGCCTCGCGCCCGAGCGCGAGGGCGAGGTCCGCGAGTTCCTCGCGGCCCAGGCGGCGACGCCGGGGCGGGCGCTGCGGACGATCTGGTGGGACGTCGCCTAGCGCGACGCCACCTCCCACCTCGCGCGATGCACGGACCACGAGACACGGGACCATTGGCCCCGGTGAATGTGTAGTACGGGACTCAACATTCGATAGGTTGGACGCATGAGTGCACTACTCGCTGGTATCTCCACCCTGACCCTGGCCCGGTGGCAGTTCGCCGTGACCACCGTCTTCCACTTCCTGTTCGTCCCCCTGACGATCGGCCTGTCGCTGCTGGTGGCCATCTTGCAGACCGCGGCCTACCGCACGGGTGACGAGGCCTGGGAGCGGGCGACGCGCTTCTTCGGCAAGCTCTTCCTCGTCAACTTCGCCATTGGCGTGGTGACCGGGATCGTGCAGGAGTTCCAGTTCGGCATGGACTGGTCGCGCTACTCGGTCTTCGTCGGCAACATCTTCGGCGCGCCCCTCGCCATCGAGGGCCTACTCGCCTTCTTCATGGAGTCGACGTTCCTCGGCGTCTGGATCTTCGGGCGCGGCCGGGTGAGTCCTCGGGTCCACGTCCTGTCGATCTGGCTGGCGAGCCTCGGCACGATCCTGTCAGCCGCCTTCATCGTGGCGGCCAACGCGTGGATGCAGCACCCGGTCGGCTACGCGATCGACCCGCGGACCCACCAGGCCGTGATGACGAACTTCTGGGCCGTCATGACGAACTCGACCTTCGTCCTCGAGTACGGGCACGTCCTCTTCGCGGCCTTCCTGACCGGGGCCGCCTTCCTCCTCGGGGTCGCCGCGTGGCACCTGCGCCGGGGCCACGACACCGCGGCCTTCGCGAAGGCCGCGCGCGTCGGCGTCGTCGTCGTGCTCATCGCCGCGGTCGGCACGATCTTCCTCGGCGACTCCCAGGGCAAGCAGATGGAGACCCAGCAGCCCATGAAGATGGCCGCCGCGGAGGCCCTCTACGACACGACGAGCGCCGCCTCCTTCTCGCTGCTCACCATCGGCAACCTCTCGGGCAACCCGATCTTCCAGGTTCGCGTGCCCCACATCCTCTCGGTCCTCGCGACCAACACCTGGGACGGCCAGGTGGAGGGGATCCACCAGCTCCAGGCCCAGGCGACGAAGAAGTACGGCGCGGGCAGCTACGTGCCGGTCATCTGGCTCCTCTACTGGACCTTCCGGATCATGGTGGGCCTCGGCATCCTCCTGCTCGCGCTCGGGGCCATCGGCCTCTGGCTGATGCGCAAGCGCCGCCTCGAGCAATCGCCGCGCTTCCTGCGCTTCGCCGCCTGGATGATCCTGGCGCCCTTCATCGCCAACTCGGTGGGCTGGATCTTCACCGAGGTCGGTCGTCAGCCCTGGGTCGTCTACGGGTTGCTCAAGACCTCGAACGCCGTCTCGGTGATCTCGCCCGGCTACGTGGCGACGAGCCTCATCGGCTTCACCGCGATCTACACCGTCCTCGCGATCATCGAGATCGCGCTCATGATCCGCCTGGCCCGGATCCCGGAGGCGCCGCTGTCGCCCGCCGAGGCCGAGGCCGCGCCCGAGCTCGTCTACTAGGAGGTGGCCGTGTTCGCCGTCACCGCATCACCGAGCGGCCTCGAGCAGCTCTGGTTCGCCCTCATCGGAGTGCTCTGGCTGGGGTACTTCTTCCTCGAGGGCTTCGACTTCGGCGTGGGGGTCCTGCTCCCGTTCGTCGCGCGCGACGACGTCGATCGGCGCGTCGTCATCAACAGCATCGGGCCCGTCTGGGACGGGAACGAGGTGTGGCTGCTGGTGGCCGGCGGGGCGACCTTCGCGGCCTTCCCCCTCTGGTACGCGACTGTCTTCTCGGGCTTCTACCTCGCCCTCTTCGTCGTGCTGGCGGCCCTCATCGTGCGCGGGATCGCCTTCGAGTTCCGGCACCGGCGCGACGACGCCCGGTGGCGGCGGGCCTGGGACCGGGCCATCTTCTGGGGGTCGGCCCTGCCGGCCCTGCTCTGGGGAGTCGCCTTCGCGGACTTCGTCCACGGGGTGCCGATCGTCGCGGGCGGGGCCTGGACCGGGACCTTCTTCGACCTGGTGAAGCCCTACGCGCTGCTCGGCGGACTGGCCACCCTGTCGCTCTTCACCCTCCACGGCGCCACCTACCTCGGCCTGAAGGCCGAGGACCCGGTGCGCGAGAACGCGCGCGCGGTCGGTCAGCGCCTCGCCCCGGTGACCTTCGTGCTGGTGACCGCCTTCCTCGGGTGGACCTACCTCAGCGCCCACGCCTGGCACCACGTCGGACTGGTCCCGCCGCTGCTGCCGATCCTCGCGGTCGGCGTGCTGGCCGCCGTCGGGTGGCTGATCGGTGAGCGCATGGAGGGCTGGGCCTTCGTGGCGACGGCCTTCGTCGTGCTGGCGCTCTTCACGACGTTGCTGCTGGACCTCTACCCGAACGTGCTCGTCAGCTCGGTGAGGACCTCCTACGACCTCAGCATCGTCGCGAGCGCCTCGCATCCCTACACTCTGAAGGTGATGAGCTGGGTAGCGCTGATCTTCACGCCCTTCGTGCTCGTCTACCAGGGCTGGACGTACTGGGTGTTCAAGAAGCGGGTCGGCCGTCCCGGGCGAGTCGAGCAGCCCACCGAGGCCTAGGGTCGCGTCCCCGGGGGCCCTCCTCGCGCGCCTGCGGCGCGCGAGCCCCCTGGCGATCCGGGGCGTCGTGGCGTCCGTCACCGCCAGCCTGGTGGCGACGGGGGCGCTCGTCGTCCAGGCGTTCGCCCTCGGGGCCGTGCTGGCGGCGCTCGCCCGGGACCCTCGCGCCGGCCTGGCACCCCTCGCGTGGCTCGTCGGGGCGACCGCCGTGCGGGCTCTCGCGAACGGCCTCGGCGAGCTGATCACGACGCGGCTCGCCGCGCCGGTCCGCCGCGCCCTGCGCCGTCGCGCCCTCGCCGTCGTACTCGACCGCGGTCGCGAGAGCGGCGCCGAGGCGACCGCCCATCTCCTGACGCGGGGCCTCGACGAGCTGGAGACCTTCCTCTCCACCTACGTCCCGGCGCTCGCGCTCGCGCTCGTCGCGCCGGTCGGGGTGGCCCTCGTGATCGGCGCCGAGGACTGGCTGAGCGGCGTGATCGTCGCCGTCTCGGCCCTGGTGCTGCCGGTCTTCATGATCCTGCTGGGCCTCGCCGCTCGCGACGAGATGGACCGGCGCTGGCGCGACCAGCAGCGCCTCGCCACCTACGTCGGCGACGTGGTGCGCGGAATGCGCGACCTCAAGTCCCTCAACCGGTCGCGCGACGCGGTGCGCTCGCTCGACGACGCGGGGGAGGCCCTCACGCGCTCCACGATGGCGACGCTGCGGGTCGCCTTCTTGTCGACCTTCGCCCTCGAGCTGCTGAGCTCGCTCGCGACCGCGCTGGTCGCCCTCTCGTTGGGGCTGCGCCTCATCCACGGCGGGCTCTCCCTCGAGCGGGCCCTCGTCGTGCTGCTGCTCACGCCCGAGGTGTTCGCGCCGCTGCGCCGCGCGGCCGCCCGCTACCACGACGGCACCGTGGGGATGAGCGCGGCCGGGGACGTGCTCGACCTCGTCGAACGCGCCCGACCGTCGGGAGAGCGCCCGGCTCCCGGCGCGCCCCCGGCGATCACCTTCGCATCCCTGCGGGCCCGTCCGGGACTCGCCGCGGTCGACGCCGTCGTCGCGCCGGGTGGTCGACTCACCGTGCGGGGACCGTCCGGGGCGGGCAAGACGAGCCTGCTGCGCGTCCTCGCCGGCCTCGCCGACCCCCACGAGGGCGCGGTGCTGATCGACGGCGCCCCACTCGCACGGATCGACGCCGACGCGTGGCGGGCCCGGGTGGGCTGGCTCGACCAGGACCCGACGCTGCGGGGCGTGACGACGCGTGACGCGCTGACGCGGGGCGCGACGGCGAGCGACGCCGTGCTGCGGGACCTCCTCGACGACCTCGGCCTCGACCTCGCGCTCGACGAGCCGCTCGCCGGCCTCGAGCTCTCCGCCGGTGAGCGTCGGCGACTGGCGCTCGCGGGCGCCCTCGTGCGCGATCCCCTGGTGCTGGTGCTCGACGAGCCGACGGCGCACCTCGACCCCGGGAGCGCCGCGCGGGTGCGCGCGGTGATCGCGCGCTCGCGCGCCACGGTGATCGTCGCGGCCCACGAGAGCGTGGTCGAGGGCCCCGAGGTGGCCGTCGGGTGAGCGTCCGGGCGGCGATGGCGGCCGAGCGCCGGGGGATCGTGCGCGCGCTGGCGATCGGCGTGGTCGTGGCGCTCAGTACGGCCGGGCTCTCCCTCACCTCGGCCTGGCTGATCGTGCGAGCGTGGCAGCGACCGGCCGTGCTCTCGCTGAGCGTCCCGATGGGTCTCGTCCAGATCTTCGCGCTGGCGAAGGCGGCCACCCGCTACGCCGAGCGCACGGCGACGCACCGCGTGGCCCTCTCGGTCATGTCGCGGGTCCGGGCCGACCTCGCACGCGAGATCGAGCCGCTGGTGCCGGCCGGTCTCGGGCCCCGGCCGGGCGAGGTGGTGGAGCTGGCGCTCAACGACGTCGACCGCGTCGAGAGCCTGCTGGTGGCCGTCGCGGCGCCGCTCGCCGCGGGCACGGTCGCCGCCCTCGTCGTCGCGGTCGTCCTCGGCCTCCTCGTGCCCCTGGCGGGCCTCGCCCTCGCCGTCGCCCTCCTCGTCGCCCTCGGTGCGGGACCGGTGAGCGCCCGCCTCGCCGCCCGGGCCGAGGAGCGTCGCGACGCCGCGCTCGCCGCGCTCGCCGCGCTCGTCGACGACCTCGTTCGCGACCCGGCGGCGGTGGCGCTCGGCGAGGGGTGCGCCAGCGCCCTCGCGCGACTCGACGAGCACGAGGACGCCCTCGACCGGGCCCGGCGGACGGGGGCGTGGGTGCGCGCCCTGACGACGGCCACCCTGACGGCGACGAGCGGGCTCGCCGCCGCGGCGATCGTCGCGTTGAGCGCCGCGGCCCGCGCCGGCGGGCACCTCGGGGCCGCCCTCGTGGCGGTTCCCGCGCTCGGGGCGATCGCCGCCCTCGACCTCGTGGGAGGGGCCGCCGGGCTCACCGGCTGGCGAGCCGACCGGGCGAGCCTGGTCCGGCTCGCGACCCTCCGGGATCGTCCCGTGCCGGTGGTCGAGCCGGAGCGTCCCCGGGGGGTCGTGCCGGGTGACCTCGTGGCGCGCGCCGTGGGGGTCACCGGGCGGCTGGCGCCGACGGACCTCACGGCGTCGACGGGCGTCCTCGCCCTCGCCGGCCCCTCCGGGTCCGGCAAGACGACCCTCGGGCTGGTGCTCGCGAAGTTCCTCGACCCCGACGCCGGACGACTCACCCTCGGGGGCGTCGACGTCGCCGACCTCACCTCGACGTCGGTGCGCGAGGTCGTCGGCTCGGTCGGGGACCAGCCGCACGTCTTCGCGACCTCGCTCGCCGGGAACCTGCGCCTCGCCCGTCCCGACGCCCGCGACGGCGACCTGCGCGAGGTCCTGGAGCGGGTCGGGCTCGCCGACCTGCTCGCTCGCCCCGGGGGCCTCGACGCCCCCCTCGGGGGAGCGAGCGTCGGACTCTCGGGGGGTGAACGGGCGCGCCTAGGCCTCGCCCGCGCCCTGCTCGGCGCTCGGGCGGCGCTGGTCGTCGACGAGCCGACCGCCTCCCTCGACGAGGTGAGCGCCGAGCGCGTGCGCGCCTCCCTCGCCGCCTACGGACGGGACCACGCCGTCGTCCTCATCTCGCACCGGCCCGAGGACCTCGCGGCGGCCGACCGCGTCGTCCGGCTGACGCCGCCACCCCCCCTGGGCTAAGGTCGAGTCGCCTCGGAGCAGCGAAGTCGGTGAGATTCCGACGCTGTCCCGCAACTGTGAGGGGTTCGCCCCGAGCCAGGTCGCCTGCGACGAGGTCAGTGCACCACCAGCTCTCGAGGTGAGGAGCGGTCGGATCTCGATCCGTCGACTACCGAGCTTCGACGGAAAGGAGATCCATGTATCGCTCCCTCCGTCGGGCCGCCGCCATTGTGGCGTCGGTCACGACCCTGATCGCGGTGCCCCTGGGCCGTGCCGGCGCCAGCGCCAGCGCACCCTCGTGCATCGTCTCGCTCTCGCCCACGGCGACCGACACGCTCTTCGCCATCGGGGCGGGGCGCCAAGTCGCCGCGGTCGACAAGGACGCTCATCTGCCGAGCCGGGGCCTGCCCTCGATCCGCATCGACGCGCTCAACCCGAGCGTCGAGGCCATCCTCTCGGTCTGCCGTCCGACGCCCGCGCACCCCTCGCGGCGACCCGACCTCGTCATCATCAGCTACGACGCCAACAAGATCAAGGAACGCCTGAGCGCCCTCGGGGTGAGGGTCGTCGAGCAGGACGCGCCGACCAACCTGGCCGGCGCCGTCGCCCAGATGAAGGCGCTCGGCGCCCTGACGGGCCACGCCGTCGCGGCCGCCCGGCTGGCGACGTCGATCTCGACGACGATCCGTCGGGACGTCGCCTCGCTGCCGCCCCACGCGGGCAAGACGCTGCGCGTCTACTACGAGATCGACCCCACCGGCTACTCGTTGACCTCGACCACCTTCGTCGGCTCACTGCTCAAGATGCTCGGCGTCGTCAACATCGCCGACGCCCAGTCGACGAGTGCCGACGCCGGCTACCCCCAGCTCAACCCGGAGTACGTCGTCGCGGCGAACCCGCAGCTCATCCTCCTCGACGACGGGGTGAGCCCGAACTCACTCGCCGCCCGACCCGGGTTCTCCGGCGTGGCGGCGGTGACCTCGCACCACGTGGTCGAGGTGAACCAGAACATCGGCTCGGAGTGGGGCGTGCGCCTCGGGAACCTGATGAACGGCCTCACCAAGGCGGTGGCGGCCGCCTACGACGACCCGAGCCTCTGGGGGTGAGCACGGCGCTGCCCCCGCGGCGCCGCGTGGCGGTCGCCGGCGTCCTCGCGACGTTGGCGGTCCTCGGCGCGGTGCTCGCGGGGCTCGCCGTCGGCCCGACACCGATCGGGCTCGGCCGCGTCGTCGGCGACCTGCTGAGCCGCCTCGGCGTCGGACACTCGACCCTCAGCCCGCTCCAGTCGACCATCGTGTGGCAGCTGCGGGCCCCGCGCCTCGTGATGGGCCTCCTCGCCGGCGCCATGCTGGCCGTCGCCGGGGGGACCTACCAGGGGGCCTTCCGTAACCCGCTGGCCGATCCCTACCTCCTCGGGGTGGCCTCCGGCGCTGGCCTCGGGGCGACCATCGCCCTGGTGCGGGTCCAGGGCGATGGGGTCCCGGCGATCACGCCCCTGCTGGCCTTCGCCGGCGCCATGGCGGCCGTCGGGGTCACGTGGGTGATCGGCGGCCGGGGGCTGCGCACCGCGACGGGACGCCTCATCCTCGCCGGGGTCGCCGTCTCCTCGCTGCTCACGAGCGCCCAGACCTACCTCCAGCAGTCCTCCCTCGGATCGATGGCCAAGGTCTACATCTGGCTCCTCGGCTCGCTGGCGGGCGCCAGCTGGTCGAGCGTCGCCCTGATCACGCCCTACGTCCTCGGCGCCATCGTCGTCTGCGTCCTCGCCGCCCGGGCCCTCGACGTGCTGAGCGTCGGGGATGACGAGTCGCGCTCGCTGGGCCTGCCGGTGCGGCGTGTGCGGGCGATCGTGGTGGTCGCCTCCTCGCTCGGGACGGCCGCCGTCGTCTCGGCCGTCGGTCTGATCGGCTTCGTCGGGATCATCGTGCCCCACGCGGTGCGCCTCGTGGTCGGCACCTCGTATCGGCGGATCCTCCCCCTCACCGTGCTCGTGGGAGCCGCCTTCCTCGTCTTCGCCGACACCCTGGCGCGCACCGTGATGGCCCCTTCGGAACTGCCCCTCGGGGTCGTGACCGCGCTCGTCGGGGCCCCCGTCTTCGTGGTCCTCCTCGGCTGGAACGAGCGGGGCGCGCGGTGATCGAGGTCCGCGCCCTCACGGTTCGCGCGGGGAGCCGCGTCCTCGTCGACGCCGTCGACCTCGTGGTCGAGCCCGGGACGTGGTGCACGGTGATCGGGCCGAACGGCGCGGGCAAGACGACGCTCGTCGAGGCGGTCGCGGGGCTGCGCCGCCCCGAGGGCGGGTCGGTCTGGGTGGGTGGCCGCGACCTCGGCCCGATGCGCGAGCGCGACCGGGCCCGCGTCGTCGCGCTGGTGCCCCAGCACCCGGTCGTCCCACCCGGCATGGCCGTCTACGACTACGTGGCCCTCGGGCGCACCGCCCACCACGGCCTCCTGCGCGGCGCGACCTCGGCCGATCGGCGCGCCGTCGACGAGGTGATCGGGCGACTCGCGCTCGGCGACCTCGCCGAGCGCGACGTGGCGACCCTCTCGGGCGGCGAGCGCCAGCGCACCGTCGTCGCCCGGGCCCTCGCCCAGGGGACCTCGGTCGTGGTGCTCGACGAGCCCACCACCGGCCTCGACGTACGCCACCAGATCGAGCTGCTGGAGCTCGTGCGCAACGAGGTCGTCGACTGCGGGGTGACCGTGCTCGCCACCCTCCACGACCTCACCCTCGCCGGCCAGTTCGCCGATCGCATCGTCCTGCTCGACGCCGGCCGGGTCGTGCTCGACGGGGCCGCGCGCGAGGTCGTGCGCGACCCCGAGCTCGCCGCCCGCTACCGCACCGCGCTGCGGGTGGTGGAGGTCGAGGGGCGTGACGTGGTGGTGCCGGTGCGGACTCAGCCGACCGCGGCGACCACCGAGCGCGCGAGCACCGGGTCGGCTCGGTAGGCCGAGGTGTGCACGGCGGCCGAGAACCGGGTCGACGTCAGCGAGGTCGCCCCCAGGGGCTCGGCGACCAGGTCCCCGGCGGCCGTCGCCGAGTAGACCGGCACTCGTAGCCGCGCGCCGAGCGTGCGCGCGCTGAGGAAGTAGCCGCGCGCGACGGCCGTTCGCAGATCGGATCGCCCCGGGCCGCTGCGGACGAGGGCGGCGAGGGCCCGGAGCGTGCCGAGGCCCCGAGCCACGGTCGTCTGGGCCCCGCAGGTCGGCCCAACGCGTCCGACGAGCGGGAGAGACCGGCACCCGAGGGCGAGGGTCCGGGTGAGGGCCGCGAGGGCGCTCGCGAGGTCGCGCAGGGCCGAGGGGCCAATGCCCGGGATGGTGCCCACGTCGGCGAGGGCCGCCTCGAGGGGGATCACGCCGTAGGCCTGGGGGCCCGTCACGTTCCAGGTAGCCGCCCCCCCGCGACCCAGCAGGTGACGATCGGTCGGCTGGGCGTAGGGGTCGGCGACGAGGACCACACCCGCGAGGTGCCCGGCGAGGGCGCGACCGGTGAGGCCACTCGCGACGATCGAGGACGGGTGCTGCGCCATCATCGCGAGGGCCTCGTGCAGGACGGCCGCCCCCTGGGAGTACCCGACGAGGAGTAGTCGACTCGTCGGGCAGGCCGTGGCGACGCGACCGAGCGCCGCGAGGACGGTGGGTCCGGCGGACAGCACGTCGCCGACGTAGAGGGCCCAGGCGGCCGAGCCGGCCCCGGGACCCGGGACGGCCGGGGCGGCGTAGGCCGGCGGCGCTCCGCCGAGGCTCGCCGACAGGGAGAGAGCCTCGGGGTGGGCGAGACGCGGATCGGCGGCGAGAGCCGAGTAGAGGTGATCGACCGTGACGCCGAGCCCGTGGGTGCGCGAGGCCTGGGTCGATGACGCGACCTCGCCGGACCCGGGCGCACCGACCACGACGTGGGTGCTGCAGGGGATCTCGGGGACGGTCGTGGTCGTGGTGGTCGTCGTCTCCACGGTCGTGGTCGTGGTGGTGGTGGTGTCGGTCGCGCCGACCGGGGTCGGCGTCGCGAGGAGGCCGAGGAGGAGGGCGACGGCGACGGCGCGTCGGGCTCGCGGGATCGTCACGACGTCACGCTAGGGCGGCACGGGTCCGGTCGTCCGTTCGCCCCGGGGCTCAGCGCGCGCCAGCTCGCGGGTGCGGGCACCCCGAAAACTCTTCGCGAGCGGCTCCGCGGCCGCGCGGGGAGCTCCTGGTCACCGGGTTTCCCGGCGGCGATATCAATTCTCCCTATTTCCAATTGAGGAACTACAGATTGACAACGGAGGGACAACGACCGAGGGTGGCCGTGAAGGGGCAGAAGGAAGAGGGCCATATGAGTGGAACCTTATGGAAGGACTGGGTGGCACGGAAGACGAGCCGGCGGGGATCGACCGGTCCCCGCTCCCGTCGCCGCCTCGTCGGGGCCGTCGGCCTCGTGACGACGGTGGCCTCGTTCCTGCCGATGGTCGGGGTCGTGACGAGCACGGCCCAGGCCGAGGGCGGCAAGCCCGGTGACGGCGGCTCGCTGAGCATCACCCTGGAGAAGGCGGCCTCGCCGACCACGTTCAGCACGTCGGGCCAGACGATCAACTACACGTACACGGTGAAGAACACGAGCAGTGTCTCCCTCAGCGACCTCGCGGTGACCGACGACCACATCGCCTCGGTCTCGTGCGCGGAAGGGCGACTCTCCGCGGGAGCCAGCGTGACCTGCACGGGCAGTTACACGACCAAGGCGAGTGACGTCGGACAGGACATCACCAACATCGCCACGGCGACCGCCTCGTCGAAGGGACAGAAGGCCACGGCCACCGCATCGGCGACCGTGACCTACGTCGCGCCGCTCGCCGCGGGGATCTCCCTCGCGAAGGTGGCCTCCCCGACCACCTTCACGACCTCCGGTCAAGTGATCAACTACACCTACACGGTGACCAACACGGGCAACGTGGCCCTGACGGACGTCGCGGTGAGCGACGACCTGATCGCCTCGGTCTCGTGTCCGTCGACCAGCCTGGCCGTCGGAGCCAACGAGACCTGTACGGGTAGCTACACGACGACGACGACCGACGTCGGTCAGAACCTGACCAACCACGCGACGGTGACGGCGTACTACGGCGACAAGAAGGTGACGGACTCCGCCTCGGCGACCGTGACCTACGTCG
Source organism: Actinomycetes bacterium (assembly GCA_021848365.1). GTDB lineage: Bacteria > Actinomycetota > Acidimicrobiia > Acidimicrobiales > RAAP-2 > RAAP-2. The sequence goes on from JAJZUS010000001.1 coordinate 626,687, forward strand.
CGGTGCCGGTGCCGGGCCTGACGCTCGCCAAGGCCGCCTCGCCGACCACGTTCAGCGGGGCCGACCAGGTCATCGCCTACACCTACACGGTGACGAACTCGGGTGGTACGGACCTGACGGGCGTCGGAGTGACCGACGACCACATCGCCTCGGTCTCGTGTCCGTCGACGTCCCTCGCCGCGGGCGCGAGCGAGACCTGTACGGGTAGTTACACCACGACGGCGAGCGATGTCGGCTCGAGCGTGGTGAACAACGCGACGGCGACCGCCTACTACGTCGAGCAGAAGGTGACCGCGACGGCGTCGGCCACGGTGCGCTACTCCCCGAGCCACTCGCCCGGACTGACGCTCACCAAGGTGGCCTCACCGACCGCCTTCAGCGGTTCGGGTCAGGTCATCGGCTACACCTACACGCTGACCAACACGGGCAACGTCTCCCTGACGGGCGTCGGGGTGACCGACAGCCTGATCGCCTCGGTCTCGTGCCCGTCGACGACGCTGGCCGGTGGGGCTCACGAGACCTGCACGGGCAGTTACACGACGACGACCGCTGACGTGGGTCACAGCGTGACCAACACCGCGACCGCGACCGGCGCCTACGGCGAGGAGACCCTCACCGCGACCGCGTCGGCCACGGTGGTCTACGTCGATCCGCAGACCGTGGGCATCACCTTGGACAAGGTCGCCTCGCCGACCACGTTCACCGCGGCCGGTCAGGCCATCGCCTACACCTACGCGGTGAAGAACACCAGTAGCGTCGCCCTCACGGGCGTCGGAGTGACCGACAGCCTGATCGCCTCGGTCTCGTGCCCGTCGACCACTCTGGCCGCCGGAGCGAGCGAGACCTGCACGGCCACCTACACCATCCTGGCCAGTGACATCGGCAAGAGCGTCACCAACGTGGCGCAGGCCGCCGGGTACCTCGGCCAGCAGAAGGTGACGGCCAGCGACACGGTCACGGTCAGCTACCAGTGGCCGCAGGTGCCGACGATCCCGTCGGCCGTGACCACGGCGATCGCCACGACGCCCACCGTCAGCGGGCGCTCGGTGACCGACACCGCGACGGTGACGAGTTCGTCGGGCACGCCCACCGGAACGGTGACGTTCGCCCTGTACCGGTCGACCAACGCGACGACCCCCGTCGGCACGGCTGAGAAGACCCTCGGGACGGACGGACGCGCGACGTCGAACGCCTACACCAACCTGCTCCCGGGAAGCTACTTCTTCGTCGCGACCTACAACGGCCAGGGCGTCTTCCCGAAGGTGATCGGCCAGCCGGAGACCTTCACGATCGCCCTGCTGACCCCGGTCGTCGCGACGACGGCCTACGAGAGCGGGTCGACGGCCTACGACACCGTCACGGTGACCCCGCCCGCGGGCAGTCCGAACGACCCCGCACCGCAGGGGACGGTCACGTTCACCCTCTATGACGCCACCACCAACGCGGTGGTCGGCGTGCCGGACGTCGGCGTGGCGCTCCTGAACGGCGCCGCCACGTCGTCGACGTTCGGCGTCCTGGCGGAAGGGAGCTACTACTTCGTGGCCTCCTTCGTGAGCACTGACGCGATCTACGCGTCGCTGGACGGAGCGCGCGAGCCCTTCACGGTCATCGCGACCAACGCCCCGACTCAGCCGACGACGCCGACCACGGTGCCGCCGTACCACATCCCGACCAACGCCCCGTCCACGGGCCACGGCGGTGCCGCGCAGTCGAGCGGCAACCTGGCTCTGGAGGCCCTGAGCGGCCTGTTGGCCCTCACGGGCCTGCTCGGGCTCGTGATGGTCGCCCGACGCCGCCGTCGGGCGTAGGGATGATCCGGGGGATCGCTCGATGACGGCGTTCCGTCCGGAGTGGGGCGGGCGACCCACCACCAGACTCTGGTGGTGGGTCGCCTCCCTCGCGCTCGTGGCCGCGGGCGTCACGGGCTGGGTCCTCGCTTCCCGTAGTGGCCCCCCGGTGGGGCCGAGCCTCGAGCGACCGCTCGGCCAGGTGTACCTCGATCCCTCCCAGCTCGGGACCCTCCCGGGGGTCGAGGGTGACGTGACCACCACCACGGACCCCGCCGCGGCGGGGCTCTCTTCGACGAGCGGTTCGGTCCGTCCGTCGCTCGCGGTCGCGACGGCGACCTCTCCCTCGGCGGCGTCGGGGACGACCTCGATCACCCCACGGGCCGCGACGTCCTCGCGACCCGCGTCCCAGCGCTACATCCCCCGCTCGCGTCCGGTGAGCATCGTGATCCCGGCGATCGGGGTGAGGGTTCGCCTCGACAGCCTCGGACTCAATCGTGATCACTCGGTCCAGGTACCGGCCAGCACGACGATCGCCGGCTGGTACCGCAACGGACCGGCTCCGGGCCAGCAGGGCTCGGCCGTGATCCTCGGGCACGTCGACAGCTACCGCGGGCCGGGCGTCTTCATGCGGATCCACGATCTGCGACCGGGACAGACCGTCGTCGTCACCCTGGCGAACGGGTACGTCGTGCGCTTCACCGTGATTGGGCTGCGCGAGTACTCGAAGAACGGCTTTCCCGACAAAGTCGTCTACGGGACGCGTCCCTACGCCGCGCTCCAGCTGGTGACCTGCGGGGGAGCGTTCGACCGCGCGACCGGTCACTACGAGTCGAACGTCGTCGTCTACACGGTGATGTCCGGCTCGACGGCGCCCCGACGCTGACTCCGCAAAGCCGCGCACCGTCGCGGCGATGGCCTCGCGCAGCTGGGCCACCTCGTAGTCGTCCGTCACGAGCCGCATCTCGGAGAGCGCCGTGCCGAGGTCGTCGTCGCGTCAACCCACCCTCGACGCGCCGCGCCATCCCGGACAGGTCGGTGACGCCCGGGGGAAGACGGACGTCGTTCCCGAGACGACGGAACACGGGATCGTGTCGAGATCGACAGAGACGACACCCTTCATCAGGAGTAATCGTCAACGACGACGGCTCTAGCCGCAGGGTCGCCGCCGCGGGGCGACCGGCGCGGCGGGTCGACGAGGGTTAGGCTCCTTCGGCGAGGCGGCCTCTCTCAGGTCTCCTCAAAAATGTCTTCTCGTTGTGCCCGGGGCCTCAGTTTTCTCACTGTTGTGAATGACGTCAGTCCCCGGTGATACTCGTTCTCGACACTGGATGCATGCCCCACACGAGCCGAACCTTTGCGGGACGTCCGTCCGCGAGCACCGACCCGTCTAGGTCGACGGGCTCGCGCCGACGCCGGGCGTTCGCCTGGCGCCGCCGCCTCATCACGCTGAGCCTGCCCGTCCTCGGCACCGTCCTCGCGAGTGGGGTCGCGGCGCCGGCGAGCGCGAGTCAGCCGCGCCCCGCGGACCCCGCCCCCTCCGCCCACCAGGGGGCGGGAGCACCCTCCTCCCTGCGCGTCACGCACCGCTCGACCTCGCACGCGTCGACGTCGTCGACGGGTCGGCCGAGTGCCGCCGCCCGGCGCGTGATGGCGCACCTCAACCCGGTGGCGAACATCGCGCCGGCGCCCAACTTCCTCGTGGCTGGCCCCTGCACCAACGCGAGCGGATCTTGGAGTTGCGCGAACCCGTGCCTCTCGACCTCGCTCACTTGGCCGTCCTTCACCGACGCACCGGCGTGCAACCAGTACGTCCTGCGCGCGATCGACCACGCCCGAGCTGTCGAGGGTCTCGCGCCCATGACGTTGCCGTCCACCTGGTACTCGCTCACGACGACCCAGCAGCTCTTCGTCGTGACGAACCTCGAGCGGGTGGCGCGGGGCCTGCGCCCCTATCGCGGGCTCAACGCCACGCTGTCGGCGGCCGCGCAGCGCGCCGCCGCCTCGCGGGCCGATCCCGCCCTCGCGCGCGGCTTCGCCGTCGCCACCACCCGGGGCGTCCCGGCCTGGGGGGGCGCCTGGAGCGGGGGCTTCTCGGTGCTCGCGGCCGACTACATGTGGATGTACGACGACGGCTGGGGCGGCTCGGTGGCGGCGACCTCCAACGTGGCCTGCACGACGTCGACGGCCCGCGGGTGCTGGGGTCACCGGGACGAGTTGCTCGGCTACGACCCGGGTTACAACCCCGGTGTGGGCCTCGACGCGACCAACGTCGTCGTGGGCGCCGGATTCGCCCGCGTGCGCTCGTCGAGCTCGTTCACGGTCCTCTTGGAGCGGCCGGCCGGTGCCCCGCCACCGATGACCTTCACGTGGGCGAAGGACGTCGCGCCGTACCTCTAGGCCCGACGATCACCGGTTCCCGCCGTTCTAGAAACTCCCGACGCCGTTCGGCGTGCCGACGCCGACCGGGCCGCTGTAGTAGTTGTCGCTCGAGCCGAGGTTGTATCCGGCGTTCGCGTTGCAGAGGTAGGAGCCGCACGAGGCCGTCTGTCCCGTGGTCACCGGGTTGAGGCCGCTCTCCGCGGCGCTGGAGTAGAGGGCTGCGGGGGTGAAGGCCGTGGCGTTCCCGGCGAGGGCCACGACGGAGGCGATGATCGGCGAGGCGACGCTAGTCCCGCCGAAGACCAGCCAGCCCGACTGCCCGTAGGTGTCGTAGACGGCGACGCCGGTCGCCGGGTCGGCGACCGCCGAGACGTCGGCGACGACCCGGTTGCTCGGACAGGCGGACGCCGCGTACTGCCAGCTCGGCTTCGGCTCGTAGGCCGAGCAGCCCGACCCCGCACCCTCGCTCGAGCTGGTGCTCCAGACCGACTCCGTCCAGCCCCGCGAGTTGGTCGCGGGGCTGAGCGAGGTGCCGCCGACGGCGACCACGCCCGGGATGGCGGCCGGGTAGTCGACGCCGTAGCCCCCGTCACCGCTGCTCACCGTGACGACCACGCCCTTCGTGTTCGTGTAGTAGTGGTCGTAGGTCGTCTCGGTGGAGAACTCCGCCGAGCCGTAACTGTTGGAGACGACCGTCGCCCCGTTGTTGATCGCCCACTGGGCCGCGGTGGCGAGGTTCAGCATCGAGGCGGAACTCGCCTCCACCAGCATGATGTTGCAGTAGGGGCAGACGGCCGAGACCATGTCGAGGTCGAGGGAGATCTCCTGGGACCACGAGGAGTTGTTGCGCGGCAGGTTAGTCCCGCCCGACTGGTTCAACTGGAGGAAGCACGGCGTCGTGCTCGTGGCGAGGTTCGACGGCGAGCAGCCGGTCGCGAGCGACGGAACGGACGTGCCGTAGAACTGGGAGCGATACGTCCGCACGTCGCTCAGAGCGTAGGGGTCGTTGTAGGCGTCGACGATGGCGACCGTGGGGCGCGCGGTCCCGGTGAACGCGGAGCTCAGGGAGGGGAGGTTGTAGGCGCTCTGGAGGTCGGCGGGCTGGAAACCCGGGATGGCCGGGGCGGTCGTCGTCGTGGTCGGTGAGATCGTCGTCGTGGTGGAGGTCGTCGTGGTCGGTCCGTGGCCGTGCTTCGTCGGGCTCACGTGCTGGCCCCGCCAGTCCGAGGTATTGAGGAGTCGGATCGCGTTGCAGTGTGCGACCCCGGGTGCCTGGGAGGGGGAGCAGACGGCCGCCTCGGCGGGACTCGGTGCCGCGGCGGCGAGACCGACGGCCGTGAGTCCCCCACCGACGGTGACGAGGGCGACGACGATGGTCGCGAGGCGTGCGCGGACAACTCCCATGGTGACCTCCCGTTCGCCCGGAGCCTAGTGACGGGCGTGGCGGGTGTCGAGGGTCGTCTAGCGGAAGTCGCTCATCAGGTCGTCGAGGACCGCCGAGCCCGGGCAGAGCTGGTCGACGGGGATCTTGGCGAGGGCGTGGGTCGGGGTGTGGTTCACCTCGTGCATGCTGGATCCCGACTCGTCGAGGTAGAGCAGACCCGTCACGACCTCGCCGTGGCGCTGGTGGTCACGGATGTAGGCCTCGACGGAGAGCCGGTTGGTCGGGTCGTAGCCCTCGGGGGTCGCCCGGAAGGTGAGGACGCTCCCGTCGTGCATCGTCACCGTGCGCGATCCGCGCCCGCCGACGGTGGCGGTGATCTCCTCGCGCACCGGGACGTAGTCGGTGACGACCTCCTTCACCTCGTGCTCGCGCACGAACCGGTAGCTCTTGGTCGACCCCTCGTGGTCGTTGAAGGTCACGCAGGGGCTGATCACGTCGATGAGCGCGAAGCCGTTGTGGGCGACGGCGGCCTTCAGGATCGGGACGAGCTGCTCCTTGTCGCCCGAGAAGGAGCGGGCGAGGAAGGTGGCCCCCATCGAGAGTCCCAGCATGATCGGGTCGATCGGGGCGATGACGTTGGCCTCGCCCTTCTTCGGACGGGTGCCGATGTCGGCCGAGGCGGAGAGCTGGCCCTTCGTGAGGCCGTAGACGCCGTTGTTCTCGATGACGTAGACCATCTTCACGTTGCGCCGGATCGCGTGGGCCAGGTGGCCGATACCGATCGAGAGCGAGTCCCCGTCGCCCGAGACCCCGAGCAGGGTGAGCTCGCGGTTGGCCGCCGCCGCCCCGGTGGCGATCGCCGCCATGCGACCGTGGGCCGAGTTGAACCCGTGGGCGCCCCGGATGAAGTAGGTCGGCGTCTTCGAGGAGCACCCGATGCCCGACAACTTGGCGATATCGCGCGGGGGCATGGAGAGCTCCCAGAAGGCCTGGACGATCGCGGCGGTGATCGAGTCGTGTCCGCAGCCCGCGCAGAGGGTCGACATGGCGCCCTCGTAGTCGCGGATCGTGAGCCCCAGGTCGTTGGTCGGCAGGGGCGCCAGGGGGATGAGGGGCTTGGTGATCGAGGGCATCAGGCCTCCAGGTTCTCGAGGACGGCGTCCACGACCTGGCCCGCCGACAGCGGGAAGCCGCCGTAGAAGAGGGCCGAGGTCATCGACGTGAGGGGCACGCCCGCCTCCAGGGCGAGCAGGGAGCGGAGTTGGCCGTCGCGGTTCTGCTCGATGACGAAGCAGTGGTCGTGGCTCTCGATGAACTCGCGGATCTCCGGGGCGAAGGGGAAGCCCCGCACGCGGAGGTAGTCGGCGGCGACGCCCCGCTCGGCGAGCAGGTCGGTCGCCTCGCGCACGGCGAGGTCGCAGCTGCCGAGGGTGACGAGACCGACGCGGGCGCCGTCACGGCGCTGGATCACCGGGGCCGGCACGTAGGCCGCCGCTGCGGCGTGCTTCGCCTTCAGGCGGTCGACGACCTCCTGGTACTCGTCGGGCCGCTCGGTGTAGCGCCCGAAGGCGTCGTGGCCCGAGCCGCGGATGAAGTAGGCGCCCTTCGAGTCCGACCCCGGCAGGGTGCGGGCCGCGACGTGGTCGGCGTTGGCGTTGGCGTAGCGGAAGAACTCCTTCATGCCCGCGAGGTCCTCGTCGGTGAGGACGGGCCCGCGGTCGAAGGTGCGCGTGTCGTCCCAGCGCAGCCGTGGCACGACCCAGTCGTTCATGCCGATGTCGAGGTCCATGAGCATGAAGACCGGGGTCTGGAAGTGCTCGGCGAGGTCGAAGCTCTCGACCGCGAACTCGAAGGTCTCCTTCGGGTCCGCGGGGAAGAGCAGGATGTGCTTGGTGTCGCCGTGACTCGCGTAGGCGCAGAGCAGGATGTCGGCCTGCTGGGTCCGCGTGGGCATGCCCGTCGAGGGACCGGTCCGCTGGACGTTGAAGAGGACGACGGGGATCTCGGTGTAGTACGCGAGCCCGAGGAGCTCGTTCATGAGCGAGACGCCCGGGCCCGAGGTCGAGGTGAAGCTGCGCGCCCCGGCCCACCCGCCGCCGAGCACGATGCCGATGGCGGCGATCTCGTCCTCGGCCTGGATGATGCAGTAGTCGTTCTCGACCGAGATCGAGCCGTCCTCGCCCTCGACGGTGCGGCGCCGGTAGGTGGCGCAGAGCTTGGTGAAGTTGTCCATCACGGCGGTGGCGGGGGTGATCGGGTACCAGCCCGCCACGGTCGCCCCGGCGTAGAGGGCGCCGAGCGCCGCGGCGGTGTTGCCGTCGATGAGGATGTGGTCGCTCGTCTTGTCCATCGGCGCCACGCGGAACGGCAGCGGGCAGTCGAAGTGCTCGACGGCGTAGTCGTAGCCGAGGCGCAGGGCCTTCTGGTTCGACTCGCGCAGGGCCTCGTTGCGCGCGAAGGTCTCGGCGAGCAGCCCGGCCACCAGGTCGGCGTCGATGCCGAGCAGCGCGACGATCGTGCCCGCGTAGGCGATGTTCTTCATCAGGATGCGCTCGCGGGGCTTCGCGAAGTTCTCTAGGCACATCTTGGCGAAGGGGACGCCGAGCAGGGTGACGTCGGGCCGCAGCAGGGCGGCGTCGAGGGGCCACGAGTCGTCGTAGAGGACGTAGCCGCCGCTGCGGACCGAGCCGATGTCCTCGCCGTAGGTCTGGGCGTTCATGGCGACCATGAGGTCGTACTCCAACGACCGGGCGGTGTGGCCGTCGCCGTTGACCCGGATCTCGTACCACGTGGGCAGGCCCTGGATGTTGGAGGGGAAGAGGTTCTTGCCCGAGACCGGGATCCCCATGCGGAAGATCGCCTGCATGAGGAGGCCGTTGGCGCTGGCGGAGCCCGTGCCGTTGACGTTCGCGAGCTTGATCGCGAAGTCGTTCACGCGGACCTCGCGGGCGGCGTCGATCGTCATCAGTGGCCTCCTTCGCTCGCGCTCGCGGCGCGCACCGGGATGTGGGTCACGCCGGGCTTGCCGGCGTACGACGTGAGCAGCGTGAACTCCTGCATGTCCCACGCCGCGGTGGGGCACCGCTCCGCGCAGAGCCCGCAGTGGACGCAGACGTTCTCGTCCTTCACCATGACCCGGCCCGTCTGGGGCAGGGGAGCGGAGACGTAGAGGGACTGGCCGGGGTTGGCTCGCGGGGTGTTGAGCCGACCCGAGAGCTCGGCCTCGTCGCCGTTCTCCGTGATCGTGAGGCAGCGCACGGGGCAGATGTCGACGCAGGCGTCGCACTCGATGCACAGCGTGGGCGAGAAGACGGTCTCCACGTCACAGTTGAGGCAGCGCTGGGCCTCGCGCGCGTACTGCTCGGCGCTGAAGCCGAGCTCGACTTCGAGGTTGAGCGACTCGAAGCGCCGGGTGAGGTCGATGTGGGCCATCTCCTGGCGCGGCGACGGGTTGTAGTCGTTCGAGTAACTCCACTCGTTCATGCCCATCTTCAGGCTGATGAGGTTCTGCCCGGCCGGCGGCCGGTCGGCCACGTCGAGGCCCTGGCAGTACTGGTCGATGGAGATCGCCGCCTCGTGGCCGTGCGCGACGGCCCAGATGATGTTCTTCGGGCCCCACGCGGCGTCGCCGCCGAAGAAGACGCCCGGTCGGGTGCTCATCATCGTCGTCTCGTCGACGACGGGCAGGTCCCACTCGCCGAACTCGATGCCGAGGTCCCTCTCGATCCAGGGGAAGGCGTTCTCCTGGCCGATCGCGAGGATGACGTCGTCGCAGGGCACGGTGATCGTCTCGACCACGCTCGAGTGGCGCGCGCCCTCGTCCCAGGTGACCACGTCGAACTCCATGCCGGTCAGCCGGCCGTCCTCGATGACGAAGCGCTGGGGCGCGTGGTTGACGACGATCTGGACGCCTTCTTCCTCGGCGTCCTCGAGCTCCCAGGGCGAGGCCTTGAAGTACTCGCGGGGGCGGCGCGCCATGACGCGGATGTCCTGGCCGCCGACGCGCCGCGCCGTACGGCAGCAGTCCATGGCGGTGTTGCCGACGCCGATGATGAGCACGCGCTCGCCGATCGAGTCGATGTGTCCGAAGGCGACCGACTCGAGCCAGTCGATGCCGATGTGGATGTGACTCTCCGCCTCGTCGTGGCGTCCGGGGAGGTCCAGCTCCTTGCCGCGCGGGGCACCGCTGCCCACGTAGACGGCGTCGTAGCCCCGACCGAGCAGGTCGCCGAGGCTGGCGACGGGGGAGTTGTAGTGGACGGTGACCCCGCCCCGGTCGATGATGTTCGACGTCTCCTCGTCGAGGACCTCCGCCGGGAGGCGGAAGCTCGGGATGTTCCAGCGCATCAGGCCGCCGGGCTGATCGTTCTTCTCGAAGATGTCGATCTCGTAGCCGAGTGGCGCGAGGTCGTTCGCCACCGTCAGCGACGACGGCCCCGCCCCGATGATCGCCACGCGCTTGCCGTTCTTCTGCTCGGGGATCGGCGCGAGGCGGTCGGCGATCTCGCCCTTCAGGTCGGAGGTGACGCGCTTCAGGCGGCAGATGGCCACCGGGTCGCCGTCGACGCGCCCGCGACGACAGGCCGGCTCGCACGGCCGGTCGCAGGTCCGTCCGAGGATTCCGGGGAAGACGTTCGACTGTCGATTGAGGAGGTAGGCCTCGTCGAAGCGTCCCTGGGCGATCAGGCGGATGTAGCCGGGGACGTCGGTGTGCGCCGGACAGGCGTACTGGCAGTCGACGACGCGGTGGTAGTAGGCGGGGTCTCGGACATCGGTGGGTTCCACGGTCCTCCTTCGTGCTGCTCGAGACGAACGAGCGGCTCGAAACAGGCGACGCAACTGTCCAACTAGGCCGTAGCGTACTGCGACCATCCCCATCGTTCTCGACGCCGCCGAGGCCCGACGACGCCCTCGTAGGGCACTAAGTCACCTCACTCGAGCCGACGGGAGACGCGGTGGGCATCCCGTAGAATCGTCGAAAGAGTTGAAGGGAAGTTCGTGCGTCGCACCCGAATCGTTGCCACCCTGGGTCCGGCGTCGGACTCCGATCAGGTCATCACCGACCTCATAGCGGCGGGCGTCGACGTCTTTCGCCTCTCCTTCGCCCACGGTGACATCGAGTCGGGGATCGCCCGACTGCGTCGGGTGCGCGCCCTGGCGCCCGACCTCGCGATCATGGTTGACATCCCCGGGCCGAAGATTCGCGCCGGCTCCTTCGGCACGGCGCCGGTGCTCCTGGAGACCGGCACCTCGGTCGAGATGGTCGAGGGCTTCGGGGAGAGCTCGACCTCGGAGCGCATCGTCGTCGAGCGCGACGACGTCCTGCACCTCCTGCACACCGGCGACCACGTCCACATCGGTGACGGTGGCGTCTCACTCGAGATCACGCGCACCGGCGCGGCGACCCGTGCCGTGGTCGCGGCCGGGGGGTCGGTGATGGGCAAGCCGGGACTGTCGCTGCCCTCGTCGATCATGAACGACCGCCTGCCGACGGCGGAGGACCGGGCCCGACTCGAGGCCCTGAGGGACGAGTCCTTCGAGATCCTCGCCGTCTCCTTCGTGCGCTCGGCCTTCGACATCGTCTCCACCCGGACCGTCCTCGCCCGCGAGGACGTCATGGTGATGGCGAAGATCGAGACGGCGGAGGGCGTCCAGAACCTGGACGAGATCATCGCCGTCGCCGACTCGATCATGGTCGCGCGCGGCGACCTCGGGGTGCGCCTGCCCATCGAGGAGGTCCCGCACCTGCAGAAGGACATCGTGCGCCACGGCATCCGCTACGCCCGCCCGGTCGTGGTGGCGACCCAGATGCTCGAGTCGATGACCCACGCCCAGGTCCCCACCCGCGCCGAGGTCACCGACGTCGCGAACGCGGTCCTCGACGGGGCGAGCGCCGTCATGCTGTCCGCCGAGACGGCGATCGGCGACGACCCGGTGACGACGGTGCTCACGATGGACCGCATCGTGCGGCGGGCCGAGGCCTCCTTCGACTATCCGAAGTGGGGCGGCGGACTCGGCGTCCAGCAGATCGTCGGCGTCGGCACCCAGGCCACGCGGATCACCGGGGCCATCACCGGGGCGGCCTGGCGCGCGGCGATGGAGGAGCACGCCGTGGCGATCGTCGCCTGCACCCGGTCGGGCATGACGGCGCGCGCGATCTCGCGCTTTCGCCCGCCGATGCCCATCGTGGCGATCACCCCGAGCGAGGCCACGGCGCGTCAGCTGCACGTCTCCTGGGGCGTCCAGGAGACCTACCTGTCGCCGGCCACCGACATCGACGAGCTCTGCGACTTCGCGGTGGCCCAGATGAAGATCTCGGGGACGGCGAAGCCGGGCGACGCCGTCGTGGTGATGGCGGGGTCGGCCTCGGGCGGGGCCCAGATCACCGACACCGTTCGGATGATCGTCGTCAGCTAGACCCGTACCGCGCTCAGTCGCAGCGTCTCGTAGCTCAGTTCGAAGGACCCCCCGAGCCGGTCGATGGCCGCCCCGACACGCGCGAGCAGCTCGGCGCGCAGCTCGTCGGGCAGGAGGGCGTGATCACTGTGAGTGCGTAGGAGCTCGATCCACTCGTCCCGGGAGTAGGGCTGGCGCCAGGCGTAGGCGTCGAGGGTCGGCTCGAGGAACTGGTCACAGGCGGCGATCCCCTGTCGCTCGGTCTCGTAGCGGAAGGCCCCCAGTGCGTCGCGCCCGACCGAGGCGCCGTGGATGACCGAGGACTGGTGCACGCTCGGGGCGAGCTCGTCGTAGACGGGGTCGAGCAGTTCGGCGAGGTCGCCGGGCATCGTCCCCACATTCCAGAAGCACTGCAGCGACCCACCGGGTTCGAGGACGGCGGCGGCCTTCTCGGGCCCGACGAAGGGATCGACCCAGTGCCAGGCCTGGGCCGCGGTGACGCGCTCGAAGAGGCGCCCGCGGGGCTCCCACGCCTCGAAGGTCGCGACCTCGACCTCGGTGCCGCGGGTGCGGGCGACCTCGGCCATCCGCTCGTCGGCCTCCACCCCGAGGACGACGGCGCCACTCTCCGCGAAGAGTCGCGCCGCGATCCCGGTGCCGCAGCCGACGTCGAGGAGGCGTCGACCCGCGGGGCGGGGACCGAGGACGTCGGCGACCAGGGAGGCGGGGTAGCTCGGTCGGGCCCGGTCGTAGCGCTCGGCCTGGGAGCCGAACGACTCGGCGCGGTGTCGATCCTCGTGGAGCATGGCTCAGTCTGTCACGGTCGACCCGCTGGACTGGTCGCGACCATCCCGCCGGATCGTCTCGCGGACTCGTCGTCGCCATCGCGCGCCCGCGGACAGTATTGACGCGTGCTGTCGCCGATCACCGCCGAGCTCCAGCCCCTCGCAACGGGGCACGGACCGGCCATACTCGCATTCGAGATCGTGAACCGTTCGTACTTCTCCGCGACCGTCTCCGATCGGGGCGACGAGTACTTCGCGACCTTCGCCGACCGGCTCGAGGAGGCTCTCGCCGACCAGGCCGCGGACCGCGCCGCCTACTTCGTGCTCGTGGAGCCGGACGGGAGCGTCGTCGGTCGGTTCAACCTCTACGGGATCGTCGACGGCTCGGCCGAGCTCGGCTACCGCGTCGCCGAGCGCGTCGCGGGGCGGGGCGTCGCGACGGCCGCGGTGCGGGAGCTCTGTCGTTGGGCCGCTGAGGATCGGGGCCTCACCCGCTTGGTAGCCCGGACGAGCGTGGACCACCGGGCGTCCCAGCGAGTCCTGCTCGCGGCGGGATTCGTCATCGAGGGCCCTACCGATATCGACGGCCGATCGGCGATCGCCTTTCGACGCGACCTCGCCGGACGGGACGGACCCGACGGGGCTCGTCGGCCGTGAGCCCGAGGCCACCTCGGGGTTAGCTGACTCAGCAATCGGAGGCGCTTCGGAATCTGGACCGCGTCCGGGCGTTGAAGCTAGTGGGTGCCCCCGGTCTCGTCTCCCCGCTCCCACCCGGCAGGCCGCGCCGAGTTCCGATGGTCCAGCGAACGCCGCGACACCTACTGCCGAGAGATGCTGAGAGCACGCTCACCTAGTGCGCGTGTCAGCGCATCTGTCGTCACTATCGTGTCCGAAGAATTGTTTTAGACATTCCATCGAGATTCTTGGCGCAGAGACAGAGATGAGGTCGCTACATGAAGCGTCCATCGAGAGCCGCTACGACACTCGTCGCGTCACTGCTCGTCGTCGGCACCGTTGCGGGGGTCGCCACCGCGAGCGCTCGCACGCAACCCAAGTCCTTCTTCGCGTGTGAGAGCGCGACCGGCGAGGTCACGTCGATCAGCACGTCCTCGCACATCCGGTGTCCCGGAGCGGTGAGAGTGCGGTGGAATTCGACCGGTCCCAGGGGAGCCCGAGGTGCCACGGGCCCCCAGGGCGTACCGGGTGCGCGCGGTTCACTCTGGTCGACCGGGAGCGGCACGCCCACTGCGACGGGTCAGAACGGCGACCTCTACCTCGACACGTCGTCGGGCGAGGTTTACGAAGTGGTCTCGGGCACGTGGACGATGGAGGCCAACATCACGGGACCCCAAGGTGCGATGGGTGCCAGAGGCATCTCGGGTTCACAGGGACTACAGGGACCACAGGGCCCCCAGGGCGTACCGGGTGCGCGCGGTTCACTCTGGTCGACGGGGAGCGGAACGCCCACCGCGACGGGTCAGAGCGGCGACCTCTACCTCGACACGTCGACCGGTGACGTCTACGAGTTGGTCGCGGCCGCGTGGGTGTTGAAGGCCAACATCAAGGGCCCTCAGGGCGCACAGGGCCCAAATGGAGTTGTCCGTGACTGTTCGACCAGCTCGTACTACCCAGGAATCGACCTGGCCGGCTGTGATCTCTTCGGGGCGAATCTCACCGGCGCGAATCTCGCGGGTGCGAATCTCGCAGGCGCGAATCTCAGCCAGTCGTCTCTCAGGCAGGTGGACCTCACCGGCGCGAACCTCGGGGGAGCGAACCTCTTCGAAGCGGACCTCACCAACGCGAATCTCACCGGCGCGAATCTCGGGGGCGCGAATCTCAGTGAGGCGAATCTCACCGACGCAAGTCTCACCGGCGCAAGTCTCACCGGCGCTATCTACCTCCTCACTTTGTGCCCGAGCGGTACTACCGCATCTTCCCCCACCACGTGTTGATCCGCCCCGGACGTCACGGAGAGTGGGGGCCGACCCGTCGGGGTAGCCACCCGATCAGGTGTGAGCCATCGTTCGCGAGTGCGAATGGCGTGCCTCCGACCGTTTCCCGTTCCGGGATCGCCGGGGCATCATGCGTCAATGACTCCGGGACACCGCGTATTGGGGCGCCCATGACTGCGGCGAACTGCGCCATCGACGTCGTGCCCGGGGAGGCTCCTCAGCTGGGGCCGTAGTGGTCCCGGCCGGCGTTCCCACGCAGTGGAGGCACCGAATCGCCCTGGGGCAGGTCGGGGACTCCATGAGACCTAGAGCGATGCACGGTGACGTGCGAGCGTCGTCTGCGCCGCCTCACCCTCGACGACCGCCTCATCGGCCGGAGTGCCGTCGGAGAGCTAGATACGCTGAGGCATCACGGAGTGCCCCCGGCAGGACTCGAACCTGCGCACCCGGCTCCGGAGGCCGGTGCTCTATCCGCTGAGCTACGGGGGCAGCCCCGACAGCCTACCGGAGTGCGGCCGCGGGGGGACCGGGGCCATTTACAGTTCCCCTATGGCCGTACCCCTCGACCCCGCCCTCCTGCCGGATACCGCCGTGCTCGAGGAGGACGACGTCCGGGTCGGCGGCGTGTCGCTGCGCGCGCTCGCCGAGGAGTTCGGCACGCCCGTCTTCGTCTACGACGAGGCCACCCTGCGGGCCCGGGCCCGGGCCGCGCGGGCTGCCTTCGACGAGGGCGTCGCCTACGCCTCCAAGGCCTTCCTCTGCGGAGCGATGGCCCGGCTCGCCGTCGAGGAGGGCCTCGACCTGGACGTGGCGACCGGAGGGGAGCTCGACCTCGCGCTGCGGGCCGGAGTGCCGGCGTCCCGTCTCGTCCTGCACGGCAACAACAAGTCGCCCGCCGAGCTCGAACGGGCCGTCGGGGTGGGCGTGCGTCGCGTCGTGGTCGACGGGTTCGACGAGATCGCGCGGTTGGCCGACCTGGTGCCCCCGCGGGGCGTGGACGTCCTGTTGCGGGTGACGCCCGGCGTCGAGGCCCACACCCACGAGTTCGTCCGGACCGGGCAAGAGGACAGCAAGTTCGGGGTCTCGATCTCGACCGGGGACGCCGAGCGTGCGTGGCGCACCCTCACCGACATCCCCGGGGTACGTCTACGGGGCCTGCACTGCCACATCGGGTCCCAGATCTTCGAGTTCGACGGCTACCGCGCGGCGCTCGAGGTCGTGGGATCGTTCCTCGCCGGTCGTGATCTCGACGAGCTCTGCGTCGGGGGCGGCCTCGGGGTCGCCTACGTGGCCGACGAGCGCGCGCCCACGATCGCCGAGTGGGGGGCCGCGATCCGGGCGGGCGCGCACGCCGCGGGGATCGACCCCGCGACCCGACTGACGGCGGAGCCCGGGCGAGCCATCGTCGCTCGGGCCGGTCTCACCGTCTACCGGGCCGGCACCCGCAAGGTGACCTCGGCGCGCACCTACCTCGCCGTCGACGGGGGGATGAGCGACAACCCCCGGCCCGTCCTCTACGGCTCGGGCTACGAGGCCTTCGACGTGGCTCGCCCTCGCGAGGAGCGCCCCCAGGCCCTGCGCCTCGTGGGCAAGCACTGCGAGAGCGGGGACGTGATCGTCGACGAGGCCTGGCTCCCCGCCGCGACGGGCGTCGGCGACCTCGTGGCGACCCCGGTGACCGGGGCCTACGGGTACGCGATGGCCTCCACCTACAACCGCGTCCCTCGCCCTCCCGTCGTCTTCGTCGCCGACGGACGGGCCCGGCTGGTGGTGCGTCGGGAGACCGTCGACGACCTCGCGCGCCTCGAGGTCGAGTCCTAGCCACGGGTTAGCCTGTGCGAATGGCAAACCCGGTGGTGCGCGTCGGCGTCATCGGCGCGGGCTTCGTGGGCGCCGCGCTGGTGGACATTCTGCTCGACCCGACGCGTCGCGTGGCCCTCGTCGACGCGGCCACCGCCGAGCTCGAGCTGGTCGGCGTCGCGGTGCGCGACGCCCGACGCGAGCGTCCGGGCGTGCCGCCCGAGCTGGTACGCGCCGACGCCCGCACCCTGGCCGCCGAGGCGGACATCGACGTCCTCGTCGAGCTGGCCGGGGGGGTCGACGCGGCGGGAGAGTACGTGGAGGCGGCGCTCGGCCGGGGCGTGTCGGTCGTGACGGCCAACAAGGCCCTGATGGCGAAGCGCGGGACGGCCCTCGCGCGCCTCGCCCACGCCCACGGGGCCGACCTCTTCTACGAGGCCGCCGTCGGGGGGGCGGTCCCGATCCTGCGGGCCCTGCGCACCTCGCTCGCCGGCGAGCGCATCGAGCGCGTCATGGGCATCGTGAACGGCACGACGAACTTCATCCTCTCGGAGATGACCGACCACGGGTCGGACTACGGGGACGCCCTCGCCGAGGCCCAGCGACGCGGCTACGCCGAGGCCGACCCGACGGCCGACGTCGAGGCCTTCGACGCGGCGGCGAAGGTCCTCATCCTCGCCTCGCTCGCCTTCGGGACCGAGCTGCGCGACGAGACCATCGACCGCCAGGGGATCAGCGGCGTGCGGGCGCTCGACGTCGAGTTCGCCCGTCGCAACGGCTACGTCATCAAGCTCCTCGGCGTCGCCGAACGGGTCGGCGAGCACGGACTGTCCCGCCGCGTCCACCCGGCGATGGTGCCGGTCGACCACCCGCTGGCCGCGGTCCACGGGGCGATGAACGCCGTGTTCGTCGAGGGCCAGCGCAGCGGACCGCTGATGTGGCTGGGCCAGGGAGCGGGCGGCGCGCCGACCGCGACGGCCGTCCTCGGCGACGTCCTCGACGCGGCGCGCAACCGGGTGAGCGGACGCCACGACGTGCCCTTCATGGTCGACGACACCCTCGTCCGCGTCCCGGCCGGGGATCTCGAGAGCGTCTTCTACCTCAGCCTCGACGTGGCCGACGAGCCCGGGGTCCTCGCGGCCGTCGCGGGCGTCTTCGGTCGCCACCGCGTCTCGATCCAGTCGATGGAGCAGTCCGGCTTCGGCGACGAGGCCCGGCTCTCCTTTCTCACCCACCGCGCGCTCACGCGCGACGTCGACGCGACCATCGAGGAGCTCTCCCAGCTCGACGTGGTCGACCGGGTGGGAGCCTGTATTCGCGTGATCGAAGGAGGAGCAGCGTGACCGGTTGGCGGGGACTGCTCGAGGAGTACCGTTCGTGGCTCAACCTGGAGGGGATCGACGAGATCGTCACCCTGCAGGAGGGCAACACCCCCCTCATTCGGGCCGACCGGCTCTCCGAGCGCCTGGGGGCCGACGTGTGGCTCAAGTTCGAGGGTCTCAACCCGTCCGGCTCCTTCAAGGACCGGGGCATGACGATGGCCGTCACGAAGGCGAAGGCCGCCGGGGCGACGACCGTCGTCTGCGGGTCGACGGGCAACACGTCCGCCGCCGCCGCCGCCTACGCGGCGAAGGCCGGCATGGACTGCGTGGTCCTCGTGCCCGACGGCAAGATCGCCCTCGGCAAGCTGGCCCAGGCCATCGTCTACGGAGCGAAGATCTTCCAGATCCGCGGCAACTTCGACCAGGCGCTCGACCTCGCGCGCGAGCTGACCCAGCACCTGCCCATCACCATCGTCAACTCGATCAACCCCGACCGGATCGAGGGGCAGAAGACGGGGGCCTTCGAGATCGTCGACGTCCTGGGTCACGCCCCCGACATCCTCTCGATCCCGGTGGGCAACGCCGGCAACATCACCGCCTACTGGCGGGGCTTCCTCCAGTACCACGAGGCGGGGCGCTGCGAGCTGCCCCGGATGTGGGGCTTCCAGGCCGCGGGTGCGGCACCCATCGTGCTCGGCCACCCGGTCACCAACCCCGAAACGATCGCCACGGCGATCCGGATCGGCAACCCGGCGAGCTGGGTCCCCGCCCTCGAGGTCATCCACGAGTCGCTGGGGGACATCCGGGCCGTCACCGACGAGGAGATCCTCGACGCGTACCACTTCGTGGCCCGCTACGAGTCGATCTTCTGCGAGCCGGCGTCGGCCGCCTCGGTGGCCGGCCTGCTGAAGTACGGCGTCCCGGAGGGGGCGACGGTCGTCTGCGTCCTCACCGGCAACGGCCTGAAGGACCCCGACACCGCACTGCGCACGAGCACGAACCCGCCGGTCGTCGAGCCGACGGTCGAGGCCCTGCTCGGCGCCCTCGGGGGCTGACGACCGTCGCGCCACGCGAGCGGCTACACTCCTAGATGTCGCCCGTGGGCCCGCTGGCCCCGTGGCAGCCGCCCGGCGACATCCTGCGAACTCTTCTCCGCTCCCCGCGTTATCCGGTGGACGAGAAAGGACCTCCATGGCTTCCACGCCCTCTCCGGATCGCGCGGTGCTCGAAGCGAAGTCGCGCGACGAGCTCCAGACGATCGCCAAGGCCACCGGTGTCGAGGTGAGCGGTCGCGCCACCAAGTCGGCGCTGATCGACGCCATCGTCGGTGGTGGCTCCGCCCCCGTCCCTACGCCCGCTCCCGCCGCCAGCCGCGCCGTGCGCTCCCGCCGTACCGTGGCCACCCCGATCGAGGACCTCGACGACCTGCTCGGCGAGTTCGCTCGCGACGTCCTGCCCGAGGTCGTGCGCGAGGCGGTCGCCGAGCGGCCCGCCGCGACGCGCCCGGCCCCGAGCTCTCCCGCAGCCAGCGCGCCCGCCCCGGCGGCGTCCGCGGTGAGCGAGGCCCCGGCCGAGCCGGCGCACCGGAGCGGTCGACCCCCGCGTGAGTTCAACAACGGCGGCGGTAACGACAGCGCCGGCAACTCGCGTAACCGTCGCAACCGACGCAACCGCAACCGCGATCGCTTCGGCGAGGCGCAGCCCAACGCCGACCAGCCCTACTCGGGCGATCTGCTCGACATCGAGGGCCTCCTCGACCTGCGCGACGACGGCTACGGCTTCCTGCGCACGCGCGGCTACCACCCGTCGCCCCAGGACGTCTACGTCTCGATCAACATGGTGCGCAAGTACGGGCTGCGCAAGGGCGACAGCGTCAGCGGCGGCTACCGTCCGGCGGGTCCGAGCGAGAAGTACCCGGCCCTGTTGCGAGTGGACACGGTGGCCGGTCTCGACCCCGAGGTCGCCCGGCTCCGCCCGCGCTTCGAGGACCTCACCCCCCTCTTCCCCGACGAGAAGCTTCGACTCGAGACCAACGTCGGCAAGCCCGACCTCACCCCGCGGATCGTCGACCTGCTGGCACCCATCGGCAAGGGCCAGCGCGGCCTGATCGTCTCGCCGCCGAAGGCCGGCAAGACGACGGTGATGAAGCAGATCGCCCAGTCCATCGAGGCGAACAACCCCGAGGTGCACCTCATCGTCCTGCTGGTCGACGAGCGCCCCGAGGAGGTCACCGACATGCGGCGCAGCGTTCACGGTGAGGTCGTCGCGTCAACCTTCGACCGTCCGGCCGAGGAGCACACCCACGTGGCCGAGCTCGCCATCGAGCGCGCGAAGCGCCTCGTCGAGCAGGGCCGCGACGTCGTGATCATCCTCGACGGCATCACCCGTCTCGCCCGCGCCTACAACCTGGCCGCTCCGGCCACCGGGCGCATCATGTCCGGTGGTGTCGACTCCGGAGCGCTCTACCCGCCGAAGAAGTTCTTCGGCGCGGCCCGCAACATCGAAGAGGGCGGCTCGCTCACCATCCTCGCGACGGCCCTCGTCGAGACGGGGTCGAAGATGGACGAGGTCATCTTCGAGGAGTTCAAGGGCACGGGCAACATGGAGCTGAAGCTCGACCGGCGTCTCGCCGAGCGTCGCCTCTACCCGGCGATCGACGTGAACGGATCCTCGACCCGTCACGAGGAGCTCCTCTTCGACCGCGACAGCCTGGCCCAGGTCTGGAAGCTGCGCCGGGTGCTCAACGGGCTCGCGTCGGAGGGCCGCGAGGCCGCCGGCCTCGAGCTCCTGATCGACAAGCTGAAGATGACCCGCTCGAACGACGAGTTCCTGGCCGAGATCGGCCGGGGGGCCAGCCCGACCAGCTGAACGTAGAAGCGTCTAGACTGTTCCCTCGCACGAAGGAGTCCCATGAAGACCGAGATCCACCCCGCGTACGTCGACTGCACGGTCACGTGCTCGTGCGGCAACACCTTCACCACGCACTCGACGAAGTCGGAGCTCCACGTCGAGCTCTGCAACAACTGCCACCCCTTCTTCACCGGTAAGCAGAAGCTGGTGGACACCGGTGGTCGCGTCGAGCGCTTCCAGCGCCGCTACGCCAAGACCGCGGCGAGGGCGCGCAAGGCCTAGTTCGCGGTGGCCTCGCTCGACGAGACCCTCGCGACCGTCGAGGGGGAGCTGCGCGACGTCGAGGCCGCCCTGGCGGACCCCTCGGTCGTCGCCGATCGGAACCGACTGCGGGACCTCTCGCGTCGCCACAAGGAACTCGCCGAGATCGACGCCGCCTGGCGACGCGTGCGTCGGGCCCGCGAGGACGTGGCGACGGCCCGCGAGATGCTGGGTGGCGCCTCGGGCGAGGAGCGCGAGCTCTGGCGCGAGGAGCTGAGCGCCGCCGAGGAGGCCCTCGCGCCCCTCGAGGAGGAGCTCGAGACCCTGCTCCTGCCCCGGGACCCGAACGAGGGCCGCAACGTGATCATGGAGATCCGCGGGGCCGAGGGCGGTGAGGAGGCCAACCTCTTCGCCGGCGACCTCGCCGCCATGTACCGCCGCTACGCCGCCCGTCGCGGCTGGAAGCTCGAGGTCATCGAAGAGCGACCCTCGGACCAGGGCGGCCTCGACGAGGCCACCTACCTCATTAAGGGCGAGGACGCCTGGACCCGGCTCGAGCAGGAGGCCGGCGTCCACCGCGTCCAACGCGTCCCGGTGACGGAGGCGAAGGGCCGCGTTCACACCTCGTCGGCGACCGTGTCGGTCCTACCCGAGGCCGAGGAGGTCGACGTCGAGATCGACCCCAACGACCTGCGCATCGATGTCTACCGCTCCTCGGGACCCGGGGGCCAGAGCGTCAACACCACCGACTCCGCGGTGCGCATCACGCACCTGCCGACCGGCATCGTCGTCTCGATGCAGGACGAGAAGAGCCAGATCCAGAATCGCGCGAAGGCCCTCATCGTCCTGCGCTCGCGACTGTTGAAGGCGGCCCAGGAGGCCCAGGCGAGCGAGCTCGGGGACCTGAAGCGCTCCCAGTTGGGCGGCGGCGGGCGCTCGGAGAAGATCCGGACGTACAACTTCAAGGAGAACCGGGTCACCGACCACCGGGTCAACGTCACCACCTACGCCCTCGACGAGGTGCTGAACGGCGACCTCGACGCCTACGTCGACGCGCTCATGGCCGACAAGCGAGCCCGCCAGCTCGCGGCCCGTGCCTAGCGGGGCGGTCGAGGGGTTGGCCGCCCACGAGGCGCGCTGGCTCGAGGAGGAGTTCGGCCACGACCCCGCGGCCCTCGCCGAAGCGATCGAGCGACGCCGCGCGCACGAGCCGCTGCAGTACGTCCTCGGCCACTGGCCCTTTCGCCGTCTCGACCTCGTCGTCGACCGTCGCGTCCTGATCCCGCGCTTCGAGACCGAGGGCCTGGTCGACGTCGCCCTCGCCGCCCTCGGGGAACGCGAGCGCGTCCTCGTCGTCGACCTGGGCTGCGGGAGTGGGGCGATCGGGCTCGCCCTGGCGAGCGAACTCGCGGCCCGCGACGTCCGCGTGGAGCTCTACGCCGTCGACCTCAGCGAGGACGCCCTCGACGTCGCGCGGGAGAACGCGCGCCGCTGCGGCGTCACGGCGCAGTGGCGTCGCGGCTCCTGGTACGCGGCGCTCGAGCCCGAGCTCGCGGGCCGCGTCGACCTCATCGTCGCGAACCCGCCCTACGTCGCCGCCGCCGAGATGCCCGCGCTCGCCCCCGAGCTCGCGTTCGAACCCCGCGGCGCCCTCGTCGCGGAGGACACCCCGGCGTCGCCGGGCTTCGCCGATCTCGCCGAGGTGATCGCCGGTGCGGCGCACTGGCTGGCGCCCGGCGGGGTGCTCGTGGCCGAGCACGGTGCGGACCAGGGCGACGCCATCCTCGCCGCGGCGCGCGCCGCCGGGTTGCGTGACGCGATCGACCACCTCGACCTCGCCGGCCGGGCGCGCGTCCTGGAGGCTCGGCGATGATCGCCCGACTGGACCTCGCCCGGGCCGTGGCCGTCCTCGCGGCGGGGGAGGTGGTCGCGATCCCGACCGACACCGTCTACGGGCTCGCCGCCTCGCTCGACCAGCCCGCCGCCGTCGCGCGCATCTTCGGGTTGAAGTCGCGGCCCCCGACGACGGCCCTGCCGGTCCTCGTTGACGACCCCGCCCGGGCCGCCGCGCTCGGCGTCACCTGGGATGCTCGCGCCGCCGCCCTCGTCCGCGCCTTCTGGCCGGGGGCGCTCACGATCGTCGTCCCCGCGCCCGACGAGCTGGCGCGGCGGGTCGGGGGGAGCGGGGCCCTCGGGCTGCGCCAGCCCGACGACGCGACGGCCCGGGCCCTCCTCGCCCGCACCGGACCCCTGGCGACGACCAGCGCCAACGAGCACGGCGACCCTCCCTGCACGTCGGCCGAGGAGGTCGACGCCGTCTTCGCGACCCGCGAGGGACTGGCGGGGGTCCTCGACGACGGTCCCCGACGGGCGACGGTCTCGACGGTCGTCGTCCTCGAGGCCGACGGCTGGCGAGTGGCGCGTGAGGGCGCGGTCAGCGAGGCGGCGCTCGCCGCCGTCCTCGACCGGTACTAGACGGCGCCGCGCCGAACCACCCAGGTGGCCGGCCGCTTCTCGAGGAACGCGGCCATCCCTTCCCGCGCCGCTTCCCCGGCGAAGAGGTGAGCCGAGAGCTCGGCGGCCCAGGTGAAGGCCTCGTCGGGCGGGAGGTTCGGCACCACGTCGGTCAGCTGCTTCGCGGCCGCGAGGGCCTCGGGTGCGCCGGCGAGGAGGTCGTCGACGATGGCGTCGACGGTCGCGTCGAGGTCCTCGCTCGCGACGGCGTGATTGATGAGGCCGAGTCGCACGGCGTCGGTGGCCGAGAACCGGTTCGCGCGCAGGAAGGCCTCGCGCGCCTCACCGAGGCGCATCTTCGGGAGGCAGACGACCGCGATCATCGCGGGGGCGACGCCGACGCGCGCCTCGGTGAAGCCGAAGCGCGCCGTGTCGAGGGCGACCGAGACGTCCATGGCCGCGGCGAGCCCGACGCCCCCGGCGACGCAGTGTCCCGCGAGTCGTCCGACCACCGGCTTCGGGCACTGGCGGATCCGCTGGAGCAGGGCGACCAGCCCCGGGGCACCCGGGCCCGCGGCGGTGGTGAGGTCGGCTCCGGCGCAGAAGGTCGAGCCGCGGTTGGTCACGACCACGACGCGCGTCGAGGGGTCGTCCGCGGCCTCGTCGAGGGCGTCGAGCAGCCCGCTCACGAGCTCCGCGCTCAGCACGTTGCGTCGGGCTTCGTCGGCCAGGGTGACGGTGGTGACCGGTCCCGACCGCGTCACCTCGACGACGCTCACCGCGCCCCCCGGGGCTCGGGACCCGTCGTCGGGCCGCCGGCGAAGGCCTGGGCCCGCAGGAGCCAGTGACGACCGAGGTCGCCGGTGACGAGGGCGGTGTCGTCGAGGTGACGACGTTGCACCACGACGAGGCAGAAGTCGAGAGCCGGTCCCCGCACGACGTCGCGAGCCCCCTCGTCGCCGAAGGTCCACCGCCGGCCGTCGGGCCCGTCGAGCTCGACGCGCACGGACTCCGCGGGGGGCTCTTCGCCCCGCACGCGGTAGGACCAGTCGCGGGTGATGTAGCCGAGCCGCACCACGTGGGCGAGTCGCGCCGTCGCCACCCGCTCGATCCCCAGGGCGTCGGCGACGTCGGTGCCGTGGGCCCAGGTCTCCATGAGGCGGGCGGTGAGGAAGGAGGCCGCGCCCATCGAGGGTCCGAACCACGGCACGCGCGCGGTGGGCGCGAGCCCCGCGGCCACCCGGTCGAGCTCGTCGCGGGCGGCACGCCACTGCGCGAGGAGGATCGCCGGGTCGCGGCCCTCGCGAGCGAGCGTCAATTCGTCGAGTCGACCCTCGAGGGCCGCCGCGACCACGGCGTCGAGGTCGGTCGCGAAGCCCTCGGGGTCGTCGATGGCGCGGGCCGCCGCCCGGTCGAAGTAGGCGAGGTGGGCGATCTGGTCGGCGACGTCCCAACCCTCGGCCGGCGTCGGGGTCGCCCACGACACGGCGGGGAGGCCCGCCACGAGGGCGTCGAGGTCCCACTGCTCGGCCGTGAGGTCGGCGCGCAGGGCCGCGAGGTCGCTCACGGCGCGAGCAGGGCGCGGGGGATCTCCACGACGCGGCTGCGCAGCCACTCGCCGAGTCCCTTCGCCTGCTTGTCGAGGCGGCTCGAGGCGGCGACCCCCTCCTCCAGGAGGTCGCGGATGACGAAGTTCCGGGCCCGCAGGTGGGGCAGGTCGTAGGCCTCGACGACGAGGTCGCGCGCCTCGGGCAGCAGCTCGCGCAGCCGCTCCACCGTGAGGAACCCGACCATCCACCGGTAGGCGTCGTCGGTCCTCGCGAAGACCCCGACGTTCGCGTGGCCCCCCTTGTCCCCGGAGCGCGCCCCGAGCACCCGCCCGAGGGGTGCGCGCTCGGTGGGCTCGAGCTCGAGGGGCTCGGGGACGTCCGGTCCGTCGACGGTGGGCGGTGCGCCCGCGGGGGCGACCGACTCGACGAGGATCGTCGGCCCGTCGAGGAACGTGACGTACTGGGGCACGACGTCGGCGTCGACGAGGGCCGGGCGGTAGACGCCGAAGGGCTCGGCCGGTCCGGGAGCCGCGCTCAGGCTGAAGAAGCCGGGCACGGTCGTCAGGGCGATCTCCACGGCCGCGTTGGCGAGCGGGCGGCCGACCGTGCGCTCGTCGTGGTCGCGCACCGTGAGGTGCCAGACCGCGACGGCCTCGTCGTTGGTCGCCGGGTCGGCCTTGTCGGTGCGCGCGAGGCGAGTCGTCACCCGCTCGTACTCCTCGGGCCGGTGCGGGCTGGCGCGCCAGAAGGCCCGCTCGACGAGGTCGGCCTTCGCCTCGATGTCGAGGCCGGTGAGGGCGACGCGCAGGTCCTGTCGATAGCCGCCGAGTTCGTTGGTGACGACCTTGAGGCGCGCGGGCGGCGGCTCGCCGGTCGCTCCGGAGATCCGGACTCGGTCGGGGCCGATCGCGGCGACCTCGATCGTGTCGAAGCGGGTGGTGACGTCGGGCCCGAGGTAGCGGGGCCCGCCGATCTCGTAGAGGAGCTGGGAGGTCACGGTGCCGACCGAGACCTCGCCACCGGTGCCGTCGTGCTTGCCGATCACCGACGACCCGTCCTCGAAGACCTCGGCCCAGGGGAACCCCACGTACTCCATCCCGGGGACCTCGGTGAAGAAGGAGTAGTTGCCCCCGGTCGCCTGCGCGCCGCACTCGATGACGTGGCCGGCGACGACGGCCCCGGCGAGCCGGTCCCAGTCGTCGCGCGCCCAGCCGTGGTGCCAGGCGGCCGGGCCGGCGACGAGCGCGGCGTCGGTGACGCGTCCGGTGATCACGACGTCGGCGCCGCGGGCGAGGGCCTCGGCGATGCCGAAGGCGCCGAAGTAGGCGTTGGCGGTGAGCGTCGCGCCCGGCGTGAAGGGTGCGCCCGTCTCGAAGTCGCTCAGGACGCCCGCGGCGCTCAGCTCCCCGAGCCGCTCGACGAGGTCGTCCCCGTGGACGTAGGCGATCGTGAGGGCGAGACCCTGGCGATCGGCGATCTCGGCGACGGCCTGGGCGCAGCCGGCGGGGTCGAGCCCGCCGGCGTTGGAGACGACCTTGATGCCGCGCTCGGCGCAGGTGGCGAGGACCTGCTCCATCTGGGTGACGAAGCTGCGCGCGTAGCCCCCGCGGGTGTCCTTCGCCCGTCGTCGGGCGAGGATCAGCATGGTGAGCTCGGCCAGCCAGTCGCCGGTGAGCACGTCGATCGGGCCGCCCTCGACCATCTCACGCGCGGCCGCCAGCCGGTCACCGTAGAAGCCCGAGCAGTTGGCGATGCGGATGGGTTGGTCCATCAGGCCTCCTCGTCGATCGGCGTCAGGACCAGCAGGTCGGCGCCACCCTCGACCTGGTCGCCGGGCACGACGTGCAGGGCGCCCACGACGCCGTCGTGGGGCGCGACGATGGGGTGCTCCATCTTCATCGCCTCGAGGACGACGAGGGTCGCTCCGGCCCGGACCCGCTCGCCCGACCTCACCCGCACGTCGATGACGACGCCGGGCATCGGGGCGGCGAGGCCCCCCGTCTCCGTGGGGGCCTCGGACGGCGCGCGGAAACGGGGGACCCGCTCGAAGCTCACCGTCCCGCGCGGGACCTGGACGTGCAGGTGGGTGGGGGTCGCGCTGACGCGAGCACCCCACCGTCGTCCGCGCACCTCCACGTCGAGGGCCGTGGGCGACCAGGCGTGGACGCGTGCCGTGCCGTCGGGCAGGACGTAGGAGCCGTCACGGGCGCGCCGGTAGGCGACCTCGAGGGTCTCCTCGCCCCGGCGTAGGACGACCCGCTCGTCGGGCAACCGGGCGTTGCGCCAGCCCGGGGGGATCGTCCCGAGGACCTCGGCGCGCGCGGCGTTCTCTCCCGCGACCCACAGGGCCGCGGCGACGGCGGCCTCGGTGAGCTCCGCCGGCGAGGGCTCGAGACGGGGGGCGGGCTGGTGGCGCTCGATGAAGTCCGTCGTCGTGTCCCCGGCGATGAAGGCGGGGTGGCGCAGCGTGGCGGCGAGGAAGTCCCGGTTGGTCGTGACCCCGGCGAGGTGCAGTCGTTCGAGGGCCCGCGCGAGGCGGCCGGCGGCCTCCTCGCGGGTCGCGCCGTGGGCGATCACCTTGGCGAGGAGCGAGTCGAAGGCCACGCTCACCACCGACCCGGTGACGACGCCCGACTCGAGCCGCACCGCCGGCTCGTCGGCCGGCTCGAAGGCGGCGAGGGTCCCCGCCGCGGGCAGGAAGCCGTTCGCCGGGTCCTCGGCGCAGAGCCGGGCCTCGATGGCCCACCCCCCGGGGGCCGGGGGGCGCGGGCGCAGCGGCAGGCCGTCGGCGACGCGCAGCTGCTCGACCACGAGGTCGACCCCGGTGACCTCCTCGGTGACCGGGTGCTCGACCTGGAGCCGCGTGTTCACCTCGAGGAAGAAGAACTCGCGCGTGGCGTCGTCGTAGAGGAACTCGACCGTCCCCGTCGAGCGGTAGTCGAGCGACCGGCCGAGGGAGAGGGCCGCGTCGACGAGGGCCGCCCGGCCCTCGTCGTCGAGGACGGGGGAGGGGGACTCCTCGATGAGCTTCTGGTGGCGGCGCTGGATCGAGCACTCCCGCTCACCGAGGGCGACGAGGGCGCCGTGGGCGTCGCCGAGGATCTGGACCTCCAGGTGACGCGCGCGGGCCACGTAGCGCTCGAGGAAGACCCGGTCGTCGCCGAAGGCGGACGCCGCCTCGCGACGCGCCGCGGCGACGGCCTCGACCAGGTCCTCGCGGCGCTCGACGCGGCGCATGCCCTTGCCCCCGCCGCCCGCGGCGGCCTTGACCAGCAGGGGGAAGCCGACCCCCTCGGCCTCGCTCGGGTCCTCGCTCGAGGGGAGCGTCGGGACGCCGGCCGCGCGGGCCCGACGCTTCGCCTCCACCTTGTCGCCCATGGCGGCGATCGTCGCCGGGGTCGGGCCGACCCAGACGAGGCCCGCCGCCTCGACGGACGTCGCGGCCTCGGCGTTCTCCGAGAGGAACCCGTAGCCCGGATGGATGGCCTGCGCGCCGGTGCGCTGCGCGGCGGCGATGATCGCCGCGACGTCGAGGTAGGTCGTCTCGAGTCGCACCGCCTCGTCGGCGTCGTGCACGTAGGGGGCGTCGGCGTCGGCCGCCACGTAGACGGCGACGGTGCGCCAGCCGAGCGAGCGCGCGGCGCGGATCACCCGGCGGGCGATCTCGCCGCGGTTGGCCACCAGGACGCTCGAGAGACTCACAGCCGGAAGACCCCGTAGCCGGCCGTCCCCTCGATGGGACGGCTGCGCACGACCGAGAGGCACATCGCGAGCACCGTGCGGGTGTCGCGGGGGTCGATGATCCCGTCGTCGCTGATGGCGCTGGTGGCGGCGAGGGCGAGCGACCCCTGCTCCTGGGCCCCCTCGACCATGGCCACGATTCGGGCGTCCTCCTCCTCGTCGAAGGGCTCACCCAGTCGCGCCGCCCGGGCGCGACGGACTTGGCTCATGACCCCGGCGATCTGCTTGGGCCCCATGACCGCGATCTTCGCGGTGGGCCAGAGGAAGGTGAACCGGTTCCCGAAGGCGCGACCCGACATCCCGTAGGTGCCGGCGCCGTAGGAGGCGCCGAGGATCACCGTCAGGTGCGGGACCGTCGAGTTGGTCACCGCGTTCAGCATCTGCGAGCCCTTCTTGATGATGCCCGCGGCCTCGGCGTCGCGGCCCACCATGTAGCCGGTGACGTTCTGGAGAAAGATCAGGGGGACGTCGATCTGGTTGCAGAGCTGGATGAACTGGGCGGCCTTCTCGGCGGCGGTCGGCTGGATCACGCCGTTGTTGCCGAGGATCCCCACGGGGTACCCGTGGATCGAGGCCCAGCCGCACACCATGGTCGAGCCGTAGCGGGCCTTGAACTCCTCGAAGCGCGATCCGTCGACGACGCGGCCGATCACCTCGCGCACGTCGAGGGCCTGGCGCAGGTCCCGGCTCACGAGTCCCAGGAGCTCCTCGGGGTCGAGCGTGGGTGGCTCGGGGGGCATCGAGGCGTCGGGGCCGGCCTTGCGCCAGTTGAGGTGGGCGACGACCTCGCGGCACATGCGCAGGGCGTCCATCTCGTCCTCGGCGAAGTAGTCGCCGAGGCCCGAGACCTCGGCGTGTAGTCGCGCGCCGCCCAGGGTCTCGTCGTCGATCTCCTCCCCGAGGGCCATCTTCACCAGGGGCGGCCCGGCGAGGAAGATCTTCGACTGGTCCTTGACCACGATGTTGTAGTCGGACAGGCCCGGCTGGTAGGCGCCACCGGCGGTCGAGGAGCCGAAGACGACGCTGACGGTCGGGATGCGCCGGCGTGACAGCTCGATGAGGTCGTAGAAGAAGCGGCCGCTCTCGGCGAAGTGCCCGGTGTTCATGCGACCGCCGCCGCCCTCCCCGACGCGCAGGTCGGCCCCGGCCGACTCGACGAAGCTGACGTAGGGGAGGCGGTTGTCCCGGGCGATCTCGAGGGCCCGCATCCACTTCTTCGCGGAGAAGACGGTGAGGGCTCCGCCCAGCACCGTCGGGTCGTTCGCCATGATGACGCACTCGGTGCCGGCGATGACCCCGATGCCCACCACCATCCCGCCCCCGATCGTGTAGTCGGAGCCGTACGCGGCGAGCGGGGAGATCTCGAGAAAGGGGGTGTCGGGGTCGAGGACGGCGGCGATCCGCTCGCGCACGGGTAGCTTGTGGCGGGACCGTAGACGGGCCGTCGCGGCCTCGCCGCCCCCGGCCGCGGCCTGGTCGAGGAGCTGATCGATGACGCCGAGCTGCTCGAGCATGTCCTCGCGATTGCGTCGGTACTGGTCCGACGTCCGGTCGAGCCGGCTGCGCAGCGGTGGCGCCAGTGGCAGGTGACCCACGGGCCGATACTACCGACGGGTCACCCCCACGCTCGGGCCGAGGCGACACGGGGCGGACCCGTAGGATGAGGGAGATGCGCATCGCCGTCGCCTCCGACCACGCGGGCTACGACCTGAAGAGCCACCTGGCCGCCGTGCTGGAGTCGTGGGGCTACGACGTCGTGGACCTCGGCGCCCGCAGCGGGACCGACTCGGTCGACTACCCGGACTTCGGCGAGGCCGTCGGGCACGCGGTCACCTCCGGCGACGCCGAGCTGGGCGTTGCCGTCTGCGGGACCGGCATCGGGATCTCGATCGCCGCGAACAAGGTGCCCGGCGTGAGGGCGGCGCTGGTCCACGACGTGACCTCGGCCCACCTCGCGCGCGAGCACAATCACGCGAACGTCCTCTGCTTCGGGGGGCGCGTCACCGGGCCGGCCGTCGCCGAGGAGGCCCTGCGCGCCTGGCTCGACGCGACGCCCGGCGCGGGTCGCCACGAGCGGCGCATCGACAAGCTGAGGGCGCTCGACGAGCGCCACGACTGAGAGGACACCGACCGTGGCTGCATCACCGTTCGACGCCTGGATCAACCACGACGACGAGCTGACGGCCCTCCTCGCCGACGAGTGGGAGCGTCAGACGACGACGGTTCAGCTGATCGCCAGCGAGAACTTCGCCTCGCCGGCCGTCCTGGCGGCGACGGGCTCGATCCTCACCAACAAGTACGCGGAGGGGTACCCCGGGCGTCGCTACTACGGGGGCAACCAGGTCGTCGACGAGGTCGAGGACCTGGCCCGACGGCGCCTCACGGCCCTCTTCGGGGCCGACCACGCCAACGTCCAGCCCCACAGCGGGGCGAACGCCAACCTGGCGGTCTACGCGGCGCTGCTCGAGCCCGGCGACACGGTCCTCGCGATGCGGCTCGACCAGGGCGGCCACCTGACTCACGGCTCTCCGGCGTCGATCGTCTCGAAGATCTGGAACTTCGTCAGCTACGGCGTGACGCCCCGCCGGGACGATCCCGCGAACCCCGGTGAGCTCATCGACCTCGACCACGTGCGCCAGATGGCCCTCGAGCACCGGCCCCGCCTCATCGTCGCCGGGGCGACGGCCTACAGCCGCCGCATCGACCCGGCCCCGTTCCGCGAGATCGCCGACGAGGTCGGGGCCCTGCTCATGTTCGACTCGGCCCACGTCGCGGGTCTCATCGCCGGCGGGGTCCACCCGAACCCGGTGCCCTACGCCGACGTCGTCACCTTCACGACCCACAAGACCCTGCGCGGCCCGCGCGGCGGGGCGATCCTCGCCCGCGAGGAGTACGCGAAGAAGATCGACGCCAGCGTCTTCCCCGGCCAGCAGGGCGGGCCCCTCGAGCACGCCATCGCGGCGAAGGCCGTCGCCTTCCGCGAGGCGTCCCAGCCCGCCTTCGCCGACTACGCCGCCCGGGTCGTGGCGAACGCCCACGCCTTCGGCGAGGCGCTGGCCGCGGAGGGGTTCCGCCTGGTGTCGGGCGGGACGGAGAACCACATGGTGCTGCTCGACCTGCGCGACTTCGACGCCGAGCTCACGGGCAAGGAGGCCCAGGAGGTCCTCGATCGGGCCGGGATCACCACGAACCGCAACACGATCCCCGACGACCCGCGCAGTGCGTTCGTGACCTCGGGCCTGCGCGTCGGGGCCGCCGCCCAGACGACGGCAGGGATGAACGGGGCCGAGTTCGCCCAGATCGCCGCGCTGATGGCGAGGGCGCTGCGGGGACGCGCCGACGAGGCCGTCGTCGCCGCCGTGCGTCACGACGTCGCGGCCCTGTGTCGCGACTTCAACCCGTACGCGGCCTTCGGCGCGAGGTAGTCCGTGCACAGCATCGCGGCCTACGGGGTCGTGGCCGCGGTGGCCGCCGTCGTGACCATGCTGCTCACCCGTCCGGCACGGGCCGTCTCGCTGCGCGTCGGCTACACGGCCCAGCCCGACGCCCGCAAGGTCCACCAGACCGTGACGCCCTACGGGGGCGGGGCGGCGATGCTGATCGGCCTCTCGGTCGCCGTCATCGTCGCGGCGACCATCCCGGCGCTGCGGCCGGTCGTCACGGGGTCCCACGAGATGCTCGGGGTGGTGCTCGCGGCGGGGATCATCTTCGTCGTCGGGGTCGTCGACGACTTCCGGGACATGTCGGCCCCCGCGAAGGTCGCGGGCCAGTTCCTCGCCGCTTCGGTCCTGTACTTCAGCGGCACCACGATGTACCAGCTGAAGCTGCCCTTCGCCGGTTTCATCGTGCTGGCCCCGTCGATGCTCCCGGTCATCACGGCCGTCTGGGTCTTCGCGATCTCGAACGCCATCAACCTCATCGACGGCCTCGACGGCCTCGCCGCGGGCATCGTGGCGATCGCCGCGGCGACGCTCTGCCTCTACGGGCTCCGCCTGGAGGACCTGGGGCTGCTGCCCGTGAGCAACGTCGGACCCCTCGTGGCGGCGCTCGCCGCGGGGGTCTCCCTCGGCTTCCTGCGCGACAACTTCCACCCGGCGAAGCTGTTCATGGGTGACGCGGGGGCCCTCCTGCTCGGCCTGCTCATGTCGGCCGCGACGATGGTCATCGGGGGCCGGACCCCTCCGGCGAGCGGGGTGACCTTCTTCTTCTTCGCCCCCCTCGTCATCCCCTTCCTCATCCTCGGCGTCCCCCTCCTCGACGCCGCGTGGGCCTTCGTGCGCCGCACGGCGTCGGGTCAGGGCTTCCACACCCCCGACAAGAACCACATCCACCACCGCCTGATGCGCCTGGGGCACGGGCACCGGCGCACGGTGGTCATCCTGTGGCTCTGGACGGCCGTGCTCTGCGGTTTCGTGCTGTTTCCGCTCTTCGAACCGCGGATCAACGTGGCCATCCCCTTCGGCGTGGCCCTACTCGCCGTCGGCCTGCTCACCTGGCTCAGCCCCCTCTTCACGCGTCGCGCGGGCGCGGAGGAGGACGAGCCCTCGACCCGGGTGTCACCGTGAGCCCCGACGAGGACGACCCCGGCCCTGACCAGCCCCGACGGGACGAGGACCCGCCCTGGATCGGCCTCGGCGCCTTCGCCGCGCTCGGTACGACGATCGCCCTCATCGAGGCCGCCGGCGTCCTCGGCGGGATCTGGGTCGACCACCTCCTCGGATCCTCACCGTGGGGGCTCCTCGTCGGGGTAGTGTTGGCGACGGTCGCCGCCGTGGTAAGCGTCATGAAGCAAGTCCGGCGTTTCCTCTAGAGAAAATCCGCCCGTGCTCGAGAACCTGCCCGTCACCACGCTCGCGCGTCTACTGCGACGCACAACGCTCTCCGCACTCGTCGTCGGTGCGCTCGGCTTCGTGGTGGCCCTGCTCGTGGCCCCGCCGCTCGCGGCCCTGGGCGTCGCCCTGGGCGTCGCCCTCGCGATCCTCAACCTCCGCTTCCTCGACCGCCAGGTCGCCCGGGTCGAGGTGCGAGGCGGGGAGGACCGCAAGGCGGTGCGCCGCCAGCTCGGCGGGCGGACCACCGGTCGGCTCGCCGTCGTGACGGTGGTCGTCCTCGGGCTTTTGTGGCTGAGCCCCCCCCTGGGCTTGGGTATTGTGTCAGGGCTCGTGCTCTACCAGATCGTGTTCGTGGTGAATGTGATGCGGGCGGTAGCGAGCCAGGGAGGACCGCAGTGAGGATGCTGGACGCCATGGGGCAGATCCACCCCGGCGTGCACCCAACGGTGCACGTCCTCGGCCTGACGATCGACATCGACGCGGTGACCTCGTCCATCGTCGCCGCGATCATCCTGCTGGCCCTGGGCTTCGCCGCCGCGCGCCGCGCGACGAGCGGCGTGCCGGGCAAGCTCCAGCTCTTCTGGGAGTTCCTCATCGAGCAGGTCGGCGACCTCGCGGACTCGGCGATCGGCAAGGAGGGCCGTCGGTTCGTGCCGATCGGGGTGACCCTCGGGCTCTACATCCTCATCGCCAACTGGATCGGCTTCCTGCCCTCGGCCCTGCGCCCGGGCGTCAGCTCGGAGATCCTGCCCGCCCCCACGGCCGACGTGAACCTGCCCCTCGCGATGGCGCTCTTCGTCATCGTCTGGGTCCACGTCGAGTCGATCCGGGCCCGCGGCTTCAAGGGCTACGTGCGCCACTACTTCCAGCCCTACGGGATCCTGGCGCCGATCAACGTGATCGAGGAGCTCACCAAGCCGATCACGCTGACCTTCCGACTCTTCGGCAACATCTTCTCCGGCAGCCTGATGGTGGTCGTCATGGCCGCCCTGCTGCCCGTCTACGTCGTGCCCTTCGGCGAGATCATCTGGAAGCCGTTCGACCTCTTCATCGGCGCGATCCAGGCCTTCATCTTCACCCTGCTCACCATCTTGTACTTCGGCATGGCGATGAGCCACGACGAGCACGAGGAGCACCCGGCCGCCCCCGCGGGGGCCGTGCCGGTCCCGGCCTCTCACTAAGTCCCAACCCAGGAGGAACACAACAATGGCAAATCCCTCAGACGTCGGATCGGCCGTCCGCATCGCGGGCGCGCTGGTCGGTGGCGGCCTGGCCCTCGGTGGCGGCGCCATCGGTGCGGCGATCGGTGACGGTCTGGCCGGTAGCCAGACGATCGCCGCGATCGCGCGTCAGCCGGAGATCGAGAACAAGGCTCGTCAGTACTTCTTCCTGACGGTCGGTCTGGTCGAGGCCATGTACTTCATCAACCTGCTGTTCATGGTCGTCTTCGTCTACGTCTTCCAGAAGCAGTAGTCCGCCCCGTCGTCGCCTAGCCCCGAGTAAAGAAGGTCACGAGAGATGATTGGCGAGTCCGTCTTCCTGCTGCCCAACGGAACGTTCTTCGTCGAGTTGGCGGTGGTGGTCATCATCCTCTTCCTGGTCACGAAGTACATCCTTCCGCCGCTCAATCGAGCGATGGAGGGCCGCCAGGAGAAGATCCGCACCGCCCTGGAGGCGGCCGAGCGCGCTCGTGCGGAGGCGGCCGCCGCCGACGACGAGCGATCCCAGGTCCTCAACCAGGCCCGGGAGCAGGCGCGAGAGATCGTCGCCTCGGCTCAGGCCCTCGCGGAGCAGGTGAAGACCGAGGCCGGGGGTCGCGGCCAGGCCGAGTACGAGCGCATCGTCGAGTCGGCGCACGACGAGGTCACCGTGGCCCGCCAGCGCGCCATCGAGGAGGCCTCGGCCCGCATCGGCGAGATCGTCTTCGACCTGGTGACCAGGATCGTCGGCCGTGAGGTCGACCAGAACGCGCACCAGGACCTCATCCGCGAGGCGATCGCCGCCCTCACGGCCGAGGCCCAGCGCGGGACGGGCAACTAGAGATGCTCCCCACGCTCGACGGGTACGCCGCCGCCCTCCTGGGTGCGATGGACGCGGCGTCGCTGGCCGCGACGGCCGACGGGCTGCGCGCACTCGAGCAGACCGTCCTCGGTCGTGCCGATCTGCGCGCCGTCCTGACCGACACCTCGTTGTCGGGACCGGTGCGCTCGAGCGTGGTGCGCGAGATCCTCGAGGGCAAGGTGGGTGCTCCGGTCGTGCGGCTCGCCGGCTTCGCGGCCGGCGCCGTGCCGGCCCAGGAGGTGCCCCGCGCCTTCGGCGAGTTGGCCCTGGTGGCTCACACCCGTCGCGAGACGGGCAATCACGAGTCGGTCAATCTCGGGCTGCTCGAGGCGCGCAAGCGCGTCGCCGGCTTCACTGACGCCCTGCTCGAGGACCGGGTCGTCGAGGACTTCGCCCGCATCGAGCACGAGCTCTTCACGTGGGCGCGAGCGATCGAGACGAACGCGGACCTGCGACGACTGCTCACCGACCGGGACGCGCCGCTTGCGGTGCGCCGGGGGGTCACGACGGACCTCCTCGGAGCCGGGGCCGACCCCGACACGCTGCGCATCGCCCTCTACCTCCTGGAGGGCGGGCGGCCGCGTGACGTGGTGGGAACCCTGGACTACCTGGTGGACCACGTGGCGCGCGCCCGGGACTGGCGCGTCGCACGCGTGCACACCGCGCGGACCCTCGCCGACGACGACCAGGCGGCCCTCGCCCGCTCGCTGAGCTCGCTCACCGGCGGGCCCGTCGAACTGCAGGTCGCGGAGGACCCGGCCCTCCTCGGAGGGGTGCTGGTCGAGGTGGGGGACCTACGCCTCGACGCCTCGATGCGCGGCCGGCTGGCCACGCTGCATGAGTCGGTGGCCGGGGGCCACCTCTACCAGTCCACTCTCAATCGCAACGACTAACGACAAAGGAAGAAGATGACGGAGCTCACGATCAGCGCCAGTGAGATCACTGACGCGCTGCGCAAGCACGTAGCCGAATTCAACCCGGCCATCGGCGCCGAGCAGGTCGGTCGCGTGGTCGAGGTCGGAGACGGCATCGCCCGCGTCTCGGGCCTGCCGTCGGCCAAGGTGAACGAGCTACTCGAGTTCGAGGACGGCACCGTCGGCCTCGCCATGAACCTGGACGAGGAGACCATCGGAGCGGTCGTCCTGGGGTCGGTGGACGGGATCGAGGAGGAGCAGGTGGTCCGGGCGACCGGCCGCATCCTCTCGGTGCCGGTCGGCGACGCCCTCATCGGGCGCGTGGTCAACGCCCTCGGTGAGCCCATCGACGGCCGCGGGCCGCTGCAGGACCCCGAGTATCGCCGCATGGAGGTCCAGGCCCCGGGCATCATCGGCCGCCAGCCGGTCGGCGAGCCGCTGCAGACGGGCATCAAGGCGATCGACGCCATGACCCCGATTGGGCGCGGCCAGCGCGAGCTCATCATCGGCGACCGCAAGACGGGCAAGACGACCGTCGCCATCGACACGATCCTGAACCAGAAGGGTCAGGGCGTGAAGTGCATCTACGTCGCGATCGGCCAGAAGAACTCCTCGGTCGCCCAGACCGTCCAGACCCTGGACGTCCACGGGGCGATGGAGTACACGGTCGTCGTCGTGGCCTCCGCCGGCGACCCGGCCCCGTTCAAGTTCCTCGCGCCCTACGCGGGCTGCGCCATCGGCCAGCACTGGATGGACAACGGCGAGCACGCGCTGGTCGTCTACGACGACCTCTCGAAGCAGGCCGAGGCCTACCGCCAGATCTCGCTGCTGCTGCGTCGGCCGCCGGGCCGCGAGGCCTACCCCGGCGACGTCTTCTACCTGCACAGCCGCCTCCTCGAGCGCGCGGCCAAACTCTCCGACGAGCTCGGCGGAGGTTCCCTGACGGCCCTGCCGATCATCGAGACGAAGGCCGGCGACATCTCGGCCTACATCCCGACCAACGTGATCTCCATCACCGACGGCCAGGTCTTCTTGGAGTCCGACCTCTTCTACTCGGGCGTGCGACCGGCGATCAACGTCGGCAACTCGGTGTCCCGGGTGGGTGGCGCGGCCCAGATCAAGGCCATGAAGGCCGTGGCGGGAACGCTGAAGATCGACCTCGCCCAGTTCCGCGACCTGGAGTCGTTCGCGACCTTCGGCTCGGAGCTGGACAAGTCCTCCCAGGCCCAGCTCGACCGCGGGTATCGCCTCACCGAGCTGCTGAAGCAGGGCCTCAACGCGCCGGTGCCGGTCGAGGAGCAGGTCATCGTCATCTACGCGGGCACCCGCGGCTGGGTCGACACGATCCCGGTCTCGGACGCGCGTCGCTTCGAGGACGAGTTGCTCACGACGTTCCGCTCGAAGCACGCGGACCTGCTCGAGGAGATTCGCACCACGGGGAACCTGCCCGCGACGGAGAAGATCGACGCGGCGCTCACCGCCTTCGTCGCGAGCTTCGCGGTCAGCGCGTAGGGACTGAGGACGGGAAGGAGCCGCCGTGGCGGGAGGACAGGAGCGGGCGCTACGCCGGCGCATCAAGACGGTGCAGGCGACGCGCAAGATCACCAAGGCGATGGAGCTCATCGCCGCCTCGCAGATCACGCGCTCCCAGGCACGCATCACGGCGAACCGCCCGTACCGGGAGGGGATGCGCCGGATCATCATCGAAGCGGCGATGGCCGACCCGCACGCCGCGGGCAAGCTGCTGGGGGAGCCGGAGCGCGTGACCAACGTGCTCGTGCTCGTCGTCGCCGGTGACCGGGGCCTCTCGGGCGCCTACAACTCGTCGGTGCTGCGCGCCGGGGAGCGACTGGTCGCCGAGCTTCGCTCCCAGGGCGTGGGTGCCCAGATCATGGCGGTCGGCAAGAAGGCCGGCCCCTACTACCGGTTCCGCGGGCTCGACGTCACGCGCAGCTTCGTCGGCTTCGCCGATCGACCGACCTTCGCGGACGCGAGTCAGGTCGCCACGGCCGTGGCCGCGCCCTTCATCGACGGCGAGGTCCAGCGGGTCGTGATCGTCTCGACCCGCTTCCGCTCCGCCGGGGCCCAGAGCGTCCAGGTGGAGCAGCTCCTCCCCCTCGTGATGCCCGAGGTCCCCGCGACGCCGAGCGGGCTGCACGGCTACACGGAGTTCGAGCCGGAGGTGGAGCACCTCCTCATGTCGCTCGCGCCGCACGCCGTCGAGAGCGAGATCTTCACGGCCCTGCTGGAGGGGTCAGCGTCGTTCCACACCTCCCAGCAGCGCGCGATGGCCGCGGCGACCGACAACGCGGATGAGCTGAGCCTCAACCTGACGCGCGTGATGAACCGCGCCCGCCAGGACGCCATCACCACTGAGATCATGGAAATCGTGGGCGGAGCGGAAGCGCTTCGCACGGGAAAGTGAGAGACCAATGACCATGGCCCCCGAGCGGACGACCCTGGAGAGTGGTCGCGTCGTAGCGATCGCCGGCCCGGTGGTGGACGTCGAGTTCCCGCCGCACGCCCTCCCGGAGATCAACCACGCCGTCGAGATGGACATCGAGATCGACGGCGAGACCATCACGGTCGTGGGCGAGGTCGCCCAGCAGATCGGTGAGGGGCGCGTGCGCTGCGTGTGCATGAAGCCCACCGACGGCCTCGTGCGTGGCGCCGTGGTGCGCCAGACCGGCCGCGGCGTGACGGTGCCCGTCGGTGACGCGGTCCTCGGCCACGTCTTCAACGTGATCGGCCAGTCACTCGACACCCCGAACATCGGCACGCCCGACGACCACTGGGAGATCCACCGCAACCCGCCGGCGTTCGACCAGCTGGAGCCCCGCGCCACGATGTTCGAGACGGGCATCAAGGTCATCGACCTGCTCGCCCCCTACGTCCAGGGTGGCAAGATCGGCCTCTTCGGCGGTGCCGGCGTGGGCAAGACGGTCCTCATCATGGAGATGATCCGTCGCGTGGCCGAGCAGCACAACGGCGTGTCGGTCTTCGCCGGCGTGGGGGAGCGGACCCGTGAGGGCACCGACCTCCTGCTCGAGATGCGCGAGTCGGGCGTCATCGAGAAGACGGCTCTCGTCTACGGCCAGATGGACGAGCCGCCGGGGGTGCGCCTGCGCGTCGCGCTGGCCGCCCTCACGATGGCCGAGTACTTCCGGGACGTGAAGAACCAGGACGTGCTGCTGTTCATCGACAACATCTTCCGCTTCGTCCAGGCGGGCAGCGAGGTCTCCACGCTGCTCGGCCGCATGCCGAGCGCGGTGGGATACCAGCCGACCCTCGCCGACGAGATGGGTGAGCTGCAGGAGCGCATCACCTCCACGCGCGGACGCTCCATCACGTCGCTGCAGGCCGTCTACGTCCCCGCGGACGACTACACCGACCCGGCGCCGTTCACGACCTTCACCCACCTCGACGCGACCACCGAGCTCAGCCGTCAGATCGCCGCGCTCGGCATCTACCCGGCGGTCGACCCGCTGGCCTCGACGTCGAACATCCTCTCGCCCGAGGTCGTCGGCGACCGTCACTACCAGGTGGCGCGTCAGGTCCAGCAGATCCTCCAGCGCAACAAGGAGCTCCAGGACATCATCGCGATCCTCGGGCTCGACGAGCTCTCCGAGGAGGACCGGGTCACCGTGTCGCGAGCGCGCAAGATCCAGCGCTTCCTCTCCCAGCCGATGTTCGTCTCGAAGGTCTTCACCGGCATCGACGGGATCAACGTCCCGGTGGCCGAGACGATCGAGTCCTTCGAGGCCCTCGTCCGGGGCGATCTCGACGCCTACCCCGAGCAGGCCTTCCTGAACGTCGGCGGGGCGTCGGACGTCGAGCGCAAGGCCCACGAGCTGGCGGGCAACTAGTCGTGGCCACCATGCTCGTCGAGATCGTGACGCCGGAGGCGGCCCTGTGGCAGGGGTCGGCTCAGGCGCTCATGGCCCGGTCCTCGGACGGGGAGTTCACGGTGCTGCCCCAGCACACGTCGCTCGTCACGGACGTGGTGCCCGGCGTGGTGCGAGTGGCGACGAGCGAGGGGGAGCAGTCCTTCTGCGTCCACGGCGGCTACGTGCAGGTCGGCCCGGGCGAGGAGCCCGGCACCACCCGCACGACGCTGCTCGCCGGGGTCGCCGAGCGCGTGTCGGAGATCGACGGGGCCCAGGCCCAGGCCGACAAGGAGCGCCTCGAGGCCGAACTCGCCCAACTGGGCCGCGACGGCGGCGAGGACCCGGTCGCCCGATCGGTCCTCGAGACCGAACTCGCCCGCGCGGAACTGCGCCTGCGGGCGATCGGTCGCTGATCAGCGACCGCTGACGTAGTCCAGCAGTTCGCGTCGCTCGCGCTCGAGGTCGTCGACGCGGGCCTTCACGACGTCGCCGATGGAGACGAGCCCGACCAGTCGACCATCGTCGAGGACCGGGACGTGGCGGATGCGCCGCTCGGTCATGGTGGTCATGAGGGCCGGGATCGTCGTCCCCGGCTCGCAGGTGACCACGTCGGCCGTCATCAGATCCCGGACGCGCTCCTCGAGGGCGTCCGTCCCGCTGCGGGCGAGCGCGCGCACCACGTCGCGCTCGCTCAGGATGCCGGCCAGTGGCCCCCGGCCGTCGACGACCACTAGGGCGCCGATGCCGCGCTCGCGCAGCAACTCGACGGCGTCGCGTACCGGGCGCTCGGCGCTCACGGTGGTGACGTCGTGACCCTTCGCGGCCAGTAGGTGCGCTACGTCCATGGAGTCCCCCTTCTCCTGAGCCGGACTGTAGAGCCCCTTCGGGCCCGGGGGCAAGGGGACGGCCTAGAAACCGGCGGTGGTGAACTCCTGGAGCTTGTTGTGCCGGTGGAAGGTCTCCACGGTGCGCACCGTCCCCGACTGGGACCGCACCACCAGGGACTGGGTGGTCGCCCCGAACTCGGTGAAGCGCACGCCCTTCAGGAAGTCGCCGTCGGTGATGGCGGTCGCCGAGAAGTAGCAGTTGTCCCCCTGGACCAGGTCGTCGGTCGTGAGCACGCGCTCGACGTGGTAGCCCTGGGCGACGGCGAGGGCGTGCTCGGTCTCGTCACGGGGGTGCAGGATCCCCTGGATCTCGCCCCCGAGGCCCTTCAGGGCGGCGGCCGCGATGACGCCCTCCGGCGTCCCGCCGATGCCGAAGAGGATGTCGGCTCCCGAGTTGGGCCAGGCCGTGGCGATCGCGCCGGTCACGTCGCCGTCGGAGATGAGCAGCACGCGGGCTCCCGCCTCGCGCACCTCGGCGATCAGGTCGTCGTGACGGGGCCGGTCGAGGACGACGACGCCGAGCTCCTGGACCGGCTTGCCGAGGCGCTTGGAGAGTTCCTTCAGGTTCTCGGTGACTGTCGCGTTGATGTCGACGGCGCCGCGCCCGCGCGGGCCGACCGCGACCTTGCGCATGTAGACGCAGGGCCCCGGGTTGAACATGGTGTGACGCTCCGAGAGCGCGATCACCGAGACGGCGCCCTTGCGGCCGTTCGCCGTGAGGGTGGTGCCGTCGATCGGGTCGACGGCGACGTCCACCGCGGGCGGTCGGCCGTCGCCGATCCGTTCGCCGTTGTAGAGCATCGGGGCGTTGTCCTTCTCGCCCTCGCCGATCACCACGACGCCGTCCATGGCGACCGCGCCGAGCACGAATCGCATGGCGTCGACGGCGGCGGCGTCGGCCGACATCTTGTCGCCCCGACCGGCCCACCGGGCGGCCGCGATGGCGGCCGCCTCGGTGACGCGGATCATCTCGAGGGCGATGTTGCGGTCGGGCTGAGCGGGCTGGAGCACCTCCGCAGCGTATCCCCGGGCACCGCGACGCGCCGGGGCCGGAGGGGTCCGGGGGACCGGCAATACTTGAGGGGTGACGCTCATGCTGATCAAGCCCGCCGGCCCCCTCGAGGGCGACGTGCGCGTCTACGGCGCGAAGAACGCGGTCCTCAAGCAGATGGCCGCCTGCCTGCTCGCGACGGGCCGCCACCGACTGACGAACGT
Source organism: Actinomycetes bacterium (assembly GCA_021848365.1). Classification (GTDB taxonomy): domain Bacteria; phylum Actinomycetota; class Acidimicrobiia; order Acidimicrobiales; family RAAP-2; genus RAAP-2. The sequence continues at coordinate 669,147 of JAJZUS010000001.1, forward strand.
GCCCCACATCAGCGACGTGGCGGTCATGGTCGAGCTCCTCGGCGCGCTGGGATGTGCGGTCGAGCGACCCGACGCCCACACCCTCTGGATCGACGTGCCCCCGGCCGAGGACCTCCACCCGATCGCGCCGGCGCACCTCTTCGAGGCCATGCGGGCCTCGATCGTCGTGCTCGGCCCACTACTCGCGCGCTGCGGGCAGGCCCACATGGCGCTGCCCGGCGGCGACGACTTCGGTCAGCGTCCGATCAACTTCCACACCGAGGGCCTGGGCTCGATGGGGGCTCACTTCGACAACGACCGGGGGTCGATCCACGCGACGGGCGACGGCCCGCGTCTGCGCGGGGCCCGCATCACGCTCGAGTACCCGAGCCACACGGCGACCGACAACCTTCTGATGGCGGCGGTCCTCGCCGAGGGCCGGACCGTGATCGACAACGCCGCGCGCGAGCCCGAGGTGGAGGACCTCGGGCGCCAGCTCGTCGCCATGGGGGCCCGCATCGAGGGGCTCGGGACCTCGCGACTCGTGATCGACGGCGTGGCCGAGCTCTCACCGGCCGACCACGAGGTGATCCCCGACCGCGTGGCCGCGGCGACCTACCTCGCGGCGGGACTGATCACGGGCGGTGCGGTGCGGGTCCTCGACGCCCGGGTGGACCACATGGAGATGCTCCTGCGCAAGTTCACCGACATGGGCGCCGCGATCGACGAGCGCGGTCCGGGGATCTCCCTGCGGGCCCCCCGCCGACCGCGCGCCTGCGACGTGTCGACCCTGCCCTATCCCGGCGTGGCCACCGACTACAAGCCCCTCATCACGACCGTGCTCTCCGTCGCCGACGGGGTGTCGGTCGTCACCGAGAACCTCTTCGTCGGACGCTTCCGCTACGTGGACGAGCTGGTGAAGATGGGCGCCTCGATCACGACCGAGGGTCACCACGCGATGATCCGCGGCGTCGACCACCTGACCGGCACCAGCGTCCGGGGCACCGACATCCGCGCCGCGGCCGCCTTGGCCCTCGCGGGCCTCGCGGCCGACGGCGAGACGACGATCGAGGGGCTCACCCACATCGAGCGCGGCTACGACGACTTCGTCGGCCGACTGAGATCGCTCGGCGCCCGCATCGAGGTCGTCGCGTGACGCGGGACCCGGCCGAGCTGCTCGCCGCCGCCGGCGAGGGCTCGCGGGCGGCCCTCGCCCGCCTCATCACCTACGTCGAGTCCGGCGGCCCGTCTCAGCGGGCGACGATCGAGCTCGCCTACCGGGCCCCCTCGCCCTACGTAGTGGGCCTCACCGGCCCACCCGGCGCGGGCAAGTCGACGCTCACCGACCGACTGATCGCCGAGGCCCTCGGCGGCGAGCTGGACGAGATCGGCGTGCTCTGCGTCGACCCGAGTTCGCCCTTCACCGGGGGCGCCATCCTGGGCGACCGCATCCGCATGCAGGACCACGCCACCGACGAGCGCGTCTTCATCCGCTCGATGGCGACCCGCGGCGCCCTCGGGGGCCTGTCGCTCGCGGTCCCCGACGCCCTGCGAGTGCTCGGTGCGGCCGGCTTCCCGGTCGCCCTCGTGGAGACGGTCGGAGTGGGCCAGATGGAGGTCGACGTGGCGGGGGCGGCCGACACCACCATCGTGGTGACGAACCCCGGCTGGGGTGACGCGATGCAGGCGAACAAGGCCGGCCTGCTCGAGGTGGCCGACATCTTCGTCATCAACAAGGCCGACCGTCCCGGGGTGCGCGAGACGCGCCGCGACCTTGAGCAGATGCTCGACCTCGGGACGGCGAAGGATCCTCGACCACCCATCCTCGAGACGGTGGCGTCGACCGGGGAGGGCGTCGCCGAGCTGTGGTCGGCGATCCTCGAGCACCGGCGTTCGATCGAGGGGCCACGCCACGCCGAGCACCGTCGCGCCCTCGCGTCGGCGGCCCTCGAGCGCGTCCTCGGCGTGCTCTGGCGAGCCCGCCTGGCGGAGATCGCCGAGGGGCAGGCCTACGAGGACCAGGTGAGCGCGATCGTGGACGGCCGCACGGACCCCTACCGGGCGGCCGAGACGTTACTCTCGTCGTCGTGATCGCCGCGTCGGTCGGCTACGACCTCATCTTCCTCATCCACGTGATCGCGGCCGTCGCCACGATCACGGTCGTCGTCGCCATGCGGGGCGCGGCCCAGTCGGTCGTCCGCGGCGTCGACGGCGCGACACAGGCCCGGCGCTTCCCGCTGCGGCGCAACTGGGCCGCCCGCGTCCTGCACGTCCTGCCCCTGACGGGGCTCGCCATGACCCTGACCGGCGACGCCTCGGTCTCGCTGACGCGCCCCTGGATCATCGTCGGGCTGCTCTGCTACCTCGCCGCGGCCGGTCACCTGGAGGCGCGCACGCTGCCGCTGGAGCGGGTCGTGAGCGAGGTCATCGCCCACGAGGGCGCGGCCTCGCCCGAGCGGGGGCGCACCCTCGTGCGATCGATCGACGTGCTGCTCGCGCTGATCGCCGTGGCGCTGGTGGCGATGCTCGTCCAGTTCTAGGCGCGCGCCGACGTGCCCGGCAGGCCCGGGTCGCCGACCATCCCGGCCGCCCGGGTCACGTTGCTCACCGGATCGATCAGGATGAAGCCGCCGGTCACCCGGTGCTGGGCGTAGTCGTCCACCACGAGCGGGTCGGCGGTCCGCAGGCGCACCACGCCGATGTCGTTGGTCGCGAGTGCGTCGGCGGGCTCGATCTCGAGTCGCTCCACGTCCACCCGGCTCTCGACGGCCTCGACGATCGCCGGCGTGCTGCGCGTGGTGTGCTTCACCCGCAGGCGCGCCCCGGCCCGGAGGGGCTCGTCACCGAACCAGCACACCGTCGCCCGCAGCTCGCGGGTGACGGTGGGGAGCGGCTCGCGCGCGAGCAGGTCCCCACGACTGGCGTCGAGGTCGTCGGCCAGCTCGACGTCGACGGCGACGCCGGCCGGGGCCGCGTCGCGCGGTCCGGAGGGGCCGCGCAGGGCCGTCACGGTGGTGCTGATCCCCGCGGGCAGCAGGGTCACCCGGTCTCCGACGGCGAGGGGCTCGCCGCTCACCATGCCGGCGTAGGAGCGGCCGCCGCCCGGCTGGCGCAGGACCCACTGGATCGGGAGGCGGGCCCCCTCGGCGCTGTCCCAGGCTCCGGCGTCGGAGCGCTCGAGGGCGTCGAGGATGGTCGGCCCCACGTACCAGGGGGTGTGCAGAGAGGCGGCCACCACGTTGTCGCCGAGCAGCGCCGAGGTGGGCACGCAGGTGACGTCGGCGATCCCGAGCTCGCGGGCCGCGGTCGCGACCTCGTCGACGGCGGCGGAGTAGGCGCTCTCGGACCAGCGCACCGTGTCCATCTTGTTGATCGCCACCACGATCGCGCGTACGCCGAGGAGGGCCGCGATGCACAGGTGGCGACGGGTCTGCTCCTTGAGGCCCCGGGCGACGTCGAGCACCATCAGTGCGAGGTCGGCCGTCGAGGCGCCCGTCGCCATGTTGCGCGTGTACTGCACGTGGCCCGGGCAGTCGGCGATGATGAACTTGCGGGTGGGGGTCGCCGCGTACCGGTACGCCACGTCGATCGTGATGCCCTGTTCGCGCTCGGCGCGCAGACCGTCGGTGACGAAGCTCAGGTCGAGGTCGCCGACGCCGCGCCGGGCCGACGCGTGGGCGACGGCCTCTAGTTGGTCGTCGAAGAGCTGGCGGGTGTCCACGAGCAGTCGTCCGATCACGGTCGACTTGCCGTCGTCGACCGATCCGATGGTCGCGACGCGTAGGAGGTCTCGGGTCAGCAGGTCCATTAGAAGTAGCCCTCGCGCTTGCGGTCCTCCATGGACGTCTCGCTGAAGCGGTCGTCGGCGCGCGTCGCGCCCCGCTCCGAGACGGTGGCCGTGGCCACCTCGGCCAGGACCTCGTCGAGGGTGGCGGCCGAGGACTCGACGGCCCCGGTGCAGGTCGCGTCGCCCACCGTGCGGTAGCGCACGAGTCGTCGCTCGACCGCCTCGCCGGCGCGCGGCTCGACGAACTCGTTCACGGCGAGCCACATCCCGTCGCGGCGCAGGACGTCGCGGTGGTGGGCGAAGTAGATCGAGGGCAGGGCGACGCGGTCGCGCGCGATGTACTGCCACACGTCGAGCTCGGTCCAGTCCGAGAGGGGGAAGGCGCGCAGGTGCTCCCCGTGGTTCACACGACCCTGGTAGAGCTGCCAGAGCTCGGGACGCTGGGCCCGCGGGTCCCACTGGCCGAAGGCGTCGCGGAAGGAGAGGATGCGCTCCTTCGCGCGGGCCTTGTCCTCGTCGCGACGGGCCCCGCCGAAGGCGGCGTCGAAGCCGTGCTCCTGGATGGCGCCGAGGAGGCTCGTGGTCTGGAGCCGGTTGCGCGATCCGGTCGGGCCGGGGTCGGCGACGAGGCCCCGGTCGATGGCGTCCTGGACGCTGGCGACGAGGAGTCGGGCGCCGGTGCGATCCACCGTCTCGTCGCGAAAGGCGAGCACCTCGGGGAAGTTCTGGCCCGTGTCGACGTGCAGCACGGGGAAGGGGAGGCCCCCGGGGGCGAAGGCCTTCACCGCGAGGTGCAGCAGGACGGCCGAGTCCTTGCCGCCGGAGAAGAGCAGCACGGGCCGCTCGCACTCGGCGACGACTTCGCGCAGGATGTAGATGGCGTGCGACTCCAGGGCCTCCAGGTGGTCCAGGGTCGTCGGGCGTCGTTCGATCGTGGTCATCGGTCTCCTCGTGAAACTCTATAATACCACTAGAAATTGATTGATTGGAGACAGGCGATGACGATTCGCTTCGAGCCCGACGAGCTGGCCGCGGTCGACGCGCGCCTGGAAGGCGCCTCGGCCATCGACGTCCTGCGGTGGACCTTCGACGCCTTCGACGACGTCGTCGTCGCCTGCTCCTTCGAGGACGTGGTGCTCGCGCACCTCGTCCACTCCCTGCGGCCCGAGGCCCCCGTCCTCTTCCTCGACACCGGTGGGCACTTCCCCGAGACCCTCGAGCTCGTCGAGCGCGTCGAGCGGGAGTGGGGACTGCGCGTGGAGCGCACGACGCCCCCGCCCGCCGCCGCGGCCTGGCCCTGCGGGACCGCCGAGTGCTGCGAGTGGCGCAAGGTCGTGCCCCTCACGTCCGCGCTCGCGGGTCGTGAGGCCTGGGTGAGCGCGATCAAGCGCGTCGACGCCCCCACGCGAGCGTCGACGCCGATCGTCGGGTGGGACGCGAAGTTCGAACTGGTGAAGGTCAACCCTCTCGCCACGTGGAACGACGACGACATCGCCGCCTACCTCGCGATGCACGATCTCCCGCGGCACCCGCTCTGGGAGCAGGGCTATACGTCGATTGGCTGCGCGGCGACCACGCTGCGGCCGGTCGAAGGCGGGGACCGGCGCTCCGGGCGCTGGGCGGGGACCGGCAAGGTGGAATGCGGCATCCACCAGCAGTAGCATCCACCAAATTTCTCGACTAGCCCGATACCTTTAGTGCCGATGTCGAGGGACGAGGGACGCGAGAGAGCCGGATGCTACTGATCCTGTTGGTGCTGGCCTGGGCGGCGTTCCTCGTGCCCATGGCCGTGCGTCGCCTGCGGGATCGCCGCTCGGAGCGCTCGATCGAACAGTTCCACGTCGAGCACGACTCGATGCGCCGCCACGAGGCGGTCGCTCCGGTGCACCGACTCGACGACGTCGAGCAGTACTACGAGACACCGTCGTACGGCTACGAGGACGTTCCCGCACCACGGGCGCCCCGTCGCCCGCACCTGCGCGTCGTGCGCGACGAGGACACCTACCAGTCACTCGAGTCCACTCCGTCGTGGGACGAGTGGGCCGACGCCTACGAGTTCGACGTCCCGGCCGCACCCGTCGCGCGTCGCGGCGCGCCGTCATCGCGCCCGCTCGCCGCGAACCGCTACGCGTCCGCCTACTCGTCGACACCGCGGGACGTCGTGGTGAACTCGCCCGCCCCCCGGCGCCGCTCGATGCGCGCCCGGCGCCGCGTGATGTTCCTGCGCACCGTCGCCGCCGCCCTCGTCCTCAGCGTCGCGGCCGTCGTCACCGGCTCCTCCCTCGTCCTCGATCTCGCCGTCGTCGCGTGGCTCGCCGTCGTCGGATTCGTGGCGCTCGCCCTCTACGCGGTGAGCCAGGGATACCTGAGCGAGGGAGCGGTCGGTCTCCGCCGGGCGCACCAGTCCGCCTCCGTCGTCGAGCTTCCCCCGTACGCGACACCGCCGCGCTCGGGCTACGCCCCCCGTCCCCAGCGGGCCGCCTCGGCCGTCAGCTGGGAGGAGTGGGCCGCCGAGGACGACGACGACGGGTGGGGGCGCGACGCGCGATACGCCTTGGGCTAAACTAGAAGTCCCTCGGGGGTGTAGCTCAATTGGTAGAGCGCTACGTTCGCAATGTAGAGGCAGTGGGTTCGAATCCCATCACCTCCACCACGAGGTAGACGCGCCGGGCATCCCAGCGGGGGGCTCGGCCGGCGATAACTTAGGGCGTCATGGGGGATGCGAGCGGGACGCCGATTCTCGCGGTCGAGAGCGTCACGGTTCGCTTCGGGGGACTCACCGCGCTGCGTGACGTCAGCTTCGACGTGCGACCCGGGGAGATCGTCGGACTGATCGGTCCGAACGGCGCCGGCAAGACGACCGCGTTCAACGTGGTGTGCGGCTTCGTGCGCCCGACCGAGGGGCGCGTGCGATTCCCCCTCATCGACCGCGACGGGCTGCGCCCCGCGCAGCTCGCGGCCCACGGCGTCGCGCGCACGCTGCAGGGGGTGGGGCTCTTCCCGCGTCTCAGCGTCCTCGAGAACGTGATGGCCGGGGGTCAGACCGCCGTGGGCGGCGGCTTCTGGTCGGGCTTCCTCGGGCTGCCCTCGGCGGTGCGGTCCGAGCGGCACCTGCGCGAGCGGGCGCACGCGATGCTCGCGCGCCTCGGCGTGGACGGGTTCGCGATGCGGCTGCCCTCGGCGATCCCCTACGGCGTGGCGAAGAAGGTGGCCGTGGCGCGGGCCCTCATGTGCGAGCCGCGGCTCCTCCTCCTCGACGAGCCGGCGTCCGGTCTCGACGAGGCGGAGCTCGACGACTTCGCCGCCCTCATCGCCGGGCTGCGCCAGGACATGGGCGTCCTGCTCGTCGAGCACGACATGGAGTTCGTGATGCCCCTCGTCGACCGGCTCGTGGTGCTCAACTTCGGCGAGGTGATCGCTCACGGCGCGCCGAACGACGTCCGTCACCACGAGGCCGTCGTCGCCGCCTACCTGGGGGTCGACGAGTGATCGGTGTCGAGTCCCTCTCCGTCGCCTACGGTGCCGTCCAGGCCCTGCGGGAGGTGACCTTCGAGGCGCCACCGGGTCGGATCACCGCCGTGCTCGGAGCGAACGGCGCGGGCAAGACGACGCTGCTACGCACCATCAGCGGCCTCGTCGCCCCGAGGGAGGGGCGCGTCCACCTCGGGGGCGAGACGCTGACCGGACGAGCCCCCGAAGAGATCGTGCGCCTCGGCGTCGCCCACGTGCCCGAGGGACGCGGAGTGATCGGGGAGTTCACCGTCGAGGAGAACCTGCGGCTCGGGGCGATGATCCGGCGGGAGCCGGCGGGCCCGCTGCTCGAGGAGCAGTACGCGCTCTTCCCCGTCCTCGGGGAGCGGCGCCGTCAGGGGGCGGTCACCTTGTCGGGCGGCGAGCGCCAGATGCTCGCGATGGCCCGCGCCCTCATCGCCCGTCCCCGGGTCCTGCTGCTCGACGAGCCCTCGCTCGGCCTCGCCCCGATGGTCACCGCGCAGCTGATGCACTCGATCCGGGACCTCTGCGCGAGCCGGGAGCTGACGGTGATCCTGGTCGAGCAGAACGCCAAGTCGGCCCTGCGCATCGCCGACACGGCCGTCGTGCTCTACCTCGGACGAGTGGTGGCGAACGCTCCGGCCGAGGAGGTCGCCCGCGACGAGCGGCTGCGCCAGTACTACCTCGGGATGGTGGAGTCGTGAACGCCTTCCTCACGTCCCGCCCCGTCTCGGACGTCCTCACCGGCGTCACGAACGGCGTCATCTACGCCCTCGTGGCCCTCAGCCTCGTCCTCATCTGGCGCTCCGCTCGCCTCCTCAACTTCGCCCAGGGCGCGATGGCGATGATCGCCACCTACGTCGGGTTCGTGGCGATCGCGCCCCACGCGAACTACTGGGTGGCGATGGTCGTCTCGGTCGTCGCGGGCTGCCTCATCGGGGCGCTCACGGAGCGCGGCCTGGTGCGCTGGCTCTACGGCAAGCCCGAGCTCAACCCTGTCGTGGCGATGGTGGGGTTCCTGCTCGTGCTGGAGTCCGTCGCCGCGGCGATCTGGTCGACCTCCTCCCGCGGGCTGCCCTCGTCCTTCTCGCCGATCGACTGGCAGCTCGGTGGGCGACCCCTCGCCCTGTCGCCGTTCGCCGCCTACGAGATCGTGACGGCGCTCGTCGTCATGGGCTTCATCGCCGGGATCTTCCGCTTCACCAAGCTCGGGCTGCGCCTGCGGGCGGCCGCCCTCGCCCCCGAGGTGTCGCGACTGCTCGGGGTGAGGGTGAACCGCATGCTCACCATCGGCTGGATCCTCTCCTCGGGCGTGGGGGCGGTCACCGCGGTGCTCGTCGCGTCCAACTACTTCACGGGGCTGACCCCGACGGCGATGGACGGCGTCTTCGCCTTCGGCTTCATCGCGGCCGCCATCGGCGGCCTCGACAGCCCGGGGGGCGCCCTCGCCTCGGGCGTGACGCTCGGGATCGTGCTGCAGTTCGTGAGCGACTACGTCAACGCGAACGACGTGATCCTCGTGGCCCTCGGGCTGCTCATCGTCTCGTTGATGGTGCGCCCCAACGGGGTCTTCACCCGTGACGCCCAGAGGAGGGTGTGATGCGGGCCCGCCTCGCCGTCGCCGGCGCCCTCGTCGTCGGGGTCGTCGCCACGGCCCTCCTCGCGCGCGCCCGCGTCGCGATCGTGCTCGTCGTCTGCGAGGCCCTCTTCGCCGCGCTGGCCGCTCTCTGGGTCTCGCCGAGCTGGCGGGCCGCCCACCCCGTCGGCACCCGGCTGGCCCAGACGGTGATGACGGTCGACGCGCTGGGCGTCGCCAGCGCCTTCGTCTCCACGTCGGTCAACGGCAACCTGGAGGCCGGGGTCTCGATGACCATCGTCCTGCTGGGCCTCTCCTTCCTGACCGGCTCCTCGGGTCAGATCTCGCTCGGCCACGGCGCCTTCATGGGGGTGGGGGCCTTCGCCGCGGCGATCTGGGCCAACCACCACGCCCACAGCCCCGTCGTGATCGCCCTGCTGGCGGCCGTCGTCGCCGGCGCGGCCGTCGGCTTCCTCCTCGGGCTCCCGGCGACGCGTCTACGCGGCCCCTACCTCGCCGGGATGACCCTGGCCTTCGCCGTCGCCTTCGGATCGATCCTCAACGCCTTCAGCTCCTGGACCGGTGGCGACTCCGGCCTCCAGCTGCCGACCGCGGTGAGCGCGCCGCGCTGGCTGGTCGACCTCCTGCCCCCGAGCGACTCGCCGCTCGCCGCGGCGACGGTCTGGCTCTCCCAGATCTCGCTCGTGGTGGCCGGCGTGGCCCTCTTCGCGATGTCGAACCTCTTCGCCAGCCGGGTGGGGCGATCCATGCGGCTCGTGCGCGACCACGACGTCGCCGCCGAGCTGGCCGGCGTCTCCCTGCCCCGGGCCCGCGTGGTCGCCTTCGTGATCTCGGCCGCCTACGCGGCCCTCGGCGGCGCCCTCAGCACGCTCGTGAACAACTCGGTGTCGCCCGCGACCTACGGCTTCGCCCTCTCGATCACGATCCTCGCGCTGATGGTCATCGGCGGGATCGGGACGATTCCGGGCGCGATGATCGGGGGGCTCATCTTCGCCTACTCGACCTCGTCCATCTCGTGGATCACGGCGCGCCTCGGCCTCAACCCGCAGGGCAACCTCGCCAGCCAGTTGAACGGGATCATCTTCGGGGTGCTCCTCGTCGGGGCCATCGTCGCCGCCCCGATGGGCATCGCCGGTGCGGGTCGCCAGGTCGCGCGGCGCTGGCGAGAGCGGCATCACTTGCGGGCGGACTGAGGCCGACCTACGCTCGCGCCGGGGCCTACTTCGTAGTAACCACCAAAGGGGGAGACACATGCAAGGAACGGTTCGCCGTCGTGCCGCGGCGCTCGCGTCGGCGGGGGCGCTGCTCATGGGGGTCGTCGTGACGGCGGCGCCGAGCGGGGCCGCGTCGGCCACGCCGGGCGTCACCGCGACGCAGGTGACCATCGGGGCGACGGTGCCGCTCACCGGCATCGCCTCACAGGGCTACAGCGAGGTCGCGAAGGCCGCCAACGCCGTCTTCAAGTGGGTGAACTCCCACGGGGGCATCAACGGGCGCAAGATCAACTTCATCCTGAAGGACGACTGCTACGGCACGCCGGGCTTCGGGTGCACGGGCAATCCCAACACGGTCCAGCTCACGAAGGAGCTCATCAGCACGCCGGTCTTCGCGACGGTCGGCTCCCTCGGGACCCCGACGCAGGACTCGGTGCGCTCGCTGCTCAATAGCGCCCACGTGCCCCAGCTCTTCGTGAACTCGGGCTCGAAGGACTGGAACAACGCGCGCGTCTACCCGACGCTCTACGGCTGGCAGCCGAGCTACACGGTCGAGAGCAAGATCCTCGGCTGGTACATCAACCGTCACCTGGCGAACTAGCGGCTCTGCTTCCTCGGCCAGAACGACGACTTCGGCGCCAACGGTCTGCTCGGGTTGAAGGACATGCGCATCAATCCCGTCGACACGATCATGTACGACCCGGCGGGGCTGGTGACCGGTGGGGCCGGCTACTTCGCGCCCTTCATCAAGAAGTTCCTGAGTGACAGCTGCCAGATCGTCTACCTCGACACGATCCCCGGGGCGACCGACGCGGCGCTCGCGTCGGCGCTCCAGCTCGGCTACCACCCGCAGTGGATCATCTCGAGCGTCGGCTCGGACCCGGTGACCGTCGCCGCCCCGTTCGCGAAGGCTCCCTTCCCGGACCCCGAGATCGGCGCGCTGACCTTCACCTACCTGCCGACGTCGACCGCGACGAACCCGTGGAACGCCTGGATGCGCAAGGTCCTCCTCGCCGACAAGGCGGACTTCCCGTCCTTCACGGCGGCGACGCCGATTGACGGCAACATGGCCTACGGCGTGGGCTGGGGCGTCGCCTTCGCGGGCTACCTCAAGGCCGCCGGTCGCAACTTCACCCGAGCGAGCTTCCTCAAGGTCATGAACACGACGACGCTCATGACCCCGGCGTTGCAGCCGCTGCGCTACAGCCAGACGAATCACCAGGGGCTCACGGCCGGCTACATCGTGAAGGTGGCGAGTGCCTCGACCGCGACCGTGGTCGACCCGACCGTGTACACCACGAGCCCGACGGCGGCCACCACGCTCACGAAGGTGACGAAGCTGTCGATGACCGTTCCGGCCTGGCTGCACTAGGGCCTCATCCCCGACGCGACGACGTCCACCCCGTAACGTGACGGGGTGGACGTCGTCGCGGTCCGGGGGCTGGTTCGCCGCTACGGCGAACTGGTCGCCGTCGACGGCCTCGACCTGAACGTCGGGGCCGGCGAGTGCGTGGCGATGTTGGGGCCCAACGGGGCCGGCAAGTCGACCACCGTCGAGATCCTCGAGGGGTACCGCCGACGTGACGCCGGCGAGGTCCGCGTCCTCGGCGTCGACCCGGCCCGCGGGGACCGGGCCTGGCGGGCCCGACTGGGGATCGTGCTGCAGAGCGTCAACGACCTCGCCGCGGTGCACGTCGGGGAGGCCCTCGCCCACTTCGCCTCCTTCTACCCGGCCCCCCGTCCGGTGGAGGAGGTCGTCGCCCTCGTCGGGCTCGAGGCCAAGGTCGGCGCGCGCATCGGATCTCTCTCGGGGGGCCAGCGCCGTCGGCTCGACGTCGCGCTCGGCGTCATCGGGCGGCCCGAGCTCCTCTTCCTCGACGAGCCCACGACCGGCTTCGACCCCGAGGCCCGCCGGGCCTTCTGGGACCTGATCGCGACCCTGCGCGCGGAGGGGACGACCATCCTGCTCACCACGCACTACCTGGAGGAGGCTGACGCGCTGGCCGACCGGGTCGTCGTGGTGGCGCGGGGCCGCAAGGTCGCCGACACGACGCCCGACGAGCTGAAGGGTCGCGACCGCGACGTCGTCGTGGTGCGCTGGTGGGATGGGGAGCTGCGCGAGGAGCGCACGGCGAGCCCGACCGCGACGGTCGCCCGGCTGGCCGAGCACTTCGGCGGGGAGGTGCCCGGGCTCGAGGTGGTGCGCCCGACGCTCGAGGAGGCCTACCTCGCCCTGGTCGAGGGGACCGCGACGTGAGCCTCCTGCGCCTCTACCTGGGACGTTCCTGGTTCGAGGTGAAGGTCATGATGCGCGACCGCTCGGCCGTCGTCTTCTCGATGCTCCTGCCGGTCTTCCTCCTCGTCATCTTCGGCTCGGTCTTCGGGCACCAGACGATCGCCCACACCGGGGTGCGCATCTCCCAGTACCTGGTGGCCGGGCTGCTCGCCTCGGGCCTCCTCTACAGCTCCTTCCAGCTGCTCGCGATCGCCATCCCCGAAGAGCGCGCCACCGGCGCGCTGAAGCGACTGCGCGGCGCCCCCCTGCCGCGCAGCGCCTACTTCGTCGGCAAGTTCGCGACCTCGGTCGTCGTCTACGCCGCCCAGTCGGCCCTGCTCCTCTCGATCGGTCACTACACCTTCGACATCACCCTGCCGACGCGCGCCGGGTGGTTCACGTTCGCGTGGGTCAGCGTGCTCGGGCTCGTCGCGAGCTCGCTGCTGGGGATCGCCCTCTCGGCGGCCGCCCGGGACGGCAAGTCGGCCTCGGCGATCGCCGCCCCGATGGTGATCTTCTTCCAGTTCACCTCGGGCGTCTACTTCGTCTACACGAGCCTGCCCCAGTGGATGCAGCGCCTGGCGGCCTTCTTCCCGCTCAAGTGGATGGCCCAGGCGATGCGCTCGGTCTTCCTGCCGGCCGCCTTCGGGCACTTCGAGGCGGCCGGGTCCTTCGAGCTCTCCCGCGCGGCTCTGGTCCTCGTGGTCTGGATCGCCATCGGGGTCGTCCTCGCCCGGTTCGCCTTCCGCTGGACCGACGAGGGGGAGTGAGGGGATCGGACCCGACTGTGCAAAAGGTGGGGGTATCGGACCCTCACCCGGTGCCTATCCGCCCCCGGAGGGTGGAAATTCCCTCGGGGACTGGGCAAAAGCCGGGGATTTCCCCGACGCGCTCACGTGGCGCTTGCGCGTCGCTCACCTCCGCGCCATAGTCATCCTCGTAGTTCACGCAGTACCGGTCGACGATCGGTGGAACCGCGAGGGGACACCGACGGAGCGGCGAGGGACCCCGCAAGGGGGACGGAGTCGCTCACCGGGTGGCGGGGTTCGGCCCGCCTCTCGGACGACGAAGGGCGTGGAGTACCCGCCGTCAGTCGGTGGCCTGTCCGACACGGGCCGCCGGGTGATGCGCCTTCGGGGACCCCGAGGGGCTGGCGAGCTTCGGCTCCCTGGTCACTCGGGGTCCTCGCCTTTCTACGGCGAGAAGAGACGCCGCTGCTCCACGGGCTCGATGAGCTCGGGGCCGTCGTGGCGCACGTCGCCCACCGCGGCGCTGACGGGGTGGTGGACGAGGGTCCCCCGCGGCGCGGGGACGAGCAGCAGCGCCCGCTCGTCGGGGCCGTAGTCGGCGGGGTCGAGCCACTGGGTCACGTCCTCGGGGTCGAGCACGACCGGCATGCGGTCGTGGATCCCCTCGAGGTCCGCACTCGGGGTCGTGGTGATGACGGTGCAGGTCGCGAGGACCGGGGCCGCGTCGTCGGCGGGGTCGCGCCAGTGCTCGTAGAGGCCGGCGAGGACGAGGGGATCGCCGTCGGCGCGGGAGAAGTAGTGGGGGGCCCGTCCGGCCCCGGGGCGGTGGTCCCACTCGTAGAAGCCGTCGACCGGGATGGCGCAGGGCCGTCGGGCGAAGGCGCTGCGGAAGCTGGGCTTGGTCGCGACGGTCTCGCCGCGGGCGTTGAAGAGGCGCGGTCCGACGCTCGCCTCGCGGGCCCAGCCGGGGACGAGGCCCCAGCGGTAGCGGTCGAGGACCCGCGGGGCGGAGCCGGTCACGGCGAAGAGGCTCCGCTGGGGACCCACGTTCCAGTGGGGCGGGCTCGTCGGGTCGACGCCGGCCCCGAGCTGGGCCTCGAGGAATCGGGCCAGCCGGCTCGGCGGGCTATAGAGGGCGACGCGGCCGCACACGGGACCTCCCTTCCCCCGTGACGTTACGGCTCTGGCGGACGTGACGGCGACTCGCTATGGTAAGCGAACATATGTTCGCCTCTTCTCCTCGCCCCCGTCTCCCCGAGGCGCTGGTCGCGGCCGTTCGACCCGTCGCCCTGGCCCAGACTCGTACGTTCCCCCTGGTCGAACCGTGGAACGACCTGATCCCCGGTGGATCGCTGCGTCGTGGGGGGACCGTCGCGGTCGTCGCGCCACCCGGGTCCGGGGGGCTCAGCCTCTCCCTCGGGCTGCTCAGCGCCGCGAGCGCCGAGTCCCACTGGGCCGCCGTCGTGGGGGTCGACGACCCGGGCGTCGTGGCCATCGCCGACCTCGGGCTCGACCTACGTCGGACCCTCTTCGTGCCCCGCCCCGGGGGAGCCTGGGCCGAGGCGACGGCCGACCTCCTCGAGGGGGTCGACCTGGTCCTCGTCCGGCCGCCGACCCGGGTGTCGACCCGGTCCGCCCGCACGCTCGGGGACCGGGTCCGCGAGCGCGGCGCCGCGATGATCGTGCTGGGCGCGCCCCGCGCGCCCTGGCCGTCGCCGACGGACCTCTCGCTCGAGGTCGTGGCGTCGCGCTGGCACGCGGGGTCCCGGCTCGAGGGGCGCACGCTGCGGGTGCGGATCACCGGACGGGGCGGCGTTCGCCCGGTCGAGCGGGAGGTCGCCCTGCCCGACCGGCGGGGACGGGCCGCGGCGTCGTGATGGAACGGCTCGTCGCGATCCTCGTGCCGGACCTGACGGTCGAGACGCCCGACGGGGCGGCGCTGCGACGCTCGCTGGAGCTGCTCGACGCGCTCGGCGCCCTGTGCCCCTTCACCGAGATCGTGCGCCTCGGCCTCTACGTCCTGCCGGCGCGCGCGCCGAGTCGGGTCTTCGGCGGGGAGTCCGCGGTCCTCGAGGCCCTGGCGACCACGGTGCGCGAGGTGGTCGGCGCCGAGGCCCGGATCGGGGTGGCCGACGGCCTCTTCGCCGCCGAGGCCGCGGCCCGCGCCGGGCGGGTCGTCGCCCCCGGCGGCAGCGACGACTTCCGTCGGGCACTGCCCCTCGCGGCCCTCGGTCGTCCGGACCTCACGGCCACCGCCCACCGGCTCGGGCTGCGCACGGTCGGAGCCTTCGCCGACCTCGCGCCGGGTCGGGTCGCCGAGCGCTTCAGCCGCGCCGTCGGCGTCGCGCACCGCGTCGCCCGGGGCGAGCTCGGGGAGCTCCCGGGTCAGCGCGACGCCTCCCTCGCCCGACGGCTCGCTCGACTGCGCGAGGTCGATCGTCCCGACGAGCAGCGGGGCTTCTTCGGTCAGCGCGCGGCGGGCGAGGCGCGCGCCCGTGCGGCGGCGCTGGCGCTGCGTCGGCGGCTCGGACCCGAGGGAGTGGTGGTCGCCGCGGTGGTGGGGGGGAGGACTCCGGAGGACCGCGGATCCCTACGTCCCTGGGACGCGCCCCCGCCGCCCCGCGACCCCGGGGCCCCCTGGCCCGGGCAGCTGCGGCCCCCCACGCCGGTCACGGTGCTGGGGCGTCCCGCCCCGATCGAGCTGCGCGACGGCGAGGGGGGCTCCCTCGAGGTTCGCCGCGGCCTCCTGAGCGCCGCCCCGGCGACGATCGTCACGGGGGGGATCACGCGCCGCGTCGTCTGGCACGCCGGCCCCTGGCCGAGCGTCGAGCGCTGGTGGGTCGCGCCCCGACGCCGCGCCCACGTCCAGCTGGTGCTCGAGGGCGGGGAGGCCCTGCTCGTGCGGGTCGAGTCGGGTCGGTGGTGGCTGGTGGGGGTCTACGACTGATGTCGGGCTACGCGGAGCTCCACGCCCACTCGGGCTTCAGCTTCCTCGACGGGGCGAGTGACCCCGAGGAGCTGGTCGCCGAGGCGGCCCGTCTGGGCCTCGACGGGCTCGCCCTCACGGACCACCACGGCCTCTACGGGGCGGTGCGCTTCGCCGAGGCGGCCCGGGCCCTCGGGGTGGCGACGGTCTTCGGGGCCGAGCTCACCCTCGGCGGGACCGACGACCGCACCGGGGTGCCGGACCCCTCGGGGAGCCACCTGGTGGTGCTGGCCCGCTCCCCGGCCGGGTACCGCGACCTCTCGGTCGCCCTCGGTGAGGCCCACCTCGCCCGGGGCGAGAAGGGGTCGCCGCGGATGAGCCTTCAGGATCTCGCCGGGCCGTCGGCCGACTGGCTGGTGCTCACCGGGTGTCGCAAGGGCCCCCTCACCCGGGCCCTCGTCAGCGAGGGACCCCGCGCCGCCCGCCGGGCCCTCGACGAGCTCGTCGCGGCCCTCGGCCGGGACCGGGTCGCCGTCGAGATCTGGGACCACGGCGGGGACGACGACGCGGTACGCAACGACGCGCTCGTCGAGGTGGCCCTGGCGGCCGGGGTCGAGATCGTCGCCACCGGCAACGTCCACTACGCGACGCCCGACGCCTTCGCCCGCTCCCAGCTCCTCGCGGCGATTCGGGCCGGTCGTCCGCTCGGGGCGATGGAGGGCTGGCTGCCGGCGGCCCCCGCCGCCCACCTGCGCAGCGCGGCCGAGCAGCGACGGCGCTTCGCCCGCTGGCCGGGGACGGTCGAGCGCGCGGGGGAGATCGGCCGGGTGCTCGCCTTCGACCTGCGCCTCGTCGCTCCCCGGCTGCCGACCTTCCCGACTCCCGCGGGCCTCGACGAGCAGGGGTACCTCGCGGAGCTCGTCGCCCGGGGCGCGACGCAGCGCTACGGCCCGCGCGACGCCGAGCGGGTCCCCGGGGCCTGGCGCCAGATCGATCACGAGCTCTCGGTCATCGGGGCGCTGGGCTTCGCCGGCTACTTCCTCACCGTGTGGGACATCACCGAGTTCTGCCGGCGCGAGGGCATCTACTGCCAGGGCCGGGGCTCGGCCGCCAACTCGGCCGTCTGCTTCTCCCTCGGCATCACCAACGCCGACGCGGTGGCGCTCAACCTCTTCTTCGAGCGCTTCCTCTCCCCGGCGCGCGACGGTCCGCCCGACATCGACGTCGACATCGAGTCGGGTCGGCGCGAGGAGGTCATCCAGTACGTCTACGAGCGCTACGGCCGGCGTCACGCGGCCCAGGTCGCCGCCGTCATCACCTACCGCGGCCGCTCGGCGCGTCGCGACGTCGCCCGGGCCCTCGGCCTCGACGAGGCCGCGGTGAGCGCCGTCAGCGCCGACGTCGCGGTCGCCCCCCCGGAGATCGCCGCGACGATGCGCGGCCTCGTCGAGCAGCTGCGCGACCGGCCCCGCCACCTCGGCCTGCACTCGGCGGGCATGGTGCTCTGCGACCGGCCGGTCACCGAGGTCTGCCCCGTCGAGTGGGCCCGCCACGAGGGGCGCACCGTCCTGCAGTGGGACAAGGACGACTGCGCGGCCTTCGGGCTGGTGAAGTTCGACCTGTTGGGGCTCGGGATGCTCGAGGCCCTCCACCGGGCCGTCGACGCGGTCCAGGAGTTCCACGGCGTCGTGCTCGACCTCGCGGCGCTCCCCCAGGAGGAGGCCGTCTACGCCGGGCTGAGCGCGGCCGACACCGTCGGGGTCTTCCAGGTGGAGTCGCGGGCCCAGATGGCGACCCTGCCCCGGATGCGGCCGCGCTGCTTCTACGACCTGGTGATCGAGGTGGCCCTGATCCGCCCCGGCCCCATCCAGGGTCGGGCGGTCAACCCCTACCTGCGCCGGCGCCGGGGCGAGGAGCCCGTCACGTACCTCCACCCGCTCCTCGAGCCGATCCTCGCGCGCACCCTGGGGGTGCCGCTCTTCCAGGAACAGCTGATGGAGATGGCCGTCGCGATCGCCGGCTTCACGCCGGCCGAGGCCGACGAGCTGCGCCAGGCGATGGCCGCCAAGCGCTCGGCGGCGCGGATGGAGCGCCTACGGGGGCGCCTCTACGCCGGCATGGCCGAGCGGGGGATCGTCGGCGACGCGGCCGACCAGGTCGTCGACGCCCTCGCGGCCTTCGCCAACTTCGGCTTCCCGGAGTCCCACGCGGTCTCCTTCGCCCACCTCGTCTACTGCTCGGCCTGGATCAAGCACCACTACCCGGCGGCCTTCCTCGCCTCGCTGCTCAACGCCCAGCCCCTGGGGTTCTGGTCGCCCCAGAGCCTGGTGGCCGACGCCCGTCGCCACGGGGTCGAGGTTCGCCGCCCCGACGTCAACCGCTCGGGTGCCGGGGCTCGCCTGGAGGGCGACCCGGCCGCTCCGGCCGTCCGCCTGGGGCTCGCCCCCCTGCGCGGGATCGGGGAGGACCTCGCCCGGCGTCTCGTCGCGGGGGCTCCCTGGTCGGGACCGGAGGACCTGGCGCACCGGGCCGGGTGCGACGCGGCCCAGCTGGAGAGCCTCGCCGCGGCGGGGGCCCTCGACGCCTTCGGGCCCTCGCGACGCGCCCTCACCTGGGCGGCCGGGGCGGCCGCCCAGGTGCGCCCCGACCGGCTCCCCGGGGTCGCGACCGGGCTCGTCGCCCCGCCCCTCGTCCCGCCGACGGCGATGGAGCGGGTCGCCGACGACCTCTGGTCGATGGGGCTCACCCCCGAGGCGACGGCGATGGCCCTGGTGCGCGCCGACCTCGTCGCGCGGGGCGTGGTGACGGCGGCCGCCCTCGGGGGGGCCGAGCAGCGCCGGGTGCGAGTGGCCGGGGTGGTGACCCACCGCCAGCACCCCGAGACGGCGCGCGGGGCGGTCTTCCTCAACCTCGAGGACGAGACGGGCCACGTGAACGTGATCTTCTCGCGCGGGGCGTGGGCCCGGTGGTCGGCGGTCGCGGGACGCTCGAGCGCCCTCGTGATCGGGGGGACGCTCGAGCGCGGTCAGGGGACGCTCGCGCTCGCGGCCGAGACCGTCGAGGCGCTCGAGCTCGTCGCGCCGGCGGCGCGCGACTGGCACTGACGCCTCGTCACGGCGATGAGCCGGCGAACCCGGGGATGTTCGCACGGAGAACGCCGAGGTCCCGTCGCGCCCGCACGGGGCGATGAGCCTCCGCGTCCACGGTCGCCGAACGACCCATCCCCGCCGCGACCGGCGCCCCTCACGACGGAGACGAGAGGCCGGCCCGACGAGCCGTCAACGTCGCTCCTAGCGGCTCGCGGACCCGATCGAAGGGTTCGTCGCCCGAGCGACGCGTAGACGACGGCTCGCTCGAGATCTATCCCTCGATCGGAATGATCTCCACGTACCCGTCCCCGCCCGGGGTCCCGTTTCCGCTAAAGGAAGAACTGAATCCCCCGCCTCCGACGCCTCCACTCGGGGTGGTGCAGTTTGCAACACCACCGGTGTCTCCTCCGGTTCCGCCACCGCTGTTACCACCGGAACTGGCCGGAGCGTTATCACACGTGAACGGTGATCCCCCCGCGTAACCCGGGAGGTTGGACAGACCGACGACGATGGGGCCAGTGAAGACGCCGACGCCACCCCCGCCCGGTGTGCCGTTCGTTGACGAACTGGCGTTGCCTCCACCGCCACCACCTCCGGCGCTCACCTCGTTCGTGCCGCAGGTCACTGAGGATGACGCTCCCGCCCCGCCGCCCGCTGCACCGCCCTGTCCCACCGCGACCGTGCAGGGTGACGTCACCGTCAGGAGGCCGGTGATCGTCGCCCCTCCACCACCTCCGCCACCTGTGATGCTCGCTCCCGATGTGCCACCGCCACCACCCGCACCGATGGCGACGACCTCGATGGTGGTCACACCGGCAGGGGCCGTGTACGTGAAGGTGCCGGGGGTCGAGTAGGCCACTGCACCGGGTCCTGCGGGACCCGTCGCACCCGGTGTACCCGTCGCACCCGTCGCGCCGGCAGGACCTTGCGGACCGGCAGGACCTTGCGGACCCGTCGCGCCCGTCGCACCCATCGGACCGACAGGACCGATAGGACCGATAGGACCGATAGGACCCGTCGCGCCCGTCGCGCCGGCAGGACCTTGCGGACCGGCAGGACCCTGCGGACCGGCAGGACCTTGCGGACCGGCAGGACCTTGCGGACCGGCAGGACCTTGCGCTCCCGCCGCACCCGTCGCGCCGACAGGACCTTGCGGACCCGTAAGTCCCGGCCGACCCGAGGGCCCTGACGCGCCCCTCAGCGAGGTGTTGGAGTCCGACCAGAGCGCGTTGACGCAGGAGTAGATCTCGTCGGACTGAAGGTCGAGGTCCGTGTCGCCCGTCGAGCAGGCCCCCGTCGGGACCCCCGCGCTCGTGAGGATGCTCGTCCCGTTCGAGCCGTTGGCACCCGGTAGACCTTGAGGTCCGGTCTGGCTCCAGGTCACCGGGTTGAATCCCGCGGCACAGCGGTGTCCGGCGGTGAGGAAGACGTCGGTTAGTGCACCCGTCTTGTAATCGAGGCACCCGTGGAACTCACGAACCTTCGTGGCTCGGTGGTGGAGCGAGGCGCCCGCCCACGTTCCCCCCAGGGCGATGGCAGCGACAGCGACGACGGCAACGGTTAGTCGCGACGACAGGCGTGGACGCATCGGAAGAACCTCAATTCAGCGCTAGCAATAAATTTTATGTTCAAATCGACGGCAGTATAGCGAGTCGCTCGTGTGAGGAAGTGTTGCTGCTCGTCGTTCTCGGCGACGGGTCTCCGATGACGGGCTGACGCCCTTCGGCGACGTACGACTAGAAGTCGAAGGCGAACTCGGGGCGCTCGCCGAGCTCCACCTGGAGCCGCACGTCCATCTGGACGAGGGGCAGGTCGCTCGGGTGGGTCACTCCGACGCAGCGCGAGACGGTCTCGAGGACGTCGAAGCGCAGCGGGTAGTGGTGGAGGATCGAGCCGACGAAGACCGGCAGCAAGGCCTCGGCGTCCTGGTCGTCGTGGCGGTCCATGAAGTGGGCGAGCAGGGGCCAGAGGGTGGGCTGGAATCCCCAGAGGTTCATCGACACGATCGTCTCGGGCTCGAGGAAGACGGGGGAGAACCCGTCGTCGGAGAGGAAGCCGTCGGGGGAGTCGTGGACGTAGCGACGCTCGGTGATGTCGGTGAGGTGACCGTTCACGACGTTGCAGACCCCGCGCGAGACCGGCAGGTCGCCCACGAGAGCCCGGTCGAGGCGAAATCCGATGAGACACGAGGTCGACTTGGTGCGCAGGTGCTCGGCGAGCAGCGCCAGGGCGTCGCGGCCGTAGAGGTCGTCGGCGTTGCACACGGCGAAGGGGGCGTCGTCGTCGACCAGCGGACGCGCGGTCAGCGTCGCGGGCACGGTGCCGCCCGGGACCTCCTGGACGGCGAAGGCGACGTCGATCTCGGTCGGCCAGGTGGCCTCGACGTGGGCCCGGATCTCGGGGCCGGTCTCGGGGTTGACCACGAGCACGATCCGCTCGAATCCGGCGGCGATCGCGTCGTCGGCCAGCAGGTCGATCACGCCCTCGCCGTGCACGCCGATCGGGGCCAGCTGCTTCAGCCCGCCGTAGCGACGGGCCCGGCCCGCGGCCAGCACGATGAGGGTCAGGGCACTCACGACCAGCGCACCACCGAGCTGGCCCAGGTCATGCCCGCCCCGAAGCCGGTCAGCAGGGCCAGCTCGCCCGGCCGCACCCGACCGTTGACGATCGCGTCATCCATCGCGAGGGGGATGGAGGCCGACGAGGTGTTGCCGTAGCGGTCGAGGACGACGACGGCGCGGTCCATGTCGATGCCGAGGCGCTGGGTGGCCGCCTGGATGATGCGGACGTTGGCTTGGTGGGGGACGACGAGGCTGATGTCGCTCGCCGTGACGCCGGCCTTCGCCATCGCCTCCTCCGCGGACTCGACCACCACGCGCACCGCGCGGCGGAAGACCTCCTTGCCGTTCATCTCGATGAACCCACCGTGCTCGCAGGTGAGCAGGTCGGCCGCGGCGCCGTCGGCGCCGAGGACGAAGGAGAGGATGTCGGTGCCCGACTCGTCGTACTCGAGCACGGTCGCCCCGCCCCCGTCGGCGAGGAGCACGGCCATGTTGCGGTCGTTCCAGTCGGTCCAGCGCGAGAGGTTCTCGGCACCGATCACGAGGATCCGGCGGTTGCCCGTCTCGAGCAGTCCCTGGGCGGTGCGCACCGCGTACATGAAGCCGCTGCAGGCGGCGTTGAGGTCCATGGCCGGGCAGGTGAGGCCGAGGCGCGTCGCGACCATCGGGGCCGTGGCCGGGGTGAGCCGGTCCGGGGTGGTCGTCGCCATGACCAGGAAGTCGATGTCCGCGGGGCCGACGCCGCTCGCCGCCATCGCCTTCTCGGCCGCCGCGACGCCGAGGGTCATGGCCGAGCCACCGATGCGGCGCTCACGGATGCCGGTGCGCTCGCGGATCCACTCGTCGGAGGTGTCGAGGGTCTTCGACAGGTCGTCGTTCGTCACGACCTTGTCGGGAACGGCTATTCCCCATCCCCGGAAACGAACACCCATCGGCAGGCCTCCCCTCTGACCGAACCAGTCTAGGGGAGGAGGTCGCTCAGGACGGGGTGCCCCCCGGGACCTTCGGCAGGACCTGGAGGGAGCATCGGGCCACGCTGATGGTCCGTCCCTCCTGGTCAGAGAGTTCAATGGCCCACACGTGGACCTGACGGCCCTTGCGGATGGGGGTCGCCGTCGCGGTCACGACGCCGTCGGTGACGGCGCGCAGGTGCGAGATGTTGAGCTCGGTGCCCACGACGATCCGGTCCGGGGCGACGGCGAGGGCTCCGCCGATCGAGGCCGCGCCCTCGGCGAGGAGTGCCGAGACGCCGCCGTGGAGGATGCCGTAGGGCTGGTGGACGCGCGGCCCGACGGGGACGCGCAGGACGACTCGGTCCCCGCTCGCCTCGACGATCTCGACGCCCAGGACGTCGTGGACGGTGGGACGGGAGATGATCTCGTCGGGGGTGGGCACCGGCTCATCCTACGTCCGCTCGGTAGCCTCGCAGCGTGGAACGACCCGTTGACCTGCGCAGTGACACCGTGACCCGTCCGACGTCCGCCATGCGCGCGGCGATGGCCGCCGCCGAGGTCGGCGACGACGGCTACGGCGAGGACCCCACCGTTCGCGCCCTCGAGGAGCGCGCCGCCGCACTGCTCGGGAAGGAGGCGGCCGTCTTCGTCCCCTCCGGGGTGATGGCCAACCAGATGGCCCTGCGCGTCCTCGCCCGCCCCGGCGACCTCGTCGTCGCGGGGGCCGACCAACACGTGGTCGCCTTCGAGCTCGGCGCGGCGGCGCGCAACTCGGGGATCCAGTTCGCCCTCGTCGACGACGCCCGGGGCGAGCTCGACCCGGACGCGGTGCGGGCCCACGTCGACGCCGAGGTCGACCACCGGCCCCACGTCGCCGCCGTCTTCGTCGAGAACAGTCACATGCCCTCGGGGGGCACCCCCTGGGACCCGGCCCGCTTCGCTCACTTCGCCGCGGCGGTCGGTCGTCCGGTCCACCTCGACGGCGCGCGCCTCTTCAACGCCGCCCGGGCCGTCGGCGCGGAGGTGGCCACCCTCGCGGCCCCGGCGGCGACGGTGATGTTCTGTCTCTCGAAGGGTCTCGCCGCGCCGGTCGGCTCACTCCTCGCCGGACCGGCGGATCTCATGGCCGAGGCGCGGATCGAGCGCAAGCGACTCGGGGGAGCGATGCGTCAGGCCGGCGTCCTCGCGGCCGCGGGACTCGTCGCCCTCGACACCATGGTCGAGCGGCTCGACGAGGACCACCGGCGAGCCCGGCGACTGGCCGAGGCGCTGGCCGAGGCCTTCCCCGCGTCCGGCTACGACCCCGCGACCTGTCGCACCAACATCGTCGTCATGTCCCACCCCCGAGCGCGCGAGCTCGTGGTGGACCTCGAGCGCGAGGGCGTCCTTGCCGGCACGCTCGCGGCCGATCGCCTCCGCCTGGTGACCCACTGCGACGTCGACGACGCGGCCCTCGAGCGAGCGCTGCGCGCGATCGCCCGCGTCGCGGCTCGTCCCGTCACCCAGAGTTAACCGGTTGTCCCCCGTCCCGGGACGGAGCCGGGAGTAGCCTGGGACGGCAGAAATCCCATGGAACTCCTTCACCTCTCGACCTTCCTGCGCCGGCCCATGTTCGATCAGGCCGGAGAGCGGATCGGACGCGTCCAGGACCTGGTCGCGAGGATGGGCGACGACCCGCATCCCCCCATCGTGGGGGCGGTCATCCGCATCGAGAATCGCGACCTCTTCGTGCCGATCCGCAAGATCGGGGGCCTCGCCGAGGGTCGCGTCACGTTCCAGGGCCGACGGGTCGACCTGCGACGCTTCGAGCGGCGCCCGGGGGAGATCCTCCTCGCCCAGGACCTGCTCACCCGCCACCTCATCAATCTCGTGCGCGGCCGGCTGATCAGCGCGCACGAGATCGAGCTCGCCGAGGTCGACGGGCGCTGGGAGGTCGTGGGCGTCGACCCCGCTCGGCGCAACCTGTTCGGTCGACGGCGCGGCGGCGACATCGTCGACTTCGCCTCGATCGAGCCCTTCGTCGCTCACGTGCCCTCGGCCCGACTGAAGATTCCGTACCGCAAGCTGGCCCGACTGCACCCGGCCCAGATCGCCGACCTCGTCGAGCAGGCGAGCCACGAGGAGGGTGAGGAGATCATCGAGGCGGTCAAGCTCGACCGCGAGCTCGAGGCCGACGTCTTCGAAGAGCTCGACACCACGCACCAGCTCGAGTTCCTGGAGGACCGCACCGACGAGGAGGCGGCCCGCCTCCTCGCGCGGATGGAGCCCGACAACGCCGCTGACCTCATCTCCGAGATCGACCAGGAGCGCCGTCTGCCCATCCTCGAGAACCTGCCCGGTCCGCAGCGCAACAAGGTGCGCAACCTGCTCGCCTACAACGCGGACACGGCCGGGGGGCTCATGAGCCCGGACTTCGTCACCGTGGGCGCCGCGGCGACGGTCGGCGAGGCGCTCGACGCGGTGCGGTCGTCCCGGGCGCCGTCCGAGGCCCTCTCGACGGTCTTCGTCCTCGACGACGAGGGTCAGCCCCGTGGCGCGGTCCCGGTGGCCGCGCTCGTCCGGGCGCCGGCCGACAGCCCCGTCCTCACGATCGCTCGCTCGCCCCTCGCGCACGTGCACCCCCACTGGGAGCTCCACCGCGTGGCGCGCAAGATGAGCGACTTCAACCTCACGGTCCTCCCGGTCGTCGACGAGGGTCACGGCGCCATGATCGGCGTCGTCACCGTCGACGACCTGCTCGAGGATCTGCTACCTCAGGGGTGGCGCCGGGAGTTCGGCATGACGGCGGTGGAGGAGTGACCCGTCGCTCCGTTCTAAGGGGGTCCGTCTGAAACCCCCGAGTACCGACCCGATCCCGTTCGACATCCCCGAACGACCCCGGAGGGACCTCCTGGCCGGCCGCTGAGCCGCCTCGGTGGCCGCGGTCGTCGTCACGGCCCGCGAAGGAGGTGAGACGTGGCCGCCCAGCCCGAGCACGAGCAGAGCATCCGAGGTGCCTTCGGCACCATCTCGGCCCACGACTCGCAGACCCGACGCGGGTGGCGGGCTCGCGTCCTGACCCTGCTCGCCATCATCGGACCCGGCCTCATCGTGATGGTCGGCGACAACGACGCGGGGGGGGTCTCGACCTACGCCCAGGCCGGGCAGAACTTCGGCTACACGCTCCTCTGGACGCTCCCGCTGCTCATCCCGGTGCTCATCGTCAACCAGGAGATGGTCGCGCGCCTCGGCGCCGTGACCGGCGTCGGCCACGGCCGCCTGATTCGCGAGCGGATCGGTCGCACGTGGGGCCTGATCTCGGTCGGGTCCATCCTGCTGCTCAACTTCCTCATCATCATGACCGAGTTCATCGGGATCTCCCTCTCGATGCGCTACTTCGGGGTCCCTCCCGTCGTCTCGGTCCCGGTCGCCATCGTGACGCTCTTCCTCGTGACCTCGACGGGGTCGTTCCGGCGCTGGGAGCGCTTCATGATGATCTTCGTCGCGACCAACGTCCTCGTGATCCCGCTGGTGCTCCACACGCACGTGGCCGCCGGCTCGCTCGCCACCGGTCTCGTGATTCCGGCGGTGCGCGGCGGCATCAACTCGGCGAGCGTGCTGCTCATCATCTCGATCATCGGCACCACCGTGGCACCCTGGCAACTCTTCTTCCAGGAGAGCAACATCGTCGACAAGCGCATCTCGCCGCGCTGGCTCAACTACGAGCGAGTCGACACCATCATCGGCTCGTTCATCGTGGTGGCGGTCGCCGCACTCCTCATCGGCGCGACCGCGGCCGGGATCTCGCGCTTCGGGGGGACGAACGCCTTCACGAACTCCCTCGACGTGGCTCGGCTGCTCGGACGGCACGTCGGGCGCGCGGCCGGGGCCTTCTTCGCGCTGATCCTGCTCAACGCCTCGGTCGTCGGGGCCGCCACGGTGACGCTCGCGAGCTCCTACGCCCTCGGGGACCTGTCCCCGCGATTCAGCCAGGGTCTCGACACCCCGCTGCGCGAGGCGAAGGGCTTCTACGGTGTCTTCGCCGCCCTCCTGGTCGCCGCCGGGGCCGTCACCCTCGTCCCGCACGCCCCCCTCGGCGTCATCACCCTGGCGGTCCAGGCCCTCGGCGGGCTCATGCTGCCCAGCACCTCGATCATCGTCCTGCTGCTCGCCAACGACCGCGAGGCACTGGGTCCCTGGGCGAACCCCCGGTGGCTCAACGCCATCGCGGTCGTCATCGTCGCCGTCCTCGTGGTCCTCTCGACGGTGCTCATGGTCTCGACGCTCTTCCCGCACGTGAACGTCGTCGCCCTCCTCGTCGTCCTCTCGTCGGTCGTCGGCGTCGGCGTCCTCGTCGGACTACCGATCGGACTACGTCGGGCGGGTCCTCGCCAGCCCTTCGAGGGGGACCGACGGGACTGGCGGACCCCCCGCCTCGCCTTGCTCGCCCCGCCGGCCCCCACGCGGGCGCGACGGTGGCTCCTGCGGGCGAACGCCACCTACCTGGCGGTGGCGGGGCTGCTCCTCATCGTGCGAATCGTCCAGGTCGCCACCTCCTAGGCTGCTGCCGTGCCGCACCGCCCCACGCTCGTCTGCGTCCACGCCCACCCCGACGACGAGGCCCTCTTCACCGGGGGCATCTCCTCGCTCTACGCCGCGCGCGGGTATCGCTGCGTCCTCGTGACCTGCACCGACGGACAGTACGGGATCGACCCCGCGGGTCACCCCGGTGACGACCCCGCCCACGACGCGGCCGCGACGCGTGCGGCGAGGGCCGGCGAGCTCGTGCGCGCGGCCAGCCTGGTCGGCTTCGAGCGTGCCGTCAGCCTGGGCTTCCACGACTCGGGAATGGTCGGCTGGCCCCAGAACGAGCACCCCAACGCCTTCGTCGGCTCCGACGTCGAGCGCGTCGCCGGGACGCTCGCCGCCCTCTTCGACGAGCTCGAGGCCGACGTCGTCGTCACCTACGACGAGAACGGCTTCTACGGCCACCCGGACCACATCCGCGCGAACCAGGTCACTCGGGCCGCCGTCGTGCGCTCGTCGAGCGTCGAGCGCCTCTACTACCCGGTCGTTCCCGAGAGCGTCCTTTCCCGGTTCGTGCCCGACGCGACGGCCCTCGAGATCTTCCTGCCGGCCTGGGTGCTGGACGCCGGCATCGGCGTGCCGGACGACCGGGTCGCCAGCCGCGTCGACGTGCGCGAGTACGTCGAGCGCAAGCGCGCCGCGATCACCACCCACGCGACCCAGATCGACAACGCGGACCTCGTCGCGATGGACCCGGCGATGTTCGACGCCCTCTTCGGCACCGAGTACTACCAGCGCGCCTGGAGCCGACACCCCGCCGAGGGCGACGCGACCGATCTCTTCGGAGGGCTCTCGTGGGACTGACCCTGCTCTGCGTGCACGCGCACCCCGACGACGAGGCCAGCTTCACCGGCGGCGTGCTGCGGCGCTACGCGGACGAGGGGATCCGGACCGTCCTCGTCACCTGCACCAACGGCGAGTTCGGCGACGCCCCCGGCGGGGTGCACCCGAGCGACGCGGCCCACGACCCCGAGGCCGTCGCCGCGCTGCGCGCCGGCGAGCTCGACGAGGCGGCCCGCCACCTCCGGGTCGACCGGCTGGTGCGACTGGGCTACCGAGACTCGGGGATGATGGGCTGGTCGCAGAACGACGACCCGCGCTGCTTCTGGCGCACCGACGTCGCGACGGCCGCGGATCGCCTCGCGCGGATCATCGCCGAGGAGCGCCCCCAGGTCGTGGTCACCTACAACGAGAACGGCTTCTACGGCCACCCCGACCACATCCAGGCGAACCGGATCACCCTCGCGGCGCTCGCGACCCTCGACGATCCGCCGACCCTGTACTACAACGCCATCCCCGAGAGCGTCATGGTCGCGTACCGGGCCCGCTGGCTCGAGGAGGACCGCGCGGCGGCCGAGGCCCGGGGCGAGGAGTTCTCGCCCGAGCCCGCGGAGTACGACCTGGGGACCCCCGACGACCTCGTCGACGCCGCGATCGACGTGGCGGTCGTCGCGGGTGCGAAGTTCGACGCCCTCGCGGCGCACGCCAGCCAGCTGGCCGACTCGTTCTGGATGACGATGGGTCGGGACCGCTTCGTCGAGACGATGACGACCGAGTGGTTCGTGCGCGCGACCAACCCGCGCGAGCTCCGCGGACGGGTGAGCGACCTCTTCGCCGGCTACCGCTGAGTCGCCGCGAGCGACTTCGCTACATTGATGCGGTGACGCTCCTCGAGCTACGCGACGTCGCGAAGACCTTCGGCGACACGATCGCCCTCTCGCCGACCTCACTCGCCATCGAGGAGGGGTCCTTCGTCGCCATCGTCGGTCCGTCGGGCTGCGGGAAGTCGACCATGTTCAACGTCATCGCGGGACTCCTCACGCCCGACGGCGGCGACGTCCTGGTGAAGGGCGAGCGCGTGAACGGCACCACCGGTCACGTCGGCTACATGCTCCAGAAGGACCTCCTCGTCCCCTGGCGCACCGTCGAGGACAACATCACGATGGCCAAGCGCCTAACGGGGCGGGTGAGCGCCGCCGACCGCGAGGAGGCGCGCGCCGTCGCCCGTCAGTACGGGCTGGGCGACTTCCTGCGCCACTACCCGACGGCGCTCTCGGGGGGGATGCGCCAGCGCGTCGCGTTCATGCGCACCCTCGTCACCCACCAGACCCTGCTGCTGCTCGACGAGCCCTTCGGGGCCCTCGACGCCCAGACGCGACTCGAGATGCAGCAGTGGCTGCTCCAGGTCTGGCGCGACACGGGCCGCACGGTGCTCTTCATCACCCACGACGTCGACGAGTCGATCTTCCTCTCGGATCGCGTCATCGTGATGAGCCCCCGGCCGGGCCGGGTGGTCGCGGACTTCGCGAACCCCCTCCCGCGGCCCCGCACCGTCGACACCCTCATCGAGCCGGCCTTCATCGACCTGAAGACGAAGGTCATGCGGCTGCTGCACCGGGAGGACGCGTGACCCGCAAGATCCTGCGCAACGTCGGCGTCCCGATCCTCTCCTTCGTCCTACTGCTCCTCGTGTGGCAGTGGATCGTGGTGGGCTTCCACGTCGCCTCCTACATCGCCCCGCGCCCGCGTCAGGCCTTCCTCGCGGTGACCCAGAACTGGTCGGCCCTCTGGCCCCTCATCCTCGGCACGATCCGCGAGACGGTCTACGGCTTCTTCGTCGGGGCGGCCCTCGGCCTCAGCCTCGGGGTGATCATGGCGAAGGTCCCCGTCCTCCAGCGGATCGTCTACCCGGTCCTGGTGCTCTCTCAGGCCGTGCCGATCATCGCCCTGGCCGCGCCACTGGTGCTGATCCTCGGCTTCTCGGTCACGCCCAAGGTCGTGATCGTCGCCTGGATCGTCTTCTTCCCCGTGACCGTCAACGTCCTCGACGGTCTCACGCACGTCGACAAGGACCTGCTCAACCTGGCCCGGGTCTACGGGGCGTCGCGCTGGCGCACCTTCATCCACATCGAGATCCCCGCGACGGCCACCCCCCTCTTCTCGGGCCTCAAGATCGGCGCCACCTACGCCGTCACCGGGGCGATCATCGGCGAGCTCGCCGCCTCCGACGGGGCCTCCCTGGCCCTCTACCAGGAGCACGCCAACGCCAACCTCAACACCGCCGCCGTCTACGGGACGACCATGGTCATGACGGCGATCGGGATCACCTGGTTCCTGCTGGTGGTGGGGGTCGAGGTCTTCGCGACGCCCTGGCAGCGCCGCACGGTCGCCCGCCGGTGGCGCCGGCGCTGAGCGACGCTCAGTCACCCTGCCCTAGTATCGAGCGCACGTCGATGAAGGGAGCATCGTGAAGCACACTCGTCTCCTCGCGTGGGCCGGTGCGGCCGCGCTGAGCCTGAGCGCGACCGGACTGGCCGTGGGCTCGAGCGCGGGCGCCGCCTCGACGACCTCGGTCACCTTCGCCTACGACTTTCCCGGTCCCGACTTCGAGCTCACGCCCGTCGTCGTCGCCCAGGACCTCGGCTACTTCAAGGCGGCCGGCCTCAAGGTGAACGTGGTCTTCCCGCCGGACACCTCGACGACCACCAAGATGCTGACGACCGGGGGAGCCAACATCGGCTTCCTCACGACGACCGACATGGGCGTCGCCGTCAACGCCGGCGCTCCGGTGCTCTCGGTCGCCAACTACTCGATGCGCAACAACTGGGCCCTCTTCGCGAAGCCCGGCACCAAGCTCACGCCGCAGAACCTCACCGCGGCCCTCAAGGGCAAGCGCATCTTCTCCTACGGCGACACCTGGACCGAGGCCATGCTGCCCTTCGTCCTGCGCTACGCCAAGCTCTCGACGAGCCAGGTGAAGATCATCACCAACCCCTCGGGCAACGACCTCACCGACCTGCTGGCCGGCAAGGTGGACATCTCGACGTCGACCACGAACTACGAGATCCCGGGCTTCGTGGGGTCGGGCACCAAGGGGACCGAGGTCCAGCTCCTCGGCACCAAGGTCGGCGCGCCCGACATCCCGATCTGGGTCTACGCGGTCACCCACAGCTACGCCTCGGCCCACGGCAAGACCGTCAAGGCCTTCCTCTCGGCGGTGAAGAAGGCGACGGTCTGGGCGGTCGCGCACCCGGCGGCCGCGGCGGCCAAGTTCTCGGCGGCCTACCCGAAGAGCGGCTACACGAACGCCTACAACGCGCTCGGCTGGAAGTTGACGATCCCGTTCCTCACGAACGCGCAGCACCAGTACTTCACGCAGTCGAACGCCCAGTGGACGACGCTCGCGAAGGCCCTGAAGAGCATCAAGCTGATCTCCTCGGTGCCCTCACCCTCGACCTACTACACCAACAAGTTCCTGCCGTAGTGAACTCCGCCCCCCGCGTGGGGGTCGTGGGCAGCGCCAACGTGGACCTTGTGGTCCGGTGTCGGGCGCTGCCCCGACCCGGCGAGACGGTCCTGGCCGGTGACGTCCGCCGGCTCGCCGGGGGCAAGGGGGCCAACCAGGCGGCCGCGGCGGCGCGGCTCGGGGCGGCGGTGACGTTCCACGGCGCCGTCGGCGACGACGAGGCCGGGCGCTGGCTCCTCGAGAGCCTGGGGTCCCACGGCGTCGACGTCGCGCGGGTGGCGCGCGTCGCACGGCCGACCGGCACGGCCTTCATCACCCTCGACGCCGCCGGGGAGAACCAGATCGTGGTGGCGCCCGGGGCGAACGGCTCCCTCGACCTCGCGAGCGTCGACCTCGCGAGCTACGCGATCGTGCTGACCCAATTGGAGATCGACCCCGCGGTCGTCGCGGACGTGGTCGCGCGGGCGCCGCGGGTCGTGCTCAACGCCGCACCGGCCGTGGCGCTCGACCCCGCCGTCCTCGCCCGGGCCGACGTCGTGATCGTCAACGAGACCGAGGCCGAGGCGCTCGACCTCGACCGGCTGGATCACGTGGTCGTCACGCTCGGAGCGCACGGGGCCGAGCGCCGGGAGCGTGGTCGGATGGCCCAGCGCGTCGCGGCACCGGCGGTGACGCCGGTCGACACCGTCGGGGCGGGCGACGTCTTCTGCGCCGCCTACACCGTGGCGCTCGCGCGGGCGTGGTCGCCCGACGAGGCCCTCGCCTACGCCACGCACGCCGGCGCCCTCGCTACGCTCGCCCTCGGCGCCCAGGGGGCGCTCCCCACCGATCAGGAGGTCGTCACGTGGCTCGCCCGCGCGTCGTCATAGATACCGATCCCGGCGTCGACGACGCCGTCGCCATCCTCCTCGCGCTCGCGAGCGAGGAGATCGACGTGTGCGCCATCACCACGGTGGCGGGCAACGTGGGGATCGACAAGACGACCCTCAACGCCCGTCGTCTCGTGGAGCTCGCCGGGCGACCCGACCTGACCGTCGCCCGGGGGGCGGCCGGGCCCCTCGTGGGCGCGCTCGACGAGGCGGGCGAGGTCCACGGGCTCGACGGACTCGGCGACCTGGAGTGGGACGAGCCCGGGGTGCCGGAGGCGGACGAGCACGCCGTCGAGGTGCTGGCGCGGCTCGCCGAGGAGGCACCCCTCACCATCGTCGCAATCGGCCCCCTCACCAACCTCGCCCTGCTCCAGGCGCGCCACCCCGGGATCGAGTCGCGCGTCGAGCGCCTGGTCGTCATGGGCGGCGCGTCGTTCCACGGCAACGTGACGGCCGCCGCCGAGTTCAACGTCTGGGCCGACCCCGAGGCGGCCGCGCGGGTCATGTCCGGCGCCTGGCCGATCACCCTGATGCCGCTCGACCTCACCCACCAGGCCGTCCTCAACGACGCCGACCTCGACTACCTGCGCGGGCTCGGCACCACGGTGGGCGAGCGCCTCGCGGGGATGCTCGAGCCCTACGCGGCCTTCCACGACCAGTGGTACGGGAACCGGGACGTCATCATGCACGACGCCACGGCCGTCTACGAGCTGCTCGCCCCGGGGGCGATCGAGACGGTCGGCGCCCACGTCGAGGTCGAGACGTCGGGCCGGCTCACCCGCGGCGAGACGGTCATCGACCGCCGCCGCGGGTTCGCCCACTCGAGCACGCGGGTCGGGACGCGCATCGACAACGACCGCTTCGTCGGAGTCCTACGCGAGCGCCTGGCCCGCTACCCGCTCGTCTAGTAGCGGTAGGTGTCGGGCTTGTAGGGGCCCTCGACGTCGATCCCGAGGTACTCGGCCTGGCGCTTCGTGAGCTCCGTGAGCCGGACCCCGAGGGCGTCGAGGTGGAGGCGGGCCACCTTCTCGTCGAGGTGCTTGGGCAGCGTGTACACCTGGCGCTCGTAGCTGTCGTGGCGGGTGTAGAGCTCGATCTGGGCCATCACCTGGTTGGTGAAGGAGTTGCTCATCACGAAGCTCGGGTGACCGGTCGCGTTGCCGAGGTTGAGGAGACGTCCCTCGGAGAGGACGATGATCGCGCGCCCGTTCGGCAGGATCCACTTGTCGACCTGGGGCTTGATCTGCTCGCGCCGCACCCCGGGGAGGGCCGCGAGACCGGCCATGTCGATCTCGTTGTCGAAGTGGCCGATGTTGCCCACGATCGCCTGGTGCTTCATGGCCTGCATGTGCTCGACGGTCACGACGTCGCGGTTGCCCGTCGCGGTGATGACGATGTCGGCGATCGGCAGCGCCTCCTCGAGCGTGGTGACCTGGAAGCCGTCCATCGCCGCCTGCAGGGCGCAGATCGGGTCGATCTCGGTGACGATCACGCGGGCACCCTGGCCGCGGAGGGAGTCGGCCGAGCCCTTCCCCACGTCGCCGTAACCGCAGACCACCGCGACCTTGCCACCGATCAGGGTGTCGGTCGCGCGGTTGATCCCGTCGATGAGCGAGTGGCGACAGCCGTACTTGTTGTCGAACTTCGACTTGGTGACCGAGTCGTTGACGTTGATGGCGGGGAAGAGCAGCGTCCCGTCCGCGGCGTGCTCGTAGAGCCGGCGCACGCCCGTCGTCGTCTCCTCCGAGACCCCGCGGATGCCCGCCGCGAGCGGGGTGAAGACGGTCTCTCCGGAGCGCACGATGCGGTCGAGGACCCCCAGGATGACCCGGTACTCCTCACTGTCGCTCGCCTCGGGGGCCGGGACGAAGCCGGCCCGCTCGAACTCGAGGCCCTTGTGGACGAGCAGCGTCGCGTCGCCGCCGTCGTCGAGGATCATCGTGGGGCCCTCGGCGTTCGGCCAGCGCAGGATCTGCTCGGTGCACCACCAGTACTCCTCGAGCGTCTCGCCCTTCCAGGCGAAGACCGGCACGCCCCGCGGGTCGTCGGGCGTGCCGTCGGGCCCCACGGCGACGGCCGCCGCCGCGTGGTCCTGGGTCGAAAAGATGTTGCAGCTGGCCCAGCGCACCTCGGCGCCGAGGGCGACGAGGGTCTCGATGAGGACGGCCGTCTGGATCGTCATGTGCAGGCTGCCGGCGATGCGGGCGCCCGCCAGGGGCCGTGAGGCGCCGTACTCGGCGCGCATCGCCATGAGGCCGGGCATCTCGTGCTCGGCGAGGGTGATCTCGGCTCGACCGAAAGCGGCGAGGGAGAGGTCGGCGACCTTGAAGTCGTGGGCGGCAGAGGTCATGGTGCTCCTAGCACTCGTAAGGAACCGGGACTGTCGTGGCGCCGACCTCTGTCGCGAAACGCCGAGGTCATCGTACCAATCAGACGCCCACGCGGAACTCGACCACGTCCCCGTCGCGCATCACGTACTCCTTGCCCTCGATGCGGGCTCGGCCGGCGGCCCGCACGGCGGTCATCGAGCCGCCCGCCACCAGCTCGTCGTAGGTGACGACCTCGGCCTTGATGAAGTGGCGCTGGAAGTCCGAGTGGATGACCCCGGCCGCCTCGGGGGCCGTGGCCCCGCGACGGATCGTCCACGCGCGGGCCTCCTTGGGCCCGGCGGTGAGGAACGTCTGGAGCCCGAGCGTCGCGAAGCCGACGCGCGAGAGCTGGGCGAGTCCCGACTCGCTCTGGCCGTAGGCGGCGAGCAGCTCGGCGGCCTCCCCGGCCTCGAGCCCGGCCACCTCGGCCTCGATCTTCGCGCAGAGGACGACGGCCGGGGCCGGCGCGACGGACGCGACGAGCGCGTCCCGGCGAGCGGGGTCGGCGAGGGTGTCCTCGTCCACGTTGAAGACGTAGATGAACGGCTTCGCGGTGAGCAGGTGCAGCTCGGCGAGGGCCTCGTGGTCGAGGGAGGGGACGCTCGACACGACCCGCCCCGCGTCGAGGGCGTCGCGGGCGGCGGCGACCGCGCGCAGCCGGGTCGCGGCGTCGCCGCCGCGCTTCGCCTCGCGCTCCAGGCGGGAGATCGCCCGGTCCACGGTCTGCAGGTCGGCGAGGATGAGCTCGGTCTCGATGGTGGCGACGTCGGAGGCGGGGTCGACCCGACCCTCAACGTGGATCACGTCGTCGTCCTCGAAGACCCGGACGACCTCGCAGATCGCGTCCGCCTCGCGGATCGCCGCGAGGAACTGGTTGCCGAGCCCCTCGCCCTCGCTCGCCCCCCGGACGATCCCGGCGATGTCGACGAAGGTGACCGTCGCGGGGACCAGCCGCTCGGAGTCGAAGAGCCGACCGAGGACGGCGAGTCGGTCGTCGGGCACCGCGACGACGCCCACGTTGGGCTCGATCGTCGCGAAGGGGTAGTTGGCCGCCAGGACGTCGTTGCGCGTCAGAGCGTTGAAGAGGGTGGACTTGCCGACGTTGGGCAGTCCGACGATGCCGATCGAGAGGGACATGGAGGAACCAGGCTACCGGACGAGGTTCCGAGGATTCTCACAGGATCGGCTCACGCGATTCCGAGACGACTCCTCTAGACAGGGTGGCGAACTCGGTGGGAGGAGACAGCGATGAACCGCACCCGATCAGCTCTCTCGTGGATCGTGACCAGCCTGGTCACGGTGGGGGTGGGAACCAGTGTGGTGGCCGCGACGACGCACCCCTCCGCGGCCCCGGCTCCTCGGGCGACCAACGTCGCCGCGACGACGCCCGGCGTGTCGTCCCACGACACGACGGTGACGACGGCCGCTCCCACGACGACGGCCGCCCCGACGACGACGGCTGCCCCCACGACGACGGTTGCCCCGACGACGACGGCCGCTCCCACGACGCTCGCGCCCGTGCCGACCTCCACGATCATCATCCGCCACGGTGGTGACGACGGCTCCGGCGGCTACGGGGACGACGGCTCCTACGGCGGAACCACCTACTCGAGCGGTGGCACCTACGTCGGTGGCGCGCCCTCGGGCTCGAGCACCTACTCCGGTGGCGGCACCTACTCCGGCGGCTACGGGGACAACTGACCCTCGAGGTCGACGAGTCCCCGGACGACCTCGTCCAGGGTGTCGCCAGTGACGTCGGGCCGGTCGTAGACGGGGGCGTAGACCCCCTCGAGCCGCGAGACCCAGCCGGCGCGAAGTCCGGCCCGCTTCGCGCCGTGGCAGTCCCACGCGTGGGCCGCGACCATGGCGGCGTCACCGGCCGATCGGCCGAGGTGGCGCAAGGCGGTCGCGTAAGTGGCCCCCGAGGGCTTGTAGGCGTGAGCGTCCTCGACCGTCAGGACCTCGTCCACCGCGTCGGCCAGGCCGTTGCGCTCGACGAGGGTCCTAGTGGTCGGGAGCCGACCGTTCGAGAGGACGGCGACCGACCACCCCGCGCGTCGGGCCAGCGCGATCGCGGGAGCGACGTCCGGGTGAGCGGGCAGCCGAGTGAAGGCGGCGAGGACGCGTCCGCGCGCGTCGTCGTCGAGCTCCGGGCACACGACGCGTAGCGCTCCGTCGCCCACCTCGGAGAAGGGGTGAAAGGCGTCGGTGAGGCTCAGGGCGAACGCGTCGCGGAGCAGCCGGGTGAAGAAGAGGGGGAGGGTCCCCGTCGGCTGGCCCTCGCGGACGAGAGCCTCCTCGACGGGGGTGAGGGAGAACATCGTCTCCACGGCGTCGAGGAGCAGGACGGGCGTCACGCTCGCGACCAGGTGGCGAGGGCGAGGTCCGCGGCGTCGGCGACGACGCGGGGGTCGTGGCGAACCTTGGCGCCGTGCAGGGCCCCCACGTAGCAGACGACGAGCCGGCGCACCGCGGGGGAGTCGGGAGCGTCGTCGATGGCTCGGGCGAAGAAGTCCGCGAGGGCGCGGTCGAACTCGGCGAGGACGCTCGACGCCGGGTCGCGGGGGTCGAGCTCCGCGGCGGCGTTGGCGAAGGGGCACCCGGCGAAGTCGTCGCGCGTGGCGCCGGCGGCGAGGCGATCGAAGAACGAGCGCAGGCGCGACGGGGGGTCGGGCTCTGAGAGGCACTCGGCGAAGAGGCGACGGGATCGCTCGAGGGCGTCGCGGAGGTAGGCCGCGACCAGCTCGTCCTTGCTCGCGAAGTTGTTGTAGAGGGAGGCCTTGGCGACCCCGGCGCGCGCGATGACCTCGTCGATGCCCGTCGCGTGGATCCCCTGGCGGTAGAAGAGGTCGGCGGCCGCCGCGACGAGACGGTCGCGCGCGGGGTGGGCAGGACTCACCGCTTAACTGTACCGATTAGTTCAGGAGGTGCGACCTCAGTGGATCGACGCGGACGCGGCGAGGACCACGAGCGCGATGATGGCGGCGTGGCGAAAGACCCGGGCAGCGTGAACGGCCTGGCGCATCGCTGACCTCCCTTCCTTGATCCTGAGGGCAGGGTACGCCGCCACCGCGCATCTCCGCGGCCGCGGTGGCGGGGCCAAAGTCATAACTTCGGGGCGGGCCGATATAGTACTAGACAGAAAGGTCTAGACACTGGGCCGACGAGGAGGAGAGCCCCATGAGCACGACCGAGACGCCCCTCACCGTTTACGG
Source organism: Actinomycetes bacterium (assembly GCA_021848365.1). Taxonomy (GTDB): domain Bacteria; phylum Actinomycetota; class Acidimicrobiia; order Acidimicrobiales; family RAAP-2; genus RAAP-2. Next base: position 707,034 of record JAJZUS010000001.1, read on the forward strand.
CGCCCCGTGGTGCCCCGACTGCCGTCGGGCGAAGTCCTTCCTCGGCGCCCACCACGTCCCCTACGAGTGGATCGACCTCGAGGCCCACCCCGAGTTCGTCGCGCTGGTCGAGTCGCTGAACGGGGGCAGTCGGGTCATCCCGACGATCCTCTTCCCCGACGGGACCCACCTCGCCGAGCCGGCGAACGACGAGATCGCCGACAAGCTGGGCCTCTCACGCACGGCGTCACGGCGCGAGTACGACCTCGTCGTGGTGGGGGGCGGGCCCACCGGACTCACCGCGGCCATCTACGCGGCGCGCGAGAACGCCAGTGTGCTGGTCGTCGAGAAGTCGGCCGCCGGAGGCCAGGCGGGAGTGACCGAGCGGCTCGACAACTACCCGGGCTTCCCCGAGGGCGTCGGCGGCGCGGAGCTCGCCGAGCGGATGGCCGCTCAGGCTCGTCGCTACGGCGTGGAGATCCTCGAGGCCGTCGGCGTGACGGGGATCGAGCGCGGCGAGGACGGCCTGTCGGTCGCCCTGGCGACCGGTGAGGTCGTCGGGGCGCTCGCCGTGCTCGTCGCGACCGGCTCGCGCTACCGCCGCACCGGCGCCCCGGGGGAGGGCGACCTGATCGGCTCGGGCATCCACTTCTGCGCCACCTGCGACGGGCCCTTCTACCGCGGGGCGACGGAGATCGTGGTGGTCGGCGGGGGCAACTCCGGCCTTGAGGAGGGCCTCTTCCTGACGCAGTTTGCGGACCACGTCACCGTCGTCGAGTACCTCGACACGTTGGCGGCGAGCCGGCTGCTGCAGGACAAGGTCGCGAACCACCCCAAGATGTCGGTCGTCACGTCGACCACGGTCAGTGCCTTCACCGGGGACGCGACGGGCAAGCTCCGGGCCGTCGAGCTCGAGGATCGCGCGACCGGGGAACGGCGGACGCACGAGGCCGCCGCGGCCTTCGTCTTCATCGGCCTCGACCCGAACAGCGAGTTCCTGCGCGACACGGTGGAGCTCGACGAGCGGGGATTCGTCGTGAGCGACGAGCAGTTCCGCACGAACGTGGAGGGCGTCTACGTCGCCGGCGACGTCCGTCGGGGCTCGACCAAGCAGTTGGCCGCCGCCGTCGGCGAGGGTGCCGCCGCGGCGATCGCCCTGCGCTACCACCTCGAGCGCGCTCGCGTTTGACGCCCTGCGGCTTAGGCGGCGGGGATCCCTCCGGAGGCGGCGACGTCAATGACGTACTGGGTCGCCGCGCCGACCCCGGCGAGGAAGAGTTCATCCTCCTGGTGCTCGCTGAGGTCGAAGTCGGTGGCTCCCACGACGGCACCGTCGACGAAGATGGTCCGGTGCGCCACGGCGACGTGGGAGGTGAGGGCGTCCCACTCGCTCACGAGAGTCTTGAGGCAGTGGACGGCGATCGCGAGGGCCGACCGGTGAGAGCCCTCGGGCGCGTACTCGGTCTGGAATCGAGAGAGTTTGATCCCGACCGTTGGGTGAGGGGAGTACTCGGGGCTCGAGGGGTCGAAGGAGTGGATCGGATACTTGGCGAGGAGCGCGCCATCGACCCACGTGTGGCGCCCGCCTGCGAAGTGCACGGCCGTCGTTCCCGATCCCGGGATCTCGACGTGCATCGTCGCCTCCTCAGCGGTGACGTGCACGGGCTCGAAGAAGAACGGGATGGCCATCGACGCGTGCACCGCACGCACGGGGTCCTGCTCGTCGGCGTCGAGCCCGTAGAGCGGGTACTCGGCGGGGAGACGCGTGAGACGGCCTCGGGTGATGTCCGAGACGAAGACGAGGAGCCGACTGGCCCGGGCGGCCGACGCCGGAAGGTCCGGCTCGATACGCAGATCGGCGAAGGTGCTGATGCCGAGACCAGTGAAGATCGGGCGCAGCCACGACTCGAGATACTCGCCCGAGTAGAGGCCTTCGCGGTTCGTGAGGTGGGCGGCGTCGGCGACGAGGCCCGCGAGCCTCCCGCCCGTGTGATCGAGGAGCTCGTGCAGCCGTCCTTCGGGCATGAACTTGTGGAACTCGAGGGAGCGCAGGTAGCCGACGAGCGGGACGAGGTCGCTCCCCGATTGACGCAGTGCGGCGGTGATCGAGCCGACGACCGCACCGGCACTCGTTCCCGCGACTCGCTCCACCGAGAAGCCGGCCTCCTCGAGGACGAGGAGGGCTCCGACGAGGGCGATGCCCTTCACCCCACCACCTTCGAGGACGACGTTGATGGGGACGCCCGAGTCGGTGCGCGACTTGTTCGCGGGAGCGTGGATTGTGCGCAGGACGGCGGCCGCGGCGTCGAAGTCGCGCTGGAGATCGCTCGACCGACGGTACCCACGACCGGCACTAGTGAGCTCAATCGACGCCATGGGGATCCTTTCACCCGTTGATCAGCGAATCTACTCTCCGGTAGCGCTTGGTAGTCCTATGTTCGCTGAAGCAGTCGCAGTTCTCGTCGGGGTGCGGCGAGTTCGATAGCCAGCCCTCTTACTGGCAGCATCACGATCGGTTGGTATCTTCCGCCATCAAGGACTCGGTCGAAGTGGCGGGCGACTTATGGGCAGGCAGTCGAAGGACTCGCCGACCACAGTGCGCTCTCCGCGCGAGAGCGGGGGCGAGTGGAGAATCCTCGATCATTCGCTCTCGGCGATAGCTGAGGTAGATGCCGTCAACAAAAAATCTAAGCCGGAACTCAGGTAGCCGACTTGGTCGCGAAGGGCACGCTAGGTCTGCGCCTACAAGGCCACGTGTTCAAATAAATTGCCTCTGATCTGCGACTACGGATAGTTCTATCCGTAGTCGTGGCGGGCTCAGTGCGCCACATGCCCTCAATCGGGACGGGCGATCACGGCCGCACAGCCCCCTCAAACCCGAATCAAAATTTGATTCTCTGATTTCTGTATGTAATTGTTTTCCCTTTGTGACTAAGCGACAGTTGAGGGGGTCGGCGATCTTGCGTCGAGGGTTTCTGAGGTATGTTGTGGGACTTACATCCCTGGTTATGGGCGTTTTCTACCCAGGCGTGTACGGGGGCGGAGCCCCGGTAAGCGCTGCCACTGTGAACGACGCGACCTCCACAGTGGTCGCGACGAGGACGAGTCACGTGGCGCCACCACCGGTGACGAAAGACTTCGCCTACGTAGCCAATAGCGGTACGAACACGGTCTCCGTGCTCGACCTGTCCACGAACTCGATCGTTGCAACGATTTCGGGAGGGGGTCTGTCAAATCCGTATGGGGTGGCCGTCACGCCCGATGGCGCCTCTCTATACGTGTCGAACCTCTATTCGAACACGGTCACGGTCATTTCGACCGCGACGAACACGGTGGTCACGACCATTGCGGTGGGGTGGCACCCTCAGGGCATCGCCGTGACTCCTAACGGCCAGTACGTGTACGTGGCGAACAACCAGGGTGACAATTCGTTCAGCTCCATCCATGGTGGCGCATATGACCCTTATGAAACGTCCGTCTCGGTCATCTCGACATCCACCAATCAGGTTGTGGCCACGATTCCTCTTGGTGCTGCCTATCCGCAAGGGCTCGCCATCTCGCCGACAGGTGACTATGTATATGTGGCGGATAACAATACTTCAGCTATATCGGTCATCGCAACAGGGGGCACCAACCCAAATACGGTTGTGGCCACGATTCCGATTGGAGCGCAGCCGTACACGATTTCCGTTGAACCAGACGGTGCTTACGCGTACGTAGGGATAAATGGTATCTCCAATGGCGCCATTGGTGTGCTGACCATCTCTAGCAATGGCCCCGCCTCAGACACCTTCGGGACCCTGAATGGCATGTACTTGACACAGGCATCGGGCTTCGCCTTCACGCCATCTCCAACGAGTCTCATGCTCGCCACCGAAGGCAACAATGGCTCGTCCGCGGAGTACTTCCCGTGGGGACAGACGTCCTTCGTCAATTCCAGCGGAACCTCGCTCTACAGCAGTCCGCCTCTCGTTGGCGGACTATCCAATCCTCAAGGAGTGGCTTATTCGCCCACTCAGAGCGCGTTCTACATTACGAATAACACAGGAATGAGTGTCTCGGAAATTCCCGTTTCCCAGTTGCAGTCGGGATACAACCCGACCTTGATCAGCCCCTCTACCACCATCCCACTGGGAACAGGGACCCTGCCACAGGGCATCGCGATAGTGACGTTGACTAAGGAGGTCCCGGTCATCACCGTCACCTCGACGGCACCGACGAGTACCGTCGTCGGCGGTTCGACCTACACCCCCGCAGCGACCACGAATTCACCCGACACTGTCGCGATCAGCCTCGACACCTCCTCGACGGGCTGTTCGTTGAGCAGCAGCGGCGTCGTGAGCTTCACGGGAGTCGGAACCTGCGTCATCGACTTCAACGACCCGGGCAGCACCAACTGGTCGA
>JAJZUS010000001.1:711516-1211899 GCA_021848365.1 Actinomycetes bacterium
GAATACTGTCGCGATCAGCCTCGACACCTCCTCGACGGGCTGTTCGTTGAGCAGCAGCGGCGTCGTGAGCTTCACGGGAGTCGGAACCTGCGTCATCGACTTCAACGACCCGGGCAGCACCAACTGGTCGACGGCGAGCACCTCCCAGTCGATCTCGGTAAGCGCCCTGGTGACTAGTCCCGTGACCGTGAACGCGATCGTAACGACGTCGACGACGCCCGGACAGGTTGATGTCGGTAGCTCCGGATATCGTCCCACGGCGAGGTCGACTTTCGGTTACGCCGTACAGGTCAGGGTGGACCCACGCTCATCGAATGTGTGCCAGATGACCGCGAACGGCCTGGTCCGCTTCATCGGAGCTGGTACCTGTCTCCTCGATTACACAACGGACGGCGCGAATGAGGTTCAGCAAGCGATTCGGGTGAATGCCTTCAAGGTCGTCCGAGAAGTGGGCTCGGCGATTCAGGGCCGACTCACGACCATCAGGATCGTGGGGGAGGGCTTCTACGGGAGACCACATGTCACGAGCAACCTCGCGGGCGTGCGAGCGCAGGTCGTGAGGGACAATGGCCGAATCCTGTTCGTTCGAATCAGCACGCCGCGGTCGGCGCGCGACGGAGTCCACGAGTTGAAGATCGTCCTTGGGGATGGCGCGACGGCCGTCGTGAGGTACGACCAGCGAAGTCACTGACGAGACGTGTGGTCGTCTGCACACAGCCCCTCCCTAAGTGGGGAGGGGCTGTGTGCTGTACGGTCCTCGCGGTGTCCGACGTTCGGATTGCAATCACGATTACGTCGATCTGTCACGTCGCGCGGTCCTCGCGGTGAAGCCGATCCGGTTGCCGGGCTGGCCTCCACCTTTCTGACATGTGGGGTAGTTCAGTTTCACTGGCGCGCCTCGCTAGTTCTGCGGAGTGCACGCGCCTCAAGGCAGGCCCTGCCTCGTGCTGACTCGGGGTGAGTCAAGGGGGATCGCCAGGGGGTCGGTGCCGTTGATCCCGTGGATCCCGCGCGCTCGATCCTTGATTCTCCGTACAGGTTGACCAGCACTTTCGCACATGCTGCCCACATTGTCTGCTCGCGCGTAGTGAGCGAGTCATTTCCTGCTACAGTTCGTTCGTGTTCATTTCAAGAGAAATTGAATCAATAGTTCTTGAGTTATCGGAGAGTCTCTCTGCGCTAGCCGATCCGGTCCGGCTCACGATCATCCGCTCCCTCGGTACGGGCCAGAAGTGTGTGTGCGATCTTCAGGATCAAGTTCCGGTTGCTGCGAACTTGCTCTCGTATCACCTGCGCATCTTGCGTGAGGCCGGCCTCGTCACGGCCACTCGACGCGGACGCTGGATGGATTACCAGCTCGACCTCGAAGGCTTCTCGCGTCTGTGGAGTTCCGCAGATGACGCGGGGGTTCCGTTGGTGAGTGCACGTCGCGAGCAGGAGGTAGGGAACTAATGGGAAGCGTCTCGTCACACAGCCGGGTCACCCACGGACGTGCGAGCGCTCCAGTAGGTACTTCGGCGGCGTCCGTGTCGAAGTCCCGCCTGGAGGACTTCCATCCCGGTTGGTTCGGAGCGGTGATGGGCACGGGTGTCGTGGGCATCGCCGCCTACCTCAACCCTGGCCATGCGGCAGGCACCGCGGGTGGCTTCGAGTGGTTCGGCGAGTTGATGACGATCACCGCGGCGGCTCTAGGGATCGCCCTGGGGGTGCCCTACGTGGCCCGTTGGTTTCGCCAGCCGGCGGCGACGCGTCGCGACCTGCACAACCCGTTGACCGGAGCACTGTACGGCACCTTCCCCGGTGGTGTACTCGTTCTCGGTGCCGCGGCTGCGCTGGTGGGGCCGTCGATCGTCGGAGTTGGTACGGCCCGCGCCCTGGATGCGGCGTTCGCGTGGGTGGGTGTGCCCCTGGCCTTTGCGATCAGCGTCATCTTCGCCCAGCTCCTCTTCGCGCGCAGCGAGATCGACCACGAGGTCATCAACGGCTCGTGGTTTATTCCGCCAGTCGTCAACATCGTGGTCCCGATGACGCTCCTCCCCCTGATTCCGGGCAGCTCCCCGGCGACGGCCCGACTTCTGTTGCTGGCATCGTATGGATTCTGGGGGATGGGATTCTTCCTCTTCGTCGTCGTCCTCGCGACGCTGCATCACCGATTGGTCAATCATCCTCTGCCCCACGCGGGTCTGGCCTCCACACTGTGGATACCCCTGGGGCCGTTGGGGGTCGGTGCCCTCACTTTGATGAAGATGGCGGACGCGTCCGGGGCGGTCTTCGGAGCCTCAGGTTCGAGCATTCAGCAGCTGTCACTCGTGGCAGCCAGTGCGATGTGGGGATTCGGGATCTGGTGGCTGACTATCGCGATCGCGACTCTCGTGAGATACCTGAGCCAGGGACCGCTTCCCTACGGACCGGGCTGGTGGGCCTTCATCTTCCCTCTCGGAGCCTTCACGGTTGCTGACCTCAGCGTGGCGAGGGCGTGGCAGACCGGACTCATCGAATGGTTCGGCTTCGGACTCTTCGTTCTCCTGGTTCTCTCGTGGCTCGTGGTGGCAGTGACGTCAGTGAAGTTCGTCGTCGCGAAAGGACGTCGGCACGATGCTGCACCTCGGTCGTAACGCGTCGCGCGTCTCTCCGCGCGAGGCGAGCGCGCGCACGCTCAGTAAGAGCCGAGCCCTCTCGTTGGGGGCTGCGGGACTCGTTGTGTGGTTCGGACTCTACAGTCAACTCGGCCCGATAGCCGGCTGGCTCACTTACAGCCTCCTCGGTCTCAGCCCCGGTTCTCACCTAGCCAGTTCGGTCGACTTCTTCCTGACTGACGTGCCCAAGATCTTCCTGCTGCTGGGCGGCATCATCCCGTTGGTGCACGTCGTGCGCAGCTACTTCCCCCCCGAGAGAGTGAAGAGGGTCGTAGCGGGCAAGGGTGAGTTCGTCGGCACGGTGCTGGCGGCCCTTCTCGGCACCGTCACGCCCTTCTGCTCGTGCTCGGCGGTGCCGATGTTCATCGGTTTCGTCGAGTCAGGTCTGCCACTTGGGGTCACCTTCGGGTTCCTTATCGCCTCGCCAGTGGTCAACGAGGTGGCGCTCGTGCTGCTTGCCGGACTGTTCGGCTGGAAGATCGCGCTGCTCTACGTCGGCCTGGGATTGGTCGTGGCCGTCGTGGGTGGCGTGGTGATCGGCCGACTTCACCTGGAGTCCCAAGTCGAGGAATACGTGTACCAGATCAAACTCGGAGAGCAGGTTGGCGTACGGCCCGCCCTCGCCCAACGCGTGACCGAGGCGGCGACGTACACCAAGGACATTCTGCGTCGGGTCTCACTGTGGGTCCTCGGCGGCATCGTCTTTGGTGCGGCGATTCACGGCTATGCACCTACGGGTTTCGTCGCACACTACGCAGGACGAGGGAATCCTCTCGCCGTTCCCCTGGTCGTGATCATCGCGATCCCCCTCTACTCCAACGCGGCGGGCACGATTCCCATCGTCCAGGCGCTGATACAGAAGGGTCTGCCGATGGGTACGACCTTGGCGTTCATGATGGCGATCACGGCCATCTCTACGCCCGAGATGATCATCTTGCGGCGAGTGATCAAGCCCAAGCTGATCGCCGTCTTCATCGGTGTGGTGACCATGGCGATCATCCTGATGGGCTACGTGTTCAATGCTGTGCTGTAGACGGGCGTGGGGCATCTGGCTAGTTGGCGACATCGCGGAGACAGCGCCGCGACACGGAGCGAGCGTCTCGAGCGTTGACGTCGGATAGAGGAGGAAGCTGATGAATGTGAAGGTTCTGGGGACTGGGTGCACCAACTGCGTGCGCTTGGAAGCTCTCGTACGTGAGGTCGCCGAACGCGGAGGCCTCGACGTCGAGGTGGAGAAAGTGACCGAGATCCCGGACATCATGGCGTACGGCGTCATGAGCACTCCGGGCCTGGTGATAGATGGCGAGTTGAAGAGCGCGGGTCGTATTCCCGCACGTCATGAGCTTCTCGAGTGGCTGAGTCGATGACACTGGGACAGTGAATACGTGGGCACCGCTCTGGTACGACGTTGGATCACTTCGGACGAACCACGACGACGTAGGCTAGACAGGACCTTCGCGCGGAACTCTCCGCGGAGCCTCACGCGGACGTCCCGCCCCCGTGGGACTTCCGCGAATTAGGGGTGATCAGGACTTCTAAGCGGTCGAGGGTCACGTAGATCTCCTGAGGTTGGAACGTGTACGTAGGTCGTTTGGAACGCGCTTGCGGGTGGAGACAAAGGTATGGTCTCCTAAGCGGCGTGCCCCGCCTTTCTTTGTCTTCTTGGGCGACGGCCATTACTTCGCAGTCGTCGGCTTTGCCATGGCGGAACTGAGGGCGGGTGTGGAGGTCAGGTGGGCAAGAGGAGCCGAACGAGCTTCGCACCGAGGGCTTGGAAGGTCCGGAGGTCCAGGCTCGGCGAACATCTTCTCGAGGACCTTTGGCGGCGTGATTCATACGCTCAGGTGTTGGAATGGGCGGTTGACCATCAGCCGGGGTACGGTCGCAGGCGCCCATTCAGTTTGAAGACGACCAGGGCGGAGTGGAACGCTTATCGTCGTGCCAAAGGCAGATTCTGGCGGCGGGGCAGCGGCGCTGTAGGTCTTGAACTGCCGTTGTTCCAGGGATGTTCCATAAGCACTTGCGCGCGGGCTCTCAGCGTGTCATTATGTTCTCGGAACAACGAGGGAACAACCAATGGAGGCCCCATGACCAAGTACTACACCGCCACCAAAAGCCGATCGCAGGGACGCGAGGGATGGGCAGTGATCTTTCGACATCCCGTGCGTAAGGACGCCTCGGGCAAGACGGGTCGCCGGGTGCGCCGGGGCCTCGGAACTGCCGACGAGTCGGTTGCCAACCAACTTGTCAGCGACCTCAATGAGATTCTCCAGCGCCCCGAACTGTGGGAGCCCGCCGCTCGGGTTGGTCTGGTTGCTCGCTTCGACGAGCGAGTCCTTGACATCTTCTATGACGGCATAGAGCCGTCAGCGCACGATCCCGAGCATCTGCGCGATGAGGTGCTTCCCATGCCCGGCGTGGAGGACGGGTACCACTCGGTGCTGATGCTCGGGACCACCGGTGCAGGCAAGACCACGTTGGTACGCCAGTTCCTTGGCACAGATCCTGACACCGAGCGCTTCCCCTCGACATCCACAGCGAAAACAACGGTCGCGGACACTGAGTTGATTTTCAGTCGTGATCCGATGTTCCGAGCAGTGGTTACGTTCGTTGGACGAGACGAAGTCATCGACTACCTCACCGAGTGCGTCTCCGAGGCTGCGCTGGCCATCCTCCGCAAGGCATCTGAACCAGATCAGCGTCGCCGCCTGCTGGACCACCCCAACCAGCGCTTCCGCTTCAGCTACATCCTCGGCCGGGGGAAGCTCACGATGACAGACGACGGAGATGACGACTTCGATGTTGACGAAGCCGAAGCGTCATCCAGCGAATTGATCGACCTCTCCGCGACGGAGGCGGTGGTCGTGAACGCACTGGGGATCCTGCGGACCCTCGTTGCCGAGTACGAGGAGCAGACTCGCGAACTGGCCACCGAAGACGGTGACGAGCGTCTCCTAGAGGAGCTGCGCGAGGAGTGGCTCGACTCTGAGTTGCGCGGAGACGATCGTTTCCACGCTGTGGTCGATACCTTGTTCGACGAGATCGAGAAGCGTTTTGATCTGCTCGTATCTGGTGAAGTTACGAAGAACCGCCAGGGATGGCCGATTAGTTGGTCATGGGAGACTGAGGATCGCACTGACCTGGTGAAGGCCGTGACCCGCTTCTCCAGCAATTACGCGCCGCTGTTCGGCTCGCTCCTCACCCCGCTCGTCAATGGCATTCGCGTTAGTGGACCGTTCCGGCCCGAGTGGGGCGGAGGCGCCGACGCGCCGAAATTGGTCATCATCGACGGCGAAGGACTCGGCCACACCCCGACGTCAGCGGTAGCGCTGTCAACAGCCGTATCAAAGCGCATCGAGGTGGTCGACGTTGTGCTCCTCGTTGACAACGCTGCGCAGCCCATGCAGGCAGCACCAGTTGCGGCCATGAAGGCAGTGGCGACCTCGGGTAACGCCAGCAAGTTGTTGGTAGCGTTCACCCACTTCGACATGGTCAGGGGGGACAACTTGCCGTCTGTGACGGACCGCCAGACCCACGTGAAGGCGTCCGTTGACAACGTGCTGAAGTCCGTTGGTGAAGACGTCGGACCGTTCGCTGAACGCATCTTGCGCCAGCGTATTGACAAGGCCTGTTTCTTCGTGGGCGGAATCGACGAGCAGCTCGACATGAACAAGAAGCGGGATAAGCGAACCATCGACCAACTTCAGACCCTGCTCGAAGTCATCGATCACATCACGGATGAGGTGGTGACGGCCGAGACCCGACCCGTATACGACCGCCTCAACCTCGTCCTGGCTGTGCGCGAGGCGGCTAACGGCTTCCATGAGCGCTGGGCGGGGTTGCTTGGCATCAACTACGTGCATGGCATTCCGAAGGAGCACTGGACGCGAATCAAGGCCCTGTCGCGCCGGTTTGCCGAGGGTTTCGCTGACGAGTACGACACGCTAAAGCCCGTGGGCGAGTTGAAGCGTGAGTTGGACGAGCAAATTTACCGCATGCTGCAACAGCCAGTGCGGTGGGAAGGTCCCGCCCCGACAGACGAAGACAAGCAGTTAATAATTGACGCATTGGCAAAAGCCATTTCCAAGGAGACGACAGTCCTGACATCACGTCGCATCAACGCCGACCGGAAGAAGGCGTGGCAGGAAGCGTACGCGGAGTACGGGACGAACTCCACCTTCCGACGGGCACGTATCATCTCCAACGAGGTGTATGACCGTGCCGCACCGGTACCGACCGTGACGCCTTCGCCGGATCAGAACAACTTCCTGCACGAGGTCACCGCTGTCGTCGACGCAGTCGCTGCCAACCTAAACGTGAAGCTTTTGTAGGGATCTGCTCCAGGACTCTTGGAGTAGCTCAGACTCCCCGCTAGTTCCAGTTCAAGACTTGAGGCTGTCCCAGAAGTGGGGCGCGAAGACGCTTAGTGGATTTTCGACATCAGACGCCTCGTCCAGCGTCTTGCGAATTTGGGCGGCGATTTGTGCTTTCAGGGACTCCAGCTGCGGCACAAACGAATAGATATCTGTCGTGTCGACGACGACCGTTCGAACTTGACTTATGTCGAAAGGGAGTTTGTCGGCTAGCCTACTGATCTGGACAATCGGCTTTCTTACTGCGTGTCTCAATGCAAGTTCATAGAAGACATTTGGATTGTGATACGAAAGATCAACAATAACAAGTTTACTGGCTACGATGTGCTCGATAACTTGACCAGTAATCATGCCTGCTTCGCCAATCTTGTCCGCACGGACAAGATTGAGACCGAATTCGGCTAGGGCAGGCTCGATCAGTGCGCCCATGAAAAGATCGGAATGCTTTCGTTGATCACTTCCTTCTTCTACGATTGGTGTGATGTAGAAGCAGACTGTATCCATATTGGCCCGTCGTGACTCTGAACCAACTGGCGAAGTGGAATGTGATTGTGCTTCTACTGACGCGGTTGTTTGTCCCTGTTGACCTCGAGGTCCTGGAAGGAAATCATCAACAACCGTGTCGATGCTCACGAATCGCTCGGCACCACTAATCGATCGAAGGACGCCTAGGAACTTCGTGTTGACCGTGAATGTGTCGATGCACTCGGCTACGTCGTCGGCAGGCACACCCAATTCTCGCGCTTTGTCGGCAAGAACGGCCTGAACTGGGAGCCGGTTGCCGAGGTATGTCTCGTAAAGATTCTTGAAGATCGGGTTGCTCTCAATAGCGAGCCTGAACCTTGCCCGAAGCTGGGCGGCTGGCGAAACATCATCTGCAACGGCAGTCAACCCTTCTGGCGTGAGAGCCAATTGCTCAGCAGAATAGCTCCCCGTCGTCAGTCCATATTTGGCGCTATTGGTGATCAATTGCCTTGAGGCCCCGCTGTCCGGACTTTTGCCCATCGTGTCGAACAGTGTGATTCGCCGAACTGGCTGACCAGACCCATTCTTGAAGATCGCAGAGGCCAACTCAAGTGCGTCTTCAAATGTTGCCGCTGGGAAAAGTGTGGTCCTACGAGTTCGGCGCGTGGCGCCATCTCTTGCGCCAACTGCCTTAGGGGGAGCGGTCTTCTTTGTAGTCGTCGCATTTCGAGTTGCGGGTGCGGCAGAAACACTCGCATCCTTTATGTCCTTGTCGACCCCAGGACCTGGTGAGACGCGACGTTCATCTGTAATGTCGCCTCGGTCTTCGACTTCAAGCGCGGTGACCTCTTGTGAATCACCCTTAGTTGTGGATGTGAGTGACATGAACGGAACTCTATAGGGGCATTGTGACACCAACGGAATTGGCCCCATTATACCTGATCAGATGAGATAAGTGGTTCGCGAGTGAATCGAGGCGACAGATTGAAAAGGAACCTGGGGTAGATCAAACTGTCGGAGCTGCTGGCGGGAGTTCGCGTGATTCTTCACACGGGTGGTAAATCTGCGGCACTCCCAAATGACGTTGTCGATGTGTCGGCGGAATACGCGGCCAGCGAATTGGAAAGCAGGCCCCATGACATTAAGTCGAGTACTTGCCGCCGCCAGCCCTTACCCGAGGCCCTATCGGCGATCAGCGTCCTCTTGTAGCCCGCGTTGATCGACTCGCTATCGTTTCGGATCCCGTAGAGCACGGGGAAGTGCTTGTCCGACTCGGGGAGGAGCCGCAGTTGATCTGGTCGGCCGTACCCTCGCTCTCCGGGCTGCGGGTGAGGGCTGATCCATCCTACGAATGGGTCCCGTGGACAGGTGATGGTGATACCCAATGTGAAGCGCCAACCCTCCTTGCCTCTCTCATACCGACGCACCTGTTTTCGTACGAGTGGCTCAGATAGCACTAGCCCGCCGCCGTCGTCGAAGCTGACTTCGTGGATCGAGCCATTCTGGGCGACGAGGGTGTGCGTGCACGTGCGCCGTCCCACCACATGGCTCCACTCTCCGAGCGGCACCTGGCGGTGGACTCGCTCGTCTCCCACGCGTCGACCCGCGTGGACCTTGTTCACGACGATGAGGCCGAGCTCGCTCATCAGGGTCTCGTGGTGAACGCCGCGGAAGGCCCCGTCGTAGACGACGGCCTGGATGGCGTCGCCGGCCACCGCGTGAACCTGGCGGATGAGACGGATCGCCTCGTCGGCCTCGTGTCCACGCTCCTGGACCCGGCCGACCGCGAGGACGACACGCTGCTGGGCGAGGGGACCGCGCACCGCGATGGCGACCAGATTGTTGCCGTAAATCTGGCCGTCGTGGCGGGTGTGCTCCTCGGCATCGGGGTCCTGACGACCATGATCGGCACGGTTGTAGAGGGGACGCACGACGGTGCCGTCGCCGTAGATGGTGCGACTCGGGTGCGGGCGAGTGCGTGACCCCCCGGTGGGAAGGAGCAGGCCGGTTCCTCGGGCCAGTGCCACCGAGTGGGTGGTGAAGGCGACCTGGAGGACTTCCAGGTTCTCCTCACTCGTCAGGTGCTCGCGCACGTGGCGGTAGGTGTCGGCGAGGAGGACGGGCGCGTTCGGATCCATCTCGACGCCGAGGGGATGTCGGGCCGCGCCCTTGTTGTAGAGCTCGACGACGTGCGCCCAGGTGTCGCCACTCAGAAGCTCGGCGTCCAGACGGTTGGACGAGCGGTAGACGCGCGCCATCGCGCCGTAGGCGAGGTGCATCGCGAGTGGGTGACGCCGCGTACGCCGGGTGAGGTCGCTGAGTTCGGCCGCGAGGTCGTGGATCAGGGGACAGGCGAAGAGGGCTTCGAGCTGCTCGGCGACGGCCGGCGGGCGATACCTTGTCACGAGCGCTCCTCCATGGAGAGGGCGTCGCGCGCGGTGTCGAGGCTGGCGACGCCGAGGGCGAGGGTGGCCGCTTCGATTCCTGAGGTGAGGAGCACCTGGTGGGCTCCCCAGAGGCGGATCGAGCTTGGCCGGACGACGGGTCCGTCCACCCCCGCCGCCGTCATGACCTTGCTCAAGAGGTTCGCGACGGCCGCCTGAGCGGTGTGGGAATCGGCGTAGCCACCGCGGCGTGAGACGACGAAGGTGTCGGGAGAGGGCCCTTGGGCCCGATAGATGCGGGCGAATGCGCGCTGTCCCCACGGGCTGAGGCGTCCCTCACGAGCGCGGATCGGGCTCGCCCCCGGGAGCCGGACCACGCCGCGTGCGACCTCGATGTCACGCCAGCGGATCTGGGGGATCTCTCCCGAGGTCGCTGTCGCCTCGGCCAGGGCGACCGCGAGGACGGCCCGATCAGACGAGCGAGCTCGTCCGAGAGCCGCCACACGCACTCTGGTCATCTCCCCGTCATCGAGTCGGCGCACCTGGCGTGTCGTCCTAGGGGGAAGGAGGAGATCACGCGTCGGGTCGTCGGCGCTCGGCTCTACCTCTCGCAGGGTCGCGAACAGCCCCGTGAGGGCCGTTCGGCGCAGATGCACGGTGGCGAGCGACGGCGGGGCACCCCGGTGCGTTCTCGCCCAGACGAAGCCCTCGCAGTCCTCGAGGCTCACTTGCAGCAAGGTTGCTACCCCCTGGCTCGAGAGGCGTGCGCCGAATCGCCGGATGAGCCCTGACAGGCGTGCGGCGGTCGCGGACGTCCTCACCTGGCTCGCCCAGAGCTCGAGCACGACGCTCAGCTCTGCGTCGAGGCCGCCTCCTCGAGCTCGTCTCCACTCACTGGATCCTTCGGCACCTGGCATGACGCCACCGTGCCGGAGGGTGGACCTGGCGCACTCACCGCCGACGTGCCGGGAGGTGCTCGCGGATCCCGATCTCTCGGGCCACGCTCATGAGGTCGTGATGCCCTAGGAAGTGGGCTGCGGCCTCGAGGCCGTGCGCGTCATAGACGCGCCGGGCCGACGTGTTGCGGATGGACAGGGGCGTCACGGACTCGTCATTGCCGAGACCCGCCCTGATCAAGACCTTTCGCACGACCATGAGGATGCTCGACTGGATCTTGCCGGCGTCACGGGACCGCCCGCCGTAGAGGAGGGGAGCCTCAGGATCGGTCTCGGCACAGAGTCTCGTGAGCGACGCCCGCGCCCAGGGTGGGACCTCGAGGACGCGCGCCCCAGCCATGGGGTAGCCGTAGGAAGACTCGCGCTGCGTGCCCGGTGCGCGGATCCCACTCGCCTGGGCGCTCCCGTCGAAGGCCACCAACGACGAGGTGAGCTTGGCGAGTTCGCCGCTCACCAGTCCCGCGTCGAGGGATCCCACGCTCGATGTCGCTGCAATGCTTCCCAGTGCGCTGTGGCGCACCAGTCCGATCTCGACCTCGCTCAGCGGTCGACGCCGCAGCACGGTCGGTGACGACCAGGCGGGCCGAGCCGGGCGCGAGCCGGGAATCTGACTGAGGCGCTCCAGAACCCCGAGCGTCGCCCAGCGATCAATGCGCTCCTCCCACTCGGTGGGAGCAGCGAGAAAGCGGTCGATCGCCCCGGTGGGGGAGAAGCGCTCGAGCGTGTTATCGAGTTCCTCGGCGAGCACCTCCACCTTCTTGATGGCTGCATCGCTGTAGGTCCCGACAGCGTGCAGGCGCTGGCCGAGATTCGTGGGTAGCCCCGTGTCGTGCCAGCTCTGCCAGCGCGAGGTCGGGTCGTTCGGGCCAGTGGTTGATGTGGTCGTTGTGTTCGTCATGCCCGTGACGGTCGGGCTGACCCACGCTCGCGCAATCGCCACCACTTAGGAGACCGTGGCGATCACCGACTTGCGCCGGCGCCCGCGGCGATCCAGACGGGCCTCGTGCTGGGCGCACCGGGTGTGACGGGCGACGTGGACGCCCCAGGCGATGGCGTTGCACAGGAGACCAGCGCCGATGATGTCGAGGTAGAAATTCTGAGGTTCGAGACTCCCGGCCCGGTTCCGGGGAAGGAGACTCTTGAGCCAGGAGAAGGAAGACTCGACGTCGCTGCGCAGCCCGGGCAGACCCTCGATCTGGAAGCACGCTTCCGGCAGGGGACGAACCCAGTCGGCGAGGGTCAGGCTCTTCCCGCGCCCGCGTCCAGGGCGCGTGTCCGCGTAGTCCAGCTCGGCGAGGAACGCTCCGGTCCGACACGGCACACGCAAGGTTCCGACAGCGCGCAGATCGTTATCGGCCGGCTCGAATCGTAGGTCGACGCATTCCACGTAGGCGGCCTCGAGGGTGACCTCCGTGCCCGGTGGGACCGAGACCACGGCGCCGTCGAGAGCCCAGAGCTCGTGGTGGCACGGAACAGTGCCGACGTCATGGGTCTCGGTGCGAAGGAAGCGGACCGCGAGGCGCTCCTTCGGCGCGACCTTGTCCCCCGAACGGCGTCGAGCGCCTTTGCCCTTTCGCTTCTCGCGCTGACCCTCCGAGCGATACCCCACGCGCTGCAACTCGCTGGGCAAGAGGACGTGGGGAGTGTTCGCGGCCGCCTCGGACATCTCGACCACGGGAACGACGCCTCGGGTGAGGAGGTCGCGGACGTGAGTGCCCTGCATCAGCCGGTCGTAGACGACGTGGGTGACACCCCCCTCGGCTCGTGAGATCACTCGCGTGAGCAGACGCATCGCCGAGCCGATCTCGTTGCGGTCGAGGAAGAGGTCCACGCCGAGGATCACCCGCTGCCAGCGCCGACGCCCGTGCACCCCGACGAGGGAGATGGGAACCCCCACCAAGGTCTCGTTGCCCTTCTTGCCCTTGAAGTGAGGCCCGAAACGAGGATTCGTGATCGCCCGAGAGCCCTTGACCTGGCCGTCCTCGTCGACGGTCACGTCGGACATCGGAGCGAAGACCGAGCGCCTCGCCGTAGATGACCGAGCCGGGTGCGGGTCGGTCCCAGCGGGGCGAGACTGATCCGTCCAGCAGCCCGGCGGACTTCGCCAGCTCGACCGCAAGATCCGTGAAGGTGATCGAGAGCGCTTCCCACGCTGCGTCGTCGAGCTCGCGGCGCAACTTCTGGAGCTGGTCGTAGGTCGGAGGCTTCTTGGGCAGTTCACGACTCACCCGCGCGGCCGACTGGCGCACCATCTCCCAGAGCGCGGTCGAGCGCAGGGCCGAGTCCAGCGCGTTCGCCGAACCGAAGGCCCACCGACCCGCGAGGAAGATGACGATTGCCACCCCTTCGCGTTCTGCGAGGCGATTCGAGGGCAGGTGGCGGATGAGCACTCCGGCGAGTTCCTCGAGACCGGGCATGGCGGCCACGGCCTCGAGGTCGGAGATGGGGTTGCGATCCACGTTTCTTGTTCCTTTCGGCACTCGACATCGAGCGCTGGAAGGGCACGGTGGGGCGACATGCTCTCTGCGCAATCGCCGCCATTTAGCTGACTGAGTGCTGCTCGGTCGCCAGTCCTGGTCAGAGGAAGCGCATCGTCTCGCGACGAAGGTCCCGTGTCATGGCAGTAGGCCAAAATGGTGCGATGTCCCGACCTTCACCGTTGCGAGGCGCAGCCGGTTGGACGGTCCTCGCTGGGCCCGAGGCGCTCGGTCGGTCACTCCTCCTCACGCAGGGCACCGCCGCGCCCACACCGTGGGCGAGCGCTCCGCGCCTCTCGTTGAACGAGCGCACACTGGCGGACGGTCAGACGCTGCAACGTGTTCGTCGCGCGTTCCTTACTCGCTCTCGTGTCGTCTACGAGGTCAGTCCGTCATTTCCCGCACCCGGCTGGGGCGTCGAAGGCGGTCAGATCTGGGATCTCGACGTGACCTTCGACTTCATCACCGAGGCGATCTGGCGCCTCGCTCGGGCGAACTCGATCGACGCTCGAAATCCGGAGAACCCCGTTTGGCCCTTGGCAGCGATGGCCCTCTCTGCGGGCGCCGTCCCTGATGACTCAGGACGATCGGACGTCAGGCTTCCGGACGGGCGTTACGCGTGGTGCGACGGGGGCCCGCTTCACCTGTGGTCGCCGACTGACGCACGCATAGACGACGTGGCCGTCGTGCCGCGCGTCTCGTTGACTCGGGGTCTCCTCACTCCACTCTCTGACCAGCCGACGTCCGCCGCTCTCGCGCCGGACCAGCTGGCCGCAGTGAACGATCCCTCGGCACGGGCGCGAATCATCGCGCCGGCGGGCTCGGGCAAGACCAGGGTTCTGGTGGAGCGAGCCCGCCACATCCTCGCGACGGGCGTGCCCGCCGATGCCGTGACACTCGTGGCCTTCAACAAGCGGGCCCAAGAGGAGATGCGTGATCGAACCCGTGATCTCCCAGCCCTGCGTATCCAGACGCTGAACGCCCTGGCCCTCTCGATCCTCAACGGCACGAACGGCTTCGAAGGTCGCGAAGCATCTGTACGCACAATCAACGAGCGCGACGTGCGATCCATCATCGACCAGTTCGTAAAGTTCCCTCGCGTGGCAAATACCGATCCAGCCGCAGCCTGGATCGACGCCTTGAGCCAGGTCCGTCTGGGCCTTCAGTCGCCCGAAGAGGTGGAGCGCGCCTTCGGCGGCGACGTCGAGGGCTTCGCTGACGTCTTCCGGCGCTACCGCCAGCACCTCGCCGACAATCGCCTCGTCGACTTCGACGAGCAGATCTATCTCGCCATCGAGCTACTTCTTCGGAATTCCGAGGTCCGACGGAGCGCCGAGAGGCGAGGCGAGGTCCTCCTCGTCGACGAGTTCCAGGACTTGACGCCCGCACACATGCTCCTCCTACGTCTGCTGGCCGGACCGCAACTCGCCATCTTCGGTGTCGGCGACGACGACCAGACGATCTACGGCTATTCGGGCGCCACGCCGGAGTGGCTGGTGCAGTTCGAGGATCACGTCCCCGAGGTGGTCCATCACGCCCTCGAAGTGAACTACCGCTGCCCAGCCCCCGTGGTGGCCGCCGCCGCCAACCTCCTGACTCGCAACTCCGTTCGCGTCCCCAAGCAGATCCGCCCCGGACCGTCGAACGCGCGTGATCCAAAGTCGTTCGTCGTTGCCAGGGTCGACGACCAAGTCGAGACCGTTCTCGAGCACGTTCGCGGTCTGATGTCCGAAGGCTCAGCGCCTGAGAGCATCGCGATCCTCTCGCGCGTGAACGCGAATCTGGTGCCGGTGCAAGTCGCCCTGCTCGCTGGGGACGTCCCGGTCAACGTGCGAGACGACGGGAACTTCATACGCAACTCGGCCGTGGCGTCGGCCCTCGCCTGGCTGCGCTTGGCAGTCGATCCCGGTCGCATGTCGGGTTCCGATATCGAACTCGCTGCGCGCCGCCCGGGTCGGGGGATCTCGCCCAAGGTCCGTGACTGGATGGGTGAGCAGCACTCGCTCGAGGGTCTCAAGCGATTGGCCGAGCGACTGGACACGAAGGACTCGCAGAAGATACAGGGCTTCGTCGGAGATCTTCGCCGAGCCATCGCGTTCGCGGCGAAAGCGACGACGCCGACCCTGGTCGAGTACATCCGCCGGGTCATCGGGCTCGACCAGGCGTTGTCAACGCTGGACGCCTCGCATCAGGGGCGCAACAGCTCGTCCGTATCTGACGGTCTTCGCAGCCTCGTAGCGCTCGGGCATCTCCATGAAGACCCGAGGACCTTCGACGGGTGGCTGAAGCGGATGCTGGCCGCTCCGTCTGACGAGCGCGGCGTCACCTTGGCCACCGTGCACCGCGTCAAGGGGCTCGAGTGGCCCCACGTCGTCGTCTACGACGCGAGCGCCGACATCTTCCCGCATCGACTGAGCACTGACTTCGACGAGGAGCGTCGCGTGTTCCACGTCGCGATCACCCGTTGCCGGACCTCGCTTCTCATCACCGCCGACCGCGGAGCGCCGTCGATCTTCCTCGATGAGTTGCGTCAGCCCTACACCGCTCCCCAGAAGGCCACGCGTGAGACAACCTCTCGGAAGGACGAGCGATCGTCGAGTCCGCTCGGTGCGTCGCGCCGCTCACCTCCTCGCGATTCTCAGGTCACCACCGCTCGGTCACGGGGCGCACAAGACTCGAACGGTCCGAATCCGGTGCCGGCGCACGTGGGCATGAGGTTCAAATGGGGTGGTTACGATTTCACGGTTCGTGGCGTCGAAGCCGACGGCGTCGTGGTCACGACTGGTGACTCACAGCAGACCAAGTTGCCTTTCGGCTGGACGTTCACGGTCGACGGTGAGAAGACGACCCTCGTAGCGCCACTTGCGGGAAGAATTCACCGGACGGAGTCAGTCGGTGAGGTCAATGTCGGGCTCTTCGAGGCTCTCAAGGCATGGCGTCTCGAGCAGGCGAAGGCGGATGAAGTCCCGGCATACGTGGTCTTTCACGACCGCACGCTGGAGGACATCTGTCGAGCACTTCCCCGCACCATGGACCAACTCCTCGCGATCAGTGGTATTGGGCCAGTGAAGGCGGATCGCTACGGCGATCAGATCCTCGCAGTAGTGAGTGAGTCCCGGCAAAGCTGATCACCGCGCTCAGACTCTTCAGTTGAATGGGCTTCAGTCGAGAAGAGCGACTTCCCAGCCCGTCTAGGTGACCACAGTGAAGTTGACGTAAGGAGAGTGACCACATCAACGAGAAACAAGGGGACTCAGGGACCAGCTTCTGCGACATCCTGGAACGACCACTCGTCTCGGCACTCGACGAGCACGATAAGCGTAAGCGTTTTGAGAACTGCGTTCGCCGATTCATGAGGACGAAGCCGGAAAATCTTCCTGGAGCGGCGGGCGCTGAAGAAAAGCGGCTTGGGAAAGATGGGTCAGCTGACGATGGCTCGCATATCATCCGCCAATGGTGACGTTCCCAGAGCACACAAATACGTGGTGGCGTCAGGATCCCAGTGAGAACATCTGGTTCGAGGCGACGGATCGCCAAGATTTAGGTGCGAATCTCCTCGCCCCAGTGTCTAAGAATGCCGGTCAGAAGCTCGTGGCATTCGTACGGCCGGGCGACCTCGTCCTGCACTACTACAAGCCTCGCAAAAGTGTTGTCGCGTATTCGATTGCTGAGGGAGTTCCGTACGAGTCGGTGATCCGGTGGCCGGATCGCGAGTTGTCGCCCGAAAGGCCTGCATATGCGATTGCACTGAGCCACTTCACGTTCTTCGACGAGCCGTTATCACTGGCTGAGATCCAGGAGAGGGACGGGGAGATCAGGCGCATCCGGGGACAAATTGGGCGCAGGGAGGACGGGGCATCTATCTACTTCCCGTTCCAACTGCGCTCTTCGGAACCCATCCGTCCGTCCGAGGGCGCCTATCTGACGAAACTGCCAAGGGCGGTCTTCGACTTGTTCCCGAAGCTTGAGCCAGCACGAGACTTGCAGGCGCGGGTCCGGATTCCTCCCGGCCACCTCAAGACGAAGGACTCGGTTCCATCACCCCCTCCCGCTGGTGGTCGAAAGTCGGTAACTGGGCGTCAGCTAGACGTCCGGAAGAAGTTGGCAGCGGAGAACTACGCCATCGAGTGTGCGAGCAGATACCTAGTGGGTCGTGGTTACACAGTGCAAGACGTGAGCAACCAGGCCTCCCTTGGATATGACCTCCTTGCATCAAGGGAGTCTGAGCAGGTTGGTTGCGAGGTCAAGGGGAGTGTGAATGATCGAGTCGCGGTAGACCTTCAGTCGTCCGAAGTGGATTTCGCTAGGGAGGCGGGCGAGCACATTCGATCGCTTCTCTACGTGGTCGACCAGATCCAATTGGAAGATCGTGCAGGCGAGTTCATTGGGGTCGACGGGCGAGAACGAGACTACTGGGACTGGCTTCCAGCGAAGAACGCTCTTACGCCCACTGCCTTCAGGTTCATTCTCCCGTCTCACCATCTGGCGCGAGATTGAGAACTCGAGTCAAGGCCGCGGCGTCGGGTGCCGAGTCGCCCGGGTTGAGGAGCCGCTCGCCGAGAAGTGGCTTAGGGAATGCAGGTGGAGATCGGGGCGGCCAAACTGACTGGCTGGGTGCCGTACTTCGCGCTAGTCAAGGTCGAGACTGACTGCGTGCGAGTCATCGGGGGCATTGATGAAACGCTGACTTCGGTCAATGACACCCGCCAGTCAATTGCCTGCCGCGAACGGGATTGTCGCCAGGTGTCGGAGTACATCCCAACGTGTCGTTCAAAGTACACGTCAACGTGTCGGTCGACGGGAACTTCTTATCAGGTCCTGGGCTCACCCCCCCCTTCACTCCGAGTCGGTCCTTCAGCCGGTAGCTCGGGCCGTTGATGGAGATCACCTCGCAGTGGTGCAGGAGCCGGTCGAGGATGGCCGTGGCCAGCACGTCGTCGCCGAAGACCTGGCCCCACTCGGCGAAGGACTTGTTCGAGGTCACGACGATCGAGCCCTTCTCGTAGCGGCGCGAGACGAGCTGAAAGACCATGTTGGCGTCCGCGCGTGAGAGCGGCAGGTAGCCGACCTCGTCGATGACGAGTAGGGACGGCTTCAGGTAGGTCTGGAGCTTCTTGGCAAAGCGCCCCGTCGCATCAGCCTCGCGCAGGTTGCGCACCAGATCATCGAGGCTCGTGAAGTAGATCGAGAAGCCCGCCTGGCAGGCCGCGACTGCGAGGCCCACGCCGAGCATGGTCTTGCCCACTCCCGGCGGGCCGAGCAGGGCGACGTTGGACTTCTCGCGCACGAACTCCAGACTCGCGAGGTCACGCACCTTGCGCTTGTCCAGGTCGGGCTGGAAGGCGAAGTCGAACTCGTCGAGGCTTCGGTGATGGGGCAGTCCCGAGAGCTTGAGGGCGTTGACGAAGCGCTTGGAGTTCCTGACCCCGCTCTCCTCGTCGAGCACGAGGTCGAGGAACTCGAGGTATCCGAGTTCGCTGGCCTCGGCCCGCTCGAGCAGGCTCGTCAGGCTCACCTCCAGGTTCCCCAGGTGCAGCCGGGCGGCTGCCTCGCGCACGCGGTCACTGGTCAGCTCGCTCATATCGCCACCGCCAGGGCCTCGTAGTCACTGAGGGGCCGCGCGGCGACGCTGACCGCCGCGGCCAGTGAGCGGGCCCCGAGGAACTCGGCCTCGGGCCTCAGCGGAGCCGCGAGCTCGTGGACCAGCGAGGCGCTCGAGCGCCCGTCGGGCAGGCCCTCCCAGTGGGCCTCCTCGACGACCCAGGTGCCCCGGGTGCTCGCGCGCGCGTGGGCCGCGAGCAGCTCGCCGGTGAGACTGAAGATCTGAACCTCGCCCGCCCTCACCCGCAGCTCGACGCGCATGGGGCGACGATCGCTCCTCCAGGGCACGCTGTAGAGCGAGGCCTCGAAGCTGACCAGGCAGTCCTTAGCGACGCTGCGCAGGTGGCGCTCGGTGACGTGATCGTCGCTCAGTGGCAGGGGAAGTAGACCCGCGCGGTCGGCCTCGGCCCGCAGCGCGATCACCTCACCGTGGGTGCGATGCGCTTGGGCCCGGCGCCACGGGAGCCAGGCGTCGTAGGCGAGCTGCATCGATTCGGGCGAGTCAAAGTCCCGGCCCATCAGCACCCCGTGGCGCACGACGTCCACCTGACGCTCGACGCGGCCCTTGGCCTGGGGCCGATAGGGGGCGGCCACGTGGATGGCAAAGCCGTAGTGGCTGGCCATGGCGATCGCCTCGCGATGCAGCGGCACCTCCTCACCGCGGCCCACGTGGCGCCTCACCACGGTCTTGGTGCGGTCGTAGAGGATGCTTGCCGGCACGCCGCCGAAGTGCCGAAAGGCGGCCACGTGGGTCTCCCAGAAGCTCGTGAGGTCCTGAGACGTCGTGAACAGGCAGAACGGGTCGCGGCTGAACGAGAGCGTCATGTGGAAGCTGTAGACGTGCAGCGGCCCCGTGGGGGTCTCAATCACCCCCTCGTCGCCCCAGTCGACCTGGGCCTGGGCGCCGGGCAGGACCTCGAAGCGCCGGTGCAGCTCCGGGGCCACGGGATTCAGTCGGCCCCGGGCCTCGGCCAGATACATCTTCACGCGCTGGTAGCTATGGGCAAAGCCGTGCTCGGCGACCAGGCGCTGGTGGATCACCGTGCCGCGCGGGCGCGGCTCCTTCACCAGCCAGGCGTCGATGAGTCCCGTATAGGGCGCGATCACCTTCTCCGGGTGCGTCCTTCCCACCCGCCGTGGTGGACCCGTGGGCGCCTCGGGCTCCAGATACTTCCTCACGGTGCGCCAGTCGCACCCTGTCTCGCGGCCGATCTCGGCCCAGCTCATCCCGGACGCCCTCAGGCGCCCGAAGCGTCGAACATCCATCCATCTCTCCTCTGAGATCATGGGCGAGTCATCCTCTCGGTGGCAGTTGGTCCTGACACCGAGAGGATGGCACCTCGCCCATCGAGTAACTAGACGTCGAGCGACACGTTCAGGTGTACCTGAAGCGACACGTCAGGGTGTACGCGGACACCAGGTTTCCAGCCAGCTGCTGACGAGGTTCGGCGCATCCGTTCGCGGCCGACTCTGGCGCCCAAGCGGACGGAGTGACTTCACTGGGATGAAAATCCCGACAGTCATGTGAGATTCGGTTCTGCGAGCCCCTCAGGCCGCCAGGTACCTCCCGCGTGAGGGCCTGAGGACGAGTCCCTGCTTGAGGAGGTAGTCGAGTGTGGCGGTCACGGCTTCTCTGCTGTCGTTCCTGCCTTCAGCGCTCAATCGAGTGGTGATCTCCGATGGGGTGAGGGTTCCTGGAGTTGTTCGAAGTACAGCGAGAATCGCATCAGTGCGGGGTAACTCATTGAGATCACTCACTTTCGACAAGCCAGCACGGAGGCTCTCTAGTTCGGCCTCAGTACCTCGAAGTGCGGCCGCCGCGAGTGCGACTTCTGCCCGTTGCCTTGACCGAAGAGCCTCAAGCTGAGCGATTCTCTGCGCAGTCTCCACCCAACTACTATAACAAAGTAAAAATAAAATCTATCTTTCTTTCCTGTTACGCCCGTAACTCTGTCGATTGCGCGTCTCCGCCTAGGCTGAGACTGTCTTTCGCGCGGAACTCTTCGCGGAGCTTCACGCGGAAGTCCCGCCCCCGTAGCTCAGGGGATAGAGCATCGGTTTCCTAAACCGTGAGCGTAGGTTCGAGTCCTACCGGGGGCACCATCGCAATCAGGACAGTGGACCTGATTGCGGCCGTATTCCGGTTGGCTCTTGGTGGCTCACCGTGCCTGAGTACGGATCGCCAGGTGTGTCCCACTCGTGTCCCACGAACGGTGCTCGTCAAGAGTCCGAGGGCCTGCCCTCGCGGTGCTCGAAATGAGGCAACTCTGCGGGGCCCCTCACCATCGTCACGGCCGTGCGACGTTACTTGTGCACCACGGACTCCACCGTCTGGGCGAGAATCGCCTGTCCACCCACGCTCGGGTGGACCCCGCAACCCGTCATGGTGCTGCCCGTGTAGAGCTGAGTGAGGAGACCGGCGTTGCACGAGTTACCCGCGGAGTACTGGGCCGCCTGGCTGAACGCGTTGTAGCCGTCGGCGATCTCCACGTTGTATCCCGCGCCGCCCTGGTCCAGGGCCTGATTGATCGCTTGGCTGCCCGCCGATGCCAACGCGTTGGAGTAGTCCGTCGAGTAGTAGTTGACGAGAACGATCTGACCCTTGAAGTGGGCGGTGACACGCAGTGCGTGCAGTATGGTGGTCACGTTCTTCTTGACCGTTGCGAGCACGGGCGCCAACTCCGTCGGGGCGGCGCACTGGTCCGTGGTGGTCTCTTGGCAGATGAATCCATCATTGGCACCGATCATCAGCGTGATCAAGCTGGTTCGCGGGTGCGTCTTCAAGTACTGCAGGGCGTAGGCCATCTGGCTGCCCGTGTACGACACGTGCAGCGGGTAGAGCGATCGGTACCCCCCCGCCGCGAGCGTTCCCGTCGTGCTCAGGTGATTCTCGCAGCCGTTGCTCTGTGCGCTGACACTGAGGAAGCTCGACGAGGTCTCACCCGGGCACGAGGCGTTCGTCACGTGCAGACCGAGAGCGGCGGCCACGTCTTCGGGGAAGCCCACGAAGTTGGCGGCCGAGCTGTAGTCGGGGGCGGGCACCGTCGTCGATTCGCGATAGCCGAAGGAGACCGAGTCACCGAGTGCCAAGTAGTCGCTACCCGGCGTGACGAGCGCGACGCTCGGGAGGTGTCGAGCAGCGGGCGCGCTCGAGGCACTGGCCGACGCCGTGACGAGCCCCATCGACATCACGATCACCGTGCTCGCGCGACGGGCAACCGACCACATTCGACGATTCATGATCTCCCTCTTTCCACTCACTGCTTCCTCGGCGTCACGCACAACGTGCTTGCCCGGGTCTATCACGCCACCCGACTGAGTCGACCCTCACCGAACTGGCTCGGGATGGGCTCGGCCCTCCTCATCGTCTACTCGCGGGCGCGACGACGGCGTCGAGGGGGGATGGCGAGCGCGCGGGAGATGGGTAGCGGCCGTCGCCACCGGTCTCGGGCCGTACGTCCCCTGCGGGCGAATCCGCCCTCGTTACAATGAGCCGGTCGACTCGACGCGGACGGGGGAGGGGTACGTTGCGCGTGCGACTCCTTGGTGCGGTCGCGCTGGCGGTGGCGGCCATGCTCCCCTCGTTTCGAGCGCAGGCCGCGACGTCGCCGTGGGCCCTCATCGCGCACGAGCCGACCTTCATGTCGGGCTCGCCGGGAGCGATGTTCCTCCTCACGAATGGTCGGGTCCTGGTCCAGGATCAGGGTGCGAACAACGGCGGCGGCGCCCAGTGGTGGCTGTACTCTCCCGACGCGAAGGGGGGGTACCAAGACGGGACCTGGTCGCCGACCGGCAGCCTGCCCTCCGGTTACGCCCCCGAGTACTTCGCGTCGGGAGTCATGCCCGACGGACGGGTGGTCATCGAGGGTGGCGAGTTCAACGGCACGGGTACCTTCGTGGCGACTCATGACGGCGCCGTCTACGACCCCGCGACGGGCGTCTGGGCCCCCCTCGCTCCGCCGTCGGGCGGATCGGGTTGCTGGTCCACCATTGGCGACGCCCCGTCGGTCGTACTCGCGAGCGGCACCTTCTTCATGGGGAGTTCCGGTACGGACGCCAGTACCTGCGCCGCCCTCCTCGACGCGTCGTCACTGACGTGGACGACGACGGGGGCGGGCAAGGGCGACCCGTACCCCGAAGAGGGCTTCACCCTCCTGCCCAACGGCGACGTGCTCGACGTCAACACCGGTGTGACGTCGGGGACGCCCGGCGGGGTGCGCAGCACGGAGACCTACGACCCGCAGACCGGGACCTGGAGTTCGGCGGGCGACACGCCGAGCGCGCTCGACAGCTCGGGGGAGGTCGGCCCGGCCGCGCTCATGCCCGACGGCGTCGTCTTCGCCGAAGGGGCCACGTCCGCGACCGCCCTGTACGACACGGCGACCGGAACGTGGTCGGCGGGGCCGACCATGCCTTCGGTCGGCGGCCAACAACTCACCGCCACCGACGCGTGCTCGGCCGTTCTCCCGAACGGCAACGTGCTCTTCGACGCCAGTCCCGACATGCAGGTCGGGACGCACTGGTTCGTCTACAACGGCTCGGCCATCTCCCAGATATCCGACGACGCCGCACTGTCGTCGTCGAGCGAGCGGAGCAACTTCTGCAACGCCCTCGATCTCCCGAATGGTCAGGTGCTCGTGAACGAGCGGGCGGGAGCGACCCCGATGGAGGTGTTCACGCCGTCGGGTGCACCCGACCCCTCGTGGGCCCCGACGGTGTCGTCAACGCCTTCGACCGTGGTGGTCGGTCGCTCGTACTCGATCCAGGGCACCCAGTTCGGCGGTCTTGACGAGGGGGCGTCCTTCGGTGACGACTACAACCCGCAGTCGAACTACCCCCTCGTTCGAGTGACGAACCGGGTGAGCGGACGCGTCACCTACGCGCGCACGTCGGGCTCGACGGGCCTGTCCGTGGGTCCGGGGACGCCTGGGTCGACGACGTTCGTCCTGCCCGCGAGCGCGCCCGACGGCCCGTCGACGCTCCAGGTAGTCGTGAACGGCATCGCCTCCACGCCGTCGGCGGTCTCCGTCACGGGCGGCGCCGCGGCGCCCCGTCCCGCGCGGATCATCACCCTCACCTGCGTCCGTGGGCGCGCCCTGCGTCGCGTGCGCGGGCGTCACCCCCGTTGTCCGACCGGGTGGCGGTTGAGGTAGGGGTGCCGAGTGTCGGTCACGGCCGAACGCGACGTCGTCGGTAGGATCGGCCCGTGAGCGACGCGAGACCCCCGCTCGCCCCGTCGGCCAATCGACTGACCCCGATGGGCTTCGTCATGGCCTTCGGCGTCGTCAGCATGCTGGCCGACTTCGTCTACGAGGGGGCTCGCAGCATCGTCGGTCCGTACCTCGCCACGTTCGGGGCGAACGCCGCCGTCGTCGGTCTGGTCACCGGCGCCGGCGAGGCCGTGGCCCTGATGCTCCGGCTCGTGACGGGCCCGCTCTCGGATCGCACCCGCAAGTACTGGCCGATCTCCATCGCCGGATACGTGATCACGGTCGTCGCCGTGCCCCTGCTCGGCGCGGTGACGGCGACGTGGCAGGCGATCACGGGCGTGATCGCGGAGCGCTTCGGCAAGGCCGTGCGCACGCCGGCGCGTGACACCATGCTCGGGCACGCGAGCTCGAGCGTGGGACGAGGGAGGGCGTTCGCGCTCCACGAGGCCCTCGACCAGTCCGGCGCGATGCTGGGTCCGCTCCTCGTGGCGGGCATGGTGGCCCTCTCGGGCTATCGCCTGGGATTCGCCATCCTGGCCGTTCCCGGCGCCCTCTCGCTCGTCGCGCTGGCCTGGCTCCGTCGCGCGGTGCCGACGCCCGAGGCGTACGACGCGGCGGTCGCGACGGCGCCCGTCGCGTCGTCACGGGTCGAGCCCTGGTGGCGATTCTCCGCCCGCTACTGGGCCTACAGCGCGTTCACGGCGCTCAGCATGCTCGGCTTCGCTACGTTCGGCGTGCTCGCCTACCACGCGGACGTCGCGCACGTCCTGCCCGTCTGGCAGATCCCGGTCCTCTACGCCGCGGCCATGGGCGTCGACGCGATCGGGGCCCTCCTCTCGGGGTGGCTCTACGACCGCGTGGGGCTGCGCGGCCTCGTCGCAGTACCGGTCCTGACGGCGATCCTGCCCTTCCTCGCCTTCTCGTCACGAGCGGACCTCGTGTGGGCCGGGGGCCTGCTCTGGGGACTCGCCTTCGGGATCCACGAGTCGACGATGCGCGCGGCCGTGACCGACCTCGTGCCCGGTCACCGGCGCGGGACCGGCTACGGCACCTTCACCGCCGTCTACGGCCTGGCCTGGCTGGTGGGCGGGTCGGTCATCGGGGCCCTCTACGACACGTCCCGTACCGGCCTGCACGTCTTCGTCGTGGTGACCCAGGTCGCCGCCCTCGCGGTGTTCCTCCCGCTCGCGTCGCGCGAGCGCCGGCGAGACCGCGTGAGCGGCTGACGAGTGCCCGGCGCGGACCCGGCGAGTGGCGTCGCCTACGGGTTGGGAGGCGTCGCCCGGTTGAGGGCGAACCCGGGGCTCTGGACGCTCCAGCCCGTTCCGAGGCCCAGCGTGGCGGCCGTGAGGACCGTCGTCCACTGGGCATCGGGGATCGGAGCGGTGAGGGTCGCGCTGACGGCTCGACGGATCACGCTCGGACCGTTCGGTGGGCCGAAGGAGACGTAGGTCCAGTACTGGTGGGTCGTCGAGTCGTAGTAGCCGCTCGGCACCCCTCCGCTGTTCTGACTGGGCTGGCCGACGTACCCGTAGGGGCCGCGGAGGGCCGAGCTCGAGTACGCGACGACGCTCGGCCCCTCGGAGACCTCCATCACCCACTGTCGCCCGGCGCTGAAGAGGGAGGGGTCGGAAGCGATGGGCTGGGCGGGTGAGATGTCGACGGTGACGCGCGACCCGGGGTCGAGCCGAAAGACCGCCCCGTTGCTGCCGGGCACCTCGGTCGCCGAGTCGACGACCTTCTGGCAGGACGTCGCGGGCGGCGGACAGCCCGCCGGGTCGTAGCCGACGCCCGTCACGACGAGTCCGCTGAGCATGAGACGTCCGGACGGGTCGAGGAGGATCGACGGGTCCACGAGGTTCCCGTGGAGCCCCTTGATCTTCACGGTGACGGGAGGGCTCGGGACGCCGTTCGCCTCGTTGACTCGGATGAGGGTCAGCCCGCCGCCGGGGCCTCCCGGGGTGAGCGCGTAGAGGTAGATGGTCCCCCCGCGTCGGACGAGGTCGGGGACCGAGCCCGGGAAGGAGCGCCACTCGGGGATCGGGGCCCAGTGGAGGCCGTCGCGTGACTGGACGAGGTACACGTGGTGGGTCGCGGGGTTCGGGCACTGGGCAACCCGGCACGCGAGGACCGCCATCAGGTAGGGCTGGGTCGCGAAGGGTGTGGTCCCGGCCGACGCGACGCCACCGAGCAGGGACGCCACGAGGGCGACGGCGGCCAGTGGCCCACTGCGCCCGATCGCTCGACGGAGCCTCACATCAGCGGAGTGTAGGGCGTGGCGTCACGGGGCGTCGAGAGCCCCCCGGCGCTCTATCCACTGTGCGGTGGTGAGCACCTCCGCCTGACGGGGGAAGACCTTCTCGGTGAGGACCCGGTGGACCTCCTCGTCGAGGTCGGCACAGGCGTCGGCGAGGACCGTGATCGCGTAGTCCTCGTCGGCCGCGCGACGCACGGTGGAGAGGACGACGCCGCTCGTGGCGATCCCGCAGAGGACCAGGTGGTCGATCGATCGCGAGCGCAGCACCACGTCGAGGTCGCTGCCCGCGAAGGCGCTGACGCGCCGCTTGGTGACGACGATCTCGCCGGGGCGCGGCGCCACGCCCTCGTGCACCCGGGTGGCGGGGGCGCTCTCGTCCATCGACATCGACCCGGCCAGTCGGGCGAAGCCCGCGTTGCGGGGCGAGATCTCCGGGGCGCCCTCGCGAAAGGCGACCCGGACGAAGATGACCGGGACACCGGCGCGGCGGGCGGCGTCGAGGGCCGTCGCGGCCGTCGCGACCACCTCTCGACCGCGATCCCCGTAGCGCTCGAGGATGCCGTTCTGCAGGTCCATGATCACTAGGGCACTCGTCACGAGTCACTCTCCTTCTCGGGGGCGGGCTCGCCCGGGGACGTCGTCATCCGGCGTCCGTCCCCGTCGCGACGCGTCGGCTCGGGTCCGCGCTGTACTGCGACCACGAGCCCGGGAAGAGGCGTCCCCGTCCCAGTCCCGCGTGCTCGAGCACCAGCAGGTTGTGACAGGCCGTCACCCCCGAGCCGCAGTAGGAGATGACGTCGGCTCCCTCGCGTACGCCCACGGCGCGGAAGCGGTCGCGGATCTCGGCGAGGGGGCGCAGGCGTCCCACGTCGTCGAGGTGCTCGCGGCAGGGCACGTTGTGGGCGCCGGGGATGTGTCCGGCGCGCGGATCGATCGGCTCCTGCTCGCCCCGGTAGCGCACCGGGTCGCGCGCGTCGATCACGACGAGCTGACCCCCGGACGCCTCGTCGATGGTGGCGAGGCGGTCGACGGGCCAGGCGCGAGCCGTGAAGGTGGCCGGACGCGGCGTCGAGGGACCCGACGCGAGGGCTCCCGTCCACGCCGCGAGCCCACCGTCGAGGAGGGCGGCCGCGTGCCGGGTCGCGCGCAGCATCCAGACCAGGCGGGCGGCGATCACCCCACCCTGGTCGTCGTAGGCGACGACGACGGCGTCGTCGTCGATGCCGCAGTGAGCCATCCCGTCGGCGAAGACGGTCGGATCGGGCAGGGGGTGCCGGCCGCCGTCGGGGCTCGCGGGACCGGCGAGCCATCGCTCGAGGTCGACGAAGACGGCACCGGGGAGGTGGGCCTCGTCGAAGGCCCGCGCCCCGTCGCGCCCGTCGAGGTACCAGCGCACGTCGGCGAGCACGACCTCGTCGGCGTGCTCGCGCAACCAGTCGGCGTCGACGATCGGGTCGATCACGGGAACCTCCGGTGGTTACGTCGCCCGCGACCACCGGTCGATCGACCGGTCGCGCGGGCGCGGGTGGGGGTCGAGACGTCCACGACTCAACTCCGCAGGACGACGTTGCGGGGCTCGTCTCCGCTCTCTCGTCGCGCGACCTGCTCGCGCACCAGCGCGGCGATGCGCGGGGCCATCGCACCGGTGGCGCCGCCGACGTGGGGCGTCAGCAGCACGCCGGGTCGCTCCCAGAGGGGGTGCTCGGGGGGTAGCGGCTCGGGGTCGACGACGTCGAGTGCGAGTCGTAGGCGCGGCGTCGCTCGAACCAGGGCATCGGTGTCGGCGACGGCGCCGCGGGCCACGTTGACGACGAGGCCCGCGTCGGGGATCGCGGCGAGGAAGTCGTCGTCGACGAGGCGGGTCGTCGCGGGGGTGAGGGGGACGGCCAGCGCGACGATGTCGGCGCGGGCGAGTTCGCGGGCGAGGTCGCCCCAGCCGCTCACCGGACGTCCGTCGACCTCCCGAGCGCGCCGGGCGATCGCGCGCACCTCGACCTCGAAGGGCTCGAGGCGCTGGGCGATCGCGCGGCCCACCCCGCCGTAGCCGACGAGCAGGACTCGTCGGTCGGCCAGTCCCGGATACCACTCGCGTCGCCAGCGGTGGGACGTCGCGTCGCGGACGAAGTCGTCGAGGCCCCGCTGGGCGGCGATCATGAGCCCCACCGCGAGCTCGGCCGTCGCCGACTCGTGCACCGAGGCCGCGTTGGCGAAGACGAGTCCCGGGGGCAGGTGCTGCGCCACGCCGTCGTAGCCGATGGACTGCCCCTGGACGAGGCCGACGGTGAGTCCCTCGAGGGCGTGGAGGACCTGGGGGCCGGTGAGGTAGGGGATGACCACGACGTCGATCTCGTTCCACGGGGCGGGTCCCCGGAGGTCCCAGACGGCGGTCTCCAGGCCCGGGACGTCGGCCACCGCCTCCGCGAGCTCGGGGGTCGGGACGGTCAGTCGCACGGGCTCCATGCTCTCACGAGCGAGCCGGCGACGCGGGGGGCTCCGCCCCGAGGCGGGGGAGGACGCCGGCCGCGACGACGGCCCTCACCGCCCCGATCCAGCCCTCTCGCCAGTAGGCGCCGCCGACGCGCGTATAGAGACGCACGACCGCCGCGGCGTCGCGGTGCACTCGTGGCGCGCTCGAGACGCCGCGAGTGCGGCGGGCCAGCGCGCCGAGGCGGGCGCGGCGGATGAGGGCGTCGCGACGATCGGAGAGGACGCGATGAGGGGCGTCGGGGTGTTCGAGGCAGACCCAGTCGGCGGCGACGGCCCGGAGGGCGACCGAGCCCACCGTCGCGGTGGCCCGGTGTGACGCGGCCCGGGTGGGGAGGTCGCCGTAGCGGTCGACGAACCCGGTGACGCGACGGGCGAGGTCGGCGGCGGCCTCGTAACCCCGCGCGAGGTGGGCGGCCCCGATGACGGCCTCGATGACGTCCCCGGTGTCGGCGCTCGTGCAGCGTCGGAGCGTGTGGTGAAAGACGGCGTCGAGGTGGCGATTGCTCACGAGCTCGGCCGCCACCTCGAAGGACAGGTCGCGTCGGGCGACGTCGGCGTAGAGGGCGAGGCCGAGGATCGCGTCACCGAGGAACTCCAGCCGGCTGAATCCGTCGTGCCAGGGTGAGAGCGCGACGCCCGCGGTGACGGGGTCGGAGAGGTGGAAGCCGAGTGCGGCCTCGGCGCAGTCGAGGTCGACCGACGGATGGCTCACGCCGGGCGGGTCCAGCGAGCGGGCCGCTTCTCGAGGAAGGCGGTGATGGCCTCCTGCGAGTCGGGGATCAGCACCGCCGACGCCATGACCTCGGAGGCGAGATCGTAGGCCGCGCTGAGGGGCAGGTCGATCTGGGCGTAGAAGGCCCGCTTGCCGATGGCCTTCGACTCCACGCTGCCGCGCGTCGCTCGAGCGAGGAGCTCACGGGTGGACTCGTCCAACGTCTCGTCCTCGACGACGCGATTGACGAGACCCCAGTCGGCCGCCGTCGTCGCGTCGATGGCGTCACCCGTCATGCCCATCTCGAGGGCCCGCCGTCGGCCGATGAGCCGTCCGACGGCGACGAGTGGGGTCGTGCAGAACAACCCGCCCTTGCCGCCGGGCGTCGCGAAGCTCGCCGATCGGGAGGCGACCGCCAGGTCGCAGGCGGCCACGAGCTGGCATCCGGCCCCGGTCGCCAGGCCGTGGACGCGAGCCACCACGGGCTGGGGGATCTCGCGCAGCGTGCGCATCATGACCGAGCAGGAGTGGAAGAGCGAGCGGCTGGCGACGAGGTCGGCCCCCGCCATCTCGCCGAAGTCGTGACCGGCGCTGAAGATCCGCCCGGCCGCCGCGATCACGACGCCGGTCGCGTCGCTCGACCCGATCTCGACGAGCGCGTCGGTGACGTCCGCGATCATCGCCCGGGTCAGCACGTTGAGGCGCTCGGGTCGGTTCAGGGTGAGCGTCACGACGTCGTCGACGCGCTCGACCAAGATGTTCTCGTAGGGACCGGGCATGGTGCCTCCCGTCGTCGCCCTATTCTCCCTCGCGCCGGGCGTGGTAGACAACACCGGAGGAGTGACGGTGACGGACGAGACGCGCCAGGTCGGGGCGACCGACATCCAGATGTTCTTCGACCAGTTGCCGGACGTGGTCCTCATCCTGTCCGAGGATGGCCGGCTCCTGTGGGCGAACCGCTACGCGGAAGAGGTCTTCGGCCTCGGCCTCGAGGACACGATCGGGGTCTCGGCGCTCGACTTTATCCACCCCGACGACCTGGAGATGGCGGCCCGCTCCTTCGAGTCGATCCAGGGGAAGCGGACCGGCAACCCCATCGAGATGCGCGTACGGATCGGTCGCGAGTGGCGCCTGATCGAGCTCATCGGGCGTCCGGTGCCCTGGTTCGCCCCGGGAGCCATCCTCTTCAGCCTGCGTGACATCACCGAGCGCCGTCGCTTCGAGATCGCCCACGACGACGTGGCCCTGTTCCGCTCGCTGCTCGGTTACTCGCCGACGGTGACGCTGCTCGTCGATCCCGACGGTCGGATTCGCGCGTCCTCGGCCGCGCTCACTCGTCAGCTCGGCCTCGACCCGGAGTCCCTCGAGGGTCGACCGCTCACCGATCTCGTGGAGGGCGGTGACGTGGCGACCGTCCACGACGCCATGGTCCGCGCCGCGGCGTCCCCCCCGGGGACGGCGGTCAGTGTCGTAGCGCGACTGCGGCGCTACGACGGCTCGCCCGTCCCCTACGAGATGTCCTTCGTCGACCTGCGCGACGACGGGACCGTGGGGGGCATGGTGATCTCCGCGCACGACGTCACCTCGCGGATGGCCATCGAGGCCGAGATGCGCGCGGCGCTCGACGAGGGCAAGGCGGCCAACTCCGCGCTGCGCGCGACGCTGGAGTCGGTGGTGGACGGCGTTCTCGCCGTCGACCTCGATCGGCGGGTCCTCATGGTCAACCGTCAGTTCGTCGAGATGTGGGGCCTCTCGGAGGAGCAGGTGGCCGCTCGCGACGATCGGGTGCTGCTCGCGGCCGTGCTCGAGAGGCTCGACGATCCGGTGGAGTTCATGCGGCGCGTCGAGGACCTCTACGCTCACCCCCACGTCTCGTCCCAGGACGAGGTGCGACTGCGTGACGGGAGGGTCTTTCAGCGTTTCTCGACGCCCCAGACGATCGACGGGGTGGTGGTCGGACGCGTGTGGGGTTTCCTCGACGTCACCGCCCAGCGGATGCTCGAGGGCGAGCTCAGCGCCAAGGCCTTCCGCGACAACCTGACCGGACTCGCCAACCGAGCGCACTTCCTCGACTTCCTCGATCACGCCGCGGCCCGGGCGGCCCGCGCCGGCACCCGGCTCGCGGTGCTCTTCATCGACGTCGACCACTTCAAGGGCGTGAACGACCGGTTCGGCCACGCGAGCGGGGACGCCCTGCTTCGTGAGTTCGCCGAGCGGATGCGGGAGTGCCTGCGCGCGAGCGACACGGCCTCACGTCTGGGGGGCGACGAGTTCGCGGTGCTCGTGGAGGACGTGGGCGGCGCCGAGGAGATCGTCGCGCTCGCCGAACGTCTGCGGGCCTGCCTGACGGCGCCCGTCATCGTGGAGGCGCACCCCATCGAGGCGTCGGTCTCGATCGGGGTGGCGATCGCCGAGCCCGGCGACGCACCCCTGTTGACGCTGCGACACGCCGACGTGGCGATGTACCGGGCGAAGCGCCTGGGGCGCGATCGCGTGGCGGTCTACGAGCCCGAGTCGGACCGGCCAGGGGTGACCGCGGAACCGACCCCGTAGTTCGGCTCGGTGACGCGCTCGGTCGCCCGGTGAGGGTGGAGTCGCCGCGGACGCGAGGTGTCGGGCACCGGGCGGTTGGGGACCTTCACGGGCTCATCGCCGGGCACCCGACGACCCCGACGTCAAGGGTGAGCACTCTCGAGGCGCCCGTGGGGTGCCCGTTGCTCGGCGCGAGGAACCCCATCTCCGCCCCGTGCGGGGTCGCGACCGAGAAGGCGCCCCCCTGGTTCGTCCGTAGGGTGAGGCGACGCCCGAGATGGGCTCGCGCGTGGGCCATGGTCTCGCCGAGGACCAGTCCGGTGTCCGTGCGCACGGGGGGCGTTCGCCCGGGCCCCGCGCTGGCCCCGACGAGTCGTCCCCGATCGAAGTACAGGTGGAGCGCCCCCCAGGTCGCGGTGGCGGTGACCCCGCAGTTCGCGAGGTCGGGCGTCGGGGCGACGCGGCCGCGGGCCCCGAGGGTCCGGTCGAGGCGCGCCACCGCGGTACGGAGGGGCGAGCCGAACGCCACGCCGCCGACGGAGTGGCCGGCGAGCACGAGGGGACTCGCCGCCGCGGCGGGACCCCCGACTGCGATGCTCGCGAGGAGCAGGCTGACGAGGATCCCGCGGCGACGCATCAGGCCATCGCCGCCCGGGCCGCCTTGCCGACGGCGTCCGCCACGGCCTTCACCACGCTCGGGTTGAAGACGGTCGGCACGATGTAGTTGGGCGAGAGGTCGTCGGAGTTGACGGCGTCGGCGATCGCTCGTCCGGCGGCCACCTCGATCTCCTCGGTGATCTTCGACGCCCCGGCGTCGAGCAGCCCGCGGAAGATGCCCGGGAAGGCCAGCACGTTGTTGATCTGGTTCGGCTCGTCGCTACGACCCGTCGCGACGATCGCCGCGTGACGCCGGGCCACCTGGGGGTCGATCTCGGGGTCGGGGTTGGCGAGGGCGAACACGATGGACTTGGGGGCCATGCGCATGATCTGCTCCTCGGTCACGAGGTTGGGCCCGCTCACGCCGATGAAGACGTCGGCGTCCTGGAGGGCGTCGCCGAGGTCGCCCCGTCGTCCCGCGGTGTTGGTGTGGGTCGCGAGCCACCGGCGATCCTCGTCGAGGCGTTCGTCGTCGGGGTCGAGGATGCCGTGGCGGTTGACGCCGATGACGTCGCCCACGCCCTCGTGCATGAGCAGCTTGGCGATGGCGACCCCCGCCGCCCCCACGCCGAGGAGTGCGACGGTGACGTCCTTCATCTCCTTGCCGACGACGCGCAGGGCGTTGCGCAGGGCGGCGTAGACGACGACGGCCGTGCCGTGCTGGTCGTCGTGGAAGACGGGGATGTCCAGCATCTCGCGCAGCCGCGCCTCGATCTCGAAGCAGCGGGGCGCCGCGATGTCCTCCAGGTTGATGCCGCCGAAGACCGGGGCGAGGACCTGGACCGTGCGCACGATCTCGTCCACGTCCTGGGTCGCGAGGCAGACCGGCCAGGCGTCGATGTCGGCGAAGCGCTTGAAGAGGAGGGCCTTGCCCTCCATCACGGGCAGGGCCGCCTCCGGCCCGATGTTGCCCAGGCCCAGGACCGCCGACCCGTCGGTCACGACGGCCACCGTGTTGCGCTTGATGGTGAGCTTGCGAGCGAGCGAGACGTCGTTGGCGATGGCGTTGGAGATGCGCGCCACGCCCGGGGTGTAGGCCATCGAGAGGTCGTCGCGGGTCTTGAGGGCGATCTTCGGGCGCACCTCGATCGTGCCGCCCAGGTGGAGGAGGAACGTGCGGTCGCTCATCGCGTGGACCTCGGCCCCCGCGACGGCGCCCACCACGCGACCGAGCGTCTCCGCGTGGTCCTCGTTGGACGCGTTGCAGGTCACGTCGACCACCATGCGCCCGTCGATGGGCTCCCCGACGTCGAGGGCCGTGACGAGCCCGCCCGCGTCGGCGATCGCCGCGGCGACGTTCGGGATGGTTCCCGCGCCGTCGAGGATGACGCGCATGGTGATGGAGTACGAGGCGCTGGGGGCGTTCATGGCTTCCTTTTCGTCGTGTCTCACCGGTGGCGAGCCCGCCACCGGTGCCAGGGTCATGCTAGGCCCGGTCCGCTGGCCCCCGGGGTCGAGCGAGGTCAGGCCCCGGCGATCCGGACTCGACGACGGTAGAGGGTGGGTCGCCGGAAGCGGAGCACGGCGATCTGCTCGCGACGACGGGCGACCTCGTCGAGGTCGATGTCGGCGACGACCACCTGGGGATCGTCGCCGTGGGAGCGGGCCCGCACGTCACCCCACGGCCCGACGATCATCGCGTGCCCGTAGGTGGCGATGCCCTCGGTGGTGACGCCCGCCTGCGTCGCCGCGACCACGAAGGCGTGGTTCTCGATGGCGCGGGCTCGCACCAGGACGTCCCAGTGGCTCGCGCCGGTGCCCGCGTTGAAGGCGGCCGGGATCGCGAGGACCTCCGCCCCCCGGGCGCTGAGGGCTCGGTAGAGCTCCGGGAAGCGCACGTCGAAGCAGACCGAGAGGCCGAGGTCGAAGGGGCGCAGGTGCGCGACTACGAGCTCGTCGCCTCGCGAGAGGCCGTCGGACTCGCGGTAGCGAACCGTCCCCGGCACGTCGACGTCGAAGAGGTGCGTCTTGCGGTAGCGGGCGACGATCCGGCCGTGCGGTCCGATGACGACGCTCGTGTTGTAGGGGAGACCGTCCGTTCGCTCGAGGAGGCTGCCGACGTGCACGATCACGCGGTGGCGTCGGGCGAGGGCGGCGAGGGCGCGGGTCGTCGGGCCGGGAATCGTCTCGGCCGCGGCCGCGTAGCCACGCGTCGGCCCGAGGAAGGGCGTGTACTCCGGCAGCTGGACGTACGTCGCGCCCCGGTCGGCGGCCTCGCTCACGAGTCGCACGGCCGCCGCGCGATTCGCGGCGAGGTCCGTTCCCGAGTTCATCTGCACCGCCGCCACTCGGACCACGCGCGAGCTCACGGCCCGTACTGTAGGCGCCCCGACCGTCCCGACCACGTCGGAGCCGTGTGTAGCCTGGGCGTGCGCGCGGTCGCGGCACACGGGGAGGCGACATGCCCTACGAGTTCACCGAGCGGGGCCGCCAGGTCCTCGAGGAGGTTCGCCGGTTCATGGCGGCCTCGATCGAGCCCGCGGAACCCGTGTTCTACGAGCAGCTCGCGGAGCTCGGTCCCGACGGCTATCCCCCGATCCTCGACCGCCTGAAGAGCGAGGCGCTGCAGCGCGGGTTGTGGAACCTCTTCCTGCCCCACCTCAACGCCGATCACCCGGGCACCCCGCTCTCCAACCTCGACTACGCGCCCATCTCCGAAGTCCTCGGTCGCGTGGGGTTCGCCTCCGAGGTCATGAACTGCAACGCGCCCGACACCGGGAACATGGAGATCCTCAACCTCTACGGCTCCGAGCGGGTGAAGGCCGAGTGGCTGGCCCCCCTGCTCGCGGGGGAGATCCGCAGCGCCTTCTCCATGACCGAGCCCGACGTCGCGTCGTCGGACGCGACCAACATCGGCCTGTCGATCCAGCGCGACGGCGACGAGTACGTGCTGAACGGTCGCAAGTGGTTCTCGAGCGGGGCGCGCTCGCCGCGCTGCCGCGTGCTGGTCGTCATGGGCAAGTCCGACCCGGCGGCACCGCGGCACCGTCAGCAGTCGATGATCGTCGTGCCGCGCGATGCGCCGGGCGTGTCG
Source organism: Actinomycetes bacterium (assembly GCA_021848365.1). Lineage (GTDB taxonomy): Bacteria > Actinomycetota > Acidimicrobiia > Acidimicrobiales > RAAP-2 > RAAP-2. The sequence goes on from JAJZUS010000001.1 coordinate 747,298, forward strand.
ATCGGCCTCGAGCCACACGTCTTCGGCTACGACGAGCGGGGCGGCCATCCCGAGGTCGTCTACCGCGACGTGCGGGTCCCGGCCGACTACCTCCTCGGCGAGGAGGGCGGAGGCTTCGCCATCGCCCAGGCCCGCCTCGGGCCGGGGCGGATCCATCACGCGATGCGCACCCTCGGGGTGGCCGAGCGAGCCCTCGAGCTCATGGTCCAGCGCTCCCTCGAGCGACACACCTTCGGCTCGAGCCTCGCCCACAAGGGGCTCATCCAGGACTGGATCGCCGAGTCCCGCATCGAGATCGACATGGCGCGCGAGTACGTGCTGTCGGCCGCTCACCAGATGGACACGGCCGGGAACAAGGGCGCGGCGTCGGCGATCGCCGGGATCAAGGTCGCCATCCCCAACGTCGCCCTCAAGGTCATCGATCGCGCCATCCAGGTCCACGGTGCCGCGGGCGTGACCCAGTTCACCCCGCTCGCCCACATGTACGCCGGGGTGCGGACCCTCCGCATCGCCGACGGACCCGACGAGGTCCACAAGATGACGATCGCCCGGCGCGAGATCCGCAAGTTCAGCCGGGACTTCCACATCTCGGGCGGCTGATCACCCGAGCGCTCGCAGTACTGCGGTGATCGCCGACGCGAGGTCGGAGGAGCGCGCGTAGGTGGCCAGGCGCGCTCCGGCGAGACCGTGGGCCAGCGCCGAGAGCGACGCCGCCGCCAGTGGCTCGTGCCCTCGAGCGAGGGCCGCGCCGACGAGGCCCGCGAGCACGTCGCCACTCCCGGCCGTCGCGAGGGAGGGCGTGCCCGCGTGCACCACGCGGGTTGCGCCATCGGGCGCCGCGACGACCGTCGTGGGTCCCTTCAGCAGCACGACGCAGCCGGTCTGCTCGGCGAGCTCGCGCGTCGCCGCGAGGCGGTCCGGACCCGGCGCGTGTCCGGTGAGGCGCGCGTACTCGCCGTCGTGCGGGGTAAGGACCCAGGCCGCGTCGGGTGGGCGATGCGCGAGCAGCTCGGTGCTTAGCGCGTCGGCGTCGACCACGACGGGGACCGTGACGCCCGAGAGGATCGAGGGGAGGCGCGCCGGAGCGTCGGTCCCGAGGCCCGGCCCCACGACGACCGCGCGCGACCGCGGATCGACGGAGGTCCCGGTCTCACGCACCACCTCGGCCGGTAGGCCGTCGAGTGGTCCGGCCCACTCCCACGCCCGGATCATGGAGGCCCCACCGGCCAGCGCGCCGCGCGTGACGAGCTCCGCGGCGCCTCGCATGGAGGGCGATCCGGCGATCACGCTCAGCGCGTGACGCCACTTGTGGTCGTCGCGGTGGGCTCGCACGTAGCCGGCGAGGTCGGACGGTTCGAGGAGGAAGGTCGTGGGGGTCCCCGTGATGTCGAGGGTCTCGAGGCGCAGGTCCCCGCACCGCTCCGCCGCGTCGCCGGTGAGGTGAGCGGGCTTCAGGGCGCCGAGTGCCAGGGTCCGGGTCGCCCACGGGGGTGATCCGAGGACCGCGCCGGTCGCCGCGTCGACGCCCGACGGCAGGTCGACGGCGAGAACGGGCGTTCCCGCCGTGACGGCGGGCGCGCGGTAGGGGCGGCGACAGCCGAGTCCGAAGGCCGCGTCGACCACGAGGTCGTAGCCGGACAGGCGGTCGGGCTGCTCGGCAACGGGGATGACCTCGACGCGCGCTCCGCGAGCGGCGAGGTGACGGGCGGCGATTCGCCCGTCGGCCCCGTTCAGCCCGGGGCCGACGACGACCGCGACGTGGGCGCCGTAGGTGGAGGGGAGTAGGTCGCGCGCCTCGCGGGCGACCGCGTAGCCGGCCGCGCCGACGAGGGCGTCGGTCCCGCGCTCGGCGACCGCGGTGGCGTCAGCCGCCCGCATGGCCGCGACGTCGAGGACCGGCCACACGGTTAGCCCAGTGGTTCGGTCACGACGGCGGTGCCGTAGGCGAGGATCTCCTGGAAGGTGTTGGCCAGCTCGTTGGAGTCGTAGCGCATCGCCACGACGGCCGTGGCGCCCATCGCCTCGGCCGCCTCCACCATCCGGGCGAGGGCCTCGGAGCGGCTCTGCTGCAGTTGGGTCGTGAGGCCTCGCAGCTCCCCTCCGCCGAGGGACTTCAGCGCGGCGCCGATCTGGGCGCCGACGTTGCGCGTCCGCACGGTGAGGCCGTTCACCTCTCCGAGCACCTTGGTGATGCGGAATCCCGGTAGGTCATTCGTGGTAACGACAATCATGGGGACCTCCTGGCGTCACTGTACGCCGCGCGGCCTAGGGTGAGGTCGACACGAGGAGGACGCGATGACGGCACTGCACAGCGATCGGAGTGGGCTCGGCGAGGCGGGGACGCTGACCTGGTTGGGTCACGCGACGGTCCTGCTCACCACGACCACGGGGACTCGCGTCATCTTCGACCCGTGGCTCGAGAACCCCAAGAGCCCCGCGGACCTCGACGCGGTGGGGCCCGTTGACGTGATCGCGGTGACCCACGGTCACTTCGATCACATGGGCTCGGTCGTCCCCCTCGCCACCGCGACCGGCGCCACGGTGGTCTGCGTGCCGGAAATGGCCGCGTACTTCGCCTCCGTGGGCCTCAGCAATCTCGTCGAGATGAACAAGGGCGGCACCGTGAAGGTCGGTGACGTCGCCCTGACCATGGTCTCGGCCGATCACTCGTGCGGCGTGGCGGCCGGCGACGGCGTGCCCAACATCTACGGGGGCAACCCGGTGGGCTTCATCGCCCGGCTCCCCGAGGGCAACGGTGGTCCGATCTACGTCTCGGGGGACACCAACGTCTTCGGTGACATGGCCCTCATCCGCGAGCTGTACCACCCCGAGCTCGCCCTTATGCCGATCGACGGCCACTACAACATGGGTCCCTGGGAGGCGGCCCACGCGGTGCGGCTGCTCGGCGTCAGCCGATTCGCCCCGTACCACTACGGGACGTTCCCGCTGCTGGCGGGCACCCCGCAGGAGGTCCGCACCCACCTCGCCGCGCTGGGATCGTCCGCGACCGTCGTGGACGTCAACCCGGGTGGCTCGGTGCCCCTCGTCGGCTAACCGCCGATCAGCACGCGCCAGCTACTCGCGTGCGGCGCCACGAGCGTCGCGACGATGAGGCCGACGACCACGCTCGCGGCGAGCACCCACTGGCGCGTCGTGGCGCCACGCACCTGTCGTCGGGTGAAGCGGATCCAGTCGCGCGGGGCGAAACGGGCCGTCTCCACGAGGTGGCCGAGAACGTGGATGCTCATCGCCCCGAACCACAGGACGAACGACGCGCGGTGGATCGTGAAGAGCTGGGCGTGCCAGCTCGCGGGAGCCCCGACGACCAGGAGGAGTCCCGAGCCCAGCAGGACCCAGGTGAGGATCACGACGAAGGGACCGAGGAGGCGGAGGAGCATCGCGGGCGGTCCCCGGCGCACGTACTCTCGCTCGCCCAGGTAGTAGCGGACCATGCGGTAGCCCGTGGTGCCGGTCTTCACGAGCACCGGGGGGATGAGCAGGGCGCCGATGAAGACGTGGGGCGTCAGCAGCGACCCGATCGCCACGATGGTGAGTCCCTCGACGAAGAGCAGGACGAAGATGATCGCGGCGAGACCACTCGTGAGCCGAGTGTTGCCGTCAACCCCGCCCGAGCGAGACTGCTCGCGGGGGCGGGCGTGGAGGGGAGCGCGACGAGCCATGTGACGACGAAAGAAGGGGGGAGCGGGTCGGACCCGGTCGGAAGAATCCTACCGGTGACCCGTTGGCCGACGGTCCTCGATTCGTAATGTCCGGCTAAGAATCACCTGGTGGCGGCGGGCTCCCATTGTGTACGCTGCGCCCATGATCCCCGAACCCGACCAGACCGGTCACGCCCCCTTCGGCCCCCTCGAGACCTGGTACCGGGTCACGGGGGATCTCGACAGTGACCTCCTTCCCCTGATCGTCATGCACGGGGGGCCGGGGGTCGCCCACAACTACACGCTCGCCATCGCGGAGCTCGCGCGGACCGGGCGCCCGGTGATCCACTACGACCAGGTCGGCTGCGGGCTCTCCACCCACTTGCCCGAGCGAGGTCCGGACTTCTGGACCGTCGACCTCTTCCTCGACGAGTTCGAGAACCTGCGCGGCCACCTCGGGATCGACCGCTACCACCTGCTCGGCCAGTCGTGGGGCGGGATGCTCGCGGCCGAGCACGCCGTTCGCCAGCCGCGCGAGTTGGCCTCGCTCGTCATCTCGAACTCGCCGGCGTCGATGGAGCTGTGGGTCGCCGAGGCCCACCGGCTGCGGGCGGATCTCCCGCCCGAGGTGCGTGACGCCCTCGACCACCACGAGGCCGCGGGGACGACCGACCACCCCGACTACCTCGCCGCGACGCAGGTCTTCTACGACCGTCACGTGTGCCGGGTCGTGCCGAACCCGCCGGAGCTCGTCGCGTCGATGGAACAGCTGAACGCCGATCCGACCGTGTACCAGACGATGAACGGGCCGAACGAGTTCTTCTGCATCGGCACGCTGCGCACCTGGTCGGTGGTTGATCGACTCGACGCGGTACGGGCACCGACGCTGCTCTGCTCCGGGCGCTACGACGAGGCGACGCCCGCGACGGTCCAGCCGTTCGCGGACCGCATCGCGGGGGCCCGGTGGGAGGTCTTCGAGGAGTCGAGCCACATGCCGTTCGTGGAGGAGGCGGAGCGCTACCTCCGGGTGGTGGGGGACTTCCTCGCCGAGCACGACGGCTAGGTCGTCGCGGTGGCCCGGCTGATCGTCCTCGACAGCGTCATCGTCGACCTCGTGCTGCGGGTGGTGGGACTACCACTCCGGGGCGGGGACGTCGAGAGCGACGAGGGGCGCGTTGTCGTCGGCGGCGGGCTCAACGTGGCGCGGGCGGCCCGTCGTCAGGGGGTCGAGGTCACCTACGCGGGCCACCTCGGACGCGGACCCTTCGCGACGAGCGCCCGGGACGCCCTCGACGCGGCCGACGTGGACGTGATCGTCGCTCCGACGGGCGAGCGCGACCTCGGCGTCTGCGTCGTGCTGGTCGACCCGGTGGGGGAGCGGACCTTCGTGACGTCGCCGGGGGCGGAACTGGACCTCTCGGCCGCCGACCTCGAGCTCGCGCGCCCGCAACCGGGCGACATCGTCTACGCCTCCGGGTACAACCTCGTCTACCCCTCGCTCGCCGCCACCGCGGCTCCGTGGCTGAGGGGACTCGACGACGGCGTGATCCTCGCCTTCGACGGAGGAGCTCGCGTGGGCGACATCCCGGAGTCGGTCCTCGCTCCAGTCCTCGATCGCGTCGACTGGCTCCTCCTCAACCGCGACGAGTGTCGCGTCGTCTCGGGGGCTTCGGACGTCGCCGACGGAGCGCGACGCCTCGCCGGCGCGACGCGCCGAGTCGTCGTGCACGACGGGGCGCGGGGCTGCTGGGTCGCCGGTGACGGGTCGGTGGTACCGGTGCAGGGGTTTCCCGTCGTGGCGCGCGACACCAACGGGGCCGGTGACGTGCACAACGGCGTCTTCCTCGCGGGACTGCTGCGGGGGGAGGACGCCGTCACCGCCGCACGACGCGCCAACCTAGCGGCGGCCCTAGTCGTCCAGGGTGACGGACCCGCGGCGGTGGTGAGTGCCGGGGAGATCGACGCGGCCTTCGCGTCGCTTCAGAAGTAGTCGCGGCCGAGCTCGTCGCTCCAGGGCGCGACGCGTAGGTCGCCGCGGGGCTGGCTCCAGCGGAACACCGGCTTGATGTCGAGGACCGGGGTGCCGTCGATGCCGTCGAGCCCGCGGGCGGTGAAGGAGCGCTCGGTCCACGACTCCACGGCCACGGTCGTGAGGAGGAGTCGGTTCGGGCGGTCCTTGTTGCGCTGGGCGAAGACGCCCACCTCGGGCCACGCGGGGTTGCCCCGGGGGTGCCGGGTCCACGGCGCGGGCGGCACGTCGTCGGCCCAGTCGGCGAGGAAGATCACCTCGACGTGGGAGAACTCGCGAAGGCCGACGAGGGCCTCGGAGGGGACGTCGGTCGCGAGTTCGATCGTGGAGAGGACGTCGTCCCAGTGGTCGTCGAGGGCCTCCTGACGATTGTTGCGTATGAAGGCGACGGGACGGACGAGGAACTCCATGGGGTCATGGTAACCAGGACCCACCCCGCGGCGCAGTAGGGTGAGACCTCGCGAGTTCACCATGGCGGAACTGACCTTTACCTACGGAACGATGGCGGCCGGCAAGTCCACGCTGGCCCTCCAGCTCTGCTGGCAACTGCGGGAGAACCGGTCGGACGTGGCCCTGTGGACCTTCGGCGACCGCAGTGCCGCCGGCACCGTGACCAGTCGGATCGGCATCGAGGCCGAGGCCGAGGCGGTGCCGGCCGGAACGGACCTCGAGCCCTTCGTCGCCGCGCTCCTCGAGCGTCGGGTGGCCATCCTGGTGATCGACGAGGTCCAGTTCGCCAGCGTCGACCAGATCGACGCCCTCGCGCGACTCGTCGACGACCACGACGTCGACGTGCACACCTTCGGGCTGTCGGCCGACTTCCTGCTCAACGTCTTCCCCGGCTCGGCCCGCCTCTTCGCCATCGCCGACTGGGCACACGAGCTGCCCCTCACCTCGAACTGCTGGTGTGGGCGCAAGGGACGCTGCAACGCGAGGGTCGTCTCCGGCGTGGTCGCCCGGGCCGGGGACCAGTTCGTCTACGGCGACGTCCAGACGGGCGTGGTCCACTACCAGGTCCTCTGCCGCACGCACTACCGACTGGGCCAGCTGGGACCCGACGCGGTCGCTCAGAAGAAGGCGGCGCAGAGGTCGTAGAGCTCGCGGGGCAGGCGTCGCTGACCCCCCGCGACGACCTCGAGCGGGCGCAGGACGATCTCCGCCCCCCGCACGAGGGGGATCACTCCGAAGGTGCCCTCGACCGCGGCCTCGTAGGCGGCCGCTCCGACCCGAGTCGCCCAGATGCGGTCGTAGGCGGTGGGGCTGCCCCCGCGCTGGAGGTGACCGAGGACCGTGGTGCGAACTTCGAAGCCCCCGTGCTCGTCGATGCGCTTGGCGACGAAGTGGCCCACGCCACGGGTGGCGAGGCGGACCCCCCGAACGCCCTCGGTCGAGAGCTCGCCGGCCTCGGTCCCCCCGAGGGTCGAGAGGTTGACGCCCTCGGCGACCGCCACGATGGAGAAGCCGTAGCCGGCCGACCGTCGCCGAACGAGGTGGGCGATGATGTCCTCCATGGTCAGGGGGAACTCGGGGACGACGATGAGGTCGGCGCCCCCGGCGAGCCCGCCGAGCGCCGCGACCCAACCGGTCGAGCGCCCCATCGTCTCGACGACCATGACCCGGTGGTGGGAAGCAGCCGTCGTGTAGAGGCGGTCCAGGGACTCCGCGACGATGGAGATGGCGGTGTCGAATCCGATGCAGTAGTCCGTTCCGAGCAGGTCGTTGTCGAGCGTCTTCGGCACGCCCACGACGGGAGCGCCGCGCTCGGCGAGCCAGTGGGAGATCCGCTGGGTGCCGTCGCCACCGATCGCGACCAGGCCGTCCAGGTGCTCGGCGATGTTCGCGAGGACGCGGTCGCGACCCCCGGCGGGATTGTCGAGGTCGTAGCGGGCGGTGCCGAGCAGGGTGCCGCCCAGCCCCACCACGCCCGCGAGGTCCTGCTCCTTCAGCGGTCGGGCGGTGTAGTCGGCGAGGCCGGACCAGCCGTTCGATATGCCGATCACCTCGTGCCCGTCGCGCAGCGCCATGAGCGCCACCGCCCGGATCGCGGCGTTCAAGCCCGGCGCGTCGCCGCCGGCCGTCAGTACTCCGATTCGCATAGACCCAACCCGTCTCTCTGCGCCCTCCATGCTAGGCGACCTCTCCGCGGGGACCCGGGCGGCGACGCGTCCAGGAAATCGCTGAGAGATGACCGCGCGTTCACGTTCCGTTCATCTGACCTCTCTACGCTGCGGTCGTCGTCGACCGAGGTGGGACATGGACGAGGTGACCCGGCAGAAGGCAACTCCGAACGAGGTCGATCGCGCCCTCGCTCACCTCGACCCCGACGCCGGTCGGCCCTCGAACGTGGTCGACGTTCGCAGCCTGAGCCTGCAGTTCGGGGCGAAGACGGTCATCAGCGACGTCACGATCCCCTTCGAGCGCGGCACGATCACGGCGCTCATCGGCCCGACCGGCTCGGGCAAGTCGACCTTCCTGCGCACGCTCAACCGCATGAACGACCGGGTCGTGGGCTTTCGTCACGAGGGGGAGGTCCTCCTCGACAACGAGAGCATCTGGTCGTCGTCCCAGGACCTGCTCTCGCTGCGTCGGCGCGTCGGCATGCTCTTCCAGCGACCCAATCCGTTCCCGATGTCGATCAAGGACAACGTCGTGGCGGGGGTCAAGGCGCACGGCATCGCCAAGGGGCGTGAGCTCGACGTGGTCGCCGAGACGCGACTGCGCGAGGTCGGGCTGTGGAACGCCGTGAAGGATCGCCTGAACGACTCCCCGTACCGCCTCTCGGGAGGTCAGCAGCAGCTGCTGTGCCTCGCGCGGGCCCTCGCCGTCGGACCCGAGGTCCTCCTCCTCGACGAGCCCACCTCGGCGCTCGACCCGCTCTCGACCGAGGCCGTCGAGAACCTGTTGCGCACCCTCGTCCCCGCGCTCACCCTGATCGTGGTGACCCACAACCTCGGCCAGGCCCGGCGAGTCTCCGACCGCACGATGTTCTTCTACGAGGGTCGTCTCGTCGAGCACGGTCCCACCCCGGCCCTCTTCGAGTCCCCCCGCGACCCCGACACGGCCCGTTACGTCAACGGGTTGATGGGCTGAGGGTTACGCAGAAATCAACTGAGCATCACCCCAGGGTCACGAGTGGTTCACCCGGGGTGTTTACCGTGAGGCGTCACCAACGAGGAGGAATGAAGTGACGACAACCTTGCGCAGTGGAGTCCGTCTGATGACGGTGCTCACGATCGCGGGTGCTCTGACGGCGACCGGTCTGTCGACCGCGGCGTCAGCGGGCACCAAGAAGAAGCCGAAGGCGGCCGCGCCGGCGACCATCACCGTCGAGAAGCCGGCGGCCGCGAACCTGACCGAGACGGGCAGCACCCTGCTCTACCCGCTCTGGAACATCTGGGGCCCCGCCTACCACCACACCTACCCGCAGGTGACCTTGACGACGGCCGGCACGGGCTCGGGCACGGGCATCGCCGACGCGACGAACAACACCGTCAACATCGGCTCCTCGGACGCCTACCTCTCGCCCTCGACGGTGGCGGCGAACCCGGGTCTGCTCAACATCCCCCTCGCCATCTCCTACCAGGTGATCGCGTACAACATCCCCGGCGTGACCGCGCACCTCAAGCTGAACGGCACGATCCTCACGAAGATCTACCTCGGGCGCATCACCCGCTGGGACGACCCGGCGATCGCGAAGCTCAACCCGGGGATCAACCTCCCCGGCACCACCATCGTCCCGGTGCACCGCGCCGACGGCAGTGGTGACACCTTCCTGTTCAGCCAGTACCTGGCGCGTCAGGACGGCCCGGAGTGGGGCTCGGGCAACTACGGGACGTCGGTGACGTGGCCGGCGCTGCACAGCGCCCTCTCGGCCCAGGGCAACGGCGGCATGGTGACGACGTGCCAGGCGACGCCCGGGTGCATCGCCTACATCGGCATCAGCTTCCTGGCCCAGGCGCAGAAGGCTGGCCTCCAGTACGCGCAGCTGCTCAACGGGAACGGCCAGTACATGATGCCGACGGCGCAGGCGGTCGCGAAGGAGGCGGCCCAGTACGCCAACATCACCCCGGCGAGCGGCGCCATCTCGATGATCAACGGCCGCGTCAACGGCGGCTACCCGATCATCAACTACGAGTACGGCATCGTCAACAAGAACCAGACGAGCGCCTCGACCGCGCAGGCCGTCCGCTCGCTGCTCGAGTGGGCCATCAGCCCCAAGTTCGGCAACCAGATGAAGTTCCTCAACCAGGTGAACTTCCTCCCGCTGCCGGCGAAGGTGGTCGCTCAGTCGTACAAGCAGATCAAGTCGATCAAGTAGGGGACGAGGAGGGAGCCGCTTCGTGACCGTCCCCTCCACCCCCCGTTCGGCGACCCCGGTGGCGCGCGACCCGCGCGCCACCGGGGTTCGTCGTCACCGGCGAGAGGACCGCGCTTGGCGCATCGGCGGCCGGCTGGCGACGATCCTCCCCATCGTCGGCTTCGCCTTCGTCATGATCGTGCTCGCGGTGAAGGCCTGGCCGGCCTTTCGGGTGAGCGGACTCGGCTTCATCACCCACAGCGCATGGCAGCCGGGCAACACCTACGGCGGGACCCAGCGCGTCCACGGCGTCCTCATTCCCCAGGGCGCTACCTACGGGGCCTGGCCGATGCTCCTCGGCACCCTTCAGACCTCCGCGATCGCCCTGCTCGTGGCCCTGCCGATCTCGATCGGTACCGCGTTCGCGCTGACCGAGCGCCTGCCCAAGTGGCTGAGCGCCCCGCTGGGCTTCTTCGTCGAGATCCTCGCGGGCGTGCCCAGCGTCATCATCGGACTCTGGGGCGTCCTCGTGCTGGGCCCCTTCCTCTCGCGCGACGTCTACCCGATCGTCGCGAACCACCTACCCAACGTCCCGGTGCTGCGGTACTTCCGTGGGTCGGTCGGCTACGGCGAGGGGCTCCTCACCTCGGGTCTCGTGCTCGGCCTCATGATCGTCCCGGTCATCGCCTCGACGACCCGCGACCTCTTCCTCCAGGTCCCGCCCCTGCCGAAGGAGGGGGCCCTGGCTCTCGGCATGACCGACGCCGAGGTCGCGCGGCGCGTCACGATCCCCTGGGTTCGCTCGGGGATCATCGGGGCCACCGTGCTCGGCCTCGGCCGGGCCCTCGGTGAGACGATCGCCGTCGCGATGGTCTCGGGATCCGTGCTCGGCACCGTCGCGCCCAACGTCTACGGCACGATGACGACGATCGCCGCCACCATCGTCACCCAGCTCGACTCGGCCGCCACCGACGGGACGGGCTTCGCGGTGGCGACCCTCGCCGAGGCGGGCCTGGTGCTCGCGATCATCTCGGTCGTCGTCAACCTGCTCGCTCGCACGATCGTGCGCCGAGCCGGGCGCATGGCCGCCCCGGTGGGGAGGGCGTGATGAGCGTCGTTCCAGCGAGCTACCCCTCGACGCGCTGGCGTCGGGCGAAGGTCGGCCTCTTCCGGGCCTTCACGATCCTGGCGCTCGCCTTCGTCATCGGGCCGGCCCTGTGGATCATCGGGGGCGTCGTCGTGAAGGCCGTGCCCGGATGGCGGTGGAACGTGCTCACGACGCTCTCCCAGGGGACGAGCGGCGGGCTCGAGAACGCCATCGTTGGAACGCTGCTCCTGATGCTCGGCGTGACCGTGGTCGCGGGGTCGATCGGGATCCTGACGGGCATCTACCTCGCCGAGATCGCTCCGCCCACACGTCGGGGCCGCTCGAGTGGCGCGGTGGTTCGCGTGGTGATCGACGTCCTCTCCGGGTTCCCCTCCATCGTGCTGGGCTACGTCGGCTACGTCGCCCTGGTCGTCGGGCTCCACTGGGGGTACTCGTTCCTGCCAGCGGTGCTGATCCTCTCGCTCATGGTGATCCCCTACATCGCCAAGGCAACCGAGTCGGCCCTGCACCAGGTGCCGACCAGCTACCGCGAGGGGGCCGAGGCCCTCGGCATGTCACTCGGGTACGGGTTGCGCAAGGTGGTCGTGCGCTCGGCCCTGCCTGGCATCGTGACCGGCCTGCTCCTGGCCCTGGCGATCGCCGGCGGTGAGACGGCGCCCCTCCTCTACACGGCCGGGGCCTCCAACACCCTCCCGTCGATCGCGCCCCTGCACCATCCGGTCGCCTACCTGACGTACTACGTCTGGACCGACTGGAACCAGCCGATGGCCTCGGCCCACGTGGTCTCCTACGACGCGAGCCTGATCCTGATCGTGATGGTGTTGACCCTCCTCGTCGTCTCGCGCGTCATCGTCGCGCGCACCCAGCGGCACTCCGAATCCGCTCGCTGACCCCGGCTACCCTCGGGGAAGGCGAAGGGGGATCGTCATGGCACGGGAACTATGGCAGTGGGGAGCGGGGGAGCTCGCCGAGCTCATCCGCTCGGGTGAGGCGTCGTCACGCGAGGTGGTCTCGTCCCACCTCGAGCGCATCGCGGCCGTCAACCACCAGATCAACGCGGTCGTCGAGGTCCGTCCCGAGGAGGTCCTGCGCGAAGCCGACGCCGCCGACGCGCGCCGGGCGCGCGGGGAGGCCCTGGGACCCCTCCACGGGGTGCCGGTGACGGTGAAGACCAACATCGACGTCGCCGGCTACGCGACGACCGAAGGGTCGAGCGCCCTCGCCGATCGTCGGGCCGACCTCGACGCGCCGGCCGTCGAGCGAGTCCGCTCGGCCGGTGGGGTGGTCCTCGCCAGGACGAACATGCCGGACCTCGGGCTGCGGGTCAACACCGAGTCGTCCCTCTACGGCCCCACGCACAATCCCTGGCGCCACGGCGTCACGGCCGGGGGCTCGTCGGGCGGCGAGGCGGCCGCCATCGCGAGCGGCATGAGCCCGCTCGGCCTGGGCAACGACATCGGCGGCTCACTGCGTAACCCCGCCTACGCCTGCGGCATCGCATCGATCAAACCCTCCCGGGGGCGGGTTCCCATGGCGAGCGTGACCGATCCGACGCAGCGCCCGATCAACTCGCAGGTCATGGTCGCCGAGGGCGTGCTCGCCCGGCGCGTCGACGACGTCCGGCGGGGCCTGCGGGTCGTCATGGGCTCGCACCCTCGCGACCCGCAGGCGGTCGACGTCCCCCTCGAGGGCCCCGCTCGACCACGACGGGTCGCCCTCGTGCCGACCCCGAGCGGCGGGTCGACCGATCCCGGGGTCGCGGAGGGAGTCCGAACCGCCGGACGAGCCCTGGAGGCGGCCGGCTACCAGGTGGACGAGATCGAGCCACCGAAGCTCTTCGACGCCTACTTCGCCTGGAGCGAGCTGATGATGACGAGTCTCAAGGTCGCCACGCCCCTCATCTGGCCGGTGATCGGTGAGGACGGGCGACGGTTCCTCGATCTGAGCACCGTCGAGTTCCCGGACCACGCCGAGGCGCTCTACGCGATGCACCAGACGCGCTTCGCGGTCGAGTCGGCGTGGCGGGCCTTCATGGAGGAGTATCCCCTCATCGTCGGGCCGACCTGGACGCAGCCGCCCTTCGCCCACGGCTTCGACATCCGGGACGTCGAGTCCGCTCTGGTCGTCGCCGAGATGTTCCGCTTCGTCCTCCCGGCGAACCTGATGGGCCTGCCCGCGGCGTGCGTGCCGACGGGGGTGGCGAACGGACTGCCCGTGGGGGCGCAGATCATCGGCCTCATGTACCGCGACGACCTGTGCCTGGACGCGGCGGAGGTCGTCGAGCGCGAGGTGGGGTCGCTCACCCCGATCGACCCCCGAGCCTCGTGAGCCTCGGCGTCCGGCCCATCCGTCCTCCCGACGTCCCGGCGGCGGTGCGAGCCATCCTCGACGGGGCGGCCGTCCCCGACGCGGAGGATCCCGAGGACGTCGCGTCGTACTGGGCGGCCGTCGAATCGACGCGCGAGCGCGGCGGCGAGGTCCTCGTCGCCGAGGACGACGGTGTCGTGGTCGGCGTCTGCCAGCTGGTGGTCTTCCGTCACTTCATGCACCAGGGCGGGTGGTGCGCCGAGATCGAGAGCGTCTTCGTCCGCGCCGATCATCGGGGACGGGGTGCGGGCGCCGCCCTCATCGCCGCGGCCGAGTCACGGGCGCGCGCGGCCGGCTGCTACCGCATCCAGCTGACGAGCCGTAACGAGCGTCTCGACGCCCACCGCTTCTACGTGGCCCACGGCTACGGCGCGACCCACCAGGGGTTCAAGAAGTCGCTGGCGTGACCTCGTGCAGGGCGCCCGAGTCGACGTCGAAGACGAATCCCCGTAGGTCGGTGGTGTCCACGAAGGGGCTCATCTCGAGCGCCGTCATCGTCGCGCGCACGTCGGCCTCGACGTCGCGGTAGGCGCCGAGCCGGAACGGGGGAGCGAATCCCACGTCGGCCGCGATCTCGGCCGACAGCTCCTCCTCGGCGAAGGCTTCGAGGCCGCAGCGCGTGTGGTGGATCACCATGATCGAGCGCGTCCCGAGGAGGCGCTGGCTGAGCATCAGGGAGCGGATCGTGTCCTCCGTGGCGAGGCCGCCCGCGTTGCGCACCAGGTGCACCTCACCGAGGTCGAGACCGAGGGCGCCGAAGAGGTCCAGCCGAGAGTCCATGCAGGTGAGGACGGCGAGGTGCAGGCGCGGGGCGGTGTCGAGGGGGCGCTGGCCGTGACGCGTGACGTACGTGCGATTCGCGTCCAGGCGATCGTCGATCGTTCCCACGGCGCCGAGTCTACGTAGGGGGGTGCGCCCGAGTCCTACGCTGGGGCTGGAGGTACCTATGAAGAGCAACGACGAGGTTCGATCCGAACTGCGAGGCCCGGCGCTCGAGCTGCGGGGACTGGTGCCCGACGTCCTCAAGGGCTACGGCGAGATGTCGCGAGCGGCGATGGCTCCGGGCGAGCTCAGCGTCGGGATGAAGGAGCTCCTCGCCATGATGGTGGCCATCACCCGTCAGTGCGACGGCTGCGTCGTCACCCACGCCCGCGGACTCGTGCGCCAGGGGGTGACGCGCCAGCAGGTGGCCGAGGCCGTGGGCGTCGCCATCTTGATGAACGGGGGGCCGGGGACCGTGTGGGGACCGCGGGCCCTACACGCCTACGACGAGGCCTTCGCCGAGCGCCAGGAGTCCACGACCCAGGCCTGAGCGGCGGCTCGGGCCGAGGGTGGAGCGCCCTCGATGGACCGCCCGGGTGGTGTGATCCGGCTCGTGGGTGGCGTGACGTGAGCCCGAGCGCCGCCGAGCGACGGCGGAAGGGGACGGGGCTCCTGCGCCGGACGGTCGCCGTCGTCATCGCGGGGTTGGCGCTCTACACGCTCGCCCCCGCGCTCACGGCGGTCCTCGCCTCGTGGCCCCGCCTCTCGACGCTGGCGCCCCTCTGGGTCGTCGCCACCCTCTTCGGCGAGGCGGCCAGCATCGCCTGCTCGGTGGGTCTCCTCCGACTGGCGGTGCGGGTCGGGCGGGTGCGGGACGTCGCCGCGGCCTCGCTCGCCGGTGCCGCCGTCACCAACACCGTGCCCGGCGGGGACGTCGTCGGCGCCGGGGTGCAGTTTCGGATGCTCCAGCGTGCGGGCATCGACACCGCCGACGCGGCAGGTGGCCTCGCCGTCGCCTCGACCTTGGACGTCGCCGGCCACTTCCTCCTACCGGTCTTCGCCCTGCCAGCCCTCGGAGGGGCGGACGTCAGCCGTGACCTCACCGACGCGGCCGTGCTCGGCGTCGGGGGCTTCGTGATCATCGTCCTGGCGGCCCTCACCGCCCTCGCCTACGACACCCCGCTGCGCGTCCTCGGCCGCGGCGTCGAGTGGGTGGTCACGCACGTCGCACGGCGCCGACCGTGGTCGACGCCGCTCCCCGCCCGTCTGCTCGCCCAGCGCGACCTGGTGCGCCGGGAGCTGGGGCGGCACTGGTGGCACGCCGCGCTGCTCGTCGCGGGGCACATCGGCTTCGACTACGCGAGCCTCCTGGCGGCCCTGCACGCCGCTGGGGCGCGGCCCAACGCCGCCGCGATCATGGTGGTCTACTCGGCGGCCGCGGTCGTGGCCCTCGTCCCGATCACCCCGGGTGGCCTCGGGGTCGTCGAGGCGAGCCTCGCGAGCCTGCTCGTCCTCGCCGGCGTCCCGAGCACCCGAGCGGTGCTCGGGACCCTGGCCTACCGCATCGGCTCGTACTGGCTCCCGATCGCCTCGGGCGCGCTCGCCTACGTCGACTTCCGACGCCGCTTCCCCGGGGTCTCCGACCCGCCGGAGTGAGGCTCGCGCGGGCCAGTGGCGAGATCGGCGAGGGGCGCGGGCCCACTTCGGCCCCCGGACCCGTGCGCTCGCCGCGGTAGTGGTCCGCGAACCCCTCGACGACTTCCGCTCGTCTCGCGTGCCAGCGTCGTCGTTGAGGACAGCCCGGTGGGCGCCGGGGCGGGACTCGCGGCCGGGATGCGGGTCCTCGGCCTGGCGAGTGATCTCGTGCCGCGCGCCGCGCTGGGCTCGCTCGGGATCGAGGTCATGACGAGCGTGCGGGAACTACCGACGCGGCTCGGGGTCGCCGACCCGCCCGCGCGCGGCGCCGCGACCGGGGCGCGATCGGCTCAGTAGATCCAGACGAGGGTGCCGATCGGCATCCGATTGCTCGCCCAGATCCAGTCCATGGCGGCGTTGCTCACGCGGACGCAGCCGTGCGACGCGGGCTGGGGAGGAACGGAGGCCGACCCGTGAATGGCGAAGCCGCCACTGAAGTACTTCGGGCGCCACATCTCCCCGAGGGGGCTGACGTCGAGGCCGTTGACCTGACGGAAGATGCGGAACTGGCCGCGCGGCGTGACGGCGACGCCGCTCAGACCGTTGGTCGAGTACGCGTAGCCCCCGCCGGTCGACGTGTTGAGCGTCGCGACGAGTCGGCCGTCGCGCACCAGCAGGAGGAGGTCGGTCGACAGGTTGATCTCGACGACCGCGCCGTGGGTGCTGCGGGGCTTCGGACGCACCCCGCGGGCGATGGCCCCCTGCGTCAGGGGACCGACGACGCCGTCGCGGGAGAGGCCGGCCGCCTTCTGGACCGCGAAGACGGCCTGCTGGGTCGCGTCGTTGACGACGCCGGTCACCGGTCCCAGCCAGTAGCCGAGTCCGGCGAGGTGACGTTGCAGGGCGACGACGGCCGGACCGCGAGAGCCGAGGGAGAGGAGGGGGGTCGCCGCCCCCGCCGGGGACGCGATCGCCCCCGCCGGAGCCAGGCTCACGGCCACCGTGAGCGCCCAGGCGACGCGACGCCGTCTCACGCCCCCAGCCTGGGCGGCGCGAGGGATCCTGTCAAATCCGGGTCACCCCGGGGGATCGGCGATCACCCTCCGACGTCGTACGGGAGGTGGGTGACGCCGTTCACGAAGCTCGACGCGAGTTGCGTCGGGGCTCCGGAGGCGTGGACGCCGGGCATGACGGAGAAGAGCTCGCGCCAGACCACGGCGATCTCGCGGCGGGCCAGGTGGGCGCCGAGGCAGAAGTGCGGGCCCGGGGCCCCGAAGCCGAAGTGGTCGTTCGGCGTCCGCCCCAGGTCGAAGCGGTAGGGGTCGTCGAAGGCGTCCTCGTCGCGGTTGGCCGAGTTGTAGAACAGGAGGACCTTGTCGCCGGCGTGCAGGTCCACCCCCGAGAGGGTGACGTCCCCGGCGAGGGTGCGCCGCATCCAGATCACTGGCGACGCCCACCGCACGATCTCGTCGACCGCCGTCGGCGTCAGGGCCGCGACGTCCCGACGCCAGCGCTCGCGCTGCTCGGGGTGCTCCGTGAGGGCGATGAGGGCGTGGGCGATGGCCGTGCGGGTGGTCTCGTTCCCCGCCGTGACGAGCAGGACGAAGAACGAGGAGAGCTCCTGGGCGCTGAGGCGCTCCGACTCGATTTCGGCGTTCACCAGAGCGCTCGTCAGGTCGTCGACCGGATTCTCCCGGCGGTAGGCCCCGAGCTCCTCCATCAGGCCGGTCAGGGTGGCGCCGGCCTCGAGGAAGGCGACGACCGGGTCCGTCCCCTCCGCGATGAACTGGGGATCGCCGCTCGAGAGGATGACGTTCGAGCACCGCAGCATCGTCCCGTGCTCCGACGGCGGTATGCCCATCATGTTCCCGATGATCTCGACGGGAAAGGGAGCCGCCACGTCGGTGACGAAGTCCCCGGTGCCCCGCTCCCGGGCGTCGCTCACCACGCGGTGCGCGACCCGCTCGATGTCGTCCTCGATGGCCCGCACGGTCCGGGGATTGAACGCGTTCGCCACGATCCGCCGCAGTCGGGCGTGGCGGGGGTTGTCGGTGGAGATCATGCCCGAGAAGTACTCCACCATCTCCGGGGGCAGGTCGAGCTGGGAGACGGCACCCGGTCCCGAGAGGAAGAGCTCGGGGTGGCGCGAGGCGGTCGCCACGTCGCGGTAGCGGGTGAGTGCCCAGTAGCCGTTGCCGCGCGGGAACTCGACCGCCGTGCCCTCGATGACGGGGTCCTCGAAGTGGGCGACGGGGCTCTCGCGGCGCAGCAGCGCGAAGGCCGCCTCTCGCTCGGACCAGGGCCGCCGCCAGAAGTCCATGGTTGACAGGTCGATGTCCTCGAGGCGCCACTGCATGGGGGCAGCGTAGCGAGCCCCGACACGTCGCCGCGGAAAACCGGCAGACTGTTCGGGTGACTTCGTTGACCGACGAGCAGCGTCGCGCCCGACTCGAGGCGCTCCAGTCCCTCATCGACCTCATGCGGCCGGCCGTGCAGGCCGACGGTGGAGACCTCGTCCTGGTGCGGGCCGACGTCGAGGCCGGTGTCGTCGAGGTCGAGCTCCAGGGGGCGTGCTCCAGCTGCGCGATCTCGTCGGACACCATCCAGGGCGGAGTGACGAGGATCCTCACCGATCGCCTCGACTGGGTGACCGAGGTCATCGGGGGCGTCGACGAGGAGGCCGACCTCGAGGCCTCGATGGCCCTGGGCACCGGCGGCTACGTCCCGCGCTACCGCAAGCTCTGACCCGGCGCCGGGGATGACCCGTCACGACACCGCCCGCGGGCTCTATTATTTAGTTAGGTGAACTAATGGATGCGGTGACTCTCGACGACACGGCGGTCCGGCTGCGGCGGGCCGTGACCCGACTCCATCGCAAGTTGCGCCAGAGCGCGCTGGCGGGCGTCTCGCCGGCGCAGGCGTCGCTGCTCGGCACGATCGACCGGATGGGTCGGCCCTCGCTGGGCGACCTCGCGGCCGCCGAGCAGGTCCAGCCGCCGACCGTGACCCGGCTGGTCCGGGATCTGGAAGGAGCGGGGCTGCTCGAGAGGGTGCGCGACGCCCACGACGGTCGCTGCACGCGCGTCGTCCTCACGACCCGGGGGCGTCGCGAGGTGGAGCGCATCCGTCGCCGCAAGGATGAGTTCCTCGAACGCGCCCTCGCCCACGTGGACCGTCGTCGCGCGGACGAGCTCGTCGCCCTGCTCGAGGCCGTGGTGGAGGCGGAATGAGTGCGGTCCGGGCCTTCTCCTCGCGAACCTTCGCGGCGCTGCGGGTGCGCAACTTCCGCCTCTACTTCATCGGTCAGCTCATCTCCGTCTCCGGGACCTGGATGCAGTCGGTCGCCCAGGGCTGGCTGGTCCTCCAGCTGACGGGTTCGTCGGTCGACCTCGGGATCGCCATCGCCCTGCAGAGCCTGCCGATGCTGGTCGCCGGCTCCTACGGCGGCGTCATCGCCGACCGCTACGACAAGCGGACCATCCTCTACGGGACCCAGGCCGGAGCGGGCCTGCTCGCGCTGGTGCTGGGGGTCCTCGTCTCGGTCCATCACGTCAACGTCACGACCATCTACGTGCTGGCCACCCTGCTCGGGGTGGTGAACCTCTTCGACATGCCGGCGCGCCAGGCCTTCGTCCAGCAGATGGTGGGCCGGGACCTGATCACGAACGCGGTGAGCCTCAACAGTGTGCTGATGAACGCCGGGCGCCTGGTCGGACCGTCGCTCGCCGCGGGATTCATCGCGCTGGTGGGCGACGCCGCCTGCTTCTACGCGAACGCCGCCTCCTACGTCGCGGTCCTCGTGGCACTGGTGATGATGGACGGCGCCACCTTCTTGCCGATGCGTACGGTGGCCCGTGAGAAGGGGCAGCTGCGGCGGGGTCTGCGCTACGTGTACGAGACGCCGAACCTGCGCAACGTCATCCTCGCCATCACCGTCATCGGGACCTTCGCGTTCAACTTCACCGTCACGCTGCCGCTCTTCGCCCGCACCACCTTCCACCAGCGCACGGCCACGGACTACGGCCTGCTGCTCGCGGCGATGGGACTCGGGGCGATCATCGGTGGGCTCTACATCGCGCACCGGTCCCGTCCGACCGTGCGACTGATCACCGGCCTGGCGGTGGGCTTCGGCGTCTTCATGGGGGCGGCGGCCCTGGCGCCGTCCATCGGCTGGGCCGAGGTGTTGATGGTGCCCACCGGGGCCTTCTCCATCGCCTACATGTCGTCCTCCAACGCGATGCTCCAGCTCAACTCGAGCCAGGAGATGCGGGGCCGGGTGATGAGCCTCTACGCGATCGCCTTCCAGGGGACGACGCCCATCGGCGCCCCCCTCGTCGCCGCGATCATCGCCGTGACGAACCCCCGGATCGGCATCGGACTCGGCGCCGTCCTCACGCTCGCGACCGGGTTGGGCCTGGTGGTGACGCTGCGTCGCCGCTCGGCGGAGGTCTCGTCGCTCCAGCCGGCCTGATCAGCGGGCGGAGGGCTCCTTCGGCAGGCCCAGCACACGCTCGCCCACGATGTTGCGCTGGATCTCCGCGGTGCCGCCCCAGATCGTCTCGGAGCGCGAGAAGAAGAACGAGGCCTGCAGGTCGGAGACCGGGTAGTCGGCCCGGCCGCGCCGCCGCGGGGCGTCGGGCGTGGGCGGGGTGCCCGTGAGCACCTGCCCGCTCATCCCCAGGACGTCGATGGCGAGCTCCATCATGTCGCGGTGGGTCTCGGACCAGAACATCTTGTTCCCCGCGCCGAGTCGCAGCGTCTCGTGCGTGCCGTTGAGGGCGTCGGTCAGTGATCGGTAGCCGTTGACCTGCATGACCTTCACCTTCGACCAGGCCCGCACCAGGCGGTCGCGGACGAGCCGATCGTCGGTCCGGCCGTGGCGTCGGGCGGCCTCGAGGATCTCCTCCCACTCGACGAGGAAGCGGCGGTAGCCGGTGGTGGCCGACGAGCCGCGCTCGAAGCCGAGCGTCGTCATGGCGACCTTCCAGCCGTTGTTGACCCCGCCGACGACGTTCGCGGCGGGGCACCGGGCGTCGGTGAAGAAGACCTCGTTGAACTCGGCCGTGCCGTCCACCTGCGTGATCGGGCGGACCTCGATCCCGGGCTGGTTCATCGGCACCAGGAGGTAGCTGATCCCGGCGTGCAGGGAGGCCGTCGGATCGGTGCGCGCCAGTAGGAAGACGTAGTCGGCGTACTGGGCCTGCGTCGTCCAGACCTTCTGGCCGTTGATCACCCACTCGTCACCGTCGAGGACGGCCGAGGTCGCGAGGCTCGCGAGGTCCGATCCCGAATTGGGCTCGCTGAAGCCCTGGCACCAGGTGATCGTCCCGTTGAGGATGCCCGGGATGAACGTCTGCTTCTGCTCCTCGGTGCCCCACTGCAGGATCGTCGGTCCCACCAGGGTGTCCCCGAAGAAGTCGGCGCGCAGCGGTGCGCCCGCGCGGGCGAACTCCTCCGCGAGCACCACTTGCTGGATGAGGGTGAGGCCGCGCCCACCGTACTCGACCGGCCAGCCGGCGCAGATCCACCCTCCCTCGAAGAGCCGCTGGGTCCACGTGCGATTGAACTCGGCGCGCTCGCTGGGGCTCTGTTCGAAGCCCGGGTCGAACCACCCCTCGGGGAGGTTGGCCTCGAGCCACTGGCGGATCTCGGTGCGGAACGTCTCGGCCTCGGGCGGATAGGTCAGATCCATACCCGCAGCGTAGCCACGGCCCGGCCGTGGAGTTGTGGGCCGTCGCCCGCCTGGGCGAGAATGGTCAATCCGATCCGGGGGTGCCGTGTCACGTACGATTCGCCAGACCATCGCCGAGACGCGGGCGTCGGCCGCGCGGACCCGCTCGCTCGTGGTGCCCGGACGTCGGCCGCCCCGTCCGCCCGCCCCGGGGGGGCACCGGGTGGCCTTCCTCGTCTACCGGGGTAACCCCCAGTGCGGGGGACAGGGCGTCTACACCCGCCACCTGACCCGCGAGCTGGTCGCTCTGGGCCACAGCGTCGAGGTCTTCGCCGGTCCGCCGTGGCCCCAACTGGACGAGGGGGTGGGATTCACCCCCGTGCCCGGTCTCGACCTCTACCGCGACCCCGACCCCTTCCGGATCCCGCACCCCCGCGAGTTGCGCAGCCGCGCCGACCTGATCGAGTTCGGGACGATGCTGTTGGCGGGCTTCGGCGAGCCGCTGGCCTTCTCGTTGCGGATCCGACGGATCCTGCGACGTCGCCGGGGCGAGTTCGATATCGTCCACGACGACCAGTGCCTGGGCACCGGCATCCTCGGGCTCGTCCGCGACGGCTGGCCCCTCCTCGAGACGCTGCACCACCCGATCACGGTCGATCGGTCGATCGCCCTCGACCACGCCGAGACGGCGTGGAAGCGCCTCACCACCCGGCGCTGGTTCGGCTTCTTGCGCATGCAGGTCCGCGTCGCGCGTCGCCTGCCGGCCGTCCTCACCGTCTCGCACAACTCGAAGACGGACATCGCCGCCCAGATGCACGTGCCCCTCGAGCGCCTCACGGTGGTACCGGTCGGCGTCGACCACACCGTCTTTCGCCCCTACGCGGACGTGACGCCCCGTCCGGGGCGGATCATGGTCACCTCGAGCAGCGACGTCCCGATGAAGGGCCTCGTCCCGCTGCTCGAGGCGATCGCCAAGCTGCGCACCGAGCGAGAGCTCGACCTCGTGGTGATCGGTCGCCCCCGACCCGGGGGCCGGGTCGATCGGGCCCTCGAGCGACTCGGACTGCGGGACGTCGTCACGACGATCAGCGGCGTGAGCGACGAGGAGCTGGCCCGCCTCTACGGCGAGGCCCAGGTGGCCGTGGTGCCGAGCCTCTACGAGGGCTTCTCGCTCCCGGCGATCGAGGCGATGAGCTGCGGGGTGCCCGTCGTCGCCACGACCGGTGGCGCACTGCCGGAGGTGGTCGGGGAGAGCGGCGTCACCGGACTCCTCGTTCCGCCGAACGACCCCGACGCCCTCGTCGGCGCGTTAGGTCGGCTGCTCGACGATCCCGACCTGCGGGCCCGCCTGGGCGCCGCCGGCCGAGAGCGCGTGATCGAGCGCTTCACCTGGCAGGTCACGGCGCGCGGGACGGCCGCGTGCTACGACGCGATCTTGCGGGGGAGTCCCCTGCCCGAGTCGATGCAGTTCGACTGATGCTGACCGCCCGCTACGACCGACTCGGCGTCCACCCCGGGGACCGTCTCTTGGATCTCGGGTGCGGGTTCGGGCGCCACGCCTTCGAGGCGGCGCGCCGGGGAGCCGCGGTCGTCGCCCTCGACGCCGGTCGCGCCGAGGTCGAGGGCGTCGTCGCCACCTTCGTCGCCATGACCGAGGCGGGGGAGCTCGACCCCGCTCGCCAGCACGCCGCCGTCGTCCAGGGCGACGCGCTCGCCCTCCCCTTCGCCGACGGCGCGTTCGACCGCATCATCTGCAGCGAGGTCCTCGAGCACATTCCCGACGATCGCGGCGCGATCGACGAGCTCACCCGTGTGCTGCGGCCGGGCGGGACGATCGCCGTCACCGTGCCGCGCTTCGGGCCCGAACTCGTCAACTGGGCCCTGTCGGACGAGTACCACATGGTCCCGGGAGGGCACGTGCGGATCTACCGGCGTCGGGTGCTCGAGTCCCGACTCGCCGCCGCCGGCCTGCGCGTGACGGGGCACCACTACGCCCACGGCCTGCACAGCCCCTACTGGTGGCTCAAGTGCCTCGTGGGCACGACCAACGACGAGCACGGGGCGGTGCGCGCCTACCACCGGCTGCTCGTCTGGGACATCGTGAAGCGCCCGTGGCTCACCCGGGCTGCCGAGGCAGTGCTGAGCCCCCTCATGGGCAAGTCCCTCGTCATCTACGCGGCGAGGGCGGAGTGACGACCACGATCTCCGGTCTGGGCGGCGTCCCCGGGGTCCTACGCGACGACGAGGTCGCCCGGACCGGACAGTACCTGGCGGACCTGGTGGGCGCGAACGGCCAGATCCCGTGGTGGCCGGGTGGTCACACCGACCCCTGGAACCACGTCGAGGTGGCCATGGCCCTCACGGTGACGGGCCACCTCGACGAGGCCCGGGCCGCCTACGACTGGCTCGAACGGACCCAGTTGGGCGACGGCAGCTGGTTCAACTACTACCGCGGGCCCGTCGTCGTCGACGCGCGTCTCGACACCAACGTGTGCGCCTACGTGGCGACGGGCCTCTACCACTACCTGGCCGTGACGGGCGACGTCGACGGGGCCGCGGCCCGCTTCGCGGTCGTCGACGGGGCCCTCGACTTCGTCGTCCGGTGGCAGATGGAGGACGGGACGCTGCGCTGGTCGCTCGACGCGACGGGCCGCCCCGAGGGCTATGCGCTGCTCACGGGTTCGTCGTCGGCGTACCACGCCCTGGTGTGCGGGCTGGCCCTGGCCGAGCGGCTCGGGGAGGACCGTCCCGCGTGGCGCGACGCGGCGGCCCGTCTGGGTCACGCCATCGCCCGCCACCCCGGGGCCTTCGCTCCGAAGAACGAGTTCGCGATGGACTGGTACTACCCGGTGCTCGCCGGAGCCCTCACCGGGGCGGCGGCCGAGGCCCGGATCGACGAGGGCTGGGAACGTCACGTCATGGCGGGCCACGGCGTGCGGTGCGTCTCCACGAACGACTGGGTGACGGCGGCGGAGACGGCCGAGTGCGTGATCGCCCTCGACGCCCTCGGACGAACCGGAGCGGCGCTCGACCTCTTCGCCCTCACCGCGCGTCACCGGCGCGAGGACGGCGCCTACTGGACCGGCCTCGCCTATCCCGACGCCGTGACCTTCCCCGATCGGGAGGTCACCAGCTACACCGCCGCCGCCGTCCTGCTCGCCGCGGACGCGCTCACCTCGTCGACCGGGGGCGCCGACCTCTTCCGCCACGGTCGACTCTCGGGCCCGGGCGAGATCGCCGAGCCGGGCTGTCGCCCCTAGCGCCGTCGCAGCACGCGTAGCGACCCGGCCGCCGACAGCTCGTCGAAGCCGTCCTCGAGCGCGGCCCGGTAGATCTCGTAGGGGGGTCGACCACCGTCGCGCGGGTCGGGGAAGACGTCGTGGATGAGGAGTCGCCCACCCCGGGTGACCTTGGGCGCCCACCCCTCGTAGTCGGCCCACGCCACGTCCGCCCCGTGACCTCCGTCGATGAACAGGAGGTCGAGGGGCGGGGCGAAGTGGGCGGCGACGACCGAGGACTCCCCGACGAGCCCGACGACCGTCGACTCGAGACCCGCCCGCGCGATCGTCCGCTGCCACCAGGGCAGGGTGTTGAGACGTCCGTCGACGGGGTCCACGAGCTCGGCGTCGAAGTGCTCCCAGCCGGCCTGGTTCTCCTCGCTCCCGTGGTGGTGGTCGAGGGAGAAGAGGACGCTGCCCGAGACCGCGGCGGCGGCTCCGAGGTAGACCGCCGACTTCCCGCACCAGGCACCGATCTCGAGCCACGTGCCCCGGGGGCGCTCGCTCCCGAGGCGCAGACCGGCGGCGTGGAGGGCCTCCCCCTCGGCGTCGGGCATGAATCCCTTGGCCGCTCGCGCGACCGCGAGCCAGTCGCTCACCCCCGTACCGCCGAGATCGCGCTCAGGACTCCGAGGACGGCGAAGACGAGTCCCCCGAGCAGGCGCACCGCCCTGAGCGGGACGCGCCGGAGCAGGACGCGTCCCCCGTAGGCGCCGAGCACCGAGATGGCGATCAGGGCGATCGAGGACGCGAAGAACACGTCGAGGGGCTCGTGGGTGCGCGCGGACAGGTTGGCCGCCTGGATCTGCGTGAGGTCGCCGAACTCGCCGACGAAGATGACCGTGAAGGCCGTCGCGATCTCCCGCCGGCGGGTTCCCGACCGCTCCGCGGCCCCCTCGCGCTCGCCCTCCTGCTCCTCGGCCTTCTCGGGGACGAAGAGGAGGTAGCCCGCTCCCGCGAGGAAGAGGGCCGCCACCACGGCCTCGCGCGCCCGCCCCGGCAGCAGCGTGATCAGGCTGCCGGCGGCGGTCGCGATGGCCATCTGGGCGACGAAGGCGCTCGAGGCACCCGCGACGATCGACGACGGCCGGGCCCGGGTCGACATGACGACCGTGGCGATCATCGTCTTGTCCGGCAACTCGAGGACGAACATCAGGGCGATGATGCCCAGGAACGTCCCGACGCTCATGGCCCTAGAACTGCTGTCGCACGGCGTCGGCGAAGCGCAGGCCGACCCCCAGACGCTCGAGCTGCTGGTCGACCGTCGCCGGGTAGCCCCCGGGCACCGGGTGGGCGCGGTGGAAGGCCTCGACCTCACCGGCGAGTACCGGGTCGGTGAAGAAGGTCGTGATCCCGGCCGCCATGCGCGAGTGGTGGCTCACCGAGAACCGTGCCAGGGCCTCGTCCCAGCGACCGGTGAGGAAGCGCCAGACGGCCGGCCCGGTGTGCGGGTTGGACATCAGCAGCGGCAGGATCATCGGTCCGTCCTGACTGCGGAAGTCGGTGAGGCACCGCTCCGCCGCGTCGAGGGCGGTGGCGGGGTCGTTGAACCCCCGCAGAGAGGTCAGGTACCGCATCTCCTCCTGCGGTGTCGCGGCGCCCCGGTAGCGCTCGAGGAACGTGGCGTAGTCTCCCGGGCGGTCCTGGTCCGCGACCACGCGCAGGATCGTTCCGGCGAGGTCGCCGTCCATCTCGTTCGCCTCGAACCGACGCACGGCCTCGGCGCGAACGCCCTCGTCGCGAACGACGAGTCCCATGAGTCCGATGATCGTGGCCCGCAACTGCGGGGTGAGCTCACCCTCACCGGCCCGGCGGTCCCACCCGAGACGAGCGAACTGCGGGGCGACGAGGGCGCGAACCTGCTCGACGACCGTCGCCCGGGCCGCTCCGTCGAGGGCCCGAACCATGTGGTCGACGGCCGTCGCGACGACGGCCCAGGGGGTCGGCTCGTCGGCGTCGCCCAGGCCCTCGGCGATGCGGTAGAAGTCGCTCCACCCCACGCGCCCGGCGAAGAGGAGGGCCCAGCTGTCGGCGACCAGGGTGGCTCGCTCGAGCTCGTCGAGCTCGGCGATCCGCGGCCCTAGGGCGGCCAGCTCCGCCGCCCCGTATCGCGAGCGGAAGACGCCCGAACCGCCCGCATTGACGACCACCGGCAGCGTCGCCGAGACCGTGAGGGGCTCGCCGCCGAGGAGGTGGTGCGCCACCTCGCCACCGTCGAGGGACCGGGTGAGGACGGGGACGAGCCAGCGGTCGCCGATCGCGCCCTTGTTCGCGGGGTCGCCGTAGGTGAAGGGCTCCTGGCGGATGACGCCGTTCTCCAGGGTGACGAGCGGGTGCCCCCCCTGCAGGATGAAGGAGTTCATGATGTCGCGCACCGGCTGGCCCGAGGCCTCCTCGAGGGCGTCCCACAGGTCGGTGGTGACGGTGTTCGCGTAGCTGTGTCGCGTCAGGTAGAGGCGGATGCCGTCACGGAAGGTGGTGTCGCCGAGGTACTGCTGGAGCATGCGCAGGACCGAGCCGCCCTTCTCGTAGGTCAGCACGTCGAACATGCCCTGGGTGTCGTTGGGCGAGATGACCTCGTACTCGATCGGTCGGGTCGAGGTCAGCCCGTCAACGCCGAGGGCGAGGTCCCGCATGCTGATCTGGTCGGGCCAGATCCGCCACGACGGGCGGAAGGCGTCGGTGCACAGGAGCTGCATGAACGTGGCGAAGGCTTCGTTCAGCCAGATCCCCTCCCACCACTCCATGGTGACGAGGTCGCCGAACCACATGTGGGCGAGCTCGTGGTGTACCACCTCGGCGACGCGCTGGATCTCCGCCTGGGAGGCCGTCGCCGGGTCGACCAGGAGCGCGGTCTCGCGGTAGGTGATGCAGCCCAGGTTCTCCATGGCGCCGAAGGCGAAGTCGGGGATGGCGACCATGTCGACCTTCTCACCGGGGTAGGGGATGCCGAAGTAGTCGCGGTAGTAGCGCAGGCCGAAGGCTCCCGCCTCGAGGGCGAGGGCGCTCAGGTGGCCCTTACCGATCGGGTAGACGACCCGCAGGGGGACGCCGTCGACGTCGACGGGCGCGGTCTCCTCGAAGGGTCCGACGACGAAGGCGACCAGGTACGTCGACATCGTCATGGTGGGGGAGAAGCGCACGACGCGCTGACCATTGCCGAGGTCCGTGTCGCTCACAACGGGGCTGTTGGAGTAGGCGGCCAGGTGGCTCGGGACGGTGAGCGTGGTCTCGAAGGTCGCCTTGAACGACGGCTCGTCCCAGCAGGGGAAGGCCTGTCGGGCGTCGGAGTGCTCGAACTGCGTCGTCGCGATTACGCGGGTCTCGCCGGCCTCGTCGACGTAGGTCGAGCGATAGAACCCCACCAGCTGATCGTTGAGGATCCCGGTGAAGGCGATCTCCACGACGGCGGGTCCCGCGGGCAGGGGCTCGTCGAAGGTGAAGGTCGCGGTCTCGTAGGTCTCGTCGAGGGTTGCGTCCGTCGAGCGGTGCGCGACGCCGTCGGCGGTCACCGTGGCGGGCTGGAGGACGAGGTTCTTCGCGTGCAGCGTGAGCGTGGTCGTGGGCTCGGCGACCTCGACGTCGACCTCGACGCGGCCGTCGAAACGGGCCGTCTCGAGGTCGGGGGTGAGGAAGATTCGGTAGGCGGAGGGGACGACCGTACGCGCCAGACGATAGGGGTTCGAGCGAGTTGACATAGGTAGCCAGGTTACGACGAAACGCTCTAGGCTCGCCGGGTGACAATTCCCCCTACGCCGGTCTCCCTGCGCGCCAAGCCGGGTCCGACGCGGCTCGCGGTGACGGGAATTGGCAACGCGCTGCTCGACATCATCGCGCGCGACGAGAGCGACGTGTACCACGAGCTCGGCCTCGTGAAGGGTGGGATGACGCTCATCGACGACGAACAGCTCGACCGCTTCTACCAGTCGATGGGCCCGACCATCCAGATGTCCGGCGGCTCGGTCGCCAACTCCATCGCCGGTGTCGCCGCCCTCGGGGGAGCGGCCGGCTACATCGGCAAGGTCGCCGACGACGAGTTCGGCGAGCGCTTCACCCACGACCTGCGTACCCTGGGCGTCGAGTTGGACCTCGCGGTCGCCGTCGACGGAGACGGGGGGACGGGTCGCTGCCACGTCTTCATCACGCCCGACGCCCAGCGGACCATGGCCACCTATCTCGGGGCCTCGAACCAGTTGCGCGTCGACGACATCCGCGAGGACCTGATCGCCCGCTCGGAGATCACCTACGTCGAGGGGTACCTCTACGACCTCCCGCCGGCGAAGGCGGCCATCGCGCGGGTCACCGAGTTGGCCCACCACCACGACTCGATGGTGGCCCTCTCACTCTCGGACATGTTCTGCGTTGAGCGTCACCGGCACGACTTCCTCGAGCTCGTGACCCACGACGTCGACGTGCTGCTCGCCAACGAGGCCGAAGCGATGGCGCTCTTCCAGGCGACCAGCCTCGCGAGGGCCTTCGACGCCATCGACGAGCTCGGCATCCTCGCCGTCGTCACGCGGGGGCCGCGGGGAGCCGACGTGGTCACGCCGGCCGGCGTCGTAGAGGTGCCGGCGCGGGACGTCGAGAACGTGATCGACCAGAACGGCGCCGGCGACATGTTCGCCGCCGGATTCCTCTACAGCCTCGCCCGGGGCGACGACCCCGTCGAGGCCGCGGCGCTGGGATCGCTCTGCGCGGGCGAGATCATCCAGCACCTCGGTGCGCGTCCCGAGGTCGACCTCGAGCTGCTGGCGATCGAGGCGGGACTCCTCTAGAGCCCGAGGGCGTCGAGTTTCGCGTCCAGTTCGGCCGTCTTGCGCGTCTCGTCGCGGACCCACGCGACCGCGATCGGGATGCAGAGGGCGAGCATCAGCGCGTCCCCGCCGATCCACATGATGGCGCCGCCGAAGTGAACGTTCGACAGGATCGACGCCGTCGTCGATCCGACGGGGGCGAAGGAGCGGTAGGCGGGGAAGGGGTTGTGCGAGGCCATCGCGAGAGCGAGGCCGGTGAAGGTGTCCACCGGGACGGCGGCCATGACGTAGACGAGGCGCAGGCCCGGCGGAATGCGTCGACCCACCTCGAGCCCGAAGGCGCTGCGGAAGAAGTCGTAGCCCACGGCGAGGAAGGCGATGTGCTCGGCCTGGTGGATCCAGTCGTGGAGCAGCATCAGGTTGAACAGGCTGGTCAGGTGGGCGACGGGGATGAAGACGAAGTAGAGGGCGAAGGCGACGAGCGGGTGGAGCAGCGTCGTCATCACTCGGCCGTCGAGGACGCGCGTCGTGCGAGGCCCGCCCAGGGCTCGCACCAGATCGAGCGGGGCGGAGAGGGCGAACAGGGGAGCGGCCACCATGATCAGCAGCAGGTGCTGGATCATGTGGTCGCTGAAGTAGGCGCGGTCGTAGACCCCGACCACCGACTCCACCGCGAGGAAGGTCACGAGCATCCCGGCGAGGAAGGCGACGCGCCGGCCGCGCGACCAGCCCGGTACGCGGTGGGCGCCGAACAGGTAGGCGACGGTCGCCACCACCATGATCGCAATCCCTACCGGATCGATCTGGAATTGCGTCACGTCGCGCCAGACGAACGGGGTCACGACATCCACCGATCGAGTCTACGGCCGCGCCCGGTGACGGACATCCGAGCCCGTCGTTAGGATGGCCGTCGTGAAGTCGAAGTGGTTCGGCGCGCGCGCGCTCACTCTGCACGTGGCGCTGATCGCGTGGCTGGTGATGTGCGCCCTGGCGGCGTGGTGGCAGGTGGGGCGGGCGGTGGCGGGGAACTCGCTCAGCTTCCTCTACTCGATCGAGTGGCCGATGTTCGGCGTGCTCGGCGTTCTCGGGTGGTACGCGCTGCTCAACCTCGACCGCGTGAGCGAGGAGGACCACCTCGAGCGCGCCCGGTACGAGGAGCGCATGCGAGCCGAGGCTCGGGCCGCGCGAGAGCGCGACGTCGACGAGGATCCGGAGCTCGCCGCCTACAACGACCACCTCGCCGAGCTGGCCGCCCGTCCCAAGCGTCGGCTCTGGGGTCACTAGTGGAGGCGGCCTTCCGTCGCTACCGCGCGATGTCGTTCGTCACGGGAACGACGCTCATCCTCCTGACGTTGTTCCTCATCCTGCACTCCGTCGATCTCTCCCTCTGGACCCACCTGAAGGCCGTGGTGACCGTCGTGGGGATCGGTCACGGCGTGGTCCTCTACCCCATCTACATGATCATGTGCTTCCAGTTCGCCCTGAAGGCGCGCCTGCACGTCGGCGTGCTCGTGCTGATGCTGCTCGCGGGATTCGTCCCGGGCCTCGCCTTCTACATGGAGCACGTGGTGGCCACCCGCACCGCCGCCCAGCGTCTCTCGTGAACCCCTGGCTCGAGCGTCGGGTCATCAACTTCGCCCATCAGGGCGGCTCGTTCGAGGGGCCCTCGTCGACGCTCGCCGCGATCGAGGGGGCGATCGAGTCGGGGGCGAACGCCATCGAGCTCGACGTCCACGCGACCCGTGATGGCGTGCTGGTGGTCTGTCACGACGAGACCGTCGATCGCACGACGGACGGGACGGGCGAGATCGCGTCGCTCGACCTGGCCGACGTGCAGCGCCTCGACAACGCCTACTGGTTCATCCCCGGCGACACGGTCACCCCGGGGCGACCACCCGGCGACTACGTGTGGCGGGGTCGCGCTCCTCGGGATCGACGTTTCGGCGTCGCCACGCTCGACGAGGTCCTCGCCAACTTCCCCGACGTCGTCGTCAACCTCGATATCAAGCGGACGGAGCCCGAGGTCGCCCCCTACGAGACGGCGCTCGCGGAACTCCTGCGCCGCCATCGAGCGAGTGACCGGGTGATCGTCGCCTCGTTCCACGACGCGGCGATTCGTCGATTCCGCGGCCTGGCGCCCGGTGTCGCGACCGCCGCGGCCACCGACGAGGCCCTGCGCTGGTACGGGTCGCTCGCGGGCGGGGATCCGTGGGTGCCGCCCGCGCAGGTGCTCCAGATCCCGATCGATCTCGGTGATCAGCGCGTGGTGACGCCCGACCTCGTGGCGGCGGCCCACGCCCACGGACTGGCCGTCCACGTGTGGACGGCCAACGACGACACGGCGATGGAGGAGATGCTCGACGCCGACGTCGACGGCGTCATCTCCGACCGGCCCTCGATGCTGACCGAGGTCCTGGAACGGCGCGGCGCGGCGTGGCGCGCCGCGTGATCAGCCGCGACCGCAGTTCGGCTTCTTGCCGTGGTTGGCCTTCTTCTTTGCGCGCAACTTGCGCTTCACGGTCCGCTTCGACATAGGTGACAATGTTAGTACGGCGGCGAGGGGCCGTGCCGACGACGGGAGACCGATGGACGAGGAGCGCCGCGAGGGCGGTCGGCTGGTGCTGGTGGCGACGCCGATCGGCAACCTGGGCGACCTCTCGGATCGCGCTCGTCGCGTGCTCGAGGACGCCGACACCATCTACTGCGAGGACACCCGACGCACCCGCATCCTGCTGAGTGCCGTCGGCATTCCCGCGGGCGGTCGGCTACGGACACTCAACGACCACACCGAGTCCGAGGCGACCCCCGAGGTCCTCGCCCGGGTCGTCGCGGGCGAGGACGTCGCCCTGGTCAGCGACGCGGGCACCCCGGGCGTGAGCGATCCCGGCACTCGAGTGGTCGCGGCCGCGGCGGCGGCCGGGCTCGAGGTCACGATGGCACCGGGGCCCAGCGCGCCGGTGATGGCGCTCGTCTTGAGCGGCCTGCCCACGGATCGGTGCGTGATCGAGGGCTTCGTCCCGCGCCGGGCGGGCGATCGGGCCCGGCGGATCGAGGAGTGGCGACGCGAGCGCCGCACGATCGTCGCCCTGGAGTCGCCGGTGCGGCTCGCGACCACGCTGGAGGAGATCGCCCGCGTCGACCCGACCCGACGCGCCGCGGTGTGCCGGGAGCTCACGAAGGTGCACGAGGAGGTGCGCCGCGGCACGGCGGCCGAGCTCGCCGCCTGGGCGGCGGGGGGTGAGGTTCGCGGCGAGATCGTCATCGTTCTCGCGGGGGTGTCCGCACCCGAGGCCAGTGACGAGATGGTGGTGACCGCCCTACGCGAGCGACTCGTCCGGGGCGAGCGGGTGGGGGAGGCCGCCTCCGCGGTGGCCGCCGAGCTGGGGGTGTCGCGACGACGCGCCTACGAGGCGGCGCTCGAACTGCGTCGCGAGGGGTGAGAACGCGGTCGTTACGCTAGGAAGATGGGCCGGTTCTACATCACCACCCCGATCTACTACGTCAACGACGTCCCGCACGTCGGTCACGCCTACACGACGCTCAACGCGGACGCGCTGGCGCGGTGGCACCGACTGGTCGGGGACGACACGTTCTTCCTGACCGGGACGGACGAGCACGGACAGAAGGTCGCCGACGCCGCGGCGAAGAACGGCGTCGCGCCACGCGAGTGGACGAACCAGACCTCCCGTCGCTTCCGGGACGCCTGGGACGCCCTCGACGTCTCCTACGACGACTTCATCCGCACCACCGAACCGCGTCACTACGAGAGCGTGCAGGCCTTTCTCGGCCGGATCTACGAGAACGGGTACATCTACAAGGACGTTTACCGCGGGCTCTACTGCGTCAGCTGCGAGGACTACTACACGCTCGAGGCCAGTGACGACGGTGCCTGTCCCGTGCACGGTCGGCCGCTGACCGAGATGGAGGAGGAGAACTGGTTCTTCCGCCTCAGCGCCTTCGAGGACCGCCTGCGGGAGTACTACGACGAGCACCCGGGTTTCGTCACGCCCGAGACCAAGCGCAACGAGGCCTACTCGTTCATCAAGGGCGGCCTGCGCGACATCTCGATCACTCGCACCTCGATCGACTGGGGCGTACCCGTGCCCTGGGATCCCGAGCACGTCTTCTACGTCTGGTACGACGCGCTCATCAACTACCTGACGGCGCTCGACTACGGCCGCGACGACGCGCGCGTGGACGCCTGGTGGCCGGCGTCCCATCACCTCATCGGCAAGGAGATCATTCGCTTCCACTGCGTGTGGTGGCCGGCGATGTGCATGGCGGCCGGCCTCGAGCCACCCCATCACGTGCAGGTCCACGGGTGGCTGCTCGTCGGCGGTCAGAAGCTGTCGAAGACCATGGCCGCCGAGGGGACCGTGCGACTCACCGACATCGCCCCGGTGGTCCTCACCGACGAGTTCGGCGTCGACCCGGTCCGCTACTACCTGCTGCGCGAGACCGCGCTCGGCAACGACGGAGAGTTCTCCTACGAGGGCATCGCCCACCGCTACAACACGGACCTCGCCAACAACCTCGGCAACCTGGTGTCGCGAGTGGCGACGGTGGTGGCCACCAAGTGCGGTGGCGTCGGCCCGGCTCCCGACGCCTCCTCGGAGCTGGCGGGCGAGGCGCGTCAGGCCGTCGAGGCGGCTCGCGCGGCGTGGGAGCGGTTCGCCCCGCACGCCGCGCTCGAGGCGACGTGGGGACTGATCGGCGCCACCAACGCCTACCTGGAGCGTCACGCGCCCTGGAAGATGGAGCCGGGGGCGGCGCTCGATCGCGTGCTGGGTGACGCCCTCGAGGTGCTGCGCCTCGTCGCCGTCCTCATCGGACCGGCCATGCCCGGGGTGGCCACGGAGATCTGGTCGCGGCTCGGCCTCACCGGCTCGCCGAGCGACGAGCGGGCCGACGTCGCCCTCGTGTGGGGGCGCTATCCCGGAGGGCTCGCCGTGGTGAAGGGCACGCCACTCTTTCCGCGCATCGAGGGGGCGCGGTGAGCGGCTGGACGGACGCCCACTGCCATCTCCAGGAGCAGTTCCTGAGCGGTGACGAGGCGGCGACGGACGCGATCCGCTCGACCCTGGAGCGCGCCCGGGACGGTGGTGTCGACCGCGTCGTGGTGGTCGGAACCGATGCGGCGACCTCGCGCGAGGCCGTCGCGTTGAGCGTGGCCCCCTCGCCGATCGAGGTCTACGCCGTGGTGGGGTTGCACCCCCACGAGGCGACGAGCGACCTGGCACCCGTCGCCGCACTGGCCCGGGAGCGGCACCCCCGGGTGGTGGGCATCGGGGAGACCGGACTCGACTACTTCTACGAGCACTCCCCGCGCAGTGCCCAGCGACGGGCCTTCGCCGACCAGATCGGCCTGGCCCACGAATTGGACCTGGCGCTCGTCATCCACGCCCGGGACGCCTTCGACGACCTGGTCGACGTCCTCGGCAGCGAGGGCGTGCCACCGCGGACCGTGATCCACTGCTTCACCGGGGGACCCGACGACGCCCGCCGGTGCCTCGATCTCGGGTGCGACATCTCGATCGCGGGGGTGGTCACGTTCAAGAACGCCGAGCTCCTACGCGAGGCCGTGCGGTTGGTGCCCCTCGAGCGACTCCACGTCGAGACCGATAGCCCGTTCCTCGCTCCGGTGCCTCACCGCGGTCGGGCGAACGAGCCGGCCCTGGTGCGGGTGGTAGGGGAGTTCGTCGCCGCGCTACGCGGGGAGGACCCCGACGAAGTGCGTGAGCGCACGCGGGCCAACACGGCCCGGCTGTTCAATTTGTGATCATGTGATAATGGTCCTGACCTGGTCTGACTCCAGATCAGGGCCCGTTCCGGTTGCCCCCGGGGCGCCGGTTGCCTAGCGTAGAGCCGGGGCGTGAGCGAACGACCCGTTGTCCCTGCGGAAGGTGGAGAACTGAGGACATCGATCGGCCGGGTGCCTCGGCGCTCGGCGACGTTCGTGGTGGGCGGCGTCGTTGCCGCCGCCCTCTTTGCGCCCCCAGTGGGGGCGGCGGGCGGTCACGCGCCGACTCGGATGCCCGAAGTGGTGGGAG
The DNA here is from genome assembly GCA_021848365.1 of Actinomycetes bacterium. Classification (GTDB taxonomy): domain Bacteria; phylum Actinomycetota; class Acidimicrobiia; order Acidimicrobiales; family RAAP-2; genus RAAP-2. Next base: position 782,908 of record JAJZUS010000001.1, read on the forward strand.
CGAGCAAGGCGGCCGTGTTCGCCGCGATGAGCCGTGCTGGCCTCTACTTCCGGACCGTGGGACCCGGTAACTGGAACGTCGCCGTCGGCGAGTCCCCCGCGGCGGGGGCGGTCGTTCCCTGGCACTCGACCGTGGTCGTCCGTACCGCGGTGCGGACCGCGACCCCCTCGTCCGCGGCGACCACCATGCCCGACGTCCTCTACCGGACGCGCTCGGAGACCTACGCCGCGATGCGGCGAGCCAACCTCTACTTCCGCACCGTCGGACCCGCCAACTGGAACATCGTCACCGGGCAGAATCCGCGGCCCGGGACCGCGCTGGCGGCCCGATCGACCGTGACGGTCGTGACCGCGGTCGTGCGCACGAGTTCACCCACCGGCACCACCCGGATGCCGAAGGTCCTCCACGACACCCGATCCACCGCCTACGTCGCCCTCGCCCGCGCGGGCCTCTACTTTGTCACGCACGGGCCCGCCAACTGGCGCTACGTCACGGCGCAGAATCCTCGACCCGGGACCGTCGTCGCGTGGCACTCCACGGTCGTCCTCGCGACGGCCCTCGCCCTGCCGGCGCCACGTCCCCGACCACGACCGACCCGCGCGCCGACGACGACCACGCGCGTGCCCTCGGTCGTGGGGATGCCCCGGGTGGCGGCTCTCGCCGCCCTCGCGCGGGCCGGTCTGCGGGTGCACCTGCAGGGTCCGGGGGCGACCGACGGGACGTGGACCCGCGCAACGGCCCAGAACCTCGTGGCCGGCAGCGTGGTGCGTCGGGGCACGGTGATCGTCGTCGACACGACCCGACCGGCGACGCCCCCCACCACCACGACGACGACCCCGCCACCGACCACCACGACCACCCTGCCCGGGTCGCCGGGCGGGTCGACGACGACGGCACCCCCCTCGACCACGACGACCACGACGACCCCGCCACCGACCACCACGACCACCGTGGCCCCGGCCCGCGAGCGGATCGGTATCGCGACCTGGTACTCCTACATTCCCGGGCAGTGCGCCACGTCCTACCTGCCCAAGGGGACCCGCATCACCGTCACCGACCTCGCGAGCGGGCGATCGATCCAGTGCGTGGTGACCGACCGGCAGGCCTACTCGCCCGGGCGAGTGGTCGACCTTTCCGAGACCCAGTTCAGCGAACTGGCCCCACTGTGGCAGGGAGTCGTGAAGGTGCGGGTCACCTGGTGACCCACTCGCCCAGTCGACTGCGCGCCCTCCTCGAGTCTCACGGTCTCAACCCGTCGCGCGCGCTCGGCCAGAACTTCGTGGTCGACGCCAACACGGTGCGCCGCATCGCGCGGCTCGCGAGCATCGGTCCCGGCGACGTCGTCCTGGAGATCGGGGCCGGTCTCGGCTCCCTCACTCTCGCCCTCGCCGAGACCGGGGCCGAGGTCCACGCCCTCGAGGTCGACCGTTACCTGCTGGCTCCCCTGCGCGAGGTGCTCGCCGACACCGAGGTCACCCTGCACCACGGTGACGCCCTCCGGGTGGACGTGGTGGATCTCTGCGGCGGTCGTCCCGTGATCGTGGTCGCGAACCTGCCCTACAACGTGGCGACGCCCGTGGTGCTGCGGCTGCTCGAGAGCCAGCCCACGGTCCAGCGCCTGCTCGTCATGGTCCAGTACGAGGTGGGTCAGCGACTCGCGGCCGCCCCCGGCGACGAGGCCTTCGGGGCCGTCTCCCTGCGCGTCGCCTACTTCGCCGAGGCCCGGGTCGTCGGGCGGGTCGGTCCCGCCGTCTTCCATCCCCGCCCCCGCGTCGACTCGGCCCTCGTCGAGATCGTTCGACGTCCGCGGGTGGCCGTCGACCCGGAGTGGGTGGGTGAGACGGATCTCTTCGCGGTGATCCACGAGGCGTTCGCGCACCGCCGTCAGATGCTGCGGCGGACCCTCGGAGCCTGGGCCGACGAGGAGACGTTCGCTCGCGCCGGCGTCGAGCCGACGCGTCGACCCGAGGAGCTGGGCCTGGAGGACTTCGCCCGATTGGCGGCCGAGCGGTGACGACCCTGCGGGCGCCGGCCAAGCTGACCTGGTTCCTCGAGGTGACGGGTCGGCGCGCGAACGGCTACCACGAGCTGCGCAGTGAGATGACGACGCTCGCCCTGGCCGACGAGCTCCGCGTGAGCGAGGGCGACGAACTCGTGGTGAGCGGCGACTATCCGGCCCCACTCGGCGAGGACAACCTGGTTCGTCGCGCGCTCTCTCTCGTGGGGCGGTGCGCTCGCGTCGAACTGGTCAAGCGCATCCCGCCCGGCGGAGGACTCGGCGGCGGCAGCGCCGACGCCGGTGCCATCCTGCGCTGGGCCGGTGGGGTCGATCCTCGTCGGGCCGTGGCGCTGGGCGGGGACGTCCCGTTCTGCCAGCTGGGTGGTCGGGCACTCGTCGAGGGGGTGGGGGAGGTGCTGACACCGCTGCGCTTCGTGGAGCGCCCGATCACGCTGATCCTCGCCGACTTCGGCGTCTCGACGGCCGACTGCTACCGGGCCTACGACGAGCTGGTCGCCGCGGGTCGTCGACCGACGGGGCGCAATCACCTCGAGCCCGCGGCGCGGTTGGTCGAGCCGCGCGTCGGGAGGCTCCTCGACTGGGCCCGGGCCCACTACGGGGAGGTCACGCTCGCGGGATCGGGCTCGACGCTCTTCGTGGACGGCCACGTCGAGGTCGGAGGGACGTCGTGGGACGCGACCGGCCCGGATGGGGCGGTCCACCTGCGGCAGACGACGACGAAGCCCTAGGAGCTACTTGCCGGCGGCGCGACGCTGGAAGCGGGTCCGCTTCAGCATCTTCTTGTGCTTCTTCTTGCGCATGCGCTTACGGCGCTTCTTGATCAAAGATCCCATGGCTCGTAGAACTCTAGTCGGTCGGCGGGTCCCCGGGCCAGGCTCAGGACTGGACGTCGGCCACGCGCTCGATGGCGAGGGCCTGGCGGGGGCATCCCCGCACCGCGTAGCGAGCTGACTCGAGCGCCGCGAGGTTGGAGAGGGGGACCGGCGTCGGCGAGATGATCGGATAGCCCCACTCGTCCAGTCGCACGAGATCCGGGGCGAGCTCGACGCAGTGCCCGAAGCCGTCGCAGAGGATGGGGTTCACCTTGAGGACGAAGCCTCCGATGCGGCGCCTCACTCCCATACCAGCTCCTCCTCTCGCTCCAGCGCGGGGACGGCGGCGAAGTGGCGGGTCGAGCGGGCGGCGGCGCACGGTATCCCGCTGGCGTGCTCCTCGACGTGGTCGGCGAAGACGCGCAGCGCGGAGCGCACGAGGCGGACGACGCCGTCGGGATGGCGACAGGCCCCCCGACCCTCGACCACACCGCAGCGCTCGAGGAGGCGGTCGTGGGCCGCGGTGGCGTCCCGGGCGTCCAGGGTGAGCCGCTGGAGGTCGTCGGCGATCGCCGGGAGCCCGAAGGCGCAGGGACCGCACTGACGGGCGCTCTCGTTGGCCATCCAGCGGGCGATCCTCGTCGTCTCGGCCAGTCCGCACGCCCCGCGGGGCAGCACGATGATGATGCCGGCCCCGACCGTGGCGTCGAGCGACCCGAGGGACTCGTTCGCGTAGGGCACGTCGATGTTGCGACCGTCGAGCCACGCCCCGCCGTAGCCCCCGAGCAGGACGGCTTGCGGGTCGGTGTCGGCTCCGGCGGCCGCGAGGACGGTCCGCAGGGGCGTTCCGAGGGCGACCTCCATCACCGTCGGGCGCGTCACCGCGCCGGAGACGGAGACGAGGGTCGATCCGGGGCTCGTGGTCGTGCCGATGGATCGGAACCACTGGCCGCCGTAGCGGGCGATGAGGCCGACCTGGGCGCAGGTCTCCGCGTTGTCGAGCAGGACCGGCGCGTGGCCGATGCGCAGGATGTGCGGGCGACGCGGCCGGTACTGGGGCAGCGACTCGTTGTCGTCGAGCCAGTGGACGAGGGCCGACTCCTCGCCCGCGACGTAGCGCCAGGGCGGGGTGTGGAGCTCGAACTTCGCCCCGCGAAGCGTGCGGCGCTCGCGTTCGTGGATCGCGTGGCTGAGGTGGTTGACGGTCGCCGGGTTGTCGCGCGACACGGCGACGACGATGTGCTTCGCCCCGATCGCCGCCGCCAGGTACTCCGCGCCGTCGAGCACCAGGTGGGGGTTCGCGGCGAGGAGGGTGCGGTCCTTGTGGGCCGCGGGTTCGCCCTCCATGGCGTTCACGACGACGAACTTCGAGTGACCTCGCTGGTCGCGCAGGAGCTTCGCCTTGCGGAAGGTCGGGAAGGCCGCTCCACCTCGACCCGTGAGCCCGGAGGCTTCGAGCTCTTCGAGGAAGGCCGGGACGGGGCGCGCGAGGCCGAAGACGTCGTCGTGCTCGGCCAGGCTGAGCGGCCGACCGCTGGCGGCCGCGAGCACGCGGGGGAGGGACGTGGCGTCGATCATCGTCGACCTCGTCGGCTCGGCCGCGCGCCGCGCGGAAAGACCCCGCCCGTCTCTACGGGGCGCACGGGGTCGCCCGGACCGTCACGACGGGGGGCCTCGGGCACCGGGTTGGCGGGTCCTCGGCGGCGAGCCGCGGGCGGGAGGGCGTCGGGCTCGATGCGCGGCCGGGAGACGACGCGGTTGGACGGACGCTCGGGCTCGACGACGGCGCCGAGCGGGGAGAGCGCCGTACGTCCGGCCGCCCGAGCGGGACGAGCGGCGAATCGCCACACCCCGGCCCCGGCACCGATGGCCGCGCTCGCGAGGACGATGACGAAGCCGATGCCGTGGCGGGAGTCGGTGCCGGTGAGGAAGGCGTGGATCACCGCGATGGCGTAGGCCAACCAGCTGAACCAGTGGATGAAGCGCCAGGAGGAGTTGGCGATGCGCGTCTTCGCGAGGCTCGAGAACCACACGGCGATCATCAGGTCGAAGGCGATCGTGCCCAGGGCGACGGGCACGCGCTTGTAGCCGGAGATGAAGGGGATGACGGCCGAGAGGACCCCCGTGGAGACGAAGCTGTCGACCACGGTCGTCAGGATGTGGATGGCGAGGAAGACGATGGCGACCGACGAGACCGTCCGGTGGATCTCGTTCAGCTCGAAGCGCCCGACCGTGCTGCCGCCGACGCGGTTGGCGACGAGGGCGCCGAGCGCCACGACCATCGTGAACAGGACCAGCACGACCAGCCCGGTCGCGCGCGTCGTGTACCAGAGGTACGGCGAGGTGAGGGCAATCACGAGCGACTCCCTTCGTCGTGGGGCCAACCGCCGACGTAGTCCACGGTACCGTCCCGGCGGACCAGTCGGCCGGACCAGCCGGCCTGGACCAGGTGGAAGTCGGCGTCGGCGTCGCGGATGAGCGTGGCGGTGGCGTAGGCGTTGGCGTGGACGCAGGAGTCCGCGGCCACGGTCACCGTGCGGTAGGGCCCGGCGGCCGGACGCCCAGTCCGTGGATCCATGATGTGGCCGACCGTGCGGCCCGCGACGTCCCACGTTCGCACGTCGGTGGACGACGTGGCGATGCCACCGCCGCTCATCGCGACGCGGGGCTCGTCGCCGTAGATCTCGAGTCCGGTCGCGATGCCGACGACCCAGGGACCGTCGGGCCCGGTGCCGCGCACGGCGACGTCGCCACCGATCTCGACGACGACCGAGCCGCTCATCGCGACGTCGTCGGCCACGAGGTCCGCCGTCAGCGCCTTCGCCGTCGCCCCGAGGTCCAACTGGCATCCCCCGAGCAGGCGGACGGTGCCGGCGTCGTCGTCGACCTCGATGGCGTCGAGGGGGGCGGCGACGGGCGGGTTCGTCGGCTCGTGGTCGCGACCCGCGAGGCGGAGCGCGTCGTAGTCCTCGTCGTAGCCCCACGCGAGCAGGGTCGGCAGGATCGTCGGCGTGCAGAGCCCGTCAGTGCGCTGGGCGGCGTCGAGGGCGGCGGCGAGCGTGCGCCGGAAGGTTTCGGACACGGGGGTCGCGCGCCCCTCGGCGTGGTTGAGGCGGCTCACGTCAGAGTCCTCGCGAAATCGATTACAGGCGTCGTCCACGTGATGGATCCAGTACCAGAGTCGCTCGTTCGCGAGCGGGGCGAGGCTCGAGTCGGCGACGTGCACCGAACCCGTCATGCCCCAGACGCGAAACTCCACGGACTAGTAGCAGACGGTGTTGCCCGACGGCGTCGAGTAGCACGTCGTCGTGGTGGTCACCGGTGCGGTGGTCGGAGGCGTGTAGGTCGTCGTCGGGGCCGCCGTCGTCGGTGTGGTGGCGGGAGCGGCGGGTGAGCCCGCCGAGGAGCGAGCCGTCGTCGCCGGGGTGGTAGCGGGAGCCGCCGGGGTGGTGGCGGGAGCCGCCGGGGTGGTGGCGGGAGTCGTCGGAGTCGTGCCCGTCGACCCGACGGTCGTGGGGGCCGCCCCGCCCGACGGCGCACCACCGGTCGCGGCTCCGGCCGGGAGCGGCACGGTCGTGTAGGGCTTGGCGATGCTCGCCGCGTAGCCGACGAAGAGTCCGGACGCGAGACCCGAGCCGATGAGGACCGTCTGGGTCAGGCGGCGGACGCGGGCGAACCGACGGTCGCGTTGGTGAGTGCTACGGGAGTGTGTGCGCATAGGAAGTGTGCCCATCAGTCTGGCAGCACCTTCTTAAGGCCCCGTCCGCGGGGACTAAGAAAACGGAAAGAATCCGCTACTCGGTGGCCGTCGGCAGCGTCATGGTGAAGCGGGCACCTCCGAGGTCGGGGTCGCGGTCGACGCGCACGGAGCCATCGAACTCGTTGACGACTTGCGCCACGATCGAGAGGCCCAGGCCCGAGCCGGGCAGCGCGCGCGCGGACGGTGCGCGCCAGAACCGGTCGAAGATGTGGACGCGATCCGACTCGCTCACGCCCGGTCCCGAATCCGAGACGGTCACCACGCCGAAGCGCGAACTCACCGCGATGCGTCCGCCGTCGGGCGTGAACTTGATCGCGTTGGTGAGGAGGTTGCTGATCGCGCGTACCAGGCGGTCACGACGTCCCGAGACGAGCGATGGCTCGACGTCGACGGTGATCGTGATGTCCTTGATCCGGGCGTAGGTGCGAGCGGTGTCCACGCACTCGTCCACGCACTCGTCGAGGCGCAGGGCCATCACGGGCCCCTCGCTGCGCTCGCCCCGCGAGAGCTCGGCGAGGTCGGTCACGAGTGAGGCGAGTTCGTCGACTTGGGTCACCATGTCCTGGGTCAGCTGCGCGAGGTCGTCCGTCTCGAGGTCGCTCGCGCGCGACAGCACCTGCGCGTTCGTGCGCAGGCTCGTGAGCGGCGTCCGCAACTCGTGGCTCGCGTCGAGGACGAGCTGGCGCTGGAGGGTCTCGCTCTGCTCCACCGAGTTCATGAGTCGATTGAAGACGCGTCGGAGTCGTCCGAGCTCGTCGGCGCCGCCCTCGTCGATGCGCTGGGAGAGGTCGTTACCCTCGGCGAGCTCCTCGATGTCGTCGGTGACGTCCTCCAGCGGACGCAGGGCCGCGCGGGCGAGCGCGAAGCCGAGGAGCAGCGCGGTCAGCAGCGCGATGCCACCCGTCACCAGCAGGGTCCGCACCAGGCTGCGCAGCTCGATCGCCTGGCCGGTGATGTTCACCACGAAGATCTCGGCGGAGGTGGTGGGCACCTGACAGAGCCCCGTCGAGCAGGCCACGATCGAGTTGGCCGGGAGCGGAACGATCAGCTCGCGGTAGGTGGCGCCCCCGAAGGAGACCGTGCGCAGCGTCTGGGCGCCGTTGCCCTTGGCGGCCTCCCGGATGATCGAGTCGATGGGTACGTTGGAGCGCGGCACGGTCTGCCCACTGGCGAGGACCAATTCGAAGAAGGTCCCCGTCACGTGGTTCTCGTCGCCGACGGGGTGCGAGGTGGGGGACTGGGCCGCCTGCAGGAGCGACTCGTCGACGCTGCGCAGGAGGGCGTTACGCGTGGTGAGGAACGACGCCAGGCCCGCGAGGATCACGGCCACCGCGGCGACCGCTATGACCGAGCCGATGACGCGGAAGCGAAAGGTCACGACGAGCGCAGTGCGTAGCCGACGCCACGGACGGTCTGAATCAGCCGCGACTCACCGCCCTCTTCCAGCTTGCGGCGCAGGTACCCGACGTAGACCGCCAGGGAGTTCGTCCCGGAGTCGAACGTGTAGCCCCATACGAGGTCGAGGATCTGGTCGCGGGTGAGGACCTGGCGGGGGTGGTGCATCAGCAGCTCGAGCAGGTCGAACTCGATCTTCGTCAGGTCGATCTTGCGCTCGCTCCGGAAGACCTCGCGGGTCTGGGGGTTGAGGGTCAGGTCGTCGAATCGCAGGACCGCGTCCTCGCCCTCGGAGACGCTGTGGCGACGCAGCAGGGCGCGCAGTCGCGCGAGCAGCTCGGCCAGGTCGAAGGGCTTGACCAGGTAGTCGTCGGCCCCGACGTCGAGGCCCTCAACGCGGTCGTTCACGGCGTCGCGCGCCGTCAGCATGAGGATCGGGGTCGCGTCGCCCGCCCGCCGGATGCGTCGGCACACCTCGAGGCCGTCGATGTCGGGCAACTGGAGGTCGAGGACGATGGCGTCCGGGGCCCGCAGTTGGATGGCCTTTAGGGCGCTCGTCCCGTCGGGGAAGAGCTCGACGTCGTAGTTCTCCATGCGCAGGGCCCGGCCCAGAGCGGTCCGGATGGCCCCGTCGTCGTCGACGATCGCGATGTACGAGTTGGCACTGGCGGTCACGGCACTCTCTTTCGCCCACCTCACGTTCTAGTGTGGCGGACGGGTATAAGCCGAGACCGCTGTTTCACTAAGAACATCGTGAGGCCGAGCCCGTGGTGGCGGGTAGTTCAACCGGCAGAACAGCGGACTTTGGATCCGAAGGTTGGAGGTTCGAGCCCTCCCCCGCCAGCCGAGAGGAGCGGCTCACGCTCCGCTGTCGTGCAGGACGTCGTCGAGGATCTCGGCGAGGGCGAGCGGCTGGTCGCCCTGGACGGAGTGGCCCGAGTCCGCGACGCGCACGACGCGCGCGTGAGGGGCCCGACGACGGAACTCGTCTTCGTCGTCGTCGTCGACGACCGAGCCCGGTCCCATGGCCCGGACGAGGGTCACCGGCACGGACACCCGGCCGAGCCGGTCCCAGAGGTCGGGGACGTCGGGTGCGGCGAGGTCGGTCGGGGCCGAGCGCTGGTGGCGCCAGCGCCACGTCCCGTCCGGCTGGCGCACGGCGTTGTGGAGGATCCCTCGGCGCAGCGACGAGACCGAGCGGGTCGGGTTGTACGCGACGGTGCGTTCGAGCAGGGCGTCGAAGTCGGGGAAGGTGGCCGGCCCGTTGACGAAGTCGGTGATGTGACGGGCCTTGCGTTCGTTCACTCCGGGCGTGATGTCGATCATCACGAGGTGCGCGACGAGGTCCGGACGGTGATCGGCGACGAGCAGGGCCGTCAGCCCGCCGAGGGACATTCCGACGAGGGGTCGACCGGGACCGGTGACTTCCTCGAGGGCGATGGCGACGTCGCGCGCGTGTTGGGCGATCGCCGACGCCCCGCGGGGCGCGTCGTCGGAGTGGCCGTGTCCGGGCAGGTCGAAGGCGACGAGCGGCCGCCCGAGCGCGAGGGCCACGGTGTCGAAGGTGTGGGCGTTCTGGGCCCCGCCGTGCAGGAGCGACATCTCGGGAGCCTCATCGCCCCAGCGCAGCCCGCTCATGAGGCGAAGCCCGTCGACGGCGACGAAGAGTCGCCTCACCGGCGGGATCGGGACCACGAGGTCCCACTCCGCGAGGTTCTCGTGCAGGTAGCCGAACTCGTCGTAGTCGCCCACGACGGAATCGTACGACTAGGACTCGGCGCCCGCCTTCTGGGCCGCCACCTGCCGGTGGACGTCCTCCATGTCGATCTCGCGAACCTTGCCGATCAGGTCCTCGAGGGCGCGCGCCGGCAGGGCGCCGGCCTCGGCGTAGAGGACGACCTGCTCGCGGATGACCATCAGCGTGGGGATCGAGTAGATGTTGAACGCCTGGGCCAACTGCGGCTGGGCCTCGGTGTCGACCTTCGCGAAGACGATGTCCGCGTGCGTCTCGGACGCCGCCTCGAAGACCGGGGCGAAGGAGCGGCAGGGCGCGCACCACGCGGCCCAGAAGTCGATCAACACGATGTCGTTCGACGACACGACCTCGTCGAAGGTCTCTGCCGTCAGTGCCACTGTCGCCATGTCGCCACCCGTTCGCTCGTTGGTACGTCAAGTATACCCCCCTGGGTATCGGTCATGACCGTCGCGAGCCGCTCGGCGAGAATCGTGAGGTGCCCCGACCCTTCGTCACCGTGATCCTCGCCGCCGGCGAGGGGCGTCGGATGGGCTCGTCGGTGCCGAAGCCGCTGCACGACGTGGGAGGGCGCCCCATGATCGATCACGTGCTCGACGCCGTCGACCTCGACGGACGGAGGGCGAGCGTGGTGGTCGTGGGCCACGGGGGCTCGGCGGTCGCCGAGGTCGCCCGTCACCACCCGGCCGCGGGGGTGGTCATCGTGGTCCAGACCGAGCAGCTGGGAACGGCTCACGCCGTGGCGACGGCCCTCGACGCCGTGGAAGAAGCGCTCCACGGTGACGAGGGCGACGTGCTCGTCGTCCTCGGCGACACGCCTCTGCTGCGGGCCGCCACGCTCGCCGCCCTGCTCGCCGAGCACGACCAGCGGAGGGCGGACGTCACGGTGCTCAGCATGGTCGTGGCGAACCCCACCGGCTACGGGCGGGTCGTGCGCGACGCGGGGGGCCACCTCGACCGGATCGTCGAGGAGCGCGACGCCTCCGACGACGAGCGTCGGCTCACCGAGGTGAACACGGGCGTCCTCGTCGCGCGGGCGACCGGCCTGTCGCGGGCCCTCGCTCGCGTCGGGCGCGAGAACGCCCAGGGCGAGTACTACCTGACCGACGTCGTGGCCGAGATTCGGCGAGCGGGCGGGAGCGCCGCGGCCTGGCGTCTCGACGACCCGAACGAGGGGCTCGGGGTGAACGACCCCGGCCAACTCGAGTACGTGCGGGCGGTCATGTCCCGGCGCGAGCGGTCCGACCAGTAAGCCGGTGGTTCCCCCGGGCCGTCACCGGGGGAGCGGGTACGCTGGCGCCGTGGAGTCACTGGCCAAGCGTCGCCTCGTGATCGTGACGGGGCGAATGCACCCGGCGCTCGCCCGTGACATCGCCGACAAGCTCGGTGTCGAGCTCACCGAGGCGCACGTGAGGGAGTTCGCCAACGGGGAGATCCACTGCCGCTTCGACGAGTCGATCCGCGGTGCGCACGTCTTCATCGTCCAGACCCACGCCTCGCCCGTGAACGACGCCGTGATGGAGCAGCTCATCATGATCGACGCGGCCAAGCGCGCGTCGGCGAAGAGCATCACCGCGGTCATCCCGAACTACGGGTACGCGCGCCAGGATCGCAAGTCCGCCGGCCGCGAGCCGATCACGGCCAAGCTGATCGCGGACATGCTCCAGACGGCCGGGGCCAATCGCGTGCTCTCGGTCGACTTCCACTCCGGGCAGATCCAGGGCTTCTTCGACATCCCGGTCGACCACCTCGTGGCCGCTCCGGTCCTCGAGGGCTACCTCAAGGCCCACACCGATCCCCACGAGATCGTCGTGGTCGCGCCCGACGCCGGTCGAGTGAAGGTGGCCGAGCGCTACGCCCAACACCTCGGCTGCGACCTGGCCCTGGTCCACAAGACCCGACCCCGCGGCACGGCGAACGTCGCCGAGGCGCGCCACATCGTCGGTGAAGTGGCCGGCCGACACTGCGTCCTGATCGACGACATGATCGACACGGCCGGCACGATCACGGCGGCCTGCGATCTCCTGAAGGCCCACGGGGCGGGGGAGATCTGGGTGATGGCCACCCACGCCGTCTTCTCGCCCCCGGCGGTCGATCGACTCTTCAACGCTCCGGTGAGCCGCGTCATCGTGACCGACACCCTGCCCCTCGGGCCGGAGCGGCGTTTCGAGAAACTGGAGATCCTCTCGGTCGCCCAGATCGTGGCCAACGCCATCTCGGCGATCTTCGAGGACTCGTCGGTCTCGGACATCTTCGGGGGCGAGAACCTCCTCTAGGCGCCCGCCCCCGCGCGGCGGCTAGACTTGTCGGCCGGTCGCCCCGTCGCGGCGGCCCCGTTAAGGAGTTGTCATGTCCCAGGTGACCTTGAGCGCGTCGACCGGTCGTACGCAGGGCTCGCGGGCCTCGCGCCGCCTGCGCCGCGAGGGAACGATCCCGGCGGTCGTCTACGGGGTCGGTGTCGACCCGGTGGCGGTCGCGGTGGACGCTAAGGAGTTCCGCGGGGCCGTCTCGGGAGACCAGGGGCTCAACACCGTCATCACCCTCGACGCTGACGGTCGCGAGTACGTCGTGATGGCTCGTGAGATCCAGCGTCACCCGGTGCGCGGCACGGTGGCCCACATCGACTTTCAGGTCGTCGACCCTGACCAGCCGGTCGTGGCCGAGGTGCCCCTGCACCTCATCGGTGACGCGGTCGAGGTTCGCCACGCCGACTGGGAAGTCGACCAGCAGCTCTTCCAGCTCCAGGTCCGCTCGCGTCCGGCTCTCATCCCGACCTTCGTCAACGTGGACATCTCGGACCTCAAGGTGGGCAGCTCCATCCGTGTGGGCGACGTCGTCCTGCCCGACGGGGTGAGCGCGGCCGGGGACCTCGGGGCGCCGGTCGTCTCGACCCGTGCGGGTCGAGCGGCCCGCACCGGCGGCGCCGCGTCGTAGTTCGCGGTGGCCCCGCGGCGAGGGGGTGACGCGCCCCGTTCCGGGCAGCCCAGCGCCCTGCTGATCGTGGGACTGGCTAACCCGGGACCGGAGTACGAGGGCAGTCGACACAACGTGGGCGGGGACGCCGTGCGAGTGCTCGCCGCCGAGCGAGGCGCCCACTGGAGTGCCGAGCGCCGGCAGCGCGCTTCCCTGGCCACGTTCTCCAGTGCGCTCGGACTGATCACCCTGGCCGTTCCGGTGACCTACATGAACGAGTCCGGGTCGGCGCTGCCGCCCCTCCTGCGCCGAGCCGATCTCGCGGACCTGTCCCGCCTCGTGGTGGTGCACGACGAGCTCGACCTCGAGCCGGGGCGTCTGCAGTTGAAGCAGGGTGGCGGCCTCGCCGGCCACAACGGACTGCGCTCCATCGCGCAGGTGATCGGCTCGAGCGACTTCACGCGCCTGCGCATCGGCATCGGCAAGCCGGCCCACAAGTCCCAGGGGGCCGACTGGGTCCTGCGGCCACTCACCGGCGCCTCTCGTCGCGATCGCGACGCCGACGTCGCCCGGGCGGCGCAGGCTCTCGCCGACGTCGTGGACCACGGCGTCGAGGAGGCGCGCGAGCGCGTCAACCGCTCGTGAGCGGCCTGCGACCACTGCTCGAGCGCTTGGCGGGTCCCGTACGGGACGCCGTCGCGGCGGGATCCCTCGCTCCGAGCGGATTCGCCACGCCACTGGCGGTCGCCGCGCTGGCGCTCGAAGGGCCCGTCGTGGTGGTCGTGGCGACGACGAGCGACGCTGAGGTCCTGCGTGAGGGCGTCGCCGCCCTGCTCGAGGACGAGGTCGTCCTCGTTCCCGGTTGGGACACCCATCCGCTCGAGCGCGTGAGCCCCGACGTCGAGGTGATGGCGCAACGGGCGATGGTGCGCCACCGACTTCTGGCGGGGGAACGACCCCCCGTCCTGGTGCTGCCGGTCCGCGCCGCGGCCCAGGTGCTGCCGCGGACGTCGCCGGACCCCCGGCGCGTGGAGCGAGGCGCCCAGATCGAGCGCGACGAGGTCGTCGGCTGGTTGGCCGAAGTGGGCTATCGGCGCGAGTCGCTCGTCGAACACCGTGGCGAGTTCGCCGTGCGGGGGGGCATCGTGGACGTCTGGTCCCCCGACCAGGATCAGCCCGCCCGCCTCGACTTCTTCGGCGACGACGTCGAGCGCGTCACCACGTTCGACGTCGCCACCCAGCGATCGCTGGGGGATGTCCCCGCGGTCGTCGTCGCCCCGACGCGGGAGTGGCTGCCGGACGCGGCGGACCGCGCTCGGGCGGCGGAGTGGTCGATCTCCGGGCACTGGGGTCGCGAGGTCGTCGACCGGATCTCGACGGGACACCTCTTCGACGGCATGGAGAGCTGGATGAGCCTCTTCGTCGACGAGCCGCGCACCCTGCTCGACGAGATCGGCGATACCCGATTGGTGATCGTCGAGCCCGATCGCGTGCGCACGCGCCTCGCCGAGCTGCTCGACGAGGAGCGAGAACTCACCGATGTCGTCGGCGTCACTTGGCGAGCGGACGGGCCCGTGCCCCTACTCCACGTGGCCGATGCTCGTCTGATGGAGGCGCGCGGGACGGTCCTCGCCGCGAGCAGCGGGGGACTTCTCACGTCGGCGCCGCCCGTCCAGGGCGACCCGGGTCGCATCGCGGCCCACCTGCGGGACCTGCCTCGCCCGCACCGGGCGGTCGTCCTGACCACCAACCCGGCCGCCGTGTCGCGGATGGCCGACCAGTTGCGCGGGGAGGGCCTCGACGTCACGAGCGATCCGGCGCGCCTCCTCGACACGCGCGTGAGCGTCCTCACCAGTCGGTTGCCGCAGGGCTTCCAGTCCGAGGCACTCGGGGTCACGGTCTGGAGCGAGTCGGACCTCACGGGCCGCCGGACCGTCCACCGGGCCCCCCGTGCCCGCGCGCGCAACGTCGACGGCTTCTTCGACGACCTCGCCGTCGGCAGTTACGTCGTCCACCGCCACCACGGCGTCGCCCGGTTCTCGGGAACGACGACGCGCGAGATCAACGGGACGGTGCGCGACTACCTCGTCCTCGAGTTCAAGGACGGCCGCAACTACTGGCCGACCGACCAGATCGACGTCATCACCCCCTACACCGGAGGCGACGCCCCGGCGCTGTCGCGCATGGGAGGGACCGAGTGGCAGAAGACGCGGGCCAAGGCGCGCGCGGCGGCCTTCCTCGTCGCCCAGGAACTCGTGGAGCTCTACCGCGAGCGCACGGTCGCGTCGGGTCACGCGTTCTCGCCCGACACCGCGTGGCAGGCCGAGATGGAGTCGCTCTTTCCCTACACGCTCACCCCGGACCAGGCGAGGGCGATCTCCGAGGTGAAGGCCGATATGGAGTCCGAGCGCCCGATGGACCGCCTGGTCTGCGCGGACGTCGGCTTCGGCAAGACCGAGATCGCCTTGCGCGCGATCTTCAAGGCCGTTCAGGATCACCGCCAGGCTGCCTTCCTCGTACCTACGACGCTGCTCGCGAGCCAGCACTACGCCAGCCTCGTCGAGCGCTTCGCCGGCTTTCCGATCCGTATCGCCCTGCTCAGTCGCTTCGTCGACGACGCCGACGCCGCGGCCACCCTCAAGGGACTGGCCGACGGGACCGTCGACGTGGTGGTGGGGACTCATCGACTCCTGGGAGCCGAGGTCCGCTTCGCTCGCCTCGGCCTCCTCGTCGTCGACGAGGAGCAGCGCTTCGGGGTGACCCACAAGGAGGCCATCAAGCAGCGCTCGGTCGGCGTCGACGTGCTCACCCTCTCGGCGAGTCCCATTCCGCGGACCCTCGAGATGGCGCTCACGGGCATCCGCGACCTGTCGATGGTGACGACGCCCCCGGCCGATCGCCGGCCGATCCTCACACACGTCGGGGAGTTCGACGAGGCCGCGGTGATCGAGGCGATCCGACGAGAACTGCTGCGCGAGGGCCAAGTGTTCTACGTGCACAACCGCGTCCACGACATCGACGAGGTGGCGCGTCGGGTCGGGCGTCTGGTGCCGGACGCCCGGGTGGCCGTCGCCCACGGGCAGATGGACGAGGGGACGCTCGAGAAGGTCATGGTCGACTTCTGGGAGCACCGTTACGACGTACTGGTCTGCACGACGATCGTGGAGTCGGGGATCGACTTGCCGTCCGTGAACACCCTGATCGTCGATCGTGCGGAGCGACTGGGCCTCGGCCAGCTCCACCAGTTGCGTGGTCGGGTGGGACGATCCGGGCAGCGCGCCTACGCCTACCTCTTCTACGCGGCCGGTCAGAGCCTGTCCGAGACGGCCTACGAGCGCCTGCGAACGATCGGGGACAACACGTCGCTCGGCAGTGGCTTCAAGATCGCGATGCGCGACCTCGAGATCCGTGGGGCCGGCAACCTGCTCGGCCACGACCAGTCGGGACCCGTCGCTGCGGTGGGATACGACCTCTACGTCCAACTGGTCGCCGAGGCCGTCGCCGAGGCCAAGGGCCTCGGCCCCGTCGAGGCGACGCCGGTCACGCTCGACGTACCGGGTGCCGCGCACCTGCCCGCCGACTACGTGAGCGCCGACGACGCTCGGCTCGAGGCCTACCGACGGCTGGCCTCGCTCAGCGACGAGGCGGCGCTCACGGACCTCGCCGACGAGTGGGCCGACCGGTACGGACCCTTGCCGGCGCCGGCCCGGGGCCTGCTCGACCTCGCGGCCCTGCGGCTCGCGTGCCTCGCGCGCGGCATCACGTCGCTCGTCGTCCAGGCGCCACGTCCGGGACTGCGCACGAAGCCCGTCGCGCGCATCACCCCGGTGACGCTCTCACTGAGCCAGCAGATGCGACTTCGCCGCACCTACGGGTCGCGCGCCTACGACGAGGCGACGCACGAGCTGCGCCTCGAGCTCGACCCGTCCCGGGCGAGTGCGGCGAGCCTCGTGGAACTGCTGGGGGACCTGCTCCCGGACGCGGCCTGAGCCTTCGGTAGCATGGCGCCGTGCGTCGTGTCTCCCTCGCCCTCATCCTCGCCCTCGTCCTGGCCGTGGTGCTCGGCCGGGTCTCGGTCTCGCACGCGCTGGAGGTGTCGGGTAGCCGGGTCTCCCAGGGCGAGGTCGCGGCCGAACTCGCCGCCATCCAGGCCTCGCCCGTCCTGCAGTGCTACTTGACGGCCGCCTCGCCCGCGAGCTACGGGGTGGGCGCGGGCAGCGGGACGATGGCGGCCTCGGGGGCCGCCGCGTGGCTGAACATGCGCGTCCAGGGGCTCGCGATCGAGCGCTACGTGGCGACGACCCTGCACCACACCCCGAGTGGCAACCTCGCCTCGGCACAGACCTCGCTCGAGCAGGAGCTCACGCAGGCCGCCCAGGCCAATCACCTCTCCTGCCCCGGTAGCGCCTCCCAGGCCCTCGCCGCGATGCCGTCCGCGATGCGCTCCTTCGAGCTGCAGTCCCAGGCGTCGTCGCTCTACCTGATCTCCAAGCTCAACTCGACGATCCCGCTCACGACGGCGTCGCTCCAGGCGTACTACGCGAGCCATCGATCGAGTTACGACACCCTGTGCATCTCGGTCGCCCTCGTGAACCCGTCGCAGGTGAACGCCTTTCACGCCTCCCAGGCCGCCGGGCTCTCGGTCGCCCAGTTGGCGAAGAAGTACTCCCTCGATCCTTCGGGGGCGAAGGGTGGGGCGTACGGCTGCTACTCGCCGACCTCGACCTCCTACGGGAGCGTGCGGGCCGACGTCGCCAACCTGGCGCTCGACACCTTCCCCACGACGCCCGGACAGGTGAACCTGGGCGGGTCGATCTACGCCCTCTACGTCGCCGTGACCCAGCGATCGACCACGCCTTTCGCGACGGCCGAGCCCGCGGTCCTCAACGACGTGCGAACCTACAACGCCAGCGCGGCCTCGACGGTGCGCGACGGCATCCTCTACCGCGCCGCGGTGACGGTCGACCCCGCCTTCGGGCGCTGGGGACTGGCCAGCACCGGCCCGGTCGTCGGTAGTGCCGCCCTACCCTCCGTCGGCGACGTCACGAGCGCCACGACCCTGAGCACGGCGGGCTCGCTCTCGTACCGGTGATCCGGCCCACCGTCCGCGTCGTGGGGCTCGGCCCCGCCGGGGCGGAGTTGATGACCCAGCGCGCGAGCGCGCTGCTCGCGAACGCCCCGGTCGCACGCTTACGGACGAGCCGTCACCCGGCGGCGGATTCGTTCGCGAGCGTCGGGAGCTACGACGACCTCTACGAGAGCGCGGAGAGCTTCGACGACCTCTATCGATCGATCGTCGACGACCTGGTGAGGCTGGCCTCGACGTCGGCGACCGGGGAGGTCGTCTACGCGGTGCCCGGGTCGCCCCTCGTCGCCGAGCGGACCGTCGAGCTCCTGCGCGAGCGCGACGTGACGGTCGTCGTGGAGCCGGCCGTCTCGGTCATCGACGTCGCCTGCGCCGCGTTGGGCCGTGATCCGATGACGGTCGGGCTGCGCGTGGTGGACGCCCTCGGGCCCGCCGACGCCCTGACGGGACCGGGCCCCCTACTCGTCCTCCAGACGTACCGTCCGGAGATCCTGGCCGACGTGGCCGATCGCCTCGACCCCGCGACGACGGTCACCCTCCTGCACCACCTGGGCCTCGCCGACGCGGTCGTCGAGACGCGCGCCGCCCGTGACCTCCACGCCTTCCCCGCCGACCACCTGACGTCGCTGTGGATCGACGAGACGCGCGACGTGGGCGTCGCCGCCCGGGAGATCGTCGACCTCATGCGGACGCTGCGTCGCGAGTGCCCGTGGGACGTGGAGCAGACCCACGACTCACTGCTCCGTCATCTCGTGGAGGAGTCCTACGAGGCCCTCGACGCCCTCGAGACGCTCGTCCGCGAGGAGCCCACCCCCGACGCGGCGACCATCGCCCACGTCGAAGAGGAGTTGGGCGACCTCCTCCTCCAGGTGATCTTCCACGCGGAGCTCGGTGACGAGATGGGTCGCTTCGACTTGCGCTCGATCATCGAGGCGCAGCGGGCCAAGCTGATCGGTCGCCACCCCCACGTCTTCGCCGGCGTCCGGGTCGAGGGCGCCGAGGAGGTGGCCGCTCGCTGGGAGGTCCTCAAGCAGGCCGAGAAGGGGCGTCGCTCGGCGACCGAGGGCGTGCCACTGCAGCTGCCGGGACTGACGCTCTACGCGAAGTTCCTTCGTCACGCTCGCTCGCTCGGCGCCGTCGACCTCGACCTCGATCGCGCTCTCGCCGAGGCGCGCGGAGCCCTCGACGAGATCGGCTCGGACCGGGGTGACGGCGACGGCGCATGGTCGCGACTGGCCGACGGCCTCGCTCGGGCGGCGGCCCTCGCCGACGTGGACCTCGAGGGGGCCGTTCGCGCGCGAGCGCTCGCCCTGAAGGCGGCGATCGAGGACGTCGAGCGGGTCCGCTGAATCGACTGCACTAGCGTCGACGGTGGCGAAGGAGGCGCGATGAGTGCGATTGAGGTCATTCGGGGTCGGCAGGTTCTGGACTCGCGGGGCAACCCCACGGTCGAGGCCGAGGTGCACCTCGAGTCCGGCGCCTCCGGGCGGGCCATCGTCCCCTCGGGCGCCTCCACCGGTCGGTTCGAGGCCGTGGAGCTGCGCGACGGAGGGTCCGAGTGGGGGGGCAAGGGCGTCGCGGCCGCCGTGGACCACGTGAACGGCGAGATCCACGACGCCCTCGAGGGCTACGAGGCGGTCGACCAGCGATCGATCGATCAGGCCCTCATCGACCTGGACGGGACCGAGAACAAGGCCCGGCTCGGGGCGAACGCCATCCTGGCCGTCTCGCTCGCGGTGGCGAAGGCCGCGGCGGAGGAGGCCGACCTGCCGCTCTTCCACTACCTCGGGGGAGTGAACGCCCACGTCCTGCCCGTGCCCATGATGAACGTTCTCAACGGGGGCGTCCACGCGGCGAACTCCGTCGACTTCCAGGAGTTCATGGTGATGCCGGTCGGGGCCGGCTCGTTCGCCGAGGCGCTGCGGTGGGGGACCGAGACCTACCACGCGCTGAAGGGCGTGCTCGCCGCACGGGGGCTGGCGACCGCGGTGGGCGACGAAGGGGGCTTCGCCCCCGACCTGCCGGACAACGAGAGCGCCGTCAAGATCCTCATCGAGGCGATCGAGGCGACGGGGCGCACCCCGGGTCGTGACGTGGCGATCGCCCTCGACCCGGCGGTCTCGGAGCTCTGGCGCGACGGCGCCTACCACCTCGACGGGGAGGGCCGGGTGCTGAGCAGCCTCGAGCTCGCCGACTACTGGGTCGACCTGGTCGGGCGCTACCCGATCGTCTCACTGGAGGACGGTATGGCCGAGGAGGACTGGGACGGCTGGGCGGCCCTGACGTCGCGTCTCGGTCGTTCGATCCAGCTCGTCGGCGACGACCTCTTCGTCACGAACTCGGCCCGCCTCCAGCGGGGCATCGACGCCGGCGTCGCCAACGCCATCCTCATCAAGCTCAATCAGATCGGCACGCTCACCGAGACGCTCGACGCGATGCGCCTCGCCACGCGCCACGGCTACGCCAACGTCGTCTCCCACCGCTCGGGTGAGACCGAGGACGTCACCATCGCGGACGTCGCCGTCGCGACGAACGCGGGGCAGATCAAGACGGGTGCGCCCGCGAGGACCGACCGCGTGGCAAAGTACAATCAGTTGCTTCGCGTAGAGGAGCTCCTGGGTGACCAGGCGCGATTCGGTGGGAGGTCGTCATTGTCGGGGGCGGTCGGTGGCACACACGGCTAGAGTCGCGTCGCGCGCTCGGGTCCAGTGGATCTACCCGCTCGCCCTGGGCACCGCCATCGCCATCCTGGTGGCCTGGTTCCCCCTCGGGGCGCTGCTGCACCAGCAGGCCGCCCTCAACGCGGCGCGGAGCGAGATCTCCCTCATCCAGGCCCAGCAGCGCAACCTGGCCGCCCAGCAGTCGTCGATCTCCTCGACCCAGGCCGCCATCAGCATGGCGCGCACCCAGTACCAACTCGTCGAGCCCGGTCAGAGCCTCATCCAGGTCCTGCCGGGCACGGCGTCGGGTGACGTCGCGGCGAGCACGGGAGACCCGGGCTACGCCCCCCTCGTCTCGCCGTCATCGTTGACCTCGCTCGGGACGACCTCGACGGTGGCGGCCGCGCCGACTCGGTCGGGCGGGATCGGCGCCTTCTGGCACCGGCTCGTTCGCACCCTCGAGTTCTGGCATTGAGTCCCCGCCACGAGCCCTCCACGGAGGACCGGTCTCGCGTCGAGGCGGCCGTCGGGCGCCCCCTCGAGGGCGACTTCTGGGTCGTCGCGCGACGGCGCGACGGGACGCCGATGGTGATCGAGAACGCCCCCTTCCTGCGGGACGGAACGCCGATGCCCACCCTCTACTGGCTGGTCGACCGCGCCCTCGTCGAGGACGTGAGCCGCCTCGAGGGGGGTGGGGGCGTGCACCGCTTCGAGGAGCTGGTGGACCCGGACGCCCTCGAGCGAACCCACCGCCTCTACGCCCGGCGACGCGACGAGCGCGGCGGACGGCGCCCCGGGCCAGTTCCCACGGGTGGCGTGGGCGGGACGCGGCGGGGGGTCAAGTGCCTTCACGCGCACCTGGCCAACTTCCTCGTGGGCGCCGACGACCCGGTGGGCGCCCTGGTGGCCCGGCGGGTCGCCGTCCCGCCGTGGACGACGGGCGAGGTCGACGACACGGTGGCGGTGATCGACTGCGGGTCGAACTCGACGCGTCTGCTCGTCGACGCGCGTGGCCGTGAGCCCCGACGCGAGATGCACATCACCCGACTCGGCGAGGGCGTCGACGCGCGGGGTCGGCTGGCGCCCGAGGCCCTCGCGAGGGTGGCCCGGGTCCTCGACGACTACGCGGACCTCGCGCGCCGAGCGGGGGTCGATCGGGGGCTGGTCGTGGCGACGGCCGCGGTTCGCGACGCGGCGAACCGCGAGGAGTTCCTCGAGGACGCGGCCCTGCGCACCGGCTTCGACGTCCGCGTCATCAGTGGTCGAGACGAGGCGGCCCTCAGCTACGCGGGAGCCACCGCCGATCTAGCGGACGATCCGCGCCCGACGGTGATCGTGGACGTCGGCGGCGGGAGCACCGAGATCGCCGCACGCCTGGGCGGACGGCTCATCGGCCACTCGATGCAGTTGGGCTGCGTTCGCGTGACCGAGCGAGCCCTCGGCTCGTCGCCCACCGGCGAGAGCCGCGACCGCGCCAACGCCATGATCGCTCGCGAGATCGAGGCCGCGATGGTGGCCCTACCCGAGCTCGCGGCGCACGCCGGGCCCCTCCGTGTGGTCGGGCTCGCGGGCACGGTCGCCACCCTGGCCCAACTCGACGCCGGACTCGCCGTCTACGATCGCGCGGCCATCCACCACCGGATCCTCACTCGCGACACGGTGCGCGCGTGGGCGGATCGACTCGCCGCGCTGGCCCCGTCCGAGCGGCTCGCGCTCGCGGGCATGGTGCCGGGACGCGAGGACGTCCTCGTCGCCGGGCTCCTCGTGCTCGACGCGGTCCTCGAGCGGCTGGGGGTGACCGAGGTGGTCGCTTCGGAGGCCGACATCCTCGACGGAACGGTCGCGTGGCTGCGCGGGGTCCACCAGCCTGACACGATGGAGGTCGTGGGAGGCGACTCGTGAGTGCGCGCGGCGTGGGCTACGTCCCGGTGACCCTGCACGGCCGTCGCGTGATCCTGCGCACCTTGGCGGAGGAGGACTACGAGGGGTGGCTCGACGTCCGCGTCCGGTGTCACGACTGGCTCGTGAAGTGGGAGCCGCGGCCGGCCAACGCGGGCTACCTGCCCGAGGACCGTCGCAGCTTCGCGGCGCGATGCGCCATCCGTGAGCGCGAGCGCCAGATCGGGTCCGGCTACGGATTCGGGATCTTCTACGACGGGCGATTCGTGGGCGAGCTCACGCTGTCGTCCATCCAACGAGGCCCCCTCCAGTCGGCCTTCATCGGCTACTGGATCGACGAGGCCGTCGCCGGCCGCGGGCTCATGCCCGAGTCGGTCGTGGTGACCCTGCAGTACGCGTTCGAGACGCTGCGGCTCCACCGCGTCGAGATCAACATCATCCCTCGCAACCACGCCTCGCGTCGGGTGGTGGAGAAGCTCGGGCTGCGCTTCGAGGGTGTCGCCGAACGGTATCTCGAGATCGACGGGGCGTGGGAGGACCACGCTCGCTACGCGATCACCGCGGAGGAGTGGTCCGACCGGGCCCCGGAACTCGTCGCCGGCTGGCTGCTGCCCCGCGACTGATCAGACGGCGACGAACTCGCGTCCGCGTAGTTCGTCGAGCCCCGCGACGCGCAGCCGTCCGCCGAGCGTGGCGGCCAGACCGGCGCCGGCGACGGCGTCGTCGCGCGAGAGCACGAGCAGATCCTCGCTCGCGCCTCGGGCGAGGACCGCGCCAACGACGCGGTGGGTGCGCGCCGCCTCGCGTACGGCCACGACGTCGGTGCGCGGAACGAGGGCGACGACGGGATTCTCCACCCGGGAGCGACCGATGGTACGCAGGTCGACGATCATGGCGCGGGTGCCGGATCCCAGGTTGACCGACGAGCCCGCCACGTCGGTCCAGGTGACCGGGAAGGGCTCGATCGAGAGCCCCAACTCGCGCGCGAGGTAGAGGAACTCGGCGTCGAAGGCGAATCCGTCGATGCGTGCGAGCAGGGCGATCGCGCGGGCGGCACCGAGCCGGTAGGCCTTGGCGCCGCACTGGGTGTCGCCCAGGGCCACACCGCTGTAGTGACGCACGACACGGTTGAAGACGCGTCCGGCGACGGTGCGCGTGGGGTGGCGGTACCGGACGTGGCCGTCGAGGGCGCGCGATCCCGGGACGAGGTCGGCACGATCGAGGGCGGCGGCCATCGCGGGGAAGTGGTGGGGATCGATCGCCATGTCGGCGTCGGCGACGATGAGCCGCGCTCCGCGGGCGACGGCGATCCCCGTGCGCACCGCGGCGCCCTTGCCGCGGTTGTGGTCGTGGCGCACGACGAGATGAGGGGTCACCTCGGCGAAGACCTCGGCGGCCACCACGCCCGTGCGATCGCTCGACCCGTCATCGACGACGATGACCTCGACTACGGCGTCCCACTCGGCGAGGACGGGAGCCAGGCGGGCGTAGCCCGCGGCCAGGCGTCCGGCCTCGTTGAAGGCGGGAACGACCAGGGTGACGTCGGGCGGGGCCGCGGGATCAGGGACGGGCGGCACCGACGAGCCCAAAGGTGAAGATGGGGGCGAAGCTGATCTTCGTGCCGGAGCTCGCCGCGGCGATGATGGTGCTCTTGCCCCAGGGCCCGCTGCCCACGTACATGACGACGTGGTCGATGAGGTGGTCGCCATCGAGGTTGTAGTAGAAGAGCAGGTCGCCCGGCTGGAGGGCGTTGAGGGGGACGTGGCGGAGCGCCGGGTACTGCGTCTCGGTCGTTCGCGGGATCTTGAAGCCGGCCTGGGCCCAGGCCCACTGGACGAGACCCGAGCAGTCGAAGCCCTGGCCCGGTGTCTCGCCACCCCAGACGTAGGGGACCCCGATCTGGGATTCGGCGGCCTTCACGGCGAGGAGCCCGGCCGCCGAGCCCGCGCTCGAGCCACTGAAGACCGGTGGCACCGCGGCCTGGATGGCGGAGAGCACCTGGTTGGCGGCGCTCTGGCCCCCGACCGAGGCGGCCGCGGCGACGGCCTGTTGCTCACCGGAGGTGTTGCCGGCCTTCGCCGCGGCCACTCCGACCTGGATCTCGTAGGCGATGATCTGGGTGCGCAGGGTGGCGGTCACCGAGGTGAGCGTCGCCTGCGTCGCGGCCTCGTTGCGCTGGTTCTGGGCGAGCAGCGACTGCATCGTCACCGTCTGCTGAGCTGCCTGGGCCCGCTGCGCGGCGACGGCGGCGAGGGTCGAGTCGAGGGTCCGCTTCTGGCGCGTGTAGGCGTCGTGGACCGCGGCGATGTTCCCGATGGCCTGGTCCTGGTAGACCCGGCGCGCGTCGCTCGAGGTGACGGACTGGTTGAAGAGCGAGAGGACCTGGGCGTCGGCCGCCCCGAGCACGTAGGCGCGCACGACGTCGACCACCAACTGGTGCGTCGTCCCGTGCAACTGGCCCCGCAGGGTCGTCTCGTGCCGCTCGAGGTGCTTGATGTTCACGGTGATGTTGGCCAGATCGACCTTCGCCGCGTCGTAGGCGTTCGCGGTCGTCTCCGCGAAGCGCTGCTGGGCCGCCAGCTCGGAGGACAGCCGGGCGATCTCGGCTCGGGTCTGGGCGATCGTCCCTGCGGCTCCCGCGGACGCGACCGGCGTGATCAGGGCGGCCACGACCAGGAGCGACACGACAACTCCCGCGGACCTTAGCCCGCCCCGACGCCGCCGGAGATCCACTCGCTCAGCCTAGTGAAGGGTGCCCCGTGACCCGAGGCACCCCGGGCCGGCCTGCGTTACCGTGGCGGGAACCACCCGGCGCGGGGGCGTAGCCCAATCGGCAGAGGCAGGGCGCTTAAACCGCCCCCAGTGAGGGTTCGAATCCCTCCGCCCCTACCCGCGCGGGGGGAGAGCCGATCTTTAGTAGCGTGGCATCCGTGGCGAAGAGCACCTCGGGCAAGTGGGTCAGTCGCGTCGGAGCGTCGGGCGGTGGACGGACGTACCGACGGACGCGTCCGTCCAACTTCTACGCGGCCCTCGTCGTGATCGTGATCCTCGGCTTCGCGTCCGTGGTGTACTCGCGCTACGAGTACCAGAACCCCAGCCCCGGGACGAGCGCGACGCCGCCGGCGGTGGGCACGACCTGGTACGCCGCACTGGCGGTCGACGACTGCGGCACGTTCCTGCCCAGCCTCTCACCCGACCCGACCGTGGCCAAGGGCTTCATCGTCCAGAGCGGCGGTGTGATCAAGGTGAGCCCCATCTCGTCGGCCGACAGTGGTAACAACGCGACGCTGGCGCAGTTCGCCCGCGAGTACGGTGGCGTCACCCTCAACTCGACCTCGGTGACCGTCCCGGTCTCGCTCGCCAAGGGCTCGTCGACGACGACGCTCACCAACGGACAGCACTGCGCCCCGGCGTCCAAGTACGCGGGCAAGGTCGGACAGGTCACCTACGCCTACTGGTCGTCACTGAGCCAGAAGGCTCCGAAGCTGACGACGGACCCGTCGACGATCAAGTTCTCCCAGTACCTTCGCGTGACGATCGGCTTCCTGCCATCGGGCGTGACGCCGGCGGCTCCGCCGAAGGCGACGGTCGACGCCATGGTGGCGGCTGCCGTGACGCCGTCGACGACGACCACGGTGGCTCCCGTGACGACGACGACGGCCCCGACGACCTCGACCACCGCGGGATCGACGTCCTCGACGACGTCATCCACGAGCACGACCACCACCACCGCGCCCAAGGGCTAGTCCGTGCAGGCGGTCATCCTGGTCGGAGGGATGGGAACGCGGCTGCGGCCCCTGACGTACCAGACGCCGAAGCAGATGCTCCCGCTGGTGGGCATCCCGCTCATCGAGGTGGCCCTCGGCAACCTGGCCCGCTACGGCGTGACCGACGCGGTGCTGTCGCTCGGGTACCTGCCGGATCGCTTCACCGAGGCCTACCCGGACGGCGTCATCTCGGGCATTCGGGTCAGCTACGCCGTCGAGTCCGAACCGCTCGACACCGCCGGGGCGATCCGCTTCGCCGCCCGCACCGCGGGCGTCGACGACACCTTCGTCGTCGTGAACGGGGACGTCCTCACCGACCTCGACGTGGGGGCGCTCATCGCGTTCCACCGAACGCGGGGGGCGTCGGCGACGATCGCGCTCCACCCGGTGGAGGACCCGTCGCGCTTCGGGGTCGTCTCGACCGATCCGACGGGCCGCGTGAGGGCCTTCGTCGAGAAGCCTCCACGGGACCAGGCCCCGACCAACCTCATCAACGCGGGCACCTACGTGTTCGAGCCCTCGGTGCTTGACTCGATCGCACCGGATCGGCGCGTGAGCGTCGAGCGTGAGACCTTCCCGGCGCTCGTGCGCACGGGCGAGCTCTACGCGATGGCCGACGGTGCGTACTGGCTCGATACGGGTACGCCGGCCACCTACTTGCAAGCCAATATGGACATCCTGGCCGGCCGCGACCACCGGGCCGATCTCACCCTGTGCGCCGGCTCGTGGGTCCACGAGACGGCCCGGGTCGACGGCTCGGCCCGCCTGCATCGCGTGGTCGTCGACCGCGAGTGCGTGGTGGGCGAGGACGCCGTGGTGGAGGAGGCGGTACTGCTGCCCGGGGCGGTGATCGAGTCGGGGGCGGTCGTCCGCCACTCGATCGTCGGTCCCGGGGCCGTCATCGGGGCCTTCAGCCACCTCGGGCCGACCTGCGTGGTCGGGAGCCACGAGCACGTGGCGCCGGGCTCGGAACTCTCGGGCGACGTCCGCCTGGGCGGGGTCTGATCTACCGGAAGAGGTCGCCCGAGGGCGGTCGGACGATCTCGTCGGCGACCGAACCCGGACCGAACATCGACGGGTCGAGCCCGCGCACGACGGCGAAGGGAGTCCCGGCGGCCTTGGGCAGCACGAGGTGCGCCGCGGCGGCGATCTCGTCGGCGACCGCGATCTCGGTGACCTCGAGGACGCGACCGTTCTGATCGGGCCGACCGCGGAGGTCCAGGATGGCGCGCAGACCCGCGACACCGATCGCCACGTCGGCGACCCCGTGACGCCAGGCCCGGCCGAAGGTGTCGGTGATGACGACGGCGGGGGATACCCCGTGACGCTCCCGGAGTCGGGCGCGCAGACCGCGGGCCGAACGGTCCGGGTCGACGGGGAGCAGCACGGCGGTGCCGGGTCGCGCGTTGGAGACGTCGATCCCGGCGTTGGCGTTGACGAAGCCGTGACGGGTCTCGGTGATCCGCAGGCCCCCGCGGCGTCGGATGATGCGCCGGGACTCGGCCGCGATCAGACGCTCCTTCTCCTCGTCCGAGCCGTCGAAGGGGACCACGCGGCCCTCCGACTTGCTCACGACCTTGCTCGTCACCACGAGGACGTCGCCGTCGACGAGGACGAGGTCGCGCTCGCGCGCCGCGGCCATCACCAAGTCGGAGAGGTCGGACCCCTCGGTGACCTCGCCGGGCGAGCCCAGCGCGACGATGCGCAGCTCGCTCACTCGAGCACCGCGGCGGCCAGTCGGGCGTCGCGGTCGGGGTCGCCCATGAGCGTCGGGCACACGGTGACGTCGAGACCCTGCGCCCGGAGGGCGGGGGCCTCGGCGGCGTCCGACTCGTCGATCACCAGGCGACCGAGGAGCCCCTCGTACGCGCCCGCGACTGCGGCGTGACCCCCGCCAAAGCCGAGTTCTCGTAAGAGGCGATCGGCCGGTCCCTTGAGCGCGCGTCCGCCGATCAGCGGCGAGACGGCGACGACGTCGGCGCGCCGCGCGGCGACGAGCTCGTGAACCCCGCGGACCGCGAGGAGGGGCCCGATCGAGATCACCGGATTGGAGGGCGCAATCACGACGCGGCGCGCCTCGTGGAGCGCCCGGACCACGTCGGGCGTCGGGTGGGCCAGATCGGCCCCCTCGACATCGACGGCCGAGACGGTGACGTCGTGGTGGTGGCGCACGAAGTACTCCTGGAAGCTGAGGGGTCCGATCGCCGTCGAGAAGCGGGTGCGCACGGGATCGTCGGAGACGGGCAGGAGGCGTACGGGAACACCCCAGCGCTCGACCAGCTCGGCGGTCACGACCGTCTTGGTCGCGCCCTCGGCGAGACGCTGGCTTCGGTAGAGGTGAGTGGCGAGGTCCCGGTCGCCGAGGCCGAACCACGAGGCCCCGCCGAGGCTCGTGAGCTCCTCCATGACCCGCCAGGACTCGTCGCGTCGGCCCCACCCGGTCTCCTCGTTGCTGAGGCCGGCCAGTGTGTAGGCGATGGTGTCGAGGTCGGGGCAGATCGTGAGACCGTGGAGGACCAGGTCGTCCCCGACGTTCACGACGGCCACGATCTCCTCGTCGGGCGCCATTCGGCGCAGGACGCGCAGGAGCCGGGCCGCACCCACCCCTCCGCTCAAGACCACGATCACGCCGACGACTGTA
This sequence comes from Actinomycetes bacterium, assembly GCA_021848365.1. Taxonomy (GTDB): domain Bacteria; phylum Actinomycetota; class Acidimicrobiia; order Acidimicrobiales; family RAAP-2; genus RAAP-2. Next base: position 811,614 of record JAJZUS010000001.1, read on the forward strand.
GGCCCCCTCGTAACATCTCAGGACGTGGGTGCGGCGGAGTGGGAACAGGGGTGGCCGGGCGAGTTCGCCGCCGTGGTGCTGACCCTCGACGCCGGGATCCCCGTCATCGTGGCGACCGTGGGCGATCTCGACGTCGTGCGCCCGTGGGCCTCGGTGAGCAAGCTCGCCGTCTCCCTCGCCGTGGGGGTCGAGATCGATTGGGGGCTGCACGACTACGCGGAGCCGGCGGGACCGCCGGGATCGACCCTCGCCCACCTCCTGTCCCATAGCTCGGGGCTCGCTCTCGAAGAGGACGGTCGACGTCTCGGCGTCGGCGAGCGACGCGTCTACTCGAACGCCGGCATCGACCGTGCGGTGGCCCACATCGTCGGCGACGACGGCGACGCCCGGGAGTGGCTGGCCACGCGCGTCTTCCGACCCCTCGGGATGTCGCGGACCGGCCTCGAGGATCGTCCGGCGGCCGGGGTGTGGGGCTCGACCCGCGACCTCGCGACTCTCGCCATCGCGTGGCTGCGCAGTGACGGCCTCGCGCTCGGCACCCGGGACCGCATCATCACGCCGTACCTGCCCGCACTCGATGGCATCGTGCCCGGTTTCGGTGCCTTTCGACCCTGTCCCTGGGGGCTCGGTCCGGAGATCCGGGGTGCGAAGGAGCACTGGATGGGGCAGTGGCCCCCCTCGTCGTTCGGCCACTTCGGACAGAGCGGAGCCCTGCTGCTGGCGGACGTCGCCTCGCGGGTCGCGGTCGTTGCGACGAGCGACGTCCCCTTCGGGCCGTGGGCCGTGCGGCGGTGGCCCGCGTGGGTCGACGAGGCCCGAGCGCTCGCGCGCGACCGGTGATCCCGGTGCGCGTCGCCCTCGACCTCGATGGCGCGCTGGAGTCCTTCGGAGACTCCGGTGACGCCCTCGCCGACGCCCTCGACACCCTCGGGATCGACCTGGTCCGGCTCCGCACGTCGGGAGTGGCCGGGCCGGGCGAGCGCGTGGCCCCCGGGCGGACCCTGTGGGGGCCGTGGTGGCGGCGGTCCTGGGGCCGGTCCCTCGACGTGCTCCTCGGGGGCGTCGACGTCGTCCACGTGACCGGGCTCGCCGTGCCGCCGACCCGCGACGCCCGACTCCTCGTCTCCCTCGACGACCTGCGGCCGCTGCGGAGTGGTCCGCGATCCGCGAGTCGGGTCGCCCCGTTGCGCCGGGCGGTGCAGCGGGGCGCCGTGATCGCCGTCTCGAGCCACGTCGCGGCTCGAGAGGTGCGCGAGGCCCTGACCCTCGGACGCGACCAGGTGCGCGTCGCCGCCCCGGCCGTGGTCGCCGCCGCCGCTCCGACGCGGCCGGTCGACCTCGTGGTCAACGTGACCGGAGTGGTCGAGACCTTCCGCACGATGGTGCCGACCCTCTCCAGCCTGGCGACCCGTCGGGGGGGTCGCCTCGTGGCGATCGTGAGCGCGGCGGCGGCGGGGCATTTGCGGGGCGTGCCGGGCGTCGTCATCGAGCCTCGCCCGGCCGCGCGTCGGGTGCTCGCCGGTGCGCGCCTCGCCCTTCACCTGTCGGACGGCGCGCGCTTCCCGTCCTTCGCCATCGCGGCCCTGGGGGCCGGCGTGCCCACGGTGGCCCGCGCCACGGCCGTGAATCGAGAGCTACTCGAGGGGGCGGCCCGACTGGTGGACGACGACGTCGCTGTCGTCACCGCCCTGGACGAGATGTGGGATGAGGGGCCGGCCCGATCCCTGGCCCGGGCCGCCGGCCGGACTCGGGCGGCCGACTTCACCCCGGACGCGGCGGCCCGAGGGTACGCCTCCCTGTACCGCGAGATGGTGGGAGGCTGATCACGTGGCCCGCACCATCGTCGTCGCGCTCGATCAGCTGGCCCGGCCGCAGCCGGGCGGCGTGGCCACCTACGTGCGCGGCCTCCTCGGTGGACTCGCCGAGGTGGCCCCCGACGACCGCCTCGTCGGGCTGGTGCCGCGGGGTGGGGTGAGTATCCCCCCGGCCCGTCCCCGGCCCGTCCCCCTCGACGTGCGGGTCCTCACGCGCCTCTGGGCTCGTTGGCCGATCGGGGTGCCCCGCGACGCCGACGTCGTCCACGGGCCGTCACTTGCCGGACCGTTCGGCGGTGGTCGTCGGGGTGCGGTGCACTCGGTGGCGGTCCACGATCTCCTCTGGCGTGACGCGCCCGAGGCGACGACTCGTAACGGGGCCGCCTTCCACGAGGCGCGTCTCGCCCGGCTGCGCCGCGCCGAGGACGTGCGCGTACTGTGCTCGAGCCCCGGGCTCCAGTCGCGGCTCGTTGCGGAGGGCATCACCGCCGAGCGCATCCACTCGATCCGACTGGGCGTCGACGAGTCGACGCCCGAGGCCCCGTCCGAGGACGTGCGCGCCGTCCTGGCGGCGCACGGCGTCACGGGCCCCTTCACCTTCTACGCCGGAACGCGGGAGCCGCGTAAGAATCTCGAGCGCCTGGTGGCGGGTCACGCCGCCGCGCGCCGTGACGTGCCCGAACTCGGTCCCCTCGTCATCGCGGGTCCGGCGGGGTGGGGCGACGTCGACCTCGGGGACGCCGTCGTCGTGGGCCAGGTCGAGCGTGCGGTCCTGCTCGGCCTCTACCGCGCTTCGGCCGTCGTGGCGTACGTGCCCCTGGCGGAGGGGTGGGGGCTGCCCCCAGTGGAGGCCCTGGCCCGGGGCACGCGCGTCGTCGCGTCGAGCACCACGCCGAGCGTGGAGGCGAACCCCACGGTGATTCGGGTGGACCCCCGGGACGTGACGAGTATCGCGGCGGGCCTCGTGGCGGCGCTACGCGACGACGACGACCCGGTCGCGCGAGACCGTCGGCGGGCCTCGGTGGGCGACCTGAGTTGGCGCCAGTGCGCGCTCGACCACCTGGTGGCGTGGCGGTGAGGCTCGCGCTCGACGTCTCCGCGGTCCCCCTTCGAGTGGCCGGTGCCGGGCGCTACGTCGTCGAGCTCGCGAGCCGATTGCCGGGTGCCGGCGTGGACACCACCCTGGTCGCCCGACGCGACGACGTCGAGCGCTGGCACGCGTGGTCGCCCGACGCGGCGGTCGTTCCGCTCGTTCCGACCGGCCGCCTCGCCCGTCTGGCCGCGGAGGCCTGGCGACTGGGCACGACGCCGACGGCGCGGGCCGTCGACCTGTGGCACGGACCCCACTACACGATGCCGCGCCGGGGCACGACGCCCGCGGTCGTCACGATCCACGACCTCACGTTCTTCACCAATCCGGAGTGGCACGAGTCGGCGAAGGCCGTCTTCTTCCGCCAGGCGATTCGTTTCGCGGCGCACCACGCACGGGTCCTCATCTGCGTCAGCGCGACGACCGCGGCCCAGCTCGACGAGATCGTGCCCGACCACGCGCCGGTCGTCATCGCCCCTCACGGGGTCGACCTCGAGCGGTTCTCGCCCGAGGGCGACGGGGACGACGCGCGCCTCGCCGCCCTCGGACTCGGCTCGGCTCCCGGCGTCCTCTTCGTCGGCACGGTCGAGCCCCGCAAGGGCCTCGACGTACTGCTGCGGTCCTTCGAGATGCTCGGCGCGGACTTCCCCGGCGTCGAACTCTGGCTCGCCGGTCAAGCGGGGTGGGGTCTCGGGCCGATCGAGGAGGCGCTGCGCACCCACCGCGTGCGACACCGGATCCGGCGCCTCGGCTACGTGGACGACGACGCGCTCCCGGCGCTCATGCGCCGTGCGGCGGTGGTCTGCTATCCGTCGCGGGGGGAGGGGTTCGGACTGCCGGTCCTCGAGGCCCTGGCCTGTGGCGCGCTCGTCGTGACGACGAGCGCGACGGTGATGGAGGAGGTCGCGGGCTCCGCCGCCGACCTCGTCCCCGTCGGCGACGAGGTCGCCCTAGCGCGGGCACTCGGCGAGGCCCTCACGACGGACGCCGCGACGCGGTCCTCGCGGGCGCGGGTTGGCCGGGAGCGGGCGACCCACTTCACGTGGGAGGCCTCCGTGGCGGCGCACTTGCGCGCCTACGACGAGGCCCTCGGTCGGTGAGCCCCATCCTCGTCACCGGGGCTCGCGGGTTCGTCGGGACGCACCTACGGGCTCACCTGGCGGCCTCCGGCGACGAGGTGGCGGGGATCGATCGGGACGTGGAGATCACCGATCGGAGAGCGCTGCGGGAGGCGATCCCGTCGGACTGTACCGGCATCGTCCATCTCGGGGGGCTCAGCCACGTCGGGGCGTCCTTCGCCGAGCCCGAGGCCTACTCGCGCATCAACGCGGGCGGGACGGCGGCCCTGCTCGCGGCGGCGGCGGACGCCGCGCCGGAGGCGGTGGTGATCGTGGTGAGCACGTCGGACGTCTACGGCGTCGTGGACCCCAGTGAGCTGCCCCTCGACGAAGCCCATCCGCCGCGCCCGGTGAGTCCCTACGCGCGATCGAAGGTCGAGGCGGAGCAGGTCGCGATGCTCGCGACGGAGCGGGGCCAGCGGGTGATCGTCGTGCGTCCCTTCGCGCACGTCGGGCCGGGCCAGTCGGACCAGTTCGTCGTGCCCGCCGTGGCCCGTCGCCTGTTGGCCGCTCGCCTCGCGGGGGAGGCGTCCATCGCGGTCGGGGACGTCAGCGCGCGACGGGATCTCACCGACGTGCGCGACGTCGTTCGGGCCTACCGGCTGCTGCTGCACCACGGGCGGCCCGGTGCCACCTACCACGTCTGCTCGGGCGTGGACGTGGCGATCGGCGACGTCGTGGCGGCGCTCGCCCAGCGCATCGCCCCGGGCGTGGGGCTGCGCGTCGATCCCGCGTTGATGCGGCCCGTCGAGGTGCCGGTCCTGCGCGGGAGCTTCGCCCGACTCCACGAGGCGACGGGCTGGGAGCCCCGGATCCCCCTCGCGACCACGTTGGACGACGTTGTCGCGTGGGTCTCACAAAGTACCTGATCAAAGTGACTAATACTCCCTCCCCGACGCCCCGGGGGACCCGCGGGCGGCTACTAGCCTGGGGGGTCTGATGGAGAGTCGCGCCCCGGCCGTCGTGGCCGTCGTCGTCACCACGGGTCCCGGCCCGGGGCTGGAGGCCGCGGTGGCGTCTCTCGCGACGCAGGACTATCCGGAGCTCAGCGTTCTGGTCGTCGCGAACGGCGACGCGGAGCACGTCGCCGCTCGAGTGGCCGCGGTCGACCCCGAGGCCTTCGTCAGGGTCGTGGCCGAGAATCGGGGATTCGGCGCGGCGTGCAACGAGGCCGTCCTCGGGGTCGAGGGGGCGACGTTCTTCCTCTTCTGCCACGACGACGTGCGGCTCGACGACGACGCCGTGTCGTGCCTGGTCGAGGCGGCCTACCGGACCAACGCCGGGGTCGTCTCACCGAAGTTCGTCGCCTACGACGATCCGCTGACCCTGCTGCACGTCGGCCAGACGAGCGATCGCTTCGGGGTCGTGCAGGAACGCGTCGAGCCGGGAGAGGTCGATCACGGCCAGCAGGACCTCGAGCGCGACGTCTTCGTGGCGCCCGGCGGGACGACGCTGGTGCGGGCCGACCTCTTCGTCACCCTGAAGGGATTCGACCCGTTGATCACGGTCCTCGGGGAGGACCTCGACCTGTGCTGGAGGGCTCAGGTGGCGGGCGCACGCGTCATCGTCGCCCCGTCGGCGCGCGTCGCCCACCGCCAGACGATCGCGACGGGTGAGCGGGCCGTCACGGCCCTCGGGACCGGGCGCGCGAGTCGCCAGGACCTCCAGCGTCGCCACCGCCTCCTGGTCGTGGCGACCGGCTGGGGGCGAGCCCGGACGATCACGACGCTCGGAGCTCAGTTGGTCCTCGATGGCGCGGAGCTCGTCATCGCCCTCGTCGGACGGGACGGCGACCGAGTGGGGGCGATCCTCGGCTCGTGGCGCTGGCTGGTGCGCCAACGCCGTCACGTGCGCGCGCGTCGGCGGGAGCGCCAGGCCGAGCAGGTGCTCTCCGACGAGGACCTGCACCGACTCCAGGTGGGCGGGGCCCACCGTCTCCGTCGGTTCGTCGCGACCCTGCTGCGGGACGGGTACGACCGGGCGCGGGGGATCCTGCCCGCCGAGCCCGAGGAGCCGGCCGAGACCGACGGCGTGGGCTTCGCGGCCGCCTTTGCCGACGACGAGGCCTTCGACACGATGCCCGAGCTCGCGACGCGCGGCCCGCGACTCAGCCGAGCCCTGACCAGCTTCCGCGGCCAGGCGGTGACCGTGGCCGTGGCCCTCGTGCTGTGGGCCCTCGGAACGCGCAACCTCGTCGCGACCCACCTACCGCTGATCGGACGGCTAGCCCCCCTCGACTCGTGGTGGTCGAACTGGCGGCACTTCTTCGCGTCGTGGTCGCCGAACGGCGTGGGCTCGGGCGCCCCGGGCGCCCCGGGGTACGGCGTCCTCGCCTTCGTCGGCACCTTCGTGTTCGGGCGAATGGGCATCCTGCCTCGGGCGGTCCTCATCTTCGCGGTGCCCCTCGGCGCCTACGGCGTCGCGCGGACCCTGCGGGGACGGATGTCGAATCGCGCGCGACTGATCGCGGCCCTCGCCTACGCGGCCGCGCCGATCGGCCTCAACCTCATCAGCGAGGGTCGTATCGATGTCCTCGTCCTGGTGGCCGCCCTGCCCTTCATCGCCGTGCGACTCGTCGAGCTGCTCGGCGTGCCGGGCTTCCGCGAGACGCCGTACCCTCCCGCGGTTCCCTTCGGGCACCGTGGCTGGCGCGTGACGCGCGCCGGACGTCGCACCGAGCTCGCGATGATCGTGGCCGTGACGACGGCGATGGCCCCGGCCACCGTGGTCGTCGTGGTCGTACTGGTGGTCGCGGCGTGGCTGGCGGCACGGCTCGGGGGGACGCCCGCACCCGTCACGCCGTGGCGCCTCCTCGGCTCGCTGCTCGCGACCGTCGCCGTCTTCCTCGCGCCCCTCACCGTCGACACGTTCGCCGCCGGGCGCCACGCCCTGGAAGTCGTCGGGTTGCCCCGGGGCCCCTGGTCGGCGCCGTCGTTCGCGGCCCTCGTCCGGGGTGCCGACGGACTCTTCGGACTCGGGTGGACGGGCTGGCTCCTGCCGGGAGCCGCCGCCGTGGCCCTGGTGGTGACTCGGGCCGCGCGCCGTGACATGGCGGCGCCGATCGCGACCGCCGGCACGCTCGCTCTCATCCTCGCCCTGCTGAGCCTGCGGCACTGGATGGGCCCCTTCGCCCCCGACGCCGACGTCCTGCTCGTCGTCGTCGCCTGGGCCGAGGCTGTCGTGGTCGGGTTCGGGATCAGCTCGCTCGAGCTCGACCTGCGGCGCGAGGGCTTCGGGTGGCGCCAGGGGGCGGCCGCGATCTTCGTCGGCGCCCTGGTGCTCTCGGTCGTACCGGTGGTCGGAAGCCTCGAGTCGGGGCGCTTCAACTTGCCGACGACCAGTGTGGCGGAGGCCATGAGCGCGCTGCCCCCCGTGACGGCGAGTGGCTATCGGGTCCTGTGGCTCGGTGACCCGTCGGTCCTGCCGGCCTCCGGATGGAGCGTCGAGCCGGGCCTGGCGGCCGCGACGTCCCTCAACGGGGTGCCGGGGGGCAGCACCCTCTTCACGCCTCCGAACTCGGGCACGAGCGACGTCCTGCTCACGGCGGTGGGACTCGCCCTCCACGACCGGACCGTTCACCTGGGGGCGCTCCTCGCGCAGGCCGGCATCGCCACCGTCGTGGTGATGAATAGCCCCGCTCCCGCGGTGGCCGGCGTCGCCAGCCTCCCCGCGCGACCGGCACCGGCCGGGCTGACGGTGGCCCTCGATCGCCAGACCGACCTCTCCCTCGAGCTCGAGACGTCGTCGGTGTCCATCTACGGCAACGCCGACTTCCACGGCCTCATCAGCACGACGAGCTCGTCCGACCTGGCGACCCTGACGCCACTCGCGGGCACCACCTTCGGCACCGCCCGCGTCAACCCGGGGTCCACCGTCGTGGCGGGCCTCGCCCCGGCGAGCGCCTTCGCGCTCGAGGTGAACGGACGCCCGGCGAGTCGTTCCACGGTCTTCGGCTGGGCCGCGCGCTACCGCGTCAATCGTGTCGCGCAGCCCCCGACCGTCTCGCTCGTCCTGCGCCAGTTCCCGCTGAACGGGCTGCTGGCCCTGGGCACGCTGGGCTTGTGGGGCGTCGTCTGGCTGGGTTTCGGCTGGGCCTCGCGCCTCGAGTGGCTCACCCAACGTCGCCGTCCGCGGCGCCGCGCCCCTCGTCGTCGGTCTCGTGGGGTGAACCCGTGAGGCGGGCCGTCCTCCCCCTCGCCCTGGCGGCCGCCCTGGCGGCCAGCGCCGTCGCCGCGACGTTGATCCACGAGACCAATCCGTCGGGGCCGCGCGGTGGACTCATCGCGGGGAACGTGGAGTCGGCGGCCCTGTACTGCACGGGACTCGGTTCGGGCGACTTCGCGGGTCGGGTGGTGTTCCTCAACACCAGTGACGTCACCCGCACGCTCACCGTCCGGGTCGACAGCAACTCGGGTACCTCCACCACGTCGACCGTCGTACTCGGGGCCCACGCGGCGACCTCCGTTCGTCCGCAGCTGGCCGGCAGCTGGTTCGGCATCGGTGCTCAGGTGAACGGCGGGGGCGTCGTCGCTGACGAGGTGGTCGGTTCGGGCGCGGCCCAGACGCCCTGCACCGCCGGTGGCGTCACCAGTTGGTACGCGTCGGGGCTCGATACGGTCGTCGGTTCGCAGGCGGTGATCTCGCTCTACAACCCCACGGCGACCGCGGCCGTCGTCAACCTGACCGCGCAGACCTCCTCGGGATTCAGCGCTCCGGCGCCCTACCAGGGGGTCGCGATCGGCCCGCACACCGAGATGGCGCTCAACCTGGGCGTGCGACTGCCAACGTCGCACGACCTCGGAGTGCGGGTCAACGTCCTGCGCGGCTCGGTCGTTGCGACGGCCGCGGTGTCCTCGGGCCCGGTGGTCTCCCTCGACGCGGGGACGTCCACCCCCGTGACGTCGGCGTGGCTGCCGCTCGTCACGACGGCGGCCCGATCCGTGGCGGAGATCCGACTGGCGAACCCCTCGAGCACGGAGGCCTCGATCACGGCGTCGGTCTCGCTGGGTGCCTTCTCGATCCCGGCCCAGACGACGACGGTCCCGGGCTTCGGGACGACCGTCCTCGCGATCACCCCGAACCCGGCCATCCCGGCGCGGGGCGAGGCGTCCGTCCACCTCACGTCGTCGGTGCCGGTCGTCGCCACGCTCGCGACCGGGACGAGTGCCGGAGTCGCCCTCTCGACGCCCACGCCCCCGTCGAGCACGTACCTGATCGGCGACTTCAGCGGAGCGGGCTACGACGCGGTCGCCCTGACGAACACCACCGGGTCGCCGCTGGGGATCACGGTGACGAGGCTCGCCGGGACGAACGCCACCGCGCAGAGCACGACCGCGTCGCTCAACCCCAAGAGCACGACGCTGCTGCGGGGAGTGGCGTCGTTCGCCTCGTCGCTGCGCGGCGCCACCATCGTGGTCACCGCCGAGCGTCCCGACCTCGTTGTCGGGGCCATCCTTCCGAGCACGCCCCGGGGCGTTGCGGTGGTGTCGCCCCTATACGGAGGGTAGCGAGGGGGGCTCCTGCCACGTGGCGGGGGCCGGTGCGGGAGCCGGCTGCGCCGAGGGCGACGGCGCGACGTCGCTCGGTGTGGCGTCGCCGGGTGCGGCGCTGCGACTCGTGCCGCGCAACGAGCTGACCGTCTTGGTGGCCCGGGTGTGCACCGGCTGGCCGAAGGCCTCGTCGATGAGCCGTGCCGCCTCCTCGCCGTCGATCGTCTCGTGCTCGAGCAGGGCCCGCGTCAGCGCATCGAGGCCGCGCCGGTGAAGGGTCAGCACCTCGATCGCGCGCGACTCCTGCTCGCGCAGGATGCGCTCGATCTCGTCGTCGATGAGCGTCGACGTGTGGTCCGAGTAGTCCCGGGTGTGCATGAGGTCCTCGCCGAGGAAGACCTGGTTGTTGGATCCCCACGCCATCGGGCCGATCTCCTTGGACATCCCCCACTCGCGAACCATCCGGCGGGCGAGATCGGTATTGCGCTGGAGGTCGTCGGCGGCGCCGGTGGAGAGGTCCCCGTAGACGAGGAGCTCCGCCACGCGCCCACCCATGCGCATGCATAGCGAGTCCTCGAGGTGCTGGCGCGACATGATGTGCCGGTCCTCCTCGGGCAGGGTCATGGTGACGCCGAGGGCCATCCCGCGCGGAATGATCGTGATCTTGTGCAGCGGGTCCGTCTTGTCCAGCACGTAGGCGAGGACTGCGTGGCCCGACTCGTGGTAGGCGATGCGCTCGCGCTCGTCGTCCTGGAGCACCATGGTGTCGCGCTCCTGGCCCATCATGACGCGGTCCCGGGCCGACTCGAAGTCGTCCATGGAGATCGTCGCCGAGTGACGGCGAACGGCGTGGAGGGCGGCCTCGTTGACCAGGTTGGCGAGGTCGGCCCCCGACATCCCCGGGGTGCCACGAGCCACCATCGAGAGGTCGACCGTGGCGTCGAGCGGCTTGTTGCGGGCGTGGACCTGCAGGATCGGCAGGCGCTCCTCGAGGTCGGGGAGCGGAACGACGATCTGGCGGTCGAATCGACCGGGCCGCAGGAGCGCCGGGTCCAGGACGTCCGGCCGGTTGGTCGCCGCCATCACGACGACGCCCTCGGTCGGGTCGAATCCGTCCATCTCGGAGAGCATCTGGTTGAGCGTCTGCTCGCGCTCGTCGTGCCCCCCACCCAGGCCCGCCCCGCGCTTGCGACCGATGGAGTCGATCTCGTCGATGAAGACGATGGCTGGGGACTGCTTGCGGGCCGTCGCGAAGAGGTCGCGGACGCGGCTCGCGCCCACTCCCACGAACATCTCCATGAAGTCGGACCCCGAGACCGAGAAGAAGGGCACGCCGGCCTCACCCGCGACGGCGCGGGCGAGCAGCGTCTTGCCGGTGCCCGGCGGTCCGACGAGGAGCATGCCCTTGGGGACCATGGCCCCGATCTCGCGGAAACGTCCGGGATTCTTCAGGAAGTCGACGACCTCGCTGATCTCCTGCTTCACGCCGAGGTACCCCGCGACGTCCGCGAAGGTGATCTTCGGTCGGTCCTGGTTGAACTGCTTGGCCTTGGACCGACCCACGGACATCATGCCGTTCATCTGGCCCCGGGCCTGGCGCCCGGCGAAGATCATGAAGCCCGCGAAGATGGCGATCCAGATGAGGTACGGGAGGATCGTCGACCCGAAGCTCGACGGGTTGGCGAAGGTCACCGCCACGTTGTTCGACTTCAGGAGGTCGAGCTCACTCGACACGAGCGGCGAGGGGCCGTTCGCCGAGTAGTTCGTGCCGTCGCTCAACTGGCCCGTGATCACGCCGTTCGCGTTGTCCACGGTGGCCGAGACGACCTTGTTCGCCTTGATGTCGGCCGTGAGGGTGGAGTACGAGATCGTCTTCACGGTGGTCGTCTTGAAGAGCGACGGGATGAACAGCAGGCCGATGACGAACGCGATGATGGCGATCGTCACCAGGCGGCGCCGGGACTCGGGCGCCATGGGCCGCTCGGGCGAGGGCAGGAGGCGGCGGAAGCCGGGCTTGTCGTTCGGGGCAGCGCTCACTGCTCCAATCTAGAGGTCCCGCGTCGTCGCACCTCGCCGACCCCCTAAGACGGGCCGGAGGTTAGCCTAAGGACCTGTGAAGAGCGCGACGGACGCCGGCGACGAGATCCGTCCCGGGGTAGTCCTGCTCGCCGCTCTCGGAGGCTTCGCGGTGGGCGAGGCGGTCGCGACGACCCTGGTCGGCGTCGGCGCGGCGGTCACGCACGCGCCCGGTGGCGTCCTCGCCCTGGCCCGCTCGGCCACACCTCCGTGGTGGGTGAACGTCGCGAGCCTCGCGGGCCTCTGGGTCGGCTTCGCCTTGGCCGTCGTGGTCGCCGCACGCGCGGGGGGCCTCGTGGCGTGGCCCGGAACCTGGCGACTGCGCTGGAGCGACCTGCGCTTCGTGCTCCTGGGCGTCGCCTCGCAGATCCTCATCGCGCTCGCCTACCTCCCCTTCCACGTCCACGACTTCGGCAAGCCGGTGACGCGGCTGTTCGGGGGGGCGCACGGGGCGACCTTCGCTCTGCTCGTGCTCCTCACGATGGTCGGAGCGCCCATCGCCGAGGAGTGGTTCTTCCGGGGCGTCCTGCTACGGGGCCTCGTGGCGGCGTTCGGCCGCGTGGGCGCGCGCCTCGCCGTGCCCGTCGGCATCGTGGCGAGTGGAGTCCTCTTCGCGGCGGCGCACGGCGAGCCCGCCCAGTTCGCCGGTCTCGCGGCCTTCGGCGTCGTGTTGGCGCTCGTCGCCTGGCGCACGCGCCGCCTCGCGGCGAGCGCCGTCGTGCACGTCTCCTTCAACGGCGTGGCCATCGTGGCCCTCCTCGCCCAACGGTGGCACGGGTGAGACGGCTCTCGCGCGAGGCCTGGATCGACGTCGTCGGCCTGCTCTCGGTCGTCGTCGTGACCGTGGCGGCCCTCCACCCCTCCCTGCTCGTGTCGTCGTCGCTCATCACGGGGGGAGACACCGGGGCCCACGTCGCCCTCCCCGCCTACCTTCGCTCGACGGGCAACCCCTTCAACCTGATGCCGTGGTACCCGGGGTGGTTCGCCGGCATGCCGGCCTACTCCTACTACTTCGTCCTGCCCGACGCCCTCGCGGCCTGGGCCGGGTACGTGATCAACTACGCCGTCGCCTTCAAGCTGGCCACCGTGCTCGGATCGGTCCTCATGCCCGTCGCCGCCTATCTCATGGGCCGCCTCTTCCGGGCGCCGCGCCCGGTGCCGCTCGGACTCGCGATGGCGACCCTCCCGTTCCTCTTCGACGCGAGCTTCACCATCGACGGAGGCAACCTCTTCTCGACGATGGCGGGGGAGTACGCCTTCTCCCTCTCCCTCGCCCTCGCGCTGGTCGCCGTCGGGCTGGTCGCACGGGGCGTTCGCGAGGGACGCGGCTACTGGATCACGGCGGTCGTCATCTCGCTGACCCTGTTCGCCCACGTGCTGCCCTTCTTCTTCGTGGTGGGGGCGACCATTCTGCTGGTGGTGCTCGAGCTCCTGCAGCGGCGGGGCATCGGCGATCCCCGACTGCCCGCGACCACGGGGGACTACGCGCGGCCGGTCCGCTTCGTCGCCGGAGCGGCCCTGCTCAGCGTGGGCCTCACGGCCTGGTGGCTCGTCCCCTTCGCCACCTCGCAGTCGTTCACCAACTCCATGGGCTACACGAACGACAACACCTCGAGCCTCCACGCCATCTTCACGACCCTGGGCTGGTTCACGGCGACGGGCGGCGCCGCCGGGGACCGGTGGGTCATCCTCCTCGCCGCGGCGGGTCTGGCGATCGCGATCGTCTCACGCGACCGGCTCGGCGTCGTGCTCGGGTCGCTCAGCTCCTTCTCCCTCGTCGCCTTCGTCGTCGACCCCCAGGGCGTCATCTGGAACGAGCGCCTCATCCCCTTCTGGTTCGTCTCCATCCACCTGCTCGCGGGGTGGGCCGTCGCCTGGCCGCTGGCGCGCTGGGCGTCGGCGCACCGCCGCCATCGCCACGCGGAGCGGGTCGCCGACGTGGTCCCCGCGCTCGCGGTCCCGGACGAGGCGCCCGCCGCCTCGGGGGGTGAGGACGGTGGGTGGGACGTCGTCGGTGTCGCCACCCCGGGGTCACCACTGCCGCACGGGGCGAGCGGCGCGGTCGAGGCGGTCGACGCGCCGCGCACCGACGCGGAGTCGGGGGTCGCGGTGAGCGAGTCGTTCCCGTCGCGGCGGGGACGTTCCCGCCGCGCGACCGCGGCCATCGTCGTCATGGTCGCCGGGCTGCTCTCGACGGTGCCCGGACAGATCACCGGGGTCGCCAACGCGCTCGGCCTCTCGACCACCGGAAACCAGGTCTCGAGCTGGGCCGCGTGGAACTACTCCGGCTACCAGGGCAAGCCCGCGTGGCCCGAGTACCACGACCTCATGACCACCATGGGGCGAGTCGCCCAGCGGAACGGCTGCGGACGCGCGATGTGGGAGTACAGCCCGAGCGAGAACCGCTTCGGGACGACGATGGCCCTGATGCTGCTCCCGTACTGGACGAATAACTGCGTCTCGTCGATGGAGGGGCTGTACTTCGAGTCATCGGCCACGACCCCGTACCACTTCCTGGACCAGGCCGAGTTGAGCGCCCAGCCGAGCAATCCCCAAGTCGGACTGCCCTACGGAACCCTCGACGTCGCGACGGGCGTGACGCACCTGCAGATGCTCGGCGTTCGCTACTTCATCGCCTTCTCGCCGGGGGTCGTCGCGGAGGCGTCGCGAGACCCGCGGCTCCGGCTCGTCGCCACGACGCGGGCGTGGCCCGCCCCGGGCGTGCAGTGGCGGATCTACGAGATTCGCCAGAGCCCACTCGTCGTCGGGCTGACCCACACGCCGGTCGTGGTCGCGGGCCTCTCCTCTCGTACGGCGTGGCTGAACGCCAATGTGGGCTGGTGGATCGACTCGACGAGGTGGGGCACTCCGCTCGCCGCGAGCGGACCCGCGTCGTGGCCCCACGCGGCGAGTGCCGATCCGCTCGGGCTGCCGGCCGGTCGGGCCCTGCCACGAGAGTCGGTCACCCGGGTGGTCGCGGGCCTGCAATCGGTCTCGTTCCACGTGAGTCGATTGGGGGTGCCGACCCTCGTCAAGGTGTCGTACTACCCGCGGTGGCAGGTGAGCGGCGCTCGGGGCCCCTATCGGGTGAGTCCCAACCTCATGGTGGTCGTTCCCACCTCCCACGACGTCACGCTCGCCTACGGGGCGGACGGCGCGACCCGCCTCGGTTCGACCCTGAGTGGGTTCACCGTCGCCCTGGGGCTGGTGGTCGCGTTCCTCGCCGTCCGCCGCCGCTCTCGGAAGAGGCGGCGGACGGCTCAGTAGAGTGGAGGCCCGTGGACGCGCGCGCGATCTTTAAGGCCTACGACGTCCGCGGGACCTACCCGGACCAGCTCGACGAGTCCGTCGCTCGGGCGGTCGGGGCGGCCTTCGCCCGGTTCGCCGGGGCGCCCCGCATGGTCGTCGCCCGCGACATGCGCCCGTCGGGGATCACCCTCGTTGACGCCTTCGCCGACGGTGCTCGCGGAGAGGGGGTCGAGATCCTCGACCTCGGACTGGCGTCGACGGATCTCCTCTACTTCGCGTCCGGTCACCTCGACGCGCCGGGCGCCATGTTCACCGCTTCGCACAATCCGGCCGCCTACAACGGGATCAAACTCTGCGTGAGCGGTGCTCGTCCCGTCGGGGTGGAGTCGGGGCTGCGCGAGATCGAGGAGATGGCGATCGCCCTCGAGGGAGCGGACCCCACGCCCGCGCGGGCCGACCGGGTCGCGATCGATCTGTGGCCCGAGTGGGTGAGCCACGTGCACTCCTTCGTCGACACGAGCGCGCTGCGGCCGCTGCGGATCGTGGCGGACACCGCGAACGGCATGGGGGGCCTCGTCGCGCCCCGCGTCTTCGCCGGCCTCCCCTTCGAGGTGGAGATCCTCTTCCCGGAGTTGGACGGGACCTTTCCGAATCACCCGGCGGATCCCCTCAATCCGGACAACCTCGTCGACCTGCAGCGGCGCGTGAAAGAAGTGGGGGCCGACATCGGCCTGGCCTTCGACGGCGACGCCGATCGCGTCTTCCTGATCGATGAGCGCGGCGTCCCCCTCGACGGGTCGACCGTGACGGGGGTGGTGGCCGCGGCGATGCTGGAGCGCTACCCCGGGTCGACGATCCTCTACAACCTGATCTGCTCGCGCGCCGTCGCGGAGATCATCGCCGAGCACGGGGGTGTGGGGGTGCGCACCCGCGTGGGGCACAGTTACATCAAGCAGGTGATGGCCGAGACCGGCGCCGTCTTCGGCGGGGAGCACTCGGGCCACTACTACTACCGAGAGAACTTCCGGGCGGACTCGGGCATCATCACCGCGATGATCGTCCTCGAGCTCCTGAGCCGCTCGTTCGAGCCCCTCTCCACCCTCGTGGCTCCGTTCCAGCGGTACCACGCCTCGGGTGAGCGCAACACGACCGTCGCCGACCCGGCGGCCACCGTGGCCCGTGTCGCCGCTCGACTACGCGCGCGTGGCGACGCGATCGACGAACTCGACGGCCTGAGCGTCGACTACGGGGACTGGCGATTCAACCTGCGACCGTCGAACACCGAGCCCCTGCTCCGCCTCAACGTCGAGGCGACGACCGAGGTGGACGTCGAGCGACACGTGAGTGAAGTCCAGTCGTGGCTGGCAGAGGAGGCGTCGTGACCCTGGACCCGTTCCTGCTCGAGCTGCTCGCCGATCCGGTCGACCACGAGCCCCTGCGGTACGTGGCCTCGGCCGGCGTCCTCTACAACCCCCGCCGACGGGTGGCCTACGAGGTGCGCGACGGGATACCCGTTCTCGTGCCGACCGAGGCGCGACCCGTCGACGACGACGAGGCTCGACGCCTCGACGAGGACCCCGAGGGTCGCTCAACGGGTCGGGCGACGAACTAGCCGAGCCGCTCGACGATCATGGCCATGCCCTGGCCACCGCCGACGCACATCGTCTCGAGCCCGTAGCGCAGACCCCGATCCTCGAGCCCGTTGAGCAGGGTCGTCATGATGCGGGCCCCGGTCATGCCGAACGGGTGACCGAGCGCGAT
This sequence comes from Actinomycetes bacterium, assembly GCA_021848365.1. GTDB lineage: Bacteria > Actinomycetota > Acidimicrobiia > Acidimicrobiales > RAAP-2 > RAAP-2. The sequence continues at coordinate 828,211 of JAJZUS010000001.1, forward strand.
GGCGCCGCCGTTCACGTTCAACTTCTCGAGGGGGATCTCGAGGTGTCGAGCGCTGGGGATCACCTGCGCGGCGAAGGCCTCGTTGATCTCGACGAGGTCGATGTCCTTCATGGTCAGACCGGCCCGGAGGAGGGCCTGGCGACTCGCCTCGACGGGTCCGAGCCCCATGATTTCGGGGTTGAGGGCGCTGACCCCGCTCGACACGATTCGCGCGATCGGGGTGATGCCCAGCTCGCGCGCCTTGACGTCACTCATCACGACGACCGCAGCCGCGCCGTCGTTCAGCGGACAGGCGTTCCCCGCGGTCACGGTGCCTCCCTCGCGAAAGGCCGGGGCCAGGGCGCTCAGCTTCTCCAGCGTGGTGCCGGGACGCGGACCGTCATCACGGTCGACGACGACGCCGTCGGGTCGGGTCACCGGGATGATCTCGCGGTCGAAGAAGCCGTTGGCCTGGTTGGCGACGGCCAGCTCCTGGCTGCGCACGGCGTACTCGTCCATCTCGGAGCGCGAGACGCCCTCGTACTCGGCGACGTTCTCGGCCGTCTGGCCCATCGCGACGTAGACGTCGGGCAGGCCCGGCGCCGGTCGCCACGGCTCTCCGACCTTCTCCGACCGGGCCTTCGATCGCGCGAGTGCGTCGCCGAAGAGCGGGTTGACGGCCGAGAAGAGGTCGGCGGTGCCGTTGCCGTAGCGCGACACGGTCTCGACGCCCGCGGCGACGAAGACGTCGCCCTCACCCGCGCGGATCGCGTGCGCGGCCATGCGGATCGTCTGGAGCGACGAGCTGCAGTACCGGTTGACGGTCACGCCCGGGACGTGTTCCAGTCCGGCGAGGACCGCCGCGACTCGCGCGACGTTGAATCCGGCCTCGCCCGCGGGCTCGCCGCAGCCGACCATCAGGTCCTCGACGAGGGCGGGGTCGAGCTGGGGGACCTTCGCGAGGACCTCACGAACCACGTGGGCGGTGAGGTCGTCGGGCCTCAGGTCGACGAGCGACCCCTTGAAGGCACGACCGATGGCGGTGCGGCCGGTGGCAACGATGACGGCGTCGGGCATGGGAACCTCCTGTCCCCGGGGAGCATAGTTACTCCCGGGTAGCGGTGGGGGAGGCCAGGGGGCCGGCGTCGGCGAACCCCTGGCGAACGCCCTGGCCGGCCCGCTGGGCCAACTGCTCGGGCTCGAAGAGCATCCAGTAGGCGTTGCGGGCGTGGCGGCGCGACCGGTTCTCGAAGACCGAGGCGAGGACCGCCGGGTCGTCGGCCTCGTCCTCGTGGACGAAGACCTCGAGGATCGGGGTCGAGGTGAGGAGCTGGGCCTGCATGATCCCGAGTGACGCCTCGTGGGCGCACTGCTTGTCGATCGGCGCCGAGCCGGGCATGCCCAGGGCGACGACGATGGCGCAGCCGTCGCGCTCGATGAGGTTCTTCGCCGCGACGGCGAGGTCCTTGAACCCGGGGACCGTCTGGGCGACGACCTCGAAGCGCTGGCCGTAGCCGGGGCACTCGGCGAGCTCCGCCCGGGCGGCCCCGCCCATGTCGTAGCGGGCGAACATGGTGTCGACGACGCCGATGCGCACGGGGTGGGACGGTTGCTTCTTCTTCTTTCCCATGAGGACCTCCGGGACCAGTGTAGGGAGTCAGGTCCGCGGGGCGAGTCCCTCGAGGGCGGCGTCGAGGTCGCGCACACCGACGAGAGCCAGGGTAGCGGCGTCGACGCCGGCGTCGAGGTACTCCCGTACGCGGGCCCGGCACGCCTCGTAGGAGCCGTGGATCACCAGGTCGTCGACGACCTCGTCCGGGATGACCTCGTTCGCGCGTCGGCGATCGCCGGCCGCCCACGCCTCCCACATCGGGGTGAGCGCCTCGGCGCGTCCCAGCCAGCGGTGGAATTCCGCGTACGCCGGCACGGTGAGGTAGGAGGAGATCATCCGGCGCCCGATGGCGCGGGCGGTCTCGGCGTCCTCGGTGGGCAGGACGAAGAGTCGGGCAGCGATCGTCTTGCCCGGTCCGACCTCGGCTCGGCAGCGTCCGACGTCACTCGGGGCGAGCCAATTGAGGACGGCCCCGTCGGCGGCCTCACCCGCCAGGCGCAGCATGCGCGGCCGCAGGGCCCCGAGCAGGAGGCGCGGGGGCGTGGCCACGGGTCGCGACAGGCGGAACCCCTTCACGGTGAAGGTCTCGAAGGCCTCGTCGATTCGCTCTCCGGCGAGGGCCCGCCGGACGAAGGTCAGGACGTCGCGGGTGCGGGCGTAGGGGTGGGAGTACGGGATGCCGTTCCACCGTTCGACGACGGGGGCGCTCGACGCTCCGAGGCCGATGGTGAGTCGCTCGCCGGCGACCTCGGCGAGCGAGGCGATCGACATGGCGAGGAGCCCGGGTCCGCGGGTGAAGACTGGGGCGACGGCGAGTCCCAGGGCGAGACGCGGTTCCCAGGCGGCCGCGAGGGCCAGGGGAGTGAATCCGTCCGTGCCGTCGACCTCAGCCGACCAGACGTCCGCGTAGCCGAGATCGGCCATACGACGGAACCATCGCTCGTGGTCGGCCAGTGTGACGCCCTCGAAGGGGATGGTGATGCCGTAGTGGGCCATGGCCCAGTGTGCCACCGATGCCTAGTGCAGGTAGTCCTCGCCGCGCGAGGGGGGCAGGGTGATGCCGTGGCGCTCGAGGTCGTGCGACCAGCGCTCGATGACGGTCTCGAGCACCGCGACCCGGGCGTAGTGCTTGTCCTCCGCGGCGATCAGCTCCCAGCGGGAGTGGTGGTGATCGGTGTCGTCGATCGCGTCGCGCAGCGCGTCGAGGTAACGCGGTCGAAGTCCCCGGTTGCGCCAGTCGTCGGGCGTCAGCTTCCAGTGCTTCAGTGGGTCGGCGGCACGGGCGTTGAAGCGCCGTAGCTGCTCCTCTTCGGAGATGTGCAGCCAGAACTTGATCACCGTCGTCCCCGCGTTCACCAGCTGGCGCTCGAACTCCACGATCTCCTCCGCCGAGCGATGGGCGGTGTCGGGGTCGATGAGCTCCTCGACCCTCTCGACGAGCAGGCGCCCGTACCAGGAGCGGTCGAACACGGTCATCTCGCCCTTGCCGGGGACGTGGGGGGCGAAGCGCCACAGGAAGTGGTGGCGACGCTCCTCGTCGGTGGGGGGTCCGATCGGCACGACGCGCACGTGCCGGGGGTCGAGACCGGCGGTCAGGCGTCGGATCGCCCCACCCTTGCCGGCGGCGTCGAACCCCTCGAAGAGCACGAGGAGTCCGGGCCCGGGCGGCCCTCCGCTCAACAGTCCCGCAGTCAACAGGCGCAGGTGGGTGAGGCGTCGCTGGGCGGACAGGATGCGCCGCTCGGACTCCTCCCGGCCAAGCGACTTCGTGAGGTCGATCTCGTCGATGCGGCTCATGCTCACCTCCCCGGCGACCGTAGCGCACGTTCGCCCTGACCGGGTGGGCGAGGCGACACTCCGTAGGATGGGGAGGTGCGCCGAGCCGTCCTCGCCACTCTCGCGACGCTCCTGGCGGCTCCCGCGGCGGCGACCGGTCCGGTCGCCGCGAGCGCTCGCCCGCACGTCGCCGACCCCAGTCGTCCGCCCACCGTCTGTGGTCGTCCGAGCCGGACGTGCCCTCCGTGGCAACGCCTCGACGCGTGGTCGCCGGTGGCGAGCGTCTACTCGACGTCCTTCACCCCCACCGGACAGCCCGGCGTGAGGGCCTACGCCACCTGGATGCGCTCCTCCACGACCGACCTCGCCCTCTATCCGGGCTACGAGGGGCCGGGGGCCACGACGCTGCCCCGCGGGCCCGAGATGGTGCCCTTGAGCGGACGAGGTCGCCTGCTCGCCACGTTCAACAGCGGCTTCTACGAGAGTGACCAGGCGGCCGGTTTCTACACCAACCGGACCCTGTACTTCCCGATGGTCCGGGGCCTCGCGACCGTGGTGCGCTACACGAGTGGTCGGGTGAACGTCATCTCGTGGGCCGGCGGACCACGTCCCGGGGCCAACATCCTCATGGCTCGTCAGAACCTCCCACTGCTCGTCGCCAACTCTCGCCCGACGGCCCTCAGTGCGAACAACGCGGCCTGGGGCCTCACCCTGCACGGAGTGCCCGACGTGTGGCGGACGGCGCTCGGGGTCGACGCCTCGGGCAACCTCATCTACGCGGCGGCACCGGCGCAGACGTCGTCCACGCTCGCCGCGATCATGGTCCAACTCCGCTGCGTGCGGGCAATGGAGCTCGACATCAACCCCGAGTGGCCCATCTTCGTCGCCTACGGCGCCCGCGGTGCCGCCGGACCGTCGCTCATCGTGCCGAACCCGAACCAGATCCCCGGTCGATTCCTCTACCCGAGCACGAAGGACTTCTTCGCCCTGTTCGTGCGCCAACGGGTGGGGGCGCCCCAGCCGTGGTAGCGCAGCACCGGGCGTCGTCCGGGCGGCGGGGGTGGGTGATCGGGGGCGTCACCGCGCTGCTCCTGCTGGGGGTCGTCGGCGGAGGGATCGCGCTTAGTGGTCGGGCGCCCCGCGCGCACGCGGCCACGACGACGGTCCCGTCGCCCACCACGACGACGTCGCCCACCACGACGACGGTCCCACCCCCCGCCCCGGTCACCATCTCGGCGGTGGGGGACACCGAGCTGGGCAACGGCACCCAGGTGCCGTCCGATCCGCGGGCCTACCTCGCGCCCACGCGAGCCCTCTTGGCCGCCCCGATCGTCTTCGGCAACCTCGAGGGGACGATGACCACGGCGACGACCTCGAAGTGCCAGCCGCCCTCGCCCACCTGCTACGCCTTCAAGGTCCCGCCGTCGTTCGCTGCCGCGTATCGCTGGGACGGTTTCACGGTGCTCAACGCCGCCAACAACCACGCCTGGGACTACGGGGCGCCGGGCGTCGCCCAGACGACCGCGGCTCTGACGGCCGCGGGGATCACGGAGGCGGGGCTGCCGGGGCAGGTCGGCGTCGTCGACGTGCACGGGGTACGGGTCGCCTTCGTGGATTTCGCTCCCTACTACAACACCAACAACCTGCTCGACCTGTCGAGCGCGGCGCAGATGATCTCGGCCGCCCACCGCGAGGCGTCGATCGTCGTCGTCTACATGCACGCCGGCGCCGAGGGGCCCCAGGCCGACCACGTGACGCGCACCACCGAGACCTTCTACGGCGAGAACCGCGGCAACCCCTACGTCTTCGCCCACGCCGCGGTCGACGCCGGAGCCGACCTCGTCATCGCGAGCGGTCCCCACGTGCTGCGAGGGCTGGAGTGGTACCGGGGTCGACTGATCGACTACAGCCTCGGGGACTTCGCCAACTACTACGACTTCGCCACCGTCTCGAACCTGCGGCTCTCGGCCATCCTGCGCGTCACCCTCTCGGCGACGGGGCGCTTCGTCGCGGGGCGTTTCGACTCGCTCGTCCTCACGCCCTCGGGTCAGCCCCTGCCGGATCCGACGGGGGCGGCCGCGACGTTCGTCAACCAGCTCTCCCGAGAGGACTTCGGCGCCCGTGCCGCCCTCGTCGGTCCCGGCGGGGTGATCACGGCTCCCTAGCAGCCGCCGGCGCCCGCCACCCCCGGACCACGAACGAGGTGGTCGAGGGTTCCGACGGGAGCGGGGCGGGGGTTCGGCCCCAGGTGCACAACGTACCACCGTCCCGCCCACGAGATCAGCGAGAAGACGCCGACCGACCAGAGGGCTCGCTGGCGCCGGAACTCCAGGCGGACCTCGCCGAGGTGCCAGTACCCGACGCGGTTTTCGCAGGTCCCCGGGGGAATCCAGGCGACGTCGGCGGCGACGGCGCGCACGGCGACGAGTCGCGGGGCGGCGCCGTGCGCGAGAGCACGGTGGTACGTCGCCAGGTCGAGTTGAAAGAGAGCCCAGAGCCGGTGGGCGTAGTCGCTCGCCGGGGCGGGTATCTCTCCCGTCTTCATCGACACGTACGGGACCCGCGGGAAGAAGAGGGGGGAGGCCAGAGATAGGTCGCCGCTGGTGACGGCGCGCCACAGGGGCTCGAGTCGGGCGAGGAGGGCCGTCGGAGTCGTGACCGGTCGCGCCGTGTTCGTGGCGGCACCGGCACTCGCGGGTCCGCTGAGGAGGGCGGCTGCGAGGAGGGTCCCGGCGAGGACGAGGGGGACGCTACGCCGCATGGCGGGCGCGGCGGTGACGACGCAGCGACCCCGCGACCGGCCACAGGATCATCGCGAGGATCCCGAGTAGGAAGGCCCCGATGGCCGCCTCCTCGTGGGGTGGCAGGAAGCTGAAGGCGACGGTCGAGGTACCCGCGGGCAGTGCCACGGTCTGGAAGGTCCCCTCGCTCGTGCCGATCGGTGCGGCGGTGCCGTTCACCGTGGCGTGCCAGCCCTTCATCACGAGCTCACTACGGGTGAGCGTCCCGGGGGTCGAGCAGGTGACCGTGGCGTGGTCGTAGGTCGTCGAGGTCACCTGACAGCCCTTCGTCGCGGTGAAGAGCGGCTGGGCCCCGGGGACCTGGTAGATGCTCGCCAACCCGTCACGGAAGACGAGGGTCACGCCGATCTTCGCCAGCGCGGGCAGGAGGGGGACCTTGTTGTTGATGAGCAGGTACTTGACGCTCGACTCCTGGTAGGCGCTCAGGTGGTCGACGACCATCTGCTCCTGCTCCTTGATGCCGGTCATGCCCCCCTGGATGATGAACTGCCGCGGGTGGACCTTAGAGGGGTAGAGCTGCGTCGCGATGTAGGTGGCGAACGTCGACGGGAACGGCAGGTCGATCGCCGAGAGCGAGCTCAGGCCGTACTGGGATCCCCAGTTCGCGTTGAGGACGGCGAAGTCGAGGAAGCGCTGGGTTCCGAGGTGCTGCTGGAGGAAGGTGATCGCCGGCTGGTCCACGATGATCTTCTTCGGGGCCTCTGCCGTGGGGACGAAGTAGAGCAGGAGCGCCTCGCCGGCGAGGACGATCGCGAGCAGCACGCGGAAGGGGCGATAGCGGGCGAGGGCCGTGAAGACGAGGTAGAGGAAGAGGGCGATGAACGGGAGGGCGTGCAGTCCCAGGTAGATGATCCGCTCGCGGTGCCCGAGGACGACGCCGTTGTTGGTGGGCGCCCCGCCCTCGGCGGCGAGCGCCGTGACGATGGCGGTCCCGGCGACGGCGAGCGGGGCGAGGCGGCGCGCCCAGACGCTCGTGCGCAGGTCGCTCAGCCCGAAGCCGGCGAGCACGATCGCTGCGAGCTCCACGCTGGGCAAGAAGTAACGGAGCAGGGCGATCGACTTGACGCCGGGCAGCAGGTTGAAGAGCTCGTGGGCGTGCGCGTAGCCGAAGATGGCGGAGATCCCGAGGATGCTCCAGAGCCCGAGGGTGATGCGCAGCGCGCGGGCCCGGCGACCGAAGAGGCCGACGAGCGCGAAGGCGACGATGCCCGTGGTGAGATACCCCCCGACGGCACCCCACGACGGGATCGCTGCCGGATTGGAGAAGATCGTCCCGTAGATGTAGGGGTCGATCAGCATGGGCAGGGCCTGGGGGCTGAGGTGGGCCGTTGCGAAGCCCCCCGCCGTGTGGTTGCCGATGTGCGCCAGCTTCAAGAAGTCGGCGAAGGCGACCAGGAGGGGCGCCGAGAGCAGGAGGCCCACGACGCCCCCGAGGGCGACGCCCCCGGTGGCCGCCCAGCGCCGCGCCGCCGGCACGGACCAGAGCCTCACGATCGCCCAGACGAGGACGAGGACGCCATTGAAGTACGCGACTTCGGGGAAGCCCGCGTAGAGCGACAGGGCCAGGCCGATGGCCAGCACGTACCAGCCGCCTCGCGCCCGACCCTGCACGCCGTCGTAGATCATCTCGACGCCGAGCGCCATCATCGGGGCGAACGCCACGGGATTCAGGGTGGCGTTGCCGAGCCACGCGTACGTGCCGTTCAGGGCGAAGACGATCGCGATCGAGGTGGCGACGACGCCGCCCATGCCGAGTCGCCGCCCCAGGAAGTAGGTGGACAGGCCGGCGATGATCTCGAGCGAGACGTGGAACAGGTACAGACCGTTGGGCAGGGCGAAGAGGACGGTGAGCGGGAAGAGGGCCGCGCCCTGCATCTCGCCGGCGAGGGGCTGTCCGAGTCCCTCGAAGTAGTTCCACCACGGGAGGTGGCCGTGCACCAGGTCCAGGGCCGCCACGTGGCCCAGCGGCTGGGTGAGGAATCCGAGATTCGGATCGATGGCCGGCCGCCCGCAGGTGATCCGACACAGCGAGTGCGCGATGTTGGCGGTCCAGGCGATCGGGTTGTTGTCCGCGAGCCCGAACGTGTACATACCGTTGCCCAGGAGGACGGCGGCCACGATGACGACGAGGGGCCAGACCCAGTGTGGGAGTCGCCCGTTGAGCGCGGCGAACCGCTGGCGCAGCGTGGACACGGGGACCAGGCTATCCCGCGAGGCCGGCCGCGCCGGGCCGTGCGCTCACCGGAACCGGTAGTACATCTGCTCGCCGAGCAGGACTAACGACTCGGGGAAGTACGGGTCGCGGAAGTTCCCGAAGATGTCCCACCGGCGGATGAACCGGTTCCGGTCATCGAGCGGATCGAGGGAGCCGCGCGACGAGCTCACGTGGTGGTACAGCTGGACGTCGGGCAGGTAGACGACGTAGCGTCCCTCGACCTGGCTGCGCAGGCAGATGTCCACGTCGTTCATCGTCACCTTGAGTTCCTCGTCCATGCCGCCGAGGTGGGACCACCAGTCGCGGCGCACCATCTGGATCGCTCCGGTGACCGCCACCACGTCGCGGACCGCGCGAGCGAAGTGGTCGTCGTTGGGGTAGTTGGAGTCGGTGCGCAGGTGCTGGGGGTACGGCACGGCGACGATGCTCTCGTGCTCGCGCTGCCCGTCCTCGTCGAGCAGGCACGCACCGACGAAGCCCACGTCGGGCAGCGCCGCCACCGCGACCAGGCGCTCGATCCAGTCGGGGGTCACGACGATGGTGTCGTTGTTGAGGGTGATGACGAAGTCCGCCGTCGAGTGGGCGACTCCCCGGTTGACGATCCACGCGTAGTTGAAGGGCCCCGGACACGGCACGACCCGGTACGGGCCCTCGCGGAAGTAGGCGAGGGTCTCGGGGTCCTTCGAGTCGTTGTCGAGGATGATGATGTCGTAGTTCGAGTAGGTCGTGCGGGCCGTGATGGAGTCGATGCAGCGACGCATGAGATCCACCCGGTCGCGCGTCGGGATCACGATGTCGACGCGGGGCGCCGGGTCGGGGACCGGGGGGCGCCAGTGCGCGAGCCCCGGGAGCCCACCCGTGGTCACGACACCACCCCAGCCACGGCGCTCGAGGGCGTCGCGCACCACCCGGACGGTGTCACCGTCGATGTGGCTCGCCTCGAAGCCCGCGCGAGAGCGGCCCGCGTGAAGGATCGTCGGCACGTGCGCGAACGTCACGCCCGCCTCCGACGCGCGCAGATAGAAGTCGTGCTCGAAGGCCCACCCGGCGTCGGGACGAAGCCCCCCGAGATCCTCCCAGGTCGTGCGGCGGACGAGGGCGGGCCGACCGACGACGTTGTAACTGAGCAGGGTGTGGGGGGCGATGTAGGGGGGCTTGAGGATGGGCCGGTGGGGATGGGGGCCGAACTCGTCGGCGTAGACGATGTCGACGCCCTCCGCCGCGCGAGCGAGCAGCGCGCGGCCGGCGAACTCGACGTCGCCCTCGAGCGTGTCGACGTCGGCGAGGAGGACCCAGTCCGTCGTCGCGGAACGCACGGCTCGATTGGCGCCGTCGACGACCTGGCGGGACTCGGTCGTCGACTCGTCGATCCGCACGACGGTGATCGAGGAAGAGACGGCGTCCCGGGGAGCGAGGTCCGGTCGCTCGAGGAGGTTCTCCCGCAGGTTCACGGGGAAGTAGACCTCGTCGGGCACGTCGAGGTGCAGGACGGTCCGTCGGGCGGGTGGGGTCGTGCCCCGCAACCGTCGCACCAGGCGCAGGACGGGCCGACCGACGAGGCGGACGAGGCGGTAGCGCAGGCCGTCCTCGGGGCCGAATAGCCGTCCGAGGACCTGTTGGAGGCGGTTGCCCGAGACCATCCTGATCCGACCGCGGAACTCGGCCCACCGTCGGCGGATCTCGCGGTCGGTGATGGCCGGGACGGCCGGGTCGACGTCGTACTGGGAGATCGGAATCACGTGCGGGGGCCTTCGGGCGCGGGGATGACCCGCCCACGCTACCCGAGACGACTCCGTCGACGAGGGCGGCCCACGGCACCGGTCGGACTCGGACGATCCCGCGGGGGCCGACGCCGAGGTCCTGGTGGAATGGGCTTTCCTCACGCCGCGCGTCCGAGCGGCCGGGGGGGGCGAGGGTCTCACGACCGGCCGTCGCTCGGGCGAGGGAGGTGGTGCTCGACCATCCCGCCTCGACCCCGTGGTCCCGCTCCGGCGGGACCGTCGACACCGTGGTCGATCTCTCGCCCCCTGATCACGCGAGAGTTCACGGCGGGTTCACGAAGTGTTTACCTGGCGGTCACCCAACGTCGGGAGACTCTCCACGGAACTCTGACGGGAGGGCGCGTGGGCGAGACCTCTGAGCGTGATCCGGGTGGTGGGGACGGGGCCCCGCGCACCCTCGCCGAGGTCTTGGACAATGCGCCGACGAGCCGGTTTCACCGACGGGCGGTCGTCGTCTCTGGCATGGGCTTCTTCACTGACGCCTACGACCTCTTCGTGATCGGAACCGTCGCGACGATCGTGACGACGCAGTGGCATCTCTCGACCGCCCAGGCGAGCTGGGTGAGTGGATCGGCGATCCTCGGTGCCTTCATCGGGGCCGTGGTCTTCGGGCGCATCGCCGACGTCAGCGGACGCAAGACGATCTACGCCATCGTGGCGGGTGTGATGATCGTCGGGGCGATCGCCTCGGCGGCGGCGCCGAACGTCACCTGGCTCGTGATCTCGCGCATCGTCCTCGGGCTGGGGGTCGGCGGCGACTACCCGGTCTCCGCCGTCCTCATGAGCGAGTACTCGAATCGTCACGATCGAGGGCGGCTCGTCGGACTGGTCTTCGCGATGCAGGCGGTCGGGCTGGTCGTCGGGCCTCTCGTGGCACTCCTGCTTCTCGGATCCGGCATCGGTCCCTCGATCATCTGGCGCGTCCTGCTCGGGCTCGGGGCGGTGCCGGCCGCCGCCGTCATCTACTTGCGCGCTCGGATGCCCGAGTCGCCCCGCTTTCGCGAGCGAGTGCGCGGGGAGGGCGCCCGGGCGGCCGCGGAGCTCCACGCCTTCGCCGACGGAGCCGTCGACGCTCGCGACGTGGTGACCGCCTCGGTGAACCACGACGAGCTCCTGAGGCCGTCACACCTCTGGTCGACGGCGCGACTGCGACGTCTGGTGATCGGTACGACCGCGAGCTGGTTCCTCTTCGACTACGCCTACTACGGCAATACCCTGTCCCTGCCCTCGATCCTGAAGGGAGTCGATCCGGCGGCGACCCTGAGCGCGAAGCTCTGGTGGTCCCTCGCCCTCTTCGCCCTCTTCGCCCTGCCGGGCTACGCGGTCGCCGTCACCCACATGGATCGCGTGGGGCATCGCCGGCTCCAGTGGGTGGGATTCGTCGTGATGGCTGCGGCGTTCGGGCTCCTCGCCGCGGTGCCCGTCCTGACGACCGCCATCGTCCCGTTCGTGGCACTCTTCGGCGTGAGCTACTTCTTCTCGGAGTTCGGCCCCAACACCACGACCTTCGTGCTGCCCTCGGAGATCTTCCCGGCCGAGCTGCGCGCGACGGGTCACGGCGTGGCGGCCGGGATCGGCAAGCTCGGCGCCTTCGTGGGGGTCTTCCTGGTGCCACACCTCTCGAGTGTCATGGGGCTGCGCGGAATGCTGGCGATCGCGGCGGTGGCGGCGCTCGTGGGGGCCGCCGCGACGGCCCTCCTCCCTGAACCGGCGCGACGGTCGCTCGACGACGTCGGGGGAGCCTCGTAGGATCGTCGAGTGGATCTGGAGCTGCGCGATCGCGTCGTGGTGATCACGGGCGGCACCGATGGTCTCGGTCTCGCCCTCGCCCTCACCCTGCAACGAGAGGGTGCGCGGGTCGCGGTCTGTGGACGCGACGACGGTCGGTTGGCGGCGGCCCGGTCCCGACTCGGTCCCGGGGCCCTCGGCGTCGTCGCGGACGTGACCCGCCATGATGATCTCGACGCCTTCGTCGCGGCCGTCCGGGAGCGCTTTGGTCGCGTCGACGGGCTGGTCAACAACGCCGGCCGTCACGCGGCGAGTCCCGTCGCCACATCGTCGGCGCAGGCCTGGCGCGACGATTACGAGCTGAAGGTGGTCGCGGCGGTCGAGCTCACGCGCCGCCTGATCGACGACCTGGCGGTGACGAACGGTGCCGTCCTCAACGTGCTGGCCATCAAGGCCCGCACTCCCGACGCGGGTTCGACGCCGACCGCCGCGTCGCGCGCGGCGGGACTCGCTCTCACGAAGGCCTTGGCGAACGAGCTCGGACCGCGGGGCGTGCGGGCGAACGCCATTCTCATCGGACTCATCGAGTCGGGACAGTGGGAACGACGGGCCGCCGCCCAGGGCGTCCCGGTCGCCGACCTCTACGCGGGACTCGCCGCCGCCCAGAGCATCCCTCTCGGGCGGGTGGGGCGAGCCAGCGAGTTCGCGGACGTCGCCGCCTTTCTGCTGTCACCTCGCGCGAGCTACCTCACGGGGGTGGGCGTCGCGCTCGACGGGGGACTGTCGCCCTCCATCTAGGCGATCAGCGAGACGCGACGTCGCGCCAGAGGTCGACGTCGGGCGTGTCGACGGCGTGGCGGTCGATCGTCGCCAGCTCGTCCTCGTCGAAGTCGAGTCGCTCCAGGGCGTCGAGGTTGGCGTCCAGTTGAGCCACGCTGCTCGCCCCGATCAGGGCCGACGTGACGCGACGGTCGCGCAGGACCCAGGCGATCGCCATCTGGGCGAGCGTCTGACCTCGCTCGAGGGCGATCGCCGACAGGGCCCGTACGCGGACCAGGGTGGCGGGGTCGAGCAGGGAGGGCGGGAGGGATCCCGCGAGGGAGGCGCGTGAATCGGCCGGGATGCCGTCCAGGTAGCGGTCGGTGAGGATCCCCTGCGCCAGGGGGGCGAAGGCGATGCAGCCCACCCCCGACTCGTCGAGGACGTCGAGCAACTCACCCTCGACCCATCGGCTGAGCAGCGAGTAGTTGGGCTGGTGGATCAGGAGGGGCGTGCCCAGCTCTCGCAGGATCGCCACGGCCTCGCGCGTTCGCTGCGCGGAGTAGGAGGACACGCCGACGTAGAGGGCCTTGCCCTGGCGCACGGCGTGATCGAGCGCGCCCATCGTCTCCTCGAGGGGGGTCGAGTCGTCGAAGTGGTGGTGGTAGAAGATGTCGACGTAGTCGAGCCCGAGACGATGGAGGCTCTGATCGAGGCTGGCGAGCAGGTACTTACGGCTGCCGAGGTCGCCGTAGGGACCCGGCCACATGTCCCAGCCGGCCTTGGTCGAGATGACCAGTTCGTCGCGCAGGCCAACGAAGTCGGTCGCGAGGATTCGCCCGAAGTTCTCCTCGGCCGAGCCGTAGGGCGGCCCGTAGTTGTTGGCGAGATCGAAGTGGGTCACGCCGCGATCGAAGGCGCGACGGAGCATGTCGCGCTGGGTGGTGACGGGCGTGGCCTCGCCGAAGTTGTGCCAGAGGCCCAGCGAGACGACCGGCAGGGCCAGTCCACTGCGGCCGCTGCGCCGGTACTCCATATCCTGGTAACGCCCGGGGTTGGGAGAGTAGGTCACCCCTCGACCCTACCGATCGTGGCGGTCCTGGTCGCTAAGGTCGGGGCCAGACGACGAGACCGGGAGGGACATGACCTACGACCTGCGCGCCTTTACGACCGAGATCGAGGGCCACGATGGTGACCGGATCGAGGCCTACGCGGCCGTCCCGGAGTCGGCCGAGCCGACGCCGGGCGTGGTAGTGATCCACCACATGCCGGGCTTCGACGAGCAGACGAAGGAGATCGTGCGCAAGTTCGCGGCGAACGGCTACGCGGCGATGATGCCCAACCTCTACAGCCGCGAAGCGCCGGGCGCGAGTCCGGACGACGCGGCCGCGGCGGCGCGGGCGAGCGGCGGCGTCCCCGACGCCCGGCTCGTGGGCGACGTCGCGGGGGCGCAGACCTGGCTGCGCGCCCGGGCCGAGTCGAACGGCAAGACCGGAGTGATCGGGTACTGCTCGGGCGGGCGTCAGACCGTCCTCGCCGCGTGTTCGCTCGACATGGACGCCGCGGTCGACTGCTACGGCGCCTTCGTCGTCGTCGATCCGCCGGCCGAGCACGTTCTCAAGGTCACCTCGCTCACGGGTCTGTTGCCCCGGCTGTCGTGTCCCATGCTGGGCCTCTTCGGAGCAGAGGATCAGTACCCCTCGCCGGAGCAGACCGCGACCCTCGTGGAGATCCTCGCGGAGCACGGGAAGGACTTCACCCATCACACCTTCGACGGGGCGGGACACGCCTTCTTCGCGGTGGAGCGGCCCTCCTACCGGCCGGACGCCGCAGTCGAGGGGTGGTCGATGATTTGGGACTTCTTCGGTCGTCACCTGAGTTAGGAGAATCCGTGTGCACGTACAACACTGAGACGCTCGACGTCTATGGCAGCGCGAAGGGAGCGACCGGCTGGTTCCGCGCGACGCAGGCGACCGTCTACTTCGACCACCCGGTACACCACGCCGCGGGCCACGCCCTGATGGTCGACCTGCTGAATCCCAGCCGTGGTGCGAGTGCGCGGGTGGGGTTGGAGCTCGACGCGGAGTCGGCCCGAGATCTGGCGAACGCCATCCTGAGAACCCTGGACAGCGTGCCCGAGGGACTGCTCGACCACTGAGCCGAGTCGGTCAGTTCGACGCCTCGGTCAGTCCGGTGCGCCGCTCGCACCACGTCCAGAGCTCGTCACCGAGCGAGGCGTTCCCCGATCGCGTTCCGGGCAGGTAGTACTCCGATCGCCGTCGTCGGTCGAGCCAGATGCCGGAGCGAGTCCCCTCGGTGCCCGCCCCACCCGCCGCGAGCCAGACGGCGGTGTCGGCGCCCTCGTCGGGCCGGCGCAGGAGGGGTCCCAACCGAGAGAACCGGGGCAGAGCCTCGGCGAGGCCGGGCGTGTCGGTCCATCCCGGGTGCATCACGTAGCTGCGGATCCCCGACGACGACCAGCGACGGGACCACTCGTGAGCGAGCACGACCTGGGCGCGCTTTGCGCGGGCGTAGGCCGTGGTACCCCGGTACTGCTCGGGTCCCATCTCGAGGGACTCGAGGTGGAGGGCTTGGGTGTACATCCCTCCGGACGACACGGTCACGATGGTGGCGAGGTCCGACTCGGCGAGTCGCCCCGCGAGGTGCCAGGTCAGGCGGAAGGGAGCGAGGAGGTGGGTCGCCACCGTCATCTCGGTGCCGTCGACGTCGGTCGCGAAGTGGGGGAGGAGGGCGCCGGCCGAGTGGACGATGCCGTCGAGCCGCTCGAGGTCGTCCGCCAGCTCGCGCGCCGCCTCGTCGACCTCCGCGCCGCGCCCGAGGTCGACTCGCCAGGTACGGGCCCGCACGCCTCGCTCCCGGGCGCCGCGGGCGACGGATTCGAGGCGGTCCGGGTCACGTCCCCCGAGGACGAGGTCGGCGCCCCGTCGGGCGAGTCCGTCCGCGATGGCGCGCCCCACTCCCGACGAGGCCCCGGTGACGAGCAGCGTCCGGCCCCGCACGGACGGCGGATCGCTCCACTCCTGGGTCGCGCGACGCAGGAGGAAGCCGGCGCGACTGAAGCTGCCCACGATCGTCATCTCGAGTGCGGCGTCGAGGGATCTCGCAATGGACGGGGGCATGTCGGCGGCGACCGACCGGAGCGGTCTCACGGCGCAATCTTAGTGCTAAATTAGAGCGACGGGTCGAGGTCCCTCGAGCTCCGCAGTCGCACGAGGAGATCGAATGCGCATCGCCATCGTCGGATCCGGGATCTCGGGTCTCACCAGCGCACACCTCCTGGCTCCGCACCACGACGTGACGGTCTTCGAGAGCGACCACCGGCCGGGCGGGCACGCGCACACGGTCGACGTCGAACTGTCCGACGGTCGAGTCGCCGTGGACACCGGATTCATCGTCTACAACGAGAGGAACTATCCGGGGTTCACGGGCCTGCTGGCGGACCTCGGGGTGTCGACCCAGCCGAGCAGTATGAGCTTCAGCGTGAGCGATCCGCGTCGGGGGCTCGAGTGGCGCCCGGGTTCCGTGCGCTCCCTCCTCGCCCCGCAGGTGGGCGTCTCACGGCGTGAGGTCCTCGCAACCCTCTCGGACATCGCGGCCTTCAATCGTCGGGCTCGTTCCCTGCTCACCGAGCCCGGTGAGCCGTCACGGACGTTGCGCGACCTCATCGACGACGTGCGGGGCGGGGAGCGAGTCGCGCAGTGGTACCTGCGTCCGATGGTGTCCGCGATCTGGTCGGCACCCCTCGAGGACGCCCTCGACATCCCGGCGCAGACCTTCGTGCGCTTCTTCGAGAATCACGGCCTCCTCGCGGCAACGGGTCGTCCGGCCTGGCGAACCATCGTGGGCGGGTCTCGCTCTTACGTGAACGCCATCAGCGATCGACTCGGTGACCGCCTGCGACTCGGCCAGGGGGCCGCCAAGGTCACGCGTCGGCGCGACGGGGTCGAGGTCGTCAGCGAGTCGCGCGGGCCCGAGTTCTTCGATCACGTGATCTTCGCGACTCACAGCGACGTGAGCCTCTCCCTCCTGAGCGATCCGACAGAGGCCGAGCGGGCGGTCCTGGGGGATCTCCGGTATCAGACGAACTCGGTGGTCTTGCACACGGACCGATCTCTCTTGCCGGTGGCCCGCCACGCCTGGGCGAGCTGGAACTACCGCGTCGGTGCGGGACCACGCGGCGCGACCGTCACCTACCACATGAATCGCCTGCAGTCGCTCGCGACCCGTGACGAGGTCTGCATCACGTTGAACCAGGACGAGGCGATCGATCCGGCCACTGTTCTCGGACGCTACGAGTACGCCCACCCGATGCTCGACGCGGCCGCGATCGCCGCGCAGGGACGCTACGAGGAGATCAGCGGTCGGTCGGGGACGTGGTACTGCGGCGCATACTGGGGGTATGGATTCCACGAGGACGGCGTACAGAGCGCGATGCGGGTCTGTCGGGCACTCGGGGCGTCGCTGGTGAGCGCGTGAGGAGCGCCATCTACGAGGGCCGGGTCCGGCACCGTCGGCGGTTCCCCGTCGAGCACGCCTTCGAGTACCGGATCGCCATGCCCCTCCTCGACCTCGCGGAGATCGAGGAGGTGACGGCTCAACACCCGCTCTGGGGGCACGAACGTCGTCGTCCGGTCAACTTTCGCCGTCGGGACTATCTGGGACCCGTCGGCGTCCCCCTCGACACGGCCGTGCGAGATCTCGTGCAGCGCGAGACCGGTCAGCGGCCGATTGGACCGATCACCGTGCTGACGCACCCGCGAACGTGGGGCTGGCAGTTCAACCCGATCTCCCTCTACTTCTGCTTTGACGCCGCGGGCGAGCGCGTGGAGGCCCTCGTCGCCGACGTCACGAGCACGCCGTGGCACGAACACCGGGCGTACGTGGTGGGGCCGGCCGGCACGCACCGGGTCGCGAAGGACATGCACGTCTCGCCGTTCGTCTCGATGGACGTCGTCTACGAGATCACCTACCGAGACCCCGGATCGCACCTCGTCGTCACCATTGACGTCATCGAACACGGAGAGACGGTGCTCGAGACGTCCCTGACGATGACGCGGCACGCGATCGACCGTCGCCAGCTGGGACGCGTCCTCTGGTCGTACCCGGCCATGACCTGGCGCGTCTCGCTCGGCATCTACCGCCAGGCGCTCGAGCTCTGGCGCCGACGCGTACCCTTCGTGGCGCATCCCGAGCGCAAGGCCGAGCGTGTCTGACCCCACCGTCACCACCGTCCGACCCACCGGGTCCCTCGCCGAGCGAGTGGACGACTCGCGGATCGTCGCCCGCGGTGCCCGCATCGTGCTGCGCGGACTGCTCGCGCGAAGTCGTGGGGGACGGCTGACGATCATCGAGGGTGGGGATCGACGAGAGCTCGGTCGGGGAGAGCTCGCGACGGACCTTCGCGTCCACGACTCGCGGGCCTATACGGCCCTCCTGCGCCACGGCTCCGTGGGCCTCGGCATCGGATACCTGGAGGGGTGGTGGGACGCGGAGGACCTCGTCACCCTGGTCCGTATCCTCGTGCGGGCTCGCGGACGCCTGGGTCGAGCCCAGGACGCGGTCGGGCGGGTGGCGAGTACGGTGCTCGACCCCGTGCGTCGCCGGCGGCGCCAGCGGGGTCGCCAGGCTGACCGGCGCATGGTGCGGGCCCACTACGACGTGGGCAACGACCTGTTCGCGGTGATGCTCGATCCCACCATGTCGTATTCGTGCGGCTACTTCGAGAGCCCCGCATCGACCTTGGAGGAGGCGTCGATCGCGAAGATCGAGCGGCTCGCGGAGATGCTCGACCTGGGTCCGGAGGATCACCTGCTGGAGATCGGGACCGGTTGGGGTGGGCTCGCGACGCACGTCGCCGAGCGCTACGGGTGTCGCGTGACGACGACGACGATCTCGGCCGAGCAGTTCGCCGCCGCGACGCGGCGCGTTCGTGACCTGGGGCTCGCCGAGCGGGTGACAGTCCTCCACGACGACTACCGCGACCTGACGGGAACCTACGACAAGCTCGTCTCGGTCGAGATGATCGAGGCCGTCGACTGGCGTGAGGTGCCGCACTTCTTCCGCGAGTGCGCTCGACTGGTGCGGCCCGGGGGTCGCATGGCGCTGCAGGCCATCGTGATCGAGGACGACAGCTACGAGCGGGCGAAGATGACCACGGACTTCATCAAGGAGTTCATCTTCCCCGGCGGGAGCCTGCCCTCGGTGCAGTCGCTCCTCACGGCGAGCGCTCGTGCCGGCTGGCACCTGTCGCGAGTCGAGGACATCGGCCTGCACTACGCGGAGACGCTGCACCGGTGGAGGGATCGCGTCGACGCTCGACGCGAGGACGTGACCGCCCTCGGCTACGACGAGCGCTTCCAGCGACTCTGGACGCTCTATCTGACGTACTGCGAAGGGGCGTTCCTCGAGCGCCACGTCAGCGACGTCCAGGTGCTCCTGGAGCGATAGGGGTCGCGACGCAGCCGGGCTCGACGGTGGTTGCTACGAAATCCGTACTCGATATATATTCCGTCGATGCGTCGGGTGAGTCGGGGCGGCATCGTCGTCGTGTTGGTGGGGGTCCTCGCGTCCCAGGGTGTACCCCGGGTCGGCGCGCAGGAGCATCGGGGGAGCGTCCCCTCGCGGCGCGCGGCGAGTGCCTCGGTGGTACCCACGTACCACAACTTGGGAGCGATCAGCTCGTCCAGTACCTCCGACGGCTCGTACTACCTCTCGGGCTGGGACAACGCGGCGTCGGCGTCGGGGGCCGGCTTCTCCTGGTACTCGCTGGCCTGGCCCGTACTGCCGCAACCGATCAAGGGATTCCAGATGGGTCTGGCCGGAACGTGGATCACTCCGAGCGACCCGGGCACGCCGGTCGCGACCATTCAGCACCTGTGTGACACGAGCCCGGTGCAGGGCATCAAGAACACGGTTCAGGATCCGGCCAGTGGGACGTTCGGCCTCCAACTGTTCCAGACGATCGAGGGCGGTCTCGGCTGGTGGGCCAACGAAGAGTTCACGTCCGCGACGCCGAAGTACATCGTCAACATCACGAGTAACTGCTACGAGAACGCCGTGAGCACGCCGGGTTGGGGCACGTTTGGGACGAGCCCGCTCGCTCGAAACCAGACCGCCTTCGCCCAATTGAGCAATCGGATCCTCATGCCGCCCGACGGCATGACGCTGAATCCGACGAGCACGCCCGGCTACATCGGCACCAACTGGTCGGCCCTCACGTTCCCCGCGACGGGGCCGACGAGTGGCGTCGCCACGGGGCCCAACGACTGGACCGTGTTCCTCAACGCGGCGAACTTCCAGGGCCCGCTCGGTTACGTGGTGCCCCAGTTCTGGTCGCAGGCCTCGAGCGCCAACGCCTACCAACGCGGGCTGACGTTGGACGTACGCCCCGGCATCGCGTACTCGCTGGCGTCGGAGTGGAACTCGATCCCCTACTTCGAGAGCACCGACTCGTCGGGGGCCGTCTACTCCAAGATCCCCCCGCTGCAGTTCCCGGTCGACGCGAATGGACGGACGGTGATCGGTGAGGACTTCTCCGCGTACGGGCCCGGGGCGCTCGCCACGCCCCTCGAGAACGCCCTGTCGACGGGGTCACCGCTGCCCGCGACGATCAACGCCAGTAGCGTCGTCCCGCTCACGATGAGCACGTCCAGTGTCCCCGTCTACCAGGACGGGGCCTCGGTGCCCGAACTGAGCAACGCCCTCACGGTGAGCACGACCTCGTCGGGGACGGGGCTCGCACTGACGTGGGGCGCGAGCGCGGCCTCCTCGACTCGGAGCCTGCCCCAGATCTTCGAGCGCAGTGGCGGCACCCTGTCGAGCACCTTGTCCAGCCCTGCTCCCGCGGCCCTCAGCGCGGCCAGCTTCCCTCGAGTGACTCCCAGCACCTTCGTGTACCAGGCGCCGAGTTGGTGGAGCGCCAGTCCGGCGGCCTCCCCGACCTTCACGGCGCGTCTAAGCGACGGCAGCGTCGCGACCTACCGGTGGTACGAGTTCGTCGACCAACCCGCGTTGCAGTAGTACGACTGGACGAGTGCGCAGAAGATCGCGATGCAGGCACTCGTCGTGGCGATGCAGAAGCAGTGGAACGCGACGGCCATGATGAGTCCGCCGAGCTCGGGCGCGCTCGCGTCGTTTGACTCCGGGCTCCTCGTGACCCCGCCCCCGGGCCTCCAGTACGGCTACGTGCCCATCGTCACGAGCCAGCGCCTGGCACCCGCTACACGGCCGCCGCGGCCAGTGCGCACTCTCATCTGCGTGAGGGATCACCACACGCGCCGGGTCCGCTCGCGCGCCCCGCACTGCCCGCCGGGGTGGCGAGCCACCTAACCCGTGACGCGTCAGGTCGAGCGGCGTCGCGACGCATGATCCTGGCGCAGTCGCTCGACGAGGGCGACGACGTCACGGGCGTCGCGCCCCGCCCACTCGTCGGAGCCCAGCGACCGCGCCACGCGGGCCGAGGTCACCGCCGAGCCACCGACGACGACCGGGACCCCCGTCGCGCGCACCGCGTCCGTCGCGTCGCGCACGGCACCGTCGAGCCCGGGCGTCGTCACCGAGATGAGGACCGCGACCGGGTGCTCCTGCTGAGCGGTCTCGGCGAACGACGTGGCGGGGGTATTCGCCCCGAGTTCGACGACGGCGTACCCGGCGCCGCGCAACTGGTCGGCGACCAGGGCGGCGGGGATGTCGTGCCACTCGCCAGCCACTGCTCCGACCACGATGGTGCCCCGCTTGCGACCGGGACGGGAGAACTGGGGGCCGAGACGAGCAACGAGACGCCGTGCCGTGGCACTGGCACGGTGCTCGTCAGCGACGCTCACGCGGCCCACCCGCCATCCCTCGCCCACCCGTCGTAGGGCGGGGGCGAGGAGGTCGAGGTGGATGTCCGTCGGGGAGGACCCGCCGGCGAGCGCGTCCTCGATGATGCGCCAGGCACCGGTCTCGTCCCCGGCGATCAGGCGATCGACGAGTCGGGGGGCGCGCCCCTGGGGGGCCGAGCGGACGGGGGTCTGGCGGGGGGATCGAAACGACTCGAGGTCGTCGAGGCGGACCCGCCATTCGTGGCCGTCCAGCTCGGCGGCGAGGCGTCCCGTGCGAACGTACCGGTAGGCGGTCATGTAGTGGACGCCGAGCTCGGCGGCCGCCTCCACGAGGCTGACGGTCCTCGACTGGTCGGGGGCGACGCTCATGGGCCCTTTCGTGCTGGTTGGCCCGCTCGGAGGCGAGCGACGCACCGCTAGTTTAGTGCTAATAAGGAGGCCATCGTGCCGAGAGCCGTCGTGGAGATTCAGGCAACGTGTACGCCCCTGGAGGCGCTCGACTACCTCGCCGATTTCTCTCGGGCCCCCGAGTGGGACCCGAGCGTCGTGACGGCTCGCCGCCTCGACGACGGTCCGGTTCAGCGGGGGAGTCGATTCGAGCTGACGGTGAGGGCCGCGGGTCGCACGACCCCACTCGTCTACGAGCTGGTGGCGAGGGAGTCGGACTCGATCGTTCTCCTCTCGCGCTCGAACCGCCTGGAGTCGCGTGACACCATCACCGTGGCGCCGACGTCGGTGGGTGCGCGGGTGCGCTACGAGGCCGAACTGCGAGGGCTCGGCTGGTCCCGCGTGGCGAATCCCCTCCTCGCGATCGTCTTTCGGAGGCTCGCGGGCCGCGCGGCGGAGGGCCTGCGTCGGCAGTTGAACGCGATCTCGGGCGCGAACTGAGCCGGACGAGCCGCCGCCACCCGGCGGGCCGGGGTCAGTTCGCGACGTTGGGGAGACGGACCGGGAGGGCCGACCAGTGGGCTCCGGCGTCGTGCGAGGTCAGGAGACCGCGGGTGGTCCCATCGAGGGCGATCGCGTAGCCCACGCGAGATCCGGGGAAGTCGGCCTGGACGACCGGGCGGGCGAGCACCGCCCGCCACGTCCGCCCACCGTCGGCACTGCGTAGCAGCGCGGGGGTCGCGTTGGCCCCGATACCACCACCGGCGACGATGACGCCGGGGGCGGGTGCGGCCGGGACCCCGGGTATCGGGACGAGCGCCGAGAATGGGCGCGAGGGGATCGGAGCAACGGCCGTGAAGGTCCGCCCACCGTCGCTCGACTGGTAGAGCCACTGGGACCCGAGCGACGCCCCGGTCGGGGCACGGGGGGAGAGGGGCGAGGCGAAGCCGCCCATCACGCACGTCGCGAGCATCCTCGTCGCCGTGAGGGCGACGGGGACGGAGTACGAATCGCCCACCGCGTGGCAGGCTCCGGTCCAGGATCGCCACGGTCCGGTACCCGAAACGCTCGCACCCGCGGACACGCCACGGTCGTTGCCCACCACGAGCCACGTGCGGCCGGGCGCGTCGACGAAGTCGGCCAGCCCCTCGCCGCCTCCCGCCGGCAGGTCGAGGCGGGGCAGGGGCGCGGGCGACCATCGTGAACTGCCGACCGGAGCGGTGCGCACCAGCGCGACGCCGGTCGACGTCCAGCCGACGACGTACGCGGTGGTGCCCCGGACGCTCATGGCGGCGACCGCGGTGAGTCCGAGCGTGCGCAGGGAGACCGCGACCCAGTGCCGTCCGCCGTCGAACGTCGACCACAGGGGGATGGCTGTCGTGACGTCGCCCCCCGACGTCGTCGTGGCGCCGTAGAGCCACGCCGTGCCCGCCGAGGCGACGGTGAGCGAGAGTCCCGGCACCGCCCTCGCGACGGGATCGGTGCGTTGCGGGGACGCGAGTGGGGTAGGAAGGGTGACGGCCGACCAGTTCCGACCGCCATCGGTGGTACGTGCGAGGCCGAGGCAGTAGGAACGCGCGGCGCACGGTCGTGCGCCGAGGACCCAGCCCACCCGCGCCGATACGAAGGACACGGTGATCGGGGCGAGGGTGCTCGTGGTTCCGGCCCCCGCGGGTCCCGCACTGGTGAGGCTCCCGAGCGCGATGGCCGCTCCGGCTACCCGTCTCGACCAGGGTGTCACGGCCGAACTCTCCCACACGCCACCCTCGCTGTCCGGTCGGCGTAATGTGTAGTTGCGCACTCAACAATCGTGCGGAGGCGCCTATGACACGAATCGTCGTTCTCGGGAGTGGCTTCGGGGCTCTCGCCACGGTGCGGGCACTGCGTCGGCGATTGCCCGACGCCGAGATCACGGTGATCGCCCCGAGCGATCACCTGGTCCTCTACCCGGGGCTCGTCGGGGTGGCCGTCGGTGAGCAGCACGCGGGGACGACCCGAGTCAACCTGGGCGAGTTCTTCGACCGCCAACGGGTGAACTACGTACGAGCCTCCGTCCAGGGACTCGTGCGCTCGGGTCGAACGGTCCTGACCGACGTCGGAGAGATCGAGAATGACGTTCTCGTCATCGCGACCGGTGCGGGCAAGATGACGAGCCCGGTAGGGATCGAGCACACCCTGTCAATCTGCTCCTCTCCCGAGACGGCCGAGGAGATCCACCGGCGCGTTCGTCGGCTCCGCCGCGGCACCATCGCCTGTGGCTTCGGCGGCAATCCCGCCGAGCCTGCGGGGGCCCGTGGGGGACCGGTGCTCGAGTTGCTGCTCAGCCTCGACGCGGACTTGCGTCGGCGGGGGGTCCGTGATGAGGTCGAGCTGGTCTTCTTCAGCCCCGCGTCGAACCCCGGCGAGCGACTGGGCAGCGCCGCCGTGCGGCGGGTGATGGGCGTGATGACCCGTCGCGGGATCAGGGCCCACTTCGGTCATCGGCTTCAGGGCTTTGACGAGGGCCGCGTGATCACCGACGGGGGTGACGTCGTCGCCGATCTCGTCGTCTACGTGCCGGGCCTCACCGGCCCGTCATGGGCCCACTCGTCGGACCTGCCTCTCTCCCCCGGCGGCTTCATCCGGGCCGATCGTGGTTGTCGCGTCCTCGGGCATCCCGGGGTCTACGTGGTGGGCGACGCGGGCGCCTACGAGGGGGTCGAGGACTGGATGCCCAAGCAGGGACACGCCGCTGAACTGCAGGGGGTGACGGCGGCGGCGAACATCGCCAGTGAGTTGGCGGGTCGGGCGCGACGGCGCGCGTTCCGCCAGGAGCTCGTCTGCGTCCTCGACGGGATGGACTCGGCGGTCATGGTGTACCGGTCACGTCACGCGTCTCTCGCGATCCCGGGCCGCTGCTGGCGACGGGTGAAGCGGGCCCTCGAGGCCCGGGAGCGGCGTCGGTACGGGCGCTAGGGCTCGGTCCTTGGCGAGTTGGTCAGTGGTTCATCCCGCCCGGGACGACCGGACCCTCGCAGGACCAGGGGAAGTCGATCCAGCTGTCGGTGACCCTCCAGGAGTAGTCGGGCTTGATGACACTGCGGGACTTCTCGTAGAGGACGGCGGAGCGAACCGAGTTGACCTCGCCCGCGACGAAGTCGCGCACCAGCTTGAGCGTCTCGCCCGAGTCGGCGACGTCGTCGGCGATGAGCACGTTGAGGCCCGAGAAGTCGACGCGGTTGGGGACGGGGGGCAGGACCACCGGTACGGCGAGTCGCTCGTCGACGCCCGTATAGAACTCCACGCTCATCATGAATGCGTTCTTCACGTTCAGCGCGTAGCCGAGACCGGCACCGAGAAAGAATCCGCCTCGCGCGATCGAGAGGACGACGTCGGGTCGGTAGTCGTCGTCGGCGATCCTCTGCGCCAGCTCGCGCGTGGCTCGTCCGAATCCGTCGTAGGTCAAAACTTCGCGCTCATTCATCAGCGTCGAGTGTAGGAAATCCATCGGCGGGTCGGTTGCCGTGATTCGATGCCGCGACTGTGGAGGACGCGGCACCGGTCGGGTGATCCAGTTGTCGGGGAGTGGGCCGAATAAATGTGGATAGGAGGCGGACGCGTACGTTGGAGGCCAAGCCGGCCGGTCGAGAGGAGTCCCGTCCAAGTCGTAGGCACTTTCTAGAGTCATCCGAATGGAGGCTCTTCAAGTGTGGGACGTGACGGTGGTCTGCCGGGTCGAAGGGGTCACCGATGTGGACGACTTCCCTCACTTTCTGTTATCGGCTCTGCACGAGGTTGGCGCGCCGCCCGTGATCCAGATGAATGCGCCTACCGTGGCGCACTCGACGTCCGTCGTCTTGCGAATCAATGCTGCGTCATGGAGCGACGCGGAGGGCGACGCCCGCTCATTCGTCCTCTCCGCAGTTAGGAGTGTGGCTCGACGACTGTTGGGTGACGTCGCGTTCGGTTGGTCGATTCGCGCGGATGCGATTGCCGCGAAGGTGTGAGTCGAGGACTTCCGCAAGGCACTGGACGGAGAGGGTGGGGAACGAGCGCCGGATGCTGGCCGTTCACGCTCCGTCCTATCCGGCACGTCGCTCACGTACTCGAACCGAATTAGAACAGGTCGATGAACACGCCGGGCGTGAGATCGGCTTGACGGAGGATCCCCGCGAGCGTTCCGCGCGCCGATTCCCTGTGATTAGGAACAATGACGACTCGTCCTTCGCGTTCACGGGGCTTCACGTGACTGCCTTGCTGGCCCACGGTGCTGAAACCCAGCCTCACGAGCGCTCGAATGGCGTCCTACTCCGACACGGTCGGGAGGGTGGGACTCACGCCGAGAGGAGAACGGTGGTGATGATCGGGGGCTCGAGCGAATCCGGGAGGACCTCGCCCTCGAAGTCGAGGCCCAAAGCGTCGCGGAGCTTCTCGACGGCACCGTCCACCGTCTCGCCCTGGCTCACTTCGTTGACGTCGAGACACCGGGCGACGTACCACGGAGCCTCGTGGGTCACGGCAACGGTGAACTTCACGGCCCAATCGTGCCAATGGCCTGTTGCACCAGGCCCGGGTCTTGGGTGGACCTTGGGTCACACAATAAGAACCGGCGGCCAACGTGCCCAGCACTGCTACCTGTGAGCACTCGGGCCACGACGTTCAGCGCCGCTGACGTCATCGTCCACTCAAGGAACCCGAGGGGCGACCGTTGGGCTTCAAATGGGAGTCCTGCACCTCCATGCTATCACTAGAACAGATATGTACTATACTGAGTCCGTGGTGAGTGGAGACCTGATCAAAGAGGCTCGTTTGCGGGCTGGTCTGACCCAATGCGAATTAGGCGCACGACTCGGCAAATCTCAGTCAGCGATTGCCCGCTGGGAGCGCGACGATGTATCGCCTAGTCTCGAGACTGTACGCAAGGTGGTGCGCGCGTGTGGTTTTGACCTCACGTTCTTCATGTCCAATTTCGACGACTCGAACGTGACGATTATCGACCAGAACCTTCGAATGACACCGGCTCAGCGTTTCGCCGATCTCATGGCGCGAATAGAGTTCCACGATCGCCGTGCGCAGCGCAATTCGAGCCGCCGTGGTTGAATTGGTCCCCTATCGCCCGGACGAAATGCTCGAAGTACTCGAACGACACAACGTTCTCTACATCGTCATCGGCGGACTCGCTGCCGAGTTGCGCGGATCTCCCTACGTCACTCGAGATGTGGATGTTACGCCCGCGCGCACCCGAGAGAACTTCACCAGACTTGCAGCTGCCCTGAGAGAGCTCGAGGCCAAACTTCGCGTTCCAGACATGGTTGAGCCGCTAGCGATACCCCTCGATGAGCGAACTTTTGGGCAAGGAACCACGTGGACCTTCGTGACGAAGCACGGTTATCTGGACATCGCACTCCTTCCTGACGGCACTCGAGGGTACGACGACTTAAAACGGTCAGCCACCCACGAGCAGATAACCGACAGTGTGACAATTATGGTTGCAGCGCTGGCCGACGTTATTCGTTCCAAAGAAGCAGCTGGTCGCGAAAAAGATCGTGCCGTTCTCCCAATACTCCGCCAGGTCCTCGAACGCTCGCGCCTGAAGGACCGAGACGATTACGGCATGGAGCTCTGATTGGCAGCGCGTTTCAAATACACAAAGGGTGAGTGGCAAACATCGTGGTCATCAAGTGGACCATGAGTCATACAATAAGATGATTCGGCCTGGGTTTCCCGGAGGCTCTGACCTGTCCCAGGTTACTTTTCCACCTTGGCTCTTGAATTCAGGCGGTCTGGTTCGTCAGCGACAGCTCGCACTCGACCGGTGAGACGTAGTCGAGCGACGAGTGGCGCCGCTGGCGATTGTAGAAGACCTCGATACAGTCGAAGACGGCGTTGGTGAACTCGAGTCAAGTCTTCCAGCGCTGGGGTAGACCCAATTCCAAGCCGTCACCAATGAACTCGCCAAGGTCGACGCCAGTGTTGACCGCTACGGGTCTTCGAGTCGGGTCCGAGGCGCTCTGCGGTGAACGAGTGAAGGAATTCGCCACTCGTGCCACTGTGTTTCGGGGCCGTCGCGAAGAGTTGAACGCAGAGATGGAGCACGCCGACATCTCGTGTGTGCCGCCCGAGGAACTCGCGACACTGCGAGACCGAGTGAACGAGGCCATCGTCGAGGGCTCACCAGCCGTGGTTCAATCGCTCTTGCAAGCCCTCATCCACGAAATTCGTGTTGATGTAGCCGCCACGCCATCCAGCCCGTCTTTCGCGAGCCTTTGGCGGGCGATGCGGTTCGCGCACCGTCCCGGTCGGTGGAGGTAAGGGGATTCGAACCCCTGACCTCTTGCATGCCATGCAAGCGCTCTACCAACTGAGCTATACCCCCGAGGGTCCATAGATACTAGCAGGGTCGACCTAGATGCTCACCGGAGGTCGCGGGACGCTCCGATCAGTAGCGGGTGCGACGTCCCGCAACGATGCCCCGGCGTAGGTCATCGGCCGCCATGAGGGCGAGAGCGAGCTCGGCGACGTCACCATCGTCGGGACAGCACGAACTCAATCGGTAGAGCAGTTCGGGATTCCTCGAACGGGTGACCGCGTTGCGGATGGCGACGTCGATCTGGTGGCGCGCCGAGGTGATCTCGGGGCTCTCGGAGCTCGGCAACAGTGATCCTCGGTAGAGGTCGATGGCGGCCCGGAGATCACCGCTCGCGAGGGAGCGCAACACGCGAACGTGATCGGCGTCGACTCGCCCCGTGAGCCGGTACGGCCGCGACGCGATGGCGCCACCGATGAGGTGGCGCAGGTGCGACAGCTCGGACTTCACCGTCGTGGCGCTGACGGGTTGGTCACCGTAGACGAGAGCCGTCAGCTCGTCCAGCGACAGGCCCTCGTCGTGCATGGCGAGGATCGCGAGGAGCTCCACTTGCCGAGGGCTCACGCGTACCGTCGTCCCTCCAGCCTTCACCGTCGACGAACCGAGCAGGCGCAGCACGAGCTCCCCACGGGCGTCGGGCGGCGCGCTGGCGATCGGAGCGACCGGATCACGAGCCAGTTCGTACTCGACGTTGCGCGCGAGCGCTCGGACCATGGTCAGCAGCGAGGGATTGAACTTGCTCCACAGGGAGGAGATGTCGATGACCCCGAGTGAGTGGCCGTCCTGCGGATCGATGATCGGGGCCGAGTAGCAGACCCAGTCGTGGACCATCGGGGCGTAGTGCTCGGCGGAGAAGACGGTCGACGGACGGCCGAGTTCGTGGGCCAGCGCGAGCGCGTTGGTCCCGACGGACTCCTCGCTCCAGCATCCCCCGAGGCAGAAGTTGACGGTGTCGGCGTGCCGGCGCATGCGTCGGCCCCCGGCGAGCCACGTGATGGTCACGGTCTCGTCGGTCAGTGCCGCGACGAGGTCGCCGTCGGCCGAGAGGTCGCGAAGGTCGTCCAGTATGACGCGACTCGCTCGGCCCAGTCGAGAGTCGACGAACGTCGCCGCCGCGGTCGCGGGCTCGACCATGGGCGCGAGCGCGAGGTCTACCGGAACCGAGTGGGCCGATCGCTGCCAGGACGCGAATACCTCTGGTGGCGCCGCGCTCGTGGAGCTCCCGGATTCCACCGCGTAATGCCACAGCGCCTCGGCGTCGTCGCGACGCTCCTTCAGCTGGCGATTCACGTCCCCCTCCAGAACTTCGGCGACGAAGCCCGTCTCGCGGAACCCTACCCCGGTCGCGGTGGCGTTGCTAGGTCGTCGACGCCAACCTTTTTCCAACCGACGCGCTCCTACCATGCGCCCGTTGCGAGACGCGCAACGGAGTTTCGGCGCACGCGCCAGCAAGGAAAGAGGGGGATCATGCTCTACGACGTTCCCGGCTCCGCCGGCAGTCCGGTCACGGTACAGCCCAGGTACGACAACTTCATCGGCGGTCGTTGGGTGCCACCCGTCGACGGTCGGTACTTCGAGAACGTGACGCCGATCACCGGAGCGGTCTTCACCGAGATCGCTCGCTCCAACGCGAAGGACATCGACCTCGCGCTCGATGCCGCGCACGCCGCGAAGGATGCGTGGGGCGCGACCAGCCCCGCCGAGCGCTCGCTCGTGCTGCTGCGCATCGCCGACCGTCTCGAAGCCAACCTCGAGGCGATCGCGATCGCCGAGTGCTACGAGAACGGAAAGCCGATTCGCGAGACGCTCGCCGCCGACATCCCACTGGCGATCGACCACTTCCGGTACTTCGCCGGTGCCCTGCGCGCCCAGGAAGGATCGATCGGGATAGTCGACGGTACGACCGTCGCGTACCACTTCCACGAGCCGCTCGGGGTCGTCGGCCAGATCATTCCCTGGAACTTCCCGATCCTCATGGCCACGTGGAAGATCGCTCCGGCGCTGGCGGCGGGCAACTGCATCGTGTTGAAGCCCGCTGAGCAGACGCCCTGGTCGATCCTCAAGGTGGTGGAGCTCATCGCGGACCTACTGCCGCCGGGGGTGCTCAACGTCGTCAACGGCTTCGGCGTCGAAGCGGGCAAGCCTCTCGCGTCATCGCCCCGCATCGCGAAGATCGCCTTCACGGGGGAGACGACGACGGGTCGGCTCATCATGCAGTACGCGTCGGAGAACATCATCCCCGTCACCTTGGAGCTGGGGGGCAAGAGCCCGAACATCTTCTTCCCCGACGTCATGGCCGCCGACGACGACTTCCTCGACAAGGCGGTCGAGGGACTCGTGCTGTTCGCCCTCAACCAGGGCGAAGTATGCACGTGTCCGTCGAGAGCGCTCATCCACGAGTCGATCTACGACGAGTTCATGGCCCGCTGCATCGCCCGAGTGAAGGCGATCCAGCTCGGCAACCCACTGGACACCGCCACGATGGTCGGCGCCCAGGCCTCCAACGATCAGCTCGAGAAGATCCTCTCCTACCTGGAGATCGGCCGGAGCGAGGGTGCCGAGGTTCTGGTCGGCGGGGCGCAGCGCCAGGTCGAGGGATGCGACGGGGGGTACTACGTCGAGCCGACCATCTTCAAGGGACACAACAAGATGCGCATCTTCCAGGAGGAGATCTTCGGTCCCGTGCTCTCGGCGACGACGTTCGCCACGACCGAGGAGGCCATCGCGATCGCCAACGACACCCTCTACGGTCTGGGTGCCGGACTGTGGACCCGGGACGTCAACACCGCCTACACCGTGGGCCGCGCGATCCAGGCGGGACGCGTCTGGACGAACTGCTACCACCTGTACCCGGCCCACGCCGCCTTCGGCGGCTACAAGGGTTCGGGCATCGGTCGCGAGACGCACCTGATGATGCTCGACCACTACCAGCAGACCAAGAACCTGCTGGTTAGCTACGCGCCCCAGAAGTTGGGTTTCTTCTAACCATGAGCGAACTTCGTCGCGTCGACATCACCGACGAGGCGGCGGCACTCGTCGCCCGACTGGTGGAGCAGCACGGACCATTGCTGTTCCACCAGTCGGGCGGTTGCTGTGACGGTTCGAGCCCCATGTGTTACCCGAGGGGGGAATTTCGCATCGGCCAGCGCGACGTCTACCTCGGCGAGGTCGCCGGCACACCCTTCTACATGGGTGCCGACCAATTCGAATACTGGTCCCACACCCACCTGCTCGTCGACGTCGTGGCGGGTCGAGGTGGGGGCTTCTCGCTCGAGGCTCCCGAGGGGGTGCGTTTCCTCATCCGCTCGACGGTCTTCACCGACGAGGAGATGGCCGCGCTCGGGTCCGTCGAGGTCGGCGACCACCACAGCGCCTAGTTGTAGTTCCCAGGTCCCTCGTGGCCGTCGGCTACGAGGGAGTCGCCGATCCGAGAATGGCGTCGGCGCAGGCTCGGGGCACCGAGAACTGCGGGGAGTGGGCACTCGCCAGGTCGACGACCTCGTCACATCGTGCGGCGAGCAGGGTCTGCACCGCGGGGTCGATGGCGTGGTCGTCGCGGCACCGGACGTAGCGCCGAAGGACGGCGGGATTGGCCGCCGTGCGCGGTGAGCGGAAGCTCGCCAGCGACTGTGGACGTAGTCGAGCCGTGACCCAACCCGTCGCATCGGCGTCGCAGTCGCCCATGAGCGCCTCGCCGGCTCGAGCGGGATCGAGCCGAATGAGCCCGTCGTCGACCGACATCGCCTCGTCGAGCAAGGTCCGCACCTTCACCACGCGAGCGGCGTCGCTCGGACTCTCGCCGGTCTCCGGAACGAGGGCGGCGAGGAAGACGAGGGCCGCCAATCGGGGGATGCGTGCGGCGGCCTCCGCGATGACCGCCCCCCCGTAGCTATGGCCGACCAGGATGACCCGACCGGTGGGTTCGGCGGCCGACACGGCCCCGAGTACGGCCGCGGCGTCATCCTCGAGGGTGATCTCGGGATCGCCTGATGTGCTCGGCAGGTCGGGGGCAATCCACCGCACACCGCGGGCGTCGAGCTCGGGGGCGAGGTCGCGCCAGGTCCACGCGCCGCAGAAGGCTCCGTGGACGAGGACGACCGTGGAGTCGGGGGGCGTCGTCACACCTCGAGGCTAGGTCCTGCCGTTCGTAGAATGTCGGGATGGCCCGGCCCTTTGACGTCTCCCAACTCGAGTTGAAGTGGCAGGATCGCTGGCGCTCGGACGGAACCTACGAGGTCGACAACGACGACGTCCGAGAGCGTTACTACGCGCTGTGCATGTATCCGTACCCGTCGGGCGCCGCGCACCAGGGCCACATGCGCAACTACACCTTCGGCGACCTCATCGTGCGCTACCAGACGATGCGGGGTAAGGCCGTGCTCTCGCCGTTCGGCTTCGACTCATTCGGCCTGCCCGCCGAGAACGCGGCGATCAAGGCCGGGAGCCACCCGCGCGTCTTCACCGAGGCCCGTATGGCGGAGTTGCGCCGCTCGGTGGAGCGCCTCGGGGCCGTCTACGACTGGCGGCGGCTCGTCTTCAGCCACGACCCGACCTACATCCGGTTCTCGCAGCAGATCTTCCTCGCCTTCTACCGGGCCGGCCTCGCATACCGGGCGGAGGCGCCGGTCAACTGGTGCCCCGGGTGCGGCACGGTGCTCGCCAACGAGCAGGTGCTGGCCGATGGCACCTGCGAGCGCTCGGGCGACCTGGTGGAGCGGCGCAACCTCGAACAGTGGTTCTTCCGGATCACCCGGTACGCCGACGAGCTGCTCCACGACCTGGACGGGCTCGAGTGGCCCGAGCGGGTGAAGACGATGCAGCGCAACTGGATCGGTCGTTCCGAGGGGGTCGAGTTCGACCTACCTCTCGCCGCGGACCCGTCGCGCGCGCTGCGCGTCTTCACCACGCGACCCGACACGGGATTCGGCATCACGTACGCGGTCGTCGCCCCGGAGCATCCCCTCCTCGCGGAGCTGACGACGGACGATCAGCGCGACGCGGTCGACGAACTCGTCGGTCGGGCAACCGCCGCCTCGGAGGTGGAGCGCACCGCCAGCGCGGCCGGTCCCACGCTGGCCAAGCGGGGCGCCTTCACGGGGAGCTACGTGGTGAACCCCTTCTCGGGCCAACCCGTGCCCGTCTACGTGGCCGACTACGTCCTCGGCACCTACGGCACCGGGGCCATCATGGCCGTGCCCGGGGAGGACGAGCGCGACTTCGCCTTCGCCGAGGCCTACGGACTACCCGTGGTGGCGACGGTCGCCCGACCTGAGGGCTTCACGGGCGGGGCGTACGCCGGCGACGGACCGCACATCAACTCGGGCTTCCTCGATGGACTCGACGTCGCCGCGGCCAAGGTCGCGGCGCGCGACTACCTCATCGAGCACGCTCGGGGCGTCGCCACCGTGAACTACCGCTTGCGGGACTGGCTGGTCTCGCGACAGCGCTTCTGGGGCTGCCCGATCCCGATGGTCTACTGCGACGCGTGCGGCGTCGTTCCGGTGCCGGAGTCGGAACTCCCGATCCTCGCCCCGGACGACGTGGTGATGGACCGAACCGGTCAGTCGCCCCTCGCCACTCACGCGGCGTTCCGAGACACGACGTGCCCGCAGTGCGGTGGACCGGCGCGCCGCGAGGCCGACACGATGGATACCTTCACCGACTCCTCGTGGTACTTCCTGCGCTTCACCGACCCCTTCTCGACGGATCGCCCCTTCGACCCGCAGGCGGCCGCCCAGTGGATGCCGGTCGACCAGTACATCGGGGGGATCGAACACGCGATCCTGCACCTGCTCTACGCGCGCTTCTACCTGAAGGCATTGGTCGACATTGGCGTGGCCCCGGGTCTGCCGCGCGAACCCTTCTCCCGACTCTTCACACAGGGGATGATCCGGCTCGGTGGCTCGAAGATGTCGAAGTCGAAGGGCAACCTCATCGCCCCGGAGAAGTACTTCGACACCGTCGGGGCCGATGGTCTGCGCCTCTTCCACCTCTTTGTCGGCCCGCCGGCGGACGACGTGGACTGGACCGAGCAGACCGAGGAGCTCATCGAGGGCTGCGCCCGCTTCCTCGACCGCGTCTATCGTCTGGCGGTACGCGACGACCTCGTTCGGCGCGATGACGAGCGGCCCGGGGATCTCGCGGTGCGCCGCGCGCTGCACCGGACCATTGACAAGGTGACCGGGGACATCGAGCGGTGGAGCTACAACACCGCGGTGGCCGCTCTGATGGAGTTCCTCAACACGCTCTCGCGCTGGGCCCACGACGACGACGGCACCCACGCGGCGACGTTCGACGAAGCCCTCGACGGGCTCCTGCTCCTGCTGGCGCCCATGGCTCCGCACCTCACCGCGGAGTTGTGGGAGCGTCGTCACCCCGGCGCCGCCACGGTGCACGAGCAGCGCTGGCCCGTGGCCGATGCGACCCTCCTCGTCGAGGACACGGTCACCATGGTGATCCAGGTGAACGGGAAGGTCCGGGCGCGCGTCGAGGTGCCGCGCGACGTGTCCGAGGAGGCCGCCCGGGAGGTGGCCCTCGCCCAGCCCGAGGTGCGCGAGCGCCTGGGCGGCGGCGAGCCCCGACGGGTGGTCGCGGTGCCCCCGCGACTGGTCAACGTCATCGTCGGATGAGCCGCGCCACGCCCCGGACGCCGGCGGTGGAGGTGGAGCCCCCTCGGTTCGACCGCCCCGAGGTCGAGATCCGGGCGTCGACGAGGAGGACCAAGACGGGGTCGGCGCACTGGTCCGGGAGCCGAATCGTCGTGCAGGTCCCGGC
This sequence comes from Actinomycetes bacterium, assembly GCA_021848365.1. GTDB lineage: Bacteria > Actinomycetota > Acidimicrobiia > Acidimicrobiales > RAAP-2 > RAAP-2. The sequence goes on from JAJZUS010000001.1 coordinate 863,212, forward strand.
TCGCCTGCGCGGTCGGGAGCGGCGGGCCTTCGTCGACGAGCTCGTGGCTCGGCTGCTCGCCCAGAGGCCGCAGCACGCGGCGGGCGACGGTGCCCTCGAAGATCGGTGCCGAGAGCTCGCCGCGCGGTACACGGACGGTGTGGCACCGGCGTCGGTGCGCTGGACGGGCTCGCAGACGACCCGCTGGGCGTCGTGTTCGCCCGACACGCGGGAGATCCGCGTCTCGACGCGCCTGCGGCAGTGCCCGGCGTGGGTCATCGACGCCGTGCTGGTCCACGAGCTGGCCCACCTGATCGAGGCCGACCACTCACCAGCCTTCCACGAGATCGCCAACCGCTTCCCTCGGCAACGAGACGCCGAGGTCTACCTCGAGGGATACGCGCTCGGCCTCGGACTCGCGAGCGAGGCGGACGCCGGACTCGACTAGGAATCCTCGCCGCGAAGGAATCGCTCCAGTTCGGCCGCCAGCTCCTCGGCGCTCGGCAGCTCCTCGGCGATCGGTTCCTCGTCGGGGTCGACCACCGATTCCAGCTGCTCGACCATGAGTCGGTGCTCGGGGTTGTTCTCGATCAGGGCGTCGATGCGGCTGCGAGCGTCCTCCGCGGACTCGCGCAGCGACCCGGCGTCCAGAGTCAGGCCCGCGACGCGGGCGAGGCCGTCGATCAGGGCCGCGGCGGCGAGGGGATAGGACATCGAGGCCACGTAGTGGGGCACGCGCGCCCAGATCGTCACGACGTCCACGTCCACGTCGGCGAAGCCGAGCTCGAGGGCACCCATGACGCCGGCCGGAACCTCGATCTCGCCAGGCATCGTTCCCACCGTGGGCAGGAGATGAGCACTCGACTGGGGCGCGGTCCCGATGACGCGGATCGGACGCGTGTGGGGCGTGGGCGCGGGGAAGGCCCCGAGCCCCACGACGAGGCGGACGTCGAACCGGGCCGCCGCGTCGGTCACGGTCTCTACGAAGTCGCTCCAGTGCAGATCGGGTTCGGGGCCGACCAGGAAGAGGAGGTCGGCGCCGTCGCCATCGTGACCCACTCGCAACTGGATCTCGGGCCACGTGAGTTCGGTCGTCACCCCGTCGATGATGTGGGCCATCGGGCGGCGCGCTCGCTGGTCGATGAAGTACTCGGTGTCGAAGGTGGCGAGGAGCTCGGTCTCGCACTCGCCGAGCAGGGTCGACATCGCCGTCCCCGCGCCGACGCCGGCGTCGATCCATCCCTCCAGGGCGACGACCAGGACGGGTTCGGAGAGCGGGGGCTCCGCGAGGTAGATGATGCGCTCGTAGTCGTGGTCCATCACTGCTCCAGGGTTGCCGCCGCGAGACTCGCCAGTCGGGCGATGAAGGCGGGGAATTCGTCGACGCTGCCCCGATCCCCCGCGGTCGCACCGGCGCGGTAGCGCGCGTAGATGCCCTGGAGGATGCAGGCCAACTTCCAATAGCCGAAGGCTTGATAGTAGGCGATGTTGCTCAGGTCGAGATCGCTACGCGCGGCGTAGGCGGCGAGGACGTCGGCCCGCGACGAGAAGCCGGGCGCCGTCGAGGGTGCTGACCCGAGAAGGGAGGCCATCGGATCGGTTGGTTCGGCCCAGTAGACGAGGAGCATCCCGAGATCGCCGAGCGGGTCGCCGAGCGTGCAGATCTCCCAGTCAAGGATGGCGCGCACGCGCCCGTCGCCATCGAGGACCACGTTGTCGAGCCGGTAGTCGCCGTGCACCACCGTGGTGCGTTGCTGGGTGGGGATGTCGCGCGCGAGGGCGTCGGCGACGTCGAGGACGCCGCTGTGGTCGGGGCCCTCGTCGATGTACGTCTGCTCGTACTGGGATCGCCACCGCCGGACCTGGCGCTCGATGTAGCCGTCGTGACGCGCGAGGCCGCTCAGGCCCGACCGCTCGAGGTCGACTCGGTGGAGGTGGGCGAGCGTCTCCGCGAGGTGGTCGCCGATGCGGGCCCGGACGTCGAGGGGGAAGGTTGCCTCCGCCTGGGCACGGTCGCGCAGGATCGCCCCCTCGACGAAGTCCATCACGTAGAACGGGTGATCCGCGACCGCGGCGTCGGTGCAGAGGGCGAGCGGCGTGGGCACGGGCACGCCCTGGGGCGCGAGGGCCGTCAGGATGGTGTGCTCGCGCACCATGTCGTGGGCCGTGGGCAGGACGTGATGCACCGGTGGTCGGCGTAGGGCGACCGTTCGACCGGCGGCGTCGACGATGCGGTACGTCAGGTTCGACCGTCCCCCCGCGATCAGCGTCGCGTCGATCGGGGGGCGCAGGCCCACGTGGTCGGCGAGCCAGCGCGTCAGGACCTCGTCGTCGATTCCGGCCACGTGCGTCATCGAGGCTGAGGCTAACAGTGCCTCGCGGGGCCGTCGGTCGGTGACCCGCCGGTACGCTGAGGACATGACCGACGTCACCGACGCCACGTTCGCCACTGCCGTACTGGACCGGTCCAAGTCGGTCCCCGTCGTCGTCGATCTCTGGGCGACCTGGTGCGGACCGTGTCGCGTCCTCACCCCGATCCTGGAGAAGGTCGTCGGCGAGATGAACGGCACTGTCGAGCTCACCAAGGTCGACGTGGACGCCAATCCGCGGGTGGCGCAGGCCTTCGGGGTCCAGTCGATCCCGTCGGTCTTCGGCTTTCGTGACGGCCGCGTCGTCGATCAGTTCGTCGGGGCCCTCCCGGAGCACGCGGTTCGCGAGTGGGTTCACAAGCTGGCCCCGGGAGCGTCGCCGGTAGATCAGTTGCTGGCCGAGGGAGACGAGGCCTCTCTGCGCCAGGCACGTGAGCTCGATCCCGACAACCCCGACGTCCTGGCCGCCCTCGGGGACCTGCTGCGCCGTGAGGGCCGTCTGGACGAGGCGGAGAGCCTCCTCAGTCCCTACGGTCACGTCATCGCGGCGAAGACGATCCTCGCCCGCGTCCGTCTCGAGCGAGCGGGGGTGAGCCTGGACGGCGATCTCGACCTAACGCTCGAGCACCTGCTGACGCAGGCCGCGAGCGACCCCGGAGCGCGCGACAACCTCCTCGCCCTCCTCGACGCACTGGGACCGGAGGACCCGCGCTACCTCGCGTTCCGGCGTCGTCTGGCGAGCGTCCTCTACTAGTGGCTCCGGTTCCGCCCCCGGGCACCTGGCTAGCCCTGGGCGGGCGACGGGTTGACGTGACGCACCGGGCCCTCGTGATGGGGATCCTCAATCGCACCCGGGACTCCTTCTTCGCCCCGGCGGCGACCTTCGAGCTCGACGACCTGTTCGCGCGCGCGGAGCGACTCGTCGTCGACGGGGCCGACCTGCTCGACGTGGGTGGCGTCAAGGCCGGTCCGGGCGACGAGGTAAGCGAGGCGGAGGAGCTAGATCGCGTCGTCCCCGTGATCACGGCGCTGCACGAGCGATTCGACGTCCCCCTCAGCATCGACACCTGGCGGGCCTCCGTGGCGGCCGCCTGCTACGCGCGCGGGGCCGTGATCGGCAACGACATCAGTGGATTTGCTGATCCCGACTACCTCACGGTCTCGGCGGCCGCCGGGGCGACGGTCGTGGCGACCCACATCCGGCTGCGACCGCGCGTCGCCGACCCCGATCCGCACTACGACGACGTGACCGTGAGCGTGCGAGAGTTCCTCCTCGAACGCCGCGCCCGGGCTGTGGCCGCGGGTATCGACACCGAGCGCATCATCGTTGACGCGGGCCTCGACCTGGGCAAGACGTCCGCTCACTCGCTGCGACTGCTGAGGGAGTCGGACCAACTGGCCGTCCTCGGGGCGCCCCTGCTGCTGTCAGCGTCGAACAAGACGTTCCTCGGCGTCATGTTCGATCGTCCGGTCACCGATCGGCGTGAGCCGTCGCTCGCTGCGGCCGCCCTCGGCGTCGTACGAGGCTGTCGCGTGCTACGCGTCCACGACGTCGCCGGAACGGTACGGGTGCGCGACGTGCTCGCCCGCCTGAGTGAGACCGCCGCGTGACGACGCACTGCGTGGTGGGAGACGACGCGACCATGGTCGCCGACGCGACGCGTCGGGTCATCGCCGAGCAGCTCGGGGAGCTCGACGCCTCACTGGCCGTGGAGGACTTCACCGTGCGGGACGCGGCGGCCTCCGATCCGATCGTCCCCCGGGTCCTCGACGCCCTCTCGACGCCGCCGTTGCTCGTCGCGCGACGGGTGGTCGTCGTGCGAGATGCTCAGCACCTCACCGCGGACGAGACGTCCGGCCTGCTCGCGTGGATCGGGACGCCGACGACGGACACGACCCTCGTGCTCGCCCTCGTCGGGCCGCGGACGCACCGGCTGGTGAAGGCGGCCGACGAGGTCCACGACGTCCGAGTCGGGAGTCGTCAGGCGGACCGCATCGCGTACCTCGACACCGTCGTGGCGCAGTACGGGCTGAAGATCGATCGCTCGACGCTGCCGCGCATCGCGGACGTCCTCGGTGACGACGTGGCACGAGCCGACTCGCTCGCCCGGACGCTCGCGTCCGTCTTCGGAGGGGCCCCGATCCGATACGACGACCTCGCCCCCTACCTCGGGGACGCCGGCGACGTCCCCGAGTGGGATCTGACCGACGCCATCGACGGAGGGGACCCCGCGCGGGCGATCGCAATCGCGCGCCGAATGCTCGGGTCGCGGTCACGCAGCGGTCTGCAGATCGTGGCGATCCTCCAGCGCTACGTCACCCGCCTCGCGAAGGTGGCAGGAGGCGGGGTGAGCAGTGAGGACGAGGCCGCGTCGCTGCTGGGCGTCTCCCGCTATCCGGCGGCCAAGCTCTGGCGCGCTGCTCAGCGCCTCGGCGCCGCGCGAGTGAGCGAGGCCGTGTCCCTCGTGGCGCGGGCCGATCTCGACCTCAAGGGGGGCGTGACCTACGGATCACGCGACGGCGCGGACGTCGACCCGACGGAGGTGACGGTGGTGGAGGTGCTGGTCGCGCGTCTCGCGCGTCTCAGCGCCGTTCGTCGTCGCTAGTTAGCGGAGCCGTTGAGCCGGCGCATCAGACCGCTCTTGCGGTTGGCGGCCTGATTCTTGTGAATGATGCCCTTGGCGGCAGCCATGTCGATGCGCTTGATGGCGGTGCGCAGGGCCTCGTCGGCGTTCTCGGTCCCGGCCGAGGCGACCGCGGACTTTACGCGGGTGCGCAACTCCGACTTGACGGCCTTGTTGCGCTCGCGGTCGCGCTCGTTCTGCTTGTTACGCTTGATCTGGCTCTTGATGTTGGCCACGGTGTCCTCGTTCGCGAATTGGGCCGCGGGGTCCGCGGGGCTCAACAAGGTTAGCAGAGAGGCGGCGCTCGACCGCGCCCGCCGGGCCGAGCAGTAGCCTGTCTGCACCGTGAGTCGCCCCTCCGCCCCCGTCGACCCTCAGCGGATTCGCAACTTCTCCATCATCTCCCACGTCGATCACGGGAAGTCGACGCTGTCGGACCGGATCCTGGAGATCACCGGCGCCGTGGATCCGCGGCTGATGCGGGCCCAGTACCTCGACTCGATGGACATCGAGCGCGAGCGGGGCATCACCATCAAGGCCCAGAACGTCCGAGTCGGCTTCGAGGGCCACATACTGCAGCTCATCGACACCCCGGGCCACGTGGACTTCGGCTACGAGGTCTCACGCTCTCTCGCCGCCTGCGAGGGGGCCATCCTGCTGGTCGACGCCAGCCAGGGGATCCAGGCCCAGACGCTCGCGAACTGCTACCAGGCGATCGAGCACGACCTCGAGATCGTGGCCGTCCTCAACAAGATCGATTTGCCCGCGGCCGACCCCGAGCGGTGCGCCGACGAGCTGGAGCGCGTGCTCGGGATTCCCCGGGGAGAGGTCCTCTCGATCTCGGCGAAGACCGGGGAGGGCGTGCCCGAACTCCTGCGCGCCGTCATCGCGCGAGTGCCGCCGCCCGTCGGTGATCCCGACGCAGCGCTGCGGGCCCTCGTCTTCGACTCGTACTACGACCAGTACCGCGGCGTCATCAGCTCCGTGCGCATCGTGGAGGGCACCCTGCGCAGCGGGGGCCGGGTCCGGATGATGCAGGCGGGGGTCACGCACGACGTCGAGGAGCTCGGGGTGCGGACGCCCGAGATGGTGCCGGTCGCCTCCCTGGGTCCGGGCGAGGTGGGCTACCTGGTCGCCGGCATCAAGGACGTGGCCGAGGCCCGCTCGGGCGAGACCGTGACGGACGCCGCTCGTCCGGCACTCGAGCCCCTCGAGGGCTACCTCGACCCCAAGCCGATGGTGTTCTGCGGGATCTACCCGATCGACGGCGACGACCTACCCGACCTGCGCGACGCCCTCGACAAGCTCAAGCTCAACGACGCCTCGATCACCTACGAGCCCGAGACGAGCCGCGCCCTCGGATTCGGCTTCCGCTGCGGGTTCCTCGGTCTGCTCCACATGGAGATCGTGCGCGAGCGCCTGGAGCGGGAGTTCAACCTCTCCCTGATCGCGACGGCCCCGTCGGTCGTCTACCGGGCCTTCCTCACCGATGGCGGTGAGCACGACATCGACAACCCGACCGATCTGCCCGACCCGAGCCGACTCGATCACATCGACGAGCCGATGCTCGACGTGTCGATCCTCACCCCCTCCGAGTACCTCGGCGCCGTGATGGACCTCTGCCAGTCCCGTCGGGGAGAGATGACCAAGATGGACTACCTCTCGACCGAGCGGGTGGAGTTGCGCTACCGACTGCCACTCGCCGAGGTGGTCATCGACTTCTTCGACGCCCTGAAGAGTCGCACCAAGGGCTACGCCAGCCTCGACTACGAGCCGAGTGGTTACGTCACCTCGCCGCTGGTCCGGGTCGATCTGCTCATCAACCACGAGCCGGTCGACGCCTTCTCGACGATCGTCCACCGCCAGAACGCGGACTTCTACGGGCGCCGGATGGTCGAGCGACTCCGCGAGCTGATCCCGCGCCAGATGTTCGACGTACCGATCCAGGCGGCGGTCGGTGGACGGGTGATCGCTCGCGAGACGGTGAAGGCTCGTCGCAAGGACGTGCTCGCCAAGTGCTACGGCGGCGACATCACCCGCAAGCGCAAGCTCCTCGAGAAGCAGAAGGAGGGCAAGAAGCGCATGAAGAACCTGGGTCGGGTCGAGATCCCCCAGGAAGCCTTCGTCGCGGCTCTGCGCCTCGAGGAGTCCTAGCGCGCCGCGCCCGCCTGGCACTCGGTAGAATCGAGTGCCAACAAGGAGGGGAATGGCCCGTCGCGTCAAACCCGAGAAGTCGTCCGCCGGACTCGACGCCCGCAAGGCGGCCATCCTCGAGGCCGTGGTCCGGGAGCACATCGACACCGCCCAACCGGTCGGGTCCTCCGCCGTGGCCACCCACGGCGAACTCGCCGTGTCCTCCGCGACCGTGCGGTCCGAGATGGTGGCCCTCGAGCGTGACGGGTACCTCTCCCAGCCCCATACGTCGGCCGGTCGCGTCCCGACCGACAAGGGCTATCGCTACTTCGTCGATCACCTGCAGGGCGGTGCGGTGGGCCCGGTCACCCAGCAGCAGATCGGTGACTTCTTCCGCACCGTCCGCGGCGAGGTCGAGGACGTGCTCTCCCAGACCTCGACGCTGCTCTCACGCCTGACGAGCTACACGTCCGTCGTCGTGGGGGCCGCGCAGTCCTTCGCGTCGGTCCTCTCGGCCCAACTCGTCAACCTCGACGCCCGTCACCAACTGTTGGTGACGGTCTTCGCCGATGGATCAGTCACCAAGCACGGCGTCTACTTGGACCACGACGTGACCCCGTCCGCCGTGGCCGAGGCCTCCCGTCAGATCAACGCACTTCTCATCGGCACGACCGTCGAGTCGCGGGTGCAGGTGCCGTCGGGATCGGAGGACGTCGCCACCCTGGTCCGCGAGTCCGTGAGCGTCCTGCACGACCAGCGCCCGACTCGCGAGGGCGAGCAGGTCTACATCGGAGGTTCGTCACGGGTCGCGGAGGCCTTCGACGGCGTCGAGACGGTTCGTCAGGTGCTGACCATCCTCGAGCAGGAGCTCCTCGTCGTCTCGCTGATCCAGGACATGATCGATCAGGGCGTGTCGGTGGCGATCGGCTCCGAGCACGGCTTCGAGCCGCTCGCCTCGTGTGCGGTCGTCGTCGCGCCGCTCACCGTGGACGGCCATCCCTCGGGCGCCGTGGGTCTGCTCGGACCGACGCGCATGAAGTATGGCGAAGCCATGGCCGCGGCCCGCGCCGTTTCCCAGGAGCTGACCCGCTATCTGGAAGGCGATCCGCGTGTCTAGTCCCGACCTGTACGAGGTGCTCGGCGTCGAGCGTGACGTGAGTCCGGAGGAGTTGAAGCGCGTCTACCGTCGACTGGCTCGCCAGTACCACCCCGACGCGAACGACGGGGACCCGCAGGCCGAGGCTCGCTTCAAGGAGATCTCGCAGGCCTACGAGATCCTGTCGGATCCCGAGCGTCGGGCGAACTACGACCGATTCGGCTCGGACGCCGGACCCGGGGCGGGGCCCTTCGGCGCTGGCTCGGTTCAGGACATCTTCGACATGTTCTTCGGCGGCATGGGGGGAATGGGCGGCATGGGGGGGCGTCGTGGCCCCCAACCGGGGCCCGACGCCGAGGTGAGCGTCGAGATCGAGCTCGCCGAGGCGGCCTTCGGCGTCACGCGCGAGATCACCGTCACGCTGCCCCAACACTGCACGACCTGCGCCGGATCGGGGAGCGCCCCGGGCACGACGCCGGTGACCTGCTCCGAGTGCGGGGGGTCGGGCGAAGTGCGCCGCGTGCGCAATTCCATCCTCGGCCAGATGGTGACCTCGACCCCGTGCCACCGGTGTGGGGGCTACGGCACCCGGATCGAGTCGCCGTGTCCGTCGTGTCGCGGTGACGGTCGCGAGACGGTGACCAGCACGCTCACCATCCAGATCCCGGCGGGCGTCGAGGACGGCTCGACGATGCGCCTGGCCGACCGCGGCCCGGCCGGACCCCGGGGCGGCCCCAACGGGCGGCTCTTCGTCCACCTTCGCGTGCGGCCCGACGAGCGGTTCGAGCGAGAGGGCGACGACCTGCACCACGTCGCTCACGTCGCCTTCACGCAGGCCGCGCTGGGCACCACGGTCGAGGTGCCGACCCTCGAAGAGCCGGTGACGGTCGAGGTCGCGCCGGGCAGCGCGAACGGGACCGTGCACCGGTTCCGCCACGCGGGCGTCACCCACCTCCACGGACGCGGCCGGGGCGACCTCTACGTGCACCTGGTCGTCGACGTCCCGACCGAGCTGGACGAGACGTCGACGCGCCTGCTGCGCGAACTCGCGGCCCACCGCGGGGAGTCCGTCGCGGAGCCGTCCGGGGGTCTCTTCCGTCGTCGGTCGAAGCGGTGATCGACTTCGAGCGCCGAGTGGCGGCGTTGGCGCAGTTTCGGGTGCTCGACCCGTCGCGTCCGACGCTCGACCCCGAGGACGACCGTCACCTGCGGGCCGTCCTGCGTGCGCGGGCCGGTGAGGAGGTCGTGGTGAGCGACGGACGGGGACGGTGGCGCCTCTGCGTCGTGACCCCCGACGGCGTCGATCCGGTCACCGACGTCCGAGTCGATCCCGACCTCGTCCCCAGCGCTCTCTATCTCGCCCCCCTGAAGGGCGACCGCACCGAGTGGGCCCTCGTCAAGGCCGTCGAGCTCGGGGTGACCGATGTCACGCCCCTCCTCACGGCTCGCGCGGCGGTCCGCTGGCGGGCGGAGGCGAGGACTCGCGTGCTAGCCCGGTGGCGCCGTCTCGCCTCCGAGGCCGCGGGACAGTGTCGTCGCACCCACGACCTGGTGATCCACGAACCCGTGGGGGTGATGGAGGTGCCCGCGGAGGTCGCGGTCGCCGACGTCGGCGGTTCGTCCGACTGGCGCGGCGTGCGCGCCGTGGCGATCGGGCCGGAGGGGGGCTGGGCCCACGATGAGTGGCTCCCGGCCCGTCGGCGGGTCTCCCTGGGGCCGTTGGTGCTGCGCGGCGAGACGGCGGCCGTCGCGGCGGCGACCTTGCTCGGTGCGCTCGGCTCGACGTGGGGTTGGCGCGCCGGCCACTCCGGCATCGATAATGATGAGTGGCGATGAGTGACTGCCTGTTCTGCCGGATCGTGGCGGGAGAGATCCCGTCCACGACGGTCGCCGAGAGTGAGACGGCCCTGGCCTTCTACGACATCGCGCCGCAGGCGCCCGTGCACGTGCTGGTGATCCCGAAGCAACACCTCACCAGCGCCGACGAGGTGGCCATCCATCACGGAGGGGTCGTCGACGACCTGGTGATGATGGCCCAGCGGGTCGCCGAGATCGAGGGAGTCCGCGAGAGCGGCTACCGACTCGTCATGAACGTCGGGCGCGACGCGCAGATGACGGTGGCCCACTTGCACGTCCACGTGCTCGGCGGGCGGCGTCTGGAGTGGCCCCCGGGATGACCGACGGAGCGCCGAGTGGGTCGGTGACCACGACGACCCTGGTCTCGCACCCCGACGTGATGGTGTCGCTGCTCGGGCCCCGCGACGAGAACCTGCGGGCGATCGAGCGGGCCTTCCCCGACTCGCGCATCATGGTGCGGGGCAACGAGATTTCGGTCGAGGGACCCGACGCGGCGAAGATCCTGCGGCTCATCGACGAGCTGGTCCTCGTCGTCGAGGCCGGGCAGACGCTCGACGCAACGAAGATCACGCGGACCATCGACATGGTCGACGCCGACCTTCGTCCGAGTGAGGTGCTCGCGCACGAGGTCGTTCGCAGCGCGAAGGGCAAGCCGGTCCGTCCGTCGACGGCGGGCCAGAAGCGCTACGCCGACGCGATCGAGCGATCGATCGTGACCTTCGGCATCGGGCCGGCCGGGACGGGCAAGACCTATCTGGCCGTGGCGGCCGCGGTTCACGCGCTGCACCAGCGTCGGGTGCACCGGATCGTCCTGACGCGCCCCGCGGTCGAGGCGGGGGAGCGGCTCGGGTTCCTGCCCGGTGACCTCATGGCCAAGATCGACCCGTACCTGCGGCCGCTCTACGACGCCCTCTACGAGATGCTGGGGCCCGACGGCGCCCAGCGACTCATTACTAACGGAACGATCGAGGTCGCCCCGCTCGCCTTCATGCGGGGGCGGACCCTCAACGACTCCTTCATCATCCTCGACGAGGCCCAGAACACCACGCCCGAGCAGATGAAGATGTTCCTCACGCGAATCGGATTCAACTCGAGGGCCGTCGTCACGGGCGACGTGACCCAGATCGACCTCAACGGCAAGACGAGCGGCATGGCGAACATCGAATCGATCCTCAGCCACGTGGAGGGTGTCAGCTTCGTCCACTTGAGCGCCCGGGACGTCGTGCGGGCGAAGATCGTCGCCGACATCGTGGCCGCCTACGATCGGCGCTCCTCGTGATCGACGTCTACGCCGCTGACGAGCAGCACGACCGGCCGGTCGAGCTCGAGCGCTGGGCGGACCTTGCTCGCGCGGCTCTCACGGACGAGGGCGTGCGGGGTCTGGCTGAGGTCTCCTTGATCTTCACCGACGAGGTGTCGATGGCCGGTCTGAACGCCCAGTTCATGGGTCGGGAGGGTCCGACCGACGTGCTGAGCTTCCCGATCGACGACGAACCGGAGCCGACGGGTCGAGTGCCCGACGCCGGTGGGACTGGTCCCGGGGAGCCGCCCCTACCCGAGATCCCGACGCTGGTCGGCGACATCGTCATCTGTCCCACCGTCGCCGCGCGCAACGCCGTCGAACACGGGGTGACCGAGGAGGCGGAGATCGCCCTGCTCGTCGTTCACGGTGTGCTGCACCTCCTCGGCTGGGACCACGAGGTCGACGAGGAAGCCGAGGCGATGGAGGCGCGCGAGCGCGAACTGCTGGCCCGGCACTTCCGGCCGACGGCGCCGTGATCGCCGCCGCCTGGTCGGGTGGCGACACGGGTCTCGTCGTCGCGGTCCTGTTCCTGCTCGCCCTATCGGGCTTCTTCGCGCTCGCCGAGACAGCTCTGGTTCGCACGACCAAGAGTCGAGCCCGGTCGCTGCGCGAGGAGCGTCACCGTGGGGCGCGGGCGCTCGTGCATCTCACCGAGTCCCCGGAGCGATTCTTGAACCCGCTCCTCCTGCTCGTCCTCGTCTGTCAGCTGACCTCCGCCACCCTCGTCGGGGTCCTCGCGGGACATCTCTTCGGGGCGGCTGGCGTCGTCGTCGCCACCGCGGTCGAGGTGATCGTCATCTTCGTCCTCTTCGAAGCGGTGCCGAAGAACTTCGCGGTCCAGCACCCCGATCGCGCGGCCTTACTCACCGCCCCCGTCATCGACCGTCTCCTCGGGCTCTGGCCGGTACGCGTGGTGGCCGGGGCACTCCTCGCCATCGCCCAGGGCGTGATGCGCCTCCTCGGCGAGGGGGCCGAGACGGTCCGGGTGACCGAGTCGGAGGTTCTGGCGATGGCCGACGTGGCGCACGAGGACGCGGCGATCGCCTCCGAGGAGCGGGCCTTCATCCACTCGGTCATCGAGTTCGGTGACACGATCGTCCGCGAGGTCATGGTTCCGCGGCCCGACATGGTCGACGTCCCGGCGACGGCGAGCGTGCGCGACGCCCTCGGCGTCGCCGTCGCGTCGGGACGGTCGCGGTTGCCCGTGCTCGGCGAGGCGGGCGTCGACGACGTCGTCGGCATCGTCCACCTGCGCCGGCTCGCCGCGCTGGTGGCCGACGGGCGCGGCGACGAGTCGGTCGCCGATCACCTCGACGAGGCCCACTTCGTTCCCGAGACGAAGAAGGTCGCGGCGCTGCTGCTCGAGATCCGTCGAGCCCAAGCGCACCTCTTCATCGTGGTGGACGAGTACGGCGGGACAGTCGGCCTCGTGACGCTGGAGGACGTGCTCGAGGAGCTCGTCGGCGAGATCGCCGACGAGTCGGACCCGGCGCAGCCAGAGCCGGCCCGCCCCGTGGGGGCCGGGCTCACCCTCAGCGGTCGCCTCAACATCGACGACGCGAACCTCGACTACGGCCTGGAGCTGCCGAAGGACGGCTGGGACACGGTCGGCGGGCTCGTCCTCGACCTCGCCGGCGGTGTCCCGGACGTGGGCCAGAGCTTCCTCACCGATCTCTACCGACTCACCGTCGTGCGCCTCGACGGGCGCCGCGTCGAGGAGGTCCTCGTCGAGCCTCGGGAGGCGTCGTGACGCGAGCCGGATTCGCGGCGGTCATCGGCCGTCCCAACGTCGGGAAGTCGACCCTGGTGAACCAGATGGTCGGCGAGAAGGTGACGATCACGTCGTCGACGCCCCACACCACCCGCCGGGCGGTACGGGGTATCCACACCGACGACGAGGTCCAGGTCGTCTTCGTCGACACCCCGGGCCTGCACCGGCCGCGTACGTCGCTCGGTCACCGCCTGAACGAGGCGGCCCGGGGCGCGGCGGGCGACGTCGAGGTCGTGATGGCCCTCGTCGACGCGGGGGCTCCGCTCGGGGCCGGTGATCGTACGGCGCTCACGACCATGCTGGAGGCGGCGGATCGGGGTGCGCGGGCCCTCGTCGTGGTGAACAAGGCCGACCGCGTGGCGCGCGGTCCGGTCGCGGACCAGCTGCTAGCCGTGGTGCGGGTGGTCGAGGACCTGGCTCGCGCTCGGGGACGACACGAGTCGGCCGAGGCCGTCGAGTACTTCGCCGTCTCGGCGCGCACGGGTGCGGGGGTCGATCGGCTCCTCGCGGTGGTGCGCGACGCCATGCCCGAGTCGCCCTTCCTGTTCCCACCCGACGAGGTCTCCGACGCGACCGGACCGGAGTGGGTCGCCGAGCTGGTGCGTGAACAGCTCGTGCGACGCACGCGCGAGGAGCTGCCGCACTCGATCCATTGCCGCGTGACGACCTACGAGTGGCCCCACATCACGGTGGAGATCGTCGTCGAGCGAGAGAGCCAGAAGGGCATGGTCATCGGTCGAGGTGGAGCGCTGCTGAAGGACGTGGGTACCGCAGCTCGTCGCGACCTCCCCGAGGGGACCTTCCTCGAACTACGCGTCGTCGTCGAACCGGACTGGCAGCGGCGCGCGGACACGCTCGACCGCTTCGGCTACTGAGCGTCGTCCGATCAGGGCGAGGCCCCCGGCCACGACGGCGGCGGCCGAGAGGGGGGCACCCAGGTAGCGGGCCCCGGTCACGACGATGATCACGGCGACGGCCCGTCGTAGGAGTCGTCCCCACCGCTCGGTCGACCGCGTGGCCAGGCGGGCCCCCAGTAGGGCCCCCGGTAGCCCACCCGCGGCGAGGGCGACCGCGACGGGCCAGTCGACGTGGTCACCGGTGACGGCCGCGACGGCGGCCAGCAGACCCACGGGCACCGCGACGACGAGATCGGTTCCGACGAGGGCCGCTGCTCCGAGGCCCGGGTAGAGCAGGAGCAGGGCGGCGCCAGTCATCGACCCCGCCCCGATGGAGGTCGCCCCGACGAGCAGACCGCCGACGAGGCCGGCGGCCACCGTGAGCGTGGTGCGCAGCGGGTCGGGTAGCGCCCGTCGTCCCGGTGCGTGACGTGGTCGCATGAGCGCCGCGGACCCGCCGAGCAGGAGGGCGCCGCCGACCACGTGCGTCAGCATCGTGGGCGAGGTCGCGCCGAGGAGGTGGAGGACGATGGTGCCGAGGACCACCCCGGGCACCGCGCCGAGGGCGAGGCGGCGAACGAGAGCTCGCTCCACGACCCGGGCGCGCCAGTGCACGGCGGCGGCCGCGGGCCGCAGGACGATCGCCGCCACCAGGTCTGTCGCGACCGCGGTGGCCGGTCCGAGTCCCCCGAGGGTGATGAGAGCAGGGGTCAGCAGCGCCCCACCCCCGACCCCGGTGAGCCCGACGAGCAGTCCGACGGTGGCCCCGAGGAGGGCGATGGACAGCGCGTGGATCACCGCCACAGTTTACTAGTTACTCACTAGGAAAAGTAGTTAGTTGGACCGATCGATCTCGCGTAGGAACCGCACGACCTCATCGCGGTCGCGGGTGCGACGCATCGGCGGCAGGTGGCGGCGCAGCGCCCCCCCGTAGTTCGCCGTCGCGAGACGCGTGTCGAACACGGCGACGACTCCGCGGTCGTCGGCGCTGCGGATGAGGCGACCAACGCCCTGGGCCAGCAGCATCGAGGCTCGGGGCAGGTCGACGTCGCGGAACGGGGAGGACGAACGGGCTCGGCGGGCCTCCTCGAGTGGGTCGTTCGGCACGCGAAAGGGGAGCCGGTCGATGGTCACGAGGCTGAGTGAGTGCCCGGGCACGTCCACTCCCTGCCAGAAGCTCGCGACCGCGAAGAGGCTGGCCTCGGCGCGCGTGCGAAAGGCCTCGATGAGCCGGTGGCGACTGAGCGTCCCCTGGACGAGGACGGGGGTCGAGAGGCGCGCGCCGACCGCGTCGGCGACGCGTCCCATCACGGCTCGGTTGGTGAAGAGGGCGAGGGTCCGACCCCCCGCCGCCGTGATCAACGTCACGAGCTCGTCGATGATGGCCGCCTCGGCCCGGTCGTCGGTCCGCTCGGGGAAGTCGGCCGGGACGTAGAGGAGGGCGTGCTGGGGGTAGTCGAAGGGACTGGGCAGTCGCCGGATCTCGGCGCCCACGATCCCGAGGGCGACGGGGAGGCGATCGGGGATCGTCGCACTCGTGAGGATCGGGGTCACGTCGCCCCAGAGAACGTCGGCGAGTCGCGGCCCGACGTCGACGAGCGCGAGCGTGATCTCCACGTCACGCTCGCGCGACGTGAGGTAGACGACCTCGTCGGGCCCGCGAGCCTGGAGTCGAGCGAGGTCGGACTGCAGCTGCTGAGCCGGCCCGAGGGCGCGTCGGCGACGCACGGGGTCGAGGTCGCCGCGAGCCCGCACCTGGTCGACGATCGTCGCGGTGACCGACGCGGCCTCTTCGAGGAGTCGGTCGACGTCGGCGTCGAGTCCGCTCCAGCGTCCGCCCGCCACCTGTCGGGCGAGCGCGTCGCCGAGGCGCTCGGCGAGGGTGGTGAGGCGCAGGGCGGTCTCCGCCTCGGCGACGCCGCGCGCGCCGGAGGCGACACCCCGCACGCGTGCGGACGTCATCGACGTCCCCATCAGGGCCGCCACCGTGTCCTCGAACTCGTGCGCCTCGTCGACGACGAGGACGTCGTGCTCGGGCAGGATCGTGCCGCCCGTCGCGAGGTGGGCAACGTACAGGTGGGCGTTCACGATCACGATGTCGCTGTCACTCGCGGCGTCGCGGGCGAGCTCGGTGAAGCAGTTGGCCCCCTGGGGGCACTCCGCGCGTCCGAGGCACTCCGCCGGGCTGACCGTGACCGCGCGACGTACGCGGGGGTCCACGTCGAAGCCGGCGTCGTCGAGGTCGCCGGTGTCGGTGTCGCGCGACCAGTCGAGGACCCGACGCAGCTGGCTCGCGACGCCCCGCGGGACCGGACCCTCGTCGTCGAGTGACAGCTGTCCGGCGCCCTGACCCTCGATGCGCTGGCGGCAGAGGTAGTTGGCGCGACCCTTCAGGATCGCGACACGGAGTCCGGGCACGGCCGCGGCGACGGCCGGGGCGTCCTGTGCGATCAACTGGTCCTGGAGGTTCTTCGTCGCCGTCGCGACGATCACGCGACGTCCCGCGAGCGCCGCGGGCACGAGGTAGGCGAGGGACTTGCCGACGCCGGTACCGGCTTCGACCACGAGGGGGCTCCGTCGCGCGATCGCTACGGCCACGGCCGACGCCATCTCGCGCTGGGACTCGCGCCGCTCTCCACCCCCCGGGAGAGCGGCGGTGATGGCGTCGAGCACGCGCAGGGCCGCCTCAGCCGCCGGCTCGATCCGGCTCCCGATGACCGGCCCGCCCTCGTCGTCGGGTAGCGGCGGCCGCTCCTCTTCGTCGGGGTCGTAGCCGGGCACGGATCGATGGTAGGGGGCGACGGGCACCGCTAGGTTGGGACCCGTGCCCGACCCGCGATCCGTCCCGGTTCCCGCGGATATCGATCGGTCGGAGGTGCCTCGCCACGTGGCCATCGTCATGGATGGCAACGGTCGCTGGGCGACGCGCCGTGGACTGCCCCGCACCGAGGGCCACGGGGCGGGGGAGGCCTCACTGCTCGACGTCACGTACGGCGCCCTCTCGCTGGGCGTCGAGGCCCTCACGGTGTACGCCTTCTCGACCGAGAACTGGCGTCGACCGGTCGACGAGGTTCGCTACCTCATGAACTTCAACAAGGGCCTGCTCGACCGGCGGACGGAGGAGCTGCACGCCGAGGGTGTGCGTATCGTCTTCTCCGGTCGGCGCGACTGGCGGGTCCCCCGTCAGGTGATCGCCCGGATGGACCGCGCCATCGAGATGACCCAGCACAATCGCCGCATGACGTTGAATATCGCCTTCAACTACGGCGGGCGGGCCGAGATCGTCGACGCGGTGGCCCGCCTGGTCGCCGACGGGGTCGGGACGAAGGGGGTGAGCGAGCGAGCCATTCGGGCCCGCCTCTACCATCCCGAGCTGCCCGACCCGGATCTCGTCATTCGAACGTCTGGGGAGCATCGCCTGTCGAACTTCCTGCTCTGGGAGTTGGCCTACGCCGAGATGGTCTTCTCCGAGGTGCTGTGGCCCGACTTTCGCCGAGAGGACCTGTTCGACGCCATTCGCGACTACCAGGGGCGTCACCGCCGGTTCGGTGGTGTGTCGGAGGGCGGCGCGTGAGGATCGGACCCGCGGTCGCCGTACTCGGGGCCCTGGCCTACGCCTTCCTCTGGGTGCTGGCGGCCAACGGGGTGTCGAGCCTGGTCGCACCCCTCACCGTCCCTCTCGTGCTCATCGTCCTCGTTGCCGGAGGGCTCGCCCTTCAGCGCTTCATGGGGATCCCGCCCCACCGCGCCCGCTACCGGGACTCGCGACGCGATCCCGACGAGGAGTCGTGAACGAACTCGTCACCGAGGCGCTCGTGCTGCGCACCTTCCGGGTGGGAGAAGCCGATCGTTCCGTGGTGCTCTGGACGCCGGAGCACGGACGCGTCCGGGCCATCGCTCGCGGCGCGCGCCGGACGACCTCCCGCCTGGGCGGCGTGCTCGAGGTCACGGCCGACGTGACGGTCGATCTGGTGCGGGGACGGGGTGACCGCTACGTCGTGCGCCACGTGACGCACCGCTCGCGGCGAGCCGTCCTGCGGGGCGACTTCGAGCGGCTCGGTGCCGGACTGCTCGTCGTCGAGGCCCTCGACGCCCTGCCCTTCGAGGGGCCGGCCGACCCGGCGATTTTCGCGCTGGGCCGGCGCGTGCTCGACACGCTCGACGACCCGCAGTACCGGCCCGACTTGGTACCGGCCGCCTTCTACTGGCGCCTGCTGAGCCTCGACGGCAGCGAGCCGGTCCTCGACCAGTGCGCCGAGTGCGGTCGCGCGGGTCCCCTGGTCGCCTTCGACGCGGCGAGTGGCGGCGGGCTCTGCGCCGCCTGCCGTCACGGCGCGTCGATCTCGCCCGAGGCCCTCGCGCTCCTGCGACGGATCGCGGGTGGCGATCTCGCGACCGTCCTGCGCGAGGTCGGCACCCCGGCGACCGCCGAGGTCGCGGCCCTCGTCCACGGTGCCATGGAGGCCCATCTCGGACGCCGACTACGCGGTGCCCTCATCGTCCCTCCCGAGGTCGCCGACCGGTAGCGTGGCTCGGCCGTGAGCTCTCTCGCCCCCGCCATCGTCTGGTTCCGTCGGGACCTGCGCCTCCGGGATCACCCGGCCCTCGCCGCGGCGGCACGGGCCGGTGGCGGGCGCGTCGTTGCCCTGTTCGTGGTCGACGAGCGACTCCTCGCCCCGGCGGGACCGACCCGAGCCGCCTACCTCGCCGCCACCGTGCGCGAGCTCGACCGGACGATGGGTGGGCGACTGGTGGTGCGCGTCGGGGATCCCGCGGCCGTGGTCCCGGCCCTCGCGCGCGAGGTGGGTGCCCCGGCGGTCTGGGTGAGCGAGGACTTCGGTCCGCAGGGCCGTCGACGGGACGAGCGCGTGGCCGCGGCCCTCGCGGCCGAGGGGCGCGAGTTGCGGTCGGTCGACTCGCCGTACGTCGTCGCTCCGGGGGTCGTACGGGGGCCGCAGGGGAATCCGTACCGGGTCTTCACGCCCTTCTTCCGAGCGTGGGACGAGATCGCACTCGACATCCCGGTCGACGTTCCCGACGTGGAGTGGATCGGCGCGGACGGGACGTCGGCCGACGAGATCGTCGCCCGGTCCTCGCGACGCCGTCCCGAGATCTTCGGGGACCTTCCCGACGGGCCCGCCCCTCTCGCGCCCGCGGGAGAGGCGGCCGCGCGAGCGGCCCTCGCGGTGGCTGTCGAGCGCGCGCGCGACTACGAGGATCGGCGCGACGCCCTGGCCGAGGAGGGGACGAGCCGGCTCAGCGCCCATCTGCGATTCGGGACCCTCCACCCCCGAACGGTCCTGGCGGCCCTCGGCCCGGGACCGGGGCCGCGGGCCCTGCGACGCCAGCTCGCGTGGCGGGAGTTCTACGCCGACGTCCTCTTCCACCACCCCGCGTCGGCCTGGCGGAACCTCCAGCCCACCCTCGACGGCCTCGAGGTCGATCGTGACGGGGCGGCCCGAGAGCGGTTCCGGTGCTGGGCGCGGGGGGAGACCGGCGTCCCCCTCGTCGACGCGGCGATGCGTCAGTTACTCGAGGAGGGCTGGATGCACAACCGGGCGCGCATGGTGAGCGCGTCCTTCCTCGTGAAGCACCTCCACCTCGACTGGCGCTGGGGCGCCCGCTGGTTCGCCTGGCGTCTCGTCGACTTCGACCTCGCCTCGAACCAGCACGGCTGGCAGTGGACCGCCGGGACCGGCACCGACGCGGCCCCTTTTCACCGGGTCTTCAGCCCGGTGCGACAGGCGGAGCGATTCGACCCTGAGGGAGCCTTCATCCGACGTTACGTGGGCGAGCTCGCGACCGTCGAGGCGCCCGAGTGCTGGTCCCCGGGTGCCGCGGGGTATCGTCACCCTGTCGTCGACCTCGACGTCGAGCGCCGCGAGGCGCTCGCGCGATTCGCGGCGGCCCGCGGGAGGCGACCGTGAGCGAGTTCGGCGTCTACGTTCACGTTCCCTTCTGCGCGCGGCGCTGTGACTACTGCGCCTTCGCGACCTACGCCGATCGCGACCACCTCATGGGCGACTACGTGGCCGCGGTACGCCACGAGATCGCCCGGGCCCGGGCCGAGGAGGGGCTCCCTCGGGCGACCTCGGTCTTCTTCGGGGGCGGCACGCCGTCGCGCCTCGCGGCCGACGACCTGCTCGCCATCCTCGGCGACCTCGAGCGGACCGACGACTGCGAGGTCACCGTGGAGTGCAATCCCGAGGATGCCACCCCGGAGCGCCTGCGCGCGTACCACGACGGGGGCGTCACTCGAATGTCCTTCGGGATCCAGTCGACCCGGGCGGCCGTCCTCGCGGACCTCGGCCGGCGCCACGGCACCCACGCCCACCGCGAGGTCGCGGAGCGAGTGACCGAGGCGGGGTTCACCACCTGGAACATGGACCTCATCGTCGGGTCCCGGGCCGAGAGCCGCGACGACGTGCGCGCCACCCTCGACGACATCCTCACGCTCGGGCACCCCCCGCCCCACCTCAGCGTCTACGCCCTCACGCCCGAGCCCGCGACCCCACTCGGGCGCGATCCCGAGCGCCACCCGGACGAGGACGAGACCGCCGACGCCTACGACCTCGTGGGCGACGCACTCGACGCGGCCGGATACCAGTGGGAGGAGATCTCCAACTGGGCCCGGCCCGGACACGAGTGTCGACACAACCACCTCTACTGGGACCAGGGCGACTACCGCGGCTTCGGGTCGGCCGCCCACTCGCATCGCCAGGGGCGACGGTGGTGGAACGTGCGCACCCCCGACCGCTACATCTCCCTCACCGCCGCCGGTCGTTCCCCGATGGGGGGTGAGGAGCGGCTCGACGACGTCGCGCGACGCTTCGAGCGCGAGTCACTCGCCCTGCGTACCACGCGGGGCGTTCCGAGGGAGGCCTTCGACTCCCTCGACGAGATCGCCCACCTGATCGAGGTCGACGAGGGGCGGGTCCGTTTGGCACCAGCGGGCCGACTGCTCGCCAACCAGGTGATCGTCCGCCTGCGCAGCGCCGAACGGGACTAGTTGGCGAGCAGCACGCCGCGCACGGTCTGGCGGGTGTAGCCAGCGACGCCGACGGCGACGCAGGTGCCGGACGGTGCGCACGTCACGTCCCCGAGGCTGCTGAGTGACGGAAAGCGGGCGGTCACGCTCCACGAGGCGCCCGCAGAGGTCGTCTGGTACACGACCGGAGTCGCCCCGCGGCCCCCGCCGCCGGTCACCACGCAGTCGCGCGTCGAGACACAGCTGATCGACGCCAGCAGGATCGAGCCCGCGGGCGCGGGGCGAGTCGTCCAGACCGCGCCCGCGTCGGTGGTGAGGAGGACGACGCCGTGGCCCCGGGTCGAATCAGCCGACTGGCCGACCACGAGGCACGTCGTCTCGCCCGGACAGGCGACGGAGTTCAGCGTGAAGCTGTCGGCCGGGACCGTCTCGGTGGCCCAGGCTCCGGTGGTCGCCGTCGGTGGCGACGTGGTCGCGCCACTCGTGCCGAGGTCGCCGCCCAACATCGAGCCCGCGGAGGAGCACGTGCGTCCCCCGGGGGTCGTCGGGACACAGTGCGTGTAGCCCAGTCCGGCCACCTGGCAGGCGTCCGTCGGCGTACAGGCGACCTGGGCAGCGCTGCGGAACGCTCCCGTCACGGGAACCGGGGCCCAAGTCGCACCGCCGTCAGCCGTGGTGAGGACGAGGGGGCCGTAGGTGAATCCCTCCGGTCCCGACGATCCGGCCACGCACGTCGGCGGGGTGCACCCGTTGCTCGGGGGTGGGGCGGTCGACGTCGCCTCCCCGACCGCCACGCAGTCGAGGGCGCTCGCGCACGCCACGGCCATCAGGCGGTTCCCGAACGCGGCGGTCTCGAGTGGTGCCGGGAGGGGTGCGGCGGACCAGGACGCGCCGGCGTCGCGGGACACCTCGATCGCGAGGCGCGAGCGAACCTCGGGGTCCCCCCGCACTCCGACCGCCAGGCACTCGGTCGTCGTCGGACAAGCGAGCGCCGCGATCGAGGTGGGTGGCGAGGGGAGGCGTGACGGGCGCCACGCGTGCCCACCGTCGGTCGAGACGACGATGCGGGTGGTGCCACTCGTGAGGTCGTCGGCCGCCAGGCAGAGTCGACTCGTGGGGCAGAGGGCCGCCGCGTAGACCTGGCCCACCGGGGACGGGGCGCCGATCTCGCGCCACCCGGGGGCGGCGCTCGTCGACGGCGCACGCCCCAGGAGGGCGCCGGTCATCACGACCAAAGCCGCGAGGGCCCCGCGCGATCCCCACGCGACCCGTCTCGTGCCCCGAACGACCATGGCCCCTCCTCCGCGGTCCTTCACCGGGGACGCTACCCCCGCGGTTCGCCCGGTGCTCGACGCCCCGGGGCGTCGGCGTGGGCTCCGGTAGCCTGGACGGATGGCGACGCCCGAATCCGACGAGCTCCTCGACAAGGTCACGAATCTCGCGAAGAGGCGGGGATTCATCTTCCCCTCCGCCGAGATCTACGGCGGATTCCGCTCCACCTACGACTACGGCCCCCTCGGGGTCAACATGCTGCGCAACGTCAAGCAGGCCTGGTGGACCGCAATGGTCCAGATGCGCGACGACGTCGTGGGACTCGACGCCGCTATCCTGGGTCCGCCCGCCGTCTGGGCGGCCTCCGGGCACTTGGAGACCTTCACCGACCCCCTCGTCGACTGCAAGAAGTGCCGTGAGCGCTGGCGCGAGGACAAGATCGACGGGGTATGCCCGAACTGTGGCTCCACCGAGTTCACCGAGGCTCGCGCCTTCAACCTCATGTTCAAGACCCAGGCCGGACCGGTCGAGGGGGAGGGGGCGACGGCCTACCTGCGTCCCGAGACGGCGCAGGGCATGTTCACCAACTTCGCGAACGTCCTCTCGACCACTCGTCGCAAGCCGCCCTTCGGCATCGCCCAGATCGGCAAGTCGTTCCGCAACGAGATCACGCCGCAGAACTTCGTCTTCCGCACCCGCGAGTTCGAGCAGATGGAGATGGAGTTCTTCGTCCCCCCCGCGGAGGCTGACGCCTGGTACCGATACTGGATCGACACGCGCTACGCGTGGTACCGGGGCCTTGGAATTCCCGAGGACCGGCTGCGTCTGCACGAGCACGCGAAGGAGGACCTCTCGCACTACTCGCGCGGCACGACCGACGTGGAGTTCCTCTACCCGTGGGGTTGGGACGAACTCGAGGGCATCGCCAACCGCGGCGACTACGACCTCACCCAGCACTCGAACGCCTCGGGGGTGCGCCTCGAGTACTTCGACCAGTCGACCAACGAGCACTACATCCCCTACGTGATCGAGCCCGCTGCCGGCGCGACGCGCGCCATGATGGCCTTCCTCCTCGCCGCCTACGACGAGGACGTGATCGAGGGTGATACGCGCGTCGTGCTACGCCTCGACCCGCGACTGGCGCCGTACCAGGTCGCGGTGCTGCCGCTCTCGAAGAAGCCCGAGCTCGACGTGCTCTCCCGCGAGGTCCTGGCGCTGCTGCGCCCCTCGTACATGTGCGACTACGACGTGACCCAGTCGATCGGACGCCGCTACCGGCGTCAGGACGAGGTCGGCACGCCGCTGTGCGTCACGGTCGACTTCGACTCGCTCGAGGACCGGGCCGTGACGATTCGCGACCGCGACACGACGGCCCAGGAGCGCGTGCCGCTCGACGGTCTGCTCGACGCGGTGCGAGCGCGGCTCACGCGCTGACGGCGGATCGCGCGGTCGCCGGGCGCCACGCGACGACCCCGAGGAGCACGACCCCGAGTCCCGCGCCGAGCCACGCGTCCCCCGTCCAGCCCGCCCGTACGTAGAGGGCGCCGGAAGCGAGCGAGCCGAGCGCGGCGCCGGCGAAGCACGAGACCATGTACGCCGAGTTGATGCGGCTACGGGCCTCGGGGCGCAGGGCGTAGATGATCGACTGATTCGTGATGTGCAGTCCTTGCATCCCGGCGTCGAGGACCACGATGCCGACGGCGAGCAGCCAGAGGGAGTGGGATCCGACGCCCACCACGACGAACGCCGCGATCACCAGGAGGACGGCGAGGGACGACGCGAGGGCGGTGTGTTGGCGGTCCGCGACGTGTCCGGCGACGTTCGCCGCCGAGACCCCGGCCACCCCGAAGAGGCCGAAGGCGCCGATCACGGCGTTGGAGTAGTGGAACGGCGCCGCCGCCAGGTGGAAGGACAGCGTCGTCCACAGGACGTTGAAGGCCGCGAAGTCGAGCGCTCCGATGAGCGAGCGTCGACGCAGGACGGGGAGGTCACGCAGGAGGCGCAGGGGATCGACCAGCAGTCGCCCGTAGTGGTGGTGGGCACGGGCCGGATCGGCGGGGACGGTGCGGGCGAGCACGATGGCCGTGAGCCCGACGAGGACGGCGCCGAGCCAGTACACGCTGCGCCACCCGGCCGCCTGAGCGACGAGGCCGGAGATGGTGCGTGAGAGAAGGATCCCCACGAGCAGGCCCGTCATCACGCGGGCGATGGCTCGTCCGCGCTGGGTCGGGGGTGCGAGGTCGGCCACCAGGGGCACGGTCGTCTGGGCGCCGACCGAGGTGAGCCCGACGAGGACCATGACCGGGGCGAAGAGTGCGTAGCCGTGCACGACGGCCGCGAGGGCCATGGCGACGGCCGCGAGGGAGAAGATCGCCACGAGCAACCGACGTCGATCGACCAGGTCGCCGAGGGGCAGGACGAAGGCGAGGCCGAGCGCGAAGCCGACCTGGGAGAGCGTCATCAATGACGTGGCCGCCCCGGTCGAGATGCCGAACCCCCCGCGGACCTCGTGCAGGAGGGGCTGGATGTAGTAGAGGTCGGCGATGATGACGCCCGTCGCGACGGCGAGCAGGGTCAGCAGGGACCGGGGGAGGCGCTCCGTGGAGGCCGACGCGGGTTCGTTCACGCGGGGCGGTCCCCCGGCGGGATCGAGTAGGTGACCTGCGCTTTCGCCGCGAGGTCGTGCGAGCCCTCGGAGAAGATGTCGATGTCGACCACGGCCAGACGCCGTCCGAGCTTGAGCAGGCGGGTGCGGGCGCAGACGTCGGCGATCGCGGGCTTGCGCAGGAAGTCGATGTGCAGGCTGGTGGTCACCGCGAGCAGGACGGGGCCGATGTGGTACAGGATCGCGAGCCAGGCGGCCGTGTCCGCCAGCATCATGAGGGTCGGCCCCGAGACGGTGCCGCCCGGTCGCCCGTGGCGGTCCGTGACGGGCAGGCAGAGGACGATCGAGTCGTCGTTGGCGGAGCGGACCTCGGGCACGTCGTTACCGGGAAAGGCCTCGACCAGAATCCGCTGCATCTCGTCGATCGTCAGTGCCATCAGCCGGCTCTCCGGAATCGGGCGGTGGCGAGCGGGGCGAGGACGGCGAGGATCCCGAGGCCCCACGCGAGGGTCAGCCACGCGCTCGAGCCGTGGGGCTGACCCAGCATGAGGCCCCTCACCGCGTCGGCCGCCTGGGCGACCGGCTGGTTCCGAGCGAAGCCCTGGAGCCACCCCGGCATGCCGGTGACCGGGACGAAGATCGATGAGGCGAACGTCAGCGGGAACACGACCGGGAAGGTCATGGCCTGGGCGGTCTCCGAGTTCGGGGCCGCCAGCCCCACGTACGCGAATCCCCACGAGAGGCAGAAGGCGAAGAAGAGCATGAGGAGACTCGCCTCGAGGTAGGGGACGACACCACCCCCGGGACGGAATCCGACCGCGAAGCCGACCGCCGTGATCACGACGAGGACCAGCACGTTGCGGGCGACGTCGGCCACGGTGCGACCGGCGAGGACGGCCATCCGGGCCATGGGCAGAGCGCGGAAGCGCTCGATCAGACCCCGCTGCAGGTCCTCGGCGAGCCCGATCGCGGTGCCGATGGATCCGAAGATCGTGGTCTGGACGAGGATGCCCGGGATCAGGAAGTTCACGTAGGCCGTGGACCCGGTGCGGATGGCGCCGCCGAAGACGTAGCGAAAGAGCAGGACGAACATCACCGGCTGGACGATCGCGAAGACGACCGAGATCGGGACGCGCACCAGCGCGAGGATGTTGCGGCGGGTGATCGTCGCGACGTCGGTGATCGCCCAGCGGAGCGACGGACGCGAACTCATCGGCGCCGACCTCGGCGGCGGGGTGAGGCGACGTCGGACGTCTCGTCCTCCGCTCGGTGACCGGTCAGGGTGAGGAACACGTCGTCCAGGCTCGGCTCGCGCAGGGCCAGGCCGGCCAGGGTGATGCCGGCCGTATCGAGTCGGCGCAGGGCGTCGGCCGCGCTCGCGGGGCCCTGGCGCACGGTGAACTCGACGAGAGTCCCCTCGACGTTGGGGGGCGTAGCGGCGAGGTCGCTCACCAGCCCGAGGCCCCGTTCGGCGTCGGGAGCACTCGCGAAGTTGAGGGAGAGCACGGTGGCGCCGAGTTGGGACTTCAACTCGCTCGAGGTGCCCTGGGCGATGACGCGACCGTGGTCGAGGACCACGAGCTGGCGCGCCAACCGGTCGGCCTCCTCGAGGTACTGCGTCGTGAGCAGAACGGTGGTCCCGCCCTCCACGAGGCCCTCGATGATGTTCCAGAGACCGAGCCGGCTCTGGGGGTCGAGGCCGGTCGTGGGCTCGTCGAGGAAGAGCAGAGGGGGGTCGGCGACCAGGGCGGCCGCCAGATCGAGGCGTCGCCGCATGCCTCCGCTGTAGGTCTTCGCGATCCGGTTGGCCGCGTCGGCGAGGTCGAACCGATCGAGCAGCTCGCGGGCCTTCGCCAGGGCGTCGCGCGTCGAGAGGTGGTTCAGCCGTCCGATCATGCGGAGGTTCTCGACGCCCGTCAGGTTCTCGTCGACCGTGGCGAACTGTCCCGCCAGGCCGATCGACCGGCGGACCTTGTCCGCGTCGTGGACGACGTCGAACCCGTTGACGCGGGCGGTGCCCGCGGTCGGCGCGATGATGGTCGACAGGATGCGGATCATCGTGGTCTTGCCCGAACCATTGGGCCCGAGGAGTCCGAAGACCTGACCGCGAGGGACCCGTAAGGAGACCCCGTCGAGGGCGCGGACGCTGCCGTCGCGGAACGTGCGCACGACGTCCTCGGTCTCGACGGCGTACTCCGGCACGGCGCGAGTCTAGGGTCGGGCGGTCCCCGCCGGGTCGGTGCGGTAACCCGGTACCTTACGAACGTGGCGATTTCCGAGGCCGACATCGCGGCGGTCCGCGCCGCCACCGACATCGTGGCCCTCATCTCCGAGCACGTCGCCCTGCGCAAAGTGGGACGCCGGTGGACCGGCCTCTGCCCGTTCCACGCCGAGCGAACGCCGTCCTTCTCGGTCAACGCCGAAGAGGGTCGCTACTACTGCTTCGGCTGCCGAGCGGCCGGCGACGCCATCACGTTCGTGCGCGAGACCCAGCACGTGGACTTCGTGGACGCGGTTCGGCTCCTGGCCGACCGGGCGCACGTCGAGATCCACGAGGATCCCGACGCCACGCGAACGCGGCGTGAGCGCCAGGCCCTGTACGACGCGATGGAGCGAGCCGTCACCTGGTACCACGATCGGCTCCTCCACGACCCGGACGCCCGTCCGGCGCGCGAGTACCTGCGCAGCCGAGGGATCGGCGGCGACGTCGCCCGCCGGTTTCGCCTGGGCTGGGCCCCCGACGACTGGGACGCCCTCACTCGCGCCCTGGATCTGTCGCCGGCCATCCTCGAGGGCACCGGCCTCGGCTTCGTGAATCGCCGGGGCCGGCGACAGGACGCGCTGCGGGCTCGCGTGATCTTCCCGATCTTCGACACCTCTGGTCGGGCGATCGCGGTCGGAGGGCGCATCCTGCCCGGCGCCCCCGTTCGCGAGGGGGCTAGCCCGGAGCCCAAGTACAAGAACAGCCCCGAGACCTCCATCTACTCCAAACGGCGCGTCCTGTACGGACTCAACTGGGCGAAGGACGACGTGATCCGCTCGAGCGAGATCGTCGTCTGCGAGGGCTACACCGACGTCATCGCCGTCTTCGGGGCCGGAGTCGAGAGGGCCGTCGCCACTTGCGGGACCGCGCTCGGTGAAGAACACTTCCGCACCATGCGCAACTTCGCCCAGCGCATCGTCCTCGCCTACGACGCGGACAGTGCGGGCCAGAGCGCGGCGGCGTCGGTATACCAGTGGGAGCGCCAGCACGAGGTCGACGTCGCGGTGGCGAAGCTGCCGCGGGGGCTCGACCCGGCCGAGCTCGCTCAGCGCGACCCCGAGGCACTGCGCCGCGCCGTCGCGGAGGCGGTGCCGTTCCTCGAGTTCCGACTCGACCGGGCTCTCGAATCGGTGCCCACGGCGACCCCCGAGGGCCGAGCCCGCGCGGCCGGGGCAGCCGTGGCGGTGCTCGCGGAGCACCCCAGTGAACTGGTGCGTGACCAGTACGTCGTGCGGGTGGCCGATCGGTTCCGACTCGACGTCGCCGTCGTGCGGGCCGATCTCGCGGCGCGACTGCGTGGCGAGGCGCCCGCCGACCGCTCGCCGCGTCGGGTGGCGAGCGGAGTGCCGAGGGGTCCTCGCCCCGGGCTCGAGGCGCTGCGCGTCTGCGTCCACTCGCCCGAGCGGCGGACCCGATTCGTCGCCGCGTACTTCACCGACGCCCACCAGCGGGCGGCCTTCGAGGCTCTCGGTCGCGCGGCCACGCTTCACGACGCGCTCGACCTGCTCCAGCGCGAGGGCGAGGATGCCGCGGCCGCCATCCTCAACGCCCTCGTCGTCGACGAACCCCTGGCCGACGACGCGGCGGCCCTCCGCTCACTCGTGGCCCAACTCCTGCGTTCGGTCATTCCGGGCGCCCTGCGGGATCTCGAGCACGACCTGAGCTCCGGCGTGCTCGACCCAATGGTGGCTCACGCGACCGTGCGTGACGTGAAGGAGCGACTCGCGCTGCTCGACGGGCCCGGTGGTGATGACGCGGAGGCCGAGTTACGCGAGTGGCTGGTCGGTCGAGTCGGTTCGTGAGTCGG
The DNA here is from genome assembly GCA_021848365.1 of Actinomycetes bacterium. Taxonomy (GTDB): domain Bacteria; phylum Actinomycetota; class Acidimicrobiia; order Acidimicrobiales; family RAAP-2; genus RAAP-2. The sequence continues at coordinate 892,175 of JAJZUS010000001.1, forward strand.
TCTCGCTCCGTGGCCGGGCTCGAGATCCTCGAGCCCCTCTCACGCGAGGAGGAACGACGTCTCCACGCCGACATCGTGGCGGGACGACGGGCCCGCGTGGCCCTGGTCGCGGGGGTCGCGGCACCCGACGAACGTCGTCGCCTCAGCCGTGAGCGCCACGCGGGGGATGCGGCGGAGTCGCACCTGCTGCGTGCGACCCTCGGCCTCGTGCGACGACGAGTGCAGGAACGGGGATTCCGCTTCGGTGACGAGGAGTTGGAGGCGGCGGGACTCGAGGGACTGGTGAACGCGCTGGCCCGGTTCGATCCCGCCCGGGGCGTTCGCTTCGCGACGTACGCCAACTACTGGATCGCGAAGATGGTGAACGAGGCCATTCAGCAGCAGGCGGGCGTGAGCGACGCGGAAATGAGGGCGGTGCTCGCCCTCGGTCGCCTCGAGCGACACACGCCCGCACTCCCCTTGACCGAGGAGCGGGTCGCCGAGACCCTCTCGGTCACGCGGGCGCGGGCGCGCGAGATGCTGCAGCTCTACCGTGACGTCCAGGCGCGCCGCTACCGAGCGGCGAGCCTTCCCGAGACGCTGGAGAGACCGGTCGCCGCCGAGGAGCCCGACGCGCCCGCCTGGGTGATCGATGCTCTGCGCCGGGCGTGTGGCGCCGACTTCGACCTCTTCTGGCAGGTCACCTTCAAGACGGCCTCGCTCGAGTCGCTCGCCGCCGATCGGGGAATCACGCGACAGGGCATGTCCAAGCGGGTGGCACGGCTCCGTCGGGCCGTGCGAGAGAGTCCTGACGCGGCCCGCCTCGAGGCGTGGTTCGATGGGCGCTGAGCTCGACGGGTGCTAACGTGGCGGTGCCTTCAGGCACCTTCCCAGATAGCTCAATTGGCAGAGCAAGCGGCTGTTAACCGCTAGGTTGCAGGTTCGAGTCCTGCTCTGGGAGCTCCAGCGGTGTCGTGCGTGCCGTGAGCCGGGCGAAGGGCCGTAGCTCAGTGGTCAGAGCGGGGGACTCATAATCCCTTGGTCGTGGGTTCGATCCCCACCGGCCCTACGAGTTGCCGTGGCTGATCGCGACATCCGACGACTCGGTCGGTTACGCCACGTCGATGCTCGACACCGTTGCGCGTGACGCGTCCCGAGTTCGACTGGCCGAGCCCGTCCGGGGGCGAGAGGCTGGGGCATGGTCGCCCGCCGACCGCTCGTCGTCGCCCTCCTCGCCGGTGCGACCGGACTCCTGGGCCCCGCCTCGGTGGCCGACTCCGCCCGGGCGGCCGCCGCGGAGGTTCCCTCGGGCGTCACGGCGGCCGCGTGTCCCCCGCGGGCGCCCGGGGTCCTCACACGGGCCCCGTCCATTCCGGGGGTGACCCGGACCGTCGCCCTCACCTTCGATGACGGGCCCGGGCGGAGCACCCCCGCCATCATCGGCGTGCTGCGAGCGTTTCACGTGCGCGCGACCTTCTTCAACATCGGCTGGAGCGCCACGGCCTATCCCCAGCTCGTCAGGGAGGAGGCGGCCGACGGTTATCTGCTAGGAGACCACACGAACGCGCATCCCAACCTGACGTCGCTCTCCGCCGCCGACCAGCGACGAGAGATCAGTCAGGTCATCACGCAGCAGCGGCACCTCACGGGGACCGTACCCTGCGTCGTGCGTGCGCCCTACGGGCTGGTGTTCGACACGACGCTCGCCGTCGCACGCGAGCTCGGCCTCACGGTGTGGGGGTGGAGTGCCGGGGGAACGGACTGGCAGGCGCTGGGCTCGGCGTCGCCGAGCTGGGTGAGCACCATCGCGTCCTCGGTGATCGACGCCGCCCGAGGCCAGGATCACCCCGTCGTCCTTCTCCACGATCCGAGGGCGGCCGTGCCCGCCACGGTGGCAGCCCTCCCCATCATCATCCGCTGGTTCCAGAGCCGGGGCTACGCGTTCGTAGACCTGCTCGGGCGCACCGGTCCTCCGGGCCAGTGCGGTGACGGCGTGACGCCGACGCCCTCCACCTACGCCACCCTCGACCAGGGCACCACTCTCGCGAGCGGTGAGGCCCGCTCGTCGCCCAACGGTCAGTTCCGACTCGAGATGGGCACGGAGGGGCGGCTCACCTACGCGGAGGTCGGGGGACCGACGCTCTGGTCGACGCCGACCAGCGGGAATCCCGGGGCGGTGGCCACGGTGGGCGCCGGGGCCCTGACCGTCACTGCCACTGACGGCCGGGTCGTCTGGTCGACCGAGACGACCGGGACGAGCAGTGCCCTACGGATCGGGTCGAACGGGTCGCTGACGCTCGTGAGCGGGTCGTCGGTACGGTGGCGCAGCGGGACGTCGCTCGTCGCGATGCGACCGGGGAGTCGCCTCGATCCCGGCTGGTACGTGTCGTCGCCCAACGGCCGATGTCGTCTCGAGATGACGACGGCGGGCGGCGCACGTCTCGTGAGTGCGGACGGCCAGACGCTCTGGCGTCCCGGTGCGGCGACGCCGGGCACCCGGGTGACGCTCGAGGCGTCGGGCGACCTCGTGGCCCGCAGCGCGACGGGTCTCCTCGCCTGGTCCACCGGCACCGCCGGTCTCCGGGGTGCGGTTCTCGCGGTCACGAACTCGGGCGCTCTACGTCTGAGCGACGCCAGCGGTACCGTCGCCTGGGCCACCCCGTGATCGGAGCGACCCCCCGAAGGGGCCCTCGAGGGCGCGGTCGGCGACCCGCCACGTGACAGACTCGCCGCGTGGAGGTGTGAAGATGGGACGAGTTGAGGGCAAGTCGTGCGTCGTCACGGGGGCGGGCTCGGGTATCGGGCGCGCGAGTGCCATTCGTCTGGCCGAGGAGGGCGGACTCGTCGTCGTCGCGGACATCGACGGTGACCACGCGCGGGAGACGGTCGACCAGATCACGCGGACCGGTGGCGTGGCGACGGCGGTCACCGTCGACGTGGCGGATCCCCGCCAGGTCGACGCGATGATCGAGACGGCGGTTCGGGAGTACGGGTCGATCAACGTCCTCGTCAACAACGCGGGAGTGAACATCCCGGGCGTCGTCCACGAACTCACGGACGAGGTCATCGCTCGCACGCTCGACGTCAACGTGAAGGGGCAGATCTACGGGTGCCGATCGGCGATCCCCCACATGCTGCACCAGGGTGGCGGGTCGATCATCAACGTCGCGAGCGTCAACGGCCTCGTCTCCGAGCCGTACCTGGCGCTGTACTCGGCCTCGAAGGGCGCGTCGGTCATGTGGACGAAGGGCGTCGCGCTCGACTACGCGAAGCAGGGAATCCGCTGCAACGTGATCTGCCCGGGCTGGGTGGACACCCCGATCAACTACGCCCACGCGGAGATGCTGGGCGGGCTCGACAAGGTGTACGCCAGCATCGACAGTTTCCAGCCGATCGGTCGGCCCGGCGAGCCCCGGGAGATCGCCCACACGGTCCTGTTCCTCGCCTCGGATGAGACCGTGTTCATGACCGGCAGTGTCGTGGTAGTTGACGGCGGCATGACTTCGCAGTAAGCAGGAGCCCAATTATCACCCGGGGGGGTAGGGATATGGAAGACGGTCCAGCGCAGGTGAGCGGCCAGGTGCCGCTCAGCGACGAGGAGCAGTTGCACCGATTGGGCTACGCCCAGGAGCTGCACCGCGGGATGTCGGGGTTCTCGAACTTCGCGGTCTCGTTCACCATCATCTCGATCCTGTCGGGATGCCTCACCCTCTTCAGCTTCGGCATGAACACCGGTGGGCCATCCACGATGGTGTGGGGATGGCTGCTCGTCGGCGGCTTCGTCGTCCTCGTGGGCATGGGAATGGCCGAGGTCTGTTCGAGCTACCCGACGGCCGGGGGCCTCTACTACTGGGCGGCTCGCCTCGCCAAGCGCAACGCGCCCCTGTGGAGCTGGTTCACGGGCTGGTTCAACCTGCTCGGACAGGTGGCCGTCACCGCGGGCATCGACTTCGGGTGCGCCCTGTTCATCGAGGGCTTCCTCCAGTACCAGGGCGTCCTCTCGCCGAACGTCGGCTTCCGCACGGTCCAGCACGAGGTCGTCCTCATCACCGCGATCCTGTTGCTGGTGCACGGGCTGCTCAACACCTTCGGCGTCGGACTCGTCTCGAAGTTGGCCGACGTGTCGGTCTGGTGGCACATCGTCGGGGTGGGCGTCATCGTGCTGGTGCTGTTCATCGTCCCGACCCACCACGCGAGCGCCTCGTTCGTCTTCGCGCACTTCGTCAACAACACGGGCTTCGGCGTGCCGATCTACGTCTTCCTGATCGGACTGCTCAACGCCCAGTACACCCTGACCGGCTACGACGCCTCGGCCCACATGACCGAGGAGACTCGGGCGGCCAACATCGCCGGGCCGCGCGGCATCGTCAACTCGATCGTCGTGTCGATCGTCGCGGGCTGGGTCCTCCTCGTCGGTCTCTCCTACGCGATCAACCCCGCCAAGTACGCGTCGGAGGCGGGTGCCCTGGTCGCCCCGGGCCAGATCTTCGTCGACTCCCTGGGCCGGGCCGGAGGTGAGATGCTGCTACTCATCGCGATCGTCGCCCAGTTCTTCTGCGGGATGTCGAGCGTGACGGCGAACTCGCGCATGATCTACGCCTTCAGTCGTGACGGGGCCGTGCCGGGTCACCAGCTGTGGCACCGGATCAACCCGCGCACGCGCACTCCGACGAACGCGATCTGGTTCGCCGCGATCGGGGCACTGATCCTCGTGCTGCCGTACTGGTGGAACACGACGGCCTACGCCGCCGTGACGTCCATCGCGGTCATCGGCCTCTACATCGCCTACATCACGCCAGTCTTCCTGCGGGTTCGGGCGGGCAAGGACTTCACGCCGGGCCCGTGGAACCTGGGCCGGTGGGGGGTCCTGGTCGGGACGGTGGCCACGATCTGGACCGTTTTCATCTGCATCATGCTGCTCCTGCCCCAGGTGAAGCCCATCACGGCGACGACCTTCAACTACGCCCCGATCGCGGTACTCGTGGTCATCGGCTTCGCCCTCGGCTACTGGATGCTGAGTGCGCGTCGCTGGTTCAAGGGCCCGGTCGTCCAGGGCAGTGCCGAGGAGTTGGCGGCGATCGAGCGCGAGCTCAACCTCGAGGAGGCGGAGATGATCGCCCACCACGAGCACCTGAACCCGTTCGACGACTGAACGGGTGCGCCCGGTCCCGGGGGACGACCCCGGGACCGGGCGCACCAACGGCCGACGTCGGCTCGGTCGGGGCGTCGCGGGGACCCGGCGACACCCGACGAGACGTCGCGCTCGCGCGAGGTGGGAGTTCGGCACGACGACGGGTGGTCGTCACCAGGGCGACGCCGAGGGGGAGGGTGTCGTTCGAGGGCCGGGTGTCGATCGCCGAGGTCGTCCGCGTCGTCCGCGCGGGTCGGTCCGCCGGGTCTAGGTGGTGTGCAGGGGCTTCACGGCACCTCGGAAGATGTACACCTGGCCGTTCTCGGCGCTGCCGACGAGGATCGTCGATGCTCCGCGCGAGGCGTAGATGACTCCGGCCTCACCGTGATCCCACGCGGGCGTCGTCGACGCGGGGGGGAGGACGGCCGACCAGATCTCCTCGCCGGTGAGGGCGTTGAAGAGGTGGACGGTGTCGGTGTGGTCGGCGTAGTCGGCCTCTTCGGTGAGGAGGTACTTCCCGTCCTGGGAGAACGCCACGGCGTTGCCCGCGTCCGGCGTCGTCCAGAGCACGTGGCCGGCGCGGTTGAACACGATCGTCGTCTCGGAACTGCCGCTCGTGTTGACCGACGCGAACTCGCTCTCGTTGGGCGAGATAGCCAGACCGAACGAGGTCTCCGACGTGGGGTAGCTCCACACCACCGCTCCGTCGGACGTGCGCACCAACTTGATGGAGTCCCCCTCCTTAGCGCTCACCATGACGTAGTGGGGTGACGCGGCGAAGGCGAGCGACCATCCCGCCACGTAGGTCGACCAGATCACCTGCCCCGTCGCGGCGTTGAGGGCGTACAGGTTGCTATCGCCGGACGAGGCGAAGATCCTCGTGCCGTCCGGACTCCACGCGAGCGAGCGAACCTGATCGCGCAGGAAGGCCGTCCAGCGGACGGCCTGAGTCGCCGAGTTGATGACCTCCAGCTGACCGCTGGGCGTGCCCACGGCGAGCCAGCGCCCGTCGGGGGAGTAGCTGACCGCGTGGGCCCCCGAGGGGTTCACCGACACGGACTGCCCGTCGATCGTCCCGGTGGCGAGGGCCGGGTCCCCGTAGACGGGGCGATTCCAGACGACGTGGCCCGCCTGGTTGAGCTCGACCACGTTGGGCGCGCCGGTGGGGTCGATGCTCGCGTGGGGCCCCGGGTACGGAGCCGCGACGTCGTGGCCGTTGGGGGACAGCGCGACGCCGAGCACCAGTCCCTGGAGCGGGTAGCTCCAGAGTCGCCGGGCCGTCGTGAGGTCGATGAAGGTCAGGCTCGCGTGGGTCGCCACGTAGCCCGGCGGGAACGCCGTGTCCGCGTACGGCGCGATCGCGGCGTAGCGTCCGTTGGCCGAGACCGACATCCGCGCCGTGGGCGCACCCGTGGGAATCGTTGCGACGAGACGGTACTGGCCCTTCGCCGACGGTCGGCGCAGTCGGACGCTCACGACCGAGGTCGACTGGGCGTGGGGTCGCAAGAGCGCCGTCTGAGTGGCGTACCCGGGGGCGGTGACCGTCACGAGGTAGGGCTGCCAATCGTTGAAGTACGGGCGCAGGTGGGCGACGATCGGCACCGAGAAGGTACCCGCGGGCGTGAGGGGTGCGTGGTAGATCCAGCCCGCCTCGTTGTTCTCGACCGCGACGTCGATCCGACCCGTGATCGGTTGGTGGGTCGAGGCGTCGAGAACGGAGCCCCGAATGGTGGCGTTGGGATTGGGTAGCAGCGCGTTGGGCGGGAGGAGCTGCGGTGGCTGGGCGACGACGGTGACCGTGTTGTCGAGGGTGACCGTCGACGAGCCGAGGCCGGCTCCGTTGGAGGGATCGATTTGGGAGAAGGAGAGGACGAGGGGGAGGGAGTGCGTCTCGCCCTGGCGCCACGTCTGGGATTCGGGAAGGCTCGCCGGGAACTCGATCGAGCAGGCGACCGTCTCCGACGCGCCCGGGGCGAGATAGATGTATCCCGGCTGAGGCATGCAGATGGGCGATCCATCCGAATAGCCCCCGATCGAGGGCTGCTGCATCGTCCACTCGCCGAGGCTGGTCCCCGTGTTGGTGACCACGACGGCCCGGTGGATGGCCCGGTCGTACGGGTACTGCCACGAGCTGTACTGGTCGGCTCGAAACTGGAGCGTGGCTCCGCTCGCCCGGGGCGAGAGTGCCGTCGCCGTGGGCGAGAAGACCATCATCCCGAGGGCTATCACCATCACTCCGAGGCCGGGGCGCCGAGCCCGTCGGGACCACCGCATGGCAACCTCCCACGGCCGGCGCCAACGGAGTGACTCGTGTCGCGCGGGTTCGGTACCGCCCGTCGTCGCCAACATACATCCGGGACGCCCCGGAGGTGGGTGACGTCAGTGCGAGCGCGAGGTGCGCAGCTCGTGGAGTCCGGGGTGGAGGGCCGCGATCTCGGTCAGCACCGACGCCGCCGCGTGGTCCAGGACGTCGTTCGACCGGAAGACGCCGTCGATCACCGGTGTCGTCTGCAGCGGGATCGCGACGTCGCCGGCGTGCACGACGCGCAGGGCGGCGAGGACCGGCTTCAAGTGCTGGGCGGCGCGGGTGCCCATGGCTCCGCCGCCGTAGCAGACGATGCCGGCCGGCTTGAAGCGCCACTCGTGGTGGAGGTAGTCAATGGCGTTCTTCGTCGCCGCGTTCAGGCTGTGGTTGTACTCGGGGATGACGAAGACGTAGGCGTCGGCCCGGTTGATCGTTTCGGACCACTGGCGCGTGTAGTCGAACGTGTACTGGCGCGTCACGGGGTGGTTCGGCTCGTTGAACAGGGGGAGGTTCACCTCGGCCAGGTCGACGACCTCGATCTCGAAGGCGCCGTGCGTCTCGGCGCGCTCGGTGAACCACTGCGCGATGGCGGGACCGACGCGTCCGGGGCGCGTCGAGCCGATGATGACCTGTAGGAGGGGACGGGGGGAGGACACGGGTGACCTTTCTGGTGTCGGGTGAGGGGTCAGTCGACGGCGAGCGAGGGTGCGCCCGCGTGACGGATTCCCCGGTTGGGGAGCAGCAGCGAGGGGACGAAGACGATGGCCGAGACGAGGAACGACCACCAGAAGGAGTGGGCGAAGGCGCCGGCGATCACCTGCAGCTCGCCCGGCGTCGCGCGGACCTTCCCGGCCTGGATGAGCGCCCCGGTCACCGGGAGGGATCGAGTGACTTGCGTCTGGAGCACGACGGCGAAGACGGCCACGCCGAGGGACCCGCCGACCTGACGGAGGATGTTGGTCGCCGACGTCGCCTTCGGCACATCCTCGTGGGTGAGGTTCCGGTAGGAGGAGGCGAAGGTGGGCATCATCGTGACCCCCATGCCGAGTCCCCGGATGAAGAGCGCGACGGCGAGCAGGGCGTAGTTCGAGGTGGCGCTCACCTGGGTGTAGGCGAAGGTGCCGATGGAGAGGATGACGACGCCGATCGGCACGACGTACCGGGGCCCCCGCCGGTCGGCCAGGATCCCGCCGGGTCTCATGGACACCGCGGCGCCGATGCCCTGGGGGGCCATCATCAGCCCCGCGACCCAGGCCGAGTCGCCCCGCACCGTCTGGTAGTAGAGGGGCAGCAGGAACATCGTCCCGTACAGCGCGGCTCCGAGTAGGAAGATGCCGGTCGAGGCGAGGGCGAAGGTCCGATCACGGAAGAGCCGCAGATCGATCAGGGGTTCCCGCGCCCGCAGGCCCCGCACGACGAACCCGGCGATCAGGGCGAAGCCCACGATCAGGCTGTCCCACACCGAGGCACCCCGGAAGCCGCCCTGGGTGCCCACCTCCGCGAGGCCGTAGACGACGAGGGCGAGGCCGGGGGAGAGGAGGGCGAATCCGAGGAAGTCGAAGCGGCGACCCCCGTCGGGGGCGGTCGGGGCGAGGAAGCGCTGAGCGAGGACGAGGGCGACGATGCCGATCGGCACGTTGACGAAGAAGATCCAGCGCCACGTCGTGTTCGCGACGATGAGCCCCCCGATCACCGGACCGAGGATCGGCCCGAGCAGCTGGGGCACGCCGACGATGGCCATCACCTCGGACATGCGTTGCGGGCCCGCCGTCCGCGCGAGGATCGACTGGCCGACCGGGACGATCATGCCCCCGCCGATGCCCTGGATGACGCGGAAGATGATGAGGGCCGTCGCGGACCAGGCGAGACCGCTGAGGGCGGAGCCGACGACGAAGAGGACCAGGGAGATCTGGTAGACGGGCTTCGCCCCGAAGCGGTGCACGGCCCAGCCCGACACCGGAATGACGATGGCGAGCGCGAGAAGGTACCCGGTGGTCACCCACTGGATCGTCGCGATGCTGACGCGGAAGTCGTGGCTGAGGGTGTGCAGGGCGACGGCCACGATCGTCGTGTCGAGGATCGACATGATGGTCCCGAGCACCACCACCATGCCCGTGCGGACGATCTGCGGCTCGAGACGGGGCGCTCGGGACACGACTCTCCTCGCTCGCGAGCCTCGGGGAGCGGGCTCGCGCCGTGAGCGAGTCTATGGGCGGAAAATACTTCACCGTCACGGCGTCCCTAGACTTTGCTCCTGTGAAGCAGGCGCGATCCATTCCCGTCATGCGCGCCGTCATCGACGCGGTGATTGAGCGTCTCTGGCAGGGTGACGAGACCGAGATTCGCATCCCCGACATCTGCCAGGTGACGGGAGTCAACTACGGGTCCGTGTATCACCACTTCGGCTCCCGCGAGGGAGTGATCGACGCCGCCTACGACCAGCTCTTCCGCGACCTCGTGAGCCAGGACCTCGCGAGAATCGAGGCGGTGAGCGGGCGGGCCCACAACGCCGCGGAGTACGTCGAGCTCGTGCGCCCCCTCGTCGACGTCCTCTCGGGTGGCGAGGAGCGTCGCCGGCGTCGGGCGATGCGCGTGCGGATCATCTCGGCGTCGCTCACGCGACCGAGCCTGGCCGAGCTCATCGGGGAGACCCAGGCCGAGTTCATGTCCGAACTCACCGACCTCGTCCGACTCGGGCAGCGGAACGGCTTCCTGCGACCGGACGTCGACGCGGGGGGTCTCGCCACCGTCCTCCAGGCGACGCTCTTCGGGCGGGTCATCGACGACGTCTCGGCCGAACCGGTCGAGCAGGCGACGTGGGAGGCGACCGTGGGAACCCTCCTCATGGCGGTCATCAACCCGGCCCCCAGCGCCTGAACCCACTGTGGTGAACTAGGGGGATGGTGGCTCGGACGGCGCGCGTGGTCGTGAGCCTGCTGGTGATCGCGGGTCTCGCGTGGGCCGCGAGCGCCGCGAGCGCGTCGTCGTCCCCGTCGCCGAGCGACGCGTCCTGCTCCGCCGCGAGCGTGAGCGCCCACCTCACGCACCTGGTGCCGCGCGACGGCGTCGTCGCCTACGGGTGCGAAGGCGACTGGGCCTACCTGTGGGCGACGGTCGCCGTGGGGTCCGCACCACCGGTGGGCGTCACCGAGCTGATGCACTACGCGAACGGCGGGTGGTTCGCCGCGTCGCGGGCGACCTACTGTCGGGCCGGTCTCCTGCCCGACGTCGTCTACCGCCGGGCCTGCTTCTCGAACTGACCCGTGCCCGTGCGCGCCGCGGGGCTGCCGTACGCTACGGAACCGTGATACGGCGCGGCCTGGGCTCGCTCGCGTGGGCCTCCGCCCAGGACCTCTTCGATCAGTCGACGGCGTTCGGGCGCCTGGCGCTCGTGCACGTGCTCATGATGGCCGGCGACACCATGGTCACCGTCTCGCTCGCGGGCTCGCTCTTCTTCTCCGTCTCCCCGAGCGAGGCGAAGGGCAAGGTCCTGCTCTACCTCCTCATCACGATCGCGCCGTTCGCGGTCGTTTCGCCGGTCCTCGGCCCGCTCATCGATCGCTCGGCCCAGGGTCGTCGGCTGCTGGTGGCCGTGTCGGCCGGAGCGAGAGTCCTCCTCTGCTGGACGATGAGCCAACACCTGTCGTCGCTCTGGCTCTATCCGGAGGCGTTCCTACTGCTCGTCGCCTCCAAGCTCTACGTCGTCACGCGCGGGGCCCTGGTGCCCGAGATGGCGCGCACCGACCAGTTCCGGGAGCACACGGGCGACCTGGACAGCGCCGGGTGGCCGGGAGCGCCGGGCGAGGCCGCGGGCTTCGCGGGGTTCAACGCCCAGCTCACCCTGCTCGGGACCGCCGCCGGGGTGGTCGCGGGGCTCGTGGCGGCGGGGGTCCTCAAGGGACTCGGTGCGCCGAGCGTGCTCGTCGTGGCGAGCGTCGTCTACCTCGCCGGGGTCGTGACCAGCGCCCGACTCCCCCGTCCGGCGGCGGTGGTGCGCGACCCCGTCGCTCGCATGACCCAGGCCGAGCGCGACCGCCAGGCGCTCGAGCCCCTGGGCGACACCGAGGTCGCCTGGGGTCTCGGAGCGGCGTCGGTCATGCGCTTCACCGTGGGCTTCGCCACCTTCCTGCTCGCCTTCGGGCTGCGGCGGGCCCACGCATCCCTCGGGTGGTTCGCGCTCGCGCTCGCGCTGTCCGCCGTGGGGTCGCTCGTCGGACTGGGACTGGTGACCCGGGTCCGGCGCCGTCTCGGCGCCCCGGCCCTGCTCGGCGGCTCCCTCGTCCTCGCGGCGGTGGGGGCCGGTCTCGCCAGTGTCGTCCCGTCGCTCGCCGCACAGTCGGCCCTGGCCGGATGGGTCGGCCTGGCCGCCGCGGTGGCCCAGCCGAGCTTCGACGCGATCACCCAGGCCCACGTCCCTCCCGGGGCGCAGGGCAGGACCTTCGCCCGGTTCGCCGTCCGCCAACAGCTCGCGTGGGTGGTCGGGGCCCTGATCCCGGTCGGGGTCCTGTGGTCCTTCGCGGTCGCCGACCGCTTCCTCGCGGTCGTCGGGACTGCGACGGCCGTCTTCTACACGCTCGGGCGGCGTCGGGGACGCTAGGGCGTCCGACGTGCTGTACTAGGGCATGGCGCCTCCCCACCTGGCCAGTCCCGCGTTCGCCTCGCTGCCCCACGTGGTCGTGGTCGGAGGCGGATTCGCCGGCGTGGCCGTCGCCCGCGGGCTCGCGAATCAGCCGGTCCGCGTGACCATCGTCGATCGGCATAACTTCCACACCTTCCTGCCACTCCTGTACCAGGTGGCGACGGCGGGCCTCGAGCCGGCGGACGTGGCGTACCCGATCCGGACGATCTTCGGTCACGCTCGCAACGTGGGGTTTCGCCATGGCCGCGTGCGGGAGGTGGACGAGGCCGAGAACCGCGTCATCCTCGACGACGGGACGGACCTCGCGTACGACCACCTGGTCGTGGCGACGGGGGCGACGGCCTCCTACTTCGGGATCCCGGGCGCGCGCGAGCACGCCCTGCCGCTCTACTCGCTGGCCGACGCCCGGCGTCTGCGTAACCGGCTGCTGAGTTCGCTCGAGGCCGCCGACGCCCGCGCCGACCACGACCCGGTAGCACTGACGTACGTGGTGGTGGGTGGGGGCCCCACCGGCGTGGAGACGGCGGGCGCCCTCGCGGAGCTGATCGGCATCGTGCTGCGGCGCGACGGGCTGCGCATCGACCCCGCGTCGGTGCGGGTCGTCCTGGTGGACCTCGCGGATCGCCTCCTCACGGCCTTCCCGGTGAGTGCCGGTCGCTACGCCCTGCGTCAGCTACAGCTACGCGGCATCGACGTCCGTCTCGGCCAGTCCGTGGTGGAGGTGGGCCCGAACGTCCTGCGTCTCGCGAGTGGCGAGGAGATCACGACGACCGCGGTCATCTGGGCGGCGGGCGTCACCGCGACGGGCACGCTCGCGCACCACCTCAACACGGCGGCCGGGCCCGCGGGGCGAGCCCTCGTCGGACCGGACCTGCGCTGCACGAGCTGCGAGAACGTGTGGGCGGTGGGGGACGCCGCGGCCATTCCGGCGGGATCGGCGGTGCTGCCCCAGCTGGCTCCCGTCGCGATCCAGTCGGGTCGTCACTGCGCCGAGCAGATCCTGCGCGTGCTGCGCGGCCAGCCGACGGAGCCCTTCCGGTATCGCAACAAGGGCATCATGGCGACGATCGGTCGACGGGCCGCGGTGGCGAAGCTGCCGCGCGGCGGCGTCATCCGGGGCACAGCGGGCTGGGCCTCCTGGCTCGGGCTCCACCTCTTCTACCTGGTGGGCTTTCGCAATCGCTTGCGCGTCCTCATCAACTGGACGTGGCGCTACTTCGACTGGCCCTCCGGCCCGCGACTCATCGTCGCCGACGCCGAGACCGTCGATTGACCTAGCCGAGGCGTCGCTCGAGGTCGTCCACCTGGGCCGCTAGCGCTCCGGGCAAGCGGTCGCCGAACTGGGCGTAGTGCTCGCGAATGAGGGGCACCTCGGCCCGCCACTCGGCGGCGTCGACGCGCAGCAACTCGGCCAGCTGGTCGTCGGTCACGTCGAGACCCTCGCGGTTGAGGGCTCCCGGACCGGGGATATAGCCGATCGGCGTCTCGACCGCCTCACCGCGCCCAGCGACCCGCTCGAAGACCCACTCGAGGACGCGGCTGTTCTCGCCGTAGCCCGGCCAGAGGAACTTCCCGTCGGGGCCCTTGCGGAACCAGTTGACGTAGAAGATCCGCGGGAGCCGGTCGGCCGGGAGCCGGTCGGCGAAGCTGAGCCAGTGCGAGAAGTAGTCGGCCATGTTGTAGCCGCAGAAGGGCAGCATCGCGAAGGGGTCGCGGCGCAGGTTGCCGACCGCGCCGGCCGCCGCCGCCGTCGTCTCGGAGGCCATGATCGAGCCGAGGAAGACGCCGTGCGTCCAGTCGCGCGACTCGAAGACCAGTGGCACGACGCTCGCGCGCCGGCCGCCGAAGAGGACGGCGTCGATCGGCACGCCCGCCGGGTCCTCCCACTCCGGAGCGATGGCCGGGTCCTGGCCGGCGGGGGCCGTGAACCGGGAGTTCGGGTGGGCCGCCGGAGTGCCGAGCTCGGGGGACCAGGCGCGGCCCCGCCAGTCGGTGAGTCCCGCCGGCGGTTCGCCCATGCCCTCCCACCACACGTCACCGTCGGCGGTGAGGGCCGTGTTCGTGAAGATGGTGTTGGCCTCGACCGAGTACATGGCGTTCGGGTTGGTCTCGTAGTTGGTCCCGGGGGCGACGCCGAAGAAGCCGGCCTCCGGGTTGATCGCGTAGAGCCGCCCGTCGGGCCCCGGCTTCATCCAGCAGATGTCGTCGCCGATCGTCTCGACCTTCCACCCCGGCAGGGTGGGGATGAGCATGGCCAGGTTGGTCTTGCCGCAAGCGCTGGGGAAGGCCCCGGCCACGTAGCGGGTCTCGCCGGCGGGGCTCGTGAGCTTGAGGATGAGCATGTGCTCGGCGAGCCACCCGTCGTCCCGGGCCATCACCGAGGCGATGCGCAGGGCGAAGCACTTCTTGCCGAGGAGCGCGTTCCCGCCGTACCCCGAGCCGTAGGAGGTGATCTCCTTGGTGTCGGGGAAGTGGACGATGTACTTCTGGTTCGCGTCGCAGGGCCACGGGACGTCGGCCTGACCGGGCTCGAGCGGCGCGCCCACCGAGTGCAGGCAGGGCACGAACTCGCCGTCGTCACCGAGGACCTCGAGGGCGCCGCGACCCATTCGGGTCATGATCCGCATCGACACCGCGACGTAGGGCGAGTCGGTGATCTCGACACCGATGTGGGCGATGTCCGAGCCGAGCGGACCCATCGAGAAGGGGACCACGTACATCGTGCGCCCGCGCATGCAGCCGGCGAAGAGGCCGTTGAGCGTCGTGCGCATCTCGTCGGGGTCCACCCAGTTGTTGGTGGGGCCGGCGTCGCTCTCGAGCCGCGAGCAGATGAAGGTACGGTCCTCGACCCGGGCGACGTCACCGGGGTCGGAGAAGGCGAGGTAGCTGTTCGGACGCTTGGCGTCGGAGAGCCGTTGGAAGGTCCCCTGATCGACGAGGAGCTGACAGAGCTCGTCGTACTCCTCGGCCGATCCGTCGCACCAGTGGATACGATCGGGGGTCGTGAGTTGCGCGACCTCCTCGACCCACTCGATGAGGCGTGCGTTCTGGGTGGGGTAGGTCACGTGGGGCCCTCCGTTGTCGTCTGTCCTGCGATGCCCGCGGGCATCCTCCCGTGCATTCCAGTGTCGTGACCGCGACGCTCGACCCACCCGATGTCCCCCGAGGGGGACCCGACCGACGCGAAGACGACATCCTGGAGCGTATCGCCGCCATCGTGGGTCGTCGGGAACGTCCGCGCGACGAGGTCCATATCGGCGACGACGCGGCCGTGCTACGGCCATTCGCGGGTCAGGTGCTCGTGTCGACCGACACCGCCGTCTCGGGCGTCCACCTCGATCCGGAGCTCTTCCCGCTCGAGGACCTCGGCTTCAAGGCGGTCACCTCGGCCGTCTCAGACCTCGCGGCCATGGGTGGTCGCGCCCGGGCCGCCGTGGTGGCGGTCGTCGCCCCGCCGGGTAGCGACCTCGAGGAGCTGCATCGGGGCGTCGCGGACGCCGCGGCGGCGACGCAGTGCCCGATCGTGGGGGGTGACCTCGCCAGCGGCCCCTGCCTGAGCGTCTCGGTCACGGTCCTCGGCGAGTGTCCCGGCGGCGGCGCCGTCCTACGATCGGGCGCCCGTGCCGGAGACCGCGTCTTCGTCTCCGGACCGCTCGGGCGCTCAGCGGCGGGACTACGGCGTCGCCGTGAGGGCGCGTCCCTCGCCGACCCGCTCGTCGTGGCTCACCGACGACCCTGGCCCCGTCTGGCCGAGGGGGCCGCCGCTCGGGGGGCCGCGGTGCACGCGATGATGGACCTGAGCGACGGCCTGGCCCTCGACCTGCACCGACTGGCCGACGCCAGTGGGGTCGGCGTGGTGCTCGACACCGTCCCGGTGGCGGAGGGGGCAACCGAGGCAGAGGCTCTCAGCGGGGGAGAGGACTACGAACTCCTGATGACGACGGCCGACGGTGACCGCCTGCGAATGGTCTTCCTCGATCGGGGCCTCACGCCGCCGATCGAGATCGGACGCGTCGTCGCCGACCGTTCCGTACGGACCTTGCGGGGCCAGCGCCTAGCCCGCGAGGGCTGGCAACACCGTCTGTAATCGGATCAGGCCGGGGTGACGCGGCGGGAGGGCTTGGTGACCTTCCCGGCGCGTAGGCAGCCCGTGCACACGTTCAGCCGCGTGGGCGATCCGCTCACCACGGCGCGCACGCGCTGGATGTTCGGGTTCCAGCGGCGCTTCGTGCGACGGTGGGAGTGGGAGACGTTCATGCCGAACGATGGCTTCTTGCCGCAGATCTCGCAGACGGACGCCATAACAACCCTCTCTCGCCGCGCGGATTTCTCCGCTCGTTGGACCGAGGGACCATTGTAGCATCGCAAGCGATGAGCGCCCGCACGAAGCTCACGGCGGCGGACCTGCGAGAGGCGATGACGACCTTCGCGGCGCTCCTGCGCAGTCACCGTGAGGCTATCAACCGCCTGAACGTGTATCCGGTCCCCGACGGGGACACGGGCACCAACATGGCCCTCACGGTCGAGTCCGTGGTCCAGGCGCTCGAGCCGATTGGCGACGACCCCTCGATGGACGAGGTCTGCAACGCCATCGCCCGAGGCTCCCTGATGGGGGCCCGTGGGAACTCGGGTGTGATCCTCTCCCAGATCCTGCGGGGGATGGTCGAGAAGATGCGCTCGGCGGCGAGCGTGACCCCCTCGATCCTCGCCGAGGCCCTGAGCCACGCCGACCAGCGTGCGCGTGAGGCCGTGGTGCGACCCGTCGAGGGAACGATTCTCTCGGTGGCTCGAGCGGCGGCGCAGGGCGCGAGTTCGGCGTCGAACTCGCTCAGCCACCTCGTCCACGCCGCCCGCGACCGCGCCCGCGAGGCGCTCGCCCGGACGCCCGAGCAGTTGGCCGTGCTGAAAGACGCGGGCGTGGTCGACTCCGGTGGCACGGGTCTCGTCCTGCTGTTCGACGCGCTCTGTCACGTGGTCGCCGACGAGCCACTGCCCGAGCCCCCCGTCGGCATGGCGGCCCTCGACCTGACCGGCGTCGAGACGACCTCGGGCGTCATGTCGCCCCGCTACGAGGTGATGTTCCTCCTCAGCGCCTCCGACGACCTGGTCGGTGGATTCCGGCAGGCGTGGGAGGAGATCGGTGACTCGATCGTCATCGTCGGTGACGAGGGCCTCTACAACTGCCACATCCACACCGACGACATCGGGGCGGCCATTGAGGCGGCGCTCGACGCGGGCCGGCCGCGGGAGATCCGGGTCACCGACCTCGAGTCGCAAGTCGAGGACCTGCATCACGAGCCGAACGGCGACGCGTTGGCCCCGACGCCCGCGCCGAGGACGTCGGTCGTCGCCGTCGTCGCCGGCTCGGGGGTTCGCCAGATCTTCCGCTCGCTCGGCGTTCGCGAGGTCGTGTCCGGGGGTCAGTCGATGAATCCGTCCACGGCCGAGTTGGCCGAGGCGGTTCAGGCGACGGGGTCGGACGACGTCGTGATCCTCCCGAACAACAAGAACATCGTCCCCGTCGCCCGTCAGGTCGACGACCTCGTCCCGGCCCGGGTACGGGTCGTCGAGACGCACTCGGTCGTCGAGGGCTTCGCCGCGATGCTGGCCTACCACCCCGATGAGGGCGGGGAGCAGAACGCGGTCGCGATGGCCGACGCGAGTCACCGCGTCGTCACCGGTGAGGTGACGCGGGCGGTGCGGGACACGACGACCGGGGCCGGAGCGGTGTCGAGTGGCGACTGGATCGGCCTCGACGCGAGCGGGGTGCGGGCGATCGGCGACTCCCTGGTCGACGTGACCCTGAGCCTGCTCGAGGTCCTGGTGGGCGACGGCCACGAGTTGGTCACCCTCATCGAGGGTGACGGAGTCGACCCGTCGGCGACCGAGGCGGTGGTGGCGGGGTTGCGCGAGCGCCGTCCCGACCTCGGGATCGAGGTGCACCACGGGGGCCAACCGCTCTACCCGTACTACGTCGGCATCGAGTGAGCGAGACGGGCCGACCCCTCGCGTCCCTCGCTCGAGTTCCCGTGACGTCACTGCGCGGGGTGGGGGAGCGGCGCGCGCAGTCCCTAGCCGCGATGGGACTCGAGAACGTCCTCGACCTGCTGACGACCTACCCACGCCGCTACGTGGACCGATCGCGGCGCGTCGACGTGTCGGACCTCTCGATCGGCGACGTCGCCGCCGTCTACGGAGAGGTGACCCGGGTCGGGGCTCGACGCACGCGTCAGGGTCGCTCGCTCGTCGAGATCACGCTGGCCGACGGGACCGGCGAGGTGCGGGCCGTCTTCTTCAACCAGCCGTGGCGGGCGGGCCAGCTCGCCGTCGGCGTGCAGGCCCTCCTCTTTGGCACGGTCGGTGAGTTTCGGGGTCAACGTCAGTTGACCAACCCGGTCGTCGACGTGATCGTGGGCGCCGAGGGCGACGAACGTGATCCCTCCCGGGTCGGTCGGGTGGTCGCGATCTACCCGGCGTCGGGCAAGGCGGGAGTGACGAGTTGGGAGCTGCGCGGCCTGATCGAGGAGTCGCTGCGGCGCGCGGGTCCGTTGCGCGATCCGCTTCCCGAGACGATCCGACGCGCCCACGACCTGATCGATCGGACGGCGGCCTACTGGGCGATCCACGTCCCCGACGACGTGGACGACGTCGCCCCCGCCCGTCGCCGACTGGTCTTCGACGAGTTCCTGCGCCTACAGGTCCTCCTCGCCCGACGCCGGGAGCGTCTGACGGCCCACGCGCTCGGCGTCGCGCACCCGATCGACGAGGGTGACCTCGACGCCGGCCCCGGCGACGACCGCCGCAGCCTGCTCGGCCGATTCATCGCCGGACACCGGTTTCGCCTGACCGACGCCCAGCGGCGCGTGCTCGGTGAGATCGCCTCCGACATGGGGGCCCCGACGCCGATGCACCGACTCCTCCAGGGCGACGTCGGATCAGGCAAGACCCTGGTCGCGCTGGCGACGATGCTGATGGCCGTCGGGGCGGGGCGCCAGGCCGCCCTCATGGCCCCGACGGAGATCCTCGCCGAGCAGCACGTCGCCGCTCTGCGGGGTGACCTCGAGGGACTCGAGGTCGAGGACCCCTCGGTCCTCGGGGGACGTCGCGGCGTGCGAGTCGCCCTCCTCACGGGACGACTCCGGGCGGCCGAGCGCCGCGCCACTCTCGCGGCGATCGTGGCGGGTGAGGTGGACATCGTCGTCGGCACCCACGCTCTCGTGAGCGAGGGGGTGCGCTTCGCGGCCCTCGGCGTCGTCGTCATCGACGAGCAGCACCGATTCGGCGTCGAGCAGCGGGCCGCGCTGCGGTCCAAGGGGCGGGACGCGTCGGACCTCGACCTCGACCCCGACCTGCTGGTGATGACCGCGACGCCGATACCGCGCACCGCCGCCATGGTCCACTTCGCCGACCTCGAGCGCTCGGTGCTGGACGAGCGCCCGCCGGGCCGCGAAGCGGTGCGCACCGTGTGGCTCGACGGAGACCCTGACATCGCGTGGGACGCCGTTCGCGCGACGGTCGCGTCGGGACATCGGGCCTACGTCGTCTGCCCCCTGGTCGAGGGTGGCGGCGACGGCGCCGGGGCGGTCGCCGAGCGTGATCGACTGGCGGCGGGTCCGCTCGCCGGCCTGCGCCTCGGCCTGGCTCACGGCCAGATGCGATCGGAGGAGCGCGAGGCGGCGATGGACGACTTCCGCGCCGGGCGAAGCGACGTCCTGGTGGCGACCGTCGTGATCGAGGTGGGGGTCGACGTGCCGGAGGCGTCGGTCATCGTGATCGAGGACGCGTGGCGCTTCGGGCTCGCCCAGCTCCACCAGTTGCGTGGCCGCGTCGGTCGCGGGACGACGCCCGGGACCTGCTACCTACTCGGCCCCGCGGCGAGTGCCGAGGCGCGCGCTCGTCTCGAGGCCCTGGTCGCGTCGAGCGACGGCTTCGCGCTGGCGGAGATCGACCTCGCGTTGCGGGGCGAGGGGACCCTCCTCGGCGCCCGCCAGCGGGGCCCGAGCGACCTGCGCCTGGCCTCGCTCGTCCGTGACGAGGACGAGTTGCGCCGGGCCGCCGAGGTCGCGCGCGACCTGGTCGCCGGTGGCCTGCACGAGGTACCGGACCTCGTCGACGAATTGCGGGCCCTCGTCGATCCCGAGGAAGCGGACTTCCTCTTCAAGTCGTGATCGCCCCAGCCAATAGCCTGGGTCCATGCGCGTGATCGGAGGAGTGGCTCGGGGCCGCCAGCTTCGGGCTCGACTCCCCGAGGGGGTCCGTCCGACGACGGACTACGCCCGCGAGGCGATCTTCTCGATGCTGGAGAGCCGGGGTGGGCTCGAGGATCTCGTCGTCGCGGACCTCTACTGCGGGTCGGGGGCGATGGGTATCGAGGCCCTCTCGCGAGGAGCCGCCGAGGTGTACTTCGTCGACCAGAACCCCGAGTGCCTCGCGGCGGCGAGGGCCAACCTGGCTCCGCTCGGGCTCTCCGGTCGCGCGATCTTCCAGCGCGCCACCCTGCCCGGATGGCGACCACCGGCCGAGATCGACCTCGTGCTCGCCGATCCCCCCTACGGCCCGCTGGACGCCGCCGCTCTGCTCGGCCCGATTCGGGCGGCCCGTGCGGTGATCGAGAACGATCGCGCGATGGAGGCCCCTCCCGGTTGGGTCGTCACCAAGTCCAAGCGCTACGGCACTACGCTCGTGACAATGCTGGAGTCCACGGGGCCGCTCGCGTGACGGTCGGCCTGATCCCGGGTTCGTTCGACCCCTTCCACAACGGTCACCTCGAGGTGGTAGAGCGCGCCGCGCTCATCTTCGACGAGATCGTCGTCGCGGCGATCCGCAATCCGCAGAAGAACGAGCCGCTCTTCGACCTCGAGGAGCGACGAGAGATGATCGCCGAGAGCTGTGCCCACCTCCCGTCGGTCCGCATCGTCTCGATCTCGACCCTGCTCGTCAACGTGGCCCGTGACGTGAACGCCACAGCCATCGTCAAGGGCCTGAGGGCCGTGTCCGACTTCGAGAGCGAACTGCAGATGGCCCAGATGAACCGGTCGCTGTCGGGCGTCGAGACCCTCTTCATCCCGACCAGCTCCCACCACTCCTTCATCGCCTCGCGCCTGCTGCGGGAGGTCGCGCGATACGGCGGGAACGTCGAGATGTTCGTGCCGGCGCCGGTGGCGGTTCGGCTGCGAGCCCGATTCGGAACGGAGCGTCCGTGAGCGGTTTCGACGGCTACGAGGGCTACGACCCGTTCGCGGAGTTCGCGTCCGACCCTCCCTACGACGACGCGCCCGACGCGGGGGGAGGCGGGCGGGACATCGAGTCGTCGCTGAGGGCCCTGATCGACCTGGTCGCGGGCGCGAAGCAGATGCCCCTGTCGAACTCGGCGCTGGTGCCACGCGAGGAAGTCCTCGCCCTGCTCGAGCAGGCCCTGCGGGACCTGCCCGAGGAGATCCGCGAGGCCCGCTGGGCGCTGCGCGATCGGGAGGAGTTGATGGCGGCCGAGATGCGCAAGGCCGAGCAACTCATGGACCAGGTGCGAGCCGAGGCCGCGCGAATGGTCGACAAGACCGAGATCGTGCGTCAGTCGCGCCTGCGCGCCGACCAGATCCTGTCGGAGGCCCAGGCCCAGGCGCGCACCCTGGTCAACCAGTCCGAGGACTTCATCGACGGGAAGCTCGGCAACTTCGAGATCGTGCTCGAGCGCCTGCTGAAGACGGCTCGATCCGGTCGGGAGCGCCTGAGCGCCCAGGGACTGCCGACCTCGCTGCTCGAGGCAGCCCCCGCGAGCTCGGCGTTCGTCGAGGAGCCGACGCCGGCCCCGGCGCCCTCCGCCTACTACGAGCCCGCCACGGAGACGTCCTCCTTCTTCGACCAGGACAACTACTAGGGCCGTGAGCGCCGCCTACGTCGTCCCGGTGGCGGCCCTGCGCCGCGTCGTCCCGTCCTCGATGGAGGTGGCCTTCGAGGCCCCCTTCGACGCCGAACGGGAGCTGACGGCGCTCGGGGAGGCCGAGACCGACGTCGAGCCCGACGCTCCGGTCACGGTGCGACTGCGACTCGAGAGCTACGCCGGCGGGATCCGGGTTCGGGGCTCGATCGAGGCACCGTGGCACGGGGTCTGCCGGCGGTGCGCGGCCCGGGCCGAGGGCGTCGCCCGGGTGAGCGTCGACGAGCGGTTCGTGTCCGAGTCCCAGACGGCCGACGAGTTGTCGTACTCGTTCGAGGGGGACGAGCTCGACCTGACGCCACTCGTCCACGACGCGATCATGCTGGACCTGCCCCTCGCCCCACTGTGCCGAGAGGCCTGCGCGGGCCTCTGTCCCCAGTGCGGCGCCGACCTCAACGAGGGTCCGTGCGGCTGCACGGCGCCGTCGGACCCTCGGTGGGCTACACTTGATGCGCTCCGATTCCCGGGTGAGGAGCCCGGGGAATCCCACCCAGCGTGACGGCTCGGCCGTCCCCGGCGAAAGTGACATCCGATGGCCGTTCCCAAGCGCAAGACCAGCAAGGCCCGTACGCGCAGCCGCCGGGCCGCCAACTGGCGCCTCGAGCGCCCGGCTCGTAGCGTCTGCCCGCAGTGCGCGTCGGCCAAGCTGCCTCACGTCGTCTGCCCGAACTGCGGCTGGTACAAGGGCCGCGTCGCCGTCGAGGTCAACTGAGTTGACGCTGCCCATCGCCCTGGATGCGATGGGCGGCGACTTCGCGCCGGCGCAGGTCGTGGCCGGGGCGCGCCGCGCCGTCGACGAGTTGGGGCTGGACGTCACCCTCGTCGGCCCCCCCGACCTCATCGGTGACCCTCAGGGCCTGGCGGTCCACGCCTGCACCGAGGTCATCGCCATGGACGACGATCCGGCGCAGAGCGTGCGCACGAAGAAGGACTCCTCGCTCGTCCGCGCGGCCGAACTGGTGCGCGACGGCGCGGCGAGCGCCATGGTCTCGGCCGGCAACACCGGTGCCACGATGGCCTCCGCGCTGCTGCGCATGGGTCGCCTGCCCGGGGTGCTGCGTCCCTGCATTGCCCTGCCGATCCCGCGGCCCGGATCGCACCCGGCCCTCATGGTCGACGCCGGCGCCAACGCCGAGTGCACCCCGGAGATGCTCGTCCAGTTCGCCCAGATGGGGGCGGCCTACGTCCGGGCCCACCACGGGATCGCCGAGCCACGAATCGGGCTGCTCTCCATCGGGGAGGAGTCGTCGAAGGGGACGCCGCTCGTGAAGGAGACCCACGCCCGACTCCGGGACCTCGTCCCGGGATTTGTCGGCAACGTCGAGGGTCGTGATCTCATCCCGTCGCCCGTCGACGTCGTCGTCACCGACGGCTTCACCGGCAACGTTGCCCTCAAGACCTTGGAGGGTGCCCTCAAGTTCGTCTTCGCAACGGTGCTCGGCGCCGTCGACACCAACGACGAGACCCGCGCGGCCGGCCGCGTCCTCTTCGAGCACCTCGGCCCCGCCATCGCGTCGCTCACCCCCGAGAATCAGGGTGGGGCGGTGCTGCTCGGGCTGAAGGGGATCTGCGTCATCAGCCACGGCTCCTCGAACGCGACGGCCATCATGAACGCGTTGCGCGTCGCCCACGAGATGGCGAGCGCCCACCTGGTGGACCAGCTCCGCGACGCGGTCGCTCCGGTTACCGCGGAGTAATGCCCCGTCGCGGGGTGGGCGCCTCAGTAGTGTGGGGCGCGAGCAAAGGAGGCCCGTAGGTGGACGGCGCGACCTCAACCCCCGATCGGGCGGCTATCGAGACGATGGTGACTCACGAGCTAGCGGAGATCCTCGAGCGCCGGCCGGAGGACATTGACCCGAACGCGGCCTTCAGCGACCTGGGCGCTGACTCCCTGGCTCTCATCGAGCTGGTGGAGGCGATCGAGGAGCGCCTCGCGGCGACGGTGGGCGACTTCCGGATCGACGACGAGGACCTCGAGGGACTGAGCTCGGTGCGCGACGCCGTCGACTACGTCACCGCCCGCCTCGCGGGGTCCTGACGGACTCGGGGCCTCGGTGTGGACGCCCCCGGAGGAGTTAGTCGAGCAGCTCGGACTCGACGCCGGGAGTCCGCGACTGATTGAGGCCCTCACCCACTCGAGCTTCGCCGCCGAGCGAGGTGCCGTGTCCAACGAGCGCCTCGAGTTCCTCGGTGATGCCGTGGTGGACCTCGCCGTCGCGGACCTGCTCGTGACGCGCTATCCCGAGCTCGACGAGGGTGCCGCATCTCTGGTGCGCAGTCACGTGGTGAACGAGGCCGCCCTGGCCGAGGTGGCCCGCGGACTCGACCTGGGCGGGGCCGTGCGCCTCGGCCGCGGGGAGCGCCGCCACGGCGGAGCCGACCGACCGGGCCTACTAGCGGACGCTTTCGAGGCCGTCGTCGCCGCCATCTACCTCGACCGCGGGTACGACGCGGCGCGCGACTTCGTCCAGGCACACCTGGGCCCGGTGATCGACGGGGCCCGGCATCGCCCCGCGGCGGTCGATCCGAAGACGCGGCTCCGCCAGTGGGCGGAGGCGAATGGCCGGGGAACGCCGACCTACCGGGTTGCGTCGGAGGGGCCGCCCCACGCGACGGTCTTCACCGCCGAGGTCACCGTCGGCGCCGACACGGTGCGCGGCGAGCCGGCGCCGTCACGCCGAGCGGCCGAGGCGCTCGCCGCCGAGGCCGCCTGGGAGGCGCGCGATGCCTGAGCTCCCCGAGGTGGAGACGGTCCGTGCGGGTCTGGCGCGAGAGCTGACCGGTCGCAAGATCCGAGCGGTCGCCGTGACCAATGGACGCGTTGTGCGCCGCCACGCCTCGGCGAAGGAGTTCCGGGCCCTCGTCGAGGGGCGGACCGTCAAGGGAGTCGCGCGACTCGGAAAGTACCTCGTGGTGACGCTGGACGATGGCGGCCACCTGGTGATCCACCTCGGTATGTCCGGGCAACTCTTGAAGGCCCGAGGTCCGAAGGACCCCAAGCCCAAGCACACCCACGTCGTCTTCACCCTCTCACCCCCGGGGGAGTTGCGCTACGTCGACCCGCGCACCTTCGGGGAGCTCTTCGTCTCGACGCCGCCCCCCGAGGACGTCGAGGTCGAGGTCTCCAAGTTCGCCCGCCTCGCCATGAGCCAGGACGGCCTGACGCTGCGGCGGGCCGTCCCCGAGTTGGCCCACCTCGGCGTCGATCCCCTCGTCGACCAGATCGGCTGGGACCGCTTCGCGGCGATCCTGAAGAGCCGGTCGACACCGCTGAAGGCCCTCCTGACCGACCAGGACATCATCACCGGCATCGGAAACATCTACTCGGACGAGATCCTCTTCACGGCGGGGCTGCGCTACGACCGGCCCTCCGACTCGCTCTCGACGGTGGAGATCCGTCGTCTACACCGCGCCATCACCGAGGTGCTCGGGGAGGCGATCAAGGCCGGGGGCTCGACCCTCGCCGACGAGCAGTTCGTGGACCTCGAGGGCCGTCCGGGGACGTACCAAGAGTCTCACCAGGTCTACGGCCGCGAGGGACAGCCCTGTCCCCAGTGTCGTCGGCCCATCGAGCGCGTGGTCGTGCGACAGCGCGCCACGTACTTCTGCCCCAACTGCCAGGGTTAGGCGCCCGTCGGGGACCGGGTGGACGGCGGGGCGTTGGTAGCGTCTACGCGTGTTCCTCAAGCGCCTGACCATGAAGGGCTTCAAGTCCTTCGCCGACAACACCGCCCTCGAGTTCGAGCCCGGGGTCACCGCCGTGGTCGGACCGAACGGCTCGGGCAAGTCGAACGTCGTCGACGCCGTCACCTGGGTGCTGGGCGCCCAGAGCACCCGTGCCCTGCGCAGTGCGCGGATGGACGACGTCATCTTCGCCGGCACGGCCTCGCGGAGCCCCCTCGGGCGAGCCGAGGTCTCCCTCACCCTCGACAACGCCTCGGGCCGTCTGCCCGTCGACGGGGCGGAGGTCACCATCTCGCGGACGCTGTTCCGCAACGGGGACTCCGAGTACGCGATCAACGGGACCGTCTGTCGCCTGCTCGACGTCCAGGAGTTGCTCGCCGACTCCGGGGTCGGCCGCCAGCAGCACATGATCATCGGCCAGGGTCAGCTCGACTCGATCCTCAACTCCTCCTCGGAGAGCCGACGAGCGGTCATCGAGGAGGCCGCGGGCGTCCTCAAGCACCGCCGACGTAAGGAGCGGGCCGAGCGACGGCTGGCCCAGACCCAGGAAAACCTCGAGCGGCTGGGGGACCTGGTGCGCGAGGTGCGCCGACAGATGCGCCCCCTCGAACGCCAGGCGGCGTCGGCCCGCACCTACGCCGAGGTCGACCGCGAGCTGCGCGCGGCGCGGGCCGCCCTCTTCGTCGACCGACTCGACGCCTTCGACGCGCGTCGACGCGTCGTGGAGACGAGCCTCACCGAGCTGACTCAGGGCGAGGAGACCACGCGGCGCGACCTTGTCGCTCTCGACGCTCAGGCCACGTCGGCCGCCGCCGAGATGGCGAGCCGTCGAGAGGAGTTGCTCGCGTCGGCGCTGGGGGACTTGCAGGGACTGTCGGAGCGCGCGCGGGGCCGCGCGTCGCTCATCGCCGAACGCGAGCGTCTCGTGCGCGCCGCCCTCGACGCCTCCGCCGACGAGAACGTGATCGCCACGCTCGAGGCCGACGCGGCCCGCCTGGCGAGCGACCTCGAGTCCCTCGAGAGCGACGACGCGCGGGCCCGGGACGAGCGGGCGGCTCTCGCCGCCGATCGCCGGGGGCTCGACGACGCGAGCGCGGTGCACGAGGCGACGTGGTCGGGGGCCTCGTTCGAGGCGGACGAGGAGCGGCACCGGTCGGCGACCGCCCGAGCAGCCGACCTCGCTCGCGAGCTCACCCGGGCGCGCGAGGCCGTCGAGCGCGTCGAGGCCCGCACCGAGGAGATCGCCCGTCGTCGCGCCGGGCTCGAGCGGGACCTCGCCGAGGCCGCGGCGGAGACCCTCCGGCGCACCCACGAGCGCGACGGCGCTCGCGGGGCCCTGGCGGAGGCCGAGGAGCGATCCCAGCGGGCCGAGGCCGAGCTCACCCGGGTGCGCGAGGATCTCGCTCGCGCGACCGACGAGTCGTCCCGCGCCCAGGCGCGCGCCGAGGCGCTCGAGCGGGCCTTCGAGGAGATCTCGGGATCGGACGCGCGACACCTGCTCGAGGAGGTCACGGGCGTCCTCGGGGCGGTCGTCGACCTGATCGAAGTGGACGAGGGGGCCGAGCGGGCCGTCGAGTCGGCGGCCGGCGCCGCGGTCGGAGCCACCCTCGTCGACGGGCCCGACGCCGCGCGACGGGCCGTCGCACTCCTGCGGCGCGACGGGACGGGCGGGGTGGTGCTGCCCGTGGTCGACCCGGCGCCCCGCCTCACCGAGGTGCCGGTGGGATGCCGGGCGGTGCGCGCGATGGTGAAGGCCCGAGCGGGCTCCCCCCGTCACGTCGAGTGGGCGCTCGACGCGCTGCTCCACCACGCGGTGATGGCGCCGTCGTGGGAGGAGGCCCTCGAGGTCGCCCTGGCCCACCCCGACCTCGTCGTCGTGACACCCGAGGGCGACCGCTTCGCCCCGAGCGGCTGGCGATCCGCCTCCGGTCGAGCGGTCGTGACGCGCGCCGCGGTCGAGGAGGCGCGCGAGCGCGCCCTCGCGGCCGACGCCGCACTTCCGGCACTGCGTGACGTCCTCGCGTCCGCGACGCGAGAGGCGGGTGAGGCCGCCCGAGCACTCCGTGACGCCGCCGCGTCCGAGCGCGCCGCCGCGGTCGCTCTCGAGCAAGAGCAGCGCGACGCGGCGCGTCTCGCCCAGCGGCGCGGCGAGATCGACGCCCAGGAGGCGACTCTCGCGGCCGAGGTCGAGCGGGCCGCCCAGGCGCTGACGGCTCGCGCCAGCGAGCTCGCGGAGGTGGAGCGACGGGTGGGGGAGCTGGCGGTGCTCGTGACGGGTGCCGTCGAGCGGCGACGGGAGCGCGACGCCGCGGCCGAGGAGCTCGCGGGCTGGCGCCGGCGCGTCGCCGCGGTCGCTGAGCAGGTCGCCCGTCGTGACGCCGAGCTGGCGGAGCGGCGCCGACTCCTCGAGGTGCGTCGGGACGAGATCGAGCGGCGCCTCGTGGGTCACGGGGCCGAGCGCGCCGCGGCCGCGGCGCGACGTGAGCAGCTCGAGGCCGACCTCGCCGCCCTCGCTCGCCTGGCCACGGTGGTGAGTCGCGTCGCGGACGACGTGGCGACGGCCCAGGAGGCCTTCGAGTCCTCGTACCGCGAGCAGCTCGAGGCGTCGCGGGCCGGGGCGGAGCGACTCGAGGCGCTGCGTCGTGAGCGTCACGACCTCGAGCAGCGGCTCGACGCCCTGGCCGACGAGCGTCGGCGTGCCGAGGTCGAGCTCGCCGAGCTCGCCGTCAAGCGCGCGGGGGTGCTGGAGTCGGTCCACCGGGACCTCGGGATCGAGCCGGAGGAGCTCGTGGCCGATCCGATCGAGTTGCCCGAGGGCGTCGGACTCGCCGAGCGAGTGGGCGAGCTCGAGGCCCGCGTCACCTCGTTGGGTCCGATCAACCCCCTCGCCCTCGAGGAGCTGGCCGCCCTGGAGGACCGCTACCGCGAGCTCGACGCGCAGGTGAGCGACGTGCGCGGTGCTCGTCGAGAGCTGCAGGAGGCCCTCCACGAGCTCGACGACGAGATCATGCAGACCTTCTCGTCGGCCGTCGCCGACGTCAACGAGCACTTCGCCACGCTGATCGCCATGCTCTTCCCGGGCGGCCAGGGTCGCCTGATCCTGACCGAGCCCGACGATCCGCTCAACACCGGCGTGGAGATCGAGGTCCGCCCGATGGGTCGCAACGTGCGACGCATCTCCCTGCTCTCGGGCGGCGAGCGGTCCATGGCGGCTCTCGCCTTCTTGTTCGCGGTCTTCCGGTCTCGTCCCTCACCCTTCTACATGATGGACGAGGTGGAGGCGGCCCTCGACGACGTCAACCTCCAGCGCTTCTTGAGCCTCATCGACGAGTTCCGTGACGAAGCGCAGCTGCTGATCGTCACGCACCAGAAGCGCACGATGGAGTCGGCCGACGCGCTCTACGGCGTGACCATGGTGCCGGGTGGGTCGTCCAAGGTCGTCAGTCAGCGAGTGCGCCGGGAGGTCGTCGCGTGAGCACGGTCATCATCATCCTCGTCGTCGTGGCGCTCCTGGCGATCGGGGCGACCGTGGCGACCGTGGTCGTGCGTCGCCGCCGCCCGGCCCTGGTGGCCCCGCCGCCCGTCGCGCCCCTGCCCGAGGTCCTCGTTCCGGAGGAGGCTCCGCGGCCCGAGTTGCGCGACGAGCCCGCCATGCGCGCGCGACTCGGCGCTTCGCGGGGAGTCTTCGATCGGCTGCGCGGCCTCGGAGCGGGCGACGTGGGGGAGGACGACCTCGCCACGGTCGAGGAGGTCCTCCTGCGCAGTGACGTCGGACTGGCGACCACCGAGGCCGTCCTCGACTCCCTGCGCCGCGACGGGGCGCCCGAGGGAGTCGCCACGGCGGTGCGGGGCGTGTTACGCGCGTCACTCGATCGTCCGCGCGACGTGGTGGAGGTTGCCGACGAGGGCCGCGTCGCGGTCTGGCTCTTCGTGGGAGTGAACGGCGTCGGCAAGACGACGACGATCGGGAAGCTGGCTCGCCGGGAGGGCGAGCGGGGGCACCGCGTCGTGATCGCCGCGGGCGACACCTTCCGGGCCGCCGCCGCGGACCAGTTGGCGCTGTGGGCGGACCGGACCGGGGCGGACCTCGTGCGCGCTCACGAGGGGGCCGATCCCGGCTCGGTCGTCCACGACGCCGTCGGGCGAGCGGCGGCCCGCGGGGCCGATCTGGTATTCGCCGACACGGCGGGGCGTCGGGCCAACTCGTCGAACCTGCTCGACGAGCTGGCCAAGGTTCGCCGTGTCGCCGACCGGGGCCCGGGCCAGGTCCTCGAGACCCTGCTCGTGCTCGACGCCACCACCGGCCAGAACGCGCTGAGCCAGGCCCGCGAGTTCCTCGCCGCCGCCCAGGTGAGCGGCATCGTCCTCACGAAGTTGGACGGGACCGCGCGCGGCGGCGTCGTCGTCGCCATCGAGCGCGAGCTCGGCATCCCGGTGAAGTTCGTGGGGGTGGGCGAGGGGGTCGACGACCTCCTGCCCTTCGATCCCGACGAGTTCGTCGACGCTCTCCTGCGGGCCTGACGGTAGCCTGACGGGCATGTTCGACGCCCTCACCGATCGATTCGAACGGCTCTCGGCGTCACTTCGCTCGCGGGGCCGGCTGAGCGAGGCGGACCTCGACGAGGCGTTGCGCGACGTGCGGTCCGCCCTGATCGAGGCGGACGTCGAGCTGTCGGTCGTGCGGGCCTTCCTCGACGCCGTTCGTGATCGCCTCCGGGGTCAAGCGCTCAGCCAGAGCCTGACGCCGGGACAGCAGGTCATCAAGGCGGTCCACGCCCAGCTCATCGACATCCTGGGTGGCAGCGCCCTCAAGATCACCTACGCGCCGCGCCCGCCGACCGTCGTGCTCCTCGCCGGCTTGCAGGGCGCGGGCAAGACGACGACGGCCGCCAAGCTCGCTCGGTGGTTCGCCCAGCAGGGTCGCCACCCGATGCTCGTCGCCGCCGACCTCCAGCGACCGGCGGCCGTGGAGCAGTTGCGGGTCCTCGGCGCCTCGATCGGTGTGGACGTCTTTAGCGAGCCGACGACGCCGGTCGAGGTCGCCCGTCGGGGCCTCGAGACGGCGCAGCGGATCGGCCGCGACGTCGTGATCGTCGACACCGCGGGCCGTCTCGCCGTCGACGAGGCGCTCATGGACGAGGTGGCCCAGGTGAGCGCGGCGATCGCGCCCCACTACACCTTCCTCGTCATCGACGCCGTGACCGGTCAGGACGCCGTCCACACGGCACGGGCCTTCCACGACCGGCTCGAACTGACCGGACTCATCGTTACCAAGCTCGACTACGACGCCCGCGGGGGAGCGGTGCTCTCCGCGCGAGGCGTGGTGGGGCGCCCCGTCGTCTTCGCCGCCACCGGGGAGAAGATCGAGGACTTCGACCTCTTCCACCCCGACCGGATGGCCTCGCGGATCCTGGGCATGGGCGACGCCCTCACCCTGATCGAGCAGGCCGAGCGGGCCATGGACCCCGAGGTGGTGGCCGAGTCGGCCGGGCGTCTCATGAGCGGCACCTTCACGCTGGACGACTTCCTCGCGCAGTTGAACCAGGTCCGCAAGATGGGCTCGCTCGGGGGCCTCATGCGCCTCATGCCGGGAATGACGAAGGAGATGCGCACGGCCGCCTCGAGCATCGACGAGCGCCAGTTGGGTCAGGTGGAGGCCATCATCCGGTCGATGACTCCCCGGGAGCGACGCGAGCCCGCTCTCATCGACGGATCTCGTCGGGCGCGCATCGCCCGCGGGTCGGGGACCACGGTCCCCGCCGTCAACCAGCTCCTCAAGCAGTTCACCGAGATGCGTAAGATGATGCGCTCGATGGGCTCCGGCGGACTGCCGCCGCAGATGGGACGCATGGCTCAGTTGGCCGCCCGCGCCCGTCCCCAGGACCTACCGCCCGGCTTCGAGGCCCTGGCCGACGCGACTCGCCCGGCGCCGAGCGCGCCCGCGCCCCGCGGTGCACGGGGCAAGAAGAAGAAGGGCGGTCGGGTGACCCCCCCCAAGGGGCGCTAGACTGTCACCTTCGGATGTCTCCCGCTTGGCGGAGACCGGTTCGGAGGAACGTTCGACGTGGCAGTGAAACTTCGCTTGGTGCGGATGGGCAAGAAGAAGCAGCCGACCTACCGCGTCGTCGCGGCCGACAGTCGCCGGGCCCGTTCGGGAGCCTTCCTCGAGGTCGTGGGTACCTACCAGCCCCGCGGCCTCTCGTCGGCCGAGCCCGACACCGTGGTCTCCATCGACAACGAGAAGGCCGTCCGCTGGTTGCGCCAGGGCGCCCAGCCGACGGACCGAGTGGCTCGCCTGCTCGAGACGAGCGGGGCGATGACCGTGTTCCGCGCGGGTCCGAGCGTGGTCGTAGACGCCACCCCGGCCCCGGCCCCGGCCCCGGCCGCCGTCGAGGCGACCGAGGACCCGGCCCCCGGTGCCGTGGTCGCGGAGGAGTCGGAGGCGCCGAGCGAGGTCGCCGAGTCGTGAGTGACGCCGAGTACGTCGAGGGCGACGTGAACGTCGTCGCCGAGCCGTCGGGTCCGGTGGCGCCGATCGCCGCTCGGGTCCTGCGCTACATCGCCGAAGCGATGGCCGATGACCCGTCCGCGGTCTCGGTCGAGGTCGGAGAGCGTCACGACCGCGTCGTCCTCTCTCTCAACGTGGCTCCCGACGACATGGGGCGCATCATCGGTCGCCGTGGGCGCACTGCCCAGGCCATCCGCGTCGTCGTCGGCGCGGCCGGGGTTCGCGACGGCGTGACGACGTCGGTGGACATCGTCGACTGAGGTGTCGGACGAGCCGATGCTCGACGTCGGCCGGATCGTCAAGGCGCACGGCTTGCGGGGACAGGTCCTCGTGGACCTCTGGAGTGACCGTACGGAGCGGCTGGCCCCGGGGTCGACTCTGCTGACGGATCGGGGGCCGCTCGTGGTCCGACAGTCCGCGGGACACCAGGCCCGCTTCATCGTGACCTTCGAGGACGTCGCGACGCGCGAGGAGGCCGAGCGCTGGCGTGGGGTCGTCCTGCGCGCGCCCCGACTCGAGGTCGAGGACGAGGACGTCATCTGGATCGATCAGCTCTACGGGGCGACGGTCGTGGAGCGTGACGGCACGGTGCGCGGCACCGTGGTCGAGGTCGAGGCGAATCCCGCCAGCGACCTGCTGGTCCTCGACACGGGGCATCTCGTGCCCCTCGCCTTCGTCGTGGACGTGACGCCGCACGAGCGAATCGTGGTCGAGGTCCCCGAGGGGCTCTTCGAGTGACCTGGCGAGTCGACGTCATCACTTTGTTCCCCGAGGCGATCGGGGGCTACGCGAGCACCTCGGTGCTGGGCCGGGCCCGCGAACGAGGGTCGTGGGCCCTGCGAACCTTCGATCCGCGCGAGGCGACCGACGACGTTCATCGCACGGTCGACGACACGCCCTACGGCGGGGGCGCCGGCATGGTCCTGCTCGCGGACCCCATCGTGCGGACGGTCGAGGCCCACCCCGACCTCGTCCGCCCGCTGATCGCCCTGACCCCGTCGGGTCGACCCTTCGACGACGCGTGGGCCCGCGAGCTCGCGACCGGCCCGGGCGTCACACTCCTGTGCGGCCGCTACGAGGGCTTCGACCAGCGGGCGCTCGACCTCGTCGCGGACGAGGAGATGTCGGTGGGAGACTTCGTCCTCGCCGGGGGCGAGCTCGCCGCCCTCTGCGTGATCGAGGCCGTCGTGCGCCTCCTGCCCGGGGCGCTCGGGAACGACGCGTCGCCGGCGGAGGAGACCTTCGCGGACGGACTGCTCGAGTACCCGCAGTACACCAAGCCCGCGACGTACCGCGGCCGTGAGGTGCCCGAGGTCCTGCGCTCGGGTGACCACGCGGCGATCGCGCGCTGGCGCCGGGCCCAGGCCCTGGCGCGCACCCTCGAGCGCCGGCCCGACCTGATCGCCCGGCGGGGCGGCCTCCGTGACGAGGAGCGCCGCCTCCTCGCCGCGCACGGCCTCCTGGCCGGTCTCGACACGAACGGCTAGACTTACCTAGCCCGAGATCTCGAAGGACCCGTGATGAACCCGACAGAACTGATCGACCGCGACTCGCTCCGAGACGACGTCCCCTCGTTCCGTCCCGGCGACACCCTCAAGGTGCACGTTCGGGTCGTCGAAGGCAACCGGGAGCGCGTCCAGGTCTTCCAGGGCGTCGTCATCCGTCGTCAGGGCACCGGCGTCCAGGAGACCTTCACGGTGCGCAAGGTGAGCTTTGGCGTGGGAGTGGAGCGCACGTTCCCGGTCCACGCCCCGACCATCGCGAAGATCGAGGTGGAGACCTACGGCGACGTGCGTCGGGCGAAGCTCTACTACCTGCGCGAGCTGCGCGGGCGGGCGGCCAGGATCAAGGAGCGGCGCGTCACCGAGCGCGCCTAAGCCCTCATGGGCGACGAAGAGCTCGACGACTACGAGGCCACTCTCGAGCTGGCCCTGGTCCAGGAGTACAAGGCCGTCGTGGGCATGTTTCACTACGCGGTCGAGACGGATCGACGCTTCTACCTCGCCAACGACGTCCAGGTCGAGATCCGCGGAACCGAGCCCCCGCTCGTGGAGGTGACCCTCACGGACGCGTGGGTCTGGGACATGTACCGCGCCGCCCGCTTCGTGCCGTCGGTGCGCGTCCTGACCTTCCGTGACGTGAACATCGAGCGGCTGCCCAAGGAAGACCTCGAGCCCTGAGGTGGAGAGGGTCGTCGTCGACCTCGTCGAACCGCCGTCGCGGTGGCGTCCGGACGTCATCTACCGCAGTTCGCTCGACGTCGTCGTCCTCGTGGCCGCCGCCGCGGACGTCCTCACCGGCCCCGTGGGGGTGTGGCTGAGCATCGGCGACGACTATCCCGCCGCCCTCGCGGCGCGCGACCTCAAGACGCTGAGCCATCTCGTCACACTCGCCGAAGCCGTGCTCGACGGTCCCCCGGCTACCGACGCCGTCGATCTCGTGGGCGCGCTGCTCGACGGCGGGCCGGTGACGACGGACTCTCCCGCGGGGGTGCTCCGGGAGGCCTACAGCCTCCCCGTCCCGCCCCGACCCGTCGCCCTCTGGCGGCGCACGGGCGATCACCTGGTCGGCGCGGGGGTGACCCTCGACCAAGTGGGCGAGGGCGCGTCGCGCTACGCGGCGATCACTCCGGCTGCTGGCTGATGCGGTCGGGACGGATGCGCACGGTCACGCGCACCTCGCCCTCTTGCCGGTACGGGTAGGCGTCGACGCCCAGGTACTTCTTCGCGAGGCGGTCGATGACCTCGTCGGCGCCCTCGGTCGTGAACGCGACCACGGTCCCGCGCACCGCGATCGCGGTGTAGGGGTTGTCGGGATCGGTCAGGGAGACGGCGACGCGCGGGTCGCTCGCGAGGTTGCGCGCCTTCGCCCGTCCGAGTGAGGTATTGATGACGATGTCGTCGCCGTCGAGCTCGACCCACACGGGCGTCACGTTCGGGCTGCCGTCCTCCTCCAGGCTCGCGACGTGCGCGAACACGTTCTTCGCGAAGATCGCGCGGGCGGCGTCGGTGAAGCTGGGCATGTCGCTCCTATCGTTGAGGGACCGACTAGTAGTTTTAGTGCAATGGACGTCGGAGCGCACGTACGGGGCGGGGGGACCCTGATCCCCTCCCTGGCGGCGGGCGACGAGATCGGGGCCACGTCGATCCAGGTGTTCGTCCAGAGCCCTCGTATGTGGAAGCCCACGCAGTACGCGCGAGCGGTGACCGACGCCTTCCGGGAGGCTCACGCGGAGCACCCGCGGATCGGCCGCGTCTTCTGTCACGCCACCTACCTCATCAACCTGGCGACGGGCGACCCCGAGCTCTACGCGAAGTCGGTGGCGGCGCTGGCGCACAACGTCGCCGTGGGGCGAGCGATGGGGGCCGACGGCGTCATCCTGCACGTCGGCAGCCATCGCGGGGCGGGCCTCGAGGAGGTCCTCCCGGCCGTCGCCGAGGGCCTCACGCGGGCTCTGGACGCTGGCGAGCCCGGCGACCCGGACTGCCCGATCCTGATCGAGAACGCGGCGGGAGCCGGCGGCACCGTCGGGCGCAGCCTCGAGGAGATCGCGGCCATCGTCGCGGCGTGCGGCCGCGACGAGCGACTGGGCCTCTGCCTCGACACCCAGCACCTGTGGGCGAGCGGGGTCGACACGACGACGCCCGCCGGGGCCCGGCGCCTGGTGCGCGAGGTGGAGGACCGGGTGGGCCTCGAGCGCTTGCGAGCGCTTCACCTCAACGACTCGAAGACGGAGTTCGGGTCGAACCGGGATCGCCACGCCAACATCGGCGAGGGAACGATCGGGGCGGAGGGGCTCGCGGCGCTGGTGGGTCACGCGCGGGTGCGGGACCTGCCGCTACTGCTGGAGGTGCCGGGTGACGGAGACGGGCCGCGGGCCCAGGACGTCGTTCAGGCCCGTGAGGTCGTGCGCGCGGGGACGGCGATGTACCGTCGTCGGGCGGCTGAATGAGAGGAGACGACGTGAGCAACGTGAGGATCGAGTCGGACACGATGGGCACCATCGAGGTTCCCGCCGACCACTACTGGGGAGCTCAGACCCAGCGGAGCCTGCACCACTTCTCGATCAGCCACGAGACCATGCCCCCCGCGCTCATCCGCGCCTTCGGGGTGCTCAAGATGGCGTCCGCCCGCGTCAATCACGAGCTCGGCAAGCTCGACGCCGAGCGGGCCGACCTGATTGAGCGGGCGGCCCGCGAGGTGATCGACGGGACGCTCGCCGGGGAGTTCCCCCTGCGGATCTGGCAGACCGGCTCGGGCACCCAGACGAACATGAACGTCAACGAGGTCATCTCGAACCGGGCGATCGAGCTCGCCGGGGGGCAGCGCGGCTCGAAGGACCCGGTGCACCCAAACGACCACGTCAACATGTCCCAGTCGTCGAACGACACCTTCCCGACGGCCATGCACATCGCGGCGGCCACCGAGATCGTGGACCGGCTGATGCCCTCGGTGCGTCGACTGCGTGACGAGCTGGACGCCAAGGCGCGCGCGTACGCGGGGGTGACCAAGATCGGCCGGACCCACCTGATGGACGCCGTCCCGCTCACCCTCGGTCAGGAGTTCTCCGGCTACGTCGCCCAGCTCGACGCCGACCTCGACCGTCTCGCGGCCGTCCTGCCCGGCCTCTTCGAGTTGGCGGCCGGCGGCACGGCCGTGGGCACCGGGCTCAACACCCACCCGGAGTTCGGCGAGCGAGTGGCCGCCGAGATCGCCGATCTCACCGGCAAGCCCTTCGTCACCGCCCCGAACAAGTTCGCGGCCCTGGCCGCCCACGACGCGCTGGTCTTCGCGCACGGGGCCATCAAGACCCTGGCCACGAGCCTGATGAAGATCGCCGACGACCTGCGCTGGTTGGGCTCGGGCCCCCGTGCGGGGCTCGGCGAGCTACGTCTGCCCGAGAACGAGCCGGGCAGCTCGATCATGCCGGGCAAGGTCAACCCCACCCAGTCCGAGGCCATGATCATGGTCGGCATCCAGGTCCACGGGAACGACGCCGCGGTCGCCATGGCGGGCACGCGCGGCAACCTGGAGCTCAACGTGACCAAGCCCGTGATCATCCACAACGTCTGCAACTCGATCGACCTGCTCACCGACGCCTGTGACGCCTTCCGGGAGTTCTGCGTCGAGGGCCTCGAGCCGGACTACGAGCAGATCGACCACCACCTGCGGAACTCGCTGATGCTGGTGACGGCCCTCAATCCGATCATCGGCTACGACAAGGCCGCCCAGGTCGCGAAGAAGGCCCACAAGGATCGCTCCACGCTGCGCGAGTCGGCCCTGGCCCTCGGATTCCTCACGGCCGAGCAGTTCGACGCGGCCGTCGTGCCCGAAGACATGACGCACCCGTGAGTCGGCCCGACGCGCTGGATCCGGCTGCGACGGCGGCCTGGCTGAGCGACCACCCCGCGTGGTCGGTGGAGGAGGGGCACCTGGTACGGGTGCTGCGGCTGCGCAGCTACCGCGACGGTGCGCGGCTGGTGGGCGCCCAGGTGGACCTCGCCGAGCGGCTCGATCATCACCCCGTGGTCACCGTCGGGTTCCGCGAGGTCCGCCTCGAGCTGTGGACCCACGACCGTGACGCCGTGACGACCCTCGACCTCGCCTACGCCGAGGGGTTCGAGGAACTGGTGGCGACGCTCTTCGCCGACGCACTGGCCTGAGTCAGCCGACGGGCAGGTTCCAGAGCGCCATCCAGCGCGACAGGTCCTTCTCGAGCGGGAGGTCGCCGTCGAGGAAGGACCGCACCCGTAGCTCGAGCTCGTTGTCGCGCTGCTGGCCGTCGCGCGGGGCGAAGGGGTAGAAGGTGCCCTGCTTGAGCAAGTAGACGAGGCGCACGGCGCCGTCGGCCGGTGGGGTCTTCGGCACGAAGCCCACGACCGCGCAGAGCATCCGCGATCCGAGCCCGTGCTCCACGAGCGTCGTGTTCGCCCCGTGGAGGCGGGTGACGAGGGAGGAGAGGTCGGCGTCGCGTACCGTGACCCAGCGGAACCCGAACGAGTCGGTCGTGAGGTCGACCCCGGTCGGATCGCCCAGACTGACCAGCTCACGGATCTCGGCGTCGGAGGTGATCTCGCTCTCGCCACTCCCGGCCTTGAAGCAGAGTCCGCCCTCGCCCGAGGGAACGAGGTCGAGCTCGGTCTCGAGCGTGAGGGCGGCCGTCGGCAGCGCGAACAGGTTGTCGAGTTGTGGCGGGACCGGTCGCGTCCGACCGAAGAGGACGTCGCGCAGACCCACTAGTGCTGGTTCATCTCGCGCTCGAGCCGGTTGAGCTGGTCGAGTCGGCGCTCGAGCGAGGGGTGGGTCGAGAAGAGGGAGGCCGCCGTCCCCCCGGCGAGCGCCGGGGTGAAGAAGAAGGCGTTCATGCCCTCGACCTGGCGGAGGTCGGTGCGCGGGATCCGTCCCATGTCGCCGGTGATGTGCACCAGGGCGCTCGCGAGAACGCTCGGCTTGCCGATGAGGATGGCGCCGGAGCGGTCGGCGGCCAGCTCGCGGTAGCGCGAGAGGGCCATGGTCAGCAGATAGGCGATGACGTAGACGACCATCGACACGAGCCAGGTGAGCATCTCGAGCAGGACGAGGTTCTCGCCGTCGCGGCTGCGCTGGCCCCCGTTCAGCATGGCGCCCCACATGGCCATCCGGCTGATGAGGCCGGCGAGCATGCCCACGCCCGACGCGATCGTCATCACCGCGACGTCGCGGTGGGCGACGTGGCTCAGCTCGTGGGCGAGGACCGCCTCGAGCTCCTCGTCGTTCAGTCGGTTCATCAGGCCCCGGGTCGTGCAGACCACGGCGGCCTTCGGGCTGCGTCCGGTGGCGAAGGCGTTCGGGACGTCGAGCTCGGAGACCCCGACGCGGGGCTTGGGCATGTTGGCCATGAGGCACAGCCGATCGACGATCGCGTGCAGGCGCGGCTCGTCGGCGGGGGTGACCTCGTGGGCCCGCATCGAGAACATCGCGATCTTGTCGCTGAAGTAGAACTGGGCGACGAGCGCTCCCGCGGCGATGGCGATCACCAGGACGGTCGACACGCCCAGGCGGACGAGGACCGTGATCACGATGGCGTAGAGCAGGACGAGGGCCAGCCCCGTCAGGAACATCCGCAGGTTGAGACCACGGTCGGACTCGATGCGTGTGGCGCTCACGAGGCCTCCCCCGCCGGGGGCAGCGGCGCGGCGTCCGGGCTCGCGATCTCGGCCTTCAGTGCGGCGAGCTGGGCGTCGACGCTCGAGCCGGCGCTCGCCTGGTCGAGCTGGGCCTGGATGTCGTCCCGGGGGCTGGTGAGGTCCGTAAGGGCGCCCGACGACAGCAACTCGTCGAGGGCGCCGCTGCGGGCCTGCATCTCGGCGACCTTGTCCTGCGCTCGTTGCAGCGCGGCTCCGGCGTCACTCATCGACGCCGAGATCCCGCTCACGGCCTCGGAGACGTGCGCCGAGGCCTCGGCCGCCGTGTAGGTGGCCTTGATCGTCTCCTTGCGCGTGCGGAAGGCCTCGACCTCGGTCTGGAGACGTTGGGCGGTGTCGGAGAGCTTCTCCTCCTGCTCGACGACCGTGGCGTGCTGGGCGTCGAGGTCCTTCAACTGTCCGGCGATGGCCTCGCGGCGCGTCAGCGCCTCGCGAGCCAGGGCCTCGTTGTTCTGCCCCAGGGCGGCCTTCGCCTGCTCGGCCAGCTTGTCACCCTGGGCCTTCAGCTGCTCGGCCTGGATCTCGATGCGCTTGCGAGCCGTCGCCACGTCCGCGAGGGCCCGACGAACCTTGGTGAGGTTGTCGAGCTGCTCCTCGTAGGACAGGTCCAGCGTCTGTCGCGGGTCCTCCATCTTGTCGAGGGCCGCATTCGACTTGGCCTTGAAGATGGTCGCGAGGCGCTTGCCGACTCCCATAGGACCTCCTTAGTGGGGTCTAAACCAGATACAGACTAGGGGCCCGGAGGGCCGCGCCGACGGGCGAGGGGCTAAAAACCGGCTAAGGGCGGGGGAGGTCGCGGTCCTGAGCCCGAGCCTCCTCGGCGAGGCCCTCGCGAAAGCGGGTGAGCGCCGCCGTGAGCGCCCCGTCACCAGTGGCGAGGATGCGAACGGCGAGCAGGGCGGCGTTGGCGGCACCGTTCACCGCCACGGTCGCGACCGGGACGCCCCGGGGCATCTGGACGATGGAGAGGAGGGAGTCCAGCCCGTCCAATCGGGCGAGGGCCACCGGGACGCCGATGACCGGCAGGTCGGTCACGGCGGCGAGCATCCCCGGCAGGTGGGCGGCGCCGCCGGCTCCGGCGATGAGGACTTGCAGACCCCTGCCCGCGGCCGTCGATCCGTAGTCGATCATGTCGTGCGGCGTCCGGTGCGCGCTGACGACGCGGACTTCGTAGTCGACGCCGAAGCGCCGGAGGACCTCGGTCGCCCCTTCGAGGACGGCGAGGTCCGAGGAACTGCCCATCACCACGCCGACTCGCGCCATCACACCTCCGCCGGGGCCGCGCCACACGCGCGGGCCTGCTCCCATGCTCTCACGCGGGCGCGGGCGACGTCCTCGTCGAGGGCCGTGACGTGGCCGATCTTGCGGCCGGGACGCCAGGTCTTGCGGTAGTCGTGGGTGACGACCCCGGGCGTCGCGGGGGTCGTGAGGCGCGCCGGGGCGTCACCGCCGACCAGGTTCACCATCACCGCGGCCGGGGCGACCGGGTCGGTCGGCCCGAGGGGCCGACCCGCGACCGCCCGCAGGTGATTCTCGAACTGGCTGGTCCGCGCCCCCTCGATCGTCCAGTGGCCCGTGTTGTGGGGCCGCAGGGCCACCTCGTTGACGAGGAGGCGCCCGGCGACGTCGAAGAGCTCGACGGCGAGGACGCCGACGACTCCCGAGAGGTCGGCGATCCGCGTGGCCAGGGCGACCGCCTCGTCGCGGCGGGCCGCGTCGAGGGCGGCGGGGAAGGAGGTCTCGACGCACATCCCGTTCGCCTGGACGGTGGAGACGGTCGGGTAGGGGAGGAGGGCCCCGTCGACGGATCGCACGACGAGCTGGGCCAGCTCACCGTCGAGCGGGAGGTGCTCTTCGACGACGGCGGGAGCGACTCGCGCGACGATCTCACGGGCCTCGGTCGCCCCGCGGCAGAAGAAGACGCCCCGCCCGTCGTAGCCACCCGTCGCGGCCTTGACGACGGTGTCGACGTGGGCGTCGAGGAATCGCTCGAGCTCGGGATCGTCGGGGTGGTGCGCGACGACGAAGTCCGGCACCGGCACTCCGGCGGCCGCCAGGGTGACCCGCTGGTAGGCCTTGTCGACACTGAAGCGCAGGGCGTGGGGCGACGGCCGCACGACGACACCAGCCGCCTCCAGCCGTCCGAGCAGGTCGAGGTCGACCAGCTCGTGGTCGAAGGTGACGACCTCGGTGAGGTCGCCGAGTCGCTCGAGCGCGTCGGGGTCGCGGGGAGATCCCACGAGGCGGTGCGCGGCGAGCGCGGCCGCCGGGTCGTCGGGCGACGCGGCGAGGACCGTGAGCTCGACGCCGGCCGCCCCGGCGGCCTCGGCCATCATGAGGGCCAGCTGGCCACCCCCCACTACCCCCACCCGGGTCGGGCTAGGTTCACGGGGGGCCACGACGTTGACGCTACCGGTCCCGAGGGGGGTGACCCGATGCGTATCGCCGTAGGGCTCGACATCGCCGACTCGATCGAGACGACCCTGGCACGCGCCCATGACCTGCACGGTCTGGGGGTGCGATCGCTCTGGTCCTCGCAGATCTTCGGCCCGGACACCCTGACCGTCCTCGCGATCGTCGGGCGCGAGTTGCCCGACGTCGACCTCGGGACGGCGGTCGTCCCGGTCCAGCCGCGTCACCCCGCCGTCCTCGCCGCCCAGGCGCGCACCGTGCAGGAGGCGATCGGGGGCACCCTGACCTTGGGGGTCGGCCTGTCGCACCAGGTCGTCGTGGAGGGACTCTGGGGCCTCACCTTCGAGCGCCCCGCGCACTACATGCACGAGTACCTGAACGCCCTCGCCCCGCTCCTTCGAGGCGAGCCGGTGACGAGCTCCGGCGAGATGGTCTCGGTGACCGCGACGGGGGCGCTCGGCCCGCGTGACGTGCGGGCCCCGGGGCTCGTGGTGGCAGCGCTGGGTGAGCGGATGCTCCGCCTCGCGGGGTCGCTCGCCGACGGGACGGTGCTCTGGATGACCGGTCGACGGACGATCGAGACGCACATCGCCCCCGTGCTGCGCGCGGCCGCCGACGAGGCGGGACGTCCCGAGCCACGAGTCGTCTGCTCGCTGCCGGTCTGCGTGACCGACGACCCGGCGCGGGCGGCCGAACTGATCGACCGCCAGTTCGCGATCTACCCGACCCTGCCGAGTTACGCCGCGATGCTCGAGCGCGAGGGCGCGGCGACGGCGTCCGACATCGCCGTCGTGGGTTCGAGCGAGCAGGTCCGCGACGAGCTCGGCCGCCTCGCGGCGGCCGGGGTGACCGAG
Source organism: Actinomycetes bacterium (assembly GCA_021848365.1). GTDB lineage: Bacteria > Actinomycetota > Acidimicrobiia > Acidimicrobiales > RAAP-2 > RAAP-2. Next base: position 934,805 of record JAJZUS010000001.1, read on the forward strand.
TTCTCCGCGGTCGTCGTCGGGGATCGGGACGAGCGCGTGGCGACGACCGCCCTGGTCGCCTCGATGGCCTCCTAGGTCGTCGGGCCCTCCGTGACCAGCGAGCCCTCGGGGGCACTGAACTAGAGTCGTCGGGTCCCGGGATGTCCCCGGAAGAGGGAGTCGTCGTGGTCGAGGTCGCCAGCATCCTGTCGCTCGCGCTGTTCGTCGCCTTCGTGACGGCCGGCGCGCAGAAGGTCATTTTCAATCCCTCCATGTCGCACGCCGCGGAGCGGCTCGGCTTCTCGAAGAGCGCCTACCAGCGCATCGGCATCGTGGAGATCGTGGCGGGCGTCGTCCTCGTCGCGGGACTGTCGGCGACGGGGTCCTCCCTGCTCGCCATCCTCAACGAGGTGGCCGCCGCGGGGCTCGTGCTGCTCATGATCGGGGCGGCGCGGAGCCACCGTGGGGCGGGCGAGCCGTGGCGATCCGCGATGCCGGCCCTCGCCCTCGGGGCGGCCGCCCTGCTCGAGCTCGTCTTTCGCCTGGTGGGCTAGGCCGGCAGGCGGGTGTGCTTGAACTCGTTGAGCGCAGCCTGGTGGGTCATCAGTTCGACGAGTGAGCCGATCAGGCGGGCGGAGGCCTCGCCGTCGGACGTCGGCGGATCCATGTAACGCACGAAGGTTGCGTCGTGGCCGACGACGAAGGTGGGGACGCCGAAGGCTTCCACCTCCGCGAAGCGTTCGTGGCTCTGGGCGATCACGCGGTGTGGCCGTCGGGAGGCGACGTCCTCGGCAACTCGGGCGGTGTCGACGCCGAGGGGCTCGAGCACCTCGAGGACCTCGGCCAGATCCTTCAGTCGGCGGCCCTGCTCGTGGCGCGCCCGGAACAGGGCCTCGTGCGCGTCCACGAAGCGCTCGGGCTGCTCGTCGCGAACCGAGACCCCCGCGGCGAGGGCGACGAGGTCACCGTCGTACGAGGGATCGTCCCAGACGTCGGGAGCCCCCTCGTCGCGGTGGCCCTGGCTGAGGCTCCAGGGGGCGAAGGTGACCTCGAAGGGTGCGCCGGCTCGGAGGGCGGCGATCACGTGGAGGTGGATGTTCTTCGCGAACGGGCAGCGGTAGTCGAAGGAGAGTTCGAAGGCGGTCACCCCGGCAGCCTAGGGACGGACGGCGGGCACCTCGACGCCACTCGCCGCACAGCGGGCCCGGAAGGGGCACCAGCGACAGCTCCGCGGCGAGGGCCGGGCGGGGAAGTCCCCGGCCGCGTGGTAACGGGTGATGCGACTCCACGCCTGAGCCGCGGCGTCGGCTCGCGCGGCCACCACGACGGGGGACACGGGGCGTTCGAGGACGCCCGCGCGTCCCACGTAGAGCAGTCGGATCACCCGGGGCATCTCGCCGAGGGCGGCGTCGCACAGGGCGGCGTAGAGCTCGGTGTTGGCGAAGGTCTGCGTGTCGAACTGGCGCGACGGCGGGCTGCCCGTCTTGTAGTCGATGATCGCGAGGCTCCCGTCGGGCTCTCGATCGAGGCGGTCGAGGATGCCGAGCAGCGGGGTCCCGTCGAGATCGACCTCGAGGCGCAGCTCGACGCCCTCGTGGACGACCGCGGCGGGGTCCTCGAGGGTCGCGTAGGTGTCGAGCGCGCGCGACGCGTCGGCCCGGAGGCGCTCGTCGAGGTTGGCTTCGTCGGCGAGGTCGCCGCGGACCCCCTCGTCGACGACGGCCTCGAGGGCGGCCGGGAGCAGGGAGTGGGCGACGTCGAGGGAGCGCTCGTCGGCGGGACGACGGTGGAGGTGCTCGAGGACGTGGTGGACGACCCGGCCGCGCGTCGTCGCGTAGGTGGCGGGCTGAGGGATCCGTTCGACTGCGGAGTACTGGTAGCGCCGCGGACAGGACTGAAAGTCCTGGAGCCGCGAGGGGGAGAGTGCGCGGGGGAGCGGATCGGAGAGCGCCACGGCCTCACCGTACGCGACGGGGGTGACGGCGCCGGGTAGAAATGACGCCGTGCGTCGGCGAGAATTGTCACCCGCCCCGGTCGCGCTGCGCCGGGAGGAGTCCTGGGCCGGAGTGCGCCCCGGAGATGCGGTGGAGGTCGACGACGCTCGGCTGCGCCACGGACGGTGGGCCTTCGAGGCGCACGTGGTGAATGAGGCGTCCGGGGAGCACTGGGTCGACGTCCGCGGTGGGCGCGATGGCGAGAGCGTGCGTCGCTCCGTGCGTTGCGAGCTCGTCTATCCCGGGGGAGCGCGTCGGCGCGGCCACCTGACCGGTCCCTCCCTCGTGGACGCGCCGCGGCTACCCCTCTGAGGACGGTTGGTCGATCGCGTTCACGCGGCGCGACGCGAGGATGAGAACGCTCGGTACCAGCGTCAGCAGGGCCGCGCCCACGAGGTAGGGCCGTACCCCGACGACGCCGCTCAGCGATCCCGCCACGACGAGACCCACCGGGCTGAGGCCGAGGGAGACGAACCAGTCGACGCTGCTCACGCGACCGAGGAGCTCTCGGGGTACGAGCCTCTGCAGCATCGACTCCCAGATGACGTTGCCGTAGAGCAGGCCGGGCGTCGTGAGGATCGGGATCACGAGGATCTCGGCGTAGTTGTGCGCCACCCCGACGATGGCGACGGCGAGGGACGCGCTGACCCACGCGAGGGACATGGCGCGGATACGTCGTCGGGGGACGGGGAGGTTGCTCACGACCAGGGCGACGAGCGCCCCGGCCGCACCGCCGATCGCGAAGAAGAAGCCGATGGCGGGCTTGGAGGCGTGAAGGTCGTTGCGGAGGAGGAAGGAGAGCAGCACTCCCGAGGGGACGAAGACGAGAGCGTTCAGCAGCGCCGCGCTGAGCAGCGTGGCCCAGATCCACGTCTGGCCACGCACGAAGCGCAGTCCCTCGAGGATCTCGTGGCGCATGGACGGCGCCTCGCGACGCTCCGGACGAGGGGTCGGGCGCATGATGAGGAGGCTCGTGGCCGAGACCGCGAAGGTCGCGGCGTCGACGCCGATGGCGACGGAGGTGGAACTCGCCGCCAGGAGGCCACCCACCGCGGGACCGAGGAACTGACCGACGACGTTGTTGGCGAGGGGCCGCGCGCTGTTCATGGCGGGAAGGAGCTCGTCGGGGACGATCTCGGGGACGACCGCTGTCAGAGCGGGGGTGAAGAGCGCGTCGAAAGAGCCGAAGACGAGGGCGAAGGCGATGAGGTCGACGTAGTGCAGGTGGTGCGAGGCGATGAGGGCGACCAGGGCCGTGGTGACGATGGCCCGACCGACGTCGCTCACGAGGAGGAGGAGGCGTCTTGAGTGGCGGTCGACGATGACCCCGCCGACGAGCAGGAAAGCGACGGTCGGCGCCATCCGAGCCGCGGCGAACCACCCGAGGGCGCCCGGTGAGCGCGTGGTGTCGAGGACGAGCAGCGTCAGGGCGACCGACGCGACGCCGTCGCCGAACATCGAGACGGTCTGACCGGCGAGCAGGAGGGCGGGATCGCGCCGGTGCAGCAGGCGCCACAGAGCGGGTCGACCGGGCACCGTGACGACGCTAGCCCGATACCCTGAGCAAATGGCACGACTCGTCTACGACGCCGGGTGCTCGTGGTGCGTGGGTGCCGTTGACTTCGCGCGACGTCACGTCATCGAGCCCCGTCCCTTCGAGCCCGTGGGGAGCTCGCTCGCGCTCGCCGAGGGATCGACCGGACTCAGCGTCGAGCAGTGCGCCACCTCGGTCTGGTGGATCGACGACGAGGGGGCTCGTGGCGGCGTCGACGCCGTGGCGGCGGTCCTCGGGACGATGCGCGCGCCGTGGTCGTGGCTGGGCGCCGTCATCGCCCGTCGACCCGTGCGGTGGATCGCGGAGCCCGTGTACCGGGTCGTCGCGCGACGACGCCCCGGCCGTCGGCGCGCCTGACCGGAGCGGCGGAGCGGAGCGTTACGCTGCCGCCATGGACTACGTCACCCTCGGCCACACCGGACTCAAGGTCTCTCGCGTCTGCCTGGGCCTGATGAGCTACGGGGAGCCGACGAGGGGCAATCAGCCCTGGTCGCTCCCGGAGGGGGAGGCGCGACCCTTCTTCACCCAGGCCCTCGACGCGGGAATCAACTTCTTCGACACGGCCAACGTCTACTCGGCGGGCTCGAGCGAGGAGATCACGGGGCGAGTCCTGCTCTCGATGGTCGATCGTGACGAGATCGTCCTCGCGACGAAGGTGCACGGAAAGATGCACGACGACGCGAACGGGCAGGGCCTCTCGCGCAAGGCGATCCTGCGCGAGATCGACAACTCGCTCCGGCGGCTCGGAACGGACTACGTCGACCTCTACCAGATCCATCGGTGGGACCCGGCGACGCCGATCGAGGAGACGATGGAGGCGCTCCACGACGTGGTGCGCTCGGGCAAGGCCCGCTACATCGGGGCGTCGTCGATGTACGCCTGGCAGTTCGCCAAGGCGCAGCACGTGGCCGCGGCCCACGGGTGGACGCGCTTCGTGAGCATGCAGAACTACTACAACCTCCTCTACCGGGAGGAGGAGCGCGAGATGATGCCCCTCCTGCTCGACCAGGGCGTCGGGTCGATCCCGTGGAGCCCACTCGCTCGTGGGCGTCTCGCTCGCCCCTGGGACACGACGACGAACCGTTCGTCGCAGGACCCGTTCGGTCAGAACCTCTACGACGAGATGGATCACCCGATCGTCGACGAGGTGAACGCCATCGCCGCACGGCGGAGTGTGTCGCCGGCGACGGTCGCCCTCGCGTGGGTGCTGCGCCACCCAGCGGTCGCGAGCCCCATCGTCGGGGCGACCAAGGAGCACCACTTGAGCGACGCGCTGGCCGCGCTCGACCTCGAGCTGAGCCCCGACGACGTGTCGGCGCTCGAGGCCCCCTATCGCCCGCACCCGGTGCGGGGACACCAGTAACAATTTTCGGAGCAACCCCTAGAATCTCAATTTGTTAGGTCGGGAATTCCCGGACCAGGAAGGCAGAACCCCGTGCGCATCGCTCCCGACATCACGCACCTGATCGGCGGAACTCCGCTCGTGCGACTCAACCGTCTCACCGACGGACTCCCCGCCACGGTGCTCGCGAAGTTGGAGTACTTCAACCCGAGTGGCTCGGTGAAGGACCGCGCGGCCGTCGCCATGATCGACGCCGCGGAGGCCGCCGGGCTCCTCAAGCCCGGCGACACCATCGTCGAGCCGACGAGCGGCAACACCGGCATCGCCCTGGCGATGATCGCGGCTGCCCGTGGCTACCGGTGCATCCTGACGATGCCCGAGACGATGAGTCGGGAGCGGCGCATGCTGCTGCGCGGCTACGGCGCCGAGTTGATCCTCACCCCGGGTCCCGGAGGGATGAACGCCGCGATCGCGCGGGCCCAGGAGCTCGTCGCCGAGCACGGCTACTACATGCCCCAGCAGTTCGAGAACCCCGCGAACCCTCAGGCCCACCGCGAGACCACGGCGGCGGAGATCTGGGATGACACCGAGGGCAGCATCGACGTCCTGGTGGCAGGGGTCGGTACGGGTGGCACCATCGCCGGGATCGCCCAGGCGCTGAAGCAGCGCAAGCCCTCGCTCCACGTGGTCGCCGTCGAGCCGACGGCTTCGCCCGTGCTCTCGGGCGGGGAGAAGGGCCCGCACCCGATCCAGGGGATCGGGGCCGGCTTCATTCCGGTGAACTACGACGCGAGCGTGGTCGACGAAGTGGCGACGGTGACCAACGACGACGCCTTCGCGACCGCCCGTGCCCTCGCCACGCGCGAGGGACTGCTCCTCGGGATCTCCTCGGGAGCGGCGGTGTCGGCCGCCCTGCGCGTGGCGGCTCGTCCCGAGCGCGCCGGCCAGACGATCGTGGCGATGACGGCCTCATTCGGCGAGCGCTACCTCTCGACGCCGCTCTTCGACGGATTGGGGGACCAGTGATCCTGACCCGTCTCGTCGGGCGCCTGCGGGAAGACCTACAGGCGGCCCTCGACCGGGATCCCGCGGCGCGGACCGCCCTCGAGGTGGCTCTGACGTATCCGGGAGTCCACGCGCTCTGGGGATATCGCATCGGCCACTGCCTGTGGCGTCACGGTCACTTCCTCAGCGCCCGGATCATCAGCTCGGCGGTGCGCGTGCTGACGGCGGTCGACATCCACCCCGCGGCCGAGATCGGTCGGCGGCTCTTCATCGACCACGCCGCGGGCGTGGTCATCGGGGCGACCGCGGAGGTGGGCGACGACGTCACCATGTTCCACGGTGTGACGCTCGGTGGCGTCACCATGAGCCACGGCAAGCGCCACCCCACGATCGAGGATCGCGTCATGATCGGAACGGGGGCGACCATCCTCGGTCCCGTCACCGTGGGCCACGACAGTCGCGTCGGCGCCCAGAGCGTCGTGACGAAGGACGTGAAGCCCTACAGCGTGGTCGTCGGCGTGCCGGCTCGAGCGATCACGAACGACGCCCACGACGGGTCTCCGTCGACGTCGGACTGACGACCGTCCCGCACCGCGGGGCCGCGACGGCCGACGATCGTCCGGAGAGTGAGACGTCCTCACGTCGGGGCGCCGATCGCCGTGACGAACGGATGGTGTTGATCCGGCGCCCATCGAGGGAACGGGTGGGCGACGCGTCGTGTGCGGACATCGCTCGGGTCACCGGTGCTCGCCCGGTCGGACGGGTGAGACGAAACTTATTTCACGGGAAGGGAATCCCGAATCCGAGATCGGCCTATCGATACAGTCTCCCGTCACAACCGTGATCACCGTAGGGGGAAGCGTGAGTACCGAAGGAGCCACTCTCGAACGCAACGCGATCGGACTGCGCGAGGTCGCGTTCCAGTCGATCTGCTCGATGGCGCCGGCCGCGGCCGTCGCGGCGTCGATCCCATTCGGGTCGCCCCTCGCCGGAGGAGCCCTACCCCTCGCGGTGGTCTTCGCCTTCGTGGGCATCCTCTTCACCGCGTCGAGCATCGGTCAGTTGGCGAAGCACATCCCGTCCTCGGGGTCGGTCGGCACGTACGCGGCGGTCGGCCTTCGTCCGTGGGTGGGCTACCTGGTGGGCTGGGGCTACGCCGCCGTCGAAGTGCTCATCGTCCCCCTCGTGATGCTCCAGCTCGGATTCACCGTGGCCGGAGAGTGGAACTCCAAGGTGCACTCGTTCCCCACCGGGTCCTGGTGGGTCTTCACCGCGATCGGCACGCTGCTCGTGTGCTGGCTCGTGTGGCGCGGCATCCGCACCTCGGCCCGAACCTCCACCATCTTGGGCTTCTTCGAGATCACGGTCTTCGTCGTCCTGGCGATCGTGCTGATCGTGAAGGCCGGCGGGCACAACACCCTCGCCGTGTTCTCGGTCAAGTACGCGAACGCCCCGGGCTTCCACGGCTGGTCGGGCGTCATCGCCGGATCGGTCTTCACCCTGCTCGCCTTCTCGGGCTTCGAGGCCGCGGCGCCGATGGCCGAGGAGACCATCAATCCCCGGCGCAACACGCCGCGGGCGATCATGATCGCCACCCTCAGCATCGGTGCCCTCTACATCTTCACCACCTACGCCGCCGACGTCGCCTTCGGCCCGGGAAAGTTCACCGGGTTCGCCGCCTCGGCCAACGGCGTCCCGTGGGACGGCTTGGCCAATTCGGTCTCGGTCGTCTTCTGGCTCCTCGTCTTACTCGCGATCGTGAACTCGACGCTGGCGAACGCCATCGCGGGCTCGAACGTCTTCACCCGCACGGCCTTCGCGTTCGGACGGGCCGGCGCCTTCCCCAAGGGTTTGGCCAAGCTGAACGAGAAGCGACACTCACCCCAGAACGGCATCATCCTCCAGCTGCTCATCGGGCTCGTGGTGGCTCTGGGGCTCGGGGCCTACTACGGGCCGACCGAGGCGTTCGGCATCGTGGCGACGGGCATCGTCCTCATCGTGGTCCTCGTCTACCTCGTCACGAACCTGGCCTGCATCGGATTCTTCACCAAGCACCGTCGTGACGAGCGCCACCCCGTGATGCACATCCTCTTCCCACTGATCGGCTTCGTCTTCCTGCTGCCGGGGTTCTTCAACGCGGCGGGTATCACCGGCATCCCGGGCCTCAAGTTCATCGCGGCCCTGCCCGCCCCGCTCTCGTACGCCGCGTGGTTCATGGGTGCGTGGATGGTGGTGGGAGTCGGTGTCATGCTCTACCTGCGCGCGAAGCGCCCGAGCGCCATCGACGAGGTGGCGACCATCCACGAGTAGGCCCGCGTCCCGAGGAACTGAGGAGAACACCATGGAACCGACCGTTCGCATCAGTCGCGACCAGCACGTCTGGTCCTTCAGCGAGAACAACGAGCCCGTCGTGACCGTCGAGCCCGGCACCGTGATCGAGATCGAGACCTGGGACTGCTTCACCGGACAGGTGACCAGTGAGGCCGACACGGTCGAGTCGCTGGACCTCACGCGGATCAACTCGGCGACGGGTCCCATCGCCGTGGTGGGTGCGGAGCCGGGCGACACGATCTCGGTCAGCATCCTCGACATACGCCCGGAGCGACGCGGGGCGGCCATGTGCATTCCCGGATGGGGTCAGCTCATCGATCACGTGACGTCGCCGACCACACGGATCTTCACCGTCGAGGACGGCATGATCACGATGAACGATCGGGTCAAGTTCCCCGCGAAGCCCATGTTCGGCGTCATCGGGGTCTCCCCAGCGTCGGGGGACATCGAGACCTTCGCCGCGGGCCGCCACGGTGGGAACATGGATGACCACATGAACGGCCGCGGCGCCACGGTGCACCTGCCCGTCTACCAGTCCGGGGCCCAACTCGCCATCGGCGACATGCACGCCTCGATGGGCGACGGTGAGATCTCGGGGACGGGTGTCGAGATCGGCGGCACCGGTCTGATCAAGGTCGACCTCATCAAGAACAAGGCCAGTCACTGGCCCGTCACCGAGACCGCGGACGCCTTCTACACGCACGGCACCTCGGCGGACGACATCAACGAGGCGCTCAACGCCGCGTGCGAGGAGGCGTTTCGGCTCCTCGTCGACGAGTGGTCGTTCAGCCCGGAGGACGCCTTCATGTTCCTCTCCGTCGCGGGAGACCTCGGCATCGCCGCCTACTACCACCCCTCGCCCGGCTGCGTGACAGCCAGAATGCGCGTCCCGAAGCTCGACTCCAACCCCGCGCCCTTTCGACGGGGCTGAGGCGCCGGGCTCGCGTTCGCGTGACGCCGCGTCCCGTGGAGTCGGACCGGACGCGGTGACGCGTCGTCGGCGTGGGGATGCTCGACGTCGGGCGTCGCCCGGACCCTCACGCCGATCGAGCGACGACGTCCCTCCGACGAGCGATGGCCGAGGCGCCGGGCTCGCGTTCGCGTGACGTCCCGCGCGACGGACGACTTCGCCCGTGAGGTCATCGACACGGTCAGAACACAACTGCAAGCTCTCGGCCAGAAGCAGTCGGGTCTCAGAAGCCTCACGACCGTCTGAATTCACGAGCCCAGGTGGAGAAGAAATCTGGGGCGGGTCCGAGAGCGGGTGACGGGAATCGAACCCGCATAGCCAGCTTGGAAGGCTGGAGCTCTACCATTGAGCTACACCCGCGGTGCAACAGCCTCGACAGTCTAGGCGCCGCCGTAGCCTGGTCGGGTGGAGCAGAGCGTCTTCGACCGCGTGGGGGGCTGGGGGTTCTTCGAGCGCCTGGTGGAGGGCTTCTACGTCGGCGTGGCCGCCGATCCGATCCTGCGGCCGATGTACCCGGAGGATCTCGAGGACTCCCGCCGCCACCTGGTCCTGTTCCTCGCCCAGTACTGGGGTGGGCCGCGAGAGTACGAGGAGTTGCGCGGACACCCGCGTCTGCGCATGCGCCACCAGCCGTTCGCGGTCACCCGCCAGGCTCGGGATGCCTGGCTGGCGGCGATGATGCACTCGCTCGACGCCCTGCGCCCGGAGATCGGGGAGGACGTCTACCGGGAGATGTCGGACTACTTCACGATGTCGGCGCGCCAGTTGCGGAACGTCTAGATCGCGACGCCTGACGCCCCGCGAGGGCTCCGGCGAGGACGAGGAGGCCGCCGACGGGCTCGTTCCAGGTGAGCCGCTCGTGCAGGACGGCCACACCCGCTACCACGGCGACGACCGGGGTGATGTACGTCGTCGTGCTGGCGATCGCACTGCCGGCCGCCGCGATGACCCTCATGTTCCAGACGAACGCGAGACCGCTCGAGAGGATCCCGAGGACGAGGAGGGCGATCACCGAGTGCCCCGACAGGTCACGGACGGTCCCCGGCGCGAGGAGGACGGCGGGGACGAGGACCGCCGTGGCGGCGACCAACTGCCCCGCCGCGAGTGACTCCGGCGGCTCGTGTCGTGGAGAGAGGTGGCGTCGCGTGTAGGGGAAGGCGACACCGTAGAGGGTGACCGCCCCGAGGAGGGCGAGAATCGACCACAGGGGGGCGCGGCCCAGTCCCCGCCATACCCCGAGGACGACGAGGACGCCGACGAGTCCGACTCCGAGGGCGACGACCTGACGCCGGTGGACCGGCTCGTCGCGGAAGACGAGGCCGATGAAGAAGAGGGACGTGAGGGGCGTGAGGGCGTTCATCAATCCGGCGAGGATCGAGGTGACGTGGCTCTCGGCCAACGGGAAGAGGATGCCGGGCACGGCGTTCAGGCACAGGGCGACCACCGTCAGGTGCCCCCAGACCCGTCGGCCCCGGGGCAGCGCGATGCCTCGAGCGCGGGCGACGGCGAGGATCGTGAGTGCTCCGAGCAGGCACCGGACGAAGGCGATGGCCACGGGGCTCAGGCTCTCGAGTGCCCACTTGATGAACAGGAACGACGTGCCCCAGGACAGTCCGATAGCCACGTACGCAGGAACCCAGGATCGCGAGGCGGGCACGGGGGAAGGTTAGACGGGGGTCCACGTCACGGGTGGGTCCTACGCTGGGGACGTGGCACAGGTGCGCTGGCGTGACGGCGAGGAGCGGGTGGTGAGCGTGACGCCCAGCGCCCAGGGGATCGCCCAGCCACTCACCCTCAGTGTGGCCCTCTCCCTGAGCGTGCGCGTGCTGGTGGACGCGGTCGGCGCCTGGCACCGCGACCAGTGGTGGCTGGCCCTCGTCGTGGTGGGGCCATCGGCCCTCGTGACCGTCGGGAGGATCGCCCGGTGGCGTCGCCAGAAGATCCACGTGACGAGTGAGCGCGTCCTCTGGGAGGCCGGGGTGATCGATCACTCGGTCGAGAGCGTGGACCTGCGTGACGTGGTGGCGGTGCGAGCCGAGCGTCGGCTTCGCGAACGAGTGACGGGCCGCGGCGTCGTGGTCCTCGAGACGATCGCCGGCCCGTGGGTGCTGCCTCGCGTGCGCCATCCGCTCGCCCTCGCGCGCGTCATCGACGGGGCTCAGGCCCGAAGTCGGTCCGTCCCCTGGGCCTACGACGCGGTCATCGATCCCGGGGTGACGACGCCGTGGCACGACGAGCGCCGGTCGGAGTGGTGGCGCACACCCGGTACGGTGGGTCCGTGACGACCCGGTATCGCTGCAACGCCTGCGGAAACCTGACTCGATTCGACGTGGTGGAGACCACTACCGTGCGAGCCTTCTACCACTACACGGTGGGAGGAGAGCTCACGGTCGAGGATCCCGAGGTCGTCTCGTCGGCCGTCGAGTCGGTCACCTGCCGCTGGTGTGGGCACGGTCGATCCATCGACGTCATCGACGAGACCGCGTGACGTTACGATCCATCGATCCTCCGCGGCCTCGACGCGTGGCCCCGGAGATCGAGGCGTTCGACGAAGCGGGGGACTTGCTGACGGTGCGCCTTAACGAGCGAACCCTCGTCATCGCGGTGAAGTCGTCGTGCGACGGCTGTCGGCTCCTACTCGAGACCGACGCCGACTTCTGGGGACTGCCGATGGTGGCCCTGTGCGCCGACGACGCCACCGCGGCGGAGTACGCGGATCTGGCGACACCGGTTCGTCGGGCCCCCGGGTGGCTCGCGGCGAGCGGTGTCTCGGCGGCTCCGTTCTTCCTCGTGGTCGCGTCCGACGGCACCGTGGTGACCGAAGGGATCCCTTTCGACCCCCACCAGGTCCGTGACGAGGTGACGCGCGCTCGGTGATGTCACACCCGCCCCGCATCATCGTGAGGTGGAGGTGAACATGACACGAGGAAACGAGATCGTGCTGTCGATCAGCTGTGGAGGGTGCGCTCGTCGAGGGACTCCCGACTGCTCGGACTGCCTGGTCACTCACGTGCTGGGGGCCGAGGAGGAACTCAGCCTCACCGCCGACGACGCTCGGGTCGCCGACCTTCTCAGTGAGCAGGGTCTCGTCCCCCGTCTGCGGTACCGCGACGGCGCCACGCCGGCGACGAGGAGTTCGCTAGCGTAGGACGATGGCCCGTCACCTTCTGGTGACCAACGACTTCCCCCCGAAGACCGGTGGTATCCAGGTCTACCTGCACGAGTTGTGGCGCCGGCTCGAGTCGGGTCGGGCGACGGTCCTCACGGCATCGTCGGATCCCGGAGCCGAGGAGTTCGACCACTCCAGCGACCTCGTGATCGAGCGGGTTCCGGCCCGCACGCTCTTCGCACCGACGCCGCGGGCCCTGTCCGCGATCGAGGCGGCGATCGAGCGCCATCACCCCTCCCTCGTGCTCTTCGACCCGGCGTGGCCGCTCGGGCTCCTTGGCCCGCACCTGTCGGTCCCGTACGGCGTCGTCCTGCACGGCGCGGAGGTCACGATCCCGGGGCGGCTGCCGTTCGTCGCCTCGACCCTGCGACGGGTACTGCGTCACGCGGCCGTGGTGGTGAGCGCGGGGGGGTATCCGGAGGCCGAGGCCCGTCGGGTGGCGGCCGAGTGGATGCCGCCCGTCGTGAGCGTTCCTCCCGGGGTCGACACCGAGCGATTCCGACCGGGAACGGTGCAGGAACGAGTCGCGACGCGGGCGGCCCTCGACGTCTCGCCGGAGGCCTTCCTGGTGAGTTCCTTCTCCCGACTCGTTCCCCGCAAGGGCATGGACACTCTGATCGACGCCGCCGCCATCCTCGCGCCGTCGTGGCCGGAGCTCCTCGTGACGATCGGGGGCAGCGGTCGGGATCGCGAGCGACTGGAGCGCCGAGCGCGGCGGTCCGGCGCCCCGGTCCGATTCCTCGGGCGGGTCGCCGACGACCGGCTCGCCCCCTGGTTGGCGACGAGCGACCTGTTCGTCATGGACTGTCGCAATCGGTGGGCGGGTTTGGAGCAGGAGGGCTTCGGCATCGTGTTCCTCGAGGCGGCGGCCTGCGGCGTTCCCTCGATCGCGGGTCGGTCCGGGGGGAGCGCGGAGGCCGTGGTCGACGGCGAGACCGGCCTGGTTCTCCATCGACCACGGTCGGCGCGGGCGCTGGCGCGGGCGCTCGTGACCCTCCGAGACGATCCCGTGCGCCGTGCGTCGATGGGCGAGGCCGCGCGCGACCTCACTCGGCGGGACTTCGACTGGGACGTCCTGGCGCGGCGACTGGCGACGGGGCTCGAGCCCTACGACGCCGCGCCGTCTCCCGCGCCGACGACGCCGTGAATCGCCCCGCCATCGGCGTCGACGTGGGCGGGACGAAGGTCCTCGGCGTCGTCGTCGACACTGAGGGTAGGGTCCTCGCCGAGAAGCGGCGGCCGACGCCGACCGGGTCGCCCGAGGAGCTCTGCGCGACGATCGACGAGGTCGTCGCGGTCCTCGGGGCCGACGACCGAAACCGGGGCGCGCCCATCGGCGTCGGGCTCCCGGGCCTCGTCGACTCCAACGGCGTCCTGTGCTTCTCCCCGCACCTCGCGACGGCTCAGGGACTCGATCTGCGAACTCACTGGCCGTCACGGTGGCCCCCGGCGCGCGTGGTGAACGACGCCGCGGCGGCCGCCCGAGCCGAGAGGGCGTGGGGGGCGGGCCGGGGACTCGACGACTTCCTCTTCGTGGCTCTGGGAACGGGGATCGGCGGCGCCCTGGTGCGCGACGGCGTCGTGCAGGACGGCCCCCGGGGCTTCGCCGGCGAGTACGGGCACATGGTGGTGGACCCCGACGGCGAGGTCTGCCCCTGCGGTGGGCGAGGCTGCTGGGAGCGCTACGCCTCGGCGGCCGGGCTCGAGAGATTCGAGCGAGTCGCGGGTGGGTCGGGCGAGGGCGGGGGGCCCGGCGTCGTCGCTCGGGCGAGGGCCCTCGACGAGGCCTCGCTCGGGGCGTTCGGGGCGCTCGCCACCTGGCTGGCGCTCGGCGTCGCGAACCTGATCGCGGCGCTCGACGTCTCCGACGTCGTCATCGGAGGGGGTCTCGCGCGCGAGGGCGACCTCTTCGTCCCCGCCGCCGCCGCTCGTCTCGCGGACCTGCTCGAGGGGGCGTCGGCTCGTCCCCCGATCCGGTGGCACCTCGCCGGGTGCGGCGAGCGAGCGGGGGCCCTCGGAGCCGGCCTCGTGGCCCGGGAGGGTGCGTGAGGGTCGGCGTCCTCCTTCCGACCTTCGAGACGACGGCCGAGCGGGCTCGCGGCGTGGCGACCCGGGCCGCGACGGCCGGTCTCGATGGCGTCTTCGCCTACGACCACCTGTGGCCGATGGGATCGCCGACGCGTCCCGCCCTCGCGCCGCTACCGGTGCTGGCGGACGTCGGGGCCCGGCATCCGTCGCTCGCGGTCGGCCCGCTGGTGGCTCGCGTCGGCCTCGGATCTTCGGCACACCTGGAGAGGGCCCTCGAGACCCTCGTGCGCGTCGCGGCGGGAGGGGTGGTCGCCGCCCTCGGCACGGGGGATCGACTCTCCGCGGCGGAGAACCTCGCCTACGGTCTGCCCTACGACGACGCCGGTCGCCGTCGCGAGAACCTCGCCGCCGTCGCTAGGTCGCTGCGACCGATCGCCGAGGTATGGATCGGGGCGGGTGGTCCGGCGACCAACGAGGTCGCCCACGCGCTGGGCGTCACGCTCAACCTCTGGGACGCTCCCGTCGAGCGGGTGGCCGAGTTCGCCCGTGACGGGCTCGTCAGTTGGGCCGGGCCCACCCCGGCCGACCTCGAGGAGCACCTCGACGCCTTGCGCGAGGCGGGCGCTACCTGGGCCGTGCTCGGGCCCGGGGTCGACACGGAGCGACTCGGGGTGTGGCGCCGAAGGGACCGACTTCAGTAGGGTTCCGCAATGGAGTTCCGACGCATCACCGGCCTGCCTCCCTACGTTTTCGCTCAGATCAACGGGTTGAAGGCGACCGCCCGGGCCGCCGGTCGCGACGTCGTGGACTTCGGCTTCGGGAACCCCGACCTGCCCAGTCCCGACGTGGCGGTCGAGAAGTTGGCCGAAGCCGCCCACAACCCTCGCAACCACCGCTACAGCGCGAGTCGGGGGATTCCCAACCTCCGAGCCGCGATCGCTCAGCGCTACCGCGAGGTCTTTCGCGTGGAGCTCGACCCCGAGACCGAGGTCGTGACGACGATCGGGGCGAAGGAGGGCCTGACGCACCTGATGTGGGTCCTGCTCGGACCCGGGGACAGCGCCCTCGTTCCCACGCCTAGCTACCCGATTCACCTGGCCGGGCCCGGATTCGCCGGTGCCACGGTCGTCCCGGTGCCGGTCGGCGATCCCGGTGAGGGGGGTGATCCGGGCGAGGCCTTCCTGGCGTCGGCCGCCGCCGCCTACGACGCGGCCGAGGTGCGCCCGCGCGTCCTCATCTGCTCCTTCCCCCACAACCCGACGACGGCGACCGTCGACGTCGAGTTCATGCGGCGCCTGGTGGCGTTCGCGGCCGAGCGCGACCTCGTCGTCTGTCACGACTTCGCCTACGCCGACCTCGGGTTCGACGGCTACCGACCGCCGTCGATCCTGGAAGTCCCGGGAGCGAAGGAGCGGTGCGTCGAGCTGTACACCCTCACCAAGTCCTTCTCGATGGCGGGGTGGCGCGTCGGCTTCATGGTGGGCAACGCCGAGATCGTCGCGGCGCTCACCAAGCTGAAGAGTTACCTCGACTACGGCACCTTCCAACCGGTCCAGATCGCCGCCATCGTGGCGATGAACGAGGCGAAGGAGTACCCGGACGAGTTGCGGGCCGTCTACCAGTCGCGACGCGACGCCCTCGTCGAGGGGCTTAACCGGATCGGCTGGCCGGTCGCCGCACCGCGGGGGTCGATGTTCCTCTGGGCACCGATCCCCGAGCCGTACCGGGCGATGGGGTCGCTGGGCTTCGCGACGCACCTCGTCGAACGGGCCGACGTGGCGACGAGTCCCGGCGTCGGCTTCGGAGAGGGGGGTGACGGGCACGTACGCTTCGCCCTTATCGAGAACGAGGCCCGCACGGCCCAGGCGATCCGGTCCCTGCGACGGGCCCTGCCCGAGTTACACGGCTAGGGCCACCCGGCCCCCGGCACGTCGACCTCGACGGTCTCGATCGCCCCGTCGCGCGCGTCGGAGACGACGAAGCGGCTCGAGGTGGGGGCGGTCATCGCGAATAGCGTCGTGCGCGACGCGCCACCCAGCGCGCAGGCGAAGGCCGGCTGTGTCGTGGTGACGCGATCGAGGACCTCGCCCCCCTCCGTGACGCGGCGAACGTCGGGGGCGATGGCGTTCGCGACCCAGACGCACCCCTCGGCGTCGAGACAGATGCCGTCGGGGGCGACCGGTCCCAGGTCGGCGAAGACGCGCCGATCGTGGAGTGTCCCGTCGGGGGCGACCCGAAAGGCGCT
The DNA here is from genome assembly GCA_021848365.1 of Actinomycetes bacterium. Lineage (GTDB taxonomy): Bacteria > Actinomycetota > Acidimicrobiia > Acidimicrobiales > RAAP-2 > RAAP-2. The sequence goes on from JAJZUS010000001.1 coordinate 951,423, forward strand.
GAGGCGCGACCGGAGCGTCTCGGCGACGATCAGCGTCGCGCCGTCCGGCGTGAGCACCATGCCGTTAGGGAAGGACATGTCCGGGACGACTTGTCGAACCTCGCCGCTCGGGTCGAGGACGACGAGGTTCGTGGTCGGGGGAGGCGCGGCCAGGAGTCCGGCGACGCCCTCCGCGGCGAGGAGGGCGTCGAGGTCGAAGCCGAAGTTCCCGACGTAGGCGTGCCCGCGCGGTCCGACGAGGAGGTCGTTCGCCCAGAACCCGCAGTAGTCGCGGAGGTCGGCGAGGGTCGTCGAGGAGCCATCGGTGACCCGCAGTAGCCGGTGATCGGTCATGGAGACGACGAGCAGGGCGCCGTCGGGGGACCACGCGAGGCCCGACGGCTGGCCCGGAACCGACAGCTCGTGCCGCTCCTCGAGGGTGTCGAGGTCGAGGGAGAAGACTGCGTGTCGATAGAAGTCGCTGAACCAGAGCCGATGGTCGTGCCAGCGTGGGCTCTCTCCGAAGGCGAGGCCCGTGAGAACGACGTGCGACGATCGCTCGACCATGCTCACCTCCTGACGAGCGACCCTAGGCCCGCTCGACCGCGCGCCGCCAGGCCGCGTAGTCGGCATCGAGTATCGCGGGGTCGGCGGGCTGGACGCGCCGGTCCATCGACCACAGCCTGGCCAACTCGTCGAGGGAACCCCAGAACCCGGTCGCGAGCCCCGCGAGGGTCGCCGCGCCCCGAGCGGTCGCCTCGAGGTGGGCGCTGCGAACGACCTCGACGCGCGAGTCCGTCGCCTGAAGCTCGAGCAGGAGGTCCATCGCGGCCGCCCCGCCGTCCGCGCGGATCTCGACCGGGGTGAGTCCAGCTCCGCTCATGGCGTCGGTCATCGCGCGCACCTGGTGGGCGAGACTCGTGACGAGGGCCCGCGCGAGGTGGCCCGGACCGCTCGCCGAGCTCAGGCCGGTGATCGCCCCTCGCGCATCGGGGCGCCAGAAGGGTGAGCCGAGTCCGGTGAAGGCGGGGACGACCTGAACCCCTCCCGCGTCGGCCACGGTGCGGGCGAGGGGCTCGAGGTCACTCGCCGCCGCGATGAGGCCCAGCTCGTCGCGCAGCCACTGCACGGCCGCGCCCGCTACGAAGGCCGATCCCTCTAGGGCGTAGCTGGTCGGTCCGAAGGGCCCGAGGTCCCAGGCGACGGTGCCGAGCAGCCCGTCGACGGGCGCGGGGGGCGCGTCCCCCGCGTGGGCGAGCACGAACGAGCCGGTGCCGTAGGTCGCCTTGACGACGCCCCGATCGAATCCCGCCTGGCCGAAGAGGGCGGCCTGCTGGTCCCCGAGTACGGCGGCGATAGGTAGGTGAGCGAGCTCCGGGACGACGCGACCGTCAACGTGCCCGAACGGTCCGGTGGACGGGCGGACGTCGGGAAGGAAGTCTCGGTCGACGCCGAAGGTCGCGAGGAGGGGGCTCGACCAGCTGAGCGTCGTGAGGTCGAGCAGCAGGGTGCGCGACGCGTTCGACGGCTCGGTGAGGAACTCACCGCCGTCGGCCCCGCCCGTCAGCCACCAGACGAGCCAGGTGTCGAGGGTGGCGAGGGAGGGGGCGACGAGGTCGTCAAGGAGGCCGTGGTCGGCGAGCCACTCCATCTTGGTCGCCGAGAAGTAGGGGTCGAGGACGAGCCCGGTGGTGCGGCGCAGGCGGGGCTCGACGCCGAGGGAGCGCAGTTCGTCGCAGCGCGACGCCGTTCGCCGGTCCTGCCAGACGAGGGCGCGGTGCGGCACGTGGCCACTGTCGCGGTCGAAGGCCACGGTCGTCTCACGCTGGTTGGTGAGGCCGAGGGCGATCGGATGGTGCCCGTCGTGATGGATCGTCGTGGCGACGGCGCGCAGGACGGCGACGGCGATCTCCGCGATCTCCGCGGCGTCTTGTTCGACCAGTCCGGGGGCGGGAAAGCTCGACTCGAGGGGACGCGACGCGGTCGCCACCTCGCGACCGGAGCGGTCGAGGGCGACGGCCCGAACGCTCGTCGTGCCGGCGTCGAGCGCGATGACGACCTCCACGAGTCGAGGCTAGCCAGGGGGCGGGGCGATTCCCTTGAGATTCCGGGCCGAACGAAGTTCTCGTTGACACCGTGGTAATTACAGTGGTGTAATGACACAGCATCTTGCGATGCGATGTGCCATCAGCCACTACATATTGTGGTTGCCGGGGGGAGCGGTCGCTTCCCCGCCCATCGCGGACAGGTGCGTGCGGTGTCGGGAACGAACGAGAGAGAGACGAAAATGGCTATCGCTCCGCAGCGAGTGGGGATTGGGATTCGCCGGTACTTCACGGTGGACGACCGGCACCCGTACGACGAGGTGGTCTGGGAGCGGCGCGACGCGCGCATCACGAACTACCGCGATGGTTCGGTGGCCTTCGAGCAGCTCGGGGTTGAGGTTCCGGCATCGTGGTCGATGAACGCGACCAACATCCTCGCCCAGAAGTACTTCCGGGGCACCCTGGGAACGCCGGAGCGCGAGTGGAGCCTCAAGCAGGTCGTCGACCGTATCGTCGACACCATCGCCGCCTGGGGCGTCGAGGGCGACTACTTCGTCGACGACGAGGAGGCCGAGACGTTCCGCGCCGAGCTGAAGCACCTGCTCGTGACCCAGAAGGCGGCCTTCAATTCGCCGGTCTGGTTCAACATCGGGGTTCCGGGCGTTCCCCAGCAGGGCAGTGCCTGCTTCATCCTCGCCGTCGAGGACTCGATGCGATCGATCCTCAACTGGTACACGGAAGAAGGGATCATCTTCAAAGGAGGCTCCGGTGCCGGAGTCAACCTGTCACGGATCCGTGCGAGCTCTGAGCCCCTGGAGGGGGGCGGCACGGCGAGTGGACCCGTCTCGTTCATGCGCGGCGCTGACGCGTCGGCCGGAACGATCAAGTCGGGCGGCAAGACGCGCCGCGCGGCGAAGATGGTCATTCTCGACGTGGACCACCCGGACGTGGAGGAGTTCATCTGGTGCAAGGCCCGCGAGGAGGAGAAGGCCCGCGTCCTGCGTGACGCCGGCTTCGACATGGACCTCGACGGCAAGGACATCAACTCGATCCAGTACCAGAACGCCAACAACTCCGTGCGTATCACCGACGACTTCATGCACGCCGTCCTCGCTGACGGCGACTGGAACCTGACGGCCCGTTCGGACGGCTCGGTCATCACCACGGTGAAGGCTCGTCAGATCTGGCACGAGATCGCCCAGGCCGCCTGGGAGTGCGCCGACCCGGGCCTCCAGTTCGACACGACGATCAACAAGTGGCACACGTCGCCGAACACAGCCCGCATCAACGGCTCGAATCCGTGCTCGGAGTACATGCACATCGACAACTCCGCGTGCAACCTCGCGAGCATCAATCTGCTCAAGTTCCTTCAGGCCGACGGACGGTTCGACACGGAAGCCTTCCGGGCCGCCGTCGAAGTCGTCTTCACGGCCCAGGAGATCATCGTGGGCTTCGCGGACTACCCGACCGAGAAGATCGGTGAAAACTCGCGTAAGTTCCGCCAATTGGGCATCGGCTACGCCAACCTCGGGGCTCTGCTCATGGCGTCGGGCCTCGCGTACGACTCGGACGCCGGACGGGCGTGGGCGGCCTCGGTATCCGCGCTGCTCACCGGGCACGCCTACGTGACGAGTGCCCGGATCGCCGGTCGTCTCGGGCCCCACGAGGGCTATGCGGAGAACGCCGAGCCCATGCTGAGCGTCCTGCGCATGCACCAGGCGGCCGCCGACGAGATCGACGATCGGGCGGTGCCCACGAATCTCGTGGGTGCGGCGCGTGACTCGTGGCGGGAGGCCGTCGAGCTTGGAGAGCGCTACGGCGTGCGTAACGCCCAGGCCTCGGTGCTTGCTCCGACCGGAACCATCGGACTGCTGATGGACTGTGACACCACGGGTATCGAGCCGGACCTGGGACTCGTCAAGATGAAGAAGCTGGTGGGCGGCGGGAACATGTCGATCGTCAACCAGACGATTCCGCGGGCCCTCGACGCCCTCGGCTACAGCGAGGACGAAGCGGCGGCGATCGTCGCCTACATCGACGAGAACAAGTCGATCGTGGGCGCACCCGCCCTCAAGCCCGAGCACTTGCCGGTCTTCGCCTGCTCGATGGGCGACAACGTGATCCACTACCTGGGGCACGTAAAGATGATGGCCGCCGTCCAGCCGTTCATCTCCGGGGCGATCTCGAAGACGGTGAACATGCCGGAGGACGCCACGGTGGAGGAGGTGGAGGACCTCCACCTCGAGGCCTGGCGCCTGGGCCTGAAGGCCGTCGCCATCTACCGCGACAACTGCAAGGTGGGACAGCCGCTCTCCACCGTGAAGAAGGAGTCGGCGACCGTGACACCGGGTGCCGTGGCGGTCGAGGACGACGCGCACTACGCCGAGCTGTACGGAAAGATTGCCAAGCTCGAGGCCGCCCTAGAGGCCGCGAAGACGACGGCCTCCCACGTGGTGGTGGGGGCGGTGCGGGAGCGTCTGCCGCGTAAGCGCGTGTCCCAGACCTTCGCCTTCCGCGTGGCCGACTGCGAGGGGTACGTCACGGTCGGGGAGTACGAGGACGGCCGTCCGGGTGAGGTGTTCATCAAGGTCTCGAAGCAGGGGTCGACCCTCGCGGGGATCATGGACGCCTTCTCCATCTCGATCAGCCTCGGACTCCAGCACGGGGTCCCGCTCGCGACCTACGTACGCAAGTACGTGAATATGAAGTTCGAGCCGTCGGGTATGACCGACGACGCCGATCTGCGGATCGCCACGTCGCTCGTCGACTACATCTTCCGTCGCCTGGCCCTCGACTACCTGGACCCAAGCGAGCGTGAGGAGTTGGGTATCTTCTCGACCAATGAGCGCCTCCAGCCGACCCTGCCCGAAGTGGTCGAGCAAGCGACTCCTTCGGTCGGCGTGAACACCCAGCCCACGCTGCTCGAGGCCCCGACCCCACCCGCCATCTCGGCTCCGGCAGTGACCGCGGCGGCTCCGACGGCCCCGACTCCGACGCGCCGGCGTGACGTTCGCGACGCGCCGATGTGTTACCAGTGCGGCAACGTGATGCAGCAGGCGGGCTCGTGCTTCGTGTGTGCGAGCTGCGGCACGACGAGCGGTTGCAGCTGATGTGAACTTGCACCAGGTGACCGGCCCAGATTTCATTAAGTGACATGTGTTCTTGCACGAAGTGACACCGCAAGTTTGACTTGGTGACATCGACGTCGACGGCGGTCCTCTCCGGAGGGCCGCCGTCTCGCGTGACGCGTGACACTCTGACGAAGAAGCCGGGCACAGGCAAACGTCTGAGTGTCGCTCGGATCGGTGTAAGTGCACGAGCAACACGATCCGGCACGATGTAGCCCGTGAAGGCTCTCCCACGCTCTCGATCGTGGCCGCTCGGTGGCGCGGTGCTGTGGTCGCTCGTACGGATAGTCGTGGCCTTCGGCTACCACATCAACGAGCCCGCCGGTGTTCTCAGCATCACTATCAACAACACCACGTACACGGGCAATCCCCCCGCGCTCAGTCTGTTCGAGCGTGACCCACTCTCCGTCTACCTGGCGCTCACCGTCGTCGGTGCCGCCCTGGCCTTCTCGGTCGTCGATGCGCTGGGGCTAGCCCGGCGCACGCCGGGTGAGCGGTCCATCGTCGCCGTGGTCGCAGGGGCTCTTCTCGTAGCCTTCTCCCTCTTCGGACTGCTCTGGGGTCTGCTCTCGATCGGTGTGGTGGGAGTGCTACTCATCGTCTCGTCGCGGCCCGGGCACCAGACACCGCCGGCCGACCACCGGTGATCCGTGTCAGGTGAGTTCCGCAATCCCACGAGTCGCGCCGGCGAGATCCGCACGGGTTCCGATCGACGGGTCAAACACGTCCTGTACAACGACCGCCGACCCGTCGCGAACCGCCCGACGCCCAAGCCCTCTCTCTGGCGCTGACCAACCTTCAACCGATGACGGTGTCGGCGAAGGTCACGTGAGTGGCGAGCCCATGCCACGACCTGAGAGATATTCATCGGGCCCGACCTGAGCAATGCTGCCGTCAACGTTGGTGTCAGGTGTGCGGCATGCCGATTGATGAAGCCGATGTCCCATAGCCGAGAAGGATGGTCCGTCCCGACCGTTTTCTCTCATGTCACCAGATGAAATTTCCCGGTGACATTCCGTGCAAGTTCACAGCTGATGTGAACTCTCATCAGGCGACACGCCGGAATCCCATGAAGTGACATCGATGGGAATGGGGACTCCCGACGTGCCGCGTCCGGCGTATCCCGTCGGGAGGCGTACCTTCCGCGGCAACGACGTCGACGCGGGGCGCCCGACGCACGAGAGATCATGGTGATGTGTCCGCGGCGAAGGCCCCAGAGGGGCCGTGGGCCCCGCCGGACGTCGCGACGAGCACCTAACGGTGACCACCGTCACGGGTGACGGCGGCGCGACAGATCGTCGATGGTGACGCCCTCCCAATCACCGAACCGTCGTTCCCGCCAGCGAAGGGCACCTCGTCAACGTAGGGAAAGGGACTCGGTCCGGGGATGAGCACGCACCCCGTCGCTGACGAGATAGAGACGCTGGCTCGCGACGAGTGCCGTTGCTCGACGCCCCCGTGCGCGACCTTCCGCCAGCTGGCACGTCGACGGTCCCTCGACCTCCGTCACGTCCGTGTCCACACGAGAGCCCGCACTCCGGCGACGGACCTCCTCGAGTCGCTCGGTCGCGCCCCGGCGTGGTGCCGAGGTCGTCTCGGATAGTTTCGCTGGGGTGGCGGGGCACGGCGAACAGGTGGCGCAGTGAGCGACGTGGCCCCCGCGTGGTTCCCCCACCTCTTCCGTCCCCTCCGGCTGGGACCCGTAGAGGCGCCGAACCGAATCGTCTCGTCGGGTCACGACACCGTGATGGTCGAGGGGGGGGCTCGTGACCGATCAGTTGATCGCCTATCACGAGGCGCGCGCGCGAGGTGGCGTGGGATGCATCGTCGTTCAGGTGGCGGGTGTCCACGAGACCGCTCGCTACACCAGTCACGTCCTGATGGCGACGAGCGACGAGTGCGTCCCGGGGTACCGCGACCTCGCCGCAGCCGTCCACCCGTTCGGCACGGTGCTGCTCGGGCAACTGTTCCACCCCGGTCGCGAGGTGATGGAGTCGAGCGACGGCTCGGCACCCGTCGCGGTCGCCCCCTCCGCCGTTCCGACGGAGCGGTTCCGGGTGATGCCCCGCGCCCTGGGACTCGAGGAGATCGAGGAGATCGTCGCTGGCTACGGCGCGGCCGCCACGCGTCTGGTGCGGGCAGGTCTCGACGGGGTGGAGGTCGTCGCGAGCCACGGCTATCTACCGGCGCAGTTCCTCAGTTCCCACGCCAATCGTCGTGACGACGACTACGGCGGGTCGCGCGAGAACCGTCGCCGCTTCCTCGACGAGGTGATGGACGCCGTACGGGCGGGCGCCGGGCCCGCGGCGGCCGTGGGGCTGCGGATCTCACTCGACGAGCACGACCCTGCGGGACTCGACATCGAGGAGGCCACCGATGCCGTGGCCGCGCTCGCGGCACGGGGGGCTCTCGACTACGTGAGCGTCACGACGGGAACCTCGGCAACCCTCGGGGGATCCGACCACATCGCTCCCGATATGGGCTTCGCCAACGGCTACGTGGCGCCGGCGGCGGCGCGGCTACGGGCGAGGATCGACGTCCCGATCCTGGTCGCCGGACGTATCAACCAGCCCCAGGAGGCCGAGCGCATCATCGCGAGCGGTCAGGCGGACGCCTGCGTGATGACTCGCGCTCTCATCTGCGATCCGGAGATGCCGCGTCGTGCGGTCGCCGGCGAGCTCGACGAGATCCGGGCGTGCGTGGGGTGCAATCAGGCGTGCATCGGCCACTTTCACCAGGGACACGCCATCTCGTGCATCCAACGTCCGGAGACGGGACGGGAGCGTCGCTACGGCGCGGTCGTGCGGTCTCCGGCACCCCGGCGAGTACTGGTCGTCGGGGGCGGTCCGGCGGGGTTGAAGGCGGCCGCCGTGGCCGCGGCGCGAGGTCACGAGGTGCGTCTGTACGAGGCGAGCCGCCGGGTCGGCGGCCAGGTGCTGCTCGCCGAGCAACTGCCCGGCCGCGACGAGTTCGGGGGCGTCGCCGACAACCTCCGTCGCGAGGCGCAGCGGGCCGGCGTCGAGATCGTCACCGGTCAGCGGGTCGACGTCGACCTCGTCGAGCGGGACGATCCGGACGTGGTCGTCGTCGCGACCGGAGCTCAGCCCTACACGCCGCCGGTCGAGCGGCGGGGGAGTCCCCGGGTCGTCGACGCCTGGTCGGTCGTGCGCGACCTCGAATCGGCACCGACGGGGCACGTCCTCGTCGCGGACTCTCGCGGGGACTGGACGGGTCTTGGCGTGGCGCGCTTGCTGGCCCGCGCCGGGCGGCGCGTGACCTTGGCGGTGACCGGCTACGCGGCGGGTGACCGACTGCAGCAGTACGTGCGCGACGGTCAGCTGGTCGCCCTCGAGCGTGAGGGGGTCGTCACTCGAGCCCTCCTGCGGCTCGGCGGGGTCGACGAGGACACGGCGTACCTCGAGAGCGTCCTCACCGGCAACCCGGTCCTCGTCGCGGACGTGAACGGCGTGGTGGTGGCGGCCGGAGGCACCCCCGACTCGGCTCTCGCGGAGGCCCTACGGAAGCGGGACCGGGCCCCGATCGTGGTGGGCGACTGTCGCGCGCCACGCACCGTCGAGGAGGCCGTCCTCGACGGTCTGGTTGCGGCGAGCGATCTCTAGGACCGCTACAGGACGAGCGAGTAGGGGTGTTCCAGGATCCCGCTCAGAGTCTGCAGGAACTGGGCCGCGAGCGCCCCGTCGATGATCCGGTGGTCGGACGACATCGTGAAGCGCATTCGGTGGTGCAGGACGATCTCGTCGCCCACCGCCACCGGCTCGCGGAACGTGGAGCCGACGGCCAGGATCGCCCCCTCGGGAGGGTTGATGATGGCGGTGAACTGCTCTACGCCGAACATCCCGAGGTTCGAGATCGTGAAGGTCCCGCCCGACATGTGGTCGATGGTCAAGCGCTTCGCGTCCGCCAGGGCCGCCAACTCTCGGGCCCGGGCCGAGATCTGCACGAGGGACATCTCGTCGGCGTCCATGATGACCGGCACCACGAGACCGTTGTCCGACGCCACGGCCATGCCGATGTTGATTCGCTCGTGGATCAGCATCGTGGGGCTGTCGTCACCGACGTAGGAGGCGTTGACCTCGGGGTGAGACCGCAGGGCCAGGGCGACGGCGCGGATGACGAGGTCGTTCAGGCTGATCTTCGGCTGACCCGTCGCGATGAGGTGCGCGTTCATCTCGGTCCGTAGGCGGACGAGGTCCTCGACGTCGGCGACGGCCGTCACGAAGAAGTGCGGGATGGTGCGCGCGCTCTCTCCGAGGCGTCGGGCGATCACCCGGCGCGGGTTGTTCATCGGGACGGTGCGGCTGCCGCGCTTCTCCTCGGCCGAGGCGACCTGGACAGACGGGCGGGGCGAACCGGGGGGGGCGGCGGCGGTCGCCACCGAGGTGGTGGCCGCACTCGCGGCGAGGAGCTCCTCGATGTCGCTGCGGATGATGCGACCGCCGGGCCCGGTACCGGTGACGGCGCGCAGGTCGAGGTGGTGCTCGCGTGCGAGTCGGCGCACGAGCGGCGAGGCGGTGCGAGCGTCGAGTTCGGCGTCGCTCATGGCCGGGGCGCTCGCCGTCGGAGTGGCGGGGGCGGCCGGGACCGGTGCGGGGCGAGCCGCGTCGGCCGTCACCGACTCCGGCTCGGTGGCCATCTCCGCGGTGGCGACGACCGAGCCGCCCGCCCGGCCGTCGTCGAGGAGCGCGATGGGCGTGCCGATGGGCACGGTATCGCCCTCGCGTACGAGCACGGCCGCCAGGGTTCCCGCGTCGTAGGCCTCGTACTCCATCGTGGCCTTGTCGGTCTCGATCTCGACGAGGACCTCACCGGGCTCGACGTGGTCCCCGGGACGCTTGCGCCACGCCGAGATAGCCCCCTCCTCCATCGTGTCGGAGAGTCGGGGCATGGTGATCTCGATCATCGGGTTACCTCCGCGCGGCCGGCCGACGGCGGCCGACGGCGTCCAGGGTCTGGTAGACGGCGTTGATCACGTCCTCGTGCGAGGGCAGTGCCGCGGTCTCCAGGACCTTCGAATAGGGGAGCGGGACCTCGGCCATCGCCACGCGACGCACCGGGGCGTCGAGGTAGTCGAAGGCCCCGTCCGAGATGGTGGCGGCGACCTCAGCGCCAATGCCGTAGGTCAGCCAGTCGTCCTCGAGTACGACGGCGCAACTGGTGCGCTTGACCGACTCGACGATCGTCGCGCGGTCGAGCGGACGCAGGCTGCGCAAGTCGACGACCTCGATGTCGAGTCCCTCGGTCTCGGCGAGTTCCTGGGCGACCTGGTTCGCGACGAACGCGGTTCGCGAATAGCCGATCAGCGTGAGGTCGCTGCCACGACGGGTGATCGCGGCTCGGCCGATCTCGGCGGGCGTATCGCCATCGGGGACGTCGCCCTTCGTGTTGTAGAGGGCCAGGTTCTCGAGGAAGAGGACCGGGTCGTCATCGCGGATCGCGGCGAGCAGGAGGGCCTTCGCGTCGGCCGGCGTCGACGGCGCGACGACCTTCATTCCCGGGACGAAGGCGTAGTAGAGCTCGATGTTCTGCGAGTGGGTCGCGCCGAGCTGCTGTCCGCCGCCGCCCGGAGTCCGGATCACCAGTGGCACACGGGCCTGTCCACCGAACATCCCGTAGATCTTGGCGGCGTGGTTGACGATCTGGTCGAGCGCGAGCAGGGAGAAGTTGATCGTCATGATCTCCACCACGGGTCGCAGACCCAGCATCGCGGCGCCGATCGCCGCTCCGGTGAAGCCCTCTTCGGCGATCGGCGTGTCGCGCACCCGACGCTCGCCGAACTCCGGGAGCAGACCCGCGGTGATCTTGTAGGAGCCCTCGAAGACGCCGATCTCCTCGCCCATGAGAACGACGTTCTCGTCGCGGTGCATCTCGTCGCGCAAGGTGTCGTGCAGAGCCTGGCGGAAGGTCATCACGGCCATCACGCCACCTCCGTGGGTCGGGGGCGAGCCGCGAAGAGGGGCTCGCCGGGAAGTCGGTGCAGATCGTTCGCGACGGGCGTCGCGTACGTGTAGTCGAAGAGGGTCGAGGGGTCGGGGTGCGGACTCGCCTCCGCGAAGGCCGAGGCTCGCTCCGCGATCGCCTTGGCCTCCTCGTCGAGGGCGGCGAGCCCCTCGGCGTCGAGCAGTCCCTCGACCATGAGGCGGGCTCCCACCGTGTGGATGGGGTCGTGACTGGTGAGGGCCTCGACCTCCTCGGCCGTGCGGTACTTCGCCGGGTCGACGACCGAGTGGCCGCGCAGGCGCTCGCTCACGACCTCGAGCAGGAACGGCGCACCGGCTCGTGCCGCCGCGACCGCCGAACGCGTCGCCTCGTAGGTGGCCAGGGGGTCCAGGCCGTCGACGCGCGCCGAGGCCATGCGGTAGCTGGCGGCGCGACGAGCGAGCTCGGGCTCGGCCGAGGACTTCTCGACTGTCGTACCCATGCCGAGCCGGTTGTTGATGATGACGTAGACGATGGGAAGGTGCCACAGGGCGGCCAGGTTGAGCGATTCGTGGAACGCCCCGATGTTGGTCGTCCCGTCTCCCATGGTGCACATCACGACCTCGTCGCTGCCGCGATACGAGATGGCGAGGGCCGCCCCGGTCGCGAGCGGGAGCTGGCCGCCGACGATGCCGTAGCCACCGAGGAGGCGATGGTCGACGTCGAAGAGGTGCATCGAGCCTCCCCAACCCTTCGAGACCCCGTCGACGCGCCCGTAGAGTTCGGCCATGACGCGCTCGGGCGAGATCCCTCGCTCGATGGCGTAGCCGTGCTCGCGGTAGTTGGTGAAGAGGTAGTCGCGGTCCTCGAGCGCGGCGACGAGGCCGACGACCGCCGCCTCCTCGCCCAGGTTGAGGTGGCAGTAGCCCCCGATGAGGGCCTGGGTGTAGCCGCGGGCCGCCCGTTCCTCGAAGCGACGGATGATGACCATGCGGCGGTAGAAGTCGAGCAGGCGTCGCCCCTCGTCGTCGGTCAGGCCCGACGGTACGCTCCCGTCGGCCGAGGGGGATCCCTTCTTCGCGCTACGCGTCCGCTCGCTCATCTCATCCTTCGGTCCGAACCCACGGCGGTCGAGGTCGGCGCGGGTGACGTCTGGTCATTCTAGATGGTTGGTTCACCAGGACCTCCGTCGGGTCGGTCATCGTCCTTACCCTTCGGTAGTGTGCGGCTCGTGAAACTTGACGCCACGCTCGACTTCCCGGGCGACGGTGCTCGCGCGATCGAGTCCCTCGGTCTCGACGGCGCCTGGGCGTCGGAGATCGGGCACGACCCCCTGCTGACCCTCGCGGGCGCGGCGCGAGCAAGCTCGTCTCTCACCCTCGGCACCAGTGTGCTCGTCGCCTTCGGGCGCAGCCCGATGAACACCGCCATGTTGGCGAACGACGTCCAGGAGCTGAGTGGCGGGCGACTCGTCCTGGGACTCGGCAGTCAGGTGCGCGCCCACATCGAACGTCGCTACGCGATGCCCTGGTCCCAGCCCGCCGCACGGATGAGGGAGTACGTGGCGGCGCTGCGCGCCATCTGGGCGAACTGGAGCGACGATCGTCCCCTCAACTTCCGTGGCGAGTTCTACCGACTGACGTTGATGCCCCCGTTCTTTCGACCGGCACCGCACTCCTTCGGCGCCCCCCGGGTCTTCGTGGCGGCCGTGGGGCCCGCGATGACCGAGGTCGCGGGTGAGGTCGCGGACGGACTCCTCGTCCACCCCTTCACCACGGCTCGCTACCTCGACGAGGTGACCCGACCCGCCCTGGAGCGAGGCTTCGCGCGGCGCGAGAGGGAACGCGCCGACTTCGAGGTGTCCCTCTCGGCCCTCGTCGGCGTCGGCGAGGGCGAGAGCGCGGCGCGGGCCGTCCGGGACCAGGTGGCCTTCTACGCCTCGACGCCCGCCTACCGGGGCGTGCTCGAGGTGGCCGGTCTCGGAGACCTGGGCGACGCGCTCGGCCGTCACGCGGTGCGGGGTCGCTGGGGGGAGATGGGGCGGCTCGTCCCCGATGACTTCCTCGAGCAGGTGGCGACGGTCGGTCCCGCCACGTCCGTCGCCGACGATCTGCTCGCGCGATGGGGGTCGCGCGTCGACCGCCTCGGGGTGAGCGACCCCGGGGGCGACCCCGCGGCAGCCTGGGAGGTCCTCGCGGCGTTGGTCGCCCGTCGCGGGCCCGCGGCTCCGACCCCGACGCGTCAGTAGATTCGGGGGCGAGAGGGCGCGACGCGGGGAGGTCCCGATGAAGGTGCTGATCGTCCTGAACGACCCGCCCTACGGCAGCGAGCGAACCTACAACGCTCTGCGGCTCGCGGGCAACCTCGGTCGTCGCGACGGCGACCTCGAGATCACCGTCTTTCTCATGGGCGACGCCGTCCTCGCGGCGAAGCGGGGCCAGACGACCCCCGACGGCTACTACAACGTCGAGCGGATCCTCAAGGGCGTCGGGGTGAAGGGCGGTCGGGTCCTCGTCTGCGGGACGTGCATCGATACCCGAGGACTCGGACTCGACGACCTGAGCGACGGGGTGGCACGCAGCTCGATGGATGAGTTGGGTGACCGCGTGCTCGCGGCCGATCGGGTCCTGTGGGTCTAGTCGATGGCCGGGGCGAGTTCGCGCCCGTCCTCCGCCGGCGTCAGGCGCCGTCGTAGTCCGAGCATCATCGCCGAGCCGACGAGGGCCGTGATGCCGGTCGACAGCGGCCACCAGTTGCCGAGGCCTCGGCTGAAGTAGAGGGCGGTGAGCAGGGGCGCCACGACGCTCGACAGGCTCCACGTCGTGCCGGCCGCGGCGTTGTAGCGGCCGCGCAGGTGCTCGGGGGCGATGTCGTTGACGAGGGCTTGGCCGACCGGCTGCAACATCGTCTCGCCGATGGCGAACACCACCATCGCCGCACAGAGTGAGGCCACGGCGAGTCCGGCCGGGACGGCCAGGGTCACGGCGAGGATCACCCAGAAGAGGAACCAGAGGACCCCGACGGCGGCGAGGACTCGGGTGCGGCTCTTGCCGGTCACGAGGTGCAGAGTGCCCAACTGTCCGAGGACGATCGTCGTGGTGTTGAAGAAGAAGATCAGTCCGATCGCGTGGACCGAGAGATGGACGTCGTTCACGACGAAGAGGCTGAATCCGGCTTCCTGGGAGCCGTAGCCGCCGATCATCAAGACCAGAGCGGCGACGACGTAGCGCACGAGCCGACGATCTCGGATGACGACGCCCCATCCGCGGGCCTCGTCATCGTGGTGCTCGTCGCGGACGGCCTGCCCGTGGGCCCGCAGCGGGATGATGAAGGCGCCGGCGACGAGCGTCACGGCGCCGTCGATGAGGTAGAGGAGGGTGAACGTCGCGGGGTGGCGCAGGTTCACGATCGTGGCCGATACGAGGCTCCCGAGGCCGATGCCGAAGTTGAGGAGCATGAAGTTCATCCCGAAGGCACGGGCCCGCTGCTCCGGACCGGCGATCCGCGCGAGCAGGACCATCCCCGGACCCCACTGGGCTCCGCCCAGGGCCGCCATCGTGAGGCCACAGGCGATCGCCTCACCGTGGGTGTGGACCGTCGCCCACCACCCGAGGACGGCTCCATTCATGGCGAAGCCGGCGAGCGCCACTCGCCACGGGCCGACGTGGTCCACCAGGGTTCCCCAGAGCGGGCCCACGGCGAGACTGGCGACGGCGGCTCCGGCGAGCAGCAGGGTGGCGAAGCCGGTCGTGAAGTGGCGGACGTTGTGCAGGTAGACGACCATGAACGAGAGGGTGAGTCCGTTGCCCACGGCGTTCAGCAGGGTGGCTCCGTAGTAGATGCGCAGGGGGCCCCGCAACGACTGCCGAAAGTCGGCGGGGAGAAGGGTGTCCAGGATTTTCACGAGCCGATCAGCCTACGCCCGGGGGTGGCTCCGTGGGTTGCGATGAGGTGACAAGAGTTCAGCGGGTGGTTACGATGTCGTGACTGCGCTGAAGGAGATCCCGTGGACAGTGAGACGACGGGTGACGAAACCCTCTACGACGCGCTACGCGACGACGTGGCACGCCTCCTCGACCGACACCTCGAGAGCCCCCGGGACTGGATGCCCCACGAGCAGATCGCCTGGGGTGAGGGGGAGAGCTTTCGCGACCGTCCCTGGAGCCCCGAGGACTACCCCCTGCCCGACGGCGTGCGCAGCTCGATCTACGTGAACCTGCTGACCGAGGACAACCTGCCCTACTACACGACCTCCATCCTGCGCCACGCCCCCCACGGCCACCCGTTGCGGGACTGGACTCAGCAGTGGACGAGCGAGGAGAACCGTCACTCGATGGTGATGCGGGACTGGGCGCACGTCTCGCGCTGCCTGGATCCCGTCGCGCTCGAGGAGGGCCGCCGGGCTCAGATGGCGGGGGCGCACGTTCCCGAGCCGGCCTCGCTGGCCGACCTCGTCTGTTACGTGACCCTGCAGGAGAAGGCGACTCAGATCGCGCACCGCAACACAGCCGCTCGCCTGCCGAAGGAGGATCGCGCGGGTCGGGCGGTGCTGGGCCTCGTCGCCGGCGACGAGACGAAGCACTTCCTCTTCTACCGCGACCTCGGCACGGCCGCCTTCGCCGTCGACCCCTCCGCCATGACGCGCGCCCTCTCGCGGCAGGTGGCCACCTTCGAGATGCCCGGCGTGGGCATCCCGCAGTTCACCCGTCACGCCGTGCGGATCGCGCGCGAGGGCATCTACGGGCTGGGCCACTTCGTCCGCGACGTCCTCGAGCCGGTGCTCGAGCTCTGGGACGTGACGGCGCTCGAGGGATTGAGTCGCGAGGCGTCACAGGCCCGCGACGACCTGCTCGCGACCCTGGTGCACCTGCGCGAGACCGTGGAGCGCGCGGCTGCGCGCGCCCTGCTGCGCGGTCCGGGAGCTCAGCCGGCGTAGCCGAGGTCGCGAAGGCTCTCCGCGCGTTGGGAGAGCGCGCCGGGGTCGCCCACGATGCCGAGGGTCTTGTGGCGCGACGTCGCTCCCCGTAGACAGCGCACGGCGCTGGGGCGTACCCCGAAGGCGAGCGCGATGAGCGAGCAGGCCTCGGAGGTCGCGGCGCCCTCGACGGCCCGGGCCCGCACCCGCACGACGAGTCCGTCCTCCTCGGCCTCGATCGAACGCTCGCGGGAGCCCGGGACCACCCGCACCCGCAGCCGCAGTCCGTCCGTCACCGGGAGGTAGGGGGGAGCCGAGCGCACCCACCCGTTCTACCAATCCCGTTCGCCCGCACGCCGTCGTTAGGATGAGGCCCAACGGAGGGGGTATCCGTGGGACTGTCGATGACCGAGGCGATCGCGGCCGTGACCGCGCCGGGTCAGATGTTCGAGGTGGCGGACGTCGAGCGTGGCGGCGTGGTCAATCGCGAGTTCGTGAACGCGCCCGAGACGCTGCGCTCGTACTTCGAGCAGCTGGCCGGCGACGATCGGACCTTCCTCGTCTACGAAGACGAGGAGTGGACGTTCGACCGCGTTCACCAGGAGATCTCGGCGCTGGCCGACGCCCTCGTCGCTCACGTCGGCGTCAAGCCCGGTGATCGGGTGGGCATCGCGATGCGCAACCTCCCCGAGTGGATCGTGAGCTTCGGGGCCATCGTCTCGATCGGCGCGGTCTCGGTCTCGCTGAACGCGTGGTGGACCGAGGACGAGATGGCTTACGCGATCGAGGACGCCGGACTCACGCTGCTCATCGCCGACCAGGAGCGACTCAGTCGAGCCCACGCGACGTGCCGCGCGCGGGGAGTGGCCATGCTCGGGGTGCGTCTCGACCAGCTCCAACCCCCTCCGCCGGGCGTCGAGCGATGGAGTCGCGTGGTCGTCGCGGGTCGTCCGATGCCTCCCGCCGATCTCCACGGGGACCTCGACGCGACGATCCTCTACACGTCGGGAACGACGGGGCGGCCCAAGGGGGCGGTCTCGACCCACCGAGCCGTCAGCCAGGCCATCATCGCCTTCGCCTCGAACACCGCCGTGATCGAGGCGCGTCGCGATCCGGGCGAGGAGGGGTCGGGCCTCGCGCCGTGCTTCATCCTCATCGTCCCGCTCTTCCACGTGACCGGATGCATCCCCGTCATGATGAGTTGCGTCGCGTGGCACTTCAAGCTCGTGATGATGTACCGCTGGGATCCCGAGCGGGCCCTGAGCCTTATCGACCGTCATCGCGTGACGAGCTTCGTCGGGGTCCCGACCCAGGCCTGGGATCTCCTCGAGCACCCCCGGTTCTCGGAGTTCGACACGTCGTCACTCGTCTCGATCGGGGGCGGCGGGGCGCCAGCGCCCCCGACCCTGGTGGCCCGCGTCGAGTCCAGCTTCACGCGGGGGCGCCCCCAGCTCGGCTACGGAATGACCGAGACCAACGCCTACGGTCCGGGCAACTACGGCGAGGACTACGTGACGCACCCGTCCTCGACGGGCCGGGTGCGCACGGCCGTGCTGGACGTGGCGATCCGCGACGACGAGGGACGCGACCTACCCGTCGGGGAACGCGGTGAGATTTGGCTGAAGTCACCGACGCTCATCCGCGGCTACTGGCGCCAGCCGGAGTCGACGGCGGCCACGATCGTGAAGGGCTGGCTGCGCACCGGCGACGTGGGTCGGGCCGACGCCGAGGGCTACCTGTACATCGAGGACCGCAAGAAGGACATGATCCTGCGCGCGGGTGAGAACGTCTACTCGGCCGAGGTCGAGGCGGCCATCTACGAGATGTCGGCCGTCTACGAGGCGGCGGTGCTCGGGGTTCCCCACGAGCGCCTCGGCGAGGAGGTGGCGGCGGTCATCGTGCGCAAGGCCGGGATGGAGCTGAGCTCGGAGGCCCTGCGGGACCACCTCGCCGATCGCCTCGCCGCCTTCAAAGTGCCGACGAGGGTCGCGGTGATCGACGAGCCCCTACCGCGCAACGCGGCCGGCAAGGTCCTCAAGCGCGACCTGGCCGGGCTCTACTTCGCGTAGAGGCCCTCGAGCGCCTCGCGGGCGAAGGCGGCGAGGTTGAGGTCGACGATCTCGAGGAGAGGGAACCACTGAGCGCGATCGGTCGTGCCGTGGGCCTCGTGGCGCAGGACGCCGCCGTCGCGAGCGACGCGATAGATGATGCGCACGGTGTGAAGGCGATCCCCGTTCGGTCGCCGGCGAAGGTCGCTGGTCACCCCGAGGAGTTCGGGCTCGCGGATGTCGAGCCCGGTCTCCTCGCGGAACTCGCGAAGGAGTGTCTCGTGGGGGGTCTCCCCGAACTCGATCCCGCCCCCGGGGAGCCACCACAGGGGCGGGACGTGCTCGGGGTTGCTCGAGCGCACGAGCAGGACGTGCTCACTCTCGACCAGCACGCCGTAGGCGCGCACCGTCGTCCGCTCGCGCGCGCGGCTCACGAGGGCGTGCCGTGGAGGGCGAGGTAGGTCCTCCGGCACCCCTCCCCGCAGAAGTAGTGGGTGACCCCGTCGGCGCCCACGGCCGACAGGGCGGTTGCCGAGTCGACGCGCATCTCGCAAATCGGATCGACGGCGTCGCCGTTCACGTCCCCGCGCATGGGAGTGCCCGACTCCATGGCGTCGAGCTTCAGGAAGGCCCTCCGGCACCCCTCCCCGCAGAAGTAGTGGGTGACCCCGTCGGCGCCCACGGCCGACAGGGCGGTCGCCGAGTCGACTCTCATCTCGCAGATCGGATCGACGGCGTCGCCGTTCGGGTCCTCGTTCATCATGGTGGGCTCCTCTCCCTTGTCGAAGCGCTCGGCGCAGCGCACCGAGCAGAAGTAGACGGTCTGGCCGTCGCGGTAGCGGACGGCCACCGGGGCCGTGACGTCGACGTTCATGCCGCAGATGGGGTCGATCGCGACCTCCTCGCCCTCCTCACGACCGCGGGAGAGGACGATGAGCACGACGACGACGACGGTGGCGAGGACGTTGAGGACGAGCGTCGAGCCGAGGGGGAAGTGCCCGCTGAGGGCGGCGGAGTGCCGAGCGCCGGGGATGAGGTGCAGTTGGCGGAAGAGCACCTCGACGACGAGCCCGCCGGCGCTCATGACTACCCAGAGCAGTCCGAAGAGTCGCAGGGCCATCCCGGTGCCGTAGAAGCGGCGGTAGATGAGCAGCAGTGGCAGGGTCACGAGGTCCGCGAAGATGAAGGCGATCACGCCTCCGAAGGCGACCCCGTGGGCCCACAAGGCAGCCGCGAGGGGGATGTTGCCCACCGAGCACACGAACGAGATGACGGCCAACAGTGGGGCGATCACGGCGTTCTCCACGACCGTCAACCAACCGTGCCCGGTGATGAAGAGGTGACTCCAGGCGTCGTTGGAGACGTGCACGGTGAGGAAGCCCGCTATGAGGAAGCCCGCGCCGAGCTCCTTGCGCAGCATGGTGAAGTCGCCGATCGTGTAGCGGGCCGCCAGGCGGTAGTGGCGGCGGGTCGCCAGGCGCTCGCGCCACGTCGAGCAGGCCGGCATGGCCGGCGGGGGAGCGTCCTCGAGGACGCGCTCGCGCATGGCCGCCTGCGAGCGGGCGTTGTAGACGACCCCGGTCAGGGCGGCGAGTCCGATCACCATGATCACCCCGCCGACCAGCTGGGCCGCGAGGAACTGCCAGCCGAGGAGGATGTAGAGGACGATCCCGAGCTCGATGACCAGGTTGGTCGAGGCGATCATGAAGATCAACGAGTTCGTCCACGAGGCGCCTCGCGCGAAGAGCGCGCGCGACATGGCGCTCGCGGCGTAGCTGCACGAGGACGAGATGATCCCCAGCGCCGAGGCCGTCAGGGCGGTGCGGGGCGAGGTACGGCCGAGCTGGGCCCGAAGCCCGTCACGCGGCAGGAAGCTCTGAACGAGTCCCGAGAGTGTGAAACCGAGGACCAGTGGCCACCACGTCATCCAGACCATGGCGGCTGCTTCGCGCAGCCCCAGGTAGAGCCAGTGCGCGAGGCCGCTCACGGCTATCGCGTCGTTGGGAATCCGAGGTCGATCTGGGACTCGGACGGCTGCGGCCAACGCGTCGTGACGACCTTCGCCCGGGTGTAGAAGGCGATGCCCTCGGGCCCGTACATGTGCGCGTGGCCGAACAGCGAGTCCTTCCAGCCACCGAACGAGTAGGAGGCGACCGGCACCGGGATCGGGACGTTGACGCCGATCATCCCCACGGTGACGTCACGGGTGAAGTGGCGCGCGGTGTTGCCGTCCCGAGTGAAGATGGCGGTGCCGTTTCCGTAGGGGTTCGCGTTGATCAGGGCCACGGCGTCGGCGTAGGTCTCGACGCGCACGACGGCGAGGACGGGACCGAAGATCTCGTCGTCGTAGGCCGGGGTGCCGGGGCGGACGCGGTCGATGAGGCACGGCCCGAGGAAGAAGCCCGGTCCGAGGTCGACGGTCGTCCCGTCGCGCACGACGGTGAAGCCGTCCTCGCTGGCGCGCGCCACGTAGCCCGCGACTCGGTCGCGGTGGGCGGCCGTGATGAGCGGACCGAAGTCGCTGCGGGGATCGTCACCGGGGCCGACGACCAGCCGGTCCAGGCGCTCGGTGATCTTGGGCACGAGGCGGTCGCCCACGTCGCCCACGGCCACCACGACGCTGATCGCCATGCAGCGCTCACCGGCCGATCCGTAGCCGGCGTTGATGGCGGCGTCCGCGGCCACGTCAAGATCGGCGTCGGGCATCACCACCATGTGGTTCTTCGCTCCGCCGAGGGCCTGGGCCCGCTTGCCGGCCGTCGTCGCCGTCCGGTAGACGTGCCGGGCCACCGGCGTCGATCCGACGAAGCTGATCGCGTCGATCCCGGGATGCTCGAGCAGCTGGTTCACGGTCGAGGCGTCGCCCTGGAGGACCGTGAACACGCCGTCGGGCAGTCCGGCCTCCTTCATGAGCTCGGCGACCCGGACCGAGACCGACGGGTCCCGCTCGGAGGGCTTCAGGATGACCACGTTGCCCGTGGCCAGCGCGTTCGCCGTCATCCACAGCGGCACCATGATCGGGAAGTTGAAGGGGGTGATCGCGGCGACCACGCCGACGGGCTCGCGCAACGAGTGGACGTCGACTCCCGTGGCCACCTGGGGAGAGAAGGATCCCTTCAGCAGCTCGTTCAGCCCGCACGCGTACTCCACGTTCTCGAGGCCCCGGGCGATCTCACCACGCGCGTCGGCGAGGGTCTTGCCGTGCTCCGCGGTGATGAGTCGGGCCAGCTCGTCGGTGTGCTCGACGATGAGGTGACGCAGCGTGAACAGGATGTTCGTCCGCTCCGACAGCGTGGATCGACTCCACGTGGCGGCCGCCCGACGAGCCCCCGCGATCACGTCGTCGACGAACGCAGCGTCGGGAACGGGGACGTGCCCCGTGATCTCGCCCGTGGCCGGGTTGAAGACCGGGAGGGTCCCCGGTGCCTCGTGGCGCTCTCCATTGATGACGTGCGGGATTGTCGACATATCGCCTCGCTTCCTCCCCAATCTTACGGGGGCCACCGCGGGGGGTTAGCGTGACGGCGTGACGGTCGATCCGCTGATCGCACCGGGTGTCCATCTCCGCATCGACGACCTCACGGAGCGGGTGACGACCTCCGGGGGGCCCGGGGGGCAGCACGCCAACCGCTCCCGGACCCGCGTGGTCATCACCTGGTCCCTCGACGACGCTGCACTCCCCGACGGCGTGCGCGAGCGCCTGCGGGCCCGGTTCGGGGATGGGGTGACCTCCAGCGCGTCGCGATTCCGCTCCCAGTCCCAGAATCGTGAGGCGGCCATCGAGCAGCTGGTCCGGCGCGTGCGCGCCGAGCTCATCGAGGCCCCACCGCGTCGGCCAACACGGCCGACGCGAGCCTCCGCGCAGCGCCGGGTCGAGGCGAAGAGGGCGCGCTCGCGGCTGAAGCGCGAGCGCCGCGGCGGTGCCGAGGACTAGCGGGCCCGGCCGAGGTGCCGGTCGATCGCGCGCAGGGCGTCGGAGACGGCCGCGTCGAGTCCGGGGTCCGATTCCTCGTGGGGTCCGCGCAGTGGGGTGAGCGACGCGTAGCCCGCCGTGATCAGGGCGCCGTCCTCGTCCGCCGCCTCGTCGCTGACGTCGCCGATCTCCGGGCTCGCCGCTCCGACGCGCAGGGTCAGCTCGCCCTCCTCGGCGAGGGGTTCGCCTCCGGCGAGTGGGCCCGCCGACTTCACGACCCCGGCCATGGAGATACGCCCCCGTCGCACGCCGCGCAGTTGAGCCGTGGGGAGATTGGGGACGTTCAGGTTGAACAAGGTTCGCGACGGTGCCGCGAGCAGCCCCTCGACGACCTCCATGGCGACGTTCGCCGCTGTCTCGAAGTGGATCTCCTCACCCCACTGGATGGAGACGGCGAGGCCCGAGAGACCGAGCTGGGCCGCGGTGAGGACTGCCCCGACCGTGCCGGAGTGCAGCACGCTGCGGCCGACGTTCGCCCCCGCGTTGATGCCCGAGATCACCAGGTCGGGTGCGACGCCGAGGCTCCCGAGCGAGCCGACGAGCGCGCAGAGGGCTGGAGGGGCGTCCAGGCCGTAGGTCGGGATCGACTCGGCTCCGGAGATGTAGTGGCGCCGGTAGGGGATGGAGGGGCGCTCGAAGACGTCGCCCACGGCGGCCGACATCCCGGAGTGGTTGGTGAGGGGCGCGACGATGACGGCCTCGCGCGTCTCGCCGTCCGGCGCGGCGTCGATCCAGCGAACGACCGCCCGAGCCAGCGTGGCCAGTCCCGGCGCGCCCACGCCGTCATCGTTCGTGAGCAGCAGGCGCATACGTCGTACGATAACGGTCCGGGGTTACCTAACAGTGAGAAGGGACGCGACGAATGCTCCCGTCGGGTGAACAGATCGCGATTGCCCACGGCGACCAGCGGGCCGTCGTCACCGAGGTCGGGGCGACGCTGCGCACGTACGTGCAGTCGGGCGTCCCGGTCGTGGAGGGATTCGCGGCGGACGAGGTGCCGTCGGGCGCCCATGGGCAGGTCCTCTTCCCGTGGCCCAACCGGATCGGTGCCGAGCCGTGGGGCTTCTCGGAACGGGAGGCGGAGCCGATCGTGGACGACGTCGCGGGCCGCACCGCGCTCCACGGTCTCGTGCGGTGGCGGCCGTTCCGTATTGAGTCGGTCAACCAGAACCGCTGCGTGCTCTCACTGTTGCTGCACCCCTCGCCCTCGTACCCCTTTGCCACGGAACTGGCCGTCGCCTACCACCTGGGGTCGCTCGGGCTCACCGTCACCACCACGGTGACCAACCGCGACGAGGTCCCCATTCCCTTCGGCGTGGGGTTCCACCCCTACCTCGCCGTCACGACGCCCACGATCGAGGGGGCCGAGTTGTGCGTGCCGGCTCGGGCCTTCATCGACGTCGACGATCGCCGACTCCCGACGGGCGTGATCCTGCCGGTGACGGGTCATCCCGTCGACTTCCTCGCTCCGAAGTCGGTGAGTGGGCACGAGCTGGACGTGACCTACACCGAACTGCTGCGCGACGACTTCGGCCTCGCGACGGTGAGCGTCGTCGACCGGGAGGGTGGGGCGGTCGAGCTGTCGATGGATCGCAACTTCCCCTACGTCCAGGTCTACACGGGTGACGGGCTCGCGCACGGGCGACGACGGACGTCGATCGCCGTCGAGCCGATGACCTGCCCTCCGGACGGGCTGCGCAGCGGCAAGGACGTCGTCGTCCTCGAGCCGGGACAGCACTGGGCGGGCTCGTGGCGTCTTCGGAGGCGGCGGTGAGCCGCGTCGTTCTCGTGACGGGCTCGACGAGCGGCATCGGACGCGCGACGGCCCTGCGTTTCGCCGGCCGGGGCGACACGGTGGTCTTCAACTCTGCGCGCAGCGTGGAGGAGGGGGAGCGCCTCGCCGCGGCGACGCCGGGCTCCTTCTACGTTCGCGGGTCGATCGCCGACGACGCTGAGGGCATCGTGGCGGAGGTCGTCGCGCGGGCGGGGCGACTCGACGTACTCGTCAACAATGCCGGCACGACCCGGGTGATTCCCCATCGCGATCTGGCGGCCGCCTCCGTCGAGGTGTGGCGGGAGATCTTCGAGGTGAACGTCTTCGGAACGTGGGCGGTCTCGGTCGCCGCGATGGAGGCGCTCCGGGCGTCACGCGGCGCGATCGTCAACGTGTCCTCCCTCGCCGGCGTGCGCGCCACGGGGTCGTCGATCCCCTACGCCGCCTCGAAGGCGGCCCTCAACCACCTCACGATGCTCCTGGCCAAGGTCGTCGGCCCGGAGGTGCGTGTGAACGCCGTCGCCCCCGGACTGGTGGACACGCCCTGGACGGCCGACTGGGACACGGTGCGCGGGTTCGTCACGGCGACGGCACCGCTGCGTCGGTCGGGCAGCGCGAGCGACGTGGCCCAGGTGGTGCTCGACCTCGCGGACGCCGAGTACGTGACCGGTCAGGTCCTGGTGGTCGACGGAGGTCTCGGACTCGTCACCTGAGGGGCCGGCGGGACGACCGCGCGGATGGCTCGTGACAGGAGTCGCATCGTCGGGCGCACGACCGCTCGTCGCCAGAGAGGCCGCGACGCCACCCCGAGGAGCTCGGGGGCCCACCACGGCAACAGGGAGTACGAGCTCTCCACGATGACGCGATAGGCGACGCGCTGGAGGGCCCCCCCGGGGACACCGGCGGCGAGAAAGTCGCGGGCCGTGATGCCGTCGATGCTCAGTCGCAGCTCGGGGCGAAACCGCTCGAGCCGCTCCCTCAAGTCGGCGTACGACGTGGGGGGGTCGAGGACTCCGAGGTCACGGGCGACCTGGACCTGGTCGTTCACGTACTCGTCGAGCTCTTCCGGGGCGAGCCGACGGGCGCCGAACGCCTCGTAGGCGCGTAAGAACATGTAGGTGCCGGCGACGTGGACCCACTCGAGCAGGTGGGGATCGCTCGCCACGTAGGGCGTGCCGTCGTCGGCGACCCCGCGCACGGCCTCGTGGATCGCACGCACGCGCTCGATGGTCGCGAGGGCGGTGCGCCGCTCCCCGTACGTCGTGACGCCGATGAAGTTGGCCGTCTGGAGCACGCGTCCGAGGGTGTCCTCGCGGTAGCGCGAGTGGTCGGCAACGCCGGCCATGGAGTAGGGGTGCAGCATCTCGAGGAAGAGCGAGCCGACGCCCCCGACCAGCATCGACGCGAGATCCCCGTGAACCAGTCGCGCCACGGCGTCCACCCGCTGGTAGGAGAGTCCGGGGTCGTCGCAGCGATCGGGCGGGTCCTGGGTCAGCCCGACGGCTCCGCGAATGCGCTGGTTCGCGGCCGTTCGCCACGTCGCCCACGCCCGCGAGGCCCTCGCCCGCACCACCACCGCCGCTCCCTTCGTCGCCACGAGTGTACGGGTCGGGGACTCGCATCGGGTCGGGCGCTCTGCGACACTGGGACGATGGCCGCCGGTACCCGCACGCAGCGAGAGGGGACGAGCGTCGCCGTCTCCGAGCGCTCGCGGCCGACGGCCCGCGAGACCTGGGACGTCGTCGTCTGGAACGACCCCGTCACACCGATGAAGGTGGTGGTCGTGATCTTCAAGCGCGTCTTTGGCTACGCGAACAATCGCTGCACGCAACTCATGCTGATGGTGCACCACGAGGGGCGAGCGGTCGTGTGGACGGGGGCCCGCGAGCGGGCCGAGTCGTACACCGCGAAGCTCCAGGCGGCCGGGCTGCGCGCCACGGTCGAGCGGTCGGGCGAGTGAGCGGGCGTCTCTTCCAGCGACGTCGGGACGGCCGGGTGGAGGTGCGACTGAACGAGATCGGACGATCAGTGGTGCGCGACGCGGCCCAGCGGATCGTCCAGGCCGAGCGGGGCGAGGACGGATGGTCGTCGAGCGTCCGTCCGCCGATCGTGCCCGAGCGGGACGACGACGACCCCCTGCGCATCCTGGAGCGCGACACCGCGGTGACGACCCAGGCCGAGCTCGTCCTGGTGACCGTCGAGGAGGCGCTGCTCAGCGCGGACGAGGCGTGGGCGTGGCTCGTCACCCTGCAGGTGGCCCTGCGGGCGACGGCCGACGAGGCCGGTCTCGCGGGCGACGACGAGTGGGGCCGGGCCGAGGCCCCGGTGCGCGAGCGCGTCGAGGGCCTCCAGATGCTCCTCTGGGGACTCGCTGACTGCCTCTAGCGTTCGTTCAACCCATTCCATCAGGGATTTCAATTCCTAGTGCAGCGTTGGACTTTTTGCCCTACGTCGATCCGGCGGGTGTCGGCCAATATGGGCCCAGATCACCAGCGACTGGGGGGAAAGCATGGGAGCGTACCGCGACGCCTGGGAGCGCAGCATCACTGCGCCGGCGGAGTTCTGGGGCGAGGCGGCCGACGGCATCAGTTGGTACACGAAGCCGTCGGTCATATTGGATGAGAGTCAGGCTCCGTTCTACAAGTGGTTCGCCGACGGCGTCATGAATACCTGCTTCAACGCCGTGGATCGTCACGTGGACGCCGGTCACGGTTCGCGGGCGGCGCTCATCTACGACAGCCCGGTGACGGGACTGAAGCGCCAGTACAGCTACGCGGAACTGCTCGACGAGGTGTCCCGCTTCGCCGGTGTCCTCTCCTCGCTCGGGGTGGTGAAGGGCGATCGCGTCGTCATCTACATGCCGATGATTCCCGAAGCGGTCATCGCGATGCTGGCCTGTGCGCGCCTCGGCGCCATCCATTCGGTCGTCTTCGGAGGGTTCGCCGCCCACGAGCTCGCGATGCGCATCGACGACGCGAACCCGAAGGCCGTCGTGTCCGCCTCCTGTGGGATCGAAGTGGCGCGAGTGATCGAGTACAAGCCGCTGCTCGACGCCGCCATTGAGGAGGCGACGCACAAGCCCGAGGCCTGCGTGATCGTCCAGCGCCCGCAGGCGGCGGCGGCGATGACCCCGGGACGAGACCACGACTGGGCCGAGATGATGGCGTCGGCGACGCCCGCACCGTGCGTCCCGGTCGCCGCGACCGATCCGCTCTACATCCTCTACACCTCGGGGACGACCGGGCGGCCGAAGGGGGTCGTGCGCGACAACGGGGGTCACGCCGTGGCCCTCAACTGGTCGATGCCCAACATCTACGACACCGGGGCGGGCGAGGTCTTCTGGGCCGCCTCGGACGTCGGGTGGGTCGTCGGGCACTCCTACATCGTCTACGCCCCCCTGCTCGCGGGAGCCACGACGGTCCTCTACGAGGGCAAGCCGGTCGGCACCCCCGACGCCGGGGCCTTCTGGCGGGTCATCAGCGAGTACGGCGTGAAGACCCTCTTCACCGCTCCGACGGGATTCCGGGCGATCAAGCGGGAGGACCCCGAGGGCCAGTTGATCGGCGACTACGACCTCTCGGGGTTCAAGTACCTCTTCCTCGCGGGCGAACGGCTCGACCCGGAGACCCACACCTGGGCGAGCAACCAGCTCGGCGTCCCCGTCGTCGATCACTGGTGGCAGACCGAGACCGGCTGGCCCATCGCCGCGAACCTGCTGGGACTCGAGCCCATGCCGATCAAGGCTGGATCGCCGACGGTACCGGTGCCCGGCTTCGACGTTCGCATCGTCACCGAGGCCGGTGACCCGGCACCCGCCGGCACCGAGGGCCTGATCCTGGTGAAGACGCCCCTGCCCCCGGGCTGCATGATCGGGGTGTGGGGCGACGACCAGAAGTTCATCGACACCTACCTCAGTCACTCCCCGGGCTTCTACCTCACCGGTGACGGGGGGCACTTCGACGAGGACGGGTACCTCTTCGTGATGGGGCGTGTGGACGACGTCATCAACGTCGCCGGCCACCGGCTCTCGACCGGGGAGATCGAGGAGATCATCGCCTCGCATCCCGACGTCGCCGAGTGCGCCGTGATCGGCGTCGCCGACGCCCTCAAGGGGCAGGTGCCGCGCGGGCTCGCCGTGCTCAAGGCGGGCGTCGATCGTGACCACGACGCGATCGCGGCCGAGCTCGTCCAGAGCGTGCGTGACCGGATCGGCGCCGTCGCGAGCCTGCGCCACGTGGACATCGTCGCCGCACTGCCGAAGACCCGGTCGGGCAAGGTGCTGCGCAAGTCGATGCGCGCTATCGCCGACGGGGTCGACATGCCGGTCCCCTCGACGATCGACAACCCGGCGGTTCTCGACGCGCTCCGTCCGGTGCTACGTCCCGAGGGGTAGTCGCCGCCACCGCACCAGCCGAGCACGGTGCACGAATCCGAGGTCGAGGTAGAGCTGGCGGGCGCCCGCGTTCTCGAGGCCGACGCCGAGGGCGACCTCGGGGAGGCCCCGGCGGTGGGCGTCCGCGAGCACCCCGGCGACCAGTCGTCGGGCGTGACCGCGGCGCCGCGAGTCGGGGGCCGTGGCGACGGACGCGATGATGTGGCGACCCGAGCCCCAGCGTGTGAGGGCCGCGACGGCGACCAGACGGTCGTCATCGACCTCGCCGTACCACGCCACGACGGACGGATCGCCCGGCCAGACGGACGACGTGGGGGCGGCGCCCTCGAGCAGCCGTTGCACCTCGTCGAGGTCGTTCGTTGCGGTGGCCGGCGAGCCCGTCGCGACGGTGGCCCGGTCGAAGAGGTCCCATCCCCCGACGCGCGTCACGGGGGCCGACCCGACGAAGGCTCCGTCGATCAGGCACTCTCCCCATTCGTCGCGGGGCGTCGCGTGGGGCCCCGTCGCGACCCCGAACGGCTCGTCACCCTCGAGGGTGAGCCACAGGGTCCCGCCGCATCGCTCCAGCGCCACGAATCGGTCGGGGTCGAGGAAGTAGCCGACGGGTCCTCGTCCCGCGTGGAGCTCGTGCTCCCACTCGATCGCCTCGGCTAGCGACGTCGTTCGCTCGACGGACACGCGACGATGCTACGGGCCAGCTCGGTGGGATTCTCCGGCTCGGCGTCGTTCCGGTCACAGGGGGAGGCCTTCGCTATGGTGGGGCCGCGGCGACGACGGTCGCCGCGTGGGGGTGCGCGATGTCGAGTTCTCAAGGGCGTCTCACGCGGGAGGAGTTGCTCTCGGCGATCGAGCGGGGTGACGTCGACACCGTGGTGCTGGCCATCACCGACATGCAGGGACGATTGCAGGGCAAGCGACTCGACGCGACGTTCTTCGCCGAGGAGTTCCTGAACGGCGCCGTGGAGGGATGCAGTTACCTGCTCGCCTCGGACGTCGACATGCGCACGGTGGACGGGTTCGCCCTCACCTCGTGGGAGCGCGGTTACGGCGATCTCGGATTCCGCCCCGACTGGTCGACGATTCGCCTGGTTCCCTGGCACGAGCGCACGGTCATCGTGTTCGCCGACGTGGAGACCGTCGAGGGCGACCCGGTCGCCGTGTCCCCCCGCCAAGTCCTCGCTCACCAGGTCGAGCGCCTCGCCGATCGAGGTTGGCACGGCCTCACGGGAACCGAGCTCGAGTTCATCGTGTTCCGCGACACCTACGAGGAGGCGTGGAGCAGCGGCTACCGCGATCTGACGCCGGCGAATCAGTACAACGTCGACTACTCGCTCCAGGGAACGGCGCGCATCGAACCACTGCTCGGCCGGATCCGCAGGGCCATGCGGGGCGCGGGGATGGTGGTCGAGTCGGTGAAGGGGGAGTGCAACTTCGGCCAGCACGAGATCGCCTTCCAGTACGCGACGTTGATCGACAAGTGCGACGAGCACGGCCTGTACAAGCTCGGGGCGAAGGAGATCGCCGCCCAGGACGGCTACAGCCTCACCTTCATGGCCAAGTTCAACGAGCGCGAGGGCAACTCGTGCCACATCCACCTCTCGCTGCGCGACGCCAACGGTCGAGCGGTCTTCGCCGGCGACGGGCCGCACGGGATGTCGACCGTGTTCGGCCAGTTCCTCGGGGGGTTGCTCGCGTACTCGCGCGAACTCTCGCTGTTCTTCGCGCCGAACATCAACAGCTACAAGCGCTACGTCGAAGGCTCGTTCGCCCCGACGGCCTTGCTCTGGGGCTTCGACAACCGCACCTGCGCCTTCCGTGTGGTGGGTCACGGGCCGTCCTTGCGCGTCGAGTGTCGTATTCCGGGTGGCGACGTGAACCCCTACCTCGCGGTCAGCGCCCTGGTGGCGGCAGGACTGCGCGGGGTCGAAGAGGAGATGTCGACGCCGGAGCCCTTCGCGGGGAACGCCTACGTGGCCGACGCGCCCCGCGTCCCCACGACGCTGCGCGACGCGATGGAGCTCTTCGCGCGCAGTACGGTGGCACGCGACGCCTTCGGCGACGAGGTCGTGGACCACTACGCGCACGCCGCGCGCAATGAGGTCGACGCCTTCAACGCTGCGGTGACGGACTGGGAACGCTACCGAGGATTCGAACGCCTATGACCACCCCCCTCGACATCATCAACCCCTCGACCGAAGAGGTCATCACCCAGGTCGCCATGCTCGACGTGGGCGAGGCCGACCGGGTGATCGAGCGCGCCGCCGTGGCGGCCCCGGCCTGGCGTCGGGTCACGCCCGCCGATCGCGGGCGTCTCCTGCGCCGCTTCGCCGAGGCGGTCGACGCGCACATCGAGGAGTTGGCCCAATTGGAGGTCGCGAACTCCGGCCACACGATCGGCAATGCCCGCTGGGAGGCGGGTAACGTCCGCGACGTCCTCACCTACTACTCGGCCGCCCCCGAGCGTCACATCGGCAAGCAGATCCCGGTCGCCGGGGGGGTCGACGTGACGTTCTACGAGCCCCTCGGCGTGGTCGGGGTCATCGTCCCCTGGAACTTCCCGATGCCCATCGCCGGCTGGGGCTTCGCCCCGGCGCTCGCGGCGGGTAACACGGTGGTGCTGAAGCCCGCGTCGCTCACCCCGCTCACGGCGCTGCGCATCGGTGAGCTCGCCCTCGAGGCGGGCCTGCCCGAGAACGTCTTCCAGGTGGTGGTGGGGGAGGGGTCGTCGGTTGGTCAGCGCTTCGTCACGCACCCGTCCGTCCGCAAGGTCTGCTTCACCGGGTCGACCTCGGCGGGCCAGCGGATCATGGAGGGCTGCGCGGCGCAGATGAAGCGCGTGACCCTCGAGTTGGGCGGCAAGAGCGCGAACGTCATCTTCGCGGACGCCGATCTCGAGCGAGCCGCGGCGGCCGCGCCCTACGCGGTCTTCGACAACGCGGGGCAGGACTGCTGCGCGCGGTCGCGGATCCTGGTGGAGGCCAGCGCCTACGACCGGTTCATGGAGCTGTTCGAGGTGGCGGTGCGCAATGTCAAGGTCCTCGACCCGCGCGACGAGGCCAGCGAGATGGGGCCGCTGATCTCGGCGGGCCAGCGAGAGTCGGTGTCCTCGTACGTCGAGGGTGCCCCGGTGGCTTTCCGGGGTCACGCGCCAGAGGGGCCGGGCTACTGGTTCCCGCCGACCGTCCTCGAGACGACCGACCGCTCCGAGCGCACCTACTGCGAGGAGATCTTCGGCCCCGTGGTCTCGGTCGTCCCCTTCGCCGACGAGGCGGAGGGTGTCGCCATGGCGAACGACGGCCCCTACGGGCTCTCCGGCTCGATCTGGACCCGCGACGTGGGACGCGCCCTGCGCGCCGCGCGGGGCATCGAGACCGGGACGATCTCGATCAACTCGAACTCCTCGGTGCGCTACGCGACGCCGTTCGGCGGGTTCAAGCAGTCGGGTCTCGGGCGTGAGCTCGGCCCCGACGCGCTGCGCTCGTTCAGCGAGGAGAAGAACGTCTTCATATCAACGGAGGAGTAATGGGACGACTGGACAACAAGGTGGCGATCATCACCGGTGCCGCGAGCGGCATCGGGCGGGCGACCGCTCGTCGATTCGGTGCTGAGGGTGCGAAGGTCGTGGTGGCGGACCTTGACGCCGAGACGGGGCGGGCCCTCGCTCAGGAGATCGGTGGGCACTTCGTCCACGTGGACGTGGCCGACGAGCAGAGCGTCCAGGCGATGTACGCCGAGGTCGTCGAGGTCTTCGGTGGAGTGGACGTCCTCTTCAATAACGCGGGGATCTCACCCGCCGACGACGACTCGATCCTCACCACGGGGCTCGAGGCGTGGCGGCGGGTGCAGGACGTGAATCTCACGTCCGTCTACCTCTGCTGCAAGTACGGGATCCCCCTGCTGCTCGAGCGCGGCGGCGGATCGATCATCAACACGGCCTCCTTCGTGGCGGTCCTCGGGTCGGCGACCTCGCAGGTCTCCTACACGGCGTCGAAGGGTGGCGTGCTCTCGATGACGCGAGAGCTCGGCGTCCAGTTCGCCCGTCAGGGCGTGCGCGTCAACGCGCTCTGCCCCGGACCGGTGAACACGCCGCTCCTGCAGGAGCTCTTCGCGAAGGACCCGGAGCGGGCCGCGCGTCGCCTCGTTCACGTCCCGATGGGTCGATTCGCCGAGCCCGAGGAGATCGCGAGCGCGGTCACCTTCCTCGCGAGCGACGACGCCTCGTTCATCACCTCGTCGACCTTCCTGGTGGACGGAGGGATCTCGGCGGCGTACGTGACGCCGCTCTAATCACTCGGCGAAGTACTCGCTGAGGTACTTCTCGCCCTCGTCCGCGAAGATCGTGACGACGAGGGCATCAACCCCGAGTTCGTCGCGCAGGCCGCGCGCCGCGATCAGGTTGGCCCCCGAGCTGG
The DNA here is from genome assembly GCA_021848365.1 of Actinomycetes bacterium. Taxonomy (GTDB): domain Bacteria; phylum Actinomycetota; class Acidimicrobiia; order Acidimicrobiales; family RAAP-2; genus RAAP-2. The sequence goes on from JAJZUS010000001.1 coordinate 984,027, forward strand.
GGCCGACCAGGATCCCGTGCTCGCGCGCCAGCCGACGCATCTCGGCCACCGCGTCGTCGGAGTGGACGCTCACGACCCGGTCGACCAGCGACGCGTGGCGCTGGTAGATCGGCGGCACGAAGCCGTCGCTGATGCCCTCGATGCGGTGCAGCCCCGTGTCGCCACAGGCGATGGTGCACGACTCGCTGGGCTCGAGGGCCACGATGAGGGCGTCGGGGTTCACGGCGCGGAACGACTGGCCCACGCCGATGAGGGTCCCACCGGTGCCCACGCCCATGACGAAGGCGTCGGGACGTCGCCCGGCGAGCTGTCCGAGGATCTCCGGGCCCAGCCAGGTCCGGTTCTCCTCGACGTTCCACTCGGACTCGAACTGGTGAGGCGCGAAGTAGCCGGGCTGATCCGCCAGGCGGTCGACCTCGGCGAGGGCGTCGTTCACGTAGAAGTTGCCGATGGTGCGGATCTCGGCACCGAAGGAACGGGTGATGGCGGCTCGCTCCTGACTGAGCCCCTCGGGCATGACGACGATCATCCGGTAGCCCTTCACGGCGGCCACCATGCTCATGGCGTTGCCCGTGTTGCCACTCGAGGCCTCGACGATGGTGTCACCGGGGTGGAGGAGTCCCTCGCGCTCCGCTCGCTCGATGATGTAACGCGCCATGCGGGACTTGATCGAGCCGGACGGATTGCGGTACTCGAGCTTGACGGTCACCCCGTCGATCTCGATGAGCGGCGTTGACCCTATGGCGTCGAGTACGGAACCCATCATCACGTCCCCCCGTCGACGACCGCCCGGGCCCTCCTGGTGCGCCGGCCGGGACTTGAACCCGGAACCTGTTGATTAAGAGTCAAATGCTCTGCCAATTGAGCTACCGGCGCGAGTCGATCTTACACGACCACGCCGCCGAGAGGTTCAGGAGTGCTGGATCGCCTTGGTCTCGAGGAACTCCTCGAAGCCGAACTGACCGAGCTCGCGGCCGATGCCCGACTGCTTGTAGCCGCCGAAGGGGGCCACGGTGTTGAAGCGTCCCCCGTTGATCTCGACTTGGCCCGTGCGGATGCGCCGGGCGACCTCGAGCGCCCTCTCCTCGGTCGCGGCCCAGACGCCTCCGGCGAGGCCGTAGATCGAGTCGTTCGCAATGGCGACGGCCTCGTCGACCGAGTCGTAGGGGATGATCGAGAGGACGGGACCGAAGATCTCCTCCTGGGCGATCCGCATGTCGTTGCGCACGTCCGAGAAGATCGTCGGCGTGACGTAGTAGCCACCCTCCTTGCCCTCCGGCGGCTTGGTGCCACCGCAGAGGAGGCGGGCTCCCTCGTCGATTCCCGACGTGATGTAGCCCCGTACCCGCTCGAGCTGGGCGGAGCTGGCGAGCGGTCCGAGGAAGCTCGATCCGTTCACCGGATCGTCGGGCGTCATCGTCGCGGCGGTCGCGACGGCGATCTCTTCCACCTCCCCGAGCCGGCTGCGGGGGACCAGCATGCGAGTGAGGGCCGAGCAGGTTTGGCCGGAATTGAGGTAGCACTTGACGACCCCGTCGGGGACGGCCGTGCTCAGGTCGGCGTCCTCCAGGATGATGTTGGCCGACTTCCCACCCAGCTCCAGCGAGACGCGCGTCACCGACTCGGCGGCGAGGGCCATGACTCGCTTACCGGCCCGAGTCGATCCGGTGAAGGAGACCATGTCGGTTCGCGGGTGGGCGACGAGGGCCTCGCCGACGACGGGCCCGAGTCCGGTGACGAGGTTGAAGACCCCGGCCGGCAGCCCGATCTCGTGGAAGATGTCCGCGAGAAGGAAGGCGTTCACCGGGGCGACCTCGCTCGGCTTCAACACCACCGTGCAGCCGGCCGCGAGGGCCGCCGCCACCTTGTTCGCGATCTGGTGCAGGGGGTAGTTCCACGGCGTGATCGCGACGACGACCCCCGCGGGCTCGCGCACGATGGTCGAGTTGCCGACCTCGTGTTCCCAGACGAACTCGGATGCTCGGTTCGCGTTGTCGGCGAAGGTAGCGATGGGGAGTCCCACCTGGATGGCCTTCGCGAGGCCGAGGGGCATGCCGACCTCGTGGGCGATGGTCAGGGCGATCGCGTCCGCGCGCTCCGCGAGGAGGGCGGAGGTGCGCTCCAGAAAGCGGGCCCGCTCGGACGGGGCCGTCGTCGACCAGTCGGGGAAGGCCGCCGCGGCGGCCTCGACGGCGCGAGCAGCCTCCTCGACGGTTCCCACCGGTACGGTGGCGTACGGCTCTCCGGTGCCCGACGAGGTCACCGTGAAGACCTCCCCGGAGGTCGCCGGGACCCAGGCGCCGTTGATGTAGAGAGCGTCGCGGACGATCGTCATGTCTTCCCCCTCGGTCGCCCGCGGTGGGCGCCCTAGGGGGAAATCTATCCCCGGGGTGCCCTCACCGCGGCACGTCGTTCGGTGAGGGAAGGTGGGGTGAGCGACGGGGGTCGAACCCGCGACCTCCAGGACCACAACCTGGCGCTCTAACCAACTGAGCTACGCCCACCAGGTCGTTCCAGTATGGCACAGCGGTCGCGGTCTCCGACCGTACGATGGGGGGACGCCCCTGTAGCTCAACTGGATAGAGCGGACGGCTTCTACCCGTCAGGTTGCGGGTTCGATTCCTGCCGGGGGCACGAGTGGTCGGGAAGGCGGGATTTGAACCCGCGACCTCCTGGTCCCAAACCAGGCGCGCTAACCAAGCTGCGCTACTTCCCGTCGTCCCATCGTGGCACACGGCTCTCGGGACCGGCCTAGGGTATCGGCGACGAGGGGGTGCCCATGGCCTACGAGTGGATCGTCGACGCGCTGGAGGCAACGTGGGACTCGGTCGACCGCGTCGTGCGCGACCGCCCGGCGGAGGCCTATCGCGCGGCCACCCCGTGCCCCGGCTGGAGTGTCCAGGACGTGCTGGCGCACCTCCTCGGCTTCGAGTCGGCGCTCAACGGTGAGCCGGCGCCCGAGTTCGCCGGTTCCTACCCGGAGTACGTACGCAACGACATCGGTCGTCTGAATGAGGCCTACGTCGCCCACTACCGCGACGTCCCCGGCCCGGAGGTTCTCGCCCGCTTCCGCGACGTGACCGCGGCCTCCGTGGTGCGATTGCGGGGGCTGAGCGACGAGGCGTGGGAGACGATCGGTTGGAGCCCGGAGGGGGATCGCCCGTACTACCGCTTCATGGAGACTCGCGTCCTCGACAGTTGGATCCACCTCCAGGACATCCGCGACGCCCTCCTCGAGCCGGCCGACGATCACGGCCCGGGGGAGGAGATCGTCGTCAATCGCTTCGAGGCGGCCCTGCCCTACGTGGTGGGCAAGAGGATGTCGGCGCCGGAGGGCTTCCGACTGCGGTTGAACGTCAGTGGCCGAGCGGGCCGCAGCGTGACGGTCGAGGTGGTGGACGGACGAGCGCGAGCGGTGCCGAGCGTCGAGGGCGACGTCACCGTCGAGGTGACGACACCGGTCGCCCTGTTCTGGCGTCGCGCGGCCGGCCGCATCTCGGCGGAGGCCTTCCTCGGTGCGTCGGCGACCGACGTGCGCGGCGACCGACGGGCGGCGCAAGACTTCGCCGAGGGTCTCGCCATCATGATTTAGGTGGGCCGACGACGAACCCGGTAGGCTGGAAACTCCTATGCGCGCAACCGCCACTTCGCTGGAAAACAACCGGGTCAAGCTGAGCGTGGAGGTCGACGAGGACGAGATGTCCACGGCGATCGACCGAGCCGCGAAGTCCCTCGCCTCGCAGATCTCCGTCAAGGGATTTCGCAAGGGCAAGGTCCCGAAGAGCGTCCTGATCGCGCACCTCGGGGGTCCGGCCGCGTTGCGGAGCGAGGCGATCCGCGAGTCCGTGCCGGACTTCTACGCGAAGGCGGTCGCCGACACCGCGATCGACCCGATCGCCGATCCCTCGATCACCGTGACCGCGGGCGAGGAGGAGGGCACCCTCGCGTTCGAGGCCGAGGTCGAGGTGCGACCCGAACTCGAGATCAGCGGCTACGGCGACCTGCGGGTGACCCTGCCGTCGCCTCAGGTGACTGACGTCGAGGTCGACGCCCAAATCGACCGCTTCCGCGAGACCGACGCCACCCTGAGCGACGTCGACCGCCCGATCGTGACCGGCGACCTCGTGACGATGGACGTGACGGTCTCGGAGGTGGGCTCGGACGCCGATCCGCTGTCGATGAGCGACTACATGTACACGGTCGGCTCCGGCACGATCATCGAGGGAGTCGACGAGCTCATCCTGGGATTGCGCGCCGGCGAGGATCTCGTGCTCAACGGGAGTCCCGCGGCGGGTCACACCGCGACGTACCAGCTGCGACTGAAGAAGGTGCAGGAGCGCATCCTGCCCGAGCTGACGGACGCGTGGGTCGAGGAGAGCACCGAGTGGGCGACGGTCACCGAGATGCGGGACCAGCTGATCGAGCAGATGCGGTCGATGAAGGTGACCGAGGCCCAGTTCGTCCAGCGGGACGCGTCGCTCGTGGCCCTCAGCGAACTGATCGCCGAGGACCTGGTGCCCGAGGCCCTGGTGAACAGTGAGGTCAACGAGCGGCTGCACGACTTGGGGCACCGCCTGGACAACCAGAAGATGAGCCTCGAGACGTTCCTCCAGGTGACGAATCAGACCCCCGACGCCTTGCTCGAGTCACTGCGCTCGGACGCCCGTCGGGCTGTTCGCGTCGATCTCGCACTGCGGGCGCTGGCTCGCGTCGAGGGACTTCAACCCTCGGACGAGGACATCGAGGAGGAGCTCGCGCGCACGGCGGAGTCCCTCGGAGTGGGGGCCGACGTCCTGCGTCAGAACCTCCACGACACCGGCCGAAGCGTGGCCTTCGCCGCCGAGGTGGCGAAGATGAAGGCGTCGCGGTGGCTGCTCGACAACGTGACCTACGTGGACTCGATGGGCGTCGCGATCGACCGCGAGATGCTGCGCGCCGAGCCCCTGGCCGACGCTTAGGGTGGAGGCGTGCGCGTGACCTCGTCCCCCCAGAACTACCTCGTCCCCACCGTCGTCGAGTCGTCCAACCGCGGTGAGCGGGCCTACGACCTCTACAGCCGACTGCTGCGCGAGAGGATCATCTTCCTCGGCACGCCGATCGACGACACCGTGGCGAACCTGATCTGCGCCCAGATGCTGTTCCTGGAGTCGGAGGACCCCGACAAGGACATCAACCTGTACATCAACTCGCCCGGCGGCGACATCACGGGACTGCTCGCGATCTACGACACGATGAAGTACATCAAGCCCGACGTCTCGACCTTCTGCTTCGGTCAAGCCGCGTCCGCGGCGGCGGTGCTCTTGGGAGCGGGAGCCCGGGGCAAGCGCTACGCGCTGCCGCACGCGCGCGTTCTCCTGCACCAGCCCTGGGGTGGCGTCGGAGGGCAGGCCTCGGACATCGAGATCCAGGCCCGTGAGATCCTGCGGATGAAGGACATGCTCAACGAGATGCTCGCGGCCGACACCGGACAGACGGTGGAACGTATCGCGAAGGACACCGACCGAGACTTCATCATGGAAGCTCCCGAGGCCGTCACGTACGGACTGATTGACGAAGTCATCTCGGCCCGCGCCTAGTTCGGCGTCGCTCGCGGTGATTCGTACCCTCTGACCAGGTCCGAGGACCTCGTCGCGGCGCACGGACGATCGCCGGATGCCGACGTGGAGATTCCCGAATCTCGGGTGGGGGCCCCCTAGGATGGGTGGGTCCGGTGTGTCGGAGGTAGCCGTGGCCAAGTTCGGCGAGGGTAACGACCTCATCAAGTGCAGCTTCTGCGCTAAGGGTCAAAAACAAGTCAAGAAGTTGATCGCGGGACCCAGCGTCTACATCTGCGACGAGTGCATCGAGTTGTGCAACGACATCATCGCGGATGAGTTCGGCGATCGACCCGAGTTCGTCCTGGAGGACCTCCCCACACCCCGGGAGATCTCGTCGTTCCTGGACGAGTTCGTCATCGGTCAGCAGGAGGCCAAGAAGATCCTGTCGGTCGCCGTGTACAACCACTACAAGCGGATCCAATCGGGCCCTCTGCACGACGACGACGTGGAGGTCGCGAAGTCCAACGTCCTGCTCCTCGGGCCGACGGGATGCGGTAAGACCTTCCTCGCCCAGACGCTGGCCCGCATGCTCAACGTCCCCTTCGCGATCGCCGACGCGACGGCGCTCACCGAGGCGGGTTACGTCGGTGAGGATGTGGAGAACATCCTGCTCAAGTTGCTCGCGGCCGCCGACTTTGACGTCAAGCGAGCCGAGCGCGGGATTATCTACATCGACGAGATCGACAAGATCGCCCGCAAGGCCGACAACCCGTCGATCACGCGAGACGTGTCGGGGGAGGGCGTTCAGCAGGCGTTGCTCAAGATCCTCGAGGGAACCGTGGCGAGCGTGCCGCCCCAGGGTGGGCGCAAGCATCCGCACCAGGAGTTCATCTCGATCGACACGTCGAACATTCTCTTCGTGTGCGGAGGCGCCTTCGCGGGACTCGAGGCGATCATCGAGCGTCGGCTGGGGAAGAAGTCGATTGGCTTCAACTCGCCCATCGAGTCGAAGCGCGCCGGCGACATCGACGTGTTCCGTCACGTGCTGCCCGAGGACCTCATGAAGTTCGGCCTCATCCCCGAGTTCATCGGGCGGCTCCCGGTGGTGGGATCCGTCCAGAACCTCGATCGTGACATGCTCATCCGAGTCCTGACCGAACCGAAGAACTCGTTGGTGCGACAGTTCCAGCAGGTCCTCGCCATGGACGGCACCGAGCTCGTGATCGATGACGACGCCCTCGAGGCGATCGCGGATCTCGCCCTGGAGCGTGGGACGGGGGCACGCGGCCTTCGGTCAATCCTCGAGGCTGTGCTCCTCGACGCCATGTATGACCTACCCGGACGCGACGACGTGGCTCGCTGCGTCGTGACCGCGGCGGCCGTCCGGGGAGACGAGGCGCCGACGTACGAGACGCGTCGGACCTCGCGCACCCGGCGCGCCAGCTGAGGGACGTGCGCTTCTCGACCTACGCGGAGGCGCTCGCCTGGTTGGAGTCTCGGGTGGACTTCGAGCGCGAGACTCCGCATCGCCACCGACCCCCCACGCTAGAGCCGGTGTCGTCGACGCTCGCCCTGCTCGCCGACCCTCATCGGGACTACCCCAGCGTGCACGTCACCGGCACGAATGGCAAGGGAACGACGACGACGCTCGCGAGCGCGCTCCTTCGCGCGGCGGGACTGCGGGTGGGGACCTACACCAGTCCCGACCTACACGCGGTCAACGAGCGCATCGCCATCAACGGTGAACCGATCGACGACGACACCTTCGTCGAGCTCTTCTCTCGCGTGGCGGACGTCGAGTCCGTGTCGGGCATCACGCTGACCCGCTTCGAGGCGCTCACGGTCGCCGCGCTGCTGCACTTCTCGGACGAGGGGGTGGACGTGGCGGTCGTCGAGGTGGGTCTCGGGGGGACCTGGGACGCGACCAACGTGATCGACAGCGACGTCGCGGTTCTCACCAACGTGGACCTCGACCACACGGCCGTCCTCGGCCCCACCGTTGGGGCCATCGCGCGCGACAAGGTGGGCATCTTCCGCGAGGACGGCATCGCGATCGTGGGGACGAGCGACGACGAGGTGGTCGAGATCGCGCGCGAACGCGCCGAGCGCCTCGGCGCCACGCTGTGGCTGTCCGGGCGTGACGTGATCGTCGAGCGCAACGACCTGGCCGTCGGCGGACGGCGACTGAGTGTGCGAACGCCGTACGCGCGCCACGACGACGTCCTCCTCAGCCTTCACGGTGTCCATCAGGGGCGCAACGCCGCCGTGGCGATCGCCGCGGCCGAAGCCTTCCTCGGGCGGAGGCTCGACGACGACCTGGTCACGCGGGTGCTGGGTTCGATCCGGATGCCTGGTCGTCTCGAAGTCGTCGGGCACGATCCGATGGTCGTCATCGACGGGGCCCACAACCCGGCCGGCCTGCGCGCCCTCGTGGCGTCGCTCGCCGATGGGTTCCACGTCGCGGGGGAGCGCCGCTGCGTCATGGGCGTTCTCGAGGGCCGCGACATCGGGGACATGCTGGACCCGCTCGTGGAGGCCGGAGTCACCTGGTTCTACGTCGCGGCACCACGGTCCCCGCGCGCGGTCGATCCCGAGATCCTCGCCGCAGCGGCTCGAGAACGTGGCGTGGGCGCCTCGGTCCACCCGAGTGGGGCGGCGGCTCTCGCCCACGCCCGGGAGAACGCGCGTGACGATGACTTGGTGATCGTCACCGGGAGCCTCTACCTCGTTGGCGAGGTTCGAGCGGAACTGCTCGGTATCGCGCACCGCCACGCGTCCTGACGCGAGTGCGCTGTTAGATTGGGCGCCCGTGAACCGAACCCTGATCATCGTGAAGCCCGATGGAGTTGCTCGTGGACTCGTCGGTGAGGTCCTCCACCGGATGGAGCGGCGAGGACTCCGGCTGGTCGAGGCCGAACTGCGCACCCTCGACGCCGCGACGGCGGCGCGCCACTACGCGGAGCACGAGGGTCGTCCCTACTACGACGGTCTGGTCTCGTTCATCACGAGTGGTCCGGTCCTCGTCGCCGTCGTCGAAGGGCCCGAGGACACCTGGAGGATGGTGCGCACGATGATGGGGCCGACGAACCCCGTCGACGCGCCGCCCGGAACGATCCGGGGCGACCTCGCGACGGTGATGGCGCAGAACGTGATTCACGGGTCCGACTCCGCCGAGTCCGCGGTGCGGGAGATCGGGATCTTCTTCCCCCACTTGGCTTAGCCCCCGGTCTGGTCGGCGCCCGCCGGCGTGCCCTAGCCTAAGGGGGAGAGTGGGCGACGTCGGGACCCGCTGTCAGAAGGTTGAGATGGTGGACAGTCGTTTCTCGTTGCTCGGTCGTGACATGGCGGTGGACCTTGGTACGGCCAACACGCTCGTCTACGTGCGCGGGCGGGGCATCATCCTCAACGAGCCCTCCGTGGTCGCCGTCGACGTGAAGGACGGCAAGCCGCTCGCCGTCGGGGCGGAGGCGAAGCGGATGATCGGCCGCACGCCGAGCAACATCCAGGCGATTCGTCCGCTGAAGGATGGCGTCATCGCCGACTTCGAGATCTGCGAGAAGATGTTGCGCTACTTCATCCACCGCGTGCACCAGCGCCGATTCGCGAAGCCGAGGATGGTGATCTGCGTGCCGTCCGGCATCACTGGCGTCGAGCAGCGAGCGGTGATGGAGGCGGCCGAGTTTGCCGGCGCCCGTAAGGCGTACATCATCGAAGAGCCGATGGCCGCGGCGATCGGTGCGGGCCTGCCCATCCACGAGCCGAGCGGCAACATGGTCGTCGACATCGGTGGAGGAACGACCGAGGTCGCCGTCATCTCCCTGGGCGGCATCGTGACGAGCCAGTCCATCCGAGTGGGTGGCGACGAGCTCGACGAGGCGATCGTGGCCTTCGTGAAGAAGGAGTTCCAACTGGCCCTCGGTGAGCGGACCGCGGAGGAGATCAAGATCCAGTTGGGGTCCGCGTACCCGTTGGAGCGCGAGCTCCACGCCGAGATTCGCGGCCGCGACCTCGTGACGGGACTGCCCAAGACGGTCGTCATCTCGACCGAGCAGATCCGCCAAGCGATCGAGGAACCGGTCCAGGCGATCGTCGACGCCGTGAAGGTGACGCTCGACCGCACGCCGCCTGAACTCGCATCTGACCTGATGGAACAGGGAATCGTTCTGACCGGAGGCGGCGCGTTGCTGAACGGCCTGGCCCAGCGGCTCGAGGTCGAGACCAACATGCCGATCATCGTGGCGAACGACCCCCTGAACTGTGTCGCACTCGGTAGTGGCATGTGCCTCGAGGAGCTCGAGACCTTCTCCCGCATGCTCAAGTCGAGTCCGACGCGCTAGCGCGTGGCCCACGATCGCGCGCGTCGGCGGGCGTGGACCCTCGGGGTCGCGTCCCTTCTGCTGGTCACCGTCCTCTACTCCACGGTCGGCATCATCTCGGGCTTGCGCAGCGCGGCCAATATCGTGGTCGCGCCGTTCGCGTGGACGATCGACACCGTGGCGCGTCCGATCGGACACCTCTTCGCGGGCGCCATCAACTACTCCGACGTCGTCGCCCAGAACGAACGACTTCGCTACCAACTCGGCCAGGCACAGACCACGGCGCGTGAAGCCTGGGCCCTCGACCGCCAACTGCAGCAGATCTCGGCGTCGACGCACGTCCCCTTCGTGAGTGGCCTCCCGGTCGTGACCGCGCAAGTCGTGACCTTCTCGCCGACCAACTTCGCGGCCACCTTCGACATCTCGGTCGGTCGCGACCAGGGGGTGCTCACGGGAATGCCCGTCGTGGCGAACGGCGGACTGGTCGGCTCGGTGATCTCCACGACGCCGCGAGGGGCGACCGTTCGACTGATCACCGACGCGGCCTCCTCGGTGGGCGTGACCTACGGCAACGGGCAGGAGTCGATGGTCGTGAGTGGCCAGGGGGTCAACAACGGCCTCGCGACGTCGGGGGCCGCCGTGACGGCTCCGCCGTCGGCGGGGATGCTGCTCTCGACCGATGGGCTGAGCGGGGGACTCTTCCCCGCGGGTCTGCCCGTGGCTCGCGTCACTCACTCGTCGCTGTCGCCGGGGGCGACGACCTACGACGTGACGGCCGTGCCGGCTGCGGACTTGCGGCACCTCTTCTACGTCGACGTGGTGCTCTGGGAGCCCTCGACGTGACGCGGGCCCTCGTGCCCGTGACCCTGATGACACTGGTCGTCGTGGGACTGCAGCTCGCGATCTTCTCGACGTTGCGCGTCGAGGGAGTCGTGGTGATGCTGGTGTGGCTCTGGCCTGCGGTCATGGGGCTGATGGGCTTCACCTCGATCGCCGTGGTGGTCGCGATGGAGTCGGGCTTCTTCTTCGACACCCATAGCGCGGCGCCCTTTGGCCTCACGATCGTCGTCGGCGTCGTGTTGGCGTGGCTGGCCTCACGCCTGGGACGCGAGGGCGTCGGTGACCTGGACTCGGCCGCCTGGTGGGTCACGCCGGTCCTCGCCGCCGTCGCCGGGGCGGTGGCACCATTCCTCTACGTCGCCCTCGGGTACCTGGAGCTCAACGGCACCCTGTGGCGCGGGAGCGTCCTCGCGAGCGCCGAGGTCAACGCGGTCGCCTTCTTCGTGTTGGCTCGCCCGGTGGCGCGCCTGGCACGCTCCGTGGGTCGGGTCGGGGAGAGGGTTCGACGGTGAAGCGTTCCTGGCGCGAGCGTCCGACGGCCCCGCTCTTCGCACGGCTGTGGCGGCCCTGGGAGAGCATCAACCCGTTCCGCCGCCGCGGGCGCTCGATCAACGAGCCACGAAGCCTCGGCATCCGCGACCTGGTCGCCGGTCCCGAGGAGATCGAGGCGCGGCCGGAGCGTCGCTGGCGCATCATCGGGGGATTCTTCGTCGTCCTCCTGCTCCTGCTCATCTACCGGCTGTTCACCCTCCAGATCCTCGACTACCGGGTCGCGGTGGCGACGGTCGACCAGAACTCGTTGCGGGTGTCGACGATCCCCGCCCCGCGGGGACTCATCCTGGACCGGTCGGGTCACCCCCTCGTCTCGAACACCACGACGACCGAGGTCCAGCTCTCACGCGCCGAGGCGGCGCTCAACCCGTCGATCAAGGGTTCCCTCTCCGCCCTGACCGGCGTCAGCGTGAACCAGATCAACGCGGCGCTCAATAACGTGCAGTATTCGCCGTACCAGCCGGTGCCCATCATGACCAACGCCCCGGCCCGGGTCGTGGAGTTCCTGAAGCTGCACCCCAGCGAGTTCCCCGGGGTCACCGTGATCAATGTGGCGACGCGCCACTACCCGCTCGGGGGCAACGTGGCGACCCAGGTCCTCGGCTACGTCGGACCGATCACGGGAGCCGAGCTCGCCGCGTTGCCGAACCAGGGCTACACGACCTCCTCCCAGATCGGCAAGACGGGCCTCGAGTCCTTCTACGAGCGGTACCTACGGGGGCGGCCGGGGACTCAGACGGTCGAGGTCGACGCCTTCGGGAACATCGTCGGGACGGTCACCACCGCTCCGCCGGTGACGGGCGACACGGTCGTGACGAACATCGACGCGGGCCTCCAGCAGACCCTGGACGGTCTGCTCACCCAGCAGATCCTGTCGGACCGACAGTCGATCGACCCCCGGTCGGGCAAGCACCCTCAGGCGATCAACGGGGCCGCGGTGGTGCTGGACCCGAACACCGGAGCCGTACTCGCCATGTCGAGCTACCCGTCGTACAACCTCAACTCGTTCACCAACGGGCTGTCCCAGTCAACCTTCAACAAGCTGTTGAAGGTTGGCGCGTTCAACAACTACGCGATCCAGGGCATCTACACCCCCGGCTCAGTCTTCAAGCTCATCACGGCGACGACGGAGCTGCAGACGGGCGTCATGTCCCCCTGGACCCTGATCGACGACACCGGCATCTACAAGGTGCCCGGGTGTCTCCAGGGGTATCACGGCTGCGTCTTCCACGACGACGAGACGTTCGGCAACGGCTGGGTGAACCTCCCGCTCGCCCTCACGGTCTCGTCCGACTACTACTTCTACAACCTCGGCTACCTCTTCTGGATCCATCAGAAGCAGTACGGGCAGACTCCCATCCAGAACGTGGCCCACCTCTACGGACTCGATCAGTACTCCAACATCGACCTGCCCAACGAAGTGGTGGGGCGTGTCGACTCCCCGGCCGTGCGGCGCGCGCTGCACGCCGCCGCGCCGAAGGCCTTCCCCAACGTGGCGTGGTACACGGGTGACAACATCGAGATGGCCTTCGGTCAGGGGACGACGGCCGTCACGCCGATCGCGTTGGCGGACGCCTACGCGACATTCGCCAACGGGGGGACCCGTTACGCGCCCGAGGTCGCGGCCGCCATCCTCAGCCCGACCGGCAAGGTCCTCGTCCACTACCAGCCTCGGGTGCTCGCGCACGTCTACCTGCCGGCGCGTATCCGCAACCCGATGATCCAGGGCTTCCTCGGGGTCGTCAATAACCCACGCGGCACCGGGTACTACGCGTTCCACCAGTACGCCAACTTCTCGCTCTCGTCGTTCCCCATCGGCGGCAAGACCGGTACGGCCACCAACGCCCCGGGTCTCGAGCCGAACTCGGTCTTCGTGGGCTTTGGTCCGGTGGGGCACCCGAAGTACGTGGTGGTCTGCGTGATCGGCGAGGGGGGCTACGGAGCCGACGCGGCGGCTCCGCTCGTCGCCAAGACGTTCGACTACCTCGTCGCCCACCCGGTGGGGCCGCTGTCGCTCCACCCCGACCTCGCCCCACCCACCACGACCACGACCACCCCCAGGGGGAAGTCCGCGGGTCACGGGACGTCGACCTCGACCGGGGCCACGACGACGACCACGGTCCCCGCCGGATCGCCGACCACGACCACGCGGCCGGGCGCCCCCTCGGGGACCACGACGACCGTTCGCCGCCTTACGCCCCCCACCGTCCCGCGGGGATGAGGGGGGTGACGTGTACCATGGTGCCGTGGGATGCCGCGCAGGGTGCGCGGCCCGGATGGTCGCAAGCCCGTGGCGGTGATGGCCGGCGGGTGGTGAGGACAGAGTGGACCAGGTGAGCACCGAGGTCATCGTCAGCGTGTGCGCGACGCTCGTCCTGCTCGGACTGATTCGGAATCCCGAGGTCGCGGCGCGAGATATCGCGCGACCAGGCGAGGAGCGGGTGCCACGGTGCACGCCCTCGCACACGAACGCAAGGAGTGTCCGTCGTGAGCGACGTGAACAATGCCCCCAGCCCGTCCACCGGTCCCCGGATCGGTGACACCCGTCCCGCCCCCCAGATAGGCGACACCCGACCCGCATCGTCGAGCGGTGACGCGCGAGCGTCGGGGGGGTCGTCGACTCCGTCCGCGAGCGGGGGGGTGAGTGGGAACGGAGCCCGCCGACGTCGCCGCGGTGGTCGGGGTCGGGGTAGTTCGGGGGGGTCCGGAGGTGCCGGTGGCTCCGGAGCGAAGGCACCCACGGCATCGGGTGCACCGCGCGTGAGCGAGGCCCCGGTCGAAGCCTCGGCACCGAGTGCCTCCGACGGGGGGCGGGCGAAGACTCGCCGCCGTCGCGGCGGCGAGCGCCGCACCCGACAGGGTCGTTATCTCATGTGCGTGCACACCACGACCGACGCCACCCACATCGCCACCCTCGAGGGGCGCTCGATGGTGGAGTACCGGGTGGCGAAGAAGGCGGACGAGGTCAGCCAGATCGACGGCAACATCTACGTCGGGCGCATCCAGAACGTCTTGCCCGGCATGGAGTTGGCTTTCGTCGACATCGGAATCCCGAAGAATGCCGTGCTCTACCGCGGAGACGTCTCCTTCGACGAGGAGGACGTGGACACCCGGTCGGGAGATCGCCGGATCGAAGAGATGATCCGGGCCGGCCAGACGATCGTCTGCCAGGTCACGAAGAACGCGATCGGCGCCAAGGGCGCGCGACTGACCCAGGAAGTGTCCCTGCCCGGTCGATTCGCCGTCCTCGTCCCGAACTCCGCGACGGTCGGCATCTCGAAGCGTCTGCCCGACGGGGAGCGTCGACGGCTGCGCAAGATCATCGACGACGTCAAGCCCGAGCGCCACGGGATCATCATCCGCACCGCGGCCGAGGGCGTATCGGCGGAGGACCTGTCGCGCGACGTGACGTCACTGGCCGAGAAGTGGGACGCCATCGAGTCGGAGGTGAAGCGGTCGAACCAGCCCCGTCTCGTCTATCGCGACCTCGACCTGGCCGTGCGGATCCTGCGCGAGGAGTTGAACGACGAGTACCGGGGCATCCTGATCGATGATCGGGACCTCTTCGACAAGGTGCGCGACTACGTGATGGCGGTCAATCCCGAGCTCGCCGACCGGATCGAGTACTACGACCGGGCAGTCGAGGACCTACCCCTCTTCGAGCGCTACTTCGTTCACGAGCAGCTCCACCGAGCGCTCGACCGGAAGGTCTTCCTGCCCTCGGGAGGGTCGCTCATCATCGAGCGGACCGAGGCTCTGACCGTGGTGGACGTCAACACGGGTAAGAACGTCGGCAAGACGAACCTCGAGGAGACGGTGTTCCGCAACAACCTGGAAGCGGCCGAGGAGGTCGCCCGGCAGCTGCGCTTGCGCGACATCGGCGGGATCATCGTCATCGACTTCATCGACATGGAGGCGAAGGCCAATCGAGAGGCAGTCACCTCGGCCCTACGCCAGGCGCTCAGTCGGGACAAGACGCGCACGCAGGTCTTTGACATCTCGGAGCTGGGACTCGTGGAGATGACCCGCAAGCGGGTGAACGAGGGGCTCCTCGAGTCGGTCTCGAACGTCTGCACCGTCTGTGACGGACGGGGATTCCTGCTGGAGGCGGGACTGTAACCGCGGGCCCTCGCCGTCGGATAGACTTTTCAACCTATGTACGCCGTCATTCGAGTAGGTACGTCCCAGGAGCGCGTCTCCGAGGGGCAGGTCGTTCGGGTCGACCGTCGTCGTGAGGCCGTGGGCGAGGACGTGAGTTTCGAGCCCGTGCTGATCGTCGACGGCGACCGTGTCGTCTCCGGACCGGCCCTGGCCGGCAGCACCGTGACCGGTCGGGTGCTGGGTGAGGAGAAGGGTCCGAAGATCCGCGGCCTCACCTACAAGCCCAAGGCGATTCAGCGCCGCCACTGGGGGCACCGTCAGAAGTACACGTCCGTCGAGATCACGACGATCACGGCGAAGGCCTAAGGAGCGATATGTCTAAGACCAAAGGTGGCGGCTCAACCCGCAACGGCCGTGACTCTCACGCCCAGCGCCTGGGTGTGAAGACCTTCGACGGAACCGCGGTACGCACGGGCAGCATCCTGGTGCGTCAGCGGGGCACCCAGTTTCACCCCGGCCGCAATGTCGGCATCGGCCGCGACGACACCCTCTTCGCGCTCAGCGATGGGACCGTCAAGTTCGGCTTCCGCGGTGGCCGCCGTCTGGTGGACGTGGAGACCAACTAGCGATCTCGCATCGTCGTAATGCAGAAGGCCCCGGGCTCGCGCCCGGGGCCTTCTGCATTGGGCGGAGTGCCTAGCCCTTAACGATCTTCTTGAACGTCGAGCCCACGCTCACCTTGGGCGCCCGGGCGGCCGGCACCTGGATCGCCTCACCGGTCTGGGGGTTGCGCGCGGTGCGCGCCTTGCGCTGTACTCGCTCGAACGACAGGAACCCGGACAGGACGACCTTCTCACCCTTCGACACGTTCCGGACGACGACGTCCTCAAAGGCCTTCAGAACCTCCGCCACCGTGCTCTTCGCCGCACCGCTCTCGGCGGCGATTGCGTCTACCAACTCGGCCTTGTTCACCGATCGACTCCTAACTTTCATCTCACGTGAGCTGGGGATTCCCAACTGCCGGAGCCATTTTTACCGACCGGACCGTGAAAACCCGGCATTTTCAGCCGTTTCTTACGGCGTCGGGGTGCCGGGGGCACCCGAAAGGCCTTGTGGGCGCGGGTTTTCGTCCGGCGCGCCGTCACCGGGCGGTCGTCGTACCATGATGCGATGCCGACCTCAATCGACCGCCAGCGCCTTCGCGAGCTCTTCAGCGCCGAACGGGAGCGCTACGCCCGTGAGCATCCCCGATCCCGCGAGCTGCACGCCGCCGCGGACCACCTCTTCGGACGCGTCCCAATGACGTGGATGAACAAGTGGGTGGGGGGCTTCCCCCTGGGCTTCCGCGAGGCGCACGGGGCGATCGTGACTGATCTCGATGGACACGACCTCGTGGACTTCTCGCTGGGCGACACCGGGGCGATGGCCGGGCACTCGCCCGAACCGCTGATGCGAGCCCTGACCCGTCGGGTTGGGGTCGAAGGGGGCGTCACCACGATGATGCCCAACGAGGACGCCGAGTGGGTCGCGGCCGAGCTGACGCGTCGCTTCGGGCTGACGCGATGGAGTTTCACCCTGTCGGCCACGGACGCCAATCGGTGGCTCCTGCGCCTCGCGCGCCTGGCGACGGGGCGCCCGAAGGTCCTCGTCTTCTCGTACTGCTATCACGGAACCGTCGACGAGACCTTCGTCGTACGGGATGAGGACGGTGAGGCGCGGTCACGTCCCGGCAACGCCGCTCCGGCGGTCGATCCCGTGTCCACGACGCGAGTCGTCGAGTTCAACGACCTTGAGGCGTTGGAGCGCGAACTCGCTTACGGCGACGTCGCCGCCGTCCTCACCGAGCCCGCCCTCACCAACATCGGCATCGTCCTGCCCGAGCCCGGATTCCTCGAGGGCGTGCGCGCCGCGTGCGACCGTACCGGGACGTTGCTCATCATCGACGAGACGCACACGTTCTCGGCGGGGCCCGGGGGGGCGACGCGACGCTGGAACCTCCGACCCGACGCCTTCACGATCGGCAAGTCACTGGGTGGTGGCGTGCCCTGCGGGGCCTACGGCCTCACGGAGGAGTTGGCCGATCGTGTGACGCGAGCGGCGGCCCTCGGTGCGGACATCGTGGATGTCGGCGGGGTCGGGGGAACGCTCGCCGGGAACCCCCTGAGCCTCGCGGCGATGCGCGCGGTCCTGGGCGAGGTCCTCGTCGAGGAGGCCTTCGTCGGGATGGAGGAGCTCGCCACCACGTTCGCCGACGGAGTTCGCGGGACGATCGAGCGCCACGGCCTCCCCTGGTCGGTGAGCCAGCTCGGAGCCCGCGCCGAGTACCGCTTCGCGAATCCCGCTCCGCGGGACGGCGGAACGTCGGCCGCCAGCTCCGACGTCGAGCTGGAGGACTACCTCCACCTCTACGGCCTCAACCGGGGCGTCATGATCACGCCCTTCCACAACATGGCGCTGATGTGTCCGGCGACGACGGCGGACCACGTGACGACGCACCAACGCGTCTTCGACGAGGCCGTCCAGACGCTGCTCGCGTGAGTCCCTCGTAGGATTCACCCGTGTCCCAGTTCGTCGACGCCGCCCAACTTCACGCCAAAGCGGGGGACGGAGGGGCGGGGTGCGTCAGCTTCCGTCGCGAGGCCCACGTGTCCAAGGGCGGGCCGGACGGTGGCGACGGCGGGGACGGCGGTGACGTCTGGCTCGTCGCGGACGTGAACCAGGCTTCGCTGCTCGGTTTTCGGGATCACCCGTTTCGCCGGGCGGGCGACGGACGCCACGGAACGTCCAAGCGCCAGCACGGATCGCGGGGAACCGACGTCGAGGTACCGGTGCCGGTGGGGACGGTGGTTCGCACTCTCGACGGCGAGGCCCTCGTCGACCTGGGTCGCGCCGGGGACCGCTGGCGCGCGGCCGAAGGCGGTCGAGGGGGGTGGGGCAACGCGCGATTCCTCTCGAACCAGCGCCGGGCACCGGGCTTCGCCGAGCAGGGTGAGCGAGGCGAGGAGCTGTGGTTCAACCTCGAGTTGCAGCTGCGGGCCGACGTCGCGCTCATCGGCTTCCCTAACGCCGGGAAGTCGACACTCATCTCGCGGGTCTCGGCGGCGAAGCCGAAGATCGCGGACTATCCCTTCACGACGCTCGTTCCCCACCTGGGCGTGGTGCGATTGGGGTCGTCGGACGACGCGACCGAGTTCGTCATGGCGGACATCCCGGGCCTGATCGAGGGTGCCGCCCAGGGGAGGGGCCTCGGACACGACTTCCTGCGACACGTGGAGCACGCGACCGTGCTGTGCATCCTCGTCGACCTGGGTCCCGCGGCCGTCGCGTCACCCGCCGAGCAGTTGGCGGTGCTCACGCGCGAGCTCGGGGATTACCGACCGGAACTGCTGGAGCGGCCACGACTGGTCGTCGGGACCAAGCACGACGTGGCGGAGTCGGAGGAGGACGTCGATCTCGTGATCTCGGCGGTCACCGGGGAGGGCGTCGCTCCACTGCTCGGACGGCTCGCGACGCTGGTGAGCGACGCTCGCCGGGTGGCGGCCGATACTCCCGAGGGCGAGGTGCTCCACCGGCCGATCCCCGATGAGGTACGCGTCCAGCGCCGTCCCGACGGGGTCTGGGAGGTCGTGGGCCGGGCCGCTCGTCGGGCCGTGCGCTTCCAGGACCTCACCGACGAGGAGGCGCTAACCGAGGCCGTGCGGCGCCTGCGAGAGCTGGGGGTCGACCGAATGCTCGCCCGAGCGGGCGCCCGTGACGGCGACGTGGTCGAGGTGGGAACGGTCTCCTTCGAGTGGTGGCGCGACGATCAGGGTGGGGGCCTCGGACCCCAGGAACGGCACCGGGTGAGCCACCGCGAGCGCCTGGCGCGCCGCGAGCGTGAGCGGCTCGCGGAGGACGACGATGACGAGTAGGGCCGTCGTGAAGATCGGCACGTCTTCGGTGACCGACGAGGTCGGTGGGGTCGACCAGGCCGTCCTTAACCGGATCGCTGACGACGTCGTCTCGCTCGCCCGCGACGGCGTCGAAGTGGTCGTCGTAACCTCGGGTGCGATCACCGCGGGGTGGGCCGACGTCGGACGAGGTCGCGCCCGACCGCGTGACGCGGTGACCCTCCAGGCCGTGTCGGCGGTGGGCCAGCCCCTGCTGATGCAGTCGTGGCGAGAGGCCTTCGCCCGCGGGGGACGGGGGGTGGGGCAGGTGCTCTTGTCGCCGCTCGACTTCTCGCACCGTGGCCAGTATCTTCGCGCTCGAGCGACGCTCGAGGCTCTGTGGAGTCTCGACGTGGTGCCGGTGGTGAACGAGAACGACGCCGTCGCCGACGAGGAGATTCGCTTCGGCGACAACGACCGAATCGCCGCGCTGGTGGCGAACCTCGTGGGAGCCGAACACCTTCTGCTGCTGACCGACACCCCCGGGCTCCTCACGGCCGATCCCCGACTCGACCCCTCGGCCACTCTGATCGAAGAGGTGAGTGCCATCGATGCGAGCCTCGTCGAGATCGCCGGCGTCAGCCGGTCGGGCGTGGGCAGCGGCGGGATGGCCTCCAAGCTCGCGGCGGCCCGAATGGCCACCTGGTCCGGGGTGACCACGGTGATCGCCGGGGCTCGGGCCGAGCATCCGGTGCGGGCGGCCCTGGGCGAGGTGGGCGCGGGAACCGTCTTTCGACCCCGACCGGAGCGACTCGCCGCTCGTAAGGCCTGGATCGCCTTCGCGGTGCCGTCGCGGGGCGTCCTCAGGATCAATCAGGGGGCGCTGCAGGCTCTGTTGCACCACGGTCGGTCGCTCCTGCGCGTGGGCGTCGTGGGCCACGACGGGGCGTTCGTCGAGGGTGACGCCGTCGAGGTCCGCGGCCCCGACGGCGTGCTCGTCGCGAAGGGCCTGGTACGCGTGGCGGCCGCCGACCTCGACGGCGGTGACGACGTCGTCGTGCACCGTGATGACCTCGTCGTGCTGCGGTCGCGGTAGGCGCCGGTACGCTACGGGAATGAGTCCGCGCACACTGCCGGAGCAGGGCCGCGCCGTGCGAGCCGCCGCTCGCACGCTGGCGACGGCCCCGGACGCGGTGCGTCGCGACGTCGTGCGCCGGGCGGCCGATCGTCTCGAGGAGAGAGCCGACGAACTGCTCGAGGTCAACGCACGCGAGGTCGCCGCCTACGACCAGGGCGGGCCCGGGCGCGACCGCCTGCTCCTCACACCCTCGCGCATCACTGGAATGGCCACGGCGCTACGGGAGGTGGCCGAGGCCGACGACCCACTCCGCGAGGTCGTCGATCGCGACACCCGACCCAATGGCCTGCGGGTCGAGCGCGTCCGCGTCCCCCTGGGGGTGATCGGCGTCGTCTACGAGAACCGGCCCAACGTGACGAGCGACGTGGCCGGACTGTGCCTGCGGAGCGGGAACGCGGCGTTCCTCCGGGGATCGTCGTCGGCTCAGGCGAGCAACCGGGCGATCGTGGAGGTGTGGCACGAGGCCCTCGAGCCCTCCGGCCTCCCGCGGGACGCCGTTGCCCTCGTCGAGGACCCCTCGCGGGACGCGGCCGTCGCCTTCATGCAGCTGACGGACGTGTTGGACTGTCTGATCCCCCGCGGGGGACCCAGCCTGATCGCCGCGATGCGCGAACACGCCCGCGTCCCCTACGTGCTCGACGGCGACGGCAACTGTCACATCTACGTGGACGCAACGGCGAACTTCCCCCAGGCGCTCGACATCGTGGACAACGCGAAGCGCTCTCGCCCGGGGGTCTGCAACGCGGTGGAGACGGTCCTCGTGCACTCGGCGGTCGCCCCCACCTTCCTGCCGGCCCTAGCGGAGCGACTGGACGACGTCGAGCTGCGCGCCGACGCCCGGGCCCGATCATTCCTACCTCGAGCCGTCGCGGCGACGGACGAGGACTACGCCACGGAGTTCCTCGACTTGATCCTGGCCGTCAAGGTCGTCGACGAGATCGATGAGGCCATCGATCACGTCGCCCGCTACGGGACGGGACACAGCGAGGCCATCCTCACGGGTGATCCGGCCCACGCCGACGAGTGGGTGCGTCGCGTGGACGCGGCAGCGGTGCTCGTGAACGCCTCGACCCGCTTCATCGACGGTGGCGAGCTGGGCCTTGGTGGAGAGGTCGGCATCTCGACTCAGAAGCTGCACGCCCGGGGCCCCATGGGCCTGCGGGAGCTCACGTGCCTGAAGTGGGTCGTTCGAGGAGAGGGGCAGATCCGATGAGCACGCTCGATCCGCGGGCGGAGCTCGCGGCCCGACTGGGGCTCGCCACGGTGCCGGAGCCCCGCTTCGGCTCGTCGGCGGAGGTTCGCGAGCGACTCGCCGCGCAGGACTACCTCAGCGATGACGCGATCGCGTCGGTGACCTTCCTCGCCGACCGGCTGGCCAAGCCCGTCCTCGTCGAAGGACCGGCGGGCACGGGCAAGACGGCTCTGGCCCAGGCGGTGGCGGCCGCGTCGGGGGCCCGGCTCATCCGACTCCAGTGCTACGAGGGTCTCGACGAGTCGAAGGCACTCTACGAGTGGAACTACCGCAAGCAGTTGCTCCGCATTCAGGCGGGGCGGCCCGACGGCGGGGCCACCGAGTCGTGGGGCCAGATCGAAGAGGACATCTTCTCGCGGGAGTTCCTGTTGACGCGACCGCTCCTCGAGGCGATCTCCGCTCGCGAGCCGGTGGTCTTGCTGATCGACGAGGTCGATCGCGTGGAGATGGAGACCGAGGCGCTCCTGCTCGAGATCCTCTCCGAGTACCAGGTGTCGATCCCAGAGCTGGGAACGGTGACGGCGCAGCAGATCCCGATGGTCTTCTTGACCTCGAACAACACGCGCGAGCTCTCCGAAGCCCTCAAGCGTCGCTGTCTCTACCTCTACGTGGGCTACCCGGACGTGGCTCGCGAGCGCGACATCATCCTCGCCCGCGTCCCGGGCATCTCGGAGCAGCTCGCCCACCAGATCGCCGAAGTGGTGCGCTCGTTACGCCAGCTCGACCTGAAGAAGGCGCCGTCGGTCTCCGAGACCCTCGACTGGGCTCGCACACTGGTCCTCCTTGGTCGCACCGAGATCGGCACTGACGACGCCGTCGCCACGCTGCACATCCTCCTCAAGTACCAGTCGGACATCGAGCGCGCCGCGAAGGAGCTGCGCGGACGCGAGAGCGGTGCTTGACGTACTCGCCGACTTCATCGGCGAGCTGCGCTCGGCCGGTATTCCGGTCTCGACGACCGAGCACCTGGACGCGGTGAGGGCTCTCGGGGTCATCGACCTCGGAGTGCGGCGGGACCTCCACGACGCCCTCGCGGCCACGCTCGTGAAGAACGGGGACCATCTGGCGGTGTTCGACACGGCGTTCGAGGTCTTCTTCGCCCTGCGTGACGAGGACGTCGAACCCCCGCGCGACGAGACGGCTCCGCCGCCGAGTCCCCCGGGCGCGGGGTCGGATCCCGGCGAGGGACGGGGCTCGGGGGCCGGGGGGTCGTCCTCGTTGTCGGCCGAGGAGATCGCCGAGATGCTCTACCGTGCACTCCGCGACGGGGACGCCTCGGGACTGCGACGGGGAGCGTCGGCCGCGGTCGCCCGTTACGCGGGAATGGAGCCCGGTCGCCCCGTCGGCGGGACCTACTACCTCTACCGGACGTTGCGTCACCTGGACCTCGAGTCCCTCGAGCGACGCCTGGTCGGCGAGCAGCCGTCGGGGGAGGACGCGTTGCGAGCCCGCGTCGCGCGCGACGAAGCGCGAGCGCGGATCGAGCGTCTGAAGCGTGAGGTGGAGCGCGTGATTCGCGAGCGCCTGGTCGAGGATCGGGGGGCGGCCACCCTCGCCAAGTCGGTGCGACGACCTCTGCCCGAGGACATCGACGTGATGCACGCCAATCGGGAAGAACTAGCCCAGCTTGAGCGGGCGCTGCGCCCCCTCAGCCGAAAGTTGGCCACTCGGTTGGCCCGGCGGCGCCGCCGACGTCACCGCGGGCCGGTCGATCTCCGCCGCACGGTGCGCGGATCGCTGTCGACGGGTGGCGTACCGCTCGACCTGCGCTTCAAGCCGCCCCGGCCGGCCAAGCCCGAGATCATGGTCGTCGCTGACGTCTCGGGCTCGGTGGCCTCGTTCGCGCGCTTCACGCTCCATCTCGTCCACGCGATCTCCACCCAGTTCTCGAAGGTGCGCAGCTTCGTCTTCGTCGACGGGCTCGATGAGGTCACGTCCTTCTTCGAAGGGGTCGACGACCCTCTCGAGGCCGTCGCCCGCATCAACGCCGAGGCGGACGTGGTGGCCTTCGACGGCCACTCGGACTACGGGCGGGCCCTGGGAGACTTCTACGCCCGTTTCGCGCGCGACGTGACGCGTCGCACCACGATCCTCATCCTCGGCGACGGGCGCAACAACTATCACCCGTCGCGGGCGGACGTCATCGGGGCGCTGCGGACGCGAGCCCGGGCCGTCTACTGGCTGAACCCGGAGCCCACCAGCTACTGGAACAGTGGTGACTCGATCATTGCGGAGTACGCCCCCTACTGCGACCGGGTGGTGGAGTGTCGCACGCTCCGTCAGCTCGAGGCCTTCGTGGGGACGCTCGAGTGAGCCCGGCGATCGAGCCGCCCGAGGGGTTTCGCACGACCGGAGAGCCCCCCCGCGGGACGCGCCTGCTCCTCATCCGCCACGGCGAAGCGCACTGCAACGTGAACGGCGTGGTCGGGGGGCCGATCGGGTGCGGCGGCCTGACCCCGCGGGGGCGCGAACAGGCGCTGGCGCTACGCGAGCGCCTGGCGAGGTCTCGGGAGCTCGCCGACGCCGCGGCGCTCTACACGTCGATCCTGCCGCGGGCACGCGAGACGGCGGCCCTCATCGCCCCGGCCCTGCCGCCGAGCGTGCGTCCGCGCGAGGACTGCGACCTCTGCGAACAGCACCCGGGCGAGGCCGACGGCCTGACCTGGGACGAGTTGCTCGCGCGTTTCGGAGGTCCCGACTGGGACCGTGATCCGACGATGGTCTTCGCTCCGGGGGGAGAGTCGTGGGTCGGCTTCTACGAGCGAGTGCGTCGCACGCTCGACGCCATCGCGGATCGACACCGAGGGGAACTCGTCGTCCTCGTGGTCCACGGTGGCGTGATCGAGCAGCTCATGAAGGTCGTGCTCGGCTCTTCCGGGAGTGCTCGCCTCGGACTTCGCACGGAGCACTGCTCGATGACGGAGGTGGAGTTCGACGGAGTGCGGCGACGCCTCCTGCGCTACAACGACCGGGTCCCTCTGGTCGAGGAGGCGTAGTGCCGAAGGAACTCGGCCACGTGGAACGCGAGGTCGAGGCTCTGAGTGGCGTTTAGTCGTGGGTCGCAGATCGACGTGTAGTTGAGGTCGAGGTCGTCCTCGTCCAGTCGTGATCCGCCACCGAGGCACTCGGTGACGTCGTCGCCGGTGAGCTCGACGTGGAGTCCGCCGGGCCACGTGCCGAGGGCCTGGTGGATAGCGAAGAAGCGGCCCGTCTCGGCGAGCACGTCGTCGAAGTGGCGCGTCTTCTGGCCGCCGACCACGCGGAAGGTGTTCCCGTGCATCGGGTCGCAGGCCCAGATGACCTGGGCGCCGTCGTTTCGCAGGGCGTCGACGAGCGGCGGCAGGGCGTCGTCGATCTTCGACACGCCCATACGAGAGATGAGGGTGAGCCGTCCGGGGACGTTCTCGGGATTGAGCGCGGCGACGAGTCGCCGCAGATCCTCGACACTGGTGCTCGGGCCGACCTTCAGTCCGAGCGGGTTGCCGACGCCCCGCAGGAACTCGACGTGGGCCCCCTCGGGCTGGCGGGTGCGATCACCGATCCACAGCATGTGGGCCGAGCAGTCGTACCAGTCGCCGGTCAGGGAGTCGCGCCGGGTCAGGGCCTGCTCGTAGGGGAGGATGAGCGCCTCGTGGCTCGTGTAGAACTCGACGCCCTGGAGCGCCGCGTCGTCCTGCAGGTCGATGCCGCAGGCGCTCATGAACTGCAGTGCTCGCTCGATCTCGTCGGCGATCATCGCGTAGCGCTTGCCCTCGAGGGAGTTGGCGACGAACTCCTGATTCCACGCGTGGACGCGGGAGAGGGCGGCGAATCCTCCGGTGGTGAAGGCTCGTAGGAGGTTGAGCGTCGCCACGCTCTGGTGGTAGGCGGCGAGGAGGCGATCGGGATCGGGCCGACGGGCCGTGGTCTCGAAGTCGTCCGAGTTCACGATGTGGCCCCGGAAGGATTCGAGCCGCACCCCATCGCGCTCCTCGAAGTCATCGGAGCGCGGTTTCGCGAACTGACCGGCGATGCGGCCCACCTTCACGACGGGCACGCCTCCCGCGTAGGTGAGGACGACGGCCATCTGGAGGATGACCTTCAACTTGTCCCGGATCGCGTCCGCGCTGCCCTCGGCGAAGGACTCGGCGCAGTCACCCGCCTGGAGCAAGAAGGCCTCTCCTCGCGCCACGCTCGCGAGGTGCTCCTGAAGACGGCGAGCCTCGCCCGCGAAGACGAGGGGAGGCTTCGTCGCCAACTCACCCTCGACTCGGGTCAGGTGCTCGGCGTCCGGCCACCGGGGGCTCTGCGCGACCGGCCGGGCGCGCCAGGAATCCGGTGACCAATCGAGGAGGGGGGAGGTCATCCCTCTAGCGTAGGGGCCTGCCCTCGGGACGGGCAATCGGCCTACAGTTGTCGCCGTGAGCGTGCGGCGCCTCGGGCTCTTCGGGGGAACCTTCGACCCCCCGCACTTCGGCCACGTGGCGGCCCTGCGGGCAGCGGCGCGGACGCACCGGTTCAACGTCATCGAGGTGACGGTCGCCGGCGATCCCTATCAGAAGCGAGCTCGCGGGGCGGTACGGCCGGCCGCCGTGCGACTCGCGATGGCGAGGACGGCCTTCGAAGGGCTCGACCTGGTGCGGGTGAGCGATCGCGAGATTCGTCGAACGGGGCCCTCGTACACGATCGACACCGTTCGCGAGCTCCTGGAAGAGGTCGACGAGGTCGACCTCATCATCGGGGCGGACCTGGTCGACCAGATCGACGGCTGGCACGAGGCGGCGGCCCTCCGGCGCCTCGTGCGGGTGGGGGTCGTACCCCGCCCCGGGGCCGCCACGAGGTTGCCCGACGGGTGGGTGGCCTACGAGATCGCCATGGAGCCGGTCGACCTGTCATCCACCTTCATCAGGAGCGACGTCGAGGACGACGGTGATCTCGGCCAGTACGTACCCGCCGACGTGATACCGATCTACCAGGGGTCGCAGGAGTAAGGTGGGGCCGTCATGGCGGTACGGAACTTCGACGTCACCAGCCCGCGCGGGGCCGCCTTCGTGCCCCTCGCGCCGGCGCCGCGACCCCGTCGCGAGCGTCGCCGGGCGCGGCAGCGCTGGATGGTGCTGGGAGCCGTGGCCCTGGTGATCCCGTTCGGAGCAGCCCTGGTCGTCCTCGGGGTGGCCCACTGAGCGAGTCCGTGAGCGACCGGGAGATCCGGGCCTTCGCCCCCGAGCTCCACGCCATCATCGAGGCCGCCCTTGAGGGGGCGGCCGAGAAGTTGGCGCGCGAGCCCGTGGTGCTCGACCTGCGTGAACTCGTGGACTCCTTCGACGCTTTGATCGTGACCTCGGGTGGAACGGATCGGCAGGTGCGCGCGATCGCCGAGGAGATCGAGGAGTCGGTCACTCGCGCCACGGGCATCCGGCCGCTACGCGTCGAGGGGATGCGGGAGGGCGAGTGGGTGGCCCTCGACTACGGCGACCTCATCGTGCACGTGTTCGACGACGCCGCCCGTGAGTACTACGACCTCGAGCACCTGTGGCGCGCCGCGCCCGCCCGCCGCGTCGAGGTTCGTCGTTAGCCGTTGAGTAGGGGGCGGTACTCCGCCTCGCTGGCGATGGTGGTGAGGCCGCCGCGGGGCGTGGGGAAACGCTCGGGAGTTCCGGCGGCCTCGATCTCGATCCCGCGGGTCGCCCCGACCGCGGCCGCGGTGTAGACGAGCTGACCGATGGCCATGACCAACTGGGGTCGCGGGATGCTCGAGAGGGGACGGGGGACGGCGATGACGCCGATGCCGTGGATCACCGACGCCTGCTCGATCACTACGTTCTCGGGTATCGCCGAGGTGTAGCCGGTTCCCGTCTCGATCGCGGTCGGGCCGAGGATGAGCTCGCGCAGGACCGAGAGCAGGGTTGGGGGAGCCGGGACGATGCGGCTCGACGGAGCGAGGTGGCCCGTCGCGTCGACGATGTACACGGGCTGAGTGATGAAGGTGACTCGGCCGTTGTCGGTCCCCGGGATGGACTTGCCGAGCAGCCCGAAGGGAACCGTGCGGGGGTTGATGGTCTCGGGCCCCGGGGCGACCGGCACCAGGGTGCAGGCCGAAAGGCCGAGGGAGGCCGTCACGATCGCGAGGAGGGTGAGGGCACGACGCATCAGGCCTCCTCCAGGGTCGACGCCGCGTCGAGGCTGATGGGCAGCGTGAGGACCAGCCGGGCGCCCCCCTCGGGGCTCGACTCGGCCCGGATAGCGCCCCCGAAGGACGACACGTGATCGCGAACGAGAGCGAGCCCGAGGCCCGTGCCCCGCGCCATGCCGCGATCGTGGGCGGCGCGACCGCGGAAGAAGCGCTCGAAGACGCGCTCGCGCTCGTCCGAGGGGATACCGGGCCCGTCGTCGTCGACGGCTACGACCAGGGTGTCGCCGTCACGGCTGACCCGGATCGCGACCACCCCGTTCGCGTAGCGCTCCGCGTTGGAGACCAGGTTCGCCATCACGCGCTCGAAGCGGCGCCGGTCCACCCTGACGCGGAGCCCCTCCACCTCGGGAGCGACGTCGAGCGGGGGAGAGGTGCGTCCCAGGCGACGGGCGGCGCTGCGGGCGGCGTGGCGCACCAGGTCGGCCGCCGTCACGGTCTCGAAGACGTGGGGCGTCGCTCCGGCGTCGCCCCGTGCCATCTCGAGCAGGTCATCGACGAGCGACTGGAAGATCGCGAGGTCCGCGTTGAGGAGGTCGAGGCTGGCGCGTCCCGCGGGTGACAGTTCGTCACGGTGCTGCTGGAGAACCGCGGCCGTCGTGGTGAGCGTCGTGAGGGGGCTGCGCAACTCGTGGCTGACGTCGCTCGCGAAGCGCGCGTCGCGCTCCATTCGATCGACGAGTCGACTCACCATCGTGTTGAACGACTCGGTCAACTGCTGGACCTCCTCGTCGGCCTGGGAGACGGCGACGCGCGTGTTGAGCTCGCCGTTCGCCACGGCCGCCGCGGCGGTGGAGACGCGCTGGAGGGGGCGAATCGTGCGGCGGCTCACCCAGAGACCGCCACCGACGCCGATGAGTGCGGTGGCGAGGGCCCCGAGCCCGAGGACCGCGACCAGGGTCCCGAGGGTCGATTCGAGGTGGTGAAGGTGAAAGACCTCGAAGACCTGGGTCTCGACGGCGGGAATGGGGATCCCGACGATGTAGAAGAGCTGGTGGCCCACGGCCACGGTCTGCTGGATCACGCGGCCCCGGTCGACGAGGGAGATGATGTTCTGGGGCACGTCGCCGGTCGCGGCGCCGGGGCTCTTCGACAGCCACTGGTGATGGGTGTGGACCAGGACCGCGGAGTTCGTCGCCTGTTCGATCGACGAGAGCTGGTTCGCGAGACTCGGCGGGGAGGTGTAGAGGGTGTAGCGGATGATCGCCGCGTCGGCAAAGCTCTGGCGCAGGTCGGTCTGCTGCTGGCTGTTGACGAGAACGCGCCGCACGCCGATGAACGTGAGGACGGCGAAGACCGAGCTCAGCACGAGGGCGCCGAGCCCGAAGGTCGCGAGGAGCCGTAGCCGGAGGCTGCGGCGAGCCATCACAGGACCAGCTTGTAGCCGGCGCCCCGCACCGTCACCAGGAAGGTGGGGTTGCTCGCGTCCGGCTCGATCTTCGTGCGCAGGCGCCGAATGTGGACATCGACTAGTCGGCTGTCACCGAAGTAGTCGTAGCCCCAGACGCGCTCGAGGAGGTCTTCTCGCGAGAGGACGCGCCCGCTGACCGACGCGAGATCGACGAGGATGCGGAACTCGGTCGAGGTCAGGTGCAGTTCGGTGCCATCGTCGTGACGGACCACCCCCTCGTCAGGAATGACCTGCAGCGATCCGAGCTTGAAGGCGTGCGTCGCCTTGTCGGGTCGGCGACGGAGGTGGGCGCGTACCCGTGCGAGTAGCTCCTCGGGGACGAAGGGCTTGGTCACGTAGTCGTCGGCACCCGACTCAAGGCCGAGGATCACGTCGGCCGTCTCGTCGCGGGCCGACACGATGACGAGGGGAATATCGCTCCGTCGGCGCAGCGCCTGGCACGTCTCGAATCCCGTCATGCCGGGAAGCATGACGTCGACGATCGCCACGTCACTCGACATGCGCTCGAAGAGGGCCAGCCCGACTTCACCGCTCGGGGCGTCGTCGACGGCGAAACCCTCGCCTTCGAACATGAGTCGAAGGGCGGCGCGGATGTGGTCGTCGTCCTCGACGATCAGGATGCGAGGCATCCGAGTACTCCTTCGGGTCCGGGCCCGGGCGCCGACGTCCCTCGGTCGCGCGGGGCGTCTCGGTAGCCTAGGCCAGGTGAGGGGCGCCGACGAGCCCAACCGGGTCCAGGCCGCGGGGCGATGGGACCTGTCGACGTTCGCGACGGCCCTGCGCGCCGCCGACCGTGCGGCTCCCACGCGCCGGGCCTATCAGGGCGACGTACGGGCGTTCGTCGCGTGGGCTGAGGAGCGGGGTCGGAGGGCTCCGAGCGAGGTCACCCTGCGAGACCTGCGCGCTTACCTGAGCGAGCGTGCGGGTCGGGGCGACGCGCGCGCCACGGTGGCGAGGATTCGCGCGTCGCTGCGGGCCTACTTCCGCTGGCTCGCCGAACGCGGACGAGTCGACGTCGACCCCTCCTCTCGCCTGGCGGCACCCCGAGTGGTTCCGACCCTCCCGGACCTGGTCGTGCGGGAGCAGCTCGACCGACTGCTCGACGAGGACTGGGGCGACGACGAGTGGGCCCTGCGTGACCGGGCGATCTGCGAAGTCCTCTACGGGGCGGGACTTCGGGTGTCGGAGCTGTGCGATCTCGACCGCGACGGCGTCGACTGGTCTCAGGGGCGGCTGCGCGTCCGGGGCAAGGGCGACAAGGAGAGGATCGTCCCGCTCCACGAGCGGGGCCTGACCGCGGTCCGGACCTGGCTCGAGGAAGGGCGCGAGGAGGTGGCCGGCCCCGAGAGCCCACGCGACGCGCTCTTTCTCAATCGCCGTGGACGGCGCCTCGGACCCCGGGACGTGCGCCGCATGCTCGACCAGCGGGTCGCGCGGGGCCACGTTCACCCCCACGCCCTGCGTCACACGTTCGCGACCCACCTGGTGGAGGGGGGAGCCGATCTGCGGATCGTTCAGGAGCTCCTCGGTCACGAGAGCCTCACGACGACCCAGATCTACACGCACGTCTCGAAGTCGCGACTGCGCAACGTCCATCGCTCGACTCATCCCCGAGGCTGACTCGGCTAGCATGGTCGGGCCCTCCCACGGTGGGAGGGCGCTGAGTTCGCCTCGGATTTCCGTGCGGTCGCCCCTCGGGGCGCGCTCCGGGGTGTGCGGAACCGAACGGAAGGAAGAGTCGTGGCTCTCGTCACTCTGCAGGACCTGCTGGACGCCGGTGTGCACTTCGGGCACCAGACGCGGCGCTGGAACCCCAAGATGCGTCGTTTCATCCTGGGCGACCGCAACGGGATCTACCTGATCGACCTGCGCAAGACGCTCGCGGGAATTGAGGCCTCCTACGCCTTCGTCCGTGAGCTGTCCTCGAACGGAGGGACGATCCTGTTCGTTGGGACGAAGAAGCAGACCCAGGGACCGGTTGCGGACTACGCCCAGGCCTGCGGCATGCCGTTCGTGAACGAGCGGTGGTTGGGCGGCATGCTGACGAACTTCTCGACGGTCGCGGGTCGCGTGAAGCGGATGTCGGAGCTGCGCACCATGCAGCGGGCCGGTGACTTCGAGAGCATGCCGAAGCGTGAGGCCCTGCGTCACTCGCGCGAGCTCGAGAAGCTCGAGCGCAACCTGGGTGGCATCGCCAACCTCGAGCGCGTCCCCGACGCCATCTTCGTGATCGACACGAAGAAGGAGCACATCGCCGTGACCGAGGCTCGCAAGTTGGGGATCCCGGTCGTGGCGGTGGTCGACACGAACTGCGACCCCGACCTGATCGACTACGTGATTCCGGGCAACGACGACGCGATCCGCTCCGGGGCCCTGCTCTGCCGTCTGATCGCTGACGCCGTGACCGAGGGTCGATTCATCCGCCAGAACCGTGGCGCTGCCGTGCGGGCGGCCCAGGCGTCGGCTTCGGCCGCGCCGTCCACCGAGGCTCCGGCGAGCGCCGAGGCGTCGGTCGCGCCTGCCAACTGATAACGAACGATCGAAAGAGGAGACACCACGGTGGCGATTACCGCTAAGGACGTGCAGGCCCTGCGTCAGTCGACGGGCGTCGGCATGATGGACGCGAAGAAGGCCCTCGAGGCGAACGGTGGCGACATGGAGGCGGCGGCCCAGTGGCTACGCGTCCAGGGACTCGCGAAGGCGGCCGAGCGCGCCGACCGCGAAGCCGGCGAGGGGGCGGTGGCGGTGGTGCGCGACGGGCGCGCGGCGGCCATCGTGGAGCTCCGGTGCGAGACCGACTTCGTGGCGAAGTCCGAGGACTTCGTCGCCCTCGTCGACGAGATCGCGGCGCGCGTCGCCACCGAGGGTGAGGCGGCCACCTCGGAGTTCCAGGGGCGGCTCGAGACGCTGCTCACCACGTTGAAGGAGAACATCTCGCTCGGTCAGGTCTTCCGGCTCCAGGCAGGTGAGGGTGAACTGGTCGAGACGTACCTGCATCAGCAGGCCGGCCGTGGCGTGAACGCGGTGGCCGTCGTGCTGGCCGGTGGCAACGAGGAGATCGCCCACGAGGTGGCCGTCCACATCGCCTTCGCTCGCCCGCAGTACCTGACCCGCGACGAGGTACCCGCCGAGGCCATCGAGAGGGAGCGAGCCATCGTCGAGGAGATCTCTCGTAACGAGGGCAAGCCGGAGGCCGCGTTGCCGAAGATTATCGAGGGCCGTCTGAACGCTTGGTTCAAGGAGCGGGTCCTGCTCGAACAGCCCTACGTGCGCGACGAGAAGCTCTCGATAGAGCAGTTCCTGAAGGGTGCGACGATTCGCTCCTTCGCGCAGGTCGTCGTCGGGGCGTAGCGTGCGCCGCGTCGTCCTCAAGATGTCGGGGGAGGCCCTGGCCTCCGCCGCCAGTGACGAGACGATCGACGCGTCGACCGTGGACTTCCTGGCTCGCGAGATCGCGAGCGCGATGGAGCGCGGCGGCCTCGAGCTCGCGGTCGTCGTCGGTGGCGGCAACATCTGGCGCGGGGCGACCGGAGCGATGGCGGGCATGAACCGCGCGAACTCGGACCTGATGGGAATGCTCGGGACGGTGATCAACGCGCTGGCCCTCCAGGACGCGATCGAGAGCCACGGCCGACCGACCCGGGTGATGTCGGCCATCGGGATGGATCAGGTGTGCGAGCCCTACATCCGGCGCCGAGCCGTCCGTCACCTCGAGAAGGGGAGGGTCACGATCTTCGCGGCCGGTATGGGCAATCCGTACTTCACGACCGACACGCCCGCGGCCCAACGGGCGGCGGAAGTCGAGGCCGACATCGTGCTCAAGGGGACGCACGGGGGAGTGGATGGCGTCTACAGCGCCGATCCGCGCGTACACCCCGACGCGGTGCGCTACGAGGAGATCTCCTTCGATGACGTGATCGCCCAGAACCTTCGGGTGATGGATCTGACGGCGATCACGTTCTGCAAGGACAACAACCTCCCGATCAGGGTCTTCGATCTCATGGCCCCGGGCAACCTGGGTCGCGCCCTCGACGGCCACGCCGTCGGTACGCTGGTGAGGTAGCGCCATGGACAACGAACTCGTCGAACTAGTGCTGGATGAGACCCGCGACAAGATGTCGCGGGCGCTCGAGCACGTCAGGGGAGAGTTCGGGGCCGTGCGCACCGGGCGCGCCTCGTCCGCGCTCGTCGAGCACCTGCTCGTCGACTACTACGGGGCGGAGACCCCCCTTCGCCAGCTCGCGAACTTCTCCGTGCCGGAACCTCGCCTGCTGGTGGTCACTCCCTTCGACAAGGGTGCGGTCAACGCCATCGAGAAGGCGATCTCCGTGGCTGACCTGGGACTGACCCCGTCGAACGACGGATCGGTGATCCGACTGCTCTTCCCGACTCTGACCGAGGAGCGCCGAAAGGCCTTCGTGAAGTTGGTTCGCACGAAGGCCGAAGAGGGTCGCGTCGCGGTGCGCGGTGTACGTCGCCACGCTCGTCAGGAGCTCGAGAACCTCGAAAAGGAGCACGGGCTGCCCCACGACGAGCTCGAGCGCCTGGAGAAGGTGCTCGACAAGATGACCCAGGACGAGGTCGCTCGCATCGACGAGCTCCTCGCGCACAAGGAGCAAGAGCTTCTTGAGGTCTGACGACGGCTCCTTCCGCGACGAGCCGACCGGCGAGACGCCGGTGGTCAGCCCGACCGACCCCCGGGTGACCTTCACCGGAGCCGTGCCCGCGGCCGATCTGGCCCGCGACGACGATCCGGGGTGGATCCCCTCGGCGGATCCGTCCGAGTTGCCCCATTGGACCGAGGCCCCGACGGGCCAGGTGCCCATCGTGGTGGCGCGCGAGCCGCTCGTGAGTGACGATCCGTGGGCCTCGATCCCGGCGCCGGCGTGGCGCGAGGGGGAGGCCGACTGGGTGGCTCACGAGGAGCAATTCGACGCATCCCTCCTCGCCGGCGAGACCCGCGAGGACACCGCTCGTCCGTGGGAGTTCCTCGACGACGAGTCACTGTCGTTCGTCGACGCCCCGGTCGCGTCCGAGGTGGTCAACGAGCCACTGGCCGACGTTCCCCGCCCGGAACCCACCGAGGCCGGTCGACGCCACCGGACGCGTCAGCGCCCGGGGGGCGAGGCGCTCGCGGGTCGGGCAGTGCGGTCGGCTCCGTCGCGCAACGTGTCACTCGCGACCTTCACGGGCGTCGTCCTAGCGCTCGCCGTCGCGGCCGTCTTCCTCGCCGGCGCGGTTCCCGTCGCGGTGCTCGTGCTGATCGCCCTCGCGCTGGCGACGGGTGAGGCCTACGCCGGATTCCGTCGGGCGGGTGCTCACCCCGCGACGATCCTCGGCATCGTGGCCGTCGTGACGTTGGGCGTCGCGGCGTACCAAAAGGGCCTTCCCGCGATCGGGGCGGTGACGGTCCTGCTCTTCATCTTCGGCTTCGTGTGGTACGCGAGTGCTCATCGACGCCTCGACGTGCTGGATGGCCTGGGCGCGACGCTCTTCGTGTACCTCTGGATCGGGGTCCTCGGCTCGTACGCGCTGATGATGATCTCGCCCCGCTACTCGACCGACAAGCACGGCCTCGCCTACCTCTTCGGAGCCCTGGTGCTCACGATCGCGAACGACTCGGGAGCCCTGTTCATCGGCCGATGGCTAGGGCGGCGTCCCCTCAACCGGGATCTCTCGCCCAATAAGACGGTGGAAGGGCTCATCGGGGGCACCCTGATCACCCTGGTGGTGGGGGCAGTCGCGGTGCCGCTGATCAGCCCCTGGACAACGACGGCCGCCGTAGAGATGGCGGTGGCCCTCTCGGTCGTGGTCCCGGTGGGCGATCTCTTCGAGTCGATGGTCAAGCGGACGCTGGGGGTGAAGGACCTCGGGCGGCTCCTGCCCGGCCACGGCGGACTCCTCGATCGGGTCGACGGACTCCTCTTCGCTCTGCCGACCGTGTTCTACCTGACCCACGTCCTTCACCTCGGGTGACCGTGGCGCGTGGCGTCGCCCTCTTGGGCGCCACCGGGTCGATCGGACGTCAGACGCTGGACGTCCTGAGGCGTTCCGGAGAGGCGTTCTCGCTCGACTCGGTCGCCGCGGGGCGTGGACACCTCGCGGAACTGGTCGCGATCGCGCGAGAGTTCGGTGTACGACGCGTCGGCGTCGCTCACGAGGATGACGTCGAGCAGGTTCGTCGACACCTCGGGGACCGGGTCGAGATCGTGGTCGGGGAGGGCGGACTCGCCGAGCTCGCGGCGCGATCGGAGATCGTGGTGAACGCGGTGGTGGGGTTCGCCGGACTGCCGGTCACGGTGGCGGCACTCGCCGCGGGTCGTCGTCTCGCTCTGGCGAATAAGGAGTCCTTCATCGCGGCCGCGCCCCTGGCGCGGCGCCTGGCGGCGACGCCGGGGGCCGAAGTCCTGCCGATCGACTCGGAGCACTGCGCCATCCACCAGTGCCTCGCGAGTTCGACCACGCCGGGTTACCCGGACGTTCGGCGACTGATTCTGACGGCCTCCGGAGGGCCGTTCCGGGGCTGGTCTCGTGAGGAGCTCGAGGGGGCGACGAAGGAGAACGCCCTGCGCCACCCGACGTGGTCCATGGGACCGAAGATCACCGTCGACTCGTCGACGCTCATGAACAAGGGATTGGAGGTCCTCGAGGCCTCGGCCCTCTTCGGGATCGAGGTGGATCGGGTCGACGTCGTGATCCATCCTCAGTCCATCGTCCATTCGATGGTCGAGTACCTGGATGGCTCGGTGATCGCCCAGCTGTCGATGCCCGACATGCGTCTGCCGATCGCGTACTGCCTCGGGTACCCGGTCCGTCTGGACCACGCGTGGGGGGCCCTCGACTTCACGTCGAGCCACACCCTCAGCTTCGAGCCACCCGATCACGCGGCCTTTCCCGCCATCGGCCTGGCCCACCGGGCCGTCGCCCTGGGCGACGCCGGGCCCGCCTGGCTCTCGGCGGCCAACGAGGTGGCGGTCGAGTCGTTCCTGCACGACGAGATCCGTTGGGCCGATATCGTCCCCGTGGTGACGACCACGCTGGAGCGATTCGAGGACGGGCCGCTCAACTCGGTGGAGGACGTGGTGGCCCACGACGGTGCGGCGCGTCGGGAGGCGCGTCGCGCGATCGGTGGGCGATCGTGAACCCCCGGGGCGCGATCACGCGCTTTCTGGTCGTCGTCGCGGCCATCGCGGTGGGGCTGGCCTGGTGGGGCGGCTGGGCCCTGCCCGTCGTGATCTTCGCGCTGCTCGTGATGATCATGGGTCACGAGTGGGGTCACTACATCACGGCTCGGCGTGCCGGTCTTCTCGTGACGGACTTCTTCGTCGGGTTCGGGCCCGTCGTCTGGTCGACCACGCGAGGCGAGACGCGCTACGGCGTTCGCTTGCTGCCCCTCGGGGGCTACGTGAAGGTCCCCGGCATGACCTGGCGCGACGAGGTCGAC
Source organism: Actinomycetes bacterium (assembly GCA_021848365.1). Lineage (GTDB taxonomy): Bacteria > Actinomycetota > Acidimicrobiia > Acidimicrobiales > RAAP-2 > RAAP-2. Next base: position 1,020,656 of record JAJZUS010000001.1, read on the forward strand.
CCGGCGATCGAGGACCGGACGTACCGTCGAGCGAGCTACCCCCGCAAGGTGCTCTTCGCCTCCGCCGGCTCCCTCATGCACGTCGTCATGGCGCTGGTGCTGGCGTGGGCCTCCCTGGCGCTGGTCGGCCTGCCGGCCGCGAATCACGTGGGCGTCGCGGGCTTCACCCACTTCGACGGGATCTCGCGCAACGCGGCGCAGGTGGCGGGACTGCGGGTGGGCGACCGTATCGTGGCGGTCGACGGCCACACGGTCACCGACGCCACCGTCCTCGTGGCGCTGGTGCACGATCACGCGGGACAGACCGTGCGCCTGACGATTCAGCGCGGAGGAGCCACGCTGCACCTGGTGGCGACGCCCATGGACGGGCGACGCCTGACGGTGGGTGGGGTCCGTGTCGCCTCGGGTGCGACACCGGTGGGCTATCTCGGTATCTCCCTGGTGGACCAGGTGGCGCGACAGTCGGCCCTGGCCGCGATCCCCGCGGCGGGAGCTCGCGTGTGGGGGATCTTTGTGGCGTCCCTCCACGGGATCGCTCACGTGTTCTCACCCGGTGAGTTCTCCAGTCTCTTCCACCAGGTCACGTCGGCCCGCGCGGCGAGCAATCCGACGGCGCAGCTGAATCGCCCCCAGTCGATCGTGGGCGTGGTGCGCATCGCGGTCCAGGGATCCCAACTCGGGCCGGGCGTCCTACTCGCCATCCTGATGGCGGTCAACATCTTCGTCGGCGTCCTCAATATGGTGCCGCTGCTCCCGCTGGACGGCGGCTACGTGGCGGTCGCCACGTACGAGCGGCTGCGCAGTCGCCGGGGTCGACCGTACCGCGCGGACGTCACCAAGCTGAATCCGGTGATCTACGCCTTCATGGCGGTCCTGCTCGTCCTCTTCGCCTCCACGCTCTACCTGGACATCGTCCATCCGATCGCGAATCCCTTCCAGTAGGGGGATCGGTGCGGTCCTCGCGCACGGCAGAATGGATGCATGGACGTGACCGCCGTCTCCCTCGCTGACCGCCGACCCACCCGACGCATCAACGTCGGATCCGTTCCGGTGGGGGGTGGGGCCCCGATCTCCGTGCAGTCGATGACCACGACGAAGACGGCCGACGTGGAGGGAACGCTCCAGCAGATCTACGCGCTGGCCGCCGCGGGCGCCGACATCGTGCGGTGCACCTGTAACGAGCAGGCCGCCGCGGAGGGACTCGCCCAGATCGTCCCACGCTCGCCGGTGCCCGTCGTCGCCGACATCCACTTCCACGTCGAGATGGCGTTGGCCGCGCTCGAGGCGGGGGTCCACGGACTGCGCCTCAACCCCGGCAACCTGCGTAAGCCCGAGGAGATCAAGCTGGTGGCGCGCGAGGCGAAGGACCGGGGGGTGCCCATCCGCATCGGCGTGAACGCGGGGTCGCTGCACCCCGAGCTCTACGAGCGTTTCGGTGGGGCGACGCCCGAGGCCCTCGTGGAGTCCGCGCGCATGGAGCTCGCCCTCTTCGACGAGGTCGACTTCCACGACGTGAAGATCTCGGTGAAGGCGTCGTCGGTGCCGACCATGATCGCCGCGTACCGACTGGCCTCCGAGACCTTCGACCACCCCCTGCACCTGGGGGTGACCGAGGCGGGTCCGCTTCCGGGGGGGCTCATCAAGGGCACGGCGGGCATCGCGACGCTGCTCGCCGAGGGGATCGGGGACACGCTGCGCTACTCGCTGACCGCCGACCCCGTGGAGGAGGCCCGGGCCGGACGTCAGTTGCTGGAGGCCCTCGGACTGCGCGAGCGGCGAGGGCTCGACCTGATCGCCTGCCCGAGCTGCGGACGGGCCGAGATCGACGTGATCACCGTGGCGCGCGACGCCCAGGAGGCGCTCGACGCGCTCGAGGTGCCCATCCAGGTCGCGGTGATGGGGTGCGTCGTGAACGGCCCGGGTGAGGCTCGCCACGCCGATCTAGGCATCGCGGCCGGGCGTCGGCGTGGGCACCTCTTCATCCGGGGTCAGATCGTGCGTGTCGTTCCGGAGGACGAGATGGTCGCCGCCCTCGTCGAGGAGGCGCGGCGTATTGCGGAAGAGGGCATCGAGGCCCGACTCGCGGCGCGCGACGCGGCGGCCGAGGACGTGGCGGCGGCCGACCGGGCCGCCCTGCTCGAGAATCGGGGCCTCGATGCGAACCGCTCGGGCGAGCGCATCGAACGCATCCGCCGGCGGGCCGGCGATGGAGGGGCTGAGTAGGCTGTCGCCACCCGTCCAGAGGAGAGCCGTGGCCCCGTCGAACGCACTGACCCCCCAGTCCGAGGACTTCCCGCGCTGGTACCAGGACGTGGTCGCCAGTGCCGAGATGGCCGACAACGGGCCGGTCCGCGGAACGATGGTGATCCGCCCCTACGGATACTCGATCTGGGAGCGGATTCAGCGCGAGCTCGACGACCGGATCAAGGAGGCGGGGGCCCAGAACGCCTACTTCCCCCTCTTCATCCCCGAGAGCTACCTCGCGCGCGAGGCCGAGCACGTCGAGGGCTTCAGTCCCGAGCTCGCGGTCGTCACGCACGCCGGCGGCGAGGACCTTGCGGAGCCGGTGGTCGTGCGCCCCACCTCGGAAACGGTGATCGGCGAGTTCATGGCCAAGTGGATTCAGAGCTACCGGGACCTTCCCCTCCTCCTCAACCAGTGGGCCAACGTCGTCCGCTGGGAGCTGCGGCCGCGGCTGTTCCTGCGCTCCTCGGAGTTCCTCTGGCAGGAGGGGCACACGGCGCACGCCACGGCCGCCGACGCCGCCGCCTACGCCCGGCGCATCCACCTCGACGTGTACCACGACGTCATCGCCTCGGTCATGGCGGTTCCCGCCTACGTGGGGATCAAGTCGCCGCGTGAACGGTTCGCGGGTGCCATCAACACCCTCACCTGTGAGGGGATGATGCGTGACGGCAAGGCCCTGCAGATGTCGACCAGCCACGAGCTCGGTCAGAACTTCGCGCGGGCCTTCGACATCGTCTTCCAGAGCGAGGCCGGTCCGTCGGCCCTCTGCCACACCACGTCGTGGGGTGCGTCGACGCGTCTCATCGGCGGGCTGATCATGGCCCACGGCGACGACCGGGGACTCGTGGTTCCCCCCCGGCTCGCGCCGATCCAGGCCGTCGTCGTCCCGGTGCGCGACGAGGCGGACATCATGGAGGCGGCGCAACGGCTGACCGCCGAGCTCCGTGCGGCGGGCGTGCGCGTCACTCTCGACGCGGCCCGGGGCTCGTTCGGGCGCCGGGTGACCGACTGGGAGATCAAGGGCGTCCCGGTACGCGTGGAGGTCGGACCACGCGACCTCGCCGAGGGGCGCGTCACCCTGGCCCGTCGCGACGACGAGGTGAAGGAGCCCGTGGCCCTCACCGCGGTGAGCGACCGGGTTCGCGCCCTGCTCGAGGAGATCCAGTCGTCCCTCTTCGAGCAGGCGACGCGCCGTCGAGATGCGGCGACCGTCGACGTCGGGGACCTCGACGCGGCCCTCGACGCCGCCGAGTCCGGCTTCGCCCGTCTTCCGTGGGCGGTCGTGGGGGCCGAGGGGGAGGCCCGGCTGAACGCCAACGCCGTAACGGTGCGCTGTCTGCAGCGGCCGGACGGGACGACGCCGGACTCTCCCGACGAGCCCGACCTCGTGGCGCTGGTGGCGAGGGCCTATTAGTAGGAAAGGGGCGTTGCACCCACTGGGGCACGCTGGTAGCATGGTCGCGACAGTCCGCCAAGGACGTAGGGACTCGTAATCGCGCGGGCCAGTGGCCCGCGCTTTTTCGTTGTGCCTCGTCCGTGTCGAGGGAAGAGGAGGTGTCGCGTGGAGCTTGAGGGACCGCTCACGGACCTGCTCACCCCGATGGGTCTGCGGCTCTACGACCTCGACCTCAGCGCCGGCACGCTCAACGTCGTGGTCCAGCGCGATGGCGGGGTCACGCTCGACGAGCTGACCGAGGCCAGCCGCGTCATCTCGCGATGGCTCGACGAGAACGACCCGATTGACGGACATTACACGCTCGACGTCTCGAGTCCCGGGCTCGAGCGACGACTCCGCACCGCCGGGCACTTCGCCTCGGCCGTGGGCGAGATCGTGACGCTGCGGGAGCGACGCCCCGATGCCCCGACGCGTCGCCTGGAGGGTGTCCTGCTCGCTGCCGACACCACCACCGTCACGATCGACGACCGCGAGGTCGGCTCGGTCCGTGTTGCGCTCGACGCTATTGAGCGCGCGCGAACCGTCTTCACCTGGGGGGCCGTGTCGGAGCCGTCGTCCGGGCGCCGTACCGCCTCACCGAGCAAGAAAGGCTGACCATGGCGAATTTCGAATTCCTCGAGGCGCTGGGCCAGATCGCCCGCGATCAGAACATTGACGAGGGCGAGCTGCTGGTCGCCCTGGCGAACGCGCTGCTCGCCGCCTACAAGCGCCGGGCCGACTCGGCCGAGGACGCCGAGGTCGAGATCAACCCCGAGACTGGGGAGATCAAGGTGTGGGGCCTCGAGCTCGACCTGGACGGCAACGTGGTGCGCGAGTGGGACGCCACGCCCGACGACTTCGGTCGCATCGCGGCCCAGACGGCGAAGCAAGTCCTGATGCAGTTGATCCGCGACATCCAGCGCCGCCAGATGTACGAGGAGTTCGCGAATCGCGAGGGCGACATCGTCTCGGGCACGGTGCAGCAGAACGACAACCGCTACACCCTGCTCGACCTCGGGCGGGTGGAGGCCCTGTTGCCCCAGGCCGAGCAGATCGCTTTCGAGCGCTACGAGCACGGTGCGCGGATCAAGGTCTACATCGTCGAGGTGCGCAAGACGAACAAGGGCCCTCAGATCGTCGTGAGCCGCACCCACCCCGCCCTGGTCGCGAAGCTCTTCGAGATCGAGGTTCCGGAGATCGCCAACGGCGTCGTCGAGATCAAGGCCATTGCGCGTGAACCCGGTCACCGCACGAAGATCGCCGTCGCGTCGAACGACACGATGGTCGACCCGGTGGGCGCCTGCGTGGGCGCTCGTGGCACCCGGGTGCGCAACATCACCAATGAGCTGCGCAGCGAGCGAATCGACGTCGTGCCCTTCAGCGACGACCCGGTCGAGTTCATCCAGGCGGCGCTGGCCCCGGCTCGAGTCCGCGAGGTTCGCCTCGACGAGGTGGAGGGCACGGCGACGGTGATCGTTCACGATCAGCAGCTCTCGCTGGCGATCGGCAAGGAGGGGCAGAACGCTCGCCTGGCGGCACGCCTCACGGGGTGGCGGATCGACATCCGGTCGGAGAACGAGGACACCGAGGACACGGTGCCCGAGGAGACCTGGAGCGAGGACGAGGTCGCCGCGGCCCCCGAGGGGCAGGTCGAGGTGGACGAGTCCGTGGACCCGGTGGACCTGGCCGAGCCGGAGGCGGAGGCATAGCCCCGGAACGGACCTGCGTGGTCTGCCGAGCGCGCCGCGGGATGGACGAACTGTCCCGGGCCGGTCGGAGCCCGGCGGGGGAGTGGTACCTCGGTCGGGGCGACGGGCGTGGCGTCTGGTGGTGCACACGGGGAACGTGTCGCCGGGGACTGACGGCGGCGCGGCTCGGTCGAGCCCTGAGGGGCGCGGTGGTCGAGTCCGAGGCCGCGGCACTCCGGGACATGGTCGAGGAGCGGGGCGACGCGCCGGGCGCGCCCGGCGTGGAAGAATAGAGAACCGTGCGCGCGAGGCGCGTGCGACAGGTGAGGAAAAGGTTTTGGCGCTGAAGAAGATCCGGGTACACGAGCTCTCGAAGGAACTCGGGATGACGAGCAAGGAGTTGCTCGCCCTCGCCGATCGACTGGGCATCGGCGTCTCGAGTGCGTCGGCTTCCATCGAGGAGGCCCAGGCCGACCGCATCCGCCGTCGTGCCGACGCCGACGGCCTGCGTCGCGGGAGTGCTCCCGAGGAGCCCAAGCCGACCCGTGGGGCACGGCCCGCACGGGTCGCGGCGTCCGGCGAGGTGGAGGCGCCCCCCGCCCCCGCCCCCGTGGCCGAGAGCCCCGCCCCGGCCCCGGCGCCCGTCGTCGAGAGCGTGGAGCGACCCGCCCCGACCCCGGCGCCCTCCGACGGTGAGGTGACGACCCGAGCGGAGGCGCCGCGCGTCGTGCGCAGCCGCCCCGCCCCGCCCCCCCGTCCGCCCGCTCCCCGTCCGGCGTCACCCGACGGGCCGACGACGATTCGGCCGACGGCGCGTCCCATGCCGCCGTCATCACCCGGTGCCCCCGCTCCCGGTGGGGCCTCCGGACCGAAGCGACCGCCCCTCTCGATGACCGGGCGACCGATCCCGCCACCCCCCGGACGTCCGCTCAGTCCGTCCGGTCGACCGATCCCGCCGCCCCCCGGGGTGCGCCGGCCCGGAGCGCCCGTGCGTCCCTCGTCGGGTGCGCCCGGTCGACCCGGCGGACGCCCGACGGGTGGTCCGCCCCGTACCGGGGCGCGTCCCGTGGGAGCGAGTTTCGCGGGTCCCCGTCCCGGCGCCGGGAGTACGCCGCCCGGACGTCCGCCCGCCCGCGGTGGCGGAGGTCCCCGAGGATCCCAGCGCAAGGTCACCCGCCGACGTCGCCGTAACATCGAGGAGCTCGAGCCGACCCAGATGTCGACGTGGCAGCCGAGCAACGCTCCGGTGCCCGAGGGTGAGATCATCATCGAGCGGGGTTCGACCGCGAAGGACCTCGGCCCGAAGTTGAACCGGAGCGCGGCGGACATCATCCGCTTCCTGTTCCTCCAGGGCGAGATCGTCACGGCGGTGCAGTCGCTCAGCGACGACATGATCGAGCTCTACGCAGCCGAGGTCGGCGCCTCGATTCGCCTCGTCGACCCGGGCGAGCAGCAGGAGGCCGCCCTCCTCGCGCGATTCTTCGACGAGGACGAGCTGGACGAGGAAATCCCGGCCGTTCCGCGGCCGCCCGTGGTGACCGTGATGGGTCACGTCGACCACGGCAAGACGAAGCTGCTCGACCAGATTCGACACACGAACGTGGTCGCCGGCGAAGCCGGTGGCATCACTCAGCACATCGGCGCCTACCAGGTGTACTGGAACGGCCGGGCGATCGCCTTCCTCGACACCCCGGGTCACGAGGCCTTCACGGCCATGCGGGCGCGTGGTGCCAAGGTCACCGACATCGTGATCCTGGTCGTCGCGGCGGATGACGGCGTCATGCCCCAGACGGTCGAGGCGATCGACCACGCGAAGGCGGCGGGCGTGCCGATCATCGTGGCGGTCAACAAGATCGACAAGCCCGACGCCAACCCCGATCGCGTGCTGCAGCAGATCAGTGAGCGCGGACTCGTCCCGGAGAAGTGGGGCGGGGACACGATCTGCGTCGAGGTCTCGGCGCTGCAGAACCTGGGCATCGACGACCTGCTCGAGCAGGTCCTGCTCGTGGCCGACGTCGGGGAGCTCACCGCTCGCCCCGCCGGACACGCTGTCGGCACCGTTCTCGAGGCGAATCTTGAGGTGGGCCGCGGACCCGTGGCAACCGTGATGGTGCAGAAGGGCCAGCTGGAGGTCGGCGACGTGGTCGTCGCCGGATCGGCGTACGGACGGGTGAAGGCCCTCATCGACGACCAGGGCCGTCAGGTCAAGGCGGCCGGGCCCTCCACGCCCGTCCAGGTGCTCGGCTTCAGCGAGCCGCCCGCGGCGGGCGACGAGATGCGTGTCGCCGACGATCTGGCCCACGCGCGCAGCCTGGCGGAGGCGCGAGCCCAGCGGGCGCGTCTGGTCGGCTACCAGCCGGTGGCCGGAGCCGGTGGTGCGCGACTCGAGGACCTCTTCGAGCAGATCCAGCGCGGCGAGACGGCAACCCTCAACGTCGTCCTCAAGGCCGACGTCCAGGGATCGCTCGAGGCCTGCACGGAGTCGCTGCGTAAGCTCGAGCGAGACGATGTCCGTCTGGTGCTCGTCCACCGTGGCGTCGGTGGCATCACGGAGAACGACGTCCAGCTCGCCAAGGCGTCCAACGCCACGATCATCGGCTTCAACGTCCGACCGGATCGTCGCAGTCGCGACCTGGCCGAGGACGAGGGCGTCGAAATCCGCACTTACGAGATCATCTACAAGCTGATCGAGGACATCCAAGGCGCCATGCTGGGACTGTTGGCCCCGGTGTTCGAGGAAGTCGTCACGGGCGAGGCCGAGGTTCGAGAGGTCTTCCGCATTCCCCGAGTGGGAGCGATCGCGGGCTGCTTCGTGCGCGAGGGGGTCATCACGCGTGGCTCCAAGGTCCGCTTCCTGCGAGAGGGGGCGATCATCTGGAAGGGCTCGATCACCTCGCTGAAGCGATTCAAGGACGACGCGAGAGAGGTCGCGGCCGGGTACGAGTGCGGTATCGGACTCTCGGACTACCAGGACCTGAAGGAAGGCGACGTCATCGAGACGTTCGACGAGCGCGAGATCCCTCGCACGGCGTAGGGCCATGGCGCACGGTGGGCACCACCCGTACCCGCGTAGCGCGAGGGTCAACGAGATTCTCCGAGAGGTCATCTCGGAGAATCTCGTGCGCCTGGCCGACGTCGACGACGAGATCGGACTACTGACCGTCACCGGGGTCGACACCTCGCCGGACCTGCGCCAGGCCATCGTCTTCCTGGACTCGCTCGGACCGGCGGCCGCGGCGGCCCTCGACGCCCATCGGGGCCAGATCCAGGCCGCCGTGAACGCCCAGACCCGAATGCGACGAACTCCTCGGCTCGTCTTTCGGGCCGATCCGGCGGTCGCCCAGGGCGAGGCCGTCGAGGAGATCCTGCGACGCCGTCGTCACGATGACTGAGGGGGCGATACTCCTCGACAAGCCGGCCGGCTGGACGAGCCACGACGCCGTCGCGAAGTTGCGGGGACTGCTCCGTGAACGACGAATCGGTCACGCGGGCACGCTCGATCCCATGGCGACGGGGCTGCTCGTCATCGCGGTGGGCCCGGCGACGCGCCTGCTCCGATTCGCCCAGTCGGGCCGCAAGCGCTACGAGGGGGTGCTGCGCCTCGGCGAGGCGACCGACACCCTCGACGCCGACGGGACCGTGGTTCGGCGTGCGGCGGTTCCGACGCTCGACGCGGGGACGGTGGCGGCCGCGGCTCGCGAACTCACCGGGACGATCGAGCAGCGCCCGCCGATGGTCTCCGCGGTTCGCGTGGGGGGTCGGCGTCTCCACGAGCTGGCGCGGGCGGGCGAGGAGGTGGAGCGAACGCCTCGGCCCGTGGTCGTCGAGTCCTTCGAGGTGGCGCCCACGGAGCGAGTCGACGAGTGGCGCTTCGAGGTGGTCTGCGGTCCGGGGACCTACGTCCGCGTCCTCGCGAGCGACCTCGCGGAGAAGCTGGGCACGGTGGGTCACCTGCGATCCCTACGCCGCACGGCGAGCTCGGGCCACACCGTGGCGGAGGCGGTCACGTTGGAGCAGGTGGCGATGGACCTGGCCGCTGGTCGACCCGTGCTGCGCCCGACGGCGGACCTGATCTCGTCGATGCCTCTCGTGAGTGTGGACGACGACGCGGCGACGCGGCTCCGCCACGGTCGGGCGTTGGTCCTGGATGGCCTGTCGGGACCCTACGTGGGGGCGACCGACGCGGAGGGCCACGTCGTGGCCGTCCTCGAGCGTCGCGACGGTGAGTGGTGGCCGACCGTCGTCCTCGCCGGTGGGCCCCGCGAGGCCCGGTAGGTTGGGCGCCGTGATCACGTGGCGCGACGGTGACCCGGTCGAGCTCGATCCACGGCGCTCGGCAGTGACCGTGGGGGTGTTCGACGGCGTTCACCGGGGACATCAGGCCCTGCTCGATCGCGTCGTGGAACTGGCGACGACGCGGGATGAGCGTCCGGTCGTCGTGACCTTCGATCCGCACCCCCTGTCGGTTCTGCACCCGCAACGCGCCCCCCGAATGGTCGCGACGCTCGAGCAGCGCCTCGAGGCGATCGGGGCCCGAGGCATCGAAGTGGTGCGGGTCCTCACCTTCGACGAGTTCCTGGCGGTGGAGACGGCGTCGTCGTTCATCGAGCGGGTCCTGGTGCACGACCTGCGGGCGGCCGATGTGGTGGTGGGGGAGGACTTCCGCTTCGGTCACGACCGTCGCGGGGACGTCGACGCCCTGCGCGCCGCCGGGCGAGACCACGACTTCCTGGTGGAGGCGCACCGTCTCGTGGGCGACGGGCGCCGCTTCTCGTCAACGGCGGTGCGGAGCGAGGTCGCGAGCGGTGACGTCACGCGAGCCGCTGGGGTCCTCGGTCGTCCGTTCACCCTGCGTGGGGTGGTCGTGCCCGGTGACGAGCGGGGGCGCGAGTTGGGGTTCCCGACCGCCAACCTGGAGGTCGAGTCGAGTCAACTGCTCCCGGCCGAGGGCGTCTACGCGGGGCTCGTCCGCGTCCCGGACGGCCGGTGGTGGGCGGCGGCGGTCTCGGTGGGCCGGCGTCCCCAGTTCTACGACGCCGGGGGCCTACTGGTGGAGGCCCACCTGATCGACTTCCGGGGCGACCTCTACCGTCAGCGTCTCGACGTGTCGTTCCTCGCCCGACTGCGGAGCCAGGCGTCCTTCGGATCGGTGGCGGATCTCGTCGCCCAGATGCACGCCGACGTGGACGTCGCCCGGGCCCTCGCCGCAGCGCACGGCGACGAGCCGTCGTCCCTGCTAGGCTAGGAACTCGGCCAGCGACGCTGGCTGGCGGGTCGTCGCACCGACGGCCCGTGGCGACTGATCCAAGGCAACGACGACATGGCGGACAAGCAGCAGATCATTAAGGACTATCAGGCTCACGCGACGGACACCGGCTCGCCGGAAGTCCAGATCGCCATCCTGACGGACCGGATCGCTCACTTGACCGAGCACCTGAAGGTTCACAAGGGTGACCACCACACGCGTCGCGGCCTGATGAAGTTGATCGGACAGCGCCGACGGCTCCTCGACTACGTGCAGCGTGGCGACGTGGAGCGGTACCGCGCCCTGATCAGCCGACTCGGGATCCGTCGCTAACCGGACGCGCCGACCGTCGGCGCGTCCCAAGACACGAGCCATCCGAGACCTCGGAGGCCAGTGGAGGAGGGTCGCCCCGGGCGACCGTTGCCCACTGGGATCCGGGCGGAGGCTCTAAGGAGACCCATGACCGACGCGATTCGCGTAAGCCGCCCCCTGTCGGGGACGGATAAGACCCTGACCCTCGAGGCGGGACGCCTGGCCCAATTGGCCGACGGCGCCGTGCTCGCCAGCCTGGGGGGCACCGTGCTGCTCGCCACCGTCACCGCCGCGCGCAGCGTGCGCGAGGGGATGGACTTCTTCCCCCTGACGGTGGACATCGAGGAGCGGGCCTACGCCGCGGGCAAGATCCCCGGCGCCTTCTTCCGTCGCGAGGGGAAGCTCTCCGACCAGGCCATCCTCATCTGCCGCCTCATCGACCGACCGCTGCGTCCCTCGTTCCCCAAGGGATTCCGCAACGAGGTCCAGGTCGTCGGCACCGTGTTCAGTGCCGACCAGGAGAACCCGCACGACATCCTCGCGATCAACGCGGCCTCGGCGGCCCTCATGATCTCGGGGATCCCCTTCGACGGGCCGATCGGCGCCGTGCGGATGGCCTACACGGTCGACGGCGTGTGGCAGCCCCACCCGACCTACGCGGAGGGGGACGACTCGGTCTTCGAGCTCGTCGTCGCCGGACGGGCCCTGGGCGAGGAGCCCGACAGCGACGTTGCCATCATGATGGTGGAGGCCGGCGGCACGGAGGGGTCCTTCGAGCGCTACGCGGAAGGTGCCCCGAAGGTGAGCGAGGAGGTCCTCGCGGCCGGACTCGAGGCCGCGAAGACCTGGATCCGCGAGTCGGTCGAGCTCCAGCGCGAGCTGGTGCGAGCCGTCACGGCGGCCAAGGGTCCGATCGAGATGATCCCCTACAGCGTCCTTCGTGACTACGAGGAGGACGTCTACGCGCGCGTCGAGGCCGTGGGCCTCGCCGCGATCGACGCCGCCAACCGACTCACCGAGAAGCAGGCCCGAGCCGCCGCGCTCGACGCCGCGACGGCCGACGTCCAGGCCCAGCTGGCCGAGGAGTTCCCCGACCGGGCCGGCGAGATCAAGGCCGCCGTTCGCTCGCTCACGAAGAAGCTCGTGCGCGAGCGCATCGTGACCGAGGGTGTGCGCATCGACGGCCGTACCACGACCGACATTCGCCCCCTGAGCGCCGAGGTCGACCTCTTCCCGATGACGCACGGCTCCGCGCTGTTCCAGCGTGGTGAGACGCAGGTCGTCAACGTGACGACCCTCGGCATGCCCCGCATGCGCCAGCAGCTCGATACCATCACCCCGGATGAGTGGCGCCGTTACATGCACCACTACAACTTCCCGCCCTACTCGACCGGCGAGACCGGTCGCGTGGGCGCGCCGAAGCGGCGCGAGATCGGCCACGGCATGCTCGCCGAGCGCGCCCTGGTGCCGGTGCTGCCTAGCGAGGAGGAGTTCCCCTACGCCGTGCGCGTCGTCTCGGACGTCATGCAGTCGAACGGCTCGACCTCGATGGCCTCGGTCTGCGGATCGACGCTCTCGCTGATGGCGGCCGGCGTGCCGATCAAGGAGCCCGTCGCCGGTATCGCGATGGGCCTGATCCACGACGGCGACGCCTACGTCACCCTGACGGACATCCTCGGGGCCGAGGACGCCTTCGGTGACATGGACTTCAAGGTGGCCGGCACCGCGGACGCCGTGACGGCGCTGCAGCTGGACACGAAGATCGACGGCCTGCCCGCCGACGTCCTGGCCCGGGCTCTGCACCAGGCGCGCGACGCCCGACTCGCCATCCTCGACGTGATCACGGCGACCATTCCCGCACCTCGTACCGAGGTGAGCGAGGTGGCGCCGAAGATCGTCTCCCTGGAGATCCCGATCGACAAGATCGGCGAGGTGATCGGGCCCAAGGGCAAGGTCATCAACTCGATTCAGCAGGAGACGGGCGCTGACGTGGCCGTCGACGACGATGGCGTGGTCGGCACGGTGACGATCGGCGCGAAGGACGGCCGCGCCGTCGAGGAGGCCCGTCGACGTATCGAGATGATCCTCGACCCGCCGACCGCCGAGGTGGGCGCCACCTACCAGGGTCGCGTCGTGAACATCGCCAAGTTCGGTGCGTTCGTTAGCCTGCTCCCGGGTCGTGACGGCCTCCTGCACATCTCGAAGATGTCACCCCTCAACGGTGGTAAGCGTATTGGTCAGGTCGAGGACGTCCTCGAGCTGGGTCAGACGATCGAGGTGCGCGTCGACGACATCGACCCGCAGGGCAAGGTGTCGCTCTCGCTCGCCGGAGAGTACGAGACCGTGCCCGGGGGCGAGTCGTACGACGATGCCCCCGCCCGTGAGCCGCGCCGCCGTCCCGATCGCGGGGAGCGTCCCGATCGCGGGGAGCGTCCCGATCGCGGTGAGCGCTCGAACCGACCATCGTCGAGTTTCGAGGATGCCTTCGAGGCGGAACTCGCCGACGCGATCGGCGACCTCGGTCCGGGAGACCCCAACTTCTCCGAGGGTGGCGAGGGCTCGAACCGTCGCCGGCGACGCCGCTAGGTAGAGAGCTGCCGTGCGCCTGGTCGGCGGCCGCGGGTCCCGTCAGGACCCGTCGCGCCGGCCAGGGCGCGCGGCTATCACCCGCGGTGACGCATTCGCGATCGCGACGATCGTCGCGATACCGCTCCTGGTCTTTGGGATCCCGGCTCTCGCCGGGCATCCCGCGGTTGCTCAGGACAACCTGATCCAGAACTTCCCCCTGCGGGTCCTGGTTGGCCTGGACCTGCGGTCGGGGTGGCTCCCGCTGCTCAACCCCCTGGCGAACTCGGGCACTCCTCTGCTCGGGGGCATGAACGCCGGGGCCTTCTTCCCGCTTACGCTGCTCTTCGTCCTGCCGGGACCAGTCCTGTGGTGGGTCGTCAACTTGGTCGTCACCTACGCCGGGGCGGGACTGGGGCTCTACGCCCTCGCGCGATGGCACCGGCTCGGGGTCGGCGCTTCCCTCGCGGGAGCCCTGACGTACTCGCTGCTCGGGGCGATGAACGGTCAGATGGTGCACCTGGGCGTCATCCAGGGCTACGCCCTCCTTCCGTGGTACGTGCTCGCGCTCGAAGTCCTCGCTCGTCGGGCGACGTCACGCCCCGGTCTCGCACGTGGGACGACCTGGCGTGAGTTGCTCGGTCCGACGGTGGCGATCGCCCTGCTGTGGGGCCTCGCCGACCTGAGCGGAGAGCCACGCGCCATCGCCGAGATGGAGCTCCTCGGACTCGTGGTGATGGTCATCGTCCTGCTGCGCCGGGGCGTCGGGGGCCTCCCCGACGTCGGCTCGCGGGTGCGCTTCCTCGGAGCGCACGCGATCGGGATCGGGTGGGGCGCCCTCATCGGCCTCGCGCAGCTATTGACGGGCTGGTCGTTCATCTCGATCTCTCAACGCACCGGCCTCGGCTACTCGTGGTTCGGTGCCGGCTCGCTCGCGGTGCGTTGGAGCGTCCTCTGGTTCATCCCGGACGTCTTCGGGGGCAACGGCATCCTCGGTCAGCCCTCGTACTTCGTCAACTACAACCTGCCCGAGGTCACGGGGTACGCGGGGGTGGTCGCCCTCGTGGCGCTCGCCGCCTTCCTCGTGGCGCGACGACGCGGCGGCTGGTCGGAGCGGGAGCGGCCCTTCCGAAGCTACGTCGCCATCGCGGTCGTCGGGGCCTTCGCGACGTGGGGTAGCTACACCCCGGTGGGTCACCTCTTCTACCTGCTGCCCCTCTACAAGAGCACGCGACTGCCCAGTCGGAACTCGATCCTCGTGGACCTGGCCCTGGCCGTCCTGCTTGCCTGGTGGCTCGACGCCCTCGCGAGGGGTGACGAGTCGACGGTGCGGGGATGGCGGCGGGTCGCCACCGCGAGCCCGGCGCTCGTGACGGCCGCCCTGGCGGCCGCGTTGATGGTCGACGGAACTCCCATCATGCGCTTCCTCGGGGCCGGCGGCTCATCCTCCATGGTCGCGGGGGAACGGGTCACTCTGGCGGCTCATCTGGCCGTCGCCGTCGCGGTCGTCGTGGTCGTCGTGGTCGTCCGGGGTCGTCGCTACCGACGACTATCGCTGCTGCGGGTCCTGATCGCGATCGACGGGGTGCTCTTCTTCGCGTTCTCCACGACGGGGCTCGTGGGGGGACGCGCTCCGGTCACCCCGAGTCGGTCGACGGCGGTCGCCTACCTGGGCACTCAGGGCCGATTCGCACTGGTCGACCAGTCCGGTGCCCACGCCGACGTCTTCGAGACGTTGGGCTGGCCGAACATGAACGTCTTCACGCGAGTGCCGAGCGTCCAGGGATACGGCTCGTTGATCAACGCCCTCTACGGCGACGTCACGGGGACCCACCCCCTCTTCTCGCTGAACGCCTGCGAACTAGCGAACGGGACCTTTCACCAGTTGCGCCTGGCGACGGTCGCGGTGTCGGCCGACAAGCTGGCGACGCCCCTCACCCTGGCGAGCCCGGCGCCGCTCTCGTGTCTGCCCGTGCGCACGACGCGACTGACGACCCGGTACTTCGGACGCCGTCTGCCCGTACGAGACGTCGTGATCGCGAGCGTGGACGCCCGCACCGTCTCCAACGGACCCGTGAGCGCCCAACTCCTCGACGCGACGGGCCACGCGATCGGTCCCGTGATCACGAAGACGGGACGCCCGGTGGTGCGCTTCGACTTCGGCCGCTACCAACTGCTCGCCGCGGGCGTGCGCTTCACCTCGGCGCGGGGTGCCTCGATCGGGACCGCCCTCGTCACCGATCGCGGCGCGAACGGGGCCAGTTACCGACTGGTGACCCCGTTCCAGCAAGCGCTCTCCGAGCCGGCGTGGCACCTCGTCAACACGCTCGGGTCGGTGACGTTCTACCGAGCCTCCTCGGTGCGCCCGGCGGCCTGGGTCGCCTCGGGAGGCTCGGCGCACGCGGGATCGATTCGCCAGGCGCTCAACGGCGACACCTGGGTCACGGTCACCTCCTCGCGCGGGACCCTGCTCAAGCGATCGATGGAGTGGATTCCGGGCTGGCGAGCGAACGCGACCAACACGCGCACCGGGCGGACGATCACCCTGCACGTCGTGCGCTCCGGTCTCATCCAACAGGTCGAGGTGCCACCGGGGGAGTGGGTGGTCCACTTCCACTACCACGCGCCCCATATCGAGATCGGACTCGCGGGCAGTGCGCTGGGAGGCGTCGCGTTGCTCGGCGCCGCGGGCTACCTCACGGTGCAGCGTCGACGGCGGGATAGGGTTCTGCCGTGACGCGCGTCGCCATCCACGGGGCGGCCGGCCGCATGGGCCGCGCCATGACGGCGGGTCTGGGAGAGCACGGCATCGAGGTCGTCGCCCTCGTCGACCCGACCGGTCCGGCGCAGGACCCGCGCTGGCGCGCCTCCATCGAGGATCTCACTCCGGGCAGTGTGGACGCCGTCGTCGACTTCTCCACGCCCGCGGGGGTCGCACGAGCCGCCCACTGGTGCACCCCGCACGGCGTGGCCCTGATCGTGGGCACGACGGGTCTCGGGGACGACGTTCGTCGGGATCTCGAGCACGCCGCCGAGACGATACCCGTCATCATCGCCCCCAACTTCGCCATCGGGGCGGCCCTGGCGGAGCGCTTCGCGGTGCTGGCCGCCCCGTTCTTCACTCGCGCGGAGGTGGTCGAGCTGCACCACGATCGCAAGGTCGACGCTCCGTCGGGGACCGCCGTGGCGACGGCCCGGGCGATCGCGGCGGCCCAGCGGGCCGCGGGGCGACCGACGCCCGAGGAGCCGACCCAGCGCGAGTCCGTCCCGGGATCGCGCGGAGCCGACGTCGACGGGATCCCCGTCCACGCCCTGCGTCTGGAGGGTCTCGTGGCGCACGAGGAGATCCACTTCGGGGGTCCGGGTGAGGGCCTCGTCATCCGCCACGACAGCTACGACCGCTCGAGCTTCGTGGCGGGGGTGTCGCTGGTGCTCGCGACCCTGCCTCGTCCCGCCGGTCTCGTCGAGGGGCTCGCGCCCTTCCTCCGGGGCCTGGCCTGATCCCGACCCCCTGGTAGGGTCGTCCCATGGCTCCGCCTCGCTTCGGCTCGGTGCTGACCGCCATGGTCACCCCGTTCAACGACTCGGGAGAGATTGACCTCGACGCCGCGGCGGACGTCGCTCGATTCCTCGTGGCGGAGGGGAGTGACGGCCTGGTGCTGGCCGGCTCCACCGGCGAGGGGTCCGCGCTCAGCGACGACGAGAAGCTCGACCTGTTCGCCGCGGTGACCGAGGCGGTCTCGGTTCCAGTCCTCGCCGGTACCACGGGGTCCGATACCGCGCGATCGGTCGCCCTGACCGCGCGAGCCGAGGGGACCGGGGTCGCCGGCGTCCTGGCGACGACGCCCGCGTACGCCCGACCGAGCCAGCGAGGCATCGCGGGGCACCTTGGCGCGGTCGCCCACGCCACCACGCTGCCGGTGATGCTCTACGACATCCCCTCTCGTACGGGTCGCAAGATCGCCCCCGAGACGACGCTCGGGCTCCTCGCGGAGCACGCCAACGTGGTCGCGCTCAAGGACGCGTCGGGAGACCTCGTGAGCGCGGCCCACCTGGTCGCCGTCGCGGGCTCCCGACTCGACCTCTACAGCGGCGACGATGCGTTGCTGATTCCCTTCCTTGCCGTCGGTGCCGTGGGCATCGTGTCGGTCGCGGCCCACTGGGCGGGTCCGGAGTTCGCCACCCTCGTGCGCCACGCCCACGAGGGTCGTTGGGACCTCGCTCGGGTTCTCAACGAGCGACTGCGCGCCAGCTGTCGGTTCGAGTCGAGCGACGAGTTCCCGAACCCGGTGCCGGCGAAGGCCGCCATGCGATCGCTCGGCTACGCCGTCGGACAGTGCCGCTGGCCCCTCGGGCCGGCCGACCCCTCCCTCGACGGTGCGGCGGCCGAGGTCATCGCCGCTCTACGGGAGTCTCGTGGCTAAGCACCTTCGCGTCACCTTCCTCGGCGGGCTCGGGGAGATCGGCCGGAACTGCCTGGCCCTCGAGCAGGACGGCCGTATCGTGGTCGTTGACGCCGGGCTCATGTTCCCGGAGCCCACCATGTACGGCGTCGACCTCATCCTGCCCGACTTCCGATGGCTCGTCGAACGCCGCGACCGCGTCGACGGGATCGTCCTCACCCACGGGCACGAGGATCACACCGGAGCCCTGCGGTACCTGCTCGCGGACGTGAACGTCCCCGTCTACGGGGCACCCCTCACGGTCGGGTTCGCTCGCCACCGCCTCGCCGAGGCGAAGGGCCTGGGCTCGCTCGAGTTCATCGAGGTCGCCGACAACGAGCGCCGCCGCATCGGGCCCTTCGAGGTCGAGTTCATTCCGGTCACCCACTCCGTGCCGAGCGCCCACTCCCTCGCCATCCACACCGCCGACGGCGTGGTGATCCACTCGGGCGACTTCAAGCTCGACCCCACGCCGATCGACGATCGGCGGACCGACCTCGCGCGGCTGGCCGCCCTCGGCGACGAGGGGGTCGCCCTGCTCCTGTGCGACTCGACCAACGCCGAGGAGCCGGGCTACACGCCCTCGGAGCGCGAGGTCGGGGGAGCCCTGCGGCGACTCTTCCTCGAGCGACCGGATCGACGGATGGTGGTGGCGTGCTTCGCCAGCCACATCCACCGGATCCAGCAGATCATCGACGTGGCGACGGGTCAGGGGCGCAAGGTCGCGCTCATGGGCCGCTCGATGGAGGCGAACGTCAAACTCGCGCGACGGCTCCACCAGTTGCGAGCCGAGGCCTCGGACTTCATCGACCTCGCGAACGTGGACCGCTACGCGCCGGGCGAGGTCTGCGTGATCTGCACCGGGAGCCAGGGCGAGCCGATGGCCGCCCTCACCAAGATCTCTCGGGGCGACGCCCGCCAACTCGAGGTCGGTGATCAGGACACGGTGATCCTCTCGAGCCACCCGATCCCGGGGAACGAGTGGTCGGTCGGGCGTGTGATCGACGACCTGCACCGGCTGGGGGTCGAGGTCATCCACTCGGGCCAGGAGCCGGTTCACGCCTCAGGTCACGCTCGCCAGGGCGAGCTGCGCACGTACCACCAGCTGGTGCGGCCGCGGAACTTCATCCCGGTCCACGGGGAGTACCGCCACATGGCCCACCACGCTCGCCTGGCTCGCACGATGGGCATGCCCCCCCGGCACATCCTGCTCTGCGAGGACGGGGATCAGGTCGAGGTTCGCCCGGAGGGCATTCGCAAGGTCGGACGCGTCCCGGCCGGCTTCCACTTCATCGACGGAGGAGCCGGCGACCTCGACGAGCGGCCACTCGAGGAGCGGCGCATGCTCGCCGAGTACGGGGTGCTCCTGATCTCGGCCGGCGTCGACGCCGAAGCGGGCCGACTGGCCCAGCCGGTGCGGGTGAGTGCGCGGGGCTGGTTCGACGGGGAGGGCGACCGCCAGCTGATCGTCGCCGTCACCGAGGAGGTGCGTGAGGCGCTCGAGGAGGCTCTCGAGGACGGCCAGCGCGACGAGGGGGCCCTGAACAAGGTCGCCCAACGCGCGGCGGGCCGACTCCTCGGTCAGCGATTCCGTCGCCAGCCCGTCCTGCTGCCGGCGATCGTCGTCCTGTAGATCAGGCTTCCCGCTTGTCGGGCTCGCCGTGGTCGGCGTTGGCGCGGCCCAGGCGAAAGTAGGCCTTGTGGCGGACGGCGTCGTCGGCGAGGCCTCGCTCGGCGAGGGCCGCGCGCACCGCGCGGATCACGTGGAACTCGCCGAACAGGTAGGCCTCTCCCTCGCCCTCGGGGAGCTCGAGCGCGGCGAGACCGCTGAGGAGACCAGCCGGGTCGTCGCGGTGCCGTCCCCGCCGGTCGACGAAGACGCCGGTGACGCCGAGCCCCTCGTCGAAGCGGGCCGTCAGTGCGTCGTCGTCGTGGTCGATCTCCACCACGAAGAGGGCTCGTCCGGGGGTCTCGATCGCCTCAGCCATGCGGTAGAAGGCGGCGAGCGCCGCGACGTCGCCCACGAAGAGGTGCCAATCGGCCTCGCGTAGCGTGATCTTCCCTCGCGGCCCGACGACGTCGAGCGACGCGCCGGGCTCGACGTCGCGGGCCCAGGCGCTGCCGGGACCCTCGTGGTCGACGCTGACCCAGAGCGTGAAGCGGTGGGCGTCGGGGTCGACGTGGCGAACGCTGAAGCGTCGACGGACGTGGTGATCACCCGAGCGGACCCGAACCATGACGTCGTTGCCGGGCTCGCCGGCGAGCCGGACGTCGCCGTGCAGGACGATCTCGCGCAAGGAGGTGCTGATCGGGCGATTGGCGACGACCTGGCAGACCTGGGCGAGTCCGCCGACCCGCTCGGCGAGGTCGAGGGACGACTGGTGGGGGGTGTGCGACACGGCGTCAGCCTAATGGGGTCCCTCGTGAACGTCCGGTGACGTCCTTCGTGCGCCCGAGTGGCTCGGCGCGCCCGGAGGTCGTCGGTAACGTGGATTCGTGGCACAGCAGCGCAAATCGGGTGGGACGTCGCGGGGTCGGACCCCGGCCCGGCGGGCGGCCCCGCGCGAGACCCTCTGGACCCGGCATCGTCGTGACGTCGTCGCACTGGCCCTCGGCGTCCTCGGCGTCTTCGTGGCGCTCGCCGAGGCGGACGCCCTCGGGCCGGTGGGGCGCGCTCTGTCACGCCTCGCCAGCGATCTCCTCGGCGTGGGTCGGGTCGCCGTGCCGGCGGTCCTCGTGATCCTGGCGATCGCCATCGTCTGGGGGCGACTCGAGGCCGACGGTGCACGGCTGGCGTGGGGGGCGGGTCTGGCGATCGTCGCGGTGAGCGGCCTCGGGGACATCTTCGCCGGTCGACCGGCGCTGTCGGCCCCGACCGAGGTGCTGGGACGCGCGGGCGGCTGGCTGGGAGTTCTCGTCGGGGGGACTCTGGCGCGCGCCGTGGGCGACGTGGGAGCGGTCACGGTGCTCGTGGCGGTGGGTCTCGTCGCGGCGATGATCGCCACCGGACTCGGGTTGCGCGCCCTCGTCGGAGGGTTCGTGCGAGGAGTGCGAGGATCGGCCCGCTGGTTGGCTCACTGGTGGTCGTCGCGCCCCGAGGTCGCCGAGCCACGACCCGAGCCACGAGGCCGCGAGGCGGATCCCGCGGCCCCGAAGCCCGTGGACACTCCCGATCCGGTGGTCGTCGCGGCGGTCCCGCTCGAGGAGGCTCCCGAGGACGCCTGGCCCGCCGGCGCCGTCGCGGACGACGAGCCATTCCCCTGGGACGAGGGCGGGGGTGGGGACGTGGGGGAGGCGCTCCGCGAGAGAGCCGCTCTCGCGCGGGCCGTTCCGACGGCCTCCGCGCACTGGGACCTCCCACCCCTCAGCCTGCTCGCGCGCAGTCGTGAGCAGCGCCACGACCGGGCCCTCGTGGACCAGGCGGGCGACGAGTTGGTCGAGGCCCTCGCGAACCACGGGGTGGCCACCACCCTGGTCGGCTCGACGGTGGGGCCGACGGTGACGCGCTACGAACTGGAGCTGGGGCCCGGGGTGAAGGTCGCGCGCGTCACGTCGCTCAATCGGGACATCGCCTACGCACTGGCGACGCCCGACGTCCGCATCCTCGCCCCGATTCCCGGACGTTCGGCGATCGGGATCGAGGTGCCCAATCGCCAACGCACGCTCGTGGCGCTGGGCGACCTGTTGAGCTCGGACGACGCCCGAGCGGCGACGCATCCGCTCGACGTGCCGATCGGTCGCGACATCGAGGGCGAGACCGTCATCGTGAATCTCGGGGAGATGCCGCACGTCCTCATCTCGGGCGCGACCGGCGCGGGCAAGAGCTCGTGCATCAACTCTCTGGTGATGAGTCTCGTGATGCGGGCCACGCCGGAGCAGGTGCGACTCCTGCTCGTCGATCCCAAGCGGGTGGAGATGGGCCACTACCAGGACCTGCCCCACCTCCTCGCCCCGGTCGTCGTCGACCCGAAGAAGGCCGCGGGCGTCCTCGCCTGGGCCGTGAAGGAGATGGAGCGGCGCTACGACCGCCTGGCCGAGGTCGGGGTCCGAGACATCTCCGGCTACCACGCCCTGCGCGCTGCCGGGGACCTCGACGGGGGACCGAGCGACGCGGAGCGGGTCGCTGACGCCGTTCACGAGGGCAGCGGCGTCGACGTCGAGCCCGGTTCGACCGACGAGGTCGAGGACATGCCCTACGTGGTGATCGTCGTCGACGAGCTGAACGACCTGATGATGGTGGCGGCCCGCGACGTCGAGGACTCGGTGGTACGGATCGCCCAGATGGCGCGGGCCGTCGGCATCCACCTCGTCCTCGCCACCCAGCGACCCAGCGTCGACGTCATCACCGGGGTGATCAAGGCCAACGTTCCCAGCCGCATGGCCTTCGCGGTGTCGTCACTAGCCGACAGTCGGGTCATCCTCGACCAGGCGGGAGCCGAGCGACTGATCGGCAAGGGGGACATGCTGCTGCTCACCGCGTCGAGCAACGTCGCGCGACGCATCCAGTCGCCCTGGGTCGCGGAGTCGGAGATCCAGAAGGTCGTCGAGTTCTGGCGCGCTCAGGGTGGACGGGCCGAGAACGTCGTCGCGCTGGAGATCCCGACGGAGCGCGGCGGCACCGCGGGGAGTGGTGGCGACGACGACGACGACCTGCTGGCGCAGGCGCGCGAGCTCGTCATCCGCACCCAGTCGGGCTCCACCTCGATGCTCCAGCGCAAGCTCCGGGTCGGCTTCGCTCGAGCCGGTCGCCTGATGGACCTGCTCGAGCAGGAGGGCGTCGTCGGACCCGGTGACGGGTCGAAGGCTCGTCGCGTCCTCGTGGGTCGGCCGGAGGGGGACCAGGCCCCCTAGGCCCGGGCGCGAGCGCCTACGCTGACGACATGCTCGCGCGCGTCCCGGCCAGTTCGGCGAACCTCGGGCCGGGATTCGACGTCCTCGCCGTCGCGCTCGAGCGTTACGTCGAGGTCACCATCGATCCGGCGGACGAGTTCTCGATCACGACCTCCGGCGCGGGTGCCGGGCGCTTCGACGACGAGAACCACTTGGCCGCCCGCGTCGCGGCCGGCGTCCTCGGTCACACGCGCTTCGCGCTCAACGTCCACTCGACGATCCCGGTCTCGCGGGGTCTCGGTTCGTCGGCGGCCCTCGCCCTCGCCGCTGCCGCGGCGGCGGGAGCCCCGGACCCCCTCGCGCTCGCCGTGGAGGTCGACGGCCACGCGGAGAACGCCGCGGCCTCCTGGCGCGGTGGTCTCGTGGCGGCCTCGACGGACTCCGACGGGTCCATCCTCGTGCGGGATCTCGCCCTCGACGACGTCTGGCGCTTCGTGGTCGTCATCCCCGACGTCGAGTTGGCGACGGCGGCGGCACGGGCGGCCCTTCCCCCGAGCGTCCCGTTCGCCGACGCGGTGAGCAACCTGCGCGCCCTCACCGAACTGCTCGCCGGTCTCGCGGATCACCACGCCTTCCGCGCGGCGGCGATGGACGACGCCCTCCACCAGCCCTACCGGTCCGCGTTGTTGCCCTTCGCCACGCCCCTGCTCGCGGCCCTGCGCGAGGGAGGGGCCTCCGGATCGTGCTGGTCGGGCGCCGGTTCGACCATGCTCGGACTCGCCACCGTGGCCCACGCTGAGGCGGTGGCCCAGGCCGCTCGAGCCTTCTGCGAGCGCGAGGGGATCGACGCCACCGTCGACGTGCTGCGCGCCGACCGCACCGGGCTGGTCGTGAGGTGAGCGCCGGCGCGAGTCGCCGGCGCACCTGGGCGGGGGTGGCTTTCATCCTGGGCGGGGCGGCCACGATCCAGTGGTCGGCCGCGATCGTCCAGCCCGTCTTCGCCCTCGTCGGCCCGTCGTCGGCGAGCGCCTGGCGCTTCCTCGCCGGCGCGATCGCGCTCGTCGTCGCGAGTCGTCCGCGTCCCTGGCGGTTCACCCGGGCGCAGTGGCGGGGGGCGGCGGCGCTCGGGTTCTCCGTCGCATTCATGAACCTGTGCTTCTACCAGTCGATCGCCCGCATCCCCCTCGGCAGCGCCGTCGCCATCGAGTATCTCGGCCCGTTCCTCGTCGCCGCGCTGTCGCGGCGCTCGGCCCGCCACGCCGCCCTGGTGGTGCTCGCCGGAGTGGGCGTCCTCTTCCTCGCCCGCCCGGGCGGTGGCATCACGCTGCTCGGCGCCGTCTTCGCCCTGGGCTCCGGGGCCGGGTGGGCCGCGTACGCCTTCGCGTCGCACCACGTGGGCGGGCTGTCGGAGGGTTTCGACGGTCTCGCCGTGGCCATGAGCGTGGCGGCCGTCGTGACGCTGCCCTTCGCCCTCGGTCGCACGGGCGCGCTCGTCGCGCACCCGGTGGACGCCGGTCGCCTCGCCCTCGTCGGCGTGATGGCCATCGCGATCGGTTTCGCCTTCGAGATGCAGGCCCTCCGGCGGATCCGACCGGGCATCGTGAGCGTCCTGCTCGCTCTCGACCCCGCGGTCGCCTTCCTCATCGGGTGGCTCTTCCTGGGCCAGACCATCACCCCCTACGACCTGGTAGGGCTGGTGTGCGTGGTCGGCGCCGGGGTGGGGGTGACCCTCGACGTGGCCGGCGAGGAGCGAGTGCCCCTTCAGTAGGCTGAGAGGGTGTCGAACGGGCCGCGCACCTTTCACATTCGCACCTTCGGGTGCCAGATGAACGAGCACGACTCCGAGCGACTCGCCGGACTGCTGCTCGCCGACGGCCTCGTTCCCGCGGAGGGCGACGCGACGGCCGACGTCGTGGTCCTCAACACCTGCACCATCCGCGAGAACGCGGACCTCAAGCTCTACAGCGCCCTCGGACACCTGAAGGCGGCCAAGGCGGCGCGACCGGGTCTGCAGGTGGTCGTCGCCGGCTGCCTCGCCCAGCGCGAGCGGGGCGCCATCGCGGATCGCGCCCCCTGGGTCGACGTCGTGGTGGGCACCCACAACCTGACGGCGACGCCGGGCCTGCTGGCGCGGGCCGCGACCGAGGGCCCGGTGGTCGCGGTGCTCGACGCGCCCGATCCCGAGGTCGCGCGCGACGCGACGCCGGCGCTGAGTGCGGTGCGCGACGTCCCGTACGCCGCCTGGATGACCATCCAGACGGGGTGCGACAACTCCTGTAGCTACTGCATCGTCCCCGACGTGCGCGGTGGTGAGATCAGTCGCCCGCTGACGGATCTGGTGGCCGAGGCGGAGTTGCTCGCCTCCCGGGGCGTGACGGAGGTCACCCTGCTCGGCCAGAACGTCAACTCCTACGGTCGAGACCTAACCGGCCGGGGACCCCTCTTCGCGGAGCTCCTCCGTGCCGTTGGGTCGGTCGAGGGGATCGAGCGGATTCGCTTCACGAGCCCCCACCCGAAGGACCTACGCCCGGAGACGATCGCCGCGATGGCCGAGACGTCGGCGGTCTGCCCGCAGCTCCACCTACCGCTCCAGTCGGGTTCCGACCGGATGCTCACGGCGATGCGTCGGGGGTATCGCGCGGAGCGCTACCTCGAGCGGGTCGCCGCGGCCCGAGCCGCGATCGAGGACCTGGCCCTCACCACGGACATCATCGTGGGCTACCCGGGCGAGACCGACGAGGACTTCGAGGCGACGCTCGAGGTGGCGGCCGCCGCCGACTACGACAGCGCCTTCACCTTCATCTTCTCGCCGCGCGCCGGAACGCGGGCCGCCACCCTCACGGATCAGTTCGTGCCCGACGAGATCGTCCGGGAGCGCTTCGCCCGCCTGAAGGACCTCCTCGATCGCTCGGCCCTCGCGCATCACGCGGCGCGCGTGGGTCGCCGAGAGGAGGTCCTCGTCGAGGGTCCCTCGAAGCGTGCGGTCGACGTCTGGTCGGGATACACGCGCCAGGGCAAGCTGACGCACTTTCCCGCCTCGTCCGACGTTCGCGTGCGACCCGGGGCACTGGTAGCCGTCGACATCGAGCAGGCCGCGCCCCACTTCTTGCGCGGATCGGTGGCGGAGGTCGTGCGGGCACCGCGCCACCGGGTGCGCATCCCTCTCTCCGTCTCGTGAGCCGCCCCCGGGCCGTGGCCGTCGTGGGGCCGACGGCGTCGGGGAAGTCGGCCCTCGCCCACGCTGCGGCCCGCGTCGACCGTCGTCGCGAGGTGCTCTGCGTCGACGCGATGACGGTCTACCGGGGAATGGACATCGGGACGGCGAAGCCTACGGTCGCGGAGCGGCGCGAGGTTCGCTACCACCTCCTCGATCTCGCCGACCCGGCCGAGACGTTCAACGTCGGGCTCTTCCAAGGGGCGGCGCGCGCGGCCGAAGCGGAGATAGAGGCGCGCGGCGGCGTCGCCATCTACGTGGGGGGCACGGGTCTCTACGGTCGGGCGGTCCTCGACGACCTCGAGATCCCGGGACAGTTCCCCGAGATACGGGCGGCCCTCGAGCGAGACGACCCGTCGACCCTGTACGCCGAGCTGCAGTCTCGCGATCCCCTCGCGGCGTCGCGCATCGAACCGGGCAACACGCGCCGGCTGGTGCGGGCGCTCGAGGTCATCCGGGGAACGGGCCGGGCCTTCTCGTCCTTTGGGCCGGGTCTCGAGTACTACGGGGCGCCTCGGGTGGTCCAGGTCGGACTGCGGGTCGAGCTCCCTGAGCTCGACCGGCGGATCGCCGAGCGCTTCGCGCAGTGGATGCGCGACGGGCTGCTCGACGAGGTACGAGCACTGGCGGGTCGCCCCGCGGGACTCAGTGTGACCGCGCGCCAGGCCGTCGGGTATCGGGAACTCCTCGAGCACGTCGAGGGTGGCCGCGACCTCGGCGAGTGCGTCACCGCCGCCATCTCCCAGAGTCGGCGCCTGGCGCGCCGTCAGCGCCGGTGGTTCGAGCGGGACCCCCGCATCGAGTGGTACGAGGATCCAGCCGAGGCCCGCGCCCGGGTGGAGGAGGTCCTCGGCGGTTCCGGCGGTGGCGTGCGAGACTGGTCGCGATGACGCTGCGCAACCTGCAGAAGTGGCACGGAGCGGGCAACGACTTCCTGGTCGAGGTCCGCGACTACGGGCGGGCCTCGTGGTGGAACGCCGACCGCGTACGAGCCGTGTGCGACCGCTGGACCGGAGTCGGCGCCGACGGGGTGATCCTGGCGACCGCCGGTGCCGAAGGGGGCGCCGACGCGACCATGGTGCTGTACAACGCCGACGGGTCGCGCGCCGAGATGTCCGGCAACGGGCTGCGGTGTTGTGCCGCCGCCCTGCACCGGGCGACGCGCGCCACGTGGAGCTCGATCGACGTGGTCACCGACGCAGGGTTGCGCCACGTGGAGCTCGATCTCACCGGCGACGCCGGGTGGGGATCGTGCGAGATGGGTCCGGTCGTGGTGAGCGAGGGGCCGAGTGGCTCGCTGGCGCGAGCCGACGTGGGCAACCCCCACGTCGTGGTGCGCGACGAGCCGGACTGGTCGGACGCGGAGCGCGTCGACCTCGCCCGGGCGCTCTCGGATGCCGTCGGCGGTGCGAACGTGGAGTTCGCGACCGTCCTCGCACCCGACCGAGTGCGGATCGTCGTGGTCGAGCGGGGCGTCGGGTGGACGCGGGCGTGCGGCACCGGCTCGTGCGCGACAGCGGCCGTCCTCTTCGAACGCGGCGAGGTCGGTTCGACGGTGACCGTGGAGAATCCCGGCGGCGACTTGCGAGTGTCGCGCGGGGGGGAGGGCACCGTCCTCGCGGGTCCGGTGCAGTTCGTGGCGAACGTGGAGTGGCTGAGCGCTTGACCTACCTGCCCTCGACTCTCATCGATCGCACCTTCCGCGAGCGGATCGTGCTCGTCGGGGTCCAGTTCCCGGGGGTCACCGAAGAGGAGCTCGCCCGTCAGCTCGAGGAACTGGCCCTGCTGGTCGACACGGCAGGAGCCGACGTGGTGGCCCGCGTCGTGCAGCGACGGGATGCGCCAGATCCGGCGACCTTCCTCGGATCGGGGAAGGTCCAGGAGTTGCGGGACGTCTGCCTGGCCGTCGATTCGGACACGGTCGTCTTCGAGCACTCCCTCAGCCCGGCCCAGCAGCGCAACCTCGAGAAGATCCTCGGGCGTACGGCGATCGATCGTACGGCGGTGATCCTCGACATCTTCGCTCAGAACGCGCGGACCCCCGAGGGCAAGGCCCAGGTGGAGCTCGCCCTCCTCCAGTACCGGCTGCCGCGGCTGCGCCGGGCCGGTGGCTCGTTCTCCCAGCAGGCGGGCGGCATCGGAACACGGGGACCGGGCGAGACACAGCTCGAGGTCGATCGTCGTCGGCTCGTCCAGCGGATCCACCGGATTCGCCGGGAGCTGGCCGAGATCGACCGCACGCGCGAGGTCCAGCGTCAGGGACGAGAGCGCGGTCGGCACCGGGAGGTGACCCTGGTCGGGTACACCAACGCCGGGAAGTCGTCAATGCTGAACGCCCTCACCGACGCGGGGGTACTGACCGAGAACCGGCTCTTCGCGACGCTCGATCCCCGCACCCGCCAGCGTCAACTGCCCGGTGGAGAGACGGTGCTCGTCACCGACACCGTCGGCTTCATCTCGAACCTGCCCCACGAGCTCGTCGAGGCCTTCATGTCCACCCTGCGCTCCGTCCAGGGGGCCGATCTCCTGGTCCACGTCGTGGACGGGTCGAGCGAGGTCGCCGAGGAACAGATCGCCGCGGTGCGCGAGGTGTTGGCGCGCATCGGAGCGGATCAGGTCCCCGAGCTGCTGGTCTTCAACAAGTGCGACACCGTGGGCTCGCACGCGCGCGACCTCGCGAAGCTCTACCCCGGCAGCGTCTACGCCTCGGCCCTCACGGAGGAGAACATGGAGGCCGTGACCAACGCGATCGGCGAGCGGCTGCGCTCGAGCGACCGGGTCGTGACCCTGCGGATCCCCTCGGCTCGCGGGGACCTGGTCGCCGCCGCCCACCGTGAGGGCGAAGTGCTCGAGACGACCGTCGAGGGAGACGACCTCGTCCTACGGGTCGCGCTTGACGAGGTGGGCCGGGCCCGTTTCGCCGAGTGGCGGGTGGCGTCGTGACCTTCATCCCCCCGCCCTACCCCTACGAGCGACTCGGGGCCCTGAGCGAGGTCGCGAGCCTCCACGAGGGTGGCGCGATCGACTGCTCCATCGGGACTCCGGTCGACGACCCGCCGGCGGAGGTGCTCGAGGTCCTGGCCCGAGCGGTCGGAGTCCGCGGCTACCCGCCCTCGGCTGGAACGGCCGAGCTGCGTGACGCCGCGGGGGACTGGCTTCGGCGGCGGTTCCGGGTGGAGGTCCCGAGTGAGTCCCTCGCGGCCTGCGTGGGGACGAAGGAGTTCGTGGCGAGTCTCGCGGGATTCCTCCACCGGCGGGACCCGTCGCGCGACGTCGTCCTGTACCCCGAGATCAGCTACCCGACCTACGCGATGAGTGCGACGCTCGCGGGTCTCGAGCCGCGGGCGGTCCCGGAGCGTGATGGTCGTCTCGACCTGGCCGCGATACCCGCGGAGGTGGCGGCCCGGGCCCTCGTCCTCTGGGTGAACTCGCCGTCGAACCCGACGGGCGACCTCGACGACCTGGACGCCGCTGCGGCGTGGGGCCGAGCCCACGACGTCCTCGTGGTGAGCGACGAGTGCTACGCGGACTACACGTGGCGGGGCGATCCCCGAACGATCCTCGAGGGAGGTCTCGACGGGGTCCTCGCCCTGCACTCCACGTCGAAGAGGTCGAACCTCGCGGGTCTGCGGGTCGGCTTCTATGCCGGAGATTCGCAGATCGTGGCGTACCTGCGCCTGGTGCGTCAGCACGCCGGACTCATGGTGCCCGGACCTGCTCAGGCCGCCGCGGCCGCCGCCTATCGCGATGACGATCACGTCGCCGTGCAGCGGCGTCGTTACCACGATCGGCTCGACCTGCTGGCGACCGCACTGCGCGAGTACGGCGTCGCGGCGGAGGTACCCGCCGGTGGCTTCTACCTGTGGTGCCGCGACGAGCGAGCCGACGGGTGGGCCCTCGCTGGCGACCTCGCCCGTGACGCCGGCCTCGTCGTCAGCCCCGGCGAGCTCTACGGGACGGCGGGGTCGGCCCACGTCCGCATCGCCGTCGTCCAGCCGACCGAGCGGCTGCGCGTCGTCGCGCAGAGGCTGCGCCAGCGCGCGGCCTCGCGCGTACGATGAGCGCATGACCAGCCTCGACGAACGGATTGGCCGATGGTTCGAGCAGATCGGGGAGCTAGGTCCGGGAAGCATCGACGCGCGACGCGACGTCGAGCAGGTGATCGCCCGCCTGGACGACGGCCAGATCCGAGTCGCTGAGGTCACTCCGGGTGGGCCGGTGGTGGTCCACGAGTGGGTTCGTCAGGCCATCCTCTTGCTCTTTCGATTGCGGGGACTCGAACGCGTCGAAGTGGGTCCCTTCGAGTACCTCGACAAGCTCGACCTGAAGCACGACTACGAGCGCCGGGGTGTTCGGGTGGTTCCCGGGGCGTCGGCCCGCCGGGGTGCCTACCTCGCCCCGGGGGTCGTTCTGATGCCGAGCTACGTCAACATCGGTGCCTGGGTCGGTGCGAACTCGATGGTCGACACCTGGGCTACCGTGGGCAGCTGCGCGCAAGTCGGGGCGAACGTCCACCTCGCGGGCGGCGTGGGGATCGGGGGCGTGCTCGAGCCCCCGAACGCCCAGCCCGTGGTCATCGAGGATGACGCCTTCATCGGGAGCCGCTGCATGGTGGTGGAGGGTGCGCGCGTCGGACGGGGTTCGGTGCTCGGAGCGGGAACGATCCTCAACCCCTCCATTCCCGTGATCGACGCCGCGACCGGCGAGGAGGTGTCGCGGGGGCACGTGCCCGACTACTGCGTCGCGGTCGCGGCGAGCCGCCGTCGTGAGTTTCCCGGTGGCGAGTTCTTCCTGCCCTGCGTCTTGATCCTGCGCCGCATGGAGGAGGGGGAGCGCCACAACAAGGCGACGCTCAACGCCATCTTGCGCGATCACGGGGTGGCGACGTGAGTCGGCTCGACGAGGTCGCCGCCCTGATCGCCATCCCGTCCGTGTCACGCCACGAGTCGGCGATCGCCGACGTTGTGGCCCGGGCGCTCCGGCAGGCGCCACACCTGGACGTCGAACGGGTGGGGGACAACGTCGTTGCCCGGACGACGGGTCGCCACTCCCGTCGCCTCCTGGTAGCGGGTCACGTGGACACGGTGCCGGGCGATCCGACACCCCAGCGAGAGGGTGACCGGATCACCGGGGTGGGCGCCTGCGACATGAAGGGCTCGCTCGCCGTGATGCTCGAACTCGCCGTCGATCCGACGGCGCGTCCCGTCGAGGTGACGTGGGTCTTCTACGCACGCGAGGAGATCGCGCGAGCCGAGTCGGGACTTCGGGAACTCATCGAACTGCGTCCCGATCTCGTGAGCGCGGACGTCGCGGTCCTCGCCGAGCCGACCGGGGGAAGCGTGGAGGCCGGCTGCCAGGGGTCGATGCGGATCGGCGTGACGCTTCGGGGCCGGCGGGCGCACACGGCGCGACCCTTCATGGGCGTGAACGCGATCCACCGGGCCGGGGCGCTGATCCAACGAGTGGCGGGATATCTGCCTCGAGTGGCTGCCGTCGACGGCATCACCTTCACCGAGCAACTCCAGGTGGTGAAGGTCGAGGGCGGGGTCGCCGCCAACGTCGTGCCCGACGAGGCGCGCGTCACCCTGAATCACCGAGTGGCGCCCGACCGGGATCGAGAGTCCGCGTGGGCGAGCGTGCTCTCATTTCTCAGCGACGTCATCGACGACGGTGACGACGTCGTGCTGGAGGACTGGGCACCGGCCGCGCCGCCGAGCCTCGACTCGCCGGATCTCGCTCGGCTGGTAACGCTCAGCGGTGGCAACGTTCGGGGGAAGGTGGGCTGGACGGACGTCGCTACGTTCCACGAGAGTGGGATTCCCGCCGCCAACTTCGGCGCGGGTGATCCCACGCTGGCACATCACCCGGACGAGGCCGTGTCGGAGTCGGAACTCGACGACTTCGCCACCGTCCTTCGCCAGTGGCTCGCGGGCTAGCCCGAGACAGTCAGTAGGTCCTCAGGACCGAGATCACGCGGCCGTAGACGATGACCTCGTGGGCGGGGAACTCGAGCGGCTCCATCACGGCGTTCTCGGGCTTGAGGACAACCGTCGCCCCCTGGGGGAAGTAGCGCTTCACCGTTGCCTCGCCACCGGGGATGCCGACGACGACGATCTCGCCCACTTGCGCGTCGGGCTGTCGTCGCACCACGACGACGTCACCAGGGAGGATTCCGGCGTCGATCATCGAGTCGCCCCGCACACGCAGGGCGAAACTGTCGTCACGGCCGGCGAACTGCTCGGGGAGATCGAGGACGTCGTCGTTGGTCTCGTCGGCGAGCACACCGGTGCCCGCGGCCACGTCACCCACGAACGGCACGCGACGGAGCGACACGATCGGAGAGGGAGACTCCATCTCCATCCGCACCGTCAACGTGCGCGGCTGCTGGGGATTCTTCTCGATGTAGCCGGCGTTCTTGAGGACCTCGATGTGGTTCGCGACGGTGGCGGGCGAGCGCAGGCCCACGTGGTCGCCGATCTCGCGAATGGTCGGTGGGAAGTTGCGCTCCCGCTGGCAGGCCACGATGTACTCCAGGATCTGGCGTCGCATGGGGGTCAGAATCTCGGCCATCTCTCCTCCTACCGAACAGATGTTCGTAGCCTAGACGGCCGACGACGGTCGCGCAAACATCCGTTCGGTAGAGATTCGTAAGGAATTTCTGGGATGCTGCGGCGGGACAACGGGAGGTCCACTGCTACTGTGCGGCGATGGCCAGGTAGGCCTAGCAGTAATCCATGCGGGTGGCGTGGGGGGACGAAGTCGACTCGTCGCCATCCCAAGGGGTATGAGGGAAACATTGAGGAGGACGAGCTGATGAAGCTCCGTTGGAACAAGACGGTGGCGGTGGCCGCGTCGAGTGCCCTAGCTCTCATGGCGTTGCCGGCCGTGGGGGTCGCAACAGCGTCAGGGGCGGCGAGTGTGCCGACTTACACCATCGGCTATGAGGGGCCGCTTTCGGGCGGAAATCAGCAGCTGGGCCTGAACATGATCTTTGCGGTGCAGTTGGCGATCAACAACGCCAACGCCGGCAAGACCTTCGGCCGGCTTCCCTTCAAGTTGAAGCTGGCACAGTACGACGACCAGGGATCGGGCACTCTGTCGCCCGCTCAGGCTCAGGCCGCCGTCCAGAACAAGTTGCTGGTCGCCGTGGTCGGCCCGGCCTTCTCGGGTGCCACCGAGACCGCTGAGCCGTACTACTCGGCCGCCCACGTGGCCACGGTGAGCCCGTCCGCGACGGCGGCCGCCTTGGCGAAGGGGACGAAGAACAACTTCATGCGCGTGGTGGCCGGTGACGACGTCCAGGGAGCTGCTGACGCAAAGTTCCTGGTGAAGACGCACAATGCAAAGTCCATCGACGTGATCAACGACGGGTCGTTCTACGGTGCGGGCCTCGCCTCGGTCGTCTCGAAGCAGGCGAAGGCGCTCGGCGCGTCGGTGACCAACTACACCTACCCGGAGACGGGTTCGTGCGGTGGCACGGCGTCGGCCTCGGAGTACACGGCGGCCGCGACCCAGATCGTGGCGGGCAATCCGGACGCCATCTACTACGGCGGCTACTACTGCGACCTCGCCCTGCTCCTGGGCGCGCTGAACCAGGCGGGCTACAAGGGCATCGTGATGTCGGACGACGGCTCGTGGACGACGCAGCTGATCTCGCAGACGACGCCCGCGTCGGCCGCGAACGGCGTGTACGTGAGTGAGGCCGGCGGCGGCAACGCCAACCTGACCGGTGCGCTCGCCAACCAGTACCGTGCCCTGTCGCACTTCCCGGCCAACGGCGCGACCTACGCGGCGCAGTCCTACGACGCGACGAACATGATCATCGCGGCGCTGAAGACGATGAAGCGTCCGGCCACGGTGAAGGCCCTGCGTCCCGCTCTCATCACGCGACTGCACCAGATGTCCTACAAGGGCGTCACGGGCGTGATCAAGTTCCAGGGCAACGGTGACCTCGCGCGCTCCTCGATCGTCGACTTCGGCCAGGTGTCGGGCACGACGATCAAGGCCATCGGCCACAGCTGATCCATCGCTAGATGGCGCGTCGAGTGCCGGGGGCAGTAGTTCGTAGCCCCCGGCACTCGCCGCGTAGCATCTGATTCGCAATTCAGGGGAGGAGAGGGCGTTGGGTGCTTTCGGCCACTATCTGACCAGCCACCTCGACACGCTGCGACAGGAGTTCTGGTACCTGTTCGTGGGTGGGCTGGCCAACGGATTCATCTACGGAATGGTGGCGATCGGCTACACGCTCGTCTACGGCGTCCTGCGGCTGATCAATTTCGCCCACTCCGAGGTCTTCATGACCGGCGGATTCGCGAGCTACTTCGTCCTGCGCGCCGTGATCGGGACGTCGAGCCCGTCCGGATTCATGAGCGTGGTCGACGTCCTCATCGGGCTGCTCGCGGGTGGTCTCTTCGGAGCCCTCGCGGCGACGCTCCTCGAGAGAACGGCCTACCGTCCCCTACGGCGACGAAACGCGCCGGCGCTCGCGTACCTCATCAGCGCGATCGGGGCGTCGTACTTCGCCTTCAACCTCGCGGGCAAGGAGTTCGGCCGCTACAACATGGCCATGCCCCAGCCCTTCATGAATCACATTGTGTTTCGCGTCTTCGGGGCGCCGGTCCAGATGTACTACCTGATCATCCTCGCCTCGGGACTGACGATGCTCATCGTTCTCGATCGGCTGATCGCGAAGACGAGCCTGGGCCGCTCCATTAGGGCCGTCGCCCAGGACGCGGAGACGGCGTCGCTCATGGGCGTCAACATCGACCGCACGATCGCGGTCACCTTCATCCTCGGCGGCGCCCTCGGCGGCGTCGGGGGATTCCTCTACGGCCTCGGCTCGGGAGTGGCCTACACAATGGGCTTCGTCCCGGCGCTCAAGGCCTTCACGGCCGCGGTCCTCGGTGGTATCGGAAACCTGCGAGGTGCCGTCCTCGGCGGCCTCATCCTTGGTGTCGTGGAGCAACTGTCCGTCGCGTTCGTCCAGGCCGCCTACATCGACACGGTCGCGTTCGGCATCCTCGTCCTCGTCCTGCTATTCCGTCCCACCGGCATCCTCGGTGAGCGTCTCGGGAGGTCGGCCTAGTGGAGCGTTGGTGGCAGCAGCCGTGGGCCCGCCGGGCTCTCGTGAGCGCCGCGACCATGGCGGTGCTGGAACTGATGACGGGCCCGCCGGGAAGCCAGACAGAGCCCATGGCCGGCATCTCGGGTTCGTTCAACGAGCGGGTGTCGTTCTTCGGCCTCTTCGCCGGCTTTCGGTGGATGGTCTTCCTCGTCTTCGCCGCCGCCCTCTTCGCCGTCTGGAGCCTCTGGGTCACGAAGGGACCCCAGGCGAAGGTCGCCGTGCGCGCGACGATGGCGGCTCCGCGGGCGCTGGCGGAGCGTCGTCCCGTTCGGTGGGGCTTCTACGGGCTGATGCTGGTGGCGGCCATCGTGCTGCCGATGATCTTGAATGACCCCTACTGGCAGCAGCAGCTCACCGAGCAGGTGGGGGTCTTCGTCCTGCTCGCCCTCGGCCTCAACGTCGTCGTGGGCTTCGCCGGGCTTCTCGACTTGGGTTTCGTCGCCTTCTACGCGATCGGGGCCTACGCGACGGCGTGGGTGACCGGCTCGCTGCCGACGCCGGCGCCGTTCCACCACCCCGTCAACACGTTCTGGGCGATCCCCGTCGCCATCGTGCTCGCCATGCTGGCCGGCGTCCTCCTCGGTACGCCCACCCTGCGACTGCGGGGCGACTACCTGGCCATCGTCACACTGGGATTCGGCGAGATCGTCACGATCTTCGCCAACAACCTCTTCGGCATCACGGGGGGGGCCTACGGGACGGGTGGGGTGACCGGCACGCACCCGATCCCTCACTTCTCCATCCACCTCGGACCGATCAGATACGTCTGGACCCTGAATCCCGTTCCCTACTACTACCTGACGCTGGTCTTCATCGTCGCGTTCATCGTCGGCTTCTCGCTGCTCGAGCACTCCCGCGTCGGCCGCGCCTGGACCGCGATCCGCGAGGACGAGGTGGCGGCGGAGTCGCTCGGGATCAACCCTCTCAAGTACAAGGTGATGGCCTTTGCGATCGGCGCGGCGAGCGCCGGGTTCGCGGGGGTGATGACGGCGGGCCAGTCCAACTTCGTCTTGCCGACGTCGTTCGTCCTCCAGGTGTCGATCAACGTCCTGGTGCTCGTCATCTTCGGGGGCATGGGCTCCATCGCCGGCGTGGTGGTCGGGGCCACGGTGATCGAGGTCCTCTCCTCGTATCTCTTCCACTCGCCACCCGCGGGCTACAATCCCGCGGACCTGTTCTTGTACATCGGTGCCCTTCTCATGGTCATGATGATCCTGCGGCCGGCGGGCCTCATCCCGTCGCGTCGACGCAAGCGCGAGATCGGCCTGTCGGAGGCGGGAGAGGGTCACATGAACGAGGTGCTCACGGGGGACCAGCCGTGAGCGAGACTCGTACCTTCGACGTGCAGGACGTGACGCTGCGCTTCGGCGGGGTGGTCTCGCTGTCGCACGTCACCCTCTTTCAGAAGTCGGGTGAGATCCTCGCGGTCATCGGACCGAACGGGGCGGGCAAGACCTCGCTCTTCAACTCCCTGACCGGTGTCTATCAACCTCAGGAGGGGACGATCACCTTCACGGGCGCCAATGGCCGGGCTACCTCGATCATCGGCAAGAAGGCCCATCGAGTGGCTGCTCTGGGCGTCGCGAGAACGTTTCAGGCGTCGCGCATGTTCAGCGCCCTCACCGTCTTCGAGAACGTGAAGATCGGCGCCGAGTCCCACCGCGGATTCGGGGCGGTTGGCGCGATGTTGCGTGGGCCCCGGACGCGCCGCGACGAGCGGGAGTCGGATCAGGACACGTTGCGCCTCCTCGAGTTCGTCGGACTGCGGAACCAGGCCAACACGGTCTCAGCGTCGCTCTCCTACGGTGATCGCCGGCGCCTCGAGATCGCCCGGGGTCTCGCGACGAAGCCCCAGGTGCTCCTGCTCGATGAGCCCGCGGCCGGGACGAATCCCGCCGAGAAGATCGAGCTGACGGACCTCATCCGCAAAGTCCGCGACGAGATGGGCGTGTCGATCCTCCTCATCGAGCACGACATGAAGCTCGTGATGTCCCTCGCGGAACGGCTCTACGTGCTCAACTTCGGCAGCGTCATCGCCGAAGGGACGCCCGACGAGATCCGGGCCAACCCCGTGGTGATCGAGGCCTACCTCGGGTCGTCGGCCAGTGAGACGGGAGGGCGCTGATGCTGGAAGTCCGCGACGTCGTCGTGAGCTACGGCGCCATCACCGCGCTCCACGGAATCTCGTTCGAAGTGCAGCAGGGGGAGATCGTGACCCTGCTCGGGGCGAACGGTGCGGGGAAGTCGACCACGCTGCGCATGATCTCGGGCCTGCACGCACCGGCGAGCGGATCGGTGTGGTTCGAGGGACAGGACGTGTCCCGCGTCAAGGCCCACGAGATGAGCGCGCGGGGCATCAGTCACGTCCCCGAGGGGCGGCGAATCTTCCCGCAGATGACCGTGGAGGAGAACCTCGAGATGGGCGCCTTCCGCCGACGGGGCTCCATCTCCGACGACCTCGAGCGGATGTACTCGACCTTCCCGATCCTGAAGGAGCGTCGCAAGCAGCTTGGCGGGAACCTCTCCGGAGGGGAGCAGCAGATGCTGGCCATCGGCAGGGCGCTGATGAGCCAACCTCGCCTCATCCTGCTGGACGAACCGTCCATGGGCCTCGCCCCGATGATCATCGAGCAGATCTTCCGGATCATCGGTGAGATCCGCGACAGTGGGACGACGGTCCTCGTGGTCGAGCAGAACGCCTCCCAGGCGCTCCAGCTCGCGGACCGGGGCTACGTGATGGAGAACGGTCGCATCGTCTTCGGTGACAGCGCGTCCAACCTCCTCGTCGACCCCCGGGTGCGAGCGGTCTACCTCGGAGAAGCCGTCGAGGGCTGAGCCCCCGTCAGGACCTTCCACCGAGGCATCGGAGATCTCCTGTCGCGGACGAACCAGCGTCCGGACGTGACGTCTCCGGTCGATGACGGGCGGGCGACGCTCCCCGTTATCCCAGCGGGATGGAGTTGGGGATGCCGGTCGTCGTCGTCGTGGGAGCGGTCGTCGGCGGTGGCGGGGGTGGCGGGGGAGCGGTCGTCGTGGTCGTCGAGGTGCTCGTCGACGTCGTGGGCGGCACCGTCGTGGGCGGCACCGTCGTGGGGGGGGTGGACCGGTGAACCGGCGCCAGCACGGTCGCCTTCCCGTACGTGAACTGGAGACGCTCGCTGGACACCAGCGCTCCCAGGTTGACGCTCGTCGGGGATGCGCTCCACGTATCGGAGATCAGGGTCGCGTCCCGGAACTCCACCGGCTGGTAGTAGTTCAGCGGCGAGTTCGCGTCCCGATTGACCACTACGGGGATCTCGAGGAGGACGCTGTCGAAGGATGACCCGTTGGCGATCTGGGTCACGAGGCCGGGGCTCGACTGGTCGATGGGACGAGTCACGATGAGGTCGTCCATCTGAAGTGGTCCGATCACGGGAGCACTGAGACTGGTGGGTGACTTCTCCATCACGCGATGTAGGCCCCAGGAATACGCGGTGATCGGGATGTACGACACGGTCCCCGCACGCGAGCGGAGCACCAGGTACGCCTGGTGTCGCGTGAGGAAGGGGAGAGGTGAGGAGGGGCTGCCCGACGCCGGAGCGGCCCAGGGGATGATGGCGAGCGGGGGAAGGGCGACGAGACCCGCCGCCGTTACCATCGACGCCAGCCGGCGTCGTGAGCCAGTGGCCGACCGACGCCGGCTCGACGGAGTGTGGAATCGCATACGCCCCCTCTCGACAACTTCCCGCGACCATATCGGGAAGGGGACAGGACTCAAAGAATGTTTCTTGTTTAGAACGAGCGAGACTGAGACGCCCTTCAGAATCTTGAGTCGACGCCCCTCAAAGTGCGTCCGAAATAGACCAATCTGTCTAGAATAGCGAAAATAGACAGAAAGGTCTACCATGTCCGGCACGCCCCAGTTGCTCCCGCTGCTCACCTACGAGAACGCCCCGGAGGGTTCGCGGGCGATCCTGGAGCCCTTCCGGGCGCGGATTCCCAACCTCTACGCGGCTCTGGCGCATTCGCCCGGCCTCCTCTCGACCTACCGCCACGGCTACGAGGCCTTCCGCAACGACGGAGGCTTCGACGCCACGGAGCAGGAGGTCGTCTTCCTCGCCGTGAGTCAGTTCCACGACTGCCGGTACTGCCAGGCGGCGCACAGCGCCATCGCCGCGGCGAACGGTGTCGATTCCGAGGTGGTGCGTGCCGTCGTCACGGCGAGGCCTCTCGCGTCCTCTCGTCTCGAGGCGCTGCGTCGCCTGACCCTTGAGCTGGTCGATCGTCGCGGCTACCCGAGCGACGCGACCCTGGCGGAGTTCCTCGCGGCCGGCTTCAGCGAGCGCCAGGTACTCGAGATCATCCTCGCCATCGCCGTGAAGACAATAAGCAATTACACCAACCACGTGATCCACACGCCGATCGACGAGCGCTTCGCGCGCTTCGCCCCGGAGCCGTAGGGGGTGCCGCGCGGAGTGGAAGGACGGCCGATATAGTTACTTATCAGCAAGTAACTAATGGGAGGCTACGTGCTGCGCCTGTCGCACCCCCACCGGCATCCCGAGCGCTACAAGTGGATCGCCTTGACGAACACGACGCTCGGGATCTTCATGGCGACTATCAATTCGTCGATCATCCTCATCTCGCTGCCGGCGATCTTCAACGGCATCGGAGTGAACCCGCTGTCGCCGGGCAACGTCGGCTACCTGCTCTGGCTCCTCCAGGGCTACCTGCTCGTGACGGCGGTGCTGGTGGTGAGCCTTGGTCGGCTCGGTGACATCTTCGGTCGCGTGCGCATCTACAACCTGGGCTTCGCGGTCTTCTCCCTCGCCTCGATCGCCCTGTCGCTCGATCCCTATCACGGAGGGCACGGAGCCCTCTGGCTGGTCCTCTGGCGACTGGTCCAGGGGGTCGGGGGAGCGATGCTCTTCGCGAACTCGAGCGCGATCATCGTCGACGCCTTTCCGGTCGAGCAACGGGGATTCGCCATGGGGATCAACCAGGTGGCGGCGATCGGCGGATCGTTCGTCGGTCTGATCCTGGGCGGACTGCTCTCGATCGGCGACTGGCGCCTGGTGTTCTGGGTCTCGGTGCCGGTGGGAGTGATCGGCACGATCTGGGGCTACGTGAGCCTGCACGACAACGGCAAGCGGGCTCAGGCGAGCATCGACTGGTGGGGGAACCTCACCTTCGCGATCGGTCTGACCTCCCTCCTCGTCGCGACGGTCTACGGCATCCAGCCCTACGGCCACTCGTCGATGGGCTGGACCTCGCCGCGCGTCCTCCTCGCCTTCGCGATCGCGCTGGTGTTCCTGGTCGCCTTCATCGTCATCGAGAACCGGGTCGAGTCACCCATGTTCAACCTGCGCCTGTTTCGGATTCGGGCCTTCCTCGCGGGCTCGGTGGCCGGCCTGCTGACGGCGATCGCTCGAGGGGGCCTGCAGTTCATGCTGATCATCTGGCTCCAGGGGATCTGGCTCCCGGTCCACGGCTACAGCTACGCGTCGACACCGCTGTGGGCGGGGATCTATCTCGTGCCCCTGACGGCGGGATTCCTCCTCGCGGGTCCCTTGTCCGGGTATCTATCGGACCGACACGGCGCGCGCGTCCTCTCTACCGCGGGCCTGGTGATCTTCGGGGCGAGCTTCGTGGGCCTGCTCACGATCCCGACCAACTTCTCGTACCCGGTCTTCGCGATCCTCGTCGGCCTCAACGGCGTCGGCGGTGGGATGTTCTCGGCTCCGAACTCCACGGCGATCATGAACAGCGTTCCGGCCGACCAGCGAGGCTCGGCGGCGGGCATCCAGGGGGCCTTCATGAACGCGGGCATGGTCCTATCGATCGGTGTCTTCTTCTCGCTGATGATCGTGGGGCTCACGTCCTCGTTGCCCGGTGCTCTCACGCGAGGGCTGAGTGCTCACGGCGTGTCGGCACCGCTCGTGCACTCCGTGGCAAGCCTCCCCGCCGTGGCGAGTCT
Organism: Actinomycetes bacterium; assembly: GCA_021848365.1. GTDB lineage: Bacteria > Actinomycetota > Acidimicrobiia > Acidimicrobiales > RAAP-2 > RAAP-2. The sequence continues at coordinate 1,061,714 of JAJZUS010000001.1, forward strand.
CTTCTCCTCCTTCCTCGGCTTCAACCCCCTGAAGAGCCTCCTGGGATCCCAGAGCGCGGCCCACGTCTCGAGTGCGCAGTGGTCGACGCTCACGGGCAAGCACTTCTTCCCGAGCCTCATCGAATCGCCGTTCCATCAGGGGTTGATGATCGTCTTCTCCATGGCGATCGCGATGTCGGTGATCGCCGCCGTGTTCTCGGCGCTGCGCGGCCGCCGCTACGTGCACCAGGAGTCGAGCGTCCAGGAGCACGTGGGTGACCTCTCGTCGACCTCGGGCGCCGTTCTGGGGGAGCCCGCCCTCGAGAACGAGGCCGTCCGATGATCGCCACGACCCTCGAAGCGACGACGGCGGCTCGGCTGCAGTTGGTGGCGACGCGGCTCATGCGAATGATTCGCCGTCACGGTGCGGCCGGTCTCTCGCCGAGTCAGGTCTCGGCCCTCGTGACGGTCGAGGAAGGCGAGCCGATGCGGATCAGCACGCTCGCCACGCTGGAGATGCTCGGCGCCCCCGCCGCGACGCGGGTCGTCGCCAGCTTGGAGGAGATCGGCTTGCTGACGCGCGGGGCCGACCCCGACGACGGCCGCGCGTGGCGGGTCGCCCTCACGTCTGCGGGCCACGACACCCTCGCCACGCTGCGGGCGGCGCGGTCCCTCGGAATCGAGCAGCGTCTCGCGACGCTGACGGCCGCCGAGAGACGACTCCTCGAGCGAAGCCTGCCGATCCTCGAGAAGCTCGGCCGCGACGCGTAGGCGACCGTTGGTCCTCCCGAGAAGGAGGCGCCATCGTGGAGCGAGAGACCTGGGAAGACTGCTGGAGCGACGTCGCGGACGTGCTGGCCGCTGGGATAGACCGGCTGATCCTCTACGGTCCCCCGGGGACGGGCAAGACCTACGCCGCCCTGCACCTCGGGGTCGTCGAGGGCCCGGCGGAGCGACTCGTGTGCACGGAGGACCTCACCAGTGCCGAGGTGACGGGCACGTGGATGCCGACGGGAGAGGCCACCTGGAGCTGGCTCGACGGTCCGGCGCTGCGCGCCTGGTCGATGGGTGGCGTGGGGGGACGGCTCGTCATCGACGAGGTCGATCGAGCGTCGGGGGACGCTCTCAGCGCGCTGCTCGCGGCGACCGACTCGCGTGAGTCAGCGGCGTGGCGCGACCCGCGCAGCGGTGAGTGGCGCTACCCCGGGCCCGGTTTCAGCGCCGTGATGACTACCAATCTGGAGGACCTGTCCCTACTGCCGGCGTCCCTCCGCGACCGGTTCCCCGTAGCGGTGCGGATCGATCGTCCCCCGGTCGCCGCCGTCGCCACTCTCAGTGAGGACCTGCGCGGTCCGGCACTCGCCGGGTCAGTGGGGGAGCACGGGCGCCGCGTGTCTCTGCGCCGATTCGCGGCGTTCGATCGCCTACGTCGCCATCACGGTGCGCGTCGGGCCGCGGATCTGGTCTTCGGCGCCGACGCCGACGACCTGCTCGACGCCCTTCGTCTCGGGGCCCTCGCGTGAGCGTCTTCCCGGAGCTCGTGAGCGGGGCTCGCGACGCGGGGTCGGCGCGCCCGTGGCGGGTCGTGTCGGGGAGCTCGTGGCGGGGAGGAGCCAGCTGCGACTTCACGCAGCGGGTGCTCGAGGTGCCCCTGGGGAGCAGTTCGGTGGAGCGAGTAGTGCGGGCCCACGAGCTCGCGCACGCTCGCGTCAGTCCCGACGAGCCGGTCTCACCCACCGAGCTTGGCGTCTCGGCTCGGGCCCTCGAGTGCGCCGAGGAGTTACGGGTGAACGCCCTCCTGCAGCGTCTCGGCTTCTCGGTGGACCGGTTGCGTGACGGGACGGAGGCGGAGGGGGCGAGGCGGCTGGCCCAGTCGGGCGCGTGGTCCGAGGTGGTGTGCCTGTGGCTCGCCGTGCTCGGCACCGGAGGCGAGCGGCCCTTTCTCGCCGCGGTTCGGCGCGTTGACGCGAACTGGGCGTCGGCCCTCGTCGTGGTGCGCCGACGGGTGAACACCGTCCTGGCCGAACACTCAACGGTCGAACTCGGGGCGACGGCGCCGGGATCGCGCGGCGTGCCCCGTGGCTACGAAGTAAGCGTGGAGATCGCCCGGGTGGTCGATCGAGCCGGCTCGGCGAGGGTCCCGCGAGATCGTCGCGAGGTCGAGGGCTTTCGTCGCTCGCTCGCCCCCGGGGGACGGCGGGTTCCGAGCGGCCGGGCAGCTCCCCTCGTATGGACCGTGCTGTCGGGCGGCGTCGAGCCGGGAGGCGTGCGGGGCCCCCGCGCCCTCGGCGGGGCACCCGCCGGACCGGTCCTGCGCTACCCCGGCCGACTGCTCACAGATCCCTCGCGCCGCGCCTTCGCCCACCACCGTCCTCGGGCCGGAGGGATCGTGATCATCGACCAGTCGGGCTCGATGGACCTCGATCCCGTCGTCCTCGAGCGCGTCATCGCCCGGACGACGCGCTCCCTCATCGTGGGCTACAGCCATCGGCCGGGAGATCCGGGGGCGACGCCGAACGCCTGGATCATCGCCGACGAGGGGCGTCTACGACGACCCGTGCCGCACGGGAACGTGGGGAACGGCGCGGACGCGTCGATACTCGAGTGGTCCCTCGGTCGGCGTCGATCGGGAGAGCCGGTGGTCTGGGTCACCGATGGACAGGTCACGGACTCGAACGACCAGCCCGATGAGGCGATCACCCGGGCCTGCGCCCGGCTCGTGTGGGAGGGGCGGATCCGTCTGGTGCGAACCGTGGACGAGGCACCCGCGGCCATTCAGCGGGCATCGTCCCTGATGGAAACGGATCTGGAGCGATTCGGGCGAGTGGGGCGCGCGGTTCGGGACCTGGTCTCTTGTTGACAGCGAACACCTGTTCGGTATAGTGACGAACAGGTGTTCGCTGAAAGGAGAGCCGTGGCTCTGCTCAACCTCGAGATCGCTTGCCCGGAACCTCGCCCGACGCTCCGGCTGGTGCCGACGTCGAGTCAGGCGTGGCGCACCGGGGCCGGGTGGGCCGCGCGGCGGGCACGCCGGGCACGAACGCGGGCGCGCCGGCGAGTGGTGGTTCTGGTCCTCGCCGCGACCGGCGGTCTCGCGGTGCTGGGCTTCCCCGGACACGCCCTCGGGGGCGTCACGGGATCGGGTCTACCGACGGATCTCGCGACCGGGTCGGCGATCGCTTCGGGGACGGTCTACGTCGTCCAGAGCGGCGACACGGTGACGTCGATCGCTCGGGCGATCAACCCGATCGACCCCGGGCTCGCGCGCTCGGCGCTCGTGCGCGAGCTGCGTTCGGACGTCGTCGTGCCCGGCGAGCACGTGCTCGTCCCCTAGGACGGTGAGCGAGGGGAGGGGTGTAACGTGGCCGCGTGCGGTGCCCGTACTGTTCCGCTGACGACGACCGCGTGGTTGATTCGCGACTGGCGGAGGACGGAATCGCGATTCGTCGACGCCGAGAGTGCGGCGCCTGCGGGCAGCGCTACACGACCTTCGAGCGAATCGAGGAGGTCGGTCCCCTCGTGGTGAAGAGGTCGGGTGCGCGTGAGCCCTTCGACCGTCAGAAGGTGCTCGGAGGACTGCGGGCGGCGTGCAAGAACCGCCCGGTGAGCGACGAGAGCCTCGCCGAGTTGGCGGGGCGCGTCGAGGAGGCGATGCGGTCGCTCGGCCGTGACGTCACGAGCGAAGAGGTCGGCATGGCGACGCTGGAGGCCCTACGCGGGGTCGACGAGGTGGCCTACGTTCGATTCGCGTCGGTCTACAAGGGCTTCGAGGGCACCGAGGACTTCGCGCGCGAGATCGGAATGCTGGTCAAGTCGACGGCGCCGAAGTCGCGCTCTTGATGCGGCTGTACCGCCCTCGTCCGGCGAGCGTCCTCGCCGTCTACGCGCATCCCGACGACGCGGACGTCGCGGCGGGGGGAGCCCTCGCGACCTTCGCACGCGATGGAGCGACGGTGCATCTGGTCGTCGTTTGCCAGGGGGACAAGGGCTCGCACGATTCCACCGAGGGCGTGACCCTCCCCGAGGTCCGTCGCGCCGAGATCCAGAGTGCGGGCGCCCTCCTCGGTCTCACCAGCGTTCAGCTGCTCGGGATTCCGGACGGGTCCGTGGCGAATGACGACGACCTGCGTTCCCGACTGGTCGGGATCATTCGTGAGCTGCGTCCCGAGATGGTGATCGGTCCCGATCCGACCGCCGTGTTCTTCGGCGGGGTGTACGTGAATCATCGCGATCACCGCGAGACGGGGTGGGCCGTGCTCGATGCGGTGGCGCCGGCGGCCTCGATGCCCGCCTACTACCCCGAGCGGGGACCGGCGCACGCCGTCTCGGCGATGCTGCTGTCGGGCACGCACGAGCCCGACGTGGTGGTCGACGTGACCGGAGCGATCGACGTGAAGTCGGCGGCCGTTCGGGCGCACGCATCGCAGGTCGCGGGAGACGCCGACGCGGTCGACGACGCGGTCCGCCGGCGGGCGGCTCAGACCGGGCGCGAGGTCGGGGTGCGCTACGGAGAGGCCTTCCGGGCCCTTGAGTTCGCGCGCTGAGGAGCCGAGCCTCGACGAGGTCCCCGTGATGCACGTGGACCTCGACGCCTTCTTCGCCTCGGTGGAGGTCCTCGACGATCCCGCTCTGCGGGGGTTGCCCCTCGCGGTCGGGGGAGCGGGGGAGCGGGGGGTCATCGCGAGCGCCACCTACGAGGCTCGCCGTTACGGCGTGCGCAGCGGCATGTCGAGCATCATCGCTCGCCGTCACTGTCCGGAGTTGATCATCCGACCCGGTCGTTTCGACCGCTACGAGGAGTACTCCCGGCGTTTTCGCGCCCTCGTCGAGGACCTCACCCCCCGAGTGGAGCCCATCGGACTCGACGAGCTCTTCGCGGACCTGCGGGGCCTTCACCGCCTGGGGATCCGCCCGCTCGACGGCGCGCGGGCGTTGCGCCGCCGCATCCGCGACGAGCTCTCCCTCGAGTGCGGGATCGGCCTCGCCCGCAACAAGCTCTTCGCGAAGCTCGGTTCGCGGCGCGCGAAGCCCCGCGTGGCGGCGGAGGGCGTGACGCCCGGTCCGGGCGTCGTCGTGGTGGACCGGGTGACGGAGGCGCGCTGGCTGGACGAGCTCGGAGTCGAGGCTCTCTGGGGGGTCGGTCCCGCGACGGCGGAACGGCTGCGTCGGGTGGGGCTGCGCCGGGTACGCGACCTGGCGAGCGTCGACGCGAGCGATCTCGCGGGCGTCGTGGGACCCGCGATGGCGGTGACCCTCGCGGCCTTCGCGCGAGGTGAGGATCCGCGCGAGGTGATGGTCGATCGCGCACCCAAGTCCATCGGACACGACCAGACCTTCGCGGTCTCGCTCCGTGGTCGCGAGGAGGTAGCCGCCGCCATTCGCCACCACGCCGGTGTGGTGGCGAGAGCCTTGCGCCAGGAGGGCGTCGTCGCCCGCACGATCTCGATCCAGATTCGCTTCGACGACCGGACCTCCGTCAGTCGATCGCAGACGCTCCCCTTCGGAGTGGACGACGCCACCGGTCTGGCGGCCGTGGGCGAGGCGCTCGCGGCGTCGGTGCCCCTGGGCCAGGCGGTGCGGCTCATCGGCCTCTACGGCTCCGGGTTGGTCGCTCGGGTGAGGAACGCGGTGCAGCTGGCTCTCGACGTCGACGAGCCCGGCGAAGGTCGTGGCGGGGCCGTGGAGGCCTCGCGGGTCCGTCAGGCGGCGGGGGAGGCGCTGCGCGACGCCCTCGACGAGATCCGGGAGCGGTTCGGGTCCGACGCGGTCGCCACCGGCGCGGACCTCGGGGAGGAGGGGTTGCGCGTCGCTCGACGCCGGGAGCGGGCCTTCGGTCCGGATCAGTAGGGGATCGCGGAGGCGGAGAATTCTCGGCGACCGGTTAGGATGAGACCTCCTGGCGGCGTGGCCGAGTGGTTAGGCAGGGGCCTGCAAAGCCCCGTACTCCGGTTCGAATCCGGACGCCGCCTCCAGGATCGGGTTGGTGCTGCCTCGGTAGTTGCCACGGTATTCTCTGGCGGACCAGGAGAGAAGGCTGAGACCGTAACCATGGGATGGCCTCTGCGTGGTTCTTCCTGATGTGGTCAGCGATGGGAGTGCTTCGACTGATTGGCACGCGAGTACGGGGCCCTGCAAGCCCCGTACTTTTGGACGAGAAGCCAAGCAAACAAATGGGTCTTGGATGTCTTGCCTCCCAACGTGCCACGGCATTCGACGCTGATTTCACGGGCCCGGTCGAGGACGCCATTCGCGTGCCGATGGTGAAGAGAGCGGGCGGGTCGGATCCTCGAGCCAAGCGCGCTCGAAGGTCCTTCGCCACGATGTCTCTGAGGTAGAGGTTTGAATCACTCTTAGTTCGATGGAGGCGGTTTAACAGTGAGCGCAACGAGGTTGGCGAACCTTTCCAACGGTGTCACGTGGCCAAGGGTGGCACGCGGACGCCCGTTGATGCTCGCATGGATTCGTCGCCGGTCGGCCGCTGGCAGCGGCGCCGAGATCTTCTCGGGACTTCGCAGCGTCTCCAGCCGCCTTGACACGTCCTTCGACAACTGCTCGGCGCAGAGTTTGGCTCTCTTGGGACGTTGAGCCTGGCACTGGGCGCGTCGCTGAGCATCGTGGAGGGAATCGTCGCTACGCCTACCGATGGCCGCGACCGTGCAGGGCCACCGTCGATGGCCACCGTCCGAGTGAACGGGCGATGGCGCTGAGTGACTCCTTTCGCGCCAGAACCGTGAGGATCTGCCCATGCTTTCCAATCGTGAGCTGACGCTCTCGCGGCGGCCGCTCCTTCGGTGGCGGTCCTGGAGTCTACGAGCGCCGCGGCGGGATCTAGACGAAAGAGGTAGCGCAGGAGACTTGACGCGCCAACTCCTTCAGCGTCATCTCCTGACTGCGCAACATCAGCGCCGATTGCGTCTTCTCCTTGGTCGGGCGCGGTCCACCCGCGGACTCCACCTCGGTTCAATCACCCCATCGCCGTGTCGCTGACCCCAACACCGTCTCGACGGAACCTGGACCGAATCCGGGAGACTGTATATCCGTTCCTGCCGCCCATCGACCAATCGCAAGGTGTTTCTAAAGCCGTTCCACTGCCCGTGGAATGAGGTGACAGACAGTCTCGGCCGAGCAGTCCTCTTCGCGCAGTTTCGTAGCTCGCTCAACGAGCGTATCCAGCGCTCGTTCGGCCTCCTGCAAATCGGCGATCTTCTTGGCGCAGTCCTCGCGGTGACGGCGTAGCAGGTCGAGTACGTGGACGCACGGGACCTCCCCGCGGTCGCGGTAAGCGACGATCTCGCGGATCTCTCCAAGCGTAAAGCCCACCGTTTGGCTTGTGCGGATAAAGCGCAGCCGATCAATGACTCCGGCATCGTACTCCCGGTACCCGGAGGGCGCTCGCGTGGGGCTGGGGAGCACTCCGATCTCTTCGTAGTACCGGATCGTCTTGATCGGAACCTCTGTCTGTCGTGCCAACTCCCCGATGCGCATTTCTCAAATATACCTCTTGACTCTCCATCACACTGGAGGGTTTATCCTGGATGCGTGGCCCACCGGAGCATCTGGGCCAGTGGGGTATCGCAAATTCAGCCTGGAAGGAGCCGATGATGGAGTGCTGCGATGGAGGCCCGGAGAAGAGGCGTGAGGACGCCTCGAGTCACGCACGGTACGACCTAGCGATTGTCGGGTCGGGGAGCGCCGCCTTCGCAACGGCCATTGCCGCGAAGCGAATAGGCGCGTCAGTCGTCATGGTCGAGGAGGGACTCGTCGGCGGCACCTGTGTGAATGTCGGATGCGTCCCGTCTAAGGCCTTGTTGGCCGCCGCCGAGGTGCGTCACACGGCTGTTTCCGGGCGATTTCCCGGTATCGAGACAGGCGCCCAGGCCGTGGACATGTCGGCTCTCATCGCGGGCAAGGGTGCGATCGTCGAGGCGCTGCGCCACGAGAAGTACGAGAACCTCGCCGACCTATATGGCTTCGACATCATCCACGGACACGGTCGCTTCAGTGCCAATGGCACGTTGACCGTAGACGGGGCCACGGTCGTTGCCGGTCACTACGTCATCGCTACCGGTGCTGCACCCTGGGTACCTCCCATCCCGGGTCTTGAGCAGGTCCACTACCTGACATCGACGACGGCCATGGAGCTGGACCATGTCCCGGAGTCGCTCATTGTCATCGGGGGCAATGCCGTCGGTCTCGAACAGGGGCAGCTCTTCGGCCGCCTCGGCTCGAAGGTCACCATCGTGGAGGCCATTTCCCGCATCGCCCCGTTCGAGGAACCAGAGGTGTCCGAGGCACTCACGCGCATCTTCGACGACGAGGGGATCGCTGTCGAAGCTGGCGTGACTGTAACGAAGGTGCTTCAGGAGAACGGGGTCGTCGCCGTCGGAATCGACACTTCCAGCGGGTCCCGGTCACTTCGTGCTGAAGCCCTGCTCGTTGCGACTGGCCGCCGTCCGAACACGAGCGGCCTTGGACTCGATGCTGTCGGTGTCCGCGTCGGATCGCGTGGCGAGGTCATCGTTGACGACGAACTGCGTACGACGAATCCGCGCATCTTCGCAGCCGGGGACGTCACAGGACATCCCCAGTTCGTCTACGTCGCGGGGCTGCACGGCGGGATTGTCGCAGACAATGCCCTGTCGGGCTCCCATCGCCGCGTGGACTACCGCACGCTCCCGCGGGTCACCTTCACCTCGCCCCAGATTGCATCCGTAGGCATGACGGACGAGGAGGCCGTCCGGAGCGGCATCTCCTGTGAGTGCCGAGTGCTCCCGCTCGCGAATGTGCCTCGTGCCATCGTCAATCGCGATACTCGCGGGGTCGCAAAGATTGTTGCTGAGCAGGGCACCGGCCGTGTCCTCGGCATCCACCTCCTTGCTGACGGTGCAGCAGACGCCATCCTGGCCGGGGTCTACGCCTTGGAAGCGAACTTCACTGTCGAACAGCTTGCCACCGTGTGGACGCCGTACCTCACGATGGCAGAAGCGATCAAACTCACCGCGCAGTCGTTCTCCCGGGACGTCGCTGCATTGTCGTGTTGTGCAGCATGAGCGAGCAGCCTCAGCTCCAGTCAGGCCAGCAAAGCGAACAGCCACAGGGAGGAACTGGTGCGTGGGCAGGACTGCTCTTCCTTCTTCCTGTGCTGTGTTGCGGCGGCCCGTTCATCATCGCGGTGCTTGCGGCCGCGAGCGCACTCGCCAGGGGACTCGTCATCGGCGCTCTTGTCGCTGTCATCGGCAGCATCGCCGTCATCGTTCTCCGCCGCCGATCGCGATCGAAAGGGACGTGCTGTGAGCCGATCGCGACCAAGCCTCCGGTCAGGGAGACGAGGTGGTGAGTACGGAGCTTGCGGATATGAAGCAGGAAGCAGCGCAGTTCGTCCAACTGTCCCCACGACGATCTGTCCCGCGCGTCGTGGGAGACATCGTCAGGGACCGGGTGAGCCTGAGCGTGTTCGCTGTCGCAACGCTCGTTGTCGCCTTCTTCTACAGCGTGCTACTGCCATTCGACTACACCCAGCGCGTCTCGTTCCAGAACTGGCAGTACCTCAATGCGTACCTCCTCATCTGGGCGATCGTGCTCGCAGCGGGGATGGGTGTCGTCGTCAGCGTGCAGGTCCACGCCATGCGCCGGATCGTCCGGGCTCGTGCATCTAGTGGAATTGCAGGCGGTCTCGCATTTGTCGGAAGCCTGTTGCCGAGCTTCCTGTGCTGCACCCCGATCATCCCGACGGTGCTGTCGTTTGTCGGCGTTTCGGGAGTCGGCCTGTATGGCACGACTGGCACCCTTCAGCACTTCTTTGCCACGCACCAGTCGGAGTTTCTTGGAGGAAGCCTCGCGCTGCTCGTCCTCTCCTCATGGTGGGGACTTCGAAAGGTGGCCGCAGCCTCGTGTCTTGTCGGACCAGGATGCGATATCGGTCCGGACTGCGATGCTGCCCGGTCGCCTGGCGCCCTGCAGTCTGAAGACAGCGGTTCCCGATGAGCAAGACGACACAGCCACCCCGGGGGATGTCCAATCGGGCACGACGCAAGGCCGAAGCCGTCGCGCGCAAACGACGACGCTGGTTTGGCGGCATAGGCGTGGCGGTCATCGTCATCGCAGGCATCGTGCTTGTCCTGCATTTTGCCAATCGGCCGTCAGGAACCGCGAGCGCGACGCCGGCCGTCGGCCAGCTTGCCCCGAACGGGACATTCACGACCCTCGCGGGCACGAGGGTAGAAGTGTCGTCACTTCGCGGCCAGCCGACGTTGTTGTGGTTCGTGTCTACTTGGTGTTCGTCATGCCAGGCGGGCACCCAAGCCATGGCGCAGCAGATAGCGACGATGCGCTCTGACGGGGTGCACGTCGAGGAAGTGGAGTTGTATGACGACCTCGGCCAGTCTGGCCCGTCGATGACGAAATTCGCCCATGTACTGGCCGGACCTGGGGCCAAGAGTCCGGACTGGACGTTCGGAACTTCCTCTCCCGCGCTCACCCGAACCTACGATCCCCAGAGTTACCTCGACATCTACTACCTGCTCGATGCTGGTGGACACGTGGCCTACGTGAATAGCTCGCCAGGGGCAACCATGCCCCAGCTTCTTGCAGCAATTGGACGGCTGAAATGACCACAGACCTTGCCTCGGACGATGCCGAATCTCTCAGCGCGACGCAGCCGAATCGAGGACGGCGCGTGATTCGCTATCTGCTCATCGCTGCCATCGTGGCAGCGGCTGGCACTGTCGGTTTCATTCACATGGACCACGGCAGACCAGCGGCGCAAGCCGTCGCCAGGGCTCGTCAGGCGAAATCGATCACCCCATTGATCGCACCGAACGGGCCGTTCACCACGCTCGCGGGCGAGAGCGTGACCGTGACGTCACTTCGTGGTCAACCGATCTTGCTGTGGTTCGTGGCTGGCGGGTGTGCGAGCTGCGCAGCGAGCATCCCCGCGGTCGCTTCGCACTTCACAGCCCTCCATCGAGATGGCATTCATGTCGTGACCCTCGGCCTCTGGGGCGCGTTCCCGCCGGGACGCTCGGGGCTCACCGAGCTTGCAGCATTCGGAAGCTCAGCCGGTGGCACCCTCAGTTCCCCAGGCTGGACGTGGGGAACTGCGTCGGAATCGCTGTCGCTTTCCTACGATCCCAGCGGCACTCCGGACGACTACTTCCTCATCGACGCAGCAGGACACGTCGTGTACCGCAACAGCGTCCCTGTCAGTACCATGCGTCAGCTACTCCGCGCAGCGGGCGCCATACGTGGGCATTAGTTAGCTGAAAATCCGTCCCGCTGGACCCGAGTGCCGCTTACCGGTGAAGGCCGCTGGTCTGATACCGCCGGATGGCAACGCCGGACCAAATGAACTCGACGACGCCAAATGGCCATGCTCCAGAAAGGAAGCCGTAGGCGCTCGACAAGAGACAGCCGAGCGCGAACGCCAGGATGAACCTCCGGCCCCGACGCTCAAGGGCATACATCGCCATCATGAAGGTCACGGCGCACACGCCGTAGATGGTCACCGCAGACATGCGTCGGCTCCCTTCACCGTTGGTGCCTTACGCGATGCCTGCTGCCATAGCAGCCGACGTTCGATCGTCGTAAGGCTGAATCTCGACAATGCGGTTGTCGCGCACGAGGTAGACGTGGAAGAGGTTCCGCTCGCTTGGATGGTTGCCCCGACCCGGGAGCGTCACGGCAAGACCGCAGAGGAGTCCATTCGTTCCTGCGACGCATTCGGTGACGTCGGCTTCCATGCCTTCATCCATGAGCCGACGGAACGTCGCGAGCACGTCCGAACGGCTCCGGCACCGTCGAGGGAGATCGTCGTCACCCCAGCGAACATCGCTGCTGAGCAGAACGCCGAACGCCTGGAGGTCCCGAGCCGTGAAGGCGGCATGTACCTGCTCGGCGAGGTCGTGAGTGTCGTGCACGGTGCCAGCCATGCCCCAATTATCCCTGCTCGTGCCGACCTGGTGGCGGGGTTTGGCACTGAGGGCATGGAATCTATGACGGCCTCTCCGTTGGCGCAGCGGTCCTGCTGGGCGGCCTGCCGGTCCCCTCATGGCGGCAGCGTGAGCACTGTCGCCGGAGCATTTGGTGTCACTGGTCGTCGGTAGCGTCTCATGCCAACTCGGTTGGCAAAGAAACCGAACGAGGTGCCGAAGGTCGTCTGAGTCGGAATCAGAGGCGCGGCCGGCCCTCTTTGCGAGCGTCGCTGACGTCGTCAGCAAGCGATGCTATTGGGGATATTGCAGAATGATGACAAACCGTAAGGAAGGCTGCCACGGTAATTGCCACGGTAACTGACGTAATCCGTGCGGGGCAGATACCAAGTGGTGTCAGGAAAGTGGGACAATCATCAGTGTTTCAAGGACTCCTGGCACAGTCAGGCGCGCCCTGGCCCACGTTGTCGGGGCCTGCAAAGCCCCGTACTCCGGTTCGAATCCGGACGCCGCCTCCAGGATCGAGGCAGCGCTGCCTCGGTAGTTGCCACGGCATTTTCGCGCGGACCAGGCGAGAAGGCTCGCACCCGAGCGATGGGACTACCCTCATGACGCCCCATTTGTGGTGCTTAGCGATGGAGAAGTTTCGACTGAGTGACACACAAGTACGGGGCCCTGCAAGCCCCTTTCTTGTGAGCGAAGCGTCAAGCAAACACAGGCGTGTGGACTTCTTGCCGTTGACCCTGCCACGGTATTCGGCACAATTCGGGTCGTCAGGAGCGGACAACACGGCGGCATCGACGACGACATCAACCGAGCCCACAGCACTCATGGGTGAAAGACCCCAGCCGTGTTCGTTGATCAGTGGCTCACCCGACAGAAGCAGTTCCTCGCATCGTGAGTGGACCAGCAATCGGGGACCGGTCAGTGCACCGCCAGCGCATGATCCCGGAGCGCCAACCCGCTGGCACGTGACTCTAGAACGCCTACGACGCGCTCGGCCCAATATCGTACGTGTGCTGCCAGCGGGACTCGGCGGGCTTGCTGGGCAGTATGTGAACACCTGGATCGTCCGGACTCGGAACCTCGAGAGGAGGAGGCACTGAGCGGTTCACGGTGTCGGTGCGCCGGGCTTCGTGGAGCGGCGCGGGGGGATCGAAGCTCTCGAGGCGTCTCGCGTGATAGTGCTCGCTCGGCGCGCTCTGAAACAAGACGTCGCGGACCCAGTTCCATTGAGCGGATTCGTGAACCGCGAGGATCTCGCGCTTCTCGGACTCCGAATACGTCTCGCTTAGCAGGCTCGACTCCCAGGCGCTGATCTCGGCGGGAAAGAACCCCGGCTCCTCGCGAACTTCCCAGGCCTCGCCGCTCGATAGGCGCTGAACCTGAAAGCCCACGCCCAGCGAGTCGTCGAGACGGTGCGTGCCGAAGCGCACGCGAGCGCCGGTAAGGTAGGCCGCCACGTCACCGAGGCACGGCGAATTCTTGGAGACCACGAGCAGGTCGCTGCGGTCGAAAGGGTCATCTCCGAAGGCGACGTCGGCCAGGGCCCGCATCGCCCAGACGCCGCGCAAGAGTCCGTCACAAGGGTGCCCGTGCGCCAGGATGAGGTCCGCCACGCGAACGGTCTTCACCCTCGGGTCGAGTCGGCCCTGGGCCGAGCGAGTGTCGAGGACCGAGAAACTCGGCAAGGTCGCCCGCTCCAGCCACGCTGCGAGAGACCAGGTCACCTCGTCGCTCCTCGGCTCCTCCGAGGCCTGATCTTCGAGTGCCACGAATCTAGAAATTGATCACGGTGGCGCCCTCAAGTGCATAGCGCACGAAGGCGTCACGAGCGAACTGCAGGGTGATGCCGCGGGCCGAGAGTGCTTCCTCGGTCCCGGCCGCGCGCGCAGCGTTGAGACAGGCGCCTACGGGCACTCCCGCGTCGATGAGTTCGTCTATCTGCTGGTTGTACTCGGATCTAACGACGGAGTCACCCGACGCGCTCAGGGCGCCTTGGGCCGGACCAAAGCAGAAGACCTCGAGCGAGACGCCCTGTTCAGCGGCGACCTGACGGATGCGCTCGCTGACGTGCGAGCCAGCGGACAGCGAGTCATCGTCGCCGTGAAAGATATGGACTACGACCTTGGACATGGATTCTCCTATTCCTATTGGTGATGCTCTCGCGGCTACAGCGCTGAATCCGTCTCACGCGTCAGCGGTCGTGGTGGCGGCGCTCGCCGACGTCGCCAGCAGGCGTTTGATGCCAGCGGTGCCGATCGGGGGCTCACCCAGCATCGGCAGCAGGACCAGCGTCGGGCTGTACATCTCCAGTACCTCGTTGATGACGTTCGTCTCGGCGTCGGCGCGTGCGGAGAGGGTTGGCTCCGTAACGCCCGCCGCAAAGAGGCTCTGGTTGACGATCCAGGCGCGAGGCTCGATGCCGGCGCGGCGCAGGTCGTCCTGCAGCGCGGCTGCCTCGTGCACCGGCGTCGCTTCGGGCAGGGTCACGATCAGCACACTGGTGAAGTCGGGATCGCCCAGGCGTTCAAGCAGCCGCTCAACGTCCTCGGGCACGACGCCACCTTGTCGCAGAACCTCCTGGTGGTAGGCGCGAGCCGAGTCGAGCAATAGCAGAGTGTGTCCCGTCGGGGCGGTGTCGAGCACGACGAAGCCCTCGACCGCCTCGCCCACGGTACGAGCGAAGGCGCGAAAGACCGCGATCTCTGCCGTGCAGGGTGATCGAAGATCCTCCTCGAGCACAGCGCGTGCGGCGTCGTCGAGGTCGGCGCCGGCCTCTGCCATCACCTCCGCCGTGTACTCGGCAGTGACCGCCTCGGGGTCGATGCGATGCACGCTGAGCCCCGTGAGCCCCGTGAGCCCAGTTGCTGACTCGGCGAGCACCGCGTCCAGGTGCGCGGCCGGGTCAGTGGTCGACAGGTGGACCCGGTGCCCGCGCCGAGCCAGCTCGAGCGCCACCGCCACGGCGAGCGTGGTCTTTCCGACTCCGCCCTTGCCCATCGTCATCACCAGTCCGCTCCCGTTGGCGCTCACAGCGTCGATCAGTTCACTCAGGCCCTCGGTCGGCGAGGTGAGCTCACGCAACGGTGCTGGGGCGGGAGCCGGGGCGTGCGAGCCTACGGCGCGCAGTGCGTCGACGCCGCGAGGGGACCACGCGAACAGCGGGATCACGTCTCGGGGCAGATCCTGGAGGATCGCGGGGGCCTCGGCGATCGCGCGCGCGCTTCGCGCCGTGAGTGCCACGGCCAAGGAGTCCTCCGAGTTGGGCGCGTGCAGCACGCCGTTGAGGACCAGGCGCTGGTTCACAATGCCGAGTGCCGCTAGCTCGCGCGAGGCGCGGGCGGCCTCGTCCAGGGCGATGTCGTCGGCCCGTGTGACCAGGACGAGCAGGGTGCGCTCGGCGTCGGCCAGCGCTGCGATCGCGCGGCGGTACGCCTCGTGTTGCTGGGTCAGTCCGGCCAAGGGTCCGATGCAGGAGACGCCGAGGGTACTCGCGTCCATGAACTCGTCCCACGCTCCCGGCAGAGAGAGCATGCGAAGTGTGTGCCCGGTGGGCGCGGTGTCGAAGATGACGTGCTCGTACGCGGCGGTCGCCTCGGGGTTGGCCAGGAGGGTCACGAACTCATCAAAGGCGGCGATCTCCACCGTGCAGGCTCCCGAGAGCTGCTCCTCAATGTTCGCCACCGTCAGCTCGGGCAGCACGCCACGGTAGGGGCCGACCACCCGCTCGCGATAGGCGGCCGCGGCCACCAGCGGGTCGAGGTTGGACGCGTCCAGCCCAGGAACGCCCGCCACGGCGCGTGGCGTGGCGTCCAAGGGTGTCTCGAGCACCTCGTCAAGGTTCGAGGCCGGATCGGTGGAGACAATAAGGACGCGCCGTCCCAGGTCCGCGAGCGCCACCGCCGTCGCCGAGGCGATCGACGTCTTGCCGACTCCACCCTTGCCCGTGAAGAAGAGGAACTTGGGCGAGTGCACGAGAAGGGAACTCAGAGCTGAGGGCGACTCAGCCACAGCAGCTCTCCGACTTCGGATTCGCCCCGATGCTCAGAGACTCGGAACTGGGACTGGCGCAGCCGCCGTCGCCGCATCCGCAGTCCTCGTCCGACGAGCTCGCCACCTCGAGGTCCGTGGCGGGCGAGCAGCACGCGGAGTCATCTGGCGACGGCCCGGCGTCGCTCGCTGTAGTGGCACCCGTCGCCGTGGCGCCGAGTGACTCGGGAGTCGTCTCCAGAAGCTTGGCGGCCAGGGCCAGCATCGAGGCGGCGGGAGCATCCTTAACCGTTTGAGCGACGCGCGCGGCGGCCACCATCGTCGCCGAGCTGACTCCGAGGAGACGCGCCTGGTTGTAGTGGTACTTGAGGCAGGACTCACAGTTGGCCCCTATCGCGGCCCCCAGGGCCACCAACTCCGCCGTCCGGGCGTCGAGGGACGTCTCGGCGTCACCGAGGGTCCATGACTCCAGCTGCTCACGGCTGGGGTAGCGCCCGGACGAGCGAAGCTCGCCATTGACCTTGATGACCGGCAGGACCTCGTCGCCGTGCTCGTGAAGCAGGCCGCGCACCAGTTCGTCTTCGGCGAAGGCCGCCGGCTCCTGGGAGAGGTTGTGGCGCGTGACGCTCACCCCTCGCGCGGCGAGCTCGCCGAGGTCGGAGGCGAACGCTGCCAGGGCCGGGTCGACACGGGGTCCGCAGACTCCGGTTGAGCAGCACATCGGCGGGTCAAAGACTTCGATCACGGACATTGGGCTCCTCCGGTGGTAATCGGTAATCGTCGAAGAACGATTATATGCGTATCACCGTGTCCTGTCAACGACGTGGCGTCGCCGTCGCTCAGAGTGCCGCGACGATCGCCTTCAGACGGGCGACGCCGTCCTGGCTGAGGCAGTAGGACGTTCGGGGGCCCTCGATCTCTCCCTGGACCAGTCCAGCCTCGCGAAGGATCCTCAGGTGCTCGGAGACGGTGGACTGGGCGATCGGCAGTTGCGAGACGAGGTCGCCGGTCACGCAGGAGTTGCTCTCCGCGAGCAGGCGCAGGATCCTCACGCGCATCGGATGACCGAGAGCCTTGGCCAAGGTTGCGAGCTTCTCCTCGTCGTCGCGAGACAGTGCGAGAGGCTGGACAGAGGTGCTCTCGCAGCACGCCGACGTGCTGGCGTGACTCATTGCCGCCGTGTCAGTCATCACCGCTCATGGTAGCGATCAAAGGTGTTCGCGAGCGCGCTCTGCGGTTCATGCGCTCGAACCTCCCAGAGCGCGGCGCACGTCGCCGAGCGCCTGAGGATCAACGCGCCACCACGTCCATCGGCCCCTCTTCTCTCCCAGCAAGAGCCCGGCGTTGGCGAGCACTGTCGTGTGATGGCTGACGGTGGGCTGGCTCTTACCCAGTGGCTCAATCAGCTCGCAGGAGCAGACCTCGCCGCGACTGGCCACGATGGAGAGCAACTGGATTCGCACTGGGTCCGCTAAGGCGCTCATCGTGCGCGCCAAGGCTTCAGCGTCGCGCACGTCGATGGGCTCGGCGTCCGGCGCCACAAGCACGCGCACGGCATCGCCCGCCTGTGCCGCTCGGGTAGTGGATCGGGTAGCACTCACGATGTGTCCAGTCTCTCCGTCGCGGCGAGGACGGTCGGAGCCGCGATGACTCCATGATACATTCAGATGCGTCAATAGGCTTAGCACGAAAGGCGTCGCGGTGATCGAGAAGTCAGGTGCGTCTGGGGTCGCCCCACGGCGTACGCGGCCCACATCGGAGAACGCTCGGTGGACCCGTGGTCGCTGAGCGCGCGGTCACGGACGCCGAGGCCCATGTTGTCGGGCACCTCTCAGTGGTCAATCGGTTCTTGCCGGTGTGGATCGGGCTGGCCATGGTCCTGGGCATTGGACTGGGGCGCCTCGTTCCGAGCTTGAACACTGCGCTGGAGCACGTGCAGATTGCCGGCACTAGCCTGCCCATCGCGTTAGGACTGCTGGTCATGATGTACCCCGTACTCGCCAAGGTTCGCTATGGCGAGATCAACCGGGTGACCGCTGATCGGCGTCTTCTCATGCCCTCACTGATTCTCAACTGGGTGGTGGGGCCCACGCTGATGTTCGCTCTGGCGTGGATCTTCCTCTACGACCTGCCGGCCTATCGCACCGGACTGATTCTCGTCGGCCTGGCTCGCTGCATTGCGATGGTCCTCATCTGGAACGACCTGGCCTGTGGCGATGACACGGCCGCCGCGGTACTCGTGGCCATCAACTCGCTGTTTCAGATCGTGGCCTTCGCGATTCTCGGCTACTTCTATCTGAAGGTGTTGCCCGGCTGGATGGGCCTGCCCACGACTCAGGTGGACGTGTCGATGTGGGGGATCGCGCGCAGCGTGCTGATCTTCCTGGGGATCCCGCTCCTGGCCGGATACCTCACGCGCACATTCGGCGAGCGCCGTCGCGGGCGCGAGTGGTACGAGACGCGCCTTCTCCCGCGTCTTGGGCCCTTCGCGCTGTACGGTCTGCTCTTTACGATCGTCATACTCTTCGCCCTGCAGGGCAGCGCCATCACCCACGAGCCGATGAGCGTGGCTCGCATCGCACTCCCCCTGCTGTGCTACTTCGCCATCATGTGGGGTGTTGCGTTCTTCACCGGCCGAGCGTTGGGACTGTCCTATCCGCGCACGGCCACCCTGGCCTTCACGGCGGCCGGCAACAATTTCGAGTTGGCCATCGCCGTCGCCATCGGCACATTCGGCGTGACCTCGGGCCAGGCGCTGGCGGGTGTGGTGGGTCCCCTGATCGAGGTGCCCGCCTTGGTGGGACTGGTGTACGTCTCGCTCTGGGCCCGTCGGCGCTTCTATCCCTCGACCAAGGAGACAACCGCATGAGTGAACCGATCCAGTCGCGCGCAGCTGGCACAGAGGGTGTGCCAGCGCGGCTTCCCGTCGTGCTCTATGCCTGCATCCACAACTCCGGTCGTTCGGTCGCAGCCAAGATCCTCACCGAGCACTATGCGCGTGGACGTGTCGGCGTCGCCTCAGCGGGTTCGGAGCCGGGCTCGGGCGTCAACCCGCTGGTGGCCGCGGTGCTCGCCGAGCGCGGACTGCGTACCGACGACGAGGTGCCCACGCTGCTGACCTCTGACCTGGTCGAGGACGCTGACGTCGTCGTGACCATGGGCTGCGGGGAAACGTGCCCCTTCTTTCCCGGTAAGCGCTATCTCGACTGGGAGGTGGAGGATCCCGCCGGGCAGGACCTCGAGACCGTGCGGCGCATCGTGGACGACGTGGATGCGCGCGTGAGGGCGTTGCTCGCCGAGCTGGGAGTCACGCTCGACCGCGACTGAAGCTCGCGCGCCGGGCGGGCGTGCGCGCCGCGACGTGTGCCGAGAACGGGGATGGCAACATCGATCGCCCGGTGCGGAACCTCGGTTCGGTGCGTGGCAACGGCCACGACCGCAGCGGTGCCGAGCAGAATCCGCCTCGTCAGCCAGAGGAGCGCGAGAGACAGCGGGATGTTGCCAGCCAGCGCCGTGGCGATGCTCACCTTCACTCCGTGGGTTCCCCATGCGGTGTTGACGTCGAACCACGCATCACACAGCAGCATCGTGGCCGCAACCACGGACAGGGCGGCGAGTACCTGTCGGCGGAACCACGCCGCCCAGGCGGTGGCGATGAGCACCAGCATCAGGGCCGCGTCGAAGCCGACCCAGGTCACACTCCAGTTGTGGGCGCGAAAGTGCGAGGGCAGCGTCACGGCGAGGAACGACGTCCAGGGGATGAGCATCGCGACGCCCGCCAGAATGCTCATCGAGAGCAACTGGCGGGACTCGAGACGCGCGCGACCGGCGCGCCGAAGCGTTGCTCGGACGAGTCGCGCAGCCAGAGTCAGCATGTCTCTCTCCTCTCCTTGGGCGTGCGCCGGGTGCCGCTCGTCGCCGATCGATCGTGATCCTCAACGCACGATGGGCCCCGGGCGTCTGCGGCGGCGGCACGACGTGACACCATGGCTGGCGACGCGGGCCCTGGCACCGACTCAGCGCTCGCTGATGAGGTCGTAGACGGGCTCGGCGTTGCCGATGACCTGGGTGGCCATGGCGTAGCGAGCGATGTGCAGCGCCTCGAGCAGCTTGTCTGACTCGATGGACTGCACGCGCGCCTTGTTCACCATGGCGCGCGTGCAGGCGGCGTTGGAGGTCGCCAGGGCGACGGCGAGGTAGATAAGCGTGCGGGTCTCCGGGCTCAGCGAGCCGTTCTCAGGGGGCATGGCGAAGGCGCTGGAGCGCACTTGCTCGGCCACCATGGCTACGTCCACCGCGGCGGCCTTCTGGATGGCGGACGGGACCTCGCCCATCGAGGCCCGCATGCCCGCGAGGATCGTCTCCACGTCAACGGGACTGGCGGTGTTCTGGCTCATGGTGTCTCCTATCGGTGTGAGAACGAAATCGTTGGCGAGGACAGTGCGCTGCGGCGCTGGGCGCCGAGCGAACGAAGTGTGCCGACGGCTACGAGCACCCAGAAGGCGACCAGTAGCACGAACAGCCCCGCTCCCACCCACTGGAGGCTGGTGAGGCTCCAGGCTCCGGCCAGCGCCAGCGTCGACACCGTGAAGGCACCGAGTGGGAAGGTGAAGCCCCACCAACCCACGCCGTAGGGCAGAGCACCCGAACGAAGGTAGTGGGCGAGGAGCGCGACGGCCGCGAGCAGCCACCACGCGCCGAATCCCCAGAGCATGGTCGCGACGATCTTGGAGGCGAGTTGCACGCTCGTCGCGTAGATCCCGAACACGGGCGCGCTCACCGCGGCGAGCCTGAGTAGCGCGAGGCTGCCGACGCCAATGGGTCCGAGCCCGATCCACAGCGAGGGTGCCAGACCGGCGTGGGGCAGGGCGTGCATCGTCAGGCGCTGGTAGAGCATGGTCAGCAGCACGAGGTAGAGGATGAAGCCCATGCCCCAGAACCCGTAGCCGAGGAAGAGCAGGGTGCGCGCCGAGGTCGGCGAGACGCCGGGCACGAGGGGGGTGAGCACCAGCGGCACGACGATGTTGACGACGGGCGGGATGAACCAGCTGCCGTTCACCGCCTCGGGATCGAGCTCGGCGCGCACGAAGAGGAGGAAGGCGAACAGGACGCTCACGCCGAGGGCGAGCGGGATGCCCACCCAGTCGAGCCAGGCGACGGTCGTGTGCACGGTTGAAGCGGCGAACCAGGTCGGGCCCACGGACGCGAAGGTCGCGGCGAGCACGAGGATCCCGCCCGGGAGAGTGCCATACAACGCACCCACGCTCGGACTACGCAGGTCCGCCAGAGCAGCCTCGGGGTGAAGGAATATGCGCCCGAGGTAAGGGATGACCAACCCGAGGGCGAGTGCGAAGGAGACGATGGTCATGATCTGGCCGGTCACGCGCGCGCTCGAGGCGAGCGACGGGAGGTGGCCGGGATTCAGGGAGGCGGCCACACCGATGATCGCCGTGCCCATGACCGCGCCGAACCAGCCGGGATGGAATCCTCGCAGCCCGCTGAGCGGCGCGCCGCTCGAGTCGCCGGGTTGGGCGATGCGCTCGCTGACCGAGCCGTCGCCGTCGAGGTCCACCTCCTCGACCACCTCCACGCCGATGATCTCGTACTGAGCTCGAGGGTCGATCCTGCTCATGGGAAGCCTCCCATCCCGTCGGTCGAGGCCCGCCCCCCGTCTGGCCTCTAGATTGCTCTATTGATCAATGTAGATGTATGGATGGATCGCCACTAGGGTCGAAAGTCCCGACCGGCGCTCGGGCGTGTTGACCGGCGCGTGGCGTTCAACGGCGGGGCGACGTTGGGTCACGAGTCGCACCGAAGTCGGTGGAGCGGCGATTGGTGACACTCGACAGCTCGCCACCGAAGGTCCCGGGCGAGTCGCGAGGGAGACGTTTAGTTGTGGTGACGCGCCGGGCGCGCATTGGCGCTTGCTAGGGAGACCTTCACCACGTCGGCGATCAGCAGAAAGATCACAGCGAGGCCCAGTGTCGCGGCGATCAGCACCGGGGAGAGGGGCGCGGTGAGCCAACCCGCCCAGGCGATGACGCCCACGAGCACGACATCGAGGACGGTGCTCAGCGCCAGCATCCGGCTGGGGTACGGGCGAGTCCAGAACCACTTCGGGTTGCGCATGAGGTAGAGGATCCCCTGGGCAGCGCCGAAGACCAACCAGACGAAGACGAGAGTCTGCGTCTGGCCCAGCGTCAGGGAGAAGATGTACCGACTCAGGTACACGGCCGTGCTGATGCCCACGAGCAAGGCACCAATGATCGCGCCCGTGGACACGAGCGAGGAGACTGACCAGCGATCCGGTCCGGGGGACGCGACCACCTGGTCGGTCGAGAGCGTCATCGTCGCGATGTCGGTACCGAACATGAGAAGCACGATCAGCGTGGGCGTCGTGACGAAAGTCTTCGCCAGCACGACTCCGCCGGCGAGGAAGACGGGAATGCCAATCTTGCGGGCGAGCATCGTGACGACGAAGGTCTTCATCCGCTGGTAGATGCGCCGACTGCCCTGCACCGCCATCATGAGCTCGGTGAGTCCAGGACGAGTCAGGACAAGACTGGCCGCCGCGCGGGCCACGTCGGTGGCGCCAGCGACAGCGATGCCCACGTCGGCCTGGCGCAATGCCGGCGCGTCGTTGACCCCATCGCCGGTCATGCCGACCACGTGTCCCGCCCTCTGCAAGGCTTCGACGAGGAAGAACTTGTCCTGGGGCAGGGCACCCGCGAACACCTCGAAGCCCTCGATGTCCACTGGGCTCAGTCCCTCTCGCAGTGTTCCCGGCGGGGCCACTGGGCCGGAGATGCCGATCTGTTGGGCGATCGCGTGCGCGGTGGCGGCGGAGTCGCCGGTGACGAGCAGCGTTCTCACACCGGCGCCACGCAGGTGCGCGATCACCTCACTCGACTCCGGGCGTGGCGGATCGGCGAGGGCCACGAATCCGACGACGTCGAGCTGCGTGGGGGTACCCGCGGCGATCGCCAGCACGCGCAAACCGCGTGCCGACATCTCCTCTGCTGCGGCCTCGACGCGCTCCGCCGACTCGCCAGTGAGGCTGGCCACCACGGCGGGGGCGCCCTTGACAGACCGGCGCGCCTCACCGTGCTCGAGCCAGAGTGCCTCGGAGCGCTTGGTCACGGGGTCAAAGGGGATGAAGGACTCCAGAGGCGTGTCGACGCGCACGCCGCGCTCGCGTGCTCGCGCCAAGATGGCGAGATCGATTGGGTCCTGGGTGGCCTCGTCACAGGCGAGGGCCGCCCAACGCAGCACCTCATCGGCCTCGGTCGGACCCACGGTCTGGATTGACTCGACGCGGAGGTGGTTCTCGGTCACGGTGCCCGTCTTGTCCAGGCAGATGACGTCCATGCTGGCCGCGTCCTCGATTGTCGAGAGACGGGTCACCAGGATCCCATTCTTCGCTAGGCCCTGGGCGCCGAGAGTGGCGGACATGGTGAACATGGCGGGCAGGGCGACCGGCACCGAGGCGACCAGCAGCATCAGTCCGAAGGGCAGCATGTCGACGATCGAGCGACCTGTCAGGCCCCAGTACAGGAAGACCGCGAGAGCCAGCGCTACAACAACGACGGCTAGATAGCGGGCGATCCGCAGGATCAGGATCTGCAGCCGGCGAGGTGCAGCGGCCACGCGCACCAGTTCGGCGGCTCTACCGTAGAAGGAACGTGGGCCGGTCGCCGTTACCGAACCTCCCACCTCGCCGTGGATCACGTGTGAGCCGGCGTAGACCACTGTGCCGGCACTCGCTTCGACGGGGGTCGACTCACCGGTCAACTGGGACTGGTCGATGCGAGCGAAGCCGCTGGAGACGACGATGTCGGCCGGGACGATGTCGCCGACACGCAGGTGCACCAGATCCCCGCTGACCAGTTGGTTCGCCGCGATCTCTTGCCAGACGCCGTCCCGGCGAACCCGTGCTGTGATCTCGAGTCTCTCGCGCAGTAGCGCTAGAGCCCGCTGCGACCGAGACTGCTGGAAGAAGCCGAGACCGGCGTTGAAGACGAGTAGCGCAGCGATGACGACGGCCTGGACCCAGTTGCCCAAGTAGAGGTCGATGATGATGGCTGCTTCGAGCATCCAGGGAACGAGACCCCAGAACTCGTGGACGAGCACAAGGAAGCGCCGTGGCCGCACGTCGGCGATCGCATTGGGTCCCTCGAGGGCAAGGCGCCGGGCGGCTTCCACTTGGCTAAGGCCGACCTCGTTCATGACGGCGTCGCGTGTCGCCTCGGCCTCGAGGCCAGGGCCGTCCTGAGTGCTCATAGTCCGTCGCACTCGCGCCGAGGACCGCGCTCGGAACCAGGCCTACTCATCAGACTCTCGGCTGCTCGCGTGTGTGCTCTTCAGCATGAACTCCAGAGCGTCAGAGGCCATGTCGGGTGGAAGGTGCCCGGCCGTGTGGAAGTAGTACTCGTCAAAGCCCCACTTCATGAGATGAGCAGCCGGACCCTCCAGGGTGAGGTCGGTCGTGCCCCCGAAGAGAGTGTTCGAGTAGATCAGGGTCGCCTCAGTCCCGCCACGGTTGGCGATGCAAAAGACTTCTGGACGATAGATGGGCACCTCGCCCTGTCCGGTGAGGTCCTGGGCCAGTGCGGCCGCTGCGACGTCGGCCTGTTGCACGGCGATGTGGCCCAGCTTGGGCATCGACAGCGAGGTGCCATCGCCGGCGGCGTAGACGCGCTCGAAGTCCAAGTGGCGCATCGTCGTGTCAGTCGGCACGAAGCCGCGCTCATCGCCAAGGCCCGTCGAACGCGCCACCAGCGGACTACCCACGTAGGGAGGCAGCACGATCGAGAGTGCGCTGTCCCAGCTCGAGCCGTCTTCGAACTGCACCTTCCCCTCGGAGAGGCTCTGCAGCACCTTGCCGGTCGTCACCTGTATCTCAGCCCTCTTGACAAGAGGCTCGACGTCAGCGTGAACCCGTGGGCCGACATCTTCGAAGAAGATGTGCCCCGGGCTGAAGACCCGTATCGAGCTGTTGTCGCGAAGTCCGCGTTGACGCAGTTCATGGTCGAGCATGAACATGATCTCGGCGACTGGTCCCTCGCACGGCGCGGCTAGCGGCGGGGCCTCCACGCGAGTGCCCCAACTGCTCTTGGCTGAGCCGATGACGATTGGCCCACCCGTGAAGGCCTCTAGGGCGTGGGCGAGGCGTGGAGCCTGTTCGTCGTCGCAGGGCGAGAAGCCGAACTCCCGGAAGCCGTCGATCGCGTCGTAGTCCTTGTGGGCGCCGACGGCGAGCAGCAGAAAATCATAGTGAAGGACGTCACCGTTCTGGAAGATCACGCGTCTCTCGCTGGCCTCGACGCGTTCCGCGGCCTGGTGTATGAAGGTCGCGCCACTGCGCGTGACTGGCCCTCGCAGTGGGAATCGCGAGTGCTCGACCGACTTGCCGGCGAGAGCCACTTCCGGCAGTGAGGGCCGGGCCAGACTCGAGTCGCGGGGATCGACGAGCGTCAGGTCGACACGATGACTCAGGGAGCGCAGTCGAAAGAGGGATCGCAGGCCTGCGAAGCCCCCTCCAAGAATCACAACTCGCGGTCGACTGGTGCTCATTGCCCTCTCCCTTCCTCTAGGCCGACGACCACGTCGGCGGTGACTGCTGGAGTCAATAAGCCTTGGCGGATGATCACCTCAGGTTCACCTCCCCGCGCGAAACCTCGTGCGTTCGCACGCCAATCCAACGTGAGGTTGGTGTTCGGGGTTCCGGCGCGTAGCACTCGATCGCCCAGACCACTCTCGCCAGGTCTGATCGCGAGTACGGGGGACGACGATCTTCCGTCCATCGTCGATATACGATGCACTCACCTGATCATTATCCACCCTCCCGCCCCCTAGCGCCAGTGTCAAGAGTCAAGCATCGAGTACTTGAAGCACGCTGGGAAGGCGACTCGCCGTGTCACTTCTCCATGGGGACGCTGCGGGTGCCGTGACGTGCGTCGTGCTCGACGACAACTGACGCGTTGGGACGAGTGCGTCAGTTCACGTCAGGGGCCTGCAGGCCAAATGAGTCTGCGAGGATCCTTTGGTGAGCAACACCGCGCTCTCCAAGTGAGGCGGCAACGTTCACGATGGCCACCGCCGGGCCAGCGACGTAAGCGTCATAGTCGCTCAGATCGAGTCCGCAAGATGCGATCGCGTCCGAGACGAGGCCGGTGAAGATGCTCGCCCTGGCCGGGACGTGCACCTGCACCGGCCAAGACGTCGCAGCTAGTGTGCAGTCGAAGAGGGGATGATCGTCGAGCCAGTTCTCGATGATGTCAAGCTCGTAGAAATCCATCGCATCGCTGACTCCCCAGACAAGCAGCATTCGGCGCTCATGGCCTTCAGCGAACTGCTGCTCGATCAACGCCTTGACTGGTGCGAAGCCCGTGCCGCCCGCGACGAAGATCAGGGGGCGCTCGAGCGGTGAGCGCATCGTGAAGTGGCCCGCGGGCCCGCGTCCGACCACCAAGTCACCGACTCTCGCGTCCGTGAAAGCCCAGTTCGAGAATCGGCCGTGCGAAACACGTCGGATCTGCAACTCGATCGAGTCGTCTGGTCGGGGCGCGTTGCCTATTGAGTACGCGCGGGCTAGCCATGGCGAGCCGGGCACCTGGACCTCGAGATACTGCCCAGGAATGAACTGACCCAGGTGGTCACCTGAACTGCTCGGAACCAGTGTGATGAGCCGCGTGGTGGGCGTAGCGTCGTTGATGTGAGCAACGCGAAGCTCTACCGCCCGGTCGGGATGTGGCGTAACGTCCTCGGCCCGCAGTTGATCACGGCGCGATATTAGATCGTCTTCGATTGCGTGGTGGACGTCCACGCGCAGCTCAAGGTCGAGTACGTCGCGCAGCGGTGGAAAGGCGATTGCGTTAGTTGGGCATGTGTTGGCGCAGGTCGTGCAGCCCACCATGCAGTTGAGGGGGTCGAAGACCATCGCCTTCATCCGGTCGTAGTCGAAGCGATAGACCAACCGACTACAGCCGGTCACGCAGGTGCCGCAGCCGATGCATGCGTCCTCGTGGACGGTGGGATGCCACTCAATCATCTCGCGGGGAACTCCGTGCCAGGGCTTCAAGAATTTCGGGTCGGGCATTGCCACCTCCTGTGGCTGTACGGCCTTGGCCCTCCGCGAGCATGAAGTTACACAACTTCAGGGGACGTCAACGGTGGTCTGGTTAGTCAGTGACAACTAACCGACAGCAGCGCCAAGACCGGACTGGGTCTGCCACGGCATTTGCCACGGTAAAGGGTCAATTTCGTGCTGTAGCAGAGCCCAAGGGGTGTCAAGGAATCCGGGCAAACTCCAGTGTTTTACTGACTCCTGGCACAGCGAGGCACACCCTGGCACAGGTTGCCGGGGCCTGCAAAGCCCCGTACTCCGGTTCGAATCCGGACGCCGCCTCCAACGAGAGGTCTCGGGACGAGCACCGGACCCGCCCGTCGGAACGGGCGTCGCGCGCCGAGCAGCGCGCTGATCCGGGCGCTATGGTCGGTCGGGTCGGTGCGATGACCATCGCCGCGCAGCTCGGTCCCCCTTCGCGAGGAAGGGGAGGCCATGGCTACGTACGAGGATGCGACGGTACTCATGCAGTTGCTCCAGTGGGGGGCGACGTCGGGGCTCGAGGACGCGCTCCGGCGAGTCTTCGACCCGGAGTTCGCGGTAAGTCCCGACCCGGATGCCGTCGGTGGCGATCCCGCGATCGGGGTCGCGCTCACGTTCTTCGAGACGGCCGGAGCCCTCGTCAAGCACGGGGTCCTCGACATCGACCTGCTCTACGACACCTACTGGATCGCGGGCGTCTGGTCCCGAGTCTCGAACTACGCCCTCGCCATTCGCGCCCGTTCCGGCGAGCCGCGGCTCTACGAGAACTTCGAGGCCCTGGCCCGCTACTCGGGTTGAGGGCCCGCGAAGAGAGTCACTCTCCGGAGCCGTTCGACGGGTCGTCGCCTACGGCCGGACGTCGTCACGCTCGGGGTGCGGGACGACGTCGTCGACGACGAGATGGCTCGTCGAGGGGTGACTGAGGGCGACGATGGCGGCCTGGATCTCCTCGCGGCGCTGGCGCCGCGAGGAGCTGCGGGTGCCGATGCGGAAGAGGCGTTCGCGCCAGGAGGGACCGGCCGTCCATTCGGTCGTCGCGAAGAAGGGCAGCAGCAGGTCCTCCATTTTGTAGAGGCCGGGCGGCTTGCCCTCGAGGCGCTCCGCGACGAAGAGCGCGCCGGTTCCGAACGCCTCACGCGAGACCGACTCGTGTCGTAGGCGGATGGTCTGGTGCGGCATGCCGAAGAGGATCTCGTGAACGCCGACGATCCCACCTGCGCGCACCGACTTGATGTCCTGCTCGGGGAGGCCCAGGGACCCGGCGATCACCTTCGCCGTGCCCGAGACGTTGTGCTTGTCCTTGAAGTGCTCCTCGATGATCTCCACGTCGATCGACGGTGCGATGCGCCGGAGCGTCTGGGCGGCGAGGATCAGGAAGTTGATGCCGAGCGTGATGTTGGGGGACCACAGCACGGCCGTCGTCCGGCTCAGCCGCTCGAGCTTGCGCTGCTTCACGACCGAGTAGTGGGAGATCGCCGAGACGATGCCCACCCCACGGGCGGCCGCCGCCTCCCCGTAGTAGTCGAGGCCGTCCTCGCTCGAGAAGTCGATGATGACGTCGACGGGGTGGCGTTCGAGGAGGTCACCAGCCGTGAGATCCCACCGCGAGACGATGCGTCCCGGAGAGGGGGACGCGACGTCGAGCACGTCGCCCGCCGAGCGCTGCCCGTGGCGGGCACTCTCGCGAACGACCCACTCGAGCGACACCGTCGGGCTACCGAGCAGCACCCGGGCGACGGCGGACCCCGTCGTGCCGAAACCAATGAGACCAACTCGCACGGTTCACCTCCCAGCCTCGCTGGTGGGCAGGTCCCGGGTCCGGGAACGCCCCCTACGTACGCTGCTCGGAGTGACTGGCACGGTCCTGCGAAGACTCTGAGAAACGCCTGTGAAGCGAGGGTCGGTCGAGTGTCATCCCAGGTCGGACGGGGTCTCGGTGTCGGTCTCGAGTCGGTCGAGAGGACCCGGGACCGCGGTGCCCCTCACGGGAGGACGACGGCGCGACCCGTGAGAGTGCCCTGGTGGAGTCGCTCGTAGGCGACCGGGGCGTCGTCGAGGGAGAACCGCTCGACGTGGACCCGGATCTGGCCCCGGCGGGCCAGTTCGATCACCTCAGCCAACTCGTGGCGGTACCCCCAGTAGGTGGTCCTCACGATCGCCTCGTAGGGCGTCGCGAAGAAGCCCACCGGGACGGTCGCGCCGCCCATGCCGAGACCGACGATCGTGAAGTCCCCGCCGACGGCGACGAGCTGCTTCGCGACGTCGAGGCTCGACTGGAAGCCGGCGAAGTCGAAGACGCCGTCGGCACCCCGGCCGCCCGTCAGGGCGCGGACCCGCGCGACCACGTCGGGGTCGTCGGAGCGCAGCGTCTCGTGGGCCCCGGACTCGCGGGCCAGGGCCAACTTGGCGTCGTCGAGGTCGAGGGCGATGATCCGCGCACCCGAGAGCGCCCTCAGGATCTGAATGCCCACGTGGCCGAGGCCGCCGGCTCCGAGGACGACCGCGAAGGAGCCCGCCCCGAGCTTCGGGAGCGAGGACTTGATCGCGTGGTAGGGCGTGAGGCCGGCGTCGGTGAGCGGCGCCGCCTCGGCTGGGTCGAGGTCGTAGATCGGGACGAGGTGTCGGGGGTCGTCGACCAGCAGGTACTCGGCCATGGCGCCCGGAGCGCCCAGCCCCGGGGCGAGGATGCCGAGTTGACTCGCGCGCTCGCAGTAGTTCTCGTGACCCTGGGCACACTGGTGGCAGGTTCCGCAGCCCCACGGGCCGTAGACGGCGACGGCGTCCCCGACGGCGACGGAGGAGACCCCCGCACCCAGTTCGGCCACGACGCCGACGCCCTCGTGACCGAGAGTGAGGGGTAGCGTGCCGAGGAAGTACTGCTCGCGGGGCAGGCTCATGACGAACACGTCGGAGTGGCACAGTCCGGCCGCGGTGACGCGCAGTAGGACCTGGCCCGGTCCGGGGGTGGGTCGGTCGATCTCGACGACCTCGGGGCGTCCGCCGAACTCGCGATACTGGACGGCCTTCATTGGAACCTCCTTCGTGGGGGCGCCGGGCGCCTCCGAGACCATTGTGCACCCCCGGCCGGCACCCTCTCGATGGGGCCGTCCGGTGACGTCGGCGAGCACGGGGTGGCCGACCTCGCGCATCCGAAGAAGGCGGCGCGATCGCCACGGCCGCCTCGGGTCGGGCGGGGTCGTGACGTGAGGGCGGGCGGGTTGTGCGGACGATGACGCCCCGTAACGACGCTCCCGCGCGCCGTCGGCCAGCGCGTCGACGACCGGAGTCCTCGCTCGAGCCGTCGGGTGGCGCCGACGAGCGCCCGGAGCCCCCGCGCGCACGGGACCACGGAGGTGGTGGTTACGTGGCCGGCCGACGGCGCCGATGCGTGAGGAGGCCGTCGCTCGTCGACGGCTCGTCGAGCGTCTCGAAGCCCGCCTTCTCGAGGACGCGACGACTCGCTCGGTTGACGCGCTCAGTTCGCGCGAACACCTCCCGAACGTCGGGTTGGTCGAGCAGCCACTCGACCATCGCCAACACCAGCTCGGTTCCCAGTCCTCGCCCGCGGACGGATTCGGCGAGGCCGTACCCGATCTCGACGCGGCCGTCCCCGTCAACGGGTGCGTGGATGCCGCAGTCACCGACGACCTCGTCGCCGAGGACGACGAGCCACCCGGCGGGCTGCCCCTTCTCGAGGGCCATTCGAACGCCGTTCACGGTGCCAGGCTGCGGCCATCCGGGGGCGACTCGCAAGACGCTGACGTCTCCACCGGCGATCGATCGGGCCAGATCGTTCCCGATGGGCCATAGCCGGAGGCGGGGAGTGGTCAGCGCCGAGAAGTGGTCGAGCACCGTTCCAGTGTGTCGCGACGCGCGACGTCCTGCTGGCGCGGTCGCGACCTATTCGATCGCGTGGCCCGGTCGGTCGAGGGAGCCCACCCCCTCGAGGGGGGTCGAGGGGGTGGGCGGAGGTTCAGACCGCGTTCGCGCGATTGCCGCGCACGACGGGGCGTCCCGCCGCGACCCACGCGCCGGTGCCGCCGAGGACGGAACGCACGTCGTGTCCGAGTTGGTGGAGGAAGGCTGCCGCACTTCGACTGCGGCCCCCGCTCTGGCAGACCACGTAGATGGGGCGATCCGACGGGAGGTCGGGGGCGTGATGGGCGAGGACGCCCAGGGGGATCAGGCGGGCGCCGGGCACGTGCCCGGACTCGTACTCGTGGGGCTCGCGCACGTCAACGACGAGGGCCCCGTCGGCGTGGGCCGCGCTGAAGTGGCTCAGGTCGACTTCCTGGAACACGTCACTCTCCTTTGCTCGGGTGAGATCGCTCCAGTATACAGATACCCCCGGGGGTATATGACGACGGCGCCCATCGGCGGATCGCTTGCACGGACCGGCTCGTCGTCCGGGCGATGGTACGGTCCGGGGGAGCCATCGCCCCCGAGGAGAACCGTGACCAACGAGCCCACCCCCATCACGTCGGCCGCCGAGGTCGGGGCGTGGCTGCTCGACATGGACGGCGTGCTGGTTCGCGAGGAGCACCCGGTCGAGGGAGCGGCTCGGTTCCTCGACGCGCTCTCGAGCCGGGGCACTCCCTTTCTGGTCCTGACCAACAACTCCATCTACACCCGTCGCGACCTCGCGGCGCGCCTGCGCTACAACGGCCTCGAGGTCCCCGAGGAGCGCATCTGGACGTCGGCGCTGGCGACGGCGTCGTTCCTCCACGCCCAGCGACCCCACGGAACGGCCTTCGTCATCGGGGAGGTGGGGCTCACGACGGCGATGCACCAGGTGGGCTACACGCTGACCGAGATGTCGCCCGACTACGTCGTCGTCGGCGAGACGCGCAACCTCTCCTTCGAGCAGTTGACGACCGCGGTGCGCCTGATCAACCGGGGTGCGCGGTTCATCGCCACCAACCCGGACCCGACCGGCCCGAGCCTCGAGGGGCCGTTGCCGGCGACGGGTGCCGTGGCGGCGCTCCTCTCGAAGGCGACGGGGCGCTCGCCGTACTTCGTCGGCAAGCCCAATCCCCTCATGATCCGTTCCGCGCTGCGGGAACTGAAGGCCCACTCGGAGACGACCGCGATGGTCGGCGACCGGATGGACACCGACGTGGTCGCCGGACTCGAGGCGGGGCTGCACACGGTCCTGGTGCTCTCGGGGGTCTCGGAGGCGAACGCCGCGGAGCACTTCCCGTACCGGCCCTCGCGGGTCGTGAGCTCGGTCGCCGTGCTGGCCGACGAGCTGGGGGACGGCAACTAGGCGAGGCCCGCCTGGTAGGCGAGGACGACCAGCTGGGTGCGGTCCCGCGCGTCCAGCTTCGCGAGGATCCGGCTGACGTGGGTCTTCACCGTGGCGACGCTCATGTGGAGATCGTCCCCGATCTCGGAGTTGGAGAGGCCCCGGGCGACCGCGGCGAGGACGTCGCGCTCGCGGTCCGTGAGGGCCGCGAAGGGGGCCTCCGCGGACGCCGACGGAGGGGCCAAGCGATTGAACTGCGCGATGACCCGTCGGGTGACGCTGGGGGAGAGGAGCGCATCGCCGCGCGCGACCACGCGGATGGCGCTGAGCAGTTCCTCGGGGGGCGTGTCCTTCAGCAAGAAGCCGCTCGCTCCGACGCGTAACGCCTCGTACACGTACTCGTCCAGATCGAAGGTGGTGAGGATGACGACGCGCGAGTCACTGAGGGCCGGATCCGCGGTGATGAGTCGCGTGGCCTCGATGCCGTCCATGACGGGCATCCGGATATCCATCAGGATGACGTCGGGTCGGGTACGCGTCGCCCGGCGCACGGCCTCGGCACCGTCAGCCGCCTCGGCGACGACCAGGCAGTCGGGCGAGGAGTCGATCAGTACTCGGAACCCCGCCCGGATGAGGGCCTGGTCGTCGGCGACCATGACGCGGATGCTCACGTCGAGCTCCGGTGGGGGAAGTGGGCGGTGACGGAGAACCCTCCTCGCACCCGTGGCTCGGCGCTCAGCGTCCCGCCGTACAGGGACGCGCGCTCGCGCATGCCGACGAGTCCGTGGCCCGGTGGTCCGGTCGGACGGGTGCGGGCGCTCGGGGTGTTGGTGACCTCGAGGCGGACCCCGTCGGCGTCGACGCGCAGGTCCACGTGGGCCCGCGCTCCGGGGGCGTGTTTCACCACGTTCGTAAGGGCCTCCTGGGCGATCCGGTAGAGGGAGAGTTGCAGTCCCGGGGCGAGACGGGTCGGGTCGCCCGCGACCGAGAGTTCGACGGGAGTGCCGGTCGCGGTGACCCGGGCAGCGAGGTCGCCGAGATCGGCGACGCCGGGCGTGGGCACCCGTTCGACGTCGTCCGCCCGCAGGGCTCCGAGCACGCGTCGGAGCTCGTCGAGTGCGCTGCGGCTGGTGTGCTCGACGGCCTCGAGTGCCTCGCGAGCCTGGTCGGGCTGCGTGTCGAGCACGTGGCGGCCCACGCCGGACTGAATCGCGATGACGGCCAGGCTGTGGGCGAGGACGTCGTGGAGCTCGCGAGCGATGGCCAGCCGCTCGTCGACGACGGCCCGGGTGGCGTCGACGGCCGCTCGTCGTCGTCGTTCGCCCTCCTGCTCGGCGAGGTAGCCCCGCCGGGTGCGCACCGCGTCGCCGACGACCCAACTGGCCCCGGCAAGGACGAGGTTGAACGTGACGTCGCCCTGGGCGCGGTGGGCGAGGGCCGCCCCGAGGAGTCCGCCGAGGAGGGCCGCCTCGACGGCGACGAGGGCGTAGAGGGAGCGGCGACGACCGGCGGCGAGGGTGAGGGAGTAGAGGGGCAGGGCGATCACTGGTGCGGGAGCGAGGGAACGTCCCGCCGCCGTCGAGATCGCGACGGCCAAGGTGACGATGACCAGGCTCGAGGCGGGGACGCGTCGTCGGGCCGCGACGGGGAGGGTCGCGGCGAGGTCGACGGGAACGAGGGCGGCACGGGGGATCGAGGAGGGGAAGGCGTAGAGGTGGGTGAGAGTCCCCGCCGCGAGCAGGACGGCGACGGCGGCGTCGACGGCCGTCCACGCGGCCGGGGTCATCCGCTCGACCCAGGGAAGGGTGGCGTCGCGGGAGGACTCGCTCACACCCCGACGCTACCGAGCGGCGACGGGCCGCGGGGTCGGTCGCGAGGATGACGGAGGTCGGTCGCACGGTGGACGGATCGGAGCGTGACGGGTCGTCCGCACGGCGCTCACAAGTAGCCGAGCGACGGAGCTCGCGCGGGGTGCCGGGCCGCGACACTGGAGTCCCACGAGAACGGAGGAACCGGTGATCGAGGTACGGGAACTGACCAAGCAGTATCGCGACACGGTCGCGGTGCGCGACCTCTCCTTCGAGGTCCCGCCCGGCGTCGTGACGGGATTCCTCGGGCCGAACGGCTCGGGCAAGTCGACCACGATGCGGATGATCATGGGTCTCGATCGCCCGGACCACGGGTCGGTGTCGATCAACGGTCGTTCGTACCGCGACCTCGCCCACCCGCTGCGCGAGGTCGGGGCACTCCTCGAAGCGAAGGCGATCCACCCGGGTCGCAGCGCCTACCGCCACCTCCAGTACCTGGCCGAGACCAACGGCATCTCCCGCGGCCGGGTCGAGGAGGTCCTCGACATGGTGGGCCTCAGTGACGTCGCGCGGCGCCGGGTGGGCAAGTTCTCGCTCGGAATGGGCCAGCGCCTGGGCATCGCCGCCGCCCTGCTGGGCGATCCCGGCGTTCTCCTCTTCGACGAGCCGATCAACGGCCTCGACCCGGAGGGAATCCTCTGGGTCCGCAACCTGCTGAAGGGCCTCGCGGCCGAGGGACGCAGCGTCTTCGTCTCGAGCCACCTCATGAGCGAGATGGCCCTGACGGCCGATCGCCTCGTCGTCATCGGTCGAGGCGCCCTGATCTCCGAGGGTACGGTGGACGACTTCATCGCCGACACGGCCGGCACCTACGTGCGGGTGCGCGGACCGCGAATCTCGGAGATGACCGAGGTGCTCGAGCGCGAGGGGGCGAGCGTCGTCGACGACGGCGATGACGCCATCGCGGTCCACGGCCTCGACGCCGCGGCGATCGGCGAGCTCGCGGCCGCGGCCCAGCTCGTCCTCCACGAACTCTCACCCCAGACGGCGTCCCTCGAGGAGGCCTTCATGTCCCTGACGCGCGACAGCGTCGAGTACCACGGCCGGACGACCGACGTCCCGGTCCCGACCGCAAAGTAGGCCTCGATGACGACCCTGACCATCCACCCCACCCACACCTCGAGCGCCCCGGCCGGTCGCTCCCACCTGCTACGCGCTGAGTGGACGAAGCTGCGCACCGTTCGTTCGACCTGGTGGACGTTGTTCGCCATGGCCGTGGTGACCCTCGGAGTCGCCGCGATCGCGGGCGCCACGGTCTCGCACAACTGGCACTCGTTCACCATCATCCAGCGCGCCACCTTCGACCCGACGGGGATCACGCTGAAGGGACTGCTCTTCAGCCAGCTGATCATCGGCGTACTCGGCGTGCTCGTCATGAGCGCGGAGTACGGCACCGGGACGATCCGCTCGACCCTCGCGGCGACCCCGCGACGTGCGCGCGTTCTCGGGGCCAAGGCGGCTCTGGTCGGCACCCTCTCGCTCGTGGTCGGTGAGGTGCTGTCCTTCGGCGCCTTCTTCCTCGGACAGGGCCTGCTGCGCGCTCCGGCGCCGCACGCCCTGCTCAGCCAGCCCGGCGTGCTGCGCGCGGTCGCCGGCGGGGGGGTCGTGATCGGCCTGCTCGGGCTCCTCGCGTTGGGCATCGCCGCGATCATCCGCCACTCGGCGGGGGCGATCACGACCTACGTGGGGCTCCTCCTCGTGGTGCCGATCATCCTCCAGACCCTGCCCTCGTCCTTCAGCCAGCCGATCCTCAAGTTCATGCCCTTCCATATCAGTGACGTGATGACCTCGGTCGTGACGGCGGGGCAGGGGACGTCGCTCAGTCCCTGGGCCGGTGCCGGGGTGCTCGCCCTCTACGCGCTCGCCGCACTCGGGCTCGGCGGCTACCTGCTGGTTCGCCGCGACGCGTAGTCGTCCGGCGTCGAGGCGCCTCCTCTCCGGGGCTAGTGTGCCCCCGGAGAGGAGGCGCCGTGTCGTACGTGTGGGCCGTCGTCCTGGCCGGGCACGTGCTCGCCGTGGCCTGGTGGGTCGGGGGACAGCTACTGCTGCGATCGATCACGCCGTCGCTGCGCGAGGCGCTCGAGCCTCGGACCTTCGCCGCGGCGTTGCGACCGATGGGCCAGCGCTTCACCCGGGGCTCGCACCACGTGGCGTGGCCCCTCCTGCTCGTCACGGGCGTCCTGCTCGCCGCGCACGACCACGTACTCGCCCACGGCGGTCGTAGCGCGCTCGGGGTCGTCTTCGGGCTGAAGATGGTCGTCGTGGTCGGGCTCGTCGTCGCCAGTCTCGCGCACGGGCGCGCCGCGAGGGCTCGTTCGGAGCGGGCGGGTCATTACGCGCGGCTCACCCTCGCGCTGTCGCTCGCCGCCGCCCTCCTCGGCGCGCTAGTGGCCTCGTTGCCCAGTCCCGGCGCGTAGCTCAGATCCGGCCGACGCGTTGGGCGAGACTCGTGATCCAGGCCAGTCGGTCGAGGACGAGCAGCAGGCCGAGGACGAGCAGGAGGCTGGCACTCACGGCGGTGACCACGTTGCCGTGACGTTTCAGCCAGTCCAGTGGGCGCCGCAGCCGCTCGAAGGCGAGCGCGACCGCGAGGAAGGGGACGCCGAGGCCCGCCGTGTAGGCGGCGAGCAGGGCCGCGCCGCTCGCGCCGTGACCCTGTTGGGCGGCGACGGCCAGGACCGACGCGAGGATCGGCCCGACGCACGGCGTCCATCCGAAGGCGAAGGCCGCACCCGCGACGGGCGCGGCGAAGGGGCCGAGACGGTCGACGATCGGGTGGGTGCGGTACTCGCGCACGAGGCCCGGGGTCGGGGCGACGAGGGTGACGAGGAGGAAGAGGGCCATGGCGACGATCACGACGCCGGCGATACGCGTGAGCGTGGCCTGCTGGTGGATGACGCTGCGGCCCAGGGCGTTCGCGGAGAGCCCGAGGAGGATGAACACGACCGCGAAGCCCGCGATGAAGAGGAGGGTGTCGCGCGTGAGGCGCCCGAGTCCGCGTCGGGGACCGTCGCTCGCGCCCGCGTCGAAGCCGGCGACGATCGAGAGATAGGCCGGGACGAGCGGGAGCACGCACGGCGAGGCGAACGAGGCAATACCGGCCCCGAACGCGGCGATCAGGCTGACGCCGTCCATCGGCTCACTTCACGGTCACGCCGTAGTAGCCCTTGATCGCCTGAGCGAGGGTCTGAGCGTCGTAGCCACCAACGTGAGTCCCGAGCAGGGTTCCGTTCGAGCTGTAGTAAGCGGTCATCGGGAGGCTGCCCGTTCCACCGAGGGCCGAGTAGAGGCCGTCGCCGTTGGAGCCGCCCACGTCCGAGAGCACGGCGGTGACCGACGAGGCGAGGTGGAACTGTTGCGCGAACGACGTTCCGTTGCCCGTCTCGAGGGCGTTCACCTCGACGATGTCGACCTTGCCCCTGAGGGCCCGTCCGTCGGCCGCGAAGACGGGTAACTCGTCGCGGCAGACCTGGCACCACGACGCGAAGAAGTTGACCACTACTGGGGTGCCGTGCAACGAGGTCAACGAGACCGGCGTGCCGCCCGTCTGGACGGGGAGCTTCCAGGCCTCCGGGGAAGTGGAGTAGCCGGCGGTCGAGGCGCGATTCACGATCGCGAAGGTCGCGACGGTTCCGAGAACGACCACGGCGATCGCGCTCGCCACCAGGGTGCGGCGCCGTTGGCGGCGCTGCGCCTGGGTTCGCACGCGCGCGGCGGGGGCCGGGCGGTGGTCGACCCGGGCCCGTCCAGCACTCGCACTGCGGGCGGGGGGACGAAATCCCGGCTTCTTGTTCGCCATGTCTCCTCCTCGTGACGAGGCCAGGGTAGCGGGCGGGCCCCGACTTCCCGTGAGTCGAAAGTCCCGTAATTCCCGTGATATTCCCCTGTTTCTCACGTGAGCAGGTGGGGAGTCGAGGGGACTCCGGCGCCCGGCTACAGTCGCCCCCGTGCGACTTCCCGGCCTCTTCGACCTCTCCGAGCGCGTCATCCTGGTCACCGGCGCCGGGAGCCCGAACGGCATCGGCTTCGCGACGGCCCGGATCGCGAGTGACCTCGGGGCGCGAGTGGTGCTCACGTCGACGACCGAGCGCGTCTACGAGCGCGTGGCCGAGATCGGCCCGGCGGCGGTCGGAGTCGTGGGCGACCTGACCGACCCCGCGGCCGCCGAACGAGTAGTCGCCGCCGCTACCGAGGGATTCGGGCGCCTCGACGGCGTGGTCGCCAACGCGGGGATGGTCTCGGTGAGCGATCCGCTGGTTGCGGCGGGCCCCCTCGAGGAGATCGAGCCGGTGGCGTGGCGAGCCGGGATCGCCCGCAACCTCGACACGGCCTACCACGTGGTGCGCGCGGCTCTGCCGGCCCTGCGCCGCAGTGGCGCCGGGCGGATCGTCCTGGTCGCGAGCGTCACCGGGCCGGTCATGGCGATGCGCCACGAGCCCGTCTACGCGGCGGCGAAGGCCGGCCTCGTGGGCCTCGCCCGCGCCCTCGCCCTCGACCTCGCGGCCGACGCCATCACGGTCAACGCCGTCGCGCCCGGCTGGATAGCGACCGGCAGTCAGACCCCCCACGAGGCGGAGCAGGGGCGTCGGATCCCTCTCGGGCGTAGTGCGCGCCCGGAGGAGGTGGGCGCGGGCATCGCGTGGTTGCTCAGCCCCGGAGCCGCCTACACCACCGGGCAGTGCCTGGTGATCGACGGTGGCGGGGCGATCGCCGAGGAGCGTTAGGCCTCGGGCGCGGGGGGAACCCCAGCGCGCCCCTGGCGGAGCCGGGGTCGCAGCACGGCATACCAGACGAGGGCTAGCACGGCGGCTAGGGCGAGGAACTGGTCCGCACCATTGAAGACCGACGAGAGGGTCAGTTCCAGCAGCACGAGGATCGTCCACACCAGCACGATGACGATCGCCGGGCGAGCCCAGCGCCCGAGGTCGAAGGAGCCCTCGTGGGGCGTGAGGTGGTGACGACGGCGAGCGTAGGCGACCGTGATCGCGAGGTAGATGAGGTAGGGGATGATCGCCGTGGCGCCGACCAGCGTCCCGAAGGAGTTGGGCTGGGTGTAGCCGTAGACGAGGATGGCGAGGTCGATGACGCCGAGGACGACGAGGGCCACGATCGGTGTCTGGGTCCGGCCGTGGACGCGTCGCAGGGCCCGAGACCCGGGCAGCATGTTGTCGCGGGCCATGGCGAAGGCGAGGCGCGACTGGGTTCCCGCACCCACGACGGCGATGGCGAACATCGAGAACACCACGAAGGCGACGAAGACCTTCACCAGCCAGTCCGGCAACCAGAACTGGGCGATGGTGAGCAGGGGTAGGGGCGACGCCTCCACCGTGTGGAGGTTGGGGATCGCCAGGGTGAAGCCGACGAGGGTGACCATGCCGAGGATGGCGGCGAGGCCGAGGGCGGCAACCACGGCGCGCGGAACGCTGTGGCGCGGATTGACGGCGTCCTCGGACATGTCGGCCGCCAGTTCGAAGCCGATCAGGGTGAAGGCGCCGAGCATGCCGGCGAGCCCGAACGAGTAGAGGGGGGGCTGGTGGGTCGCGCGGGCCGTGCTGGTGAGGATCCCCACGCCGTAGGGGGTGTGCTTCACCTGCAGTCCCCATAGGACGATCAGGAGGACGCTGAAGACGAGGGTGCCCAGGATCTCGGTGAAGACCGCGATGTTGTTCACTCGGGCGCTGACCTGGACGCTGATCACGTTGACGACCGTCGCGACGATCATGAAGACGATCGAGACGGCGAGGTTGAGGTGGGGATGGGTGGCGGCGCTGACGCCGAACTCCGAGAGCAGTAACGGGCTCGCGGCGACGAGCATGATGGCCCCGCCCCCGACGGCCATGTAGAGCAGGCCCGCGAAGCCGACGAACCACCCGTAGGTGGAGTTCACAAGACGTGAACTCCACTGGTAGGCGTAACCGGCGAGCGGGATGCGAGCACCGAGCTCGGCCACGATCAGGGCGATGAAGACGTTGCCGACGGCCACCAGGGGCCACGTCCAGATCGAGGCCGGCCCGAACCAGGTGAGCCCGAAACCGTAGTTGAGGAAGATGCCCGTGGTGATCGAGATCACCGAGAAGGCGATCGCGAACATCGAGAAGGTGTGGAGGGATCGACGCAACTCCGGGCGGTACCCGGCGGCGGTGACGTCGTCGACGGGGCCGGTCACAGTCCGAGGCTCTTGCGAGAGGCGCGCTCGAAGGCGCGGTAGGGGAGGAGACGCTTGGCCACGACGCCGACGCGCTCGCTGGCCGGGCCCACGCTCACCCGTAGTGGGGGTCGACGGGCCGCGAGGAGGTCCGCGACCCGCGCGGCGACGGCGTCGGGCGAGGCGCCCCCCGCCTCGTCGCGCGCCATCGACTCCAGGGCTCGAGCGCGGGCGGCGCCGTAGGGATCGCCCTCAGCGGGTGCGCTGTGGCGGCGTCGGTCCGTGAACTCGGTGCGGAAGTTTCCGGGCTGGACGACCGAGACCGCGATCCCGAAGGGGCGGACCTCGCCGGCGAGTGCTTCGGCGTAGCCCTCGAGCGCGAACTTCGTGGCGCTGTAGTACGCCTGGAACGGTAGCCCGATCACGCCGCCGATGGAGCCGACGATGACGACGCGTCCGCGGTGCTCGCGCAGGTGGGGCAGCGACGACCGCACGACGCGGTCGACGCCGAAGAAGTTCGTCTCGAACTGGGCGTGCGCCTCCTCGGTGGTCGCGTCCTCGACGGCACCGGCGAGTCCCCAGCCGGCCGCGGCGACGACGGCGTCGAGGCGCCCTTCACGTCCGAGGACGTCCGCGACCCCCGACAGGACCTCGCGGTCGACGTCGACGTCGACGCTGATCCCTCGCCACCCCTCTCCGGAGGTTCCCCGCCGACTGGCTCCCACGACGGTCCAGCCGGCCGCGGCGAGCCGGTCGGCGCACGCCCGTCCGATGCCCGACGATGATCCCGTGACCAGGGCGACGCGTGCGCTCACCGAGACACTCTGCCCGCCCGCGGCGACCGGTCGCAACTCGGTCGATCGCGTCAGAGGGGTGTGGCAGGCTCGTGCGGTGGCTCCCCGGCGTCGTCGCACCGAGTTGGTCCGGTGGGTCCCGCCACTGCTCGTGGGCTTCGACACCGAGACGACGGGTCTCGACGTGGCCCACGACCGGGCCATCGCCTACGGCGTCTACGCCTGGCGACTCGGGGCCCCCGCGCAGGTCGAGCGCTTCTACGTAGTGCCCGACCGGGAGATCTCCGAGGGGTCGCGGCGCGTGCACGGGCTCGACCGGGAGCGTCTGGAGGGGCTACGCGCGGACCACGACGTCCTCACGCCGCTGGCCGGCGCTCGTCGGGCTCGCGAGATCCTCGGGGCGTGGTCACGCGAGGGCGCGGCGATCGTCGGGGCGAACGTGGCGGGTTTCGACCTCGCGATGCTGCGGGCGACCCTGCTCGACCTCGGCGAGGGAGTGGACGCCGTACGCGTGATCGACGAGTTGGACGTCGTCGACGTCATCGACCACGACCTCGTGATCGAGCCGAGTCGAGAGCACCGTCCCCGTCGCACGCTCACGCATCTCTGCCGGCACTACGGCGTCGACCCCGGCGGACACGACGCCGTCGGCGACGCGCGAGCCGCCGTGGAGGTCCTGCTGCGCCAGGTCGAGCACAATCAGCAGGGGCAGATGGTGCTCGACGGACGGAGCGGGCCGAGATGGTAGGGTGGTCGCCCTAAGGGCCGTTGGCGCAGTCTGGTAGCGCACTTGCATGACACGCAAGGGGTCACAGGTTCAAGTCCTGTACGGCCCACCACACCGGAAGCTCCGTTCGGAGCCGCGCGACTCAGGTGCTCGGGGCGATCTCGATGCGATCCCGTCCGGCGCGCTTGGCCGCGTAGAGGGCCGCGTCGGCCCGGGCGACCACGTCGTCGCCCTCCTCGCCGTGATCGCGCAGGGCGACGCCCACGCTGACCGTGACCGCCGGGAGTCCGGCCGGGGCCGAGGCGACGGCCGACCGGAGGCGTTGCGACGCCGAGAGGGCCGTCTCGAGGTCGACGTCGATCAGGAGCACGAGGAACTCCTCGCCACCGTAACGGAAGACGAGATCGGCGGGACGGACGCTGCGACGCACCGCGCTCGCCACGTGGGCCAGGACGCGGTCACCGACCCCGTGGCCCCACTCGTCGTTGACGGCCTTGAAGTGGTCGATGTCGATCATGAGCAGCGCGAGTCGGGGCGCGAGGCCCTGGTCGTCGTTGGCGACGTACTGGGGGAGGGCCGACGCGAGAGCCTCGCGGTTGAGGACTCCGGTGAGGGCGTCGTGCAGCGCGCGGTTGCGCCACGCGGAGCGTTCGCCCTCGGTCTGGAGTCGCATGATCTCGCGCTCGAGACGGACCTCGACGAGACCGGGGGCCTGGTCGAGGACGTCGCGGGTCTCGGGAGTGAGCGTCGTTGGCTCGGGCATGTTCAAGACGGCGACCCCGGTGACGCGCTCGCCGTCGAGGGAGCTGAGGGGCCAGACGAGGCGAGTCCCCTCGTACTGGGGCGAGCCGGCCGCGGCGGCGGCCACGTCGGCGGGCCACGTGGCGGGCCGTCCGGTGAAGTCGTCGAGCCCGTCGTAGTGGAGTCGCGCCGGGCCGACGGGGACCCACATCTCCAGACCGGTCGCTCCGAGGGTCTGGCGAGCGAGGGCGTCGATGCGCTGGAGGGCCTCGCCGAACTCCCGCTCCTGGACGAGGATCTGCGTCAAGCCCTTCATCGCGTGGTTGGCGAGCAGCAGGAATCGCAGCCCGTAGTCCTCGCGCGCGAGGAGGTAGACGCCCGTCTCGAGCTTCTCGAGGCGGTCGATCATGGGCTGGATCAACTCCTCGCGGATGATCTGGCCGTGCTGCGGTGCGATCAGCGTGACCGGTAGCTCGCGGAGCCGACCCAGGGTGTGGGCCATGATCTCGCGCTCGGGCATGTAGTGCTCGTGGAAGGCGCGGATGGCCTCGAAGTAGGAGAGATCGGCGGCGTAGAGAGAGGGCGAGTCGGTGAAGCCTCCGAACAAGTCGCCCGAGAAGAACGTCCCGGTCGACTCGTCGAAGGTCCCGAAGGCCCCCGCGAAGTGCAGGTAGGGGCTGAAGACGAAGCGCACGGCCCGATCGGCGAGGTCGAGGCGCCAGCCGTTCTCCTCGATCAGCCAGTAGGGCAGTGGTGTGCCGCTGTGCACGATGAGCGCGCGGTCGCGCCAGTGGGTGACGATCCGGGCCTCGGGGTGCAGGCCCCTCGCGATCAGCGTCGGGAGGGCTCCGATGATGTCGGGGTCGGCGTGCGAGCACACGAGCCAGCGGACGTTCTCGACGCCGACGACCTGATCGATCTTGCGCACGATGTCTCCGGCGATGAGGGCGGAGCCGGGGTCCACGAGGACCGACTGGTCGCCCTGCTCGATCAGGTACGGGTGGCACTGGAAGCGATCACCGGGGATCATCTGGCCCACCCACCAGACGCGCGGGGCGATCTCGAC
Source organism: Actinomycetes bacterium (assembly GCA_021848365.1). Classification (GTDB taxonomy): domain Bacteria; phylum Actinomycetota; class Acidimicrobiia; order Acidimicrobiales; family RAAP-2; genus RAAP-2. Next base: position 1,105,306 of record JAJZUS010000001.1, read on the forward strand.
GGGTTGGTCGAGGTCGTCGTCCCGGGTCGCGGGTGCGGGCGAAGGGCTCATCTGGACTCAATGTAGGTCGATTCGGTCGGGTCACTCTAGGGCCCTACGTCACGGCGACCCTTCGTGGTCGTGGGGTGGACAGGACCGGCGCGCGGGGGGAGGATGGGACACATCGGGGAAGGGGGCGCGTGGAGTCGGACGACGACAACGACGCTCGAGGGGTCGAGCCGACCGTCCGGGCGATGACCGCGACGGGACTTCTCTACGCGGTCATCCTGATCGCGCTCATCCTGCTGCTCTTCGGGAGCCCGTAGGCGCGAGGGCTTACGCGCGCCGCCGCACGGCGTGCGCCCGACGACACCGAGACTCGACGCGGGCCCCGACCCAGCGCACGCCGCCGTGGGAGCGGACCGTCACCCGAAGGCGGCCCGTGAGACCCGCCCCGACCGTGACGCTCACGACGAGGGCGATGGCGTCACGTCGGGACGAGGACGTCCAGCCGGCGAGGGAGCTCGCGTCGGTGACGCACCAGGTGCCGTCCGCGGCGACTTCTAGGGCGACCGTCGCGCTCACGGGTCCGGGCGGAGCCGTCGGCACCCCCGCCGCCTCGACGACGCGTCGGTGGGGCACGGGGCGCCCGTGGGGCGTCACCAGGCGCCCCAACCGTCGGTCGACCACCGCCACCACGGACCGCCCTCGTGTTCGCGTGCGGCGAGGACGACCCAGCCGTGAACGACGAGGTCTCGCGCGGCGGGGGTGTCGGAGAGGGCGTCCACCACCCGCTCGCGGGGGGCGTCGACGGCGACGAGGAGCCGGGTCGGAAGGTGGATGGGAACGTCCCCGACGTAGAGGGACTGGAGGGGGAGGCCGGGACGGAGGTCCGGGTCGGACCCGCGGATCACCGCGAAGTCGCCGACGGGGTTGAGCAGCGTCTTGTCACCGGCGCCCAGGACGTCAGGGGCGACGGCCGAGGCGTAGTAGGCGGCGTTGATCCACTGGGCGACGATCAGGGGTGCCGCGAAGATCGACCGCAGGAGCGTGCCGTCGGGGTCGGATGCGGGATCGTAGGAGTGGAGGAAGACGCGCCCGCCGAGGTCGACGCCGCGCGTGCGCTCACGGGGCCCGATCACCATGGCGACGTGACCGGCGAGACCCCATTCCGGCCGGGGGTCGGCCCAGTCGCGAGCCGAGGTCGCCGTCCGGTACGGAGTGGCCAGCCCGAGGCGGCGGCGCTGGTCGCGGCGCGATCGCCGACACCGATCACTCGCCCGATCGACGCGCGCTCGCAGGTGTGTCGACGCCATCGCGTCGAGGGTGACGTGATCGGTGGCGGTGTCGTGCTCGCCGGCGACGAAACGGGTGTTCGGGGGGATGGCGACCCCCCGCGCGTCGAGGGCGGCGCGGACCGCCGGGTCGTTGAGCAGCTGAACGAGGGCGGCGGCGTTGGGTCCGCCGGGTCCCGCTCCGCACGCGCCGCAGGCGAGGGTCGAGAAGTGCGTGTTGGCGGACGTGTGAGAGGAGTGTCCGAGAATGACGACCTCGGGAGCGAATCCCGTGGTGAGCCCCATCCCCCGTAGCGCGCCCTCGGCGATCGCCACGGGATCATCGGCGCGTACGTGCCAGTCGTCGAGGTTCGCCGGCCCGCGTCGGCGCACCGAGGGGAGGAGGGTGAGGGCGCTGAGGACGGGGCCGGTGATCCATCCCGCGCCCTCGGCGAGGGCGAACATGGACGCGGGCTCGTGGGTCAGCTCGACGAGGGTGCTGCGCACGAGGGGTCCTCGCGCGCGGGGCGTGGTCGCCTCGGCAGCCGAGACGTCGACGGACGGGCGCAGCAGCGGAGGAAACGACTCGTGGGGCTCGTCCTCGCCCCTCCCGGTCACGCGTGCCGCGACGCCGAAGAATCCCGCGAACCCGATGGTCGTGACGTCGGGCTCCTCCTCGAGAGCCCGGCGCAACGGCTCCGAACGGACGTCGATGCACGCGGCGACCTGCACGAGGGGTGGGGACGATGGTCGGGCGGGGAGGGTGAGGCGGTCGATCACCCCGTCGTGGACGACGTGCTCGAGGCGATGGAGTCGCTCGGGTCCGTCGCCGTGGGGAGAGCGACTCGGAGGCTGCGGGGGGTTCGGCCACTCGCCCGCCGCGATCTCGAGATCGACGCTGAGGGAGAGGACCAGCAAGTCGGTGAGGGAGAGGGCCGCGGGATGGGGTGCGTGCGACCACTCGTCGCACCACTTCGCCCAGCCCGCCCAGCCCGGGACGCGGGCGAGGTGGCGCGCGAACTCCTCGGCGACGGCGCGATCGTCCCAGGGGAGGAGCGCTCGGACGGTGGCGAGGTCGTCGGTCACTAGGCGCTGGGCCACCGCCGCGCGCAGCGGTCGCGGCGCGCGCGTGTCGACGCTCGGGTCGAGCAGGGCGTCACGGAGGGTCGCCCGGCGTGACCTCTCCGCCGAGGTGGCCGTGGAGCATGCGGCGAGGCAGGTTCGCGCGACGATCTCGCGAGCGACCCGGGCGGCGGGGGAGTCCGCTCCCCGCAGCCGCTCCACGATCGTCCCGGGACGCGGGGTAGTGCCGGGGCGGTCCACGGCGCCGCGGCGCGACCACCGCTCGCCCCGAGCGCTGGCGAGGTGCCGCTCGTGGGGCCAGGGATCGACACCGAGCCGGTGACCGAGTTCGGTCATCGCGCGAGGGAAGTCCTCGTCGGTGAGATCGACGAGGGGGTTGATGGCGACGGCCCGATCGAGGGGCCAGAGGGGGGCGATCGTGCGGGCGGACGCGCGCACCAGGGGGGCGAGGAGCTCCGTCACGACGCCGCGTACTCCGCGATCTCGGAAGCAGTGTCCGTCGCGACGACGGTGTCGCGAGAGGTGCGGTGACGCGAGCCGAGGGCGAGCAGGATGACGAGGCCGGGCAGCCACCACCACGGAGCGGTCGTGCTCGGTGTCGAGATCACGCCGCCGAGCGCCCGCGAGAGTCGGTCGACGAGGAGTGGATAGCCCGCCACGACGGCGAGGAGGCCGATCAGCAGGCCACCGGCCCGCCCGAAGGGGTGACGGGTGTGGGTCCACCAGACGTTGCCGGCGGCGAGGACGAGGACTCCGGTCAGTGCGGCGGTCTCGGCGCTCGCTCCGTGGATGAGCGTGAGGCCGAGCAGGACCACGGCGACCAGTCCGAGCACGCGGCGCGTGATGGGGAGCGGGGTTCCCCGCGCCGCGCGCCGTCGCGCGGCGGCGCGAGCCTCGATCGCTCCGCCCGAGGAGAGGAAGCGGTGGGCCTTGTAGAGGGAGTGTCCGGCGAGGTGTGCGAGGGCGAGGACGGGCCAGCCCAGGGCGATCGCGAGGAGCATGAAGGACATCTGGGACACCGTGGAGAGCGCGAGTTGACCCTTGAGGTCGACGCGACGCGAGATCACCGGCGCGAGGCGCACGAGCGTGACGATGGCGGCACCGGCCAGGGCGAGTCGCCAGACGGTGGCCAACGGGGCGAGCGACGCGACGCGGATGAGCAGGATGGCCCCTCCGTTCACGACGCCCGCGTGGAGGACGGCGGACACCGAGGTGGGTGCCGACACGGTCTCGGATACCCACGAGGAGCGCGCGAGCAGCCCGGCTCGCGCGATCGCCGCGAGGGTGGCGGCCCCGCCGAGGACGAGGGCGGACGGTCCCGTGAGGGGGTGAGAGCCCCCGAAGGGGAGGGGGCCGTCGAGGGGGACGATGACGGCTGTCGCGAGCAGGAGCGGACCATCGCCGACGAGGATGGTCCACCCCACCCGGCGTCGCACCTCACTGCCCGAAGGGGTCGCGACGCGCAGCAGCCACCACGTGGCGCCCGAGGTGGCGACCCAGGTGAGAGACAGCGTGAGCCAGGATCGCGCCATGGCGCTCGCCACCGCGAGCACGACGACCGCCACGGTGAGGGGAACCACCTGGCGTCCCCGACGCTCCCCCGCGAACTGGGTCAGGGAGAAGGCTCCGACGCTCAGCCCGAGGACGCCGGCCACCAGGATGATGAGGCGTGCGAGGGCGTCGGATCCGACGAGGTCTCCGCGGGCGGGTGCGACGAGGGCCAGCCCGATCGCGGCGGCGAGGCTGGCGACGAGGACCGGGCGTCGTGTCGACGGCCAGGGGAGTGCGGCGGCGCCCAGAGCGGCGACGACCAGGGCGAGGAGGATCAGCATGCGTAGCAGAATACACGAAACATACTTCGTGTGTTACACTTCGCAGGTCAACTCCTATGCGACGTCGCCGCTCCCTTCGTAGCCGTCCCGGTCGATCTCGATGGATCGAGCAGGGCCAGCAGGTCGCCGACGGTCCGGTGCCATTCGAGTGGGTGGCGCAGGGGGCTCTCGGTACGCACGGTGTAGACGTTGCGTCGCCCCTCGCGCGTTCGCGTCACGTAGCCGGCGGTGACGAGATCGGCGATGAGAGCCTGCGTGGCGCGTTCGGTGATGCCTACCGCGGCGGCGATGTCTCGGGTTCGCTGGGTCGGGTCTCGATCGATGCAGACCAGCACGTGAGCGTGGTTCGTGAGAAAGGTCCACTCGGACGTCACCCGCTCTCTCATCGGTCACCGTCCGAGGCAGCCGGGCGGTGACCGACGTGCGGGCCTCGCTCGTCACTCACCATCACAAGGGTGAGGTTATCGGACCAGTCCTCGGGTCCCGGGGTTGGCACCTAGAGATGATCGACGCCGACACCGACAGCCTCGGGACCTTCTCGGGCGACGTGGCGCGGCCCGCCGACCCCGTCGAGACGGCCCGTCGAAAGGCCCAGCTGGGGCGAGGTCACTCCCACGCTCCGTGGCTGGTGGCCTCCGAGGGGGCGATCTCCGCGGGACTCCTCGGACTGGCCCGCGACGTCGAGTGGGTCGTGGCGGTCCCGCGCGAGGGCGCGGGAAGCGTGGTCGGCGTCGCCCAGAGCCTCGACGTGGCGGCCTTCGCCCTCGAGATCCGTCCCGGAATGCCCGACCGCGAGATCGCCGAGCGGGTGGCGGCGGGGCTAGAGGGTGGGCACCACCTCCTCGCGCTGCGCCACGACCACTGCGAGCCGTCGCGCGGAGCGCTCGCCAGTGTCGACGACGTGCTGCGGGCCTGCGCCACGCTCGGGGTCGACAGCGCCCGGCGCGTGCAGACCGACTACCGGGCGCATCTCTGCCCGTCGCGACGTCCCGTCATCGCCGCGGCGGCCGAGGACCTCGCGGTTCGCTGGGCGACGCCCTGTCCTCGCTGTGGGCGTGGGGGCTTCGGCCCCCAGAGCCCGCTCTCGGGACGGCCGTGCGCGAGTTGCGGCACGCCGACGGCGGAACCCCTGGGCCGCTGGTGGGTCTGCCCGTGGTGCGCCGTGCGCGAGGCCCGCGTCGACAACCCCTCGCCGGTGAACGCGTCGGCCTGTCCCACGTGTAACCCGTGAGACGATGGACCCGTGGAGCCCCTGTCACGATTCCTCGAGGCGCAGGACGCGAACGGCAGCTTCGAGCGAGCTCTCGCGGAACTACGCCGGGGGCGCAAGACCACCCACTGGATGTGGTGGGTGTTGCCCCAGTTGAGGGGACTCGGACGCAGTGAGGCGTCGTGGCGCTACGGCATCGTCGACCTCGGGGAGGCTCGCGCCTACGCCGATCACGAGGTGCTCGGACGGCGGCTTCGCGATGCCGTCAGGGCGCTCCTCGCGTCGACGGTGACGAGTCCGGAGGCGATCCTCGGGACCGACGCGATGAAGGCGCGCTCGTGCCTCACGTTGTTCGAGCGAGCGGTCCCGGACGACCCGCTCTTCGCCCGCGCGCTCGAGCAGCTCTTCGGGACGCCGGACCCAGCCACGCTGCGCCTCCTCCGATCGCGCAACGACGACCAGGGTTAGGTCCCCGAGGGTGTCGGCAGCAACGTCTCGGGGACGGCCGCGGTCATGACCACGATGCCCGCGCTCATGACGGCGAAGGCGAGGGCCGCCGCGATGAGGTTCGCCGCGCCCGGAGCGAGGCGCTCGCCGAACAGCCCCACGCCGAGGATCACGCTGGCCAGGGGGTCGACGATGACGATGAGGGGCTGGGAGATGCGCAGGGGACCCACGCGTAGCGCAACCTGCTCCGTCGTCAGTCCGGCGAGACCGCACGCCACGACCGCGTAGAGCGACCAGGAGGCGAAGAGCCCCGGGACGCCGCCGGCGACCAGCGCGTCCGTCGCCGCGGCGATGAAGGTCGCCTCGAGGGCCCAGAGTACGGCGGTCGCGGTGGCGAAACCCGCGGCTCGCCGAGATGGCGCGCCGCGGCGTCCGACGAGCACCAGTGCCCCGACGAGAACGGTCGAGAGCGCCGAGAAGGCGAACCACCGGGCCGGACCGGGGGTCACCGCGGTGCCGCGTGGTCGGGCGACGACCAAGAGGACGACCAGCGCGACCGAGGTGACGAGGGCGCTCGTCCAGGCCGCGCGAGTGAGCCGCTGTCGTCGCCATAGGCGCCTCATGACGAGGGCGATGACGAGCTCGCTGACGAGGAGGGGCTGGACGAGCGCCAGGGGACCCGCGTGCAGCGCGACGGACTGGAAGACGAGAGAGCCGAGCATGCCGGCCCATCCGAGGAGCCAGAGCGGGTGACGCACGACGTGTCGGACCCAGGTCCAGCCCCGATGGTCGCCGGCGGTCGTCGCCACGTGCTGGAACATCACCGCGACGGCGTTCGACAGGGCGGTGAGGAGTCCGAAGATGATGGCGACGACGCTGGACACGGACGTCGTCGCCGGGACTCTACGCCCCGTCGCCGTCGTGAGCGAGACGCTCGGCGAAGGCGCGGAGCCGCTCGATGGCGCGCGCCTCGTCCACGGGAACGGCGAGACCGCTCGAGACAATGCGCTTGATCTCCAGGTAGGCGTCTCGCTCGAGTCCGCACCACCGGCAGTCGTCGAGGTGCGTGCGGACCTCGTTCGCTCGAGGCGCGTCGATCTCCCGGTCGAGGAAGGTCTGGAGCCAGCGCGCGACGGTCTGGCAGTCGGGGCGGGGGTCGGTCACGTCGCCACCCAGAGGCCCATCAGCCCCGCGGTCGCCAGCCGGTCGCGAATCTGGCGGCGACCCCGGTGCAGCCGGCTCATGATCGTCCCGATCGGGACGCCGAGCACCTCGGCGGCCTCGGCGTAGGTCAAGCCGTCGACGTCGACGAGGGACACGGTGTCGCGGTACACGGGATCGAGCGCGTCGACCGCGGCGAGCACGGTGCGCTCCACGTCGGAGCGCTCGGCGAGCAGAGCGGGGTCCCGTTCCACGGGGTCCACGGTAGCGGCGGCGACGTCGGGATCGACCGCCTCGGGACGCGTGCGACGATGCAGGTTGCGCTGCGCGTTGCGCAGGATGGTGACCAGCCAGCCGCGGACGTTGACGCCGTCGAAGGTGTCCAGGCTTCGGTAGGCCCGCAGCATCGCCTCTTGAACGAGGTCCTCGGCGTCGGCCCCGTTTCGTTCGAGCGCGTGAGCGACACGGTAGAGCAGCCCGACCTCGGGCTCCACCAGGGTCCGGAACCGCTCGGTTCGGGACGCGTCGGTGGATGTCACCGCGACGTCTCAGCGGCGAGGGCAGCGACCGACGCGACGATGGACTCGGCCGAGGCTCCCGGGCCGAAGACGTCCGCGACGCCGGCGTCGCGAAGGGCGGCGACGTCACTCGGCGGGACGATGCCGCCGACCACAACCGGGATCGTGCTGCCCCGCTCCCGCAGGGCGGACACGACGAGGGGAGCGAGGGTGAGGTGCGCTCCCGAGAGCATCGAGAGGCCGACGACGTCGACGTCTTCCTGGATCGCCGCCGTCGCCACTGTCTCGGGGGTCTGGAAGAGGCCGGTGTAGACGACCTCCATACCCGCGTCGCGCAGGATGCGGGCCACCACCTTCACCCCCCGGTCGTGGCCGTCGAGGCCGACCTTGGCGACGAGGACGCGCACGCTCACAGGACGGGGACCTCGGTGTAGCGGCCGAAGACGCCCGCGAGCGTCCGCATCATCTCGCCGACGCTGACCTCGGCACGGGCGGCGTCGATCAGGGCGGGCATCAGGTTCGCCTCGGGATCCGCGGCCTGGGTGGCGAGGCGGTCCAGGGCGTGGCGGACGTGGTCGTCGTCGCGCGAGGCGCGAACGCGACCCAGTCGCTCGACCTGGCGGCGCTCGTCGTCGTTCGTGATGGTGAGCAGATCGAGGTCGGCGTCGTCGTTCCCCTCGGTGAAGCCGTTCGCTCCGATCACGATGCGCTCACCTCGATTGAAGGATCGTTCGAGGATGTAGGAGGACTCGGCGATCCGGCGCTGGAACCAGTTGCTCTCGACTCCCGCGATGCAGCCCTCGAGCATCGAGCCACTGCCCATGTCGAGGATCTGAGCGAAGATCTCCTCGGCCTGACGCTCCACCTCGTCGGTGAGCTCCTCCACGTAATAGGAGCCGCCCAGCGGATCGGCGACGTGGGCGACGTTGGTCTCGTGGGCGATCACCTGCTGCGTCCGCAAGGCGATCCGGGCGGCCTTCTCGGTGGGGAGTGCCAGGGCCTCGTCCATCGAGTTCGTGTGCAGGGACTGGGTGCCGCCGAGCACGCCCGCCAGGGCCTCGATGGCGGTACGGGCGATGTTGTTCTCGGGTTGCTGCGCGGTCAGGGAGACCCCGGCCGTCTGGGTGTGGAAGCGCAACTGCCAGCTGCGCTCGTCGTTGGCACCGTAGTGGTCGCGCAACCAGCGAGCCCAGATACGACGAGCAGCCCGGTACTTCGCGATCTCCTCGAAGAAGTCGATGTGAGCGTTGAAGAAGAAGGAGAGGCGGGGAGCGACCGCGTCGACGGGGAGGCCGGCGTCCCGACCGAGCTCGAGGTAGGCGAACCCGTTTGCGAGGGTGAAGGCCAACTCCTCGACGGCGGACGATCCGGCTTCGCGGATGTGGTAGCCGGAGACCGAGACCGCGTTCCACTTGGGCATCTCGGCGGCCGTGAAGGTGATCGTGTCGCGCACGAGCCGCATGGACGGCCGAGGCGGGAAGACGAACTCCTTCTGGGCCTGGTACTCCTTCAGGATGTCGTTCTGGAGGGTCCCGCCGAGACGTGCTCGGGGGACCCCAGTGGATTCGGCGTTGGCGACGAAGAGGGCCAGCATGATGGCGGCCGGTGCGTTGATCGTCATCGAGGTGGTGATCGACCCGAGGTCGATGCCGTCGAAGAGGTCCCGCACGTCGCTCAGCGTGTCGATCGCGACGCCACAGCGACCGACCTCACCGAGTGCCATGGGGTCGTCCGAATCGAGTCCGAGGAGGGTTGGCATGTCGAAGGCGGTGGAGAGGCCCGTGCCGCCGGCGGCAATGATGTCGCGGAATCGCCGATTGGTGTCGAGGGCCGTCCCGAAGCCCGCGAACATCCGCATCGTCCACAGGCGAGTCCGGTACATCGAGGCGTGGATCCCCCGGGTGTACGGGTAGACGCCGGGGAACTCGCCATCGGGGGGGCCGTAGACCGGTTCCAGCGGGATCCCGGACATCGTCGAGAAGTCGGGCCGGCGCAGCCGCGCGGCGTCGTAGTCGCGGCGCCAGCGCTCGAAGGACTCGGTCGTCATCGCGCCTCCTCGGGTCGGCCTCTGCCCAATCCGATGATACGACGCCCGCTGATCAGTCGGGATCCGCGATCGCCAACGCGAGGAGGGGAGCCGACGCCTTGTTGACGCACTCCTGGTACTCGGCGTCGGGGCGGCTGTGGGCCACGATGCCGCCCCCGGCGTTCACCGTCGCCACTCCGTCGCGCAGAGAGAGGGTTCGGATCGTGATGGCGAAGTCCGCCCCTCCCCCGAGGGCGAAGTAGCCAAGGGCGCCGCCGTAGGCGCCGCGCCGCGTGGGCTCGTACTCGTCGATGATCTCCATTGCACGAACCTTGGGGGCTCCCGTGAGGGTCCCGGCGGGGAAGAGAGCGTCGAAGGCGTCGAAGGCGTCGAGACCCGGGCGCAGGGTGCCACGGACGTCGGAGACGAGATGCATGAGGTGGGAGTAGCGCTCGACGTGCGCGAGTGACGCCACTCGAACGGTGCCCGGCTCGGCGACCCGTCCGACGTCGTTACGGCCGAGGTCGACGAGCATGACGTGCTCCGCCAGCTCCTTCTCGTCGGCCAGGATCTCGGCTTCGAGGCTGGCATCGGCCTCGTCGGTGAGTCCGCGCGGTCGGGTTCCGGCGATGGGTCGGGTGGAGACCTCGCCGTCATGTACGCGCACCAGCATCTCGGGTGACGCGCCCACGATCGTCGTGTCGCCGGCTCGCAGCAGGTACATGTAGGGCGAGGGATTGAGTGCGCGCAGTACGCGGTAGAGCGTCAGGGGGTCGACCGATGTCGGACGTCGGAACTGTTGGCTGACCACGACCTGGAAGATGTCTCCGGCCAGGATGTGCTCCTGGGCCCGCTCCACGACGTCGACGTACTCCTCGCGGGTGAAGTTGGAGAGTTCGGCGGCGCGGGATCGGATGTCGATCCGGGAGCGGGCGTCCGGCGCGGTCGCGACGAGGGCCTCCACACGGGGGTCGACGGGCGGCGGCGGGGCCAGCAGTGTCGCGACGACGGAGTCCAGTCGTCCGAGAGCATCCTCGTAGGCGGTCCCGGCGTCGTCGTCGACGAGGGCGACCGCCACGGCCGTCGTCGTGTAACGGCGGTGATCGATGACGAGGACCACTCCGGGGAACGTGAAGTCGACGTCGGGCCACTCCGGCGCGTCGGCTCGCTCCAATCGCTCCAGTCGGCGCACGTAGTCGTAGGCGACGTAGCCCACCGCGCCCCCGAAGAGGTCGGGGAGGTCGGAGGGGCAGTACGGGCGCCAGCGCCCGAGCAGGGCGCGCAGAGCCGCGAGCGGCTGATCCACCGCGCCGGGCGGCTCCGTCCCGTCGACGATCACGCGTCCGTCGGTGGTGTGGAGTCGCCAGAGGGTGTCGAGACCGACGAAGGAGTACCGTCCGGTCGCCTCACCGGAGCTCGCACTCTCGAGCAGGAAGACCGCACGCGCGGGCGAGAATCTCTGGACTAGCGAGACGGGGGTGTCCCGATCGAGTTGGAGGGTCCGGGCCAGAGGGATAGCGGTGAACCCCCGGGCGACCAGCTCGTCGAACGCGGCGCGGTCGATCATCGCCCCAGCGGCCCGTACACGGACCCGTAGGATAGTCGCGTGCCGCCGGCGCCTTCGGTACTCCTCGTCGACAACTACGACTCCTTCGTCTACAACCTCTACCAGTACCTTTGCGAGCTGGGGGCGGCAGTGGACGTGGTTCGTCACGACGTCGTCGACGAGGGGAACCTCGCTGGCCGAGCCGGCGTCCTGATCTCTCCCGGACCGGGCCATCCGCGCGAGGCGGGCCGCGTCGGGGCCGTGATCGATCACTGCGCGACGACGCGCACGCCGATGCTCGGCGTCTGCCTCGGACACCAGGCCCTCGGGGACGTCTTCGGGGCCACGGTGGCGCGCGCCCCCCGACTGGTGCACGGCCAGGCGACGCTCGTCAGCCACGACGGACGAGGGGTCTTCGTCGGGGTCGCCCAGCCCTTCGCCGCTGCGCGCTACCACTCGCTCGCCATCGACCCGGCCACCCTGCCGGCCTCGCTCGAGGCGACGGCGTGGTCGGAGGACGTCATCATGGGGGTTCGCCACTGCGACCTGCCCCTCGAGGGAGTGCAGTTCCACCCCGAGTCGGTCCTGACCCAGGATGGCTACGTCATCCTCGCGAACTGGCTCGCGGCGTGCGGATCGAGCGACGCCCTCGATCGGGCGAGCGGTCTCAACGAGAAGGCGCGGGCTCTGCGGGACCAACTCCCCCCGGTCGCTCGGGCTACCTGACCGGGCCCACGGGTAGGCGCGTCTCCCGCGCCGCGCCGCCGACGGCCTCTACCCGGTAGGCCGCGGGCCCGTCCGGTGGAACGTCCTGATCGGCGACGACCTCGACGGGAGCCTCGTCGTGGTACCAGAGGCCGACGTGATCGTCGGTTGCGTACGACGTGGGAAGGGTCCCGCCCGCGACGAGTTGATGCAGCAGGGGTCGACGCTGGGCTTCGGAGTCGTAGTGAACGCCGTTGCCGTACGGGACGATGGCGAGTCCGTTGGTGACGGCTCGCAGTTCCGGACCGAAGGAGTCGGTCGTTCCGCCGACGTGCCAGCAGATCGAGCCCGCCGAGACGCCCGCGAGGATCGTGCCCTCCTGGTAGGCGGCGAGCAGCGCGTCGTCGACGCCGTGCAGTTGCCAGAGCGCGAGAAGGTTGGCGACCGATCCTCCCCCCACCCAGACGAGGTCGGTACCGACCAGGGCGTCGAGCGGGCGAGCGCTCGGCTGGGGGAAGAGACGGAGCTCGCGTACGTCGCACCCGACCGCGCCGAAGGCGTCGTAGAGGAGGGTGGCGTAGGTGCGATCGTCACCACTCGCCGTAAGGATGAAGGTGACCCGTGGCCGAGTCGCTCCCGTGCGGGTGAGCGCGTCGATGAGCATGGCCCCGGGTCGGACGGACTGCTGGACGGGTCCGGGCACGAAGCCCCCGGAGGTGGCGAGGATGCGGCGAGCCATCGTCCCTGTCTAGTCGGGGGCTCGGGAGGACGCTGCGTAGGATGGCGCCGAGAACCGGAGGAGGAGTGCCGTGGAGACGACTGAACTGGACGCCCTGGTCGACGGACTGCTGGCCGACGTTCCCCCCTCGAGCGTCAGCGCGATTGAGTTCCTCGGCGCCCAGTTTGATCGGGGTCTCGCGTGGGTCCACTTCCCCCGGGGTGAGGGGGGGCTCGGCGGCTCACCGGCCGACCAGCAGTACGTCCTGCGGCGGCTGATGCACGCGGGGGCCCCGTCGGCGGTGGGGCGTAACGTCATTGGCTACGGGATGGTCGCTCCCACCCTCGTCGTGCACGGGACGCCGGAGCAGAAGGCGCGGTACCTGCGGCCGCTCTTCACGGGCGAGGAGATCTGGTGTCAGCTCTTCTCCGAGCCCGGGGCGGGGTCTGACGTGGCGAGCCTCGCGACCCGCGCGGAGCGCGACGGGGACCTCTGGAGGATTTCGGGGCAGAAGGTGTGGACGACGCTCGCCCACGTGGCGTCGTTCGGCCTGCTCATCGCCCGGACCGACCCCGACGTCGTGAAGCACCGGGGGATCACCGCCTTCATCGTCGACATGCACGCGCCGGGAGTCGAGGTCCGACCTCTCTACCAGATCACCGGCGAGGCCGAGTTCAACGAGTGCTTCTTCAATGATGCCGTCGTCCCCGACGATCACCGGCTCGGGGGCGTGGGCGACGGGTGGGGCGTGTCGATCACCACCCTGATGAACGAGCGCGTCTCGATCGGGGGCACCGTACCTCCTCGCGACTCGGGACTCATTGGGGAGGCCCTGCGACTATGGCGGCGTGGGTGGACGGATCGCGACGACGCGCACGCTCGGGCACGACGTACCGAGTTGCTGGAGTCGTGGGTGCGCAATGAGGTGGCGCGGCTGAGCAACTGGCGGGCGAGCGACCTGCGCCGCGCCGGGACTCCGGGTCCGGAGGGCTCGGCGGCGAAGCTCGCCTTCGCTGAGGAGAATCAGCGGACGAGCGCCCTCTGCGTCGACCTCATGGGGGCCGAGGGGATGCTGTACCCGACGCGCTTCCCCCACGTTCGGCCGACCGAGTCCGCGATGACGGGGGGCGATCCCCGTCGCGCGTTCCTGCGGATGCGAGCCAACTCCATCGAGGGCGGGACCAGTGAGGTGATGCGCAACATCATCGCGGAGCGCGTCCTTGGGCTCCCGGGCGAGCCACGCGTCGACAAGGACGTCGCCTGGAAGGACGTGCCGCGGGGCTGACTAGGAGAAGTCCGGCCCCTGGGTCCGGGTCCGCTTGATCTCGAAGAATCCCGGCGTGCTGGCGACCGCGATGACACCGTCGAACAGACGACCGGCGTCCTCGCCCTTCGGTGCGGGGGTGACCACCGGTCCGAAGAAGGCGACCTCCCCGACGTGGATGACCGGCGTGCCCACGTCCTCGCCGACGGCGTCCATGCCCGCGTGGTGGCTCGCGCGCAGCGCGTCGTCCCAGGAGGGGTCGGCCGCGGCGTCGGCGAGGTCGGAGTCGAGCTCGCACGCGGCGAGGGCGTCGCGGATGACGCGATCGAGATCCTTGTCTCCACCGACGTGGTGGCGCTCTCCCATGGCCGAGTACAGGGGGGCGATCACCCCGTCGCCGTGGCGCTGGGCTGCGGCGATGAGGACGCGCACGGGTCCCCACGCCCGCGAGAGGAGGTCGGTGTACTCGGGCGAGAGATCGCGGCCCTCATTGAGGACCGACAAGCTCATCACGTGGACGCGAATGTCCAGCTCTCGCACGGCGGCGGCCTCGTAGAGCCATCGCGAGGTCATCCAGGCCCACGGGCACACGGGGTCGACCCAGAGGTCGACGGTCTGGCTCACTGGTCCCCCCGTCGCTGGGTGAAGGCTCCGAGCAGCGTCGTGACCACGTTGGTGACGGCGACGGCGGTCGGCAGGTCGAGCATCTCGTCGATGCCGTGGGCGTTCGACTCCGGGCCGAGAACCCCCGTCGCGACGAACTGCACGCCGGGGTAGCGGCGTGCGAGTGACGCGAGGAAGGGGATGGACCCGCCCTCGCCGGTCAGTCCCGGCTCGCGTCCGAAGAATTCACGACTCGCGTCGTCGATGGCCCGGGCGAGCCACGGCGCGGTCGCCGGTCGAACCCATCCCTCGGCCGTGTTCAGCTCGCGGACCTCGACGTGGGCGCCGTCGGGCACGTCGGAGGTTAGCGCCGCTCGGAGTTCGGCACTGGCGATCGCGGGATCGACGTTCGGGGGGAGCCGAAGCGAGAGGACTGCGGTCGTGTGCGTGCGCAGGACGTTACCGGCGTCGGAGGGGGCCGGCACGCCACCGATGCCGATGGTGGAGAGCGCCGGACGCCAGGTCTGGGCGAGGATGCGGTCGGCGGCGTCCACGCCCATGAGGCGTAGGCCCGCGACCGACGGCATCTCCTCGCCGACGACGTCGCCGAACTCAGCGGCGATGTCCGACGCGGCGCGCACGAACTCCTCGGGGATACTCGAGTGCAGGGCCTCCACGCGGATGCGCCCGGTGAGGGGGTCTTCGAGCCGGTCGAGCAGTTGACGCAGCACCCGGAACGACGACGGCACGACACCGCTAGCCGAACCGCTGTGCAGGGGTCGTTCGAGGACGCGCACCGTGACCTCGAGGTTGACGAGCCCGCGGAGCGACGTCGTCACCCAGAGCCGGTCGTAGGTGAGTGCCCCGGAGTCGAGGCAGATCAGGAGGGCGACGTCGCCGAGCTGGGGTGCCAGGTAGTCGAGGTAGGCGTCGAGGTCCTCGCTGCCGCTCTCCTCGCTCGCCTCGATCAGGACGACGCAGCGCGGCCGGCCACGACCGTCACCTTCCAGGGCCTCGAGGGCGAGGAGAGCGGAGAAGGCGCTATAGCCGTCGTCGGCGACTCCCCGCGCGTAGATGCGGTCTCCGCGCCGTACGGGCTCGAAGGGCGCCAACCCCGCGGACCAGTCACCGAGGGGAGGTTGCTTGTCGAGGTGGCCGTAGAGGACGACGGTGGACTCGTCGCTGGGGTCCGAGGCCGGCACGGTGACGGTGAGGACGGGCGTGCGTCCCTCCAGCCGGTGGATCTCCACGACGGCTCCCGTGATGCGTCGCTCGCGGGCCCAGCTCGCGATGAGCTCGGCGGCGTGGTCGAGGTGGCCGTTCGCGGCCCAGTTGGAGTCGAAGCCGGGTGAGAGGGCCGGGATGCGGGCGTACTCGAGGAGCGTCGCCAGGGCGTCGCGCTCGAAGGACTGCAGGGTTACGAGGGCCATGGCGACGAGGCTACCGGGCTCGTCGCCGGACCATCGACGGCGCGCCAGCAGTACAGCGCGACGTCGCTGCGCAGCCCACCGAACTGGTCACCGTGGGTGCGCAGGTCGCGCTCCGAGATGGTCTCACTGAGGTCGTGGATACGCGACCACCCGACGCGGACCCCGTAGTCACCGGTGGGCCAGACGTCGCGTCGACCGAGGGTGAAGAGCAGGTACATGTGGGCGGTCCACGGGCCGATCCCGCGGACCGCGGTGACCTCGGACACGACTGCGTGGTCGTCGAGGCGTCCGTGGCGATCGGGACGCACGCGCCCGTCGACCACCGAGGCCGCGAGTTCCTTGATCGCCTCGGCCTTGACGCGCGAGAGACCCGCAGCGCGCAGGTCGGCGAGCGGCGTCGCGAGAACACTCTGCACGGTCACCTGGCCACCGCACGCGCGCACCACGCGCCCGTGGATCGTGGCCGCGGCCGCGGTCGCGAGCAACTGGTGGGTGATCGATCGAGCGAGGGCACCGAAGCGCTCACCGACGGGTGCGGGCCGCAGCCTCGGCAGGGGACCGCTCGAGGCGGCGATGAGGGCGAAGGCCGGGTCTCGTTCGACGACGGCCGCACCACGGGGGTCGAGGTGGGTCACGATCGACTCGGTACGTAGACGCCCCGTGGCGGCTTCGCGTCGCGGACGACCTCGTGGAGGAGGGCCGTGATCGCTCGCACCGGGGCCGCCGGGAAGCCGAACCGGCGCGTGACGACGCTCACGCGTCGTCGCGCGATCCCCTCGATGTGGACGGCGGTGAAGTTGGCGCGCAGGTGTTGGGAGAGCATCGTGGCGGGGAGGATAGACGGCCCGTAGCCGTCGAAGGTGAGCGAGGCGATCGTTCGGAGTCCGTCCAGTTCGACGAGGGGCCTCAGGACGACCCCGGCCGCGGCCGCGGCCTCGTCGATCTCGCGCCGCAGGGGAGTGCCCCCGAGGGGAAGCAGGAGCTCGATGTCCGCCAGGGCTGGGAAGGGCAGCGAGGTACGCCGGGCGAGCGGGTGATCACGCGCCACGATCAGGACGAGATCCTCGCTGAACAGGTCGCTGTCACTCAGCTCGGGGGTCACGATCGGCCAGGCGAGAACGGCGAGGTCGAGTTGCCCGTTCGCGACCCGGGGCTCGAGGGCCGAGTTGGTCCCCTCACTGATGCGAAGTGCGACGTGCGGGAACTGACGGCGCTGTGCGTCGAGGAGGAGCGGGACGATCCAGCGCCCCGCAGTGCCGATCATCCCGAGGTCCACCTGGCCCCGGATGTCGGCGTTGAGCTCGGACACGTCCGATCCGATCGCCGCGACCTCGGAGAGGATGCGCCGTGCCCGATGCACGACGATCGCGCCGGACTCGGTGACGGCGCCGCTCGCGCGGTCGACGAGCGTGGCCCCGAGCTCGGCTTCGAGGCGGGCGATCCGATTGGAGATGTTCGACTGGACCGTGCCCAAGGCGTCGGCCGCACCCGAGAAGCTGCCGTGGTCGACGATGCCGATGAGGGCCTCCAACTGCCGTATCTCCATCTATCTATCCTACAGATAGCAAGTATCTTCCATATCGTGTTGTGCGATAGCCCGGCGCCCGGCATACTGGTCTCAGCCTGATTCAACCGATTACCCCCCAATCGGAGAAGCCAAGGTTTTGCAGAAGGGCCAACCTCCCCCCGGTTGGCCCTTCTGCCTTTTTCTGGGTTGTTAGCGTGAGGTGGTGACCGCGCGGCCGACTCTTCGTCACCGGGCGGCCCGCCGAGCGGTGGTGCTGACCAATCTGCTCTCGCGCCGACTTGGTCGTGGGGACGGGACGGTCGCCGGGGGGCGGGTCGGCCTGGCGCTGGCGCCCGATCTCTTGTCGGCGCTGAGCGAGGGTCGCGAGTGCATCCTGGTCAGCGGGACGAATGGTAAGACCACGACGTGCGCCTTGCTCGCCGCAGGGTGGGGCGACGGGGTCGCCCGCAACGACACCGGAGCGAACATGCCCGCCGGCCAGGTCGCGGCCCTCGCCGCGAACGGCGCCGAGCGGGCGGTCTTGGAGTGCGACGAGGCGTGGCTCAGCGCGACGATGTCGGCGACGTCGCCCCGGGTGGTGTGCCTACTCAACCTCTCGAGGGACCAACTCGATCGCGCGAGCGAAGTCCGATCGATGGCGGCGCGGTGGCGCCGAGCACTGGACGAACTCGGCGAGGCCGCTCCGATCATCGTGGCCAACGCGGACGACCCCCTCGTCGTCGAGGCGGTGGGCCCGGCGCCCCGAGTCCGGTGGTGTCGCACGGGTGCTGCGTGGAGGGCCGACGCCCAGTCCTGTCCCCGCTGCACCGCGCGCCTCGTCTTCGATGAGGGCGGCTGGCACTGCAGCTCGTGCGATCTGCGTGCTCCCCGCGCGACGGCGTGGCTCGAGGGCGACGGCGTCGTCGTTGAGGGTCGTCGCGTGTCTCTGCACCTGGGCGTTCCGGGCGCCTTCAATCGATCCAACGCGCTGGTCGCGCTGGTCGCGCTCGAGGCCGTGGGCGTCGAGCTGGCCGAGGCGGCCCCTCGCATGGGGCAGGTGACGGAGGTGGCGAACCGCTACGGCCGTCGTCGCCTCGCGGGACGGGAGGTTCGCCTCTGGCTGGCGAAGAACCCGGCGGGCTTCAGCGCCCTGCTCGACGAGGCGGATGTCGCGACCCACGACCTCTGGATGGCGATCAACGCGCGCGTCGCCGACGGGAGGGACCCGTCGTGGCTCTACGACGTACCCTTCGAGAGGCTCTCCGGACGGACGGTCTGGTGTCTCGGAGATCGTCGACTCGACCTCGCGACACGACTGTGGTACGCGGGGGTGGACGCGCGCGTCATCGACGGTGCCCTGCCGTCGGGGGAGCGTCCCGTCAACGTCGTCGCCAACTACACGGCGTTCCGGGAACTAGCCGAGGCGGCCGAAGCGTGGTGAGGATTGCCCTCGTCTTCCCCGAGTTGCTGGGGACCTATGGAGATGGCGGGAACGCTCGCGTGCTCGCCCGGCGTCTCGAGTGGCGGGAGATCGCGCACGAGGTTCGCGAGGTGTCGATGGACGATGTCCTCCCCGGCGCCGACGTCTATCTCCTGGGTGGTGGTGAGGACGGGCCGCAGCGACTGGCCGTCGAGCTGCTGCGCGAGGGAGGGCTCGTCGAGCGCGTGCGGGACGGGGCGAAGGTGTTCGCCGTGTGTGCCGGACTGCAGATCCTCGGAGAGCGCTTCGCAGTGGAGGGCGACGACGAGTTCCCCGGGCTCGGCCTCATCGACGCGGTGACGCGACGCGGCCCCGAACGTCGGGTGGGCGACATCGTCATTCGAACCGGAGCAGGTGACGAGGGTCTCGTCGTTGGCTTCGAGAACCACGGCGGGGTGACGACTCTGGCTCCGGGCATCGCGTCACTCGGGACCGTGGCGAGGGGCTACGGCAACGACGGGCGCGTCGACGGCGTGCGGACCCGCGAGGTCTGGGGGACCTACGCCCACGGTCCGGTTCTCGCCATGAATCCCGGACTCGCGGACGCCCTCCTGGAAGACGTCCTGGGTCGGCCGCTCGAACCGCTCCCGGGCGTCGCGGACGAGCTGCACCTCGCCCGGGTTCGGGCTACTCGCCCGACGGCCTGAGACCGTAGGCGGGGTCACCGCTCACGGTGCGGCCGAGTCGCACGACCGCCTCCTCGATCCGTGGACCGAAGCGGCGAATCGACTCGCCCTCCGCGAGGCGCAGGGGTTCCCCGAAGGTGACGATCACGTGGTGCCGCCGCCGGTTCTCCGAGTTCACGAACCGGGGCGCTTTGGCGTACTTCGCACCGCGCAGGAGGCCCGCCTCGTGGATGTAGGTCGGCACGACGGTCGCCGCCGCCCGTTCCGCGAGGTAGGCGGCGCCCCCCTTGAACTCTTGGAGCGTCCCGTCGGGCGATCGTCCGCCCTCGGGGTAAATGAGCAGGTTCCATCCGTCCTGAAGCAGTTCGAGCGCGAGCTCACCGCTGCGTCGGTTGACCCGGTGGCGATCGATGGGGATGGCGTTGAACATGAGGACCGTGCGAAACGCACGCCGTCGATCCATGAAGAAGGTGTCCATGGCCGCGGCGACGACCGTGCGTCGTCGCACCGCGTGGGGGAGGGCGGTCAGAACCAGGGGGGTGTCGAGGTTGCTCGTGTGATTGGCGACGAAGAGGACGGGCCCGGGCGTCGTCGCGTGCTCAGCCCCACGAACCTCCAGCGTCGACATGTAACGGGTGTAGGGCCGTAGGAAGAGCCGTTGGATCAACTCTCGCGCGATCCGGGCGCCGTAACGCCGACCCCACGCCGTCGGGTAGTCGAGTCCGAGTTCGGTGGCCACGTCGCCTAGCGCCGCCGCGCGGAACTCTTCTTTGGCGTGTAGCGCTTGGAGGCTTCGGGGGATCGGCGGTCACTCGTGGGTGCCGACGCGGCTTCCCCTCGGCGCTGCGCCTTGCGCTCGGCGGCCATGGAACGAGCGCGCTTGGATGAGCCGGAGAACGAGGCGTCCCCGTACTTCTGGAGGCGGAAGGCGCGGACGATGAGCCAGCCGCCGCCGAGGATGAAGGGGAGTCCCGCCGTGCCGAGCGCCAGGCCCAACAGTAGGGAGGCGGCCGCGACCCCGGCGCGCTTACGGCGCCAGGTGAACCCGATCAGGGCGAGACCGATGAGGACGATCTCGAGGAACTGGGGCAGCCAGTCCGTCGGATGCGTGAGGTGGGTGTAGCTGCAGACGCCCTTGACGAGGTGGTAGTTCGTCGGGCAGGTCTTCGTGGCCGAGGGCGAGGCGGTGTCGGTGACCCAGGTGCTGTGAAGGAGATGTGGGACGAGAATGGCCGCGAGAACGAGGGCGATCGCACCCAGGACGAACGAGATCTTGCGCTCGAGGTCGTCGAGCCCCATCACGACGCTGCGGGGAACGGCGGACGGACGACGTCGGCGACGCGGTGAATCGTCGGAGGGGGTCTCAGACACGCATGCAGGCTACAACGCGCCCCACTCTCGGCGCGGCGGAGCCAGGGACTAGCATGGTGAGCCCGGGCGCTTAGCTCAGTTGGTTAGAGCGCAGCCTTCACACGGCTGAGGCCACAGGTTCGAGTCCTGTAGCGCCCACCACTCGGATCGTGCGCGACACGCGCACGAACGCTTGTTTTACACCAGGCGTCGATGACGCGCTCGCGGCGCAGGGACGCGGAGCCCACCGGACCAGGAGTCGTGGTCCTACCATGGTCGGTGGCGGAGCCAGTGGCGCGCCGCCGCGAGGCGGGGAGGGATCATGGGCTCTCGACGGTTCGTTCGATGGGGTGGCCTGATGGCGGCCGCGATGCTGGTCGGCGGTGGCGTACTGGGCGTGGGGGGCGTCGGGGCGAGCACCAGGACCCCCCATCTCGTCGTGCGACCGGCGAGCGGACTGCACAGTGGTGCCGTCGTGCGCGTCGGCGGAACGGGCTTCCAACCGGGTGACACGGTCTTCTTGGTCGAGTGCCTGCGGAGCGCGAAGGGCCAGGCCGGGTGCCGTGTGGTGGGAATCCCGCCTTCGGTGACGATCACGAAGAAGGGTGTGCTCCCCTGGATCCGGATGAAGGTCGTCACCGGAAAGATCGGCAACGGAACCTGCGGCACGACGGTGAAGAATCTTGGCTCGTGTGCGGTGAGCGCGGGTAACGCGACCGGCAAGGACTCGGCCCAGGCGCCCATCATCTTCGCGCGTCCGCGCAAATAGCCGTCTCGTGAGTGGCCGCGCCGACTCCGTGGGACGCACCCGTCGCGGTGCACCGGGCTTCGTCGCGCTCATGGCCCTGCTCTTCTTGACGTTCCTCGACAACACGGTCGTGAGTCCGATCCTCACCGGCGTTCAGAGCGACCTCCACGCGGGAGTGACGGATCTGCAGTGGGTCGTGGGCGCCTACGCCCTGGCCTTCGCCAGTCTGATGCTGCTCTTCGGGGGGTTGGCCGATCTCTTCGGCCGCACGACCGTCCTCCTCGGAGGCGTGGTCATCTTCCTCGTGGGGTCGGTCGCCTGCGCCGTCGCCGACACCCCGACGACCCTCATCGCGGGCCGCGTGATCATGGGCGTTGGGGCAGCCGCGTCAGAGCCCGGCACGCTCTCGCTGATCCGGCACCTCTTTCCCGTGCCGCGTCGACGGGCCCGCGCGCTCGGCGTGTGGGCGGCGGTCTCGGGCTTGGCCCTGGCGATGGGGCCGGTGCTCGGCGGGCTCATGGTCGGCGCGTGGTCGTGGCGCGCCGTCTTCTGGTTCAACGTGATCTTCGGCGGCGTCGTCTTGATCGCCGGTGTCGTGACCCTGCCGCGATTCGCCCCCGCGACCCACGGTCGGATCGACGCGGCCGGCTTCGCCCTGAGCGCGGCGGCCCTGGCTGCGGCCACCTACGCCACGATTGCCGGAGAGAACGCGGGATATCGATCGGGCCACGTGATCACCTGGTACGTCGTGGCGGCGACCGCCGCCGCTGCCTTTGTGGTCGTCGAGCACCGCAGCGATCACCCCATGGTGGACCTGCGCTACTTCCGACGCCCGGTCTTCTTCGGGGCGAACGCCGTGGCGTTCGCTAGCTACTTCGCGGTCTTCTCGATCTTCTTCTTCGTGGCGCTCTACTTGGAGGTCGTGGTGGGGGCGAGTCCTTACGAGCTGGCCCTCGACTTCGCCCCGATGCTCGCGGGAATGGTGGTGGGGTCCCTGGTCGCCGGGGCCTGGGTGTCCCGACGGGGATCGCGACTGCCGATGGTCCTCGGGGCCCTGATCGCCGCGGCGGGCGTCGTGGCGACGGATCTCGTCATCGGTCCTCACGCCTCCGTCGGGAGCCTCGGCGGCGCGATGGGGCTCGCGGGAGTGGGCTTCGGGATCGTGGTCGTTCCCGTCACGGCCAGCGCCCTCGCCGCGATCCCCGCCGCGCACTCGGGAATGGCCTCGTCGACCGTCAACACGGCTCGCGAGCTCGGCGCGGTGGCGGGGGTGGCCGTCTTGGGATCGGTCGTCAACGGTCAGCTCACCGTCGACCTGATGAACCGCCTGGCGTCGATCGGCGTCCCCCCGTCGTTCCGGCGTGAGGTGATCACGGCGCTCACCACCGGGACCCTGTCGTCACAGGCCGCCCAGGCCGCCGGCACGAGCAGCGCGGCGGTCCAGGCCATCATCAACCGAGTCGTGGGGGCCGCGTACGGCGCGCTCGCCCACGGACTCCATCTGGCCCTCGGGGCGTCGGCCGTCCTGCTGGTCCTGGCCGCGGCGGTCGCGGCGACGGTGACCCGGGACGGTGGGGGATTCGCCGCGGTCGCCGCGGATCTCGCAGAATAGGACATGGCCCGACTCAGTCATCGGATCCCGACGACCGTGTGGCGCGCTCCCTCGACCTGGGCGGTTCGCCCCGTCACCTGGCTTCCGCTGCTGCTCGGACTGAGCCTGTTCGGTCTCGGAGAGGGGCTTCTGGTGCGATCCGACTGGGGGGCGACGCCCTGGACGGTCTTCGCTCAAGGGATCGCCCGGCACGCCCACGTGCCGATCGGCTGGTCCACCATCGCGATCAGCGCCGCCGTGCTGCTGCTCTGGTGGCCACTGCGGGAGCGACCGGGGCTCGGCACCGTGACGAACCTGATCGTCATCGCGGGCGTGCTAGACGTCACCGCCACGAACGTGCCCGTACCGGCGAGTCAGGTGGGCCGGGGGCTCTTCGTGGCGCTCGCGGTCGCGGCGATCGGTGCCGGGAGCGCCCTCTACCTCACCACGGGACTCGGTCCGGGGCCGCGTGATGGGCTCATGACGAGCCTCCACCGGCGCCTGGGCGTCAGCGTCGTCTACGTTCGGCTCTCGCTCGAGGCCACCGTGCTCGTCATCGGGTGGCTGCTCGGGGGGACGGTCGGCGTCGGGACGGCCGTCTTCGCGAGCACGATCGGCTTCGCCATCGGCGCCGGGCTGCGCGGGGCCGAATGGGTGTCGCAGCGGATGGCTCGATGACGGCGAGTCAGCTGGCCACCTTCGTTGTCGCGTCGATGGCGATCATCATCGTTCCCGGTCCCAGTGTGCTCTTCACGCTCGCCCGCGGCGTGGCGTGGGGTCGCAGCGTCGCAGTGCTCACCGTCCTCGGGAACTCCCTCGGCACCTTGCTGCTCTCGTTCGTCGTCGCCCTGGGACTCGGCCCCCTGCTCTCGCGTTCGCACGCCTTCGCCATCGTCCTGCAGATCGCGGGGGGCCTCTACCTCGTCGGGCTGGGCGTCGAGGCGCTCCGTCACCGCCACGCCCACGCTCGCGAGATGGCTCGCCGGGAGGCCCAACGTCCGCGGGTGCGCCAGATCGTCCGACAGGGCTTCACGGTCGGGGTCCTCAACCCGAAGTCGCTCGTCTTCTTCGCCGCCGTCTTCCCTCACTTCGTGAATGCGACGAGGGGCCACGTCACGACCCAGTTGCTCGTCTTCGGCGCCCTCTTCAGCGTCATGGCCTTCGTGAGCGACTCGACGTGGGGCCTCATCGCCGGGACGGCCCGGGAGTGGCTGGCCTCGTCACCGACGCGGCTGGTCGCCCTGCGCGCCACGGGGGGCGTCGTGATGACCGGCCTCGGGGCCCTCATCCTCGTGAGCGCCGTCGTCGGGGCGTAGGCGGGAGGTCGTTCCTACACTGGCCGCCGGAGGTGGAGCATGTCGATGCACGGAATGGGGGGACCGGGAATGCGGTCGCTCCGTCGCGACCGGACCCTCCTCGAGCACCGGATCAAGCGGGGGACGCTGCGGCGGGTCATCACGTTCGCGAGGCCCTATCGGCGGATCCTGGAGGTCTTCCTCGCCGCCGTCATCCTCGACGCGATCGTCAGCTCCGTCTCGCCGCTCGTCCTGCGGGCCATCATCGACCGCGGGATCGTCCAGCGGCGCGAGGGTCTCATCATCGGGCTCGCGCTCCTCACGGCCGGGCTCGCGATCGCGGATGCGGTGCTATCGCTCATCCAGCGACGCATCTCGGCCGTTATCGGCGAGGGCCTGATCTTCGATCTGCGCTCGGCGGTCTACGAGCACATCCAGCGGATGCCGATCGCCTTCTTCAGCCGCACGCAGACCGGGGCGCTGATCAGCCGTCTGAACAATGACGTCATCGGAGCCCAACAGGCCTTCACGGATCTCTTCTCGAACGTCGTGGGCAACGTGGTGCTCGTGGTGATCATCATCGCGACGATGCTGGTGCTGAGCTGGCCGATCACCGTGGTGTCGCTCGTGCTGCTCCCGCTCTTCCTCGTCCCGGCACGCTTGGTGGGTCGACGACTGGGCACCCTCTTCCAGCGGGGCATGGAACTCAACGCCCAGATGAACGCCGTGATGTCCGAGCGCTTCAACGTCGCGGGGGCGGTGCTGGTGAAGCTGTTCGGTCGACCCGGTGAGGAGCTGGCGACGTTCCGGCGTCGTGCCGGCGAGGTGCGCGACATGGGCGTGCGCCAGGCGACCTACCAGCGTGTCTTCTTCGTCGCGCTCGGCCTCACCGCGTCGCTCGCCACGGCATTCGCCTACGGCTACGGCGGGATCGGAGTTGTTCAGGGAACCCTACGGATCGGAACCGTCGTCGCCCTCACCGCGTACCTCGGACGGCTCTACGGACCGCTCACCCAGCTCTCCAACCTGAACATCGACTACATGTCGGCGATGGTGAGCTTCGAGCGGCTCTTCGAGGTGCTCGACCTGGAACCGATGATCGTCGAGGCCCCCGACGCCCGCGCCATCCCCGACGGCCCGGCCACGCTGCGCTTCGACCACGTCGACTTCTCGTACCCGGGCGCCGAGGAGGTCTCCCTGGCCTCCCTCGAGGCCGTCGCCACTCTGGACGACACCCCCCGCACCGCCGTGCTGCACGACGTCTCCTTCACGGTCGCCCCGGGAACGGTGACCGCCCTCGTCGGACCGAGCGGGGCGGGCAAGACGACGATCTCGGCTCTCGTCACACGTCTGTACGACGTCGACGGTGGCTCGGTCTCGATCAACGGGTGCGACCTCCGGGCGACGACGAGCGCCTCGCTCGCCGCGACGGTCGGCGTCGTGACCCAGGACGCCCACCTCTTCCACGACACGTTGCGGGCGAATCTCCTGTTCGCCCGGCCCGAGGCGACCGACCAGGACCTCGAACGCGCCCTGCGCGCCGCCCACATCTGGCCATTGGTCGCGGCGCTGCCGCAGGGACTCGACACGGTGGTGGGGGAGCGGGGATATCGGCTCTCGGGCGGCGAGAAGCAGCGCGTGGCGATCGCCCGTCTCCTGTTGAAGGGCCCTCGCCTGGTAGTGCTCGACGAGGCGACGGCTCACCTCGATGCCGAGAGCGAGGCCGCGGTGCAGCGAGCCCTCGACGAGACGATGTCCGCCCGGACCTCTCTCGTCATCGCTCACCGACTCTCCACCGTGCGCCACGCGGACCAGATCCTCGTCGTGGACGGGGGCGCGATCGTCGAGCGGGGCACGCACGAGGACCTCATGGCTCGGGACGGTCTCTACCGCACCCTCTACGAGACCCAGTTCGCGCCGCAGGGGCGCTAGCCCATGGCGTGGGCGCCACCGTCCACGTGGACGATGGCGCCCGTGGTGGCCCGCAGGAGTGGAGAGAGGAGCGCGAGGGCGGTGTCGGCGACGGCGCTCGCGTCGCGCACGTCCCACCCCAGGGGGGCTCGTTCCGCCCAGCTGTCCTCGAACACCGAGAAGCCCGGGATGGACTTCGCGGCCATGGTGCGGATCGGACCGGCAGCCAGCATGTTGACGCGGATGCGGTCGGCACCGACCTCCCGGGCGAGGTAGCGGCCGAGGGACTCGAGCCCCGCCTTCATCACGCCCATCCAGTCGTACATCGGATACGCCCGGGACCCGTCGAAGTCGAGGGCGAGCACCGAGGCGCCGCCGTGGGCGGTCGAGCGCGCGAGCAGGGGCCGCAGGGCCCCCACCAGCGCGGCGAGCGAGTAGGTCGACACGTGCAGCGCCGTGGCCACGTCCTCGAAAGGCGAGACGAACATCCCCTGGCCGAGACAACTGGGCGGGGCGTACCCGATGGCGTGTACGACGCCGTCGAGTCGTCCGAAACGCGCGTCGAGGGCGCCGGCCGCGGCCGCGACCTGGACCGGATCGGTGACGTCGAGCTCTATGACCTCGCCCACGTCACCGAGCTTGCGCGCCGTCCGGCGCGTCAGGGAGAGTCCCCGCCCGGCCCCCGACAGGGCGACCGTGGCACCCTCGGCGATGGCTCGCTCGGCGATGGCGAACGCGAGGGAGTCGTCCGTGAGCACGCCCGTGACGAGGATGCGGTGATCGGAGAGGAGGCCCATGTTGTTAGCGTACTGCCAGGGTTTTTCGCAGCGAGGTGACAATGGCGACGATCGGAATTCTGGGCGGCACGGGTCCGGCGGGCCGCGGCGTCGCGGTACGTCTGGCGAGCGGGGGCCACGACGTCGTGCTCGGCTCGCGCGACCCCGAGCGCGCCGTCGAGGTGGCGGCGCACCTCACCCCCCGGGGTTCGGGAGCGGTGCGGGGCGCCGGCAACCCCGAGGCCGCACTGGCCGACGTGGTGATCGTGGCGACGCCCTGGGAGTCGACGCTCGCCACGCTCCGGCCGCTGCGGGAGGCCCTCGGGGGCAAGGTCGTCGTCTCGATGGTCAACGCCCTCGTGAAGGAGGGTCGCGAGATGCTGCCGATCTACCCCCCGCGGGGCTCGGTGGCGGCTCACGTGGCGGCGCTCTTGCCGACCTCACTCGTCGTCGGGGCCTTCCACCACTTGCCGGCCGCGCAGATGGAGGACCTGGACAGCGGCCTCGCCGCGGACGTCGTGATCGTCGGTGATGATGGGACCGCACGAGATCGGGTCGCCGAGCTCGTGAGGACCATGCCGGGACTGCGACCGGTCGTCGCGGGCTCCCTCTCGCTCGCGAGTGCGGTCGAGGCCTTTACGGCCGTGTGCATTTCGGTGAACATCGCCTACCGCGCGCACTCCTACGTGACGCTGCAGGGCCTCAACGCGTGATCCGCCTCTACGACACCGCGCGTCGGGGGGTCTTCACCATGGACCCGGGACCGACGGTGACCCTCTACAGCTGCGGGATCACGCCCTACGACGCGGCGCACCTCGGCCACGCCTACGTCTACCTCACCTTCGACGTGCTCCAGCGTCGCCTGCGTGACAGCGGCCACGACACTCGGTGCGTGCGCAACGTCACCGATGTCGACGACGACATCCTGCGCAAGTCGCGCGAGCTCGGCGTCCACTACCTCGACCTGGCGGCCGAGGAGATGGCGATCTTCGAGCGCGACATGCAGCTGCTCAACCTGCTGCCGTGCTACACGGAGCCACGGGCGACGGGGGCGATCCCCGAGATCCTCACTCTGATCGGTCAGCTGTTCGAGCGGGGATACGCCTACGAGGTCGACGGGTGGGTGTACTTCGAGACCCAGAAGTTCGCTCGCTACGGTCAGGTGAGCCACTTTCCCCGCGAGACGATGATCCCGGTGTCGGCGCAGCACGGGGCGTGGCCCGAGGATCCCCGTAAGCGCGATCCGCTGGACTTCGTCCTGTGGCAGCCCTCACTGGAGGACGAGCCCGCCTGGGACTCACGCTGGGGTGCTGGCCGGCCGGGCTGGCACGTGGAGTGCTCGGCACTGGCCATGCGCGACCTCGGCGAGACGCTCGACGTCCACGGTGGGGGACGTGACCTCGTCTACCCCCACCACGAGTGCGAAGCCGCGCAGTCGGAGTCGGTGACGGGCGCGCCGTTCGTCAAGCACTGGCTCCACGTGGGACTGGTCGGACTCGAGGGCGCGAAGATGTCGAAGTCCCTGGGTAACTTGGTCTTCGTGTCGGACCTGGTGCGTCGGAGTTCGCCCGCGGCGGTGCGACTGGCCCTGCTGGACCAGCACTACCGCACCGACTGGGAGTGGCGCGACGAGCTGCTGCTCCGGGCCCAGTCGCGACTGGCCACGTGGGAGTCGACCCTCGTGACGGGACGCCCCTCGGCGGTGATCGAGGACGTTCGGGCGGCGCTCGACGACGATCTGAACACGCCGGCCGCGTTGGCGGCAGTCGACGAGGCGGCCCACGCGGGCTACAACGTCGCCGCGGCCGCGGCGTTGCTCGGGGTTACTCTGTAGCGGTCGAAAGGTCGCCATGGCGGACATAACGGTTGAGCTTCCCGACGGGACGACGAGGACGATGCCCCCGGGATCGACCGTAGGGGAGCTGGCGGCCGCGATCGGTCCGCGCCTCGCTAAGGACGCCCTGATCGGTGCGGTCGGGGATCACCTGGTCGACCTCGCCGCACCGCTGCGCGACGGAGATCACGTGCGGATCGTGACGGCGGCGAGCCCCGAGGGTCGTGAGGTAGTGCGTCACTCGACCGCCCACGTCCTCGCCCAGGCGGTCACCCGACTGTGGCCCGGCGCGCATTACGCGATCGGGCCGGCGGTGGAGAACGGCTTCTACTACGACTTCGAGCTGCCCGGGGGCGACCGTTTCACCGACGCCGACCTCGAGCGCATCGAGGCGGAGATGCGCGTCATCATGGCGGAGGACCAGCCCTTCATCCGTTCGGAGCACACTGTCGACGAGGGGCTGGAGATCTTCGCGGACCAGCCCTTCAAGGTCGAGATCATCACGTCCGTGTCGCACGGGGCGAATGACGAGGAGGACCTGGGTGAGGTCGAGGCCGGTTCCATCGTCTCGACGTACACGAACTCCCCGGCCTTTCGGGACCTCTGTCGGGGTCCGCACGTCCCCTCGACCGGACGTCTCGGGCACTTCCACCTGATGCGGGTGGCCGGCGCGTACTGGCGCGGCGACGAGAATCGTCCCCAACTGCAGCGCATCTACGGCACGGCGTGGGAGTCGGCCGCCGCTCTCGACGCCTACCTGACGCAGTTGGCGGAGGCCGAGAAGCGCGATCACCGTCGTCTCGTGACCGATCTCGACCTGCTCAGCTTCCCGTCCGAGCTGGGTGGTGGTCTCGCCGTCTGGCACCCGCGCGGCGCGATCATCCGCAAGGAGATGGAGGACTACAGCCGGGCTCGTCACCTGGCGGGCGGTTACGAGTTCGTGGTGACCCCGCATCTCACGAACCAGCGGCTCTACGAGACCTCGGGACACCTGAGCTTCTACAAGGACGGTATGTATCCGCCCATGGAGCTCGACAACGGCACGTACTACATGAAGCCCATGAACTGCCCGATGCACTGTCTCATCTACCGCAGCAGGGCTCGGAGCTACCGGGAGCTGCCACTGCGGCTCTTCGAGTTGGGCACTGTCTACCGCTACGAGCGGGCGGGAACGCTGCACGGCTTGATGCGGATTCGCGGCTTCACCCAGGACGACGCCCACATCTACTGTCGAGAGGACCAGCTGCAGGACGAGATCGCCTCGCTGCTGGAGTTCGTGATGAGCGTCCTACGAGCCTTCGGGTTCACCGAGTTCACCGCGAATCTCTCGACGAAGGACCCCAAGAAGTACGTGGGGTCGGACGAGATCTGGGAGAAGGCCACCGACGCCCTCACCCAGGCCCTCGAGAAGTTCGGATTGCCCTACGAGATCAAGAAGGGTGACGCCGCCTTCTACGGTCCGAAGATCGACATCGACGTTCGTGACGCCATCGGCCGGACGTGGCAGTTGAGCACGATCCAGTGCGACTTCAACCACCCGGAGCGCTTCGATCTGGAGTACGTGGGGTCCGACAACGTCCGCCACCGGCCGATCATGCTGCACCGGGCGCTCTTCGGCTCGATTGAGCGCTTCTTCGGCGTCCTCCTAGAGCACTACGCGGGCAACCTGCCCACCTGGCTCAGTCCCGAGCAGGTTCGGGTGCTGAGCGTGCGCGACGATCACGACGAGTACGCCGAGGCGGTCGCCGCGAACCTGAGGTCGCGCGGGGTGCGGGTGGGGGTCGACTCCGCGAGCGAGCCCCTCGGCGGTCGAGTGAGGACGGCGAAGATGGCGAAGATCCCGTACGTGCTCGTCGTCGGCGACGACGACGTCGCTGGGCGGACGGTGGGAGTGAACGCGCGTGGTCGGTCGACGGCGGTGCGCGGCGTCGCTCTGGACGACTTCGTCGCGAACGTCGTTCGTGAGATCGACGATCACGGCGCTCCGGAGGACGAGTAGTGCCGCTCGAACGCTTCGCCGCCGCGTGGCGCGAGGCCTACGTGAGCGGTGACGAGGTCCAGCGCAACGCCCTCGACGAGGGAGCGTGCGTCTTCTGCGAGCTCGCGGTCGCTCCCGTCGACGAGTCGACGGGCGTCGTGGGCGGAACGGATCTGACGTTCGTGACCCTCAATGCGTTCCCGTACGGCTCGGGACACCTGCTGGTCCTGCCTCGCCGCCACGTGGCCCATCCGCTCGAGCTGACGGACGAGGAGTACGACGACTTCGCCCGGACCCTGCGTGACGCCCTCCGGGCACTCGACGGGGCGTACGGGGCCGACGGGATGAACGTGGGCATGAACCTGGGCCGAGCCGCCGGAGCCGGCATCCCCAAGCACCTCCACGCCCACGCCCTGCCGCGCTGGCTCGGGGATACGAACTTCATGACCGCCATCGGCGAGATCCGCGTCCTGCCCGAATCGCTGGAGTCCACGTGGCGTAAGGTCCACGAGCAGTTTCAGCCCCCGCGGGCCCCCCGTGGCTAGACTTCGCGTAACGATCCGGGGGATGGATGTTCGACGGTAAGTTCCGCAAGTCCCTAGACGCGACGACCGCCCCCGTGGGGCGGTGGCTCGTGCGCGCCGGAGTCTCGGCGGACGTCCTCACGGCTTCGGGCCTCGTCTTCGCCGCGGCGACCGCGTTCGCCATCGGCGCCGGCTGGCACTGGGGCGCGATCCTGCTCCTTACCGCCGCGGGCTTCCACGACATGCTGGACGGGGCGGTCGCCAAGGCCTCCCAGCGGGTGAGCCAGCGCGGCAGCTTCTTCGACTCGGTCGTCGATCGCGTCTCGGACTCTCTGCTCATGGGTGGGGCGGCGTACTACCTCATCGCCCGTCATCACGGGGAACTGGTGTTGCTGCCGTTCGCCGTGATGACCTCGACGTTCCTCATCTCGTACCAGCGATCGAAGGCGGAGAGCTTGGGGCTGGACGCTCGGGGTGGCCTCATGGAACGGGCCGAGCGAATGATCCTGCTCGGTGTCGGACTTCTCGCCGCGCCGCTGTTCGTGCCCGTCCTGTGGCTCATGCTCGTGCTCACCACCATGACGGCGATCGGTCGATTCCGGCGCGTGTGGCGTGCGGCGGCTCGTCCGGAGCCGGTGCGGCGGACCTACGAGCACCCGCGCAGCCACGTCGGTCGAATCCGTCGTAGCATCGCTCGCTCGACGCGGCACTGAGGTGGCCGGGCGACTGCGCGTCGCGGTCTTCCGGAGCCTGGGAGCGACCATCTCGCGCCTCCCAGAGTCCCCGGTGCAGCGGATCGGCCAGGCGGCGGCCCGCCGGATCGGACGGCGCGAGAAGTTCCGTCGACCGCTCGCCGCCAACCTGACGCGCGCTCTCGGCGGCGCGGATGTCGCGCTGGTCGATCGCTTCGTCGAGCGCGCGATGGCGAGCTACGGACGCTACTGGGTCGAGGGCGCGATGCTGCCGCGCATTCCCGCGGAGCGAGTCGCGGCGAGGTTCCAGATCGTCGAGGGCATGGAACATCTGCGAGCGGCCCACGACGCGGGTCGGGGGGTCATCGTGGCCCTACCGCACATGGGGAGTTGGGAGTGGGGCGGCGCCTTCCTCGCCACGATCGGGCTGCCGATGACGGCGGTCGCGGAAGCGCTGGAGCCGCCTGAGTTGTTCGAGTGGTTCGCGCGTCAACGTGAGGAGATGGGCATCCACGTCGTGGCCCTGGACGAGCACGCGAGCACGCGCCTGCTCGAGACGTTGCGTTCCGGGGGCATCGTCGGGCTGCTCTGCGATCGAGACCTCACCGACGGGGGCATCGAGGTGACGTTCTTCGGAGAGCGGGTCACCCTGCCCGCCGGTCCGGCGACCCTGGCGCTGCGAACGGGTGCAACTCTCGTGTCGGCGGCCTGCTTCTCGGGACCCGGGGATGGCCACTTCGCGGTGATCCGGCCGCCGCTGCCCACGGAGCGTCTGGGTCGCCTGCGCGACGACGTCACTCGGGTGACCCAGGAGATCGCTCACGAGCTCGAGGAGCTGATCCAACGAGCCCCCGAGCAATGGCACGTGCTCGAGGACCGCTTCGGGGCCGTGTGAGCCGGGTCGTCCTGGTCACTCCCTACGCGCTCTCCGCCTTCGGCGGGGTGCAGGAGCAGGCGCTCGGGATGAGCCGTGAGCTCACTCGTCGGGGCCACGACGTCCACCTCGTCTCGCCCGACGCCTCCGACACGCGCGCCTACGACACTCCCGCGACGATCCACCGCTTCGGTGCGCGAATCCCCATCCCGGCCAACGGGTCACGGGCTCCGCTGACCCTCTCGCCCCGCGCCGCGGCACGGGCGGCCCGGCTGGTCGAGCGCCTCTCGCCCCACGTCGTCCATCTCCACGAACCCTTCGCCCCGCTCCTCGGCTACGACATCCTTCGCGCGCGTTCGGCGCCACTCGTGGGCACGTTCCATCGAAGCGGTGGAGGGCCCGCGGTGCGCTGGACGCGTCCCGTGCTGAGGGTGCTCGGCCACCGCCTCGACGAGGCCACGGCGGTGAGTGAAGCCGCGGCGACGACGATGGGCACGGCCGCCGGCCGAACGTGCGAGATCCTCTTTAACGGGTTCGAGACGGATCGTTTCTCGGCGATCGAGCGTCGGACGCCGGCGAGTCCGACTCTGCTCGTCGTGGGCCGACTCGAGGAGCGCAAGGGCGTGGCGACGGCGGTGGACGCCCTGCGCCACCACAACGCCACGGCCTCGCAGCCGTGGCGCCTGGTCGTGCTCGGCGACGGGCCCCTGCGGCCCGCCCTGGAGTCGCGGGCCGCGAACGACGACGTCGTTTTCCTCGGGGCGGTCGACGAGGCGACGAAGTTGCGGTGGCTGCGATCGGCTTCCGTGCTCGTCGCCCCGGCGTTGCGGGGCGAGAGCTTCGGACTCGTGCTACTCGAGGCGATGGCCGCGGAGCTTCCGGTCGTCGCGAGCGACATCGACGGGTACCGGACGGCGGCCGGGGGCCACGCGATCCTCGCGAATCCCGGAGATCCCGTGGAATTGGCGAAGGGAGTGGACCGAGCCCTCGATCGGTCACCGGCGGCGCTCGCGGCCGCTCGACGCCACGCCGAGGGCTGGTCGATGGCCTCGCTCGTCGATCGGTACGAGGAGATCTACGAACGGGCCCGGGGGCGCTGGGGCGTCGCACGGTAGCCTGGGCTCATGGCCACCTCTCAGCGCAGTCGCTCCCGCCGCACCGGCCGTGAGCGGCGCACGGCGGCCGTGATCGTGCCCCAACTCGATCCGTCGTGGCAGAGCCCGTACGAACCCTCGTCGCACGAGCGCGACGCGCACCTGCACGCGGTGCGACGCTTCGCCTGGCGTCGACGACTGCCCATGACGATCGCCGTCGGCGTCGTCGTCGTGGCCGCCCTGGTGGGCGCCGCCCTGATCAGCCCGTGGCTCGTCGTCCTCGCGGTGGTCGCGGGCGCCCTCTACGGGTGGGACCTGTCGCGCTACTCGGATCGACTCTCCCGGCAGGCGGGCGACCTCGCGGGCGTGCTGCGCTCGGAGTTCCCGGTCGTCGGCTCGACGCCCGAGCGCCAGCGGCTCGGCGTCGTGGTCGAGCGACTGAGCGCCACCTTCGGCGTCGACGGGGTCGCCCCCTACGTCATCGACGACGCGGGGTACAACGCGACGCTCGTCCCCGAGGGCGACGGGTGGGCTCTCCTCGTTACATCGGCGATGATCAGGGACTACGAGCTCATCGAACTCGAGGGAGTGGTGGCGCACTGCCTCGCGAGGGTCCGGGTGGGGGTCGCCGTCCGTCAAGCCGTGGCCGCCATGCTCAACTTGGACGAGGTGGCTCGTCGCGAACTGTCGGCGCCCGGTTCCGTCTACCGGACCGACGAGGTGGCGGCGGCCACGATTCGCTACCCGTCGGGACTCGCGTCGGCCCTGCGACGCTGCGCGGCCCAGGGGCCGGTGGCGGGATCGATGTCGCAGCGCCCGAGCTTCGCCGCTCGTCGCGCGATCTGGCTGAACCCGTGGGCCGACCGTCGCGAGAGCGATCTCGGGGACCTCGACGACCCGACGGTACGGGCGATGGCCCTCGAGGAGTGGTGAGCATCCCCCGATAGGCTGGGGGCATGACCGCACACGACAGTTCCACGGTCGGCTCGTCGCTCGTCAAGCGGGGTCTGGCCGACATGCTGCGCGGCGGCGTCATCATGGACGTCGTCAATCCCGAGCAGGCCCGGGTGGCCGAAGACGCCGGCGCCGTCGCCGTGATGGCCCTCGAGCGAGTGCCGGCCGACATCCGGCGCGACGGTGGCGTCGCGCGGATGAGTGACCCTCAGATGATCCAGGAGATCCAGGCGACGGTCACGATCCCGGTTATGGCCAAGGCGCGGATCGGTCACTTCGCCGAAGCACAGATCCTCCAGGCCCTGGGCGTCGACTACGTGGACGAGTCGGAGGTCCTCACGCCGGCCGACGAAGAGAATCACATCGACAAGTGGGCCTTCACGGTCCCCTTCGTGTGCGGGGCCACGAACCTCGGCGAGGCGTTGCGGCGCATCGGTGAGGGGGCGTGCATGATCCGTTCGAAGGGCGAAGCGGGAACCGGCAACGTGGTCGAGGCGGTACGGCACCTGCGGACGATCAACGCGCAGATGCGACGACTCGCGACCGCCGACGAGGCGGAGCTCTACGCGCTGGCGAAGGATCTGCAGGCTCCGCTGCCGCTCGTTCGCGAGGTCGCCGAGACCGGACACCTGCCCGTCCCGATGTTCTGTGCGGGAGGGATCTCGACCCCGGCCGACGCGTCGCTCGTGATGCAGCTCGGCGCGGAAGCCGTCTTCGTGGGATCGGGAATCTTCAAGAGCGAGGATCCGCGTCGGATGGCCGAGGCGATCGTCGAGGCGGCGACGCACTTCCGTGACGCCGAGACTCTGGCCAAGGTCTCGACGGGACTCGGGGCGGCGATGCGTGGCGCCGAGCTGGCGTCGCTCGAGCAGCGGCTGGCCGAGCGCGGCTGGTAGTGGTCGCCGTCGGCGTGCTCGCCCTCCAGGGCGATGTGCGCGAGCACGTGGCGGCGCTCGGGGATCTCGGATACGAGGCCCGACTGGTGCGGCGTCCGACCGATCTCGTCGGCCTGAGAGGGATCGTCATCCCCGGCGGGGAGTCGACCACGATGGCACGGCTGCTCGTGACCTCGGAGCTGCGCCAGCCCCTGAGTGAGGCCATCGCCACCGACCTCGCGGTCTTCGGGACCTGCGCGGGACTGATCATGCTCGCGGGCCACGTCCTCGACGGCCGTAGCGATCAGTGGAGCTTCGGCGCCCTCGACGTGACGGTGCGCCGTAACGGGTACGGACGCCAGGTCGCCAGCTTCGAGACCACGGTGAGGGTGGCGGGCATCGGCGACGTGCCCGGCGTCTTCATTCGGGCGCCGCGAATCGTGGCGACGGGTGAGGGGGTCGAGATCCTCGCCTCGCACGACCACGGTGACGGGCCGGCGCCGGTTCTCGTGCGTCAGGGTCGCCACTGGGGCTGCAGTTTCCACCCCGAACTCACCGACAACCGCGCGATCCACGCCGCCTTCGTGGCGTCCCTGTGACCATTCTCCGGTAGCATTTGCGAGCCCCGTGGGGCAGGAGGAAGCATGTCCGGCCATTCCAAGTGGGCGACGACCAAGCATCGCAAGGGCGCCAAGGACTCCGCGCGCGCCAAGGTCTTCGCCAAGTTGATCCGCCAGGTGGAAGTCGCGGCGCGTGAGGGCGGAGGAGATCCGAACGCCAACTCCGCACTGCGCACCATGTACCAGAAGGCGCGCGACGCCTCGGTGCCCATCGACACGATCGAGCGAGCGATCAAGCGTGGGACCGGTGAGTTGGATGGCGCGCGCTACGAGGCCGTGACCTACGAGGGCTACGCCCCGGGGGGTGTCGCGGTGATCGTCGAGACGTTGACCGACAACCGGAACCGCACGAGCGCCGAGATCAAGCACCTCTTCTCGAAGATGGGCGGCTCGATCGCCGAGCCCGGGGCCGTGTCCTGGCAGTTCGACCGCAAGGGCGTCATCGAGGTCAGGGGACCCGTCAACGAGGACCAGATGCTCGAGTGGGTGCTCGAGGCGGGCGGCGAGAACTTCACCGCGAGTCCGGAGGGTGCGACGGTCATCACCGAGCCCCACGAACTGGCGCAGGTTCGCGATGCGCTCGAGGGTTTCGGGGTGGCGGTGACCAGTGCCGACCTGACCCTGGTGCCCCAGAACTCGATTCCCGTCACCGACGAGGGCGAGGCCAAGAAGGTCTTACGCCTGATGGACGCCATCGACGACCACGATGACGTCCAGAACGTCTACGGCAACTTCGACATCGCCGACGAGGTGATGGCGGCCTTCGAGGAGTAGCGTCCCCGAGCGCGCGACGGCGGGTTGGTAGAGTCGAACACGTGTTCGTCCTCGGAATCGACCCGGGCCTGACCCGTTGTGGGTTCGGGCTGGTCGAGGGTGGTCTCGACGGTCCGGAGGCGTTTCGTGCCGTGCGGGCCGGGGTCATCCGTACGCCGGCGGAGGACCCCGTCGAGGAGCGCCTAGCCGACGTGGCTCGGTCCATGCGAGGACTACTCGACGACCTGCGGCCCGACGTGGTCGTGGTGGAGCGCGTCTTCTTCCAGCGCAACGCTCGCACGGCGATCCCCGTCGCGCAGGCGAGCGGCGTCGCCATCGCCCTCGCCGTGGAGAGTGGTCGGCCCGTACGTCAGTTCACGGCCCAGGAGGTCAAGCTCGCGGTGACCGGCTATGGCGCGGCCACGAAGACCCAGGTCCAAGAGATGGTGGCGCGGTTGTGCGGGCTCGACGAGATCCCGCGCCCACCGGACGCGGCCGACGCGCTGGCGCTGGCCATCACCTGGCTGACGACCACGCGCACGGAGCAGCGCCTCGCGGGGGCGACGGCGTGATCGCGGCGCTGCGCGGTGTCGTGGGGGAGCACCTGGACGACGGCATCGTGGTCCTCGACGTGCAGGGTGTCGGCTACGAGGTGCACCTCGCCTCAGCCACGCCTCCCCGGTCCGGTGAGTCGGTCAGCGTCGCCGTCTACACCGTGGTTCGCGACGACGCGATCGTGCTCTACGGATTCGCGAGTCACGCGGAGCGACGACTCTTCGCCACGTTGCTGGCCACCCCGGGGGTGGGACCCTCGACGGCTCTCGCGGCGTTGCGGACCATGACGCGCGAGCGCCTGGTCGCGGCGATCGACGCCGGCGACGTGGCCGCCCTCACCACGGTGCCGGGCGTTGGGGCGAAGACGGCGCAGCGAATCGTCCTCGAATTGCGCGGCAAGCTCGCCGACGAGGCGACGTCGCTCGGCGGAGACCTCGCCGACGCCCTGCGACGCCTCGGCTACGGGCCGACGGACCTGCGCCGCCTCGATGGCGTGACGTTGCCCGACGACGAGGCGCAGGCGCTGCGCGAGGCTCTACGGATCCTGGGGCGGACGTGAGCGTCGAGGAGAGCGACCTCTCCCTGGTGCGACCCGACGCCGGCGAGACCGAACGTCGGACCGAGGCGTCGCTGCGTCCCGCGAGCCTGCGAGACTTCGTCGGTCAACGCGACCTCATCGAGCACCTGGAGATCGTGCTCGGCGCCGCTCGCGGGCGTGGACAGGTAGTCGACCACATTCTCTTCGCGGGACCACCGGGACTGGGAAAGACCTCGCTCGCCTCGATCGTGGCTCACGAGATGGGGGCGGGATTGCGGGTCACCTCGGGACCGGTCCTCACGCGGCCCGGCGACCTCGCGGCGCTACTGACCGACCTCGCACCCGGTGACGTCTTGTTCGTCGACGAGATCCACCGGCTCCCGCGCGCCGTCGAGGAGGTGCTCTACCCCGCGATGGAGGATCGGCGACTGGACGTCCTGATCGGGCGGGGACCGTCGGCTCGGTCGATTCGACTCGACCTGCCCCCGTTCACCCTCGTGGGGGCGACGACGCGCACGGGGCTGGTCGCGGCGCCGCTACGCGATCGCTTCGGGCTCGTCGCTCAGCTCGAGCTGTACGAGGTGGGCGACCTGGAGAGGATCGTTGGGCGCTCGGCCGATCTGCTCGGCGTGTCCATCTCGGCACCGGCCGCCGGCGAGATCGCTCGTCGGAGCCGGGGGACGCCCCGGATCGCGAATCGACTCCTGCGCCGCGTGCGCGACGTCGCGGCGGTGCGGGGCCGGGACGGGATCGATGAGGAGACGGCGCGTGAGGCGCTCGGGATCTTCGGCATCGACGAGCGCGGACTCGATCGTCTCGACCGACGGATCCTCGATGCCCTGTGTGGCGCCTTCGCGGGTCTGCCGGTAGGACTCACGACCCTCGCCCACGCGCTGGGCGAGGAGCCGGCGACGCTCGAGGAGGCCTACGAGCCCTTCCTGATGCGCGAGGGCCTGCTGATCCGAACGCCCCGGGGGCGCCTCGCGACCGAGCGCGCCTACGTCCACCTGGGCCGACGGCCGCCGGGTGGCGGGTTGGTCTAGTCGCGTCGGGTCCCTGGACTAGAGTTTCGGAGGCTTATCCGGAAGAAGGTCGCCCAATGCTCGCAGCCGTCAAGAGTTCATCGTCGTCGATGGTGCTGCTGATCTATCTCGTGCTCTTCGGCGCCGTCTACTTCTTGTACCTGCGCCCTCGCTCGAAGCGTCAGAAGGCCCAGCGGGCCGAAGCTCGGAACGTGGAGATCGGGGAGCGCGCTCAGACGGTGGGTGGCTTCGTCGGCACCATCGTGCGCCGCGAGGAGGGACTCGTCACCCTGCGCAGCGAAAGTGGCGTGGAGCTCGAGTTCGTCCCGTCGGCCATCGCGCGACGGTTCGATCCGCCAGCTCCGGCCGCTCCGGAAGCCCAGGAGTCCGGTGAGGAGGAGCCGCCGAGCGACGGAGGTCGTTCCTGATGGCTTCGCCCGTCGGGGCTCGGCGATCGCTGGTCGTCAGCCTGCTGCTCTCGATCGTCATCTCGCTCGGCGCGCTCGGCGCGACGATGCTGGCCGGCTGGGGCCCGAAGTTGGGTCTGGACTTGGCGGGGGGCCTGTCGGTCGTCTACAAGCCCGCAACGAACACGTCCCAGGCGAACATGCAAGAGGTCGTCAACATCTTGAGCAATCGCGTCAACGGACTCGGTGTCTCTGGAGCGACGGTCAACCTCCAGGGCAAGGACGTAGTGGTCAGCGTCCCCGGCGTCGCGGATGCCCGGACGGTTCTCGCCGAGGTCGGCCAGACGGCCCAGCTGCTGTTTCGCCCGGTGCTGTGCCAGACGGTCGCCGCCTCGAGTAAGGCGAAGGTGGCCACGAACGTCCCGGCGTGTGGGGCGCAGTACCTGATGTCGGCGGCGAATCTCGCCGTCAACACCTCCACGGGCGCGCCGACGAACAACATCGGGCTGGACCCGCAGTACGCGAACATCGCCTCGACGCCGCCGAACCAGGACAACCCCGCGAAGTCCGTGGTCCTGCCGGGCCTCGGTTCCTCGACGCGTTACGTGCTGGGACCGGCGCAGCTCACCGGTACCGCCGTGAAGACGGCCGTGGCGCAGCAGAACCAGGTAGGCGCCTGGGTCGTCAACTACACCCTGACGGGTGCCGGTAGCCCGGCGTGGGACCGGGTGGCGCAGGCCAACTTCCACGCGGAGCTCGCGATCGAGTTGGACGGCGTCGTCCAGTCGGCCCCGCTGATCCAGCCCAACCAGGCCGCGTTCAGCTCGTTCCAGGGCCAGGGTGAGATCTCGGGATCGTTCACCGAGTCGTCGGCGAAGAACCTGGCGATTGCTATGCAGTACG
Source organism: Actinomycetes bacterium (assembly GCA_021848365.1). Lineage (GTDB taxonomy): Bacteria > Actinomycetota > Acidimicrobiia > Acidimicrobiales > RAAP-2 > RAAP-2. The sequence goes on from JAJZUS010000001.1 coordinate 1,146,009, forward strand.
GCGCCCTGCCGGTACGTCTGGTCGCCCTGACGACGACGACGGTCTCGCCAACCCTGGGTCACAGCGCCCTCGTCGCCGGTCTGAGCGCGGGCCTCGTGGGTCTGCTGCTCGTGCTGATCTACACGATCATCTACTACCGCTTGCTGGGACTCGTCATCGTCCTCGGACTCGGGATCACCGGGTCGCTGTTGTGGGCGATCATCTCGGCCCTCGGGCACACCTCGATCGCGCCAACGTTCACGCTCGCCGGCGTGACGGGCCTGATCGTCTCGATCGGCATCACGGTGGACAGTTACATCGTGTACTTCGAGCGGTTGAAAGACGAGACTCGAGCGGGTCGCTCGATCCGCACCTCGGTGGACCGGGGGTTCCGGTCGGCGTGGCGGACCGTCCTCGCCGCCGACACGGTGAGCCTGCTCGCCGCGATCCTCCTTTACCTGATCGCCGTGGGCGACGTACGAGGCTTCGCCTTCTTCCTGGGGCTGTCGACCCTGCTCGACATCCTCATCACGTGGTACTTCACGCGCCCCCTGGTCATCCTCCTCGGACGGCGTAGCAGCGACACGACGAGCGCCCTGTCGATGGCGGCGGGACTCGCGGTGGGGAGTGAGCAATGAGCGAGCAGCCCGGACGCCTCGGACGCATCTACCGGGGCCTCACGACCTTCGACTTCGTCGGGCGCCGTCGGTGGTGGTTCACCGCGTCACTCGTCATCATCGTGCTGGGCGTGGTGTCGCTCGGCATTCGCGGTTTCAACCTGGGCATTGACTTCAAGGGGGGGAGCAGCTGGGAGGTCCTCGCCCCGCACAGCTCGGTGAGTGCGATCACTCAGGCCGCTCAGGGAGCGGGCCTGCGTCAGCCCGTCGTCGAGAAGTTGGGCGCGGACACCTATCAAGTCACCGCGGACATCAACAACCTGTCGGCTAGCCAGCAGCAGACGGTGACGAGCGACGTGGTGAACGCCCTCGCCAAGGTGGCGGGCGTCGCGTCGAACCAGGTCTCCACCGCGAACGTCGGACCCACCTGGGGAGGTCAGATCACTCGACGGGCCCTCGAGGCGCTGCTCGTCTTCTTCGTCGCGGTTATCGCCTACATCAGCTTCCGCTTCGAGCCCAAGATGGCCCTGGCCGCCTTCGCGGCGATGATCCACGACCTGCTCGTGACGGTGGGCGTCTACTCGTTGTTCGGGTTCCAGATCACGCCGGACACGGTTATCGCGATCTTGACGATCCTCGGGTACTCGCTCTACGACACCGTGGTCGTGTTCGACCGCGTGCGGGACAACACCGGAGGCATCCTGAAGGGTGGCGAGCTGAGTTACGGCGACATGGTGAACCTGTCGATGAACCAGACACTCGCGCGGTCGATCAACACCTCGCTGGTCGCGATCCTGCCGGTCGTCTCGGTCCTCATCGTGGGCGCGTACATCCTCGGAGCCACGACGCTGCAGAACTACGGGCTCGCCCTGGTCGTCGGTTTGATCAGTGGGGCGTACTCGTCGATCTTCATCGCCAGTCCGCTGCTCGTCGTCTTGAAGGAGCGCGAGCCTCGCTACCGTGACCTCGCGGCGCGAGTGGCGGCGCGAGCGGAGCGTCACGCCCTGACGCCGGCGGCGGCAGCGTTGCTCGGTACCGACGGGTCGTCGCGAGTCGCGCGGACGACCGGTTCCTCGAACGGTGAGCGTCCGGCGGTGCAGCCGCGGGGACGGCGCCCGAAGCGACGCTAGGCGGCCATTAGGCTGCGCCTATGGTGAACGTCAGTTCGCGCTCGGCGACGGACGGGGCCCTGCTCGCGTCCGTAGACCGGCTGACGTCGCGATTCCTCGAGCATCACGTCGACGGCGACGCGTCGATCATCCGGCGGGCCGGCGAGGCGGCGATCGCGGCCCACGAGGGCCAGTTGCGGCGCACGGGCGAGCCCTACGTCACGCATCCCATCGCGGTCGCGAATATCGTGGCGGACCTGGGACTGGACGCGCCAACCATCGCGGCGGCCCTGCTCCACGACGCCGTCGAGGACACGGGCATCACCACGGCCTGGCTCGCCGAGGAGTTCGGCGAACAGGTGGCGGCCGTCGTCGACGGCGTCACGAAACTCGATCGCCTCGAGTTTGACTCGAAGGAGGCCCAGCAGGCCGCCACGATCCGCAAGATGTTCATCGCCATGGCGCGTGACTGGCGAGTGCTGCTCATCAAACTGGCCGACCGTCTGCACAACATGCGAACGATCTCGGTCATGCCGATGCACCGTCAGCGGGCGATTGCTCAGGAGACCCTCGACGTCTACGCGCCCCTGGCACACCGGCTCGGAGTCCAGCAGGTCAAGTGGCAGCTCGAGGATCTGAGCTTCGCCACGCTGCACCCCAAGCGCTACGCGGAGATCGAGCAGATGGTGGCTGCTCGCCAGCCGGAGCGTGAGGCGTACCTCGCGGAGGTGATGGACGCGCTGGTGTCAAAGCTCGAGTCGTTCCAGATCGACGCGGACGTGCGGGGTCGACCGAAGCACCTGTGGAGCATCTACGAGAAGATGGTGGTCGGCGGCAAGGAGTTTGACGAGATCTTCGACCTGGTCGGGCTCCGCGTGGTCGTCGAGGAGGAGCGGGACTGCTGGGCCGTTCTCGGAGCGATCCACGCCCTCTGGTCGCCGGTCCAGGGCCGGTTCAAGGACTACATCAACTCCCCGAAGTTCAACCTGTACCAGTCGCTGCACACGACCGTCATCGGCCCGCGCGGCAAGTCGGTCGAGGTTCAGGTGCGCACTCAGGAGATGCACCGACGGGCCGAGTTCGGCATCGCGGCCCACTGGGGTTACAAGGAGGGCGCCTCGGCGAAGGAGATCGCCTGGATGCAACGCCTCGCCGACGTCGAGCGTGAGGAGGACGACCCGATCGCCTTCCTCGAGGCCCTGAAACTGGACCTCGGACACGACGAGGTCTACGTCTTCACGCCCAAGGGTCGAGTGATCGCCCTGGTCGAAGGGGCCACCCCGATCGACTTCGCCTACGCGGTGCACACTGAGGTCGGTCACCGCTGCGTCGGCGCGAAGGTGAACGGCCGTCTCGTTCCGCTCGATACGCCACTTCACTCGGCGGACGTGGTGGAGATCGTCACGAGCAAGAACGAGTCGGCCGGACCATCGCGCGACTGGCTCCACATCGCCAAGTCATCACGGGCTCGATCGAAGATCCGCCAGTGGTTCCAGCGCGAGCGACGCGAGGACGCCATTGAGTCGGGGAGGGACGAGTTAACCAAGGCGCTCCGGCGCGAGGGTCTCCCGATCGCGACCTCCTTCGCCTCGAGCGCCCTGCAAGCCGTCGTGCGCTCGCTCAACCTGGAGGATCTCGACGCGCTGCTGATGGCGATCGACGGAGGACACATCTCGAGCGTGGCGGTCGTGCAGCGCCTGGAGCGAGAGCTCCACGGCGGCGACGTCGAGCAGTTGCCGACCACCGTGACGAAGATGCCGCGGACCGGGCGATCCAATCGACGCTCGGTCGGCGTCTACGTGGAGGGGCTCGACGACGTCATGGTGCACCTGGCGCGGTGCTGTTCGCCGGTCCCGGGCGATCCCATCATGGGATTCATCACGCAGGGTCGGGGCGTCTCCGTCCACCGCGACGACTGCTCGAACGCGGTCGCGCTGGCGCACCGGCTAGGGGAGCGGGTCATCGACGTGGAGTGGGACGGCAGCGCGGGCGGGCGCTTCCGGGCCGTGCTCGAGGTCCTCGCGTTCGACCGCTCGCGGCTCCTGCTCGACGTGTCGAAGGTCGTCGCGGAGTACCACCTCAACATCGTGTCCAGCTCGACGACGACCTCGGGCTCGCGCATCGTCCGCATGGTCTTCGACGTGGAACTCGCCGACCCGGCCCACCTGGCCAGCCTGCTCTCGGCCCTCAAGTCCGTGGATGGGGTCTTCGACGCGTTTCGCCAGCTTCCCGGACAGAACAAGGGCTCATGACCGACGACCTCCGCGCCCCCATCGGCACCCACGACGTCCTGTCCCCGGACTCGGCCCTCTGGGAAGGGGTGATCGGGACCTTCGCCGACCTCGCCAACCGCTACGACTTCGGACTGGTGCTGTCGCCCATGTTCGAGGACGTGGCGGTCTTCCATCGCGGGATCGGGGAGGCCAGCGAGGTCGCGACGAAGGAGATGTACGTCTTCACCGATCGGGGCGACCGGACCTACGCACTCCGCCCTGAGGGGACGGCCTCGGTGGTGAGGGCCTTCGTGCAGCACCACCCGGTGACGCCGTGGCGGGCGTGGTACGTCACGCCGGCGTTCCGCTACGAGCGCCCCCAGGCCGGCCGCTACCGCCAGCACCACCAGCTCGGCGTCGAGGCTCTCGGCAGCGACGATGCTCAGGTGGACGTCGAGGTGATCGCCCTCGCCCAGCGCTTCTACGCCGCGATCGGGTTGCGACGGGTGCGCCTGCTCGTGAACTCGATGGGTCACGACGTCTGCCGGGGCGAGTACGTGGGACTGTTGCGGGCTCACCTGTCGGCGCGTCGGGACGATCTCTGTGACGACCACCGAGCGACGTGGGACCGAAACCCCCTGCGCGTGCTCGACTGCAAGAAGCCGGCGTGCGTGGCGGTGACCGACGACGGTCCGATGCTGCCGGATCACCTCTGCGACGCCTGTCGGGATCACCTCGGCCTGGTGACGCGGGGGCTCGACCGGCTGGGCATCGCGTGGGAGCGGGCCCCCCGACTCGTCCGAGGATTCGACTACTACACCCGCACGACCTTCGAGTTCGTGTCCGACGCTCTCGACGCGGCCCAGAACGCGATCGGGGGCGGGGGGCGCTACGACCAGCTCGCCGCCGCTCTCGGGGGGCCCGACGTCAGTGGAGTCGGCTTCGGCAGCGGCATCGAGCGGCTGCTCCTCGCCCGCGCCGCCGAAGGCGTGACCGAGGCCCTGATCGAACGGGGTCCCGACTGCTTCGTCGTCGACACGACCGGCGGGGAGGAGGCCACGGTCCTCGCCGACGAGTTACGCCGCCTGGGGGTCGCGGTGAGCCGGGCGGTCGACGGGCGGTCGATGAAGGCTCAGATGAAGCTGGCCGACCGCTCCGGAGCGCGCGTGGCGGTGCTCGTGGGCCCCCAGGAGCTCGCTGCCGGCGAGGTTACGATGAGGGACCTGCGTGCGAGTGAGTCGACGCAGTGGCGCGTGGCGCGCGGGGGGGTCGCCGACGCGGTGCGAACGGTCTTGGAGGGCCACGAGTGACGAACTTCGACGCGACCAGTCTGCGGGACCGCCTCTGCGGAACCGTCGGGACCGACCTGATCGGGACCCGAATCACCGTCTGCGGGTGGGTCGCGCGGCGTCGTGAGCACGGTGAGCACCTCGCCTTCGTCGACGTGCGGGACCGCAGCGGCATCGTGCAGGCGGTCGTGGACGGATCGGTCGACGTGCGGCCCGAGTACGTGGTGCGGATCACGGGAACGGTCCGCGAACGTCCCGAGGGAACGCGCAACGAGCGACTGGCGACCGGAGAGGTCGAGCTGGGTGAGTGCGAGGTCGAGCTCCTCGCCGGCGCCGAACCGCCGCCGTTCCCCCTCGACGACCGTGTCGAGACCGACGAGGCGGTGCGGCTGCGCTACCGCTACCTCGACCTGCGCCGCGAATCGATGCAGGAGAACCTACGGCTACGGGCGACGGTGAACCGGGCACTGCGGGCCGCCATGGACGACCAGGGGTTCTGCGAGGTCGAGACCCCGCTGCTGTGGGCTCCGACCCCCGAAGGGGCGCGCGAGTTCGTCGTGCCCTCGCGCCTGCACCCCGGGGAGTACTACGTCCTGCCCCAGAGCCCCCAGATCGCGAAGCAGCTCCTCATGGTCGGGGGATTCGACCGCTACTACCAGATCGCGCGATGCCTGCGCGACGAGGACCTGCGGGCCGACCGCCAGTTCGAGTTCACCCAGCTCGACCTCGAGGCGAGCTTCGTCACCCAGGAGGACATCATGCGCTTCGTCTCGCGCGCGGTCCTCGACGCGGCGGAGGCGGCGACGGGGGAGCGACCGAGCGAGATCGTCACGATGACGTGGCGACAGGCTCTCGACCTCTACGGCACCGACAAGCCGGACCTCCGCTTCGGCATGGTGCTCCAGGACCTCTCAGCCGAGTTCGCGGGCACCGCGGTCAAGGCCTTCAGCGCGCCGGTCGTCAAGGCGATCCGGGTGCCCGAGGGGGCGGCCCTGACTCGCGCCCGCCTCGACGTGCTCACCGAGCAGGCGAAGGCTCTCGGAGCGAAGGGCCTCGCCTGGTTCCGCCTGAGCGCTGAGGGGCCCGACGGCCCCCTGGCTCGGTTCCTGAGTGAGGCGGAGTCGCGAGCGATCGCCAGCGTCGACGGCGCTCGCGAGGGCGATCTCGTGCTCGCGGTCGCCGACGAGCACACCCTCGCCTGTCGCACCCTGGGAGCCCTGCGCCTCGCGCTCGGTGCCCCACCGGTGAGCGCCGGACCCCATCGCTACCTGTGGGTGACGGAGTTCCCGATGTTCGAGGGCCGCGACGACGACGGCAATCTCATGGCCGCCCACCACCCCTTCACGATGCCGCACCCGGACGACATCGACCAGCTCGAGACGGACCCGCTGACCGTACGCTCGCAGGCCTACGACCTCGTCCTCAACGGCTGGGAGCTGGGTAGCGGTTCCGTGCGCATCCACCGGGCGGACATCCAGGAGAGGGTGTTCCGCGCGCTGGGGATCGACGCGGCGACGGCGGAGACCCGCTTCGGGTTCCTGCTCGGGGCCTTCCGCTACGGGGCCCCGCCCCACGCCGGTTTCGCCTTCGGCATCGACCGCCTGACGGCGATCTTCGCGGGCGTGGAGAATATTCGCGAGGTCATCGCCTTCCCGAAGACCCAGTCGGGGACGGATCAGATGACCGGGGCGCCCAAGGCGATCACCGGTCGCCAGTTGCGCGAGCTGCACCTCGCGCCCGTCCCGAAGGCCCGCTGACGTCGCTGTTCGACGAGGCCGCCGAGCAGCGACGGCGTGAGGAGGCCCCTCTCGCCGAGGACCTGCGCCCGCGAACGCTCGACGACGTCGTGGGGCAAGAGCACCTGGTCGGTTCCGACGGCCCCCTACGTCGAATGGTCGAGGCGCGCCGTCTCACCTCGATGATCCTGTGGGGGCCGGCGGGGACCGGCAAGACCACGATCGCCCGTTTGGTGACCGGGGGGGCGGGTTACTCGATGGAGAGCCTCTCCGCCGTGACGAGCGGCGTACGCGAGGTGCGCGAGGCGCTCGTGCGGGCGCGTCAACGGCGGGGGGAGACGGGGCAGCGAACGGTGCTGTTCATCGACGAGGTCCACCGCTTCAACCGTGCTCAACAGGACCTTCTCCTGCCCGCGACCGAGGCCGGTGAGGTGGTCCTCATTGGCGCGACGACGGAGAACCCCTACTTCGAAGTGAACGCCGCCCTCCTCAGTCGCTCCACCCTGTGGCGTCTGCGGCGCCTCGCCGACGCGGACCTCTCGCACCTCGTCGCGAGGGCGGCCGAGTACCGGAACGTCGAAGTGGACGACGACGCCGTCGAGACCCTGGTCGACGGGGCGGACGGGGATGCGCGCGCGGTGCTCACCACGCTCGAGACGGCGATCATCCTGGCGCGAGGACACGACCGCTCGCGCGTGACTCGCGAGGACGTGGCCCGGGCGCGCGACGGCCGCGTCTACCACCAGTCGCGTGACAGCCACTACGACCAGGCGAGCGCGTTCATCAAGTCGATTCGTGGATCGGATCCCGACGCCGCCGTCTACTGGCTCGTCGCGATGCTCGAGAACGGGGAGAGCCCGCGATTCATCGCCCGACGCCTGGTGATCCTCGCGAGTGAGGACATCGGGCTCGCCGACGACCGCGCCCTGCTCGTCGCAGAGGCCGCCGCACGGGCGGTCGAGTTCATCGGACTCCCGGAGGCGCGCCTCACCCTCGCTCACGCCACCCTCGCCCTCGCCCTCGCACCGAAGAGCAACACGGCGACGCGGGCCCTCGAGGCCGCGACGCGGGCCGTTCGGGAGTTCGGGGCCGACGTCCCGACGCACCTGCGCGACGCCCACTACGCGGGGGCGGCCCGCGAGGGCTTCGGCGAGGGCTACCGCTATCCGCACGACGATCCGCGGGGCTGGGTGGAGCAGACCTACCTGCCGGACTCGCTGGTGGGACGGCGTCTGGTCGATCCGGTCGAGCACGGGGCCGAGGGGCCCCGCGTCGCCGCGTGGCGGGACCGCACCCGGGGCCTCGGCCCCGATGCCGCGGATACCCCCCGGTAGAGTGAACCCGTGGACGCCGCGGACCTTCGCTCGACTTTCCTGACCTACTTTGCCGACCGGGGCCACACGGTCGTCCCCTCGGCGAGCCTGATCCCTCACGACCCGTCGCTGCTGTTCACGATCGCGGGCATGGTGCCGTTCAAGCCGTACTTCCTCCAGGAGGAGACCCCACCCTTCCCGCGAGCCGTGTCGGTCCAGAAGTGCTTCCGCGCTCCCGACATCGACATCATCGGCACGACCCAGCGCCACCTCACGTTCTTCGAGATGATGGGGAACTTCTCCTTCGGGGACTACTTCAAGGAGGGGGCGATCCAATTCGCGTGGGGCCTGATCACCGAGGGCTTCGGACTGGATCCCGAGCGGCTGTGGGTCACGGTCCACGTCTCGGACGACGACGCCGAGGCGATCTGGCGCGACACGATCGGCGTGCGACCCGAGCGGATCCAGCGCCTCGACGAGGACAACTTCTGGGGCATGGGGGACTCGGGGCCGTGCGGACCGTGCTCGGAGATCTTCTACGACAAGGGGCCCGCCTTCGGGGCGGACGGTGGTCCGGCCTTCGGCGGTGACGACCGGTTCATCGAGTTCTGGAACCTCGTCTTCATGCAGTACGAACGGGGACCGGGGGCGTCCCTCACCGAGTTGCCGACGAAGAACATCGACACCGGCGCCGGATTCGAGCGAGTGCTCTCGATCCTGAACGGGGTCGAGTCAGTCTTCGCGACGGATCTCTTCACCCCGCTGCTCGACGCGGCGAGTCGGGCCGTTGACGCGCCCTACGGACGTGACGCGGCGACCGACATCGCGATCCGACGTATCGCCGAGCACGGTCGGGCGATGACGATGCTCGTGGCCGACGGCGTACTCCCGTCCAACGAGGGCCGGGGCTACGTGCTGCGGCGCATCGTGCGTCGGGCGATTCTCGCCGCTCGCCGATCCGGTTCGGACGCCTCCCTCGTCGCACCTCTCGTCGAGGCGACCATCGAGAAGATGGGCGACGCCTACCCGGTGCTCGGCCGGGACCGGGACCTCATCGTCGAGGTGCTCGAGCGGGAGGAGGCCGGATTCGCCCGCACGCTCCGCACCGGAATGTCGCTGCTCGACGAGGCCCGAGGGGATCTCGCCGCGACGGGTGCGACGGTCATCCCCGGCGACGTCGCGTTCCGACTCCACGACACGCACGGATTCCCCGTCGAACTCACGGCGGAGATCGCCGCGGAGAGCGGCCTCGAGATCGACCGAGTCGGCTTCGACGCCGCCATGGCGGCCCAGCGGGATCGGGCTCGCGCGGCGGCGAAGACCCTTCGGGTCGCCGACGACGCGCAGTACCGGGACCTCGTCGAGCGCTACGGCGTGACGACCTTCCTCGGCCGTGACCTCTCCCACTACTCGATCGAGACGAGCGTGGTGGCCCTGCTCAGCGCCGACGACGGGACGACGGAGCTCTTCTTGGAGGAGACGCCGTTCTACGCCGAGTCCGGAGGACAGGTGGGCGATCGGGGGACGGTGGTCACCGAGACGGGTCGATTCGTCGTGGAGGACACCCAGTCGGTCGCGGGCGGACTGGTCGCCCACCGCGGGCGAGTGGTCGGCGAGGTGCTGCCGGGCCAGGTCGCCGTCGCCACCATTGACCCGGAGCGGCGCGAGGCCACGCGACGCAATCACACGGCGACGCACCTGCTGCACGCGGGACTGCGTGCCGTGCTCGGCGACCACGTACGTCAGCAGGGATCGTGGGTGGGGCCCGAGCGTCTGCGCTTCGACTTCGCCCACGGCACGGGTCTCGCGGCCCAGGAGGTCGCGGCCGTGCTCGACATGGTGAACGCCGACATCGTCGCGAACAGCTCCGTCGACACGATCGAGACGTCCAAGCGCGACGCCGAGGCCATGGGGGCCGTCGCCTTCTTCGGAGACAAGTACGGCGAGCGCGTGCGCGTCGTTCGGGCCGGGCCGCACAGCCTGGAGTTCTGCGGGGGCACCCACGTCGACCGCCTGGGCGACATCGGTCAGATTCAACTCGTCAGCGAGGGATCGATCGGGGCGAACACTCGTCGACTGGAAGCGGTCAGTGGGCTCGGTGCGGCTCGGCGGACGGCCGAGTTGGAGCGGGCCGTGGCCGCGGTCGCCGGCGCGCTGAAGACCTCCCAGGACGACATCCTCGGGGCGCTCGAGCGGGTCCTCACCCGTCAGCGAGACCTCGAGCGTGAGATCGGCTCGCTGCGCCAGGCACGTCTCACCGCCCTCGCCGACGAGTTGAGTCGGGGCGATGAGCCGGTGGTGGTGGCTCGCGTAGACGGGCTATCGGGAGAACAGCTCCGGGGCCTCGCGCGCGACGTCCAGGCCCGTGGCCGACGTCGGGTCGTCCTCGTCGGGGCCCACGAGGGCAAAGTGGCGCTGGCCGTGGCGACGGCCGACAGCGAGGACGCGGTCGCGCTCGTGCGAGAGCTGGCGCCCCTGGTTGGCGGAGGCGGGGGAGGATCGTCCCGGCTGGCCCTGGCCGGCGGACGCGACCTCGAGGGTATCGACCGCGTGGTGGCGGCCGCCCGAGCGTAACGATGGGGCGCATCCTCGGGCTGGATCCGGGATCTCGGCGCTGTGGCGTGGCGATCACGGACTCGGCTCGTTCGATGGCCTTTCCTCGACCGGCGCTCGAGGTCGGAGAGCACCTGCCCGTCATGATCGGGCAACTGGTGGAGGAGGAGTCGGTGGACCTCGTCGTCGTGGGACGACCGGTGGCCCTCTCGGGGCGCGAGACGTCGAGCACCCTCCTCGCCGACACCCTGTACCAGGCGTTACGCGACTCCCTCCACCACACGTCGGTGATCCAGTGGGACGAGCGCCTGACGACGCGCGAGGCGACGCGGCACCTGCACGCGGCCGGGCACCGAACCGAGTCCCATCGCGACCGCGTCGACAGTGCGGCCGCCACGGTGATGCTCGAGAGTTACCTGGAGTGGCTGCATGAGTCGTAGGCGCGCGCTCGTGGTGGCGATCGGGTCGCTCGCCGTCGTGGTGCTCGCGGCCGTGGGCTGGTTCCTGTACCAGGCGTATCCTCTGGGCCGACCCGGGAGTCCCGTCACGGTGACGGTAAGTCAGGGCGACTCCATCGCGGTGGTGGCCGGGCGACTCCAGACGGCGGGCGTCATCGGCTCGGCCTTCGCCTTCCGCCTGGACACCCTGGTGCTCGGCGGCCTGGTGGTGCACCCGGGCGACTACACGCTCGATCGGAACTCGTCGTTCTCGACGGTGCGGGCCATCCTCAGTGCCCCGAGCGTCGACATCGTCCCGGGTCTCACCCTGCACGAGGTCGCCCTGCAGGTGGCCGCAGTCGAGGGAAGCGGCTACGCCGAGCAGTTCCTCGCCGCGGCGAGTGCGGCCGCGTCGACCAGCCCGTTTCGTCCGGCGGGCCGACTGGAGGGACTCATCGCCCCGGGCTGGTACCAGGTTCCGGCGGGTACGACCCCGCGGGCACTGCTCGACGAGATGACGGGTCGCTTCACGACCATGGCCGCCTCCCTCGGCCTCACGCCCGCCACGCGGGCCCACGGGCTCGACGCCTACCACCTGATCGTCGCCGCCTCCATCGTCGAGAAGGAGGGCTACCTCGTACGCAACATGGCGAACGTCGCGCGCGTCATCTACAACCGACTGGACGTCGGGATGCCACTGCAGATGGACTCGACGGTGCTCTACCCCCTGGGCATGGACGGAGGCACGGTGACGCCGGCGATGCTCACGGTGCCCTCGCCCTACAACACCTACCTGAACGCGGGACTGACCCCTACGCCGATCTGCACGGTCTCGACCTCCGCGTTGGCGGCGGTCCTGCACCCCACGTCGAGCGCCGCGAGTCGGCACTGGATCTACTTCACCCTGGTGAAGAAGGACGGCACGATGGCCTTCTCCGACACCAGCGCCCAGCAGCTGGCGAACGAGCGCCTCGCGGCGTCGCGGGGGATCGGATGAGGTGGCGACTCGGGGTCGTCGGCTTTCCCGTCGCCCACTCCCTCTCGCCCCGGCTGCATCAGGCCGGCCTCGCCCTCGCGCACCTGGAGGGGGAGTCCACGACCCTCGAACTGCGCGAGGACCAGGCCCACGAGCTACGCGGACTGATGGGCGGTCGCTTCGACGCGCTGTCGGTGACGATGCCGCTCAAGGGCATCGCACGGGCCCTGGCCGACGACGTGGACGAAGTGGCCGCACGCGTGGGGGCCGTGAACTCGCTACTCCTGCGTGACGGACGCCTCCTCGGCGCCAACACCGACGGACCCGGTCTGCTGGACGCCCTCGAGGCCGAACTCTCCTTCAGCCCGAGCGGCCGTCGCGTCGTTCTGCTCGGGGCCGGCGGGGCCGCCCGCGGCATCGCCGACGCACTGGTGCGGGGCGGGTCCCACGTGCGAGTGCGCGCGCGCCGGCCCGACGCCGCGCGGGAGCTCGCCGACCTCGTCCCCGGCGTCGTGACCGACGATGACGGCGGACCGATCGACCTGGTCGTCAACACGACTCCGGTCACGGGACGCCCAGATCCGGAGCTCGAGAGGGGGGCGGGGCCCGGCACGGTCGTCGTCGATATAACGTATGAGCCTCGCCGCACACCGTGGCGGGCCCTCTACGACGGCGCGGGGTGCGCGACGGCGAACGGGTTGGGAATGTTGGCCTACCAGGCGGCGCGCCAGATGTCGTGGTGGTGGGATCGGCCGGTGGACGGAGCGCGACTCCGGGAGGTCATCGCGTGACGGACACGCTGAGCGCGATCACGAGCCGGTCGGCGGTGCGCGACCCGTTCGACTGGTCGCTGTTCGGGGCACTCTCCCTCCTCGGGATCATCGGGGCCGGCATGATCTACTCGGCGACCCGCACCGCCCTGGCGAACGCCGGCTTCAACCCCCACTACTACCTCGAGCGCCAGGGGATGTTCGTCGTCATCGGCATCGTCGTCATGTACGTGGTCTCGCGGATCGACTACCGGCGTCTCGAAGTCCTCGCCACCCCGCTCTACGTCCTCTCGCTCTTCGCCCTGGCGGGAGTCTTCGTCGCGGGTCAGAGTGCGCTCGGCGCGCAGCGCTGGTACAACCTCGGCTTCATTCAGGTCCAGCCCAGCGAGTTCACGGTCCTCGTGTTGATACTCGCCATCAGCACCTACGTCCAGCGACGCCCGGACGGGCTCTCGATGTACGACGTGATCCGGATCCTCGTGATGGGTGCGGTGCCTCTTGGGATGATCATCCTGCAGCCCGATCTGGGCACGGGGATCATCATCGTCCTGGTGGTGGCGGCCATGATGGTGATCGCCGGCGTGCCCCCACGATTCATGTGGTTCCTCACGGTGATGGGGTCGGTCGGCGTCGCGGGGGCCGTCTACTTCCAGCTGCTCCACCGGTACCAGGTGGATCGGTTCGTCTCGTTCCTCAACCAGAACTCGACCAATCCGGCCCTCGCCCCGCTCATCTACGAGGTCTCGAACGCGAAGAGCGCCATCGGATCGGGCGGGCTCCACGGCGCGGGCCTCTTCCGGGGCCTCCAGACCGTTCTCGGCTACGTGCCCGAGCAGCGTACGGACTTCATCTTCACCGCGATCGGCGAGCAGCTCGGCTTCATTGGCTCGGTGGCGATCGTGCTGCTCCTCGCGTTCGTCGCCTTCCGGATGTTCCGCATCGGACGTACGGCGCGGGACGTCATGGGCCGCGTGATCGGACTGGGCGTCTTCATCTTCTTCGCTTTCAGCTCGTTCGAGAACATCGGGATGACCATGGGGATCATGCCCGTGACCGGCATCCCCCTCCCACTCCTCAGTTACGGGGGGTCGGCGGTGCTCGTCTTCTACACCGCGGGTGGCCTCGTGCTGTCGGTGTCGCGTCGGCGGGGTGGCGCGTGAGCGAGGAGAACGCGACCTACCGCGTCCTGCAGGTCTCGTCGGTCGTCTTCGACCTCGACGATCCCTCGCCGACCCTTCATCTCCACGAAGCCGAGGAGCCCTACCGCGCGCTGTCGATCCCGGTGGCCCTGGCCGACGCGCAGGCCCTCCAGGCGGCGCTCGCCAACCGGACGGGCCGACGCCCGAGCACGCACGAGCTGTTCGCCCAGGTCCTCGCGGCGTCACGGGTCGACGTCGTGGCCGCCCGCATCGAGAGTGCCGAGGGCGGTCTGTTCCGCGCGAGTCTCGACCTGATGACCCCCGCGGGGCGCGTCGTCGTGGACGCCCGAACCTCGGACGCCGTCACCCTGGCGCTCCGTCAGGCCGTCGTGGCGCCCATCCTGTGTCGCGAGGACGTCCTCGCGGCGCTCAACCCCTGAGGGCGACGCGTCGAATCTCGCCCCCGCGCGGCTCCACGGCGTTCTCGTGGCTGATGCGCAGCAGTAGGGCGACGATGACGTAGTTGGCGAGCAGCGAGCTCCCGCCGTACGCCATGAAGGGCAGCACGATGCCGGTGAAGGGGAGGAGGCGGAGGATCCCGGCCATGATGAAGAAGGCCTGGAGGCCGACGACCGCGGTGAGCGCGGTCGCGGCGAGACGGACGTAGTCGGAGTGGGCGCGCTGGGCGATGCGGAATCCCTCGCCCACGAAGAGGGCGAAGAGTCCGATAATGATCACGATGCCCACGAATCCCAGCTCCTCGCCGAGGGCCGCGAAGATCATGTCCGACGTGACCTCGGGGATGGAGCCAGACTGCCCGAGCCCGAGTCCGGTCCCGGTCATTCCGCCGGCCGCGAGGGAGAACCAGCCGTAGGCGAGTTGGTGGGAAAAGTTGAAGTTGGCGCTGGACCAGGGATCGAGCCACAGGCTGACGCGGGCGTGCACCTGGGTGAAGAACTGGGCCGCGACCGCGGCGCCCACGGCGAAGAGCCCCACGCTCAGTGCGACGTAGGTCTTGAGCCCGGTCGTGACCCAGAGCATGGCGACGAAGAGGACGAACAGGAGCATCGCGAAGCCGATGTCGTTCTCCCCACCGAGGATGGCCAGTGCGAAGCCCCACGCCCCGAGGATCGGCAGGAGGGCGCGCGGGGCGACGATGGCTCGCGAGCCCAGGCGCTGGGTCGGGGTCGAGAGGAGGTCGCGGTTGGCGGCGAAGTAGGAGGCGAAGAAGAAGGCGAGCAGGATCTTCGCGATCTCGACGGGTTGGAAGGACAGCGGTCCGAGGGCCACCCAGAGCCGCGCGCCGTAGACCGATACCCCGATGCCCGGGACGAGGGGAAGGACGAGCAGGAAGAGTGCCCCAGCGAGGGTCAGGTACCGGTAGCGGTCCAGGTCGCGCACGTGACGGACGAGAGCGAGCGTCGCGACCACGGCGACGGCGCTGATGAGGAACCACACGGCCTGGTAGCCGGCGCGGACCGGGTTCCAGCGTGATATCTCCACGAAGCCGATGCCGTTGAGCAGGATCGCGATGGGCAGCAGTACCTGGGACGACAGCGGGGCGAGACGACGTACGGCGACGTGTAGGACCAGACTGATGACCACGAGGGCCCCGAGGAAGAGCCAGAGGCGTGGCGGCATCGTCCCCTGAGCTCCGAGCGAGGCGAGGGAGTAGAAGGCGGTGACGACGATCCAGGCGAGGGCGAGCAGGCCCAACTCGGTCCGCCGTCGAGCGCGAGGCCGCGGTGCGTCGTCCTGCGGGGTGGGCGTCGCCACCCGAGACGTCGCCGCGTGCCTCGCCACGCTCTTAGAGTAGTCGTACCATGGCGGAAATTACGGGCGAGAGGGGGCGCGGGGTGGACGTCACCGCCTACGGCCCGGAGCGCTTCTCGAGCCGGGAGCTGTCACGCCTGGCCTTCGGAGAGCGCCTGTTGGACCTCGCCGAGGATCCCGACCTCGCATTACTCGAGCGGTGCAAGTTCGTCGCCATCTTCGCCGACATGATCGACGAGTTCTTCCAGGTGAGGGTCGTGAGCCTCCTCGACAAGGTGGCCGCGGGGGTGGAGACGCCCTCGGTCGACGGTGTTCGACCGCGCCAGCAGTTGAGCGACATCCGCGAACGGGTGCTCGCCCTCGTCGAGCGCCAGGACCGGATCGTGCTCGACGGCCTCGTGCCGGCCCTGCGGGCGGCGGGGATCGATCTCGTGCGCGTGAGCGAGCTCGACGAGGAGCAGCGGTCGCGCCTCGGGCGCTTCTTCGATCAGAACGTCTACCCGGTGTTGACTCCGCTCGCCGTGGACCCCGGACACCCGTTCCCCATGATCTCGAACCTCTCACTCAACATCGCGGTCAGCGTGCGGGACGAATCGACGGGTGAGGAGCGCTCGGCGCGCGTCAAGGTTCCGAGCTCGCTGCCCCGATTCCTCAATGCGGGGGCGGGGCGGTGGTGCCTGCTCGAGGACCTCATCGTCGCCCACCTCGACCGGTTGTTCCCCGGGATGTCCATCGGGCGGGCGGACATCTTCCGGGTGACCCGTAATGCCGACCTCACCCTCGAGGAGGACGAGGCCGACGACCTGATGGTGGCGCTCGAGATCGAACTGCGCCGGCGACGCTTCGGGGAGGCGCTGCGCGTGGAGATCCAGCGCGGCATGTCGGGCGATTTCCTCGACCTCCTGGTCGACCAGCTCGACCTGACCCACGAGAGCGTCTACGTCAGTGACGCCCCACTTGGCCTACACGACCTCTGGAGCCTCTACGACATGGACCGGCCCGATCTCAAGGGTGAGGGATGGTCGCCGCTCACGCCGACCCGCCTGCTCGTGGGCGATCACGTGGGGGACATCTTCTCGGCGATTCGGGAGGGTGACGTGTTGCTGCATCACCCCTACGACTCCTTCAGCGACTCCGTGGAGATGTTCGTGGCCCAGGCCGCCGAGGACCCGAAGGTGGTCGCGATCAAGCAGACGCTGTATCGAACGTCGGGGGACTCGCCGGTCGTCCGGTCCCTCATTCGAGCGGCCGAGCGGGGCAAGCAGGTGGTGGCGCTCGTGGAGTTGAAGGCGCGATTCGACGAGGCCGCCAACATCGAGTGGGCGAAGGCCCTCGAGGACGCCGGCGTCCACGTCGTGTACGGCGTCGTGGGCCTGAAGACGCACTCGAAGACGTCGCTAGTGGTCCGCCAGGAAGGCGATCGAATGATGCGGTACGCCCACGTCGCCACCGGCAACTACAACTCGAAGACCGCCCGGTCCTACGAGGACTTCGGACTGCTCACCGCGGACGCCGACGTGACCCGCGACGTCGGGGAGCTCTTCAACTTCCTGACCGGTTTTGCTCGCGTGGTCGACTACCGACGCCTCATCGTGAGCCCAGCCCATACTCGGGAGCGGGTGATCGAGCTCATCCGGGTCCAACGGGATCGGGGGGCCGACGGGGCCATCGCGATCAAGGTGAACGGCCTGACCGATCCCGCGATCATCGACGCCCTCTACGAGGCGAGCGCGGCGGGAGCCGAGGTGCGACTCGCCGTACGGACGCTGTGCTGCCTGCGGCCCGGGGTGCCAGGACTATCCGAGCGCATCGAGGTGCACTCGCTCGTCGGTGAGTTCCTGGAGCATTCGCGGATCCTGATCTTTGGACGACCCGGCGAGGTGGGCTACTCGGTCTACATGGGCTCGGCCGACCTCATGGAGCGGAATCTCGATCGACGGGTGGAGGTCCTCGTCCCGGTGAGCTCGCCCGGCCCACGCGAGGAACTGCGCGACGCCTTCGAAGTGACGTGGCGGGACGACCGCTTCAGTTGGCTACTCGGGCCCGACCGGCGCTGGCGTCGTCTGCAGTCGGTCGAGGGCTTCTCGGCCCAGGCCGAATTCAAGCGTCGGGCGTTGGCTCGCTCCCGTTCGCTGACTCACTAGGGCCCGCGTGGCGCGGGCCGCGGCGCCACTCCAGGCTGGCGTAGGCGGCACCGCCGATCGGGATCGGGATCCAGAAGTTGACCAGGCGGTAGGCGAGGACGGCCAGGATCGCCTGGCTGTGGGGCACTCCGAAGCCGACGAGCGTGGGGATGAGGACGCCCTCGATGACTCCCAGGCCCGCCGGGGTGACGGGGATGGCGGCGAGGATGTTGGCGAGCCCGTAGGCGACGAGCAGGTCGATGGGGCTGGTGACGTGGCCGAACGCCCAGAGGAAGACCCAGAGGCAGGCCGCGTCGAAGATCCAGTTGAGGCCGGCCCAGGTGAAGGCCCACCATAGGGTTCGGCGGTTGTTGATGAGGACCGTGATGCGGTTCGCGACCTTCTCGAGAAGGCGGGAGGTGGCGTCGGGGTCGAGTCGCGGGACGCGCTCGGCGATCGCCCTCAGCCAGGCGTCGGCGTGTCGTTGGCCCCGGGTGAGCAGGATGATCGTCCCGAAGAAGGCGAGGAGCAGGAAGACCCCGGCGAGCGCCGCGAACCCGTAGGCGGGGTTGAAGCCGCGCAGCGGGATGGAGACGACGAGGGCCAGCCAGAAGATGATGTTCAGAACCACGGCCGAGCCGGTGCCCTGAGTGGCGAGGCCGAAGGCGTTGGTGTCGCGTGGCACGCCGAGCTGGTTGAAGATGCGGTAGGAGAGAGCTCCGGCGGGGGCCGTGCCCCCGGGAACCACGTGGCTGATCGCGAGACCCGCCAGGTTGACCCGCAGGACGTCGTAGCGGCCCGGGGCGTGGGGGTAGAGCACGGTGCGGGTCAGCTCGACGTAGGAGTAGATGGCGGCGAGCTCCGCGACGACGGCGACCGCGACGAGGATGGGATTCAGGCTGGCGAGCAGGTGCAGGGAGTGGCGGGCCGAGCCGAATTGGGGAATGACGAGGTACTCGGTCACGAAGACGAGGAAGCCCACGCTCAGGATGATGCGCAGTTCGCGTGGGAAGATGGCGCGGGGGCGTGGTTGCTCGTTCGCCATTAATCCAGTCTCCCACCTGCGGGTTGGCCCCGGGGCCACCTCGCGGGCGGGGGCGGGATCGGTAGGCTTGCCCGGTGCGCGTGCTGGTGGTGCTGCCCACTTACAACGAGATCCTCAACGTCGAGTCGATGTTGCGTACGCTGCGCGAGGTGGTGCCCGACGCGGCGATCCTCGTCGTCGATGACGGTAGTCCGGACGGGACGGCACAGCGGGCGCGGGAGCTCTCTCTCGAGTTGGGGAGGATCGACATCCTCGAGCGGGCCGCGAAGAGCGGCCTCGGCGGTGCGTACCGCGCCGGGTTCGCCTGGGGCCTGGCGGCGGGTTACGACCACTTCGTGGAGATCGACTGCGACTTCTCGCACGATCCGCGCGCCCTACCCGAGCTCCTAGCGGCCGCGGAGCGGGCCGACGTGGTCATCGGGTCGCGATACGTTCCCGGCGGGCACATCCCGAAGTGGTCGTGGACGCGCCAACTCCTCTCACGCGGCGGGAACCAGTACGCGTCGCTGATGCTCGGGCTACGAGTGAAGGACTCCACGGCTGGCTATCGCGTCTACAGCGCGACCGCCCTGCGAGCGATGGACTACACGACGGTGGGGGCCGACGGGTACGGCTTCCAGATCGAGATGACGTACCGGGCGCGACGGGCCGGCCTCACCATCACCGAGGTCCCGATCTCCTTCACCGACCGGACGCGCGGCGAGTCGAAGATGTCGAGCGCCATCGTGGTCGAGGCGCTCTGGTTGGTGACGCGGTGGGCGATCGGTCGCCTACGGCGCCGTCCCCACTAGATCCGGTCGACGAGGAGAGCGGACAGGACACTCGCGAGTTTGTCGCGGGTCTCCTCGCGCTCGGCGATCGGATCGGACTCCGACACGATGCCGGCGCCGGCCCACGCCTCGAAGGCTCGCTCGCGAATCTGGACGCCCCGGATGCCGATCCACCACTCACCGTCACCCGCGTCGTCCACCCAGCCAACGGGTCCGGCGTAGTGGCCGCGGGAGCGTCCCTCGAGGGCGGAGATGAGGGAGAGGGCCGTCGCGCGGGGCAGGCCGCCGACGGCCGCGGTCGGGTGGAGGCGACGAAGCAGGCTGATCGCGTCCGGGGCGGTGCCCGACACCGGCGACGACGCCGTGATCCAGGTCCCGAGGTGGGCGACCGTCCGCAGTGTCACGATCGAGGGGGTGGCGTCGGCGTGGACGTCGTGATACGCGGGTTCGAGGGCACTCACGATGTCGTCGACCAGGATGGCGTGCTCGTGGAGGTTCTTCGTGCTGCCGAGGAGCCAGGTCTCGTAGTCGTCGGGGGCCACGTTCGGGGGTAGGGCGATCGTCCCGGCGAGGGGGTGGCAGAGGACCTCGGAGCCGGTGCGGCGCACGAGCAGTTCGGGGCTCGCGCCGACGAAGCGTCGTCCGTCGAGGGTCGGTAGGGCGTAGATCGTGCAGTAGGGCTCGCGCCCCCGCAGGCGAGCGGCGAGGGCCGCGGGGTCGATGGGATCGGTCGTCGTGCCGCTGACCGATCGCGCAAGGACGACCTTCGCGAGGTCGCCTCGCCGTAGTCGCTCGACGGCTATCGCGACCTGGTGGGCGTACTCCTCGGGGGCCGGGTCGTAGGTGACCGAGCGCAGCGTCAGGGGCTCCTGGCGGGGCGGCGCGACTTCGTCGAGCAGGGGGCGCCAGTCGGGCGAACCGACCCGCTCGGTGATCCAGGCGCCGCCGTCACGATCGAGGGTGAGGACGAAGCGCGGGACGCTGAGCTTCGCCTCGGCGGAGCGATCGAAGGGGAGGGCGGCGAAGCCGATGACACCCGAACCGGCGGGGCCGTCGTCCCCCTCCAACTCGGCGCCGAGGTCGACCGGTCCGTCCTCGTCGAGTCCCTCCGGAAGGGGCACCTCGTACACGGTGCCTCCGAAGCCGCAGCGCAGTACCTCGGGACTCTCGACGAGCCAGCCGACACGAGCCCCGAGGGCGCGCACGACGGAGGGCGCGACGGACTCGATCCGGGTACGACGGAATCTCACGAGACGGTGGCGCGCGTGGCGAGGAACTGCTGACTGAGCCCGCCCATTACGAAACGGTGATTCACGGCGCGGAATCCCGCAGCGCGCAGCATCTCGGAGAGCTCGGGAGCGGGAGGCAGGTAGGCCGTCGATCGGGGAAGGTAGTGATAAGCGTCGCGGTCGGAGACGAGCGAGCCGATCAGAGGGACGACGCGACGGAACCAGAGCCGAAATCCCCAGCGCCACAGTCCCGACCGCGGTTCGGCTACCTCCAGCAGGGAGATGCGTCCCCCCGGTCGGACGACGCGCGCCATCTCCGCGAGGGTCGCGGGAAGGTCCGTGAAGTTGCGCAGCGCGTAACCACACGTGATGCCGTCGAAGGCTCCGGTCGAGAAGGGCATGTGAGCGGCGTCGGCCTGCACCCGCTCGGGCATGCCCCGTCCGGCGCGCAGCATGCCGAAACTCAGGTCCGTCGCGACGGGTCGGTGGCCCACCCGGGTCAGTTCACGCGTGAAGTCACCCGTTCCGGCGGCGACGTCGAGGACGAGGCTGCCCGGCGCCAGCCACAGGTCCCTCACGGCCCGCCGGCGCCAGGCGGCGTCCATGCCGAAGGTCATGAGCCGGTTCACCAACTCGTAGCGATCGGCGATCGCGTCGAACATGGCTCGTACCTGGCGAGTCTTCTCCTCGCCCTGGGGCAACGCGCGGGAGTCCACGATCAGACGTAGTACCGGTAGATCACCTGGGCCACGCAGGCCGGCTTCGGGGCGTCGCGCATCTCGACGACGACGTCGAGCACCACCTGGGCGCCGCCCTCGAACGGTTCCACGCTCGCGAGGGTGGCGCCGGCGCGAACCTCGCTGTCGACGGGCACGGGGCTCACGAAGCGAACCTTGTTGGTCCCGTAGTTGACCCCCATGGCGACGCCGTCGACGCGCACCACTTCGGCGAGCAGGACGGGTAGCAGGGACAAGGTGAGATAGCCGTGGGCGATGGTGCCACCGAAGGGGCCCGCCGCCGCTCGCTCGACGTCCTCGTGAATCCACTGGTGATCACCCGTGGCCGCGGCGAAGAGATTGATCTGCTCCTGGGTGACACGGTGGTACTCCGAGTATCCGAGCGACTCTCCCACCATCGCGGCGAACTCGTCGAGACCGCTGACGCGCGTGACCATGGCCACCTCCCGACGGCGAGCCTACCGTGCGTCACCCGCCGTTCACCTGGGCCTTTCGTACAATGATGCGGTGGACGACGCCGCGCAGCCAGAGGAATCAGTACACCCGGAGGAGCACCGTCAGGTCGCGGACGGGTGGATCCGAGCGGGCATCTTCGGCATCTCCGACGGCCTGGTGACCAACGTGTCGCTGATCCTCGGGTTCGCCGGGGCCAACCCGGGACACGCGGTGGTGCGGCTCGCGGGTCTCACGGGACTCGTGGCGGGCGGTTTCTCCATGGCGAGTGGGGAGTACCTCTCGATGCGGGCCCAGAAGGAGCTTCTGGAGTACGAGATCGAGGTCGAACGTCGCTCGATCGCCGCGAGCCCTCAGGCGGAGCGGATCGAACTGCAGCGCATGTTCGAGGCCCGGGGCATCGAGGGCGACCTCGCCGCGCGTCTCGCCGAGGACTTGATGCGCGACCCGGAGCTCGCGCTCGCGACCCACGCGCGCGAAGAGCTCGGCATCGACCCCTCGGCGACCGGCAGCCCTTGGGGAGCGTCGATCTCGTCACTGCTGAGCTTCTGGGTGGGGGCGGTCATTCCCCTGCTGCCGTGGCTCTGGACGGCGCACGGGAACGAGACCACGTCGTCCATCGTGTTCGGAGCCGTCGGCGCCGCGGGCGTCGGTGCGGCGATCGGGTGGTTCGCGAAGCGGGGGGTCGTGCGGTGGGCCGCTCGCCAGTTGCTGGTCGCGACGCTCGCCTCCCTCGTCACCTTTGGGCTAGGTCACCTGGTCGGTGCGTAGGCCCGATCTCAGGGCAGGTGGGTGACGTAGTCGGTGCGCTCGACGGAGAATCCGAGGGATCGGTAGAGGGCGAGCGCGGCGGCGTTGTCCGCGTCGACGTAGAGGATCGCATCGCGGACCCCGCGCTCGTGCAGCGAGTTGAGTCCGCGCGCCGTCATGAGCCGACCGAGGCCCCGTCGCTGGTGGCGGGGGTGCACGGAGATCACGTAGATCTCGCCGAAGCGCTCGGGGTGCAACTCGTGGATCTTGGTCCAGCAGGAGGCCGCCAGATCCCCATCCACTTCGAGCACCAGGAAGCCCGAGGGGTCGTACCAGGCCTCGTGAGTGCGCTCGTCGAGCTGGGCCCGTGTCCAGGCGCCCTGCTCGGGGTGGTCAGCGAAGGCGTCGTTGTTCTGGGCGAGCCACGCGTCAGCGTCGCGCGCGAAGTCGAAGGGTCGTAGGGTGGCGCCCTCGGGTAGCGGAGCCGCGGCGACGGGCAGACGCGCGCGCATGAGATGGAGGGTTCGGACGACTCGCCCGACGGGGATCCCCTCGCCGCGTGACCACCACCGGAGGTGATGGTGTCGACGAAGGAGAATCTCGCCCAACGCGTCGTCGAACCCACCACCCGCCATCTCGACGGAGGGAACGTCCTCGTGGGCCAGATGGGCGTAGGCGCCGAGCAGTTCACCGTCCCATCGGAGCCAGTGCTCGGCCGGACCGCCGTGGAGGACGGCTCGGCGGCGACCCTCGTCGATGGCCTCTCGTCCGAGTTCCACCTCTAGGCGGTTCAGGAGGTCGAGGACCCGCAAGCGCTCCGTGGGCGGGAGGACGTCGGTCGCCCTCCAGGCGCCCGTCATCGCCACGCTCGGGTCACGCGACTCAGCCGTCGCAACAGGGTTCCGACGGTGCGCTCCGCCGCGACCAGTTCGGTGTAGGCGTCGGACGGGAGGTCCTTGCCCTCGACGAGCGCCGTGATCCGCCGCGACAGGTCCTCGAGGGAGGAGATGATCGCGTTCAGCTCGCTCGGTGCACTCATGGTCCTCGTCGATCGTTGGGTGGGCCGCGCTTACTGTAGTGGTGTGTCCGTGACCGTACGCCCGAGCAATGAGGGACTGGCGTGGTGCTGCGTGTGGTTACGTGGCGCCGACGCCGTCGCCTTCGCCCAGGGTCAGTTGACCCAGGACGTCACGGCGGGTCACGGGGCTCGCGCCGCGGTACTACAGCCCGACGGCTCGCTGCTGGCCGCGGGCGTCCTGCGTTCGGCGACCGACGGGATGGGCCTCGTCGTCCCGGCCGACCTCGGTGAGGCGGTCGTGGCCCGACTGCGCCGTTTCCGACTGCGCGCCGCCGTCGACATCGAGGTGGAGGAGGAGGCGGAGAGTCCGTGGCCGACGTGGGCCGCCCTCGTCGACGACGTCTGGCCGGGTCCCCTCGAAGCGGCGGCCGGCCTGTCTCCCGCCGCGTACGGCTCGGAGTTCGTCCGCCGGGCGGTGAGCTTCTCGAAGGGCTGCTACACGGGCCAAGAACTCGTGGCCCGACTCGAGGCGCGGGGGGCCAACGTGCCGTTCCGTCTCGTGAGCCTGCGGAGTGACGATCCCGACGCCCTGGACGCATCACTGCGCTCGGGGCCGCCGGGCCCCACCGGGCTCACGACCGTGGTCGCCGAGGGGAGTGGCGTCTCGGCGCTCGGCATCGCGCACCGCTCGTGGTCGCCCGCGGAGGAAAGCGGGCGTCGGGGATAGGGTTCCGCGCAGGGGGTGTGGTGCGACTCTTCGTTGACGGGCTGTTCATCAAGGTGAGTGGGGTGACCTCGGAGGAGGACGCCCTCATGGCGATCGGGCTCGGAGCCAACGCCGTGAGCTTCGACTTCCTCCCGTCGGAGCGTCGTGTGGAGCCGGCATTCGCCCACGACATCATCCGGCGACTGCCACCGGAAGCGTGGAGCGTAGGGAGATTCCGTCAGGAGCTCCCCACTCGCGTCGTCGAGGTGGCCAACACCCTCGGGCTACGCGCCGTCGAGCTGGAGGGACCACTCCCCGCGGGTGACGTCGCCTATATCGCCGAGCGCGTGCCCACGGTGATCCGGGTCGTGGATGACCCCGTGGGAGAGAGCGCCGACGGGGTCGACTATCTCCAGTCGCCCCGTGATCCGTCCCGCCTCGACGAGGTCCTGGGTGAGTTGCCCCGAGTCCCGCGACCGTTGATCGTGGCCGGCGAGCTGACCGTGGACGAGGTGAGCCAGGTGGTCCAGCACTACGCGGTCTGGGGGGTCGACGTCGGACGCTCGGTCGAGTCCGCCGCCGGAGTGAAGGACCCGGCCCTGCTCGGCGACTTCATCGCCAACGCCCGGTGGGCCGAGACGAATGCCTACGTGGAACGACCGGTGGAGTGATCAGTCGACGCGACGGAAGATGACCGACCCGTTGTGTCCCCCGAAGCCGAACGAGTTGGAGAGGACGGTGTCGATCGTTGCCCGACGAGGAGCGCCGATGACGACGTCCAGGTCGATCTCGGGATCGACGGCGGTGGTGCCCGCCGTGGGCGGGATGGTCTGATCGATCAGCGTCATCACCGACGCCACGGCCTCGAGGGCGCCCGCCGCCGCGAGCGAATGCCCGAGGTGCCCCTTCACGGACGTGACGGGCGGGGGAGCATCCCCGAAGACCCGGCGCACGGCGATGGCCTCGGCCAGGTCGTTGAGCGGCGTGGACGTTCCGTGGGCGTTGATGTGAGACACGTCGCCGGGCTCGAGGCCGGCGTCGAGCAGGGCGAGTTCCATGCACCGCACCGCACCGCGTCCCTCGGGGTCCGGGGCGGTGATGTGGTGAGCGTCGGCCGTCGAGGCCGCTCCGATCACCTCGGCCAGGATGGTGGCGCCGCGGGCCACCGCGTGCTCCCACTCCTCGAGGACGAGGATTCCCGCACCCTCGCCCATGACGAAGCCGTTACGCGTCACGTCGAAGGGCCTGGACACGTCGTCACTGCTCAGGGCGGTCATGTTGCGAAATCCGGCTTCGGCGATCTCCACGAGGACTGCCTCGGCTCCCCCCGCGAGGACGACGGGGCAGCGACCCGTCGCGATCAGTCGGGCACCGTTGCCGATGGCGTGCGTCCCGGCCGCACAGGCCGTGGTGACGGTCTCGGCCGGTCCGCCCAGGCCGAAGCGCATCGACACGGCGGCGGTCGCGGCGTTGGGCATCATCATCGGGACCATGAAGGGCGAGACGCGCGCCGCGCCGCGCTCCTTCAGCACGTCGACCTGCTCGAGGATCGTCTGGAGGCCACCGATGCCGGTGGTGACGATTGAGCCGCCGTCGGGCTGGGGTCCCTCGAGGCCGCTCTGCCGCCACGCCTCGTCGGCTGCGGCGAGGGCGTACAGCGTGAAGGGGTCGAGACGACGCAGCTCCTTGGGACCGCCCAGGTGCGACGCGTCGAACGGCGCGACTCGCTTCGACGGTGGGGCGACGGGTGAGTGGAGGGCCTCCCACAAGGGAGCCACCCCGAGACCCGCGCAGGACACGGCGCCGACGCCAGTGACCGCGACGCGTCGTCCCGTGACGGGACCGTCGGGAAGAGTCGCGACGAGCACTACAGCTTGGCGTAGATCAGGTCGAAGGCCTGACCAACGGTGCTGATGTCCTTGAGTTCGTCCTCGCCCACCTCGATGTCGAACGTCTCCTCCAGGGCCATGACCAACTCGACCAGGTCGAGGCTGTCGGCTCCGAGGTCGTCGGCGAAGGACGCCTCCGGCGTCACCTGCGAGCGCTCCACCGCGAGGACTTCGACCGCGCTGGAGGCGAACTTCTCGAAGGCTTCGTTTCGGTCCATCTGTCTCTACACCCCTTATTCGGCTTCGGTTCATGCTAGTCAACCCGGAGTTGTCGGGAGCGCCTAGAGACCGAGGGCGAGCCCTCCGTCGACGGGGATCACGGCACCGGTCACGTACCGTGCGTCGTTACCGGCGAGAAACTCCACCAGTCCGGCGACCTCGTCGGGCCGACCGACGCGACCGAGTGGGATCAGTCCCTCGAGTGCCTGGCGACCGTCGCCGAGAGCCTGAGTCATATCCGTGTCGATCAGACCCGGAGCGATCACGTTCACCGTGATGCCTCTCGAGGCGACCTCCTTCGCCAGGGAACGTGCGAGGCCGACGAGGCCCGCCTTGGCCGCGGCGTAGTTCGCCTGGCCGGGGACGCCGAGGAACGGGCTCACGGAACCCATGAAGATGATGGATCCGGAGCGCGCTCTCACCATCGAGCCGAGGACGGCCCGCGCCGTGTAGAAGGCACCGTCGAGGTCGACGCTCAGGACCTCCCGCCACTGGTCGTCCGACATGCGCATGGCGAGACCGTCGCGGGTCATTCCCGCGTTGACGACCGCGGCCGCGACGGGTCCGAAGTCGTCGATCGCCTCCTTCACGGCCGCCGTCACCGCGGCAGCGTCGGCGACGTCCACGGCGACGGCCCGCGCGCAGCCCTCCGGGGCCGCTCCCGACCGCGACATCGCCACGACCTGGTCACCGCCCTCGACGAAGCGCGAGGCGATCGCGGCGCCGATGCCGCGGCTGGCTCCGGTCACGATGATGTGTCGGCTCACTGGGGCACCTCCTGAACGGCTTCCGGCGACGTCAGGATCACCTGCTGGTCGAAGTCGCGAATGCGCTTGGTCAAGCCGCTCAGGATGGCCCCCGGCGGCATCTCGATCGTGACGCGGGCCGTGTCCGGCAGGGCGAGTGTGGCGTCGAGGAACTCCACGGGGCTCGTCAATTGACGCGCCAGAAGCTCCCGCCAGTCGGATGCGGGGTGCGGCCGCGCGTCAACGTTGGCGACCACGGTGATGGGGCTCGCCGTCCACGTCGACGCCGCGAGCGCGCGGTCGAGGGCCGCTTGAGCCGGAGCCATGAGGGGGGAGTGAAAG
This sequence comes from Actinomycetes bacterium, assembly GCA_021848365.1. Taxonomy (GTDB): domain Bacteria; phylum Actinomycetota; class Acidimicrobiia; order Acidimicrobiales; family RAAP-2; genus RAAP-2. The sequence goes on from JAJZUS010000001.1 coordinate 1,173,940, forward strand.
GCCCCGCCCACGGGTAGGGGTGTCGCGCGCCGCCATCCGAGCTCCCGGGCGGTCTCCACGAGGCGGTCGAGGGCGCCCGTGGCGCCGCTCACCACGATCTGACCCGTCCCGTTCACGTTCGCGATCCAGACGTCGTCGAGCTCCGCGAGTCGGCGTCGAGCCTCATCGTCCCCACCCATCAATGCGACCATCGACCCCGGGCGGAGCCGGGCCGCGTCCGCCATCGCGCGACCTCGCGCGGCGATCAGGCGGGAACCGTCGGCGAGGCCCAGTATCCCCGCGCCGACCAGGGCGCTGAACTCCCCCAGGCTGTGGCCCAGGTGGGTCGCCGGGCGGACGCCGGCGTCGAGGAGGGCGGAGAATCCGATCATCGAGAGGGCGAAAGTGGCCACTTGGGCGTGATCGGTTCGGATGACTTCCTCGTCGGGCGCATCGAGCAGGAGGTGGGCGACGTCCATTTCGGCCGCCTCCGCGATCCGGCTCACGAGCCCCCAGTAGGGAGTGTCGCGCCACGGGCGTCCGGCCCCGGCGGCGATCGAGCCCTGACCGGGGAAGAGGGCTACCAGGTCGGCACGGGGCGTGAGGTCACTGCGCTCGAGCATGCCGTCACGCTAACAGGGTGCCTCGCGGGGTGCTCTCGCCGCGGAGCCCGTCGTTTCTGGCCCGCCACCAGGGTGCCCGGAGTGGGACTCGAACCCACACACCCTTTCGAGTAAAGGCTTTTGAGGCCTCCGCGTCTACCGATTCCGCCATCCGGGCTCGTCGGTCACGCTAGCAGCGCCCCTACAGTTGACCCGTGGACGTGACGCTGTGGCGCGCCCGAACGGAGTTGGCCCGGCCCGTGGCCGCGGGGCGTCAACGCCACGACACCCGCGACCACGTGTTCCTCGAAGTCCGCGAGGGGGATCACGTCGGCTACGGCGAGGTCTCGCCCCAACCCGTCGCCCTCAACGGAGATCCGGGGGTCGGGGCGGTGATCGCGGAGATCGAGGGTCCACTGCGCACTCGGATTACCGAGATTCACCATCGCGAGGGAACGGTCCCCGACTGGACTCGGACGCCCTCACTGCGTGACGACCGGGCGGAGAGCGCATGGGCCTGGGCCCTCGTCGAAATGGCGCTGCTCGACTTGTCGTTGCGCTCGAGCGGCGACGACCTCGCGACGCGGTGGGGTGCGGACGGCACGGAGGAGACGATGGCGACGGTGTCGCTGATCGAAGCGACGCCGTGGGTCGACACCGGAAGCGCGTACCGGGTCCGCGCCAAGGTGCGCCCCGGGAGCGTCCTTCCTGACCTCCTCGAGCGGCTCGGCGACCTCGGGCGTCCGGTCCTGCTCGACTACAACGCGACGGCCGTCGACGACGACGAGGTGGTCGAGACCTTTCGGAGGGTCTCCGACGTCGTGACCGTGGTCGCGGTGGAGCAGCCCTACGCACCGGGAAACGTGGCCGCCCACGCCCGTCTCGCGCGGCGGGGAGTCCCGCTGTCGATGGATGAGGGCGTCCGCAGCGTCGCGGACGTCCGTCAGATCGCCCGGTACGGAGCGGCGACGATGGTCTGCGTGAAGCCGGCGCGCGTCGGCGGCGTGGCGTCGGCTCGATCGTTGATGCGCGAGGCGCGGCACCTCGGTCTGCGCGCCTACCTGGGCGGTTTCTTCGAGAGCGAGCTCGCGCGGGGCGTGACGCGGGCCCTGGCACTCGCCGAGTGCGACGAACCGAGCGACTCGGCACCGGTCGCCTTCGCGAGCGCCAGTCCGATCGAGCCGCTCGCGGGGGGCCTCGGGTGGCGACCCGTGCTCGAACGACTCGGGCCCGGCACTCGCTGGACCTGACCGTACACTCGAGGGGTGGGATCCCGCCTGCAACGACGCCGCCTCGAGGACCTCCAACGGCGCCTGGGGCGCGCTCGGGAGGATGCGCACGTGCTCGAAGAGCAGGTGCTCGTCTGGAACGACGCGCTCGAGGATGCGAGGATCCGTGCCCTCGTCTCGGAGACCCCCCTCCAGGCGCAAGAATACGAAGAGTTGTCGCGGCACGTGGCCGTGGCGAACGCAGAGTTGACGCGTCGGCGGGCCGAAGTCGAGGACCTGATCCGCGAGCGCGACGAACTCCTGCGGACGTGGACGCCGAAGGATGAGAATGGATAAGCGGGTAGTCATCGCCGACGATGAGTCGATCATCCGACTCGACCTCAAGGAGATCTTGGAGGCGGACGGCTACGTCGTCGTCGGCGAAGCCGCTCGCGGTGACGACGCCCTCGTCCTGATCCGCGAGCACCAGCCTGATCTGGCGCTGCTCGACGTGAAGATGCCCGGTCTCGACGGGATCGAGGTGGCGAGAGCGGTGAAGGGTGGCCCGACGACCGTGGTCCTCCTCACGGCCTTCAGCCAGCGGACCCTGATCGAGGGTGCCCGTGACGCCGGGGTGGCCGCGTACCTGATCAAGCCGTTCCGTAGTTCCGAGCTGCTCCCCAAGCTCGCGGCCCTGCTCAATCCCGCCGAAGCGCCGGCGACCTCACCCGAGCACCACGTCGACGACAAGATCGAGACACGAGAGATCGTCCAGCGGGCCAAGGAGCTGCTCATGGTCCAGCGCGGCCTCGACGAGCCGTCGGCCTTCGAGGTCATTCAGCAGACGGCCATGCGCGGACGCACTCGAATGCGCGACGTCGCCCAGCAGATTCTCCGCGGTGACTTCGCCGGTTAGCTCGGCGCCGGACGACCGGCCTCTCGTCCTCGTGGATGGGATGTCGCTCGCGTTCCGCGCCTACTTCGCGCTGTCGGCGGAGATCGCGACGTCCGGCGGCGTCGTCACGAACGCTCTGCACGGCTTCGCGGCCATGCTGCACTCGTTGATCCGTACCCAGCGTCCTCACGCACTCGCCGTGGCGATGGACCTGCCCGGGGGCACCTTTCGCGACGCGATGGTCGAGGACTACAAGGGGGGTCGCGCGGCGACGCCCCCCGAACTCGAGCCTCAGTTCGACTTCATCCGCGAGATGTGCGAGGCACTCGCCATCCCGGTCGTCGGTATCCCCGGGTACGAAGCGGACGACGTTCTGGCGACCCTCGCGACGCGTGCCCGCGACGTCGGGTGGCCGGTCATCGTGGTGACCGGGGACCGTGACGCCTTCCAGCTGGTCGAGGACCCCTTCGTGCGAGTCCTCTACAACCGCCGGGGCGTCTCCGACTACGCCCTCTACGACGAGGCGGGGATCGTCGAGCGCTGCGGCGTCGAGCCCGCCCGCTACACGCTCCTCGCGGCCATGCGCGGCGACCCCTCGGACAATCTGCCCGGAGTACCCGGAGTGGGAGAGAAGACCGCCGCGAAGCTCCTCGCCTCGCACGCTGACCTCGACGAGATCTTCTCGCACCTCGACGGGTTGACTCCGAAGTTGCGGGAGAACCTCCGCGAGAACGAGGAGCGGGTGCGCACCAACGCCCGCGTGATGAGCCTCGTGCGCGACGTCCCCATCGCGACCTCGTTCGAAGCGTTGCGGCTCGGGGGATGGGACCGTCGAGAGATCCACGCGGTCTTCGATCGGTTCGAGATGTCGACGATGCGGTCGCGTTTCGACCAATTGCTCGACGAGGGCGCGCTCGGGGAGGGTCGGGACGACGCGGGGCCCCAGATCTCGCCCGAGGTACCCGTCACGAGCGTCCCCTGGAGCGAGATGTCGACGGCGACCGACGTATGGGTGGCCTTCGACGGTGCGCGAGTGGCGGCGCTCGCGGGGGATCGCGTGGCGACGACGACGCTCGATGGGGCGATCGAAGTGCTATCCCGTGCGCACGTGCGGGGCAGCGACGTGAAGGCGCTCTGGCGCTCGGCGGCCGAGCACGGATGGGAGTTGGCGGACCCCGCGGACGACACGGCGCTCATGGGCTTCCTCGTCGACGCGACCTCGGGGCACTACGACCTCGGGAGTCTCAAGGAGCGCTACCTGCGCGAGCCGAGCGCCGCGACCCTGTTCGACGCCGGCGACGAGGTTCTCGAGACCCGGGCCCGCGACGCGGCGCGGCTCGGTCGCGTGCTCGGGGCCGAGGTGGCGCACTGGGAGGTCGAGTACGTCTATCGCGCGATCGAGTTGCCCCTCCTCGGCGTCCTCGCGCGGATGGAGGCGCGCGGGATCGGCGTCGACGTGGCATTGCTCCAGGGGATCGCCCAGGAGTTCGCGGAGTCGGCGGCGACCCTCGAACGCGAGATCCAGGAGCTGGCGGGCCACCCGTTCAACGTGAACTCCCCGTCCCAACTGCAGGTGGTGGTGTTCGACGAACTCGGACTGACCGCCACGAAGAAGATCAAGAGCGGGTACTCGACGGACGCCAGCAGCCTCGAGGCGATCGTCGACGAACACCCCATCGTCGAGAGGATCCTGCGCTATCGCGAGGTGGAGAAGCTCCGCAGTACCTACGGGGCGCCCCTGATCGCGACGGTCGGCGCGGATGGTCGGATCCACGCGACGTTCAACCAGATGGTGGCCCGCACCGGTCGGATCTCCTCCGAGAATCCCAACCTCCACAACATCCCCGTTCGCACGCAGGAGGGTCGGCGCCTCCGTTACGCGTTCGTGCCGCGCGAGGGCTGGGAGCTCGCCGTCGCCGACTACGACCAGATCGAGCTGCGGATCCTCGCCCATCTCTCAGGAGACGAGGGGCTGCTCGAGGCCTTCGGGGCGGGGACGGACGTCCACCGCATGATCGCCTCGTCGGTATTCGGGGTGCCCCCGGAGGGGATCTCGCACGACCAGCGAGAGCAAGCCAAGGCGGTCAGTTACGGGCTGGCCTACGGAATGGAGTCGTTCGGACTCGCCAAGCGGCTGGCCATCCCGGTGGCGCAGGCGCGCGAGATCATGGACCGCTACTTCTCGGGCTTCCCCCGGTTGCGGGCCTACATGGACGAGACCGTGCGGGAGATTCGCGAACGGGGCTACTCGCGTACCGCGTTCGGACGCATCCGACCGTTCCCGGACCTCGCGACGGCCGTCGGGCCTGCTCGACAGGCCGCCGAGCGACAGGCCATGAACGCGGGTATCCAGGGTCTCGCGGCGGACGTGTTCAAGGTGGCCCTGGTACGGCTCGATCACGAGTTGCGCTCGCGGGGGCTCGCGGCGCGCCTCGTTCTGCAGGTCCACGACGAGGTGCTCGTGGAGGCCCCTCCCGAGGAGCACGACGCCGTCGCCGACGCGATCCGAGACTCCCTGACCGGAGCGGCCGATCTTCGTGTCCCCCTGGCGGTCTCCCTCGGTTTCGGTCCCAATTGGGCGGCGGCCAAGGGGTAACCGGCCCGCAGTGTTAGACTCGTCAGCCGGGCCGACACCGGTGGCCCGCACCTGTTCCCGAGTCAGGCCCCGGTGTGGCCAGTGAAACGAGTCCCTCCATGACGGACGGCACCAGCCTCCTCTCCTCGCAGCCGATGGGCACCTTTGACGCGGAGGGCAACTACATCCCGCGCGTCGTGACCGAAGACAACCTGGTGGGCGCGGACCTCGCCTCGATGGTCGGCAGCAGCGTGCTGGAGTTTGACGACGGCGACCTCGTGACCGGAACGGTCGTGAAGATCGACCGTGACGAGGTCCTGCTCGACATCGGCTTTAAGTCGGAGGGCGTGATCCCCGCGCGAGAGCTCTCCATTCGCAACGACGTGAACCCCGCCGACATCGTCTCGCTGGGCGAGCGCGTCGAGTGCCTGGTCCTCCAGAAGGAGGACAAGGAGGGGCGCCTCGTCCTGTCGAAGAAGCGCGCCCAGTACGAGAAGGCCTGGGCGACCATCGAGGACCTGAAGAGTCGCGACGAGGTCGTGAAGGGAGTCGTGATCGAGGTCGTCAAGGGTGGCTTGATCGTGGACATCGGCCTGCGCGGCTTCCTGCCCGCCTCCCTGGTCGAGCTGCGCCGCGTGCGTGAGCTGCAGCCCTACATCGGCAAGACGGTCGAGGCGAAGATCATCGAGCTGGACCGCAACCGCAACAACGTCGTCCTCTCGCGTCGCGCATGGCTCGAGGAGACCCAGAAGGAGCAGCGCGGCGACTTCCTGTCGAACCTCAAGCCGGGCGAGCGCCGCAAGGGCGTCGTGTCCTCGGTGGTCAACTTCGGCGCCTTCGTGGACCTCGGCGGCATGGACGGCCTGATCCACGTGTCGGAGCTGTCGTGGAAGCACATCGACCACCCCAGCCAGGTGGTCGCCGTGGGCGACGAGGTCGAGGTGGAAGTCCTCGATGTCGACTACGCGAAGGAGCGCATCTCGCTCTCGCTGAAGGCGACGCAGTCCGACCCCTGGCAGGTCTTCGCCGACAGCCACGCCGTCGACCAGCTCGTCTACGGTCGCGTCACGAAGCTCGTGCCCTTCGGAGCCTTCATTCAGGTGGGTGACGGCATCGAGGGACTGGTCCACATCTCCGAGATGGCCGCCCACCACGTCGAGTCGCCCGAGCAGGTCGTGCAGCCCGGTGAGGAGCTCTGGGTCAAGATCATCGAACTCGACACCGCCCGTCGCCGGATCAGCCTGTCGATCAAGCAGGCGGCCGAGGGTGGTGAGGTCTCCGCGGAGTACCGCGAGGCGTTCGGCGAGCACGCCTACGACGCGGAGGGCAACTACATCGGGTCGATCGACTACGGCGAGTTCACCCCCGAGACGGAGGCCCAGGCGGCCTGGGCGGAGTACGCGACCGAGGTCGCGCACCGCGACGACGAGGCCGGCGAGCCTCAGGAGTAGTTCAGTCCGCGCGACGACGCGGAAAGTGGCAGGCCACCCGGTGCCCGGGAGCGACGTCTCTCGGCACGGGGGCCTCCCGCGCGCAGAGGTCCGTCGCGTCGGGGCAGCGGGTCCGGAAGCGACAGCCACTCGGAGGGTCGAGGGGGCTGGGCGGCTCACCCTGCAGCACGACGCGCTCGCGCGACTGGTCCGGATCGGCCTCGAGAGCGGACCCGAGGAGCAGGGCCGTGTAGGGGTGCGCCGGCGCGTCGTACAGGAGCTGTGCGGGGGCCATCTCGACGATCTGGCCGAGATACATGACCGCGATGCGGTCGGAGACGTTCTTCACCACGGCGAGGTCGTGGGCGATGAAGATGAGGGTGAGACCGTACTCGGCCTTCAGGTCCTCGAGCAAGTTGAGGATCTGGGCCTGGACCGAGACGTCCAGGGCGGAGACCACCTCGTCACAGATGAGCAGTTCGGGGCGCATGGCGAGGGCCCGAGCGATCGAGATGCGCTGGCACTGGCCGCCGGAGAACTGGCGAGGGTAGCGACGACCGTGGAGCGCGGGATCGATGCCCACCTCGCGCAGGAGCTTTTCGACCGTTGCGTCGCGCTCGGTGCCCGTCGCGCTCTTCCACGCGTCGAGCGGTTCCGCCACGATGTCGGCGATTCGTCGTCGCGGGTTGAGCGAGCTGATCGGATCCTGGAAGATCATCTGCATCTTGCGACGCGTCTCGCGGAGGGCCCGTCCCCGCAGGGAGGTCAGATCGACGCCGTTGAGCTCGACCGAACCGGTGGCGGACGTCACGATCCGCATCAGTGCTCGGCCCATGGTCGACTTCCCGCAGCCCGACTCCCCGACGACGCCCAGGGTCTCCCCCCGAGACACCTCGAAGGAGACGCCGTCCACGGCGGTGAGGGCGTGGCCGCGGTGCGGAAACGTCACCGAGAGGTCGCGCACGCGCAGCAGGGGAGTGGTCTCGGTCACGACGGGGCCCCCGTGGTCTCGGAGAGGGGTGCGAGAGGATGCCAGCAGGCGAAGAGGTGACCGGGGCGATCGGCGGGCTCGAGGGGCGGAGCGTCGTTACGGCACTGATCAGTCGCGTAGCCACACCGCGGCGCGAAGTGGCACCCGGGCCCGACGCGCGCCAGGTTGGGCGGCTGGCCAGGGATCGCGGCCAGGCGCGTGTGAGGAGCGTTCGACAGCTTCGGTGAACTCTCGAGCAGGGCCCGCGTGTAGGGCATGCGGTGCTGACGGAAGACGTCGCCGGTAGGGCCCGTCTCGGCCATGCGCCCGGCGTACATGACGAGGAGGCGGGACGTGCGGGTCGCCACGACGCCCAGGTCGTGAGTGATCATGATGACCGACATGCCCATCTGCGCTCGCAGGGAGTCCAGGAGGTCGAGGATCTGTGCCTGGATCGTCACGTCGAGGCCCGTCGTCGGCTCGTCCGCGATCAGGAGGCGCGGCTGGCCGGCCAGGGCGATGGCGATAACGACGCGCTGACGCATGCCGCCCGAGAGCTCGAAGGGATAGGCCCGGTAGCGTTGCGCCGCGGAGGGAATCCCGACGAGGTCGAGGAGCTCGATGGCGCGGGTCCGGGCCGCTGCGCGGTCCATGCCGTGGCGCACGCGCAGGACCTCATCGATCTGTCGCCCGACGCGCATGACCGGGTTGAGCGACGTCATAGGGTCCTGGAACACCATGGCGACCTCGCTGCTCCACAGCTCGCGCAACTGGGACGTGGACGCCCCCACCACCTCGTGTCCGGCCAAGCGGACCGAACCGGTCACGGCGACGTTCTGGCGGGGCTGTAGACCCATCAGCGTGCGGGCGAGGACCGTCTTGCCGGAGCCGCTCTCGCCGACGATTCCGAGCGTCTCGTTGGCGTCGAGGTCGAAGGAGACGTCGTCGACGGCACGCAGCGGGCCGGCCGGCGTCGCGAAGGTCGTGTTCAAGTTTCGAACCGAAAGGAGGGGCTGATCGCTCACAGCTTGACCTCCGCCACCTCGAAGTGCGCGCGCAGACGATCCCCGATGTAGTTGAGGCTGAGGAGGAAGAGTCCCAGGGCGATCGACGGGAAGATCGCCAGCCACGGGTTCTGCGACAGGATCGTGCGCGACTCGTTGATCATGTTGCCCCACGACGGCGTCGGCGGGTTGACCGACAGCCCGAGGAAGGCGAGGGCCCCCTCGAGCGTGACTACCGTGGCGACGCCGATGAGCAGGAACGAGACGGCGATCGGGGCGACGTTGGGCAGGAGTTCACGCCAGATGATGCGGCTGTCGCGCGCCCCCTGGACCTGGGCGACGGTCACGAACTCGCGAGTCGCGATCGACAGGGCGGCCGAACGGATCACGCGGTAGACGAGGGGGATCGACGCGGCGCCGATCACGATGATGATCTTGAGCAGCGTCCGCGGCGTCCAGAAGGAGAGGACCGCGATCACCGCGATGATCGCGGGGAAGGCCAGCAGGACGTACATGACCGCGGTCACCACGGCGTCGAAGCGACCGCGACGGTAGGCGGCGAGCATGCCGAGGGGCATGCCGACCCCGAACCCGATGACCATAGAGCCCGAGCCCACGAGAAGTGAGACCCTCGAGCCGTAGACGATGCGCGACAGGATGTCGCGCCCGAGGTCGTCGGTGCCCAGCCAGTGGTGCAGCGAGGGACCCGTGTTGATGAAGTTGTAGTCCTGGGCCAGGGGGTTGATGAGGGGGAGGACGTTCGCGAAGATGGCGCCCAGGATGTTGAGTCCCAGCCACGCGACGCAGATCCAGAACAGCGGACCGAGCGGGGCCCGCTCGGTCGCCAGGTCGACGGGGACCTCCAGGTCGACGGCAGGGTCACTCACGGCTGATCCTCGGGTCCACGATGCTGGTCAAGAAGTCGAACAGGAAGTTGATCAGGACGACCCCGACGGAGACGACCAGGACGATGCCCTGCACGAGGAGGTAGTCGCTCGAGCTGATCGCGGCGATGAGCGTGTACCCGAGTCCCGGGATGCTCAGGAGGTACTCGACGACGAATCCCCCGGCAAGGAGGCCGCCGATGTTCACTCCAGCGGTGCCGAGGAGGGCGACCGACGATGGGCGGAACGCGTGGCGCCACATGATCCGTCGCTGTCGAAGACCCTTCGAACGGGCCATGGTGATGAACTCCTCCTGGAGGGTCGTGATGAGGTCCGCGCGCAGGACCCGGAAGTAGATCACGAAACTGCCCACCGCCAGGGTGATCGACGGAAGGGCCAGGCTCTCCAGGTTGACGATCCAGTCGGAGCCGAGTGACACGTACGAGGACGGCCCGGTGTTGGCGAGACCCCACTTGATCGAGACGAGTAGCACCAGCAGCACGATGATGATGAAGGGGGGTATCGAGAGAAGGGTGAAGCTCCCGGCGCTGAGGGTCCGGTCGAGGATGCCATTCGGTCGCCGGGCGGCTCTCATGGCGAGGGGGATGGCTCCCGCAAACGCGAGCACCTGGCTGATGAGGATCAGCTCGAGGTCGATCGGCAGAGCGGTGCGAATCGTCGCGAGGACCGGAGTCTCGGAGATGAAGGAGACGCCGAGGTTCCCGTGCAGGACGTGCCCGATCCAGACCAGGTACTGGGTGACGAGTGGCCGATTCAGCCCGAGCTGGCGGTAGAGCGCGGCACGGGCCGCCGGGCTGGCCCCGGTTCCGAGGATGACCGTCGCGGGATCTCCGGGCAGCAGGTGGATCAGGTAGAAGCTGCCGACCGAGATGACGAAGACGATCCCGACGAGCGTCGCTAGCCGTCGCGCCACGTATCGTGCCACTGTCCCCCCTTGAGACTTAGCGCGACATTAGCCAACGAGCCTCGCCGGAGCGGTGCATGGACCCACCCCCTCGCTAGCGTGGACGGGTGGACGTCGTCGGAGTGACCGGAGGGATCGGGTCGGGCAAGACGACCGTCACCGACTACCTCGCCACCCGGGGATGGCCCGTGGTCGACGCCGACGTCATCGCCCGTGACGTGGTGGAGCCGGGTCGGCCCGCGTGGGTGGCCCTCCGCGACGCCTTCGGGGATGGGGTGTTGGACGCCGAGGGTCGACTCGATCGAGCCTTCCTCGCGGACGTCGTCTTCAGCGACCCGACGGCGCGTCGGCGTCTCGAGGCGATCACCCACCCCGCCGTCGGACGGGGACTCGTGGCCGGCGTGGCCGCGGCGCGGACCGCCGGGGCCCCGGTCGTGGTGGTGGCGATCCCTCTCCTGCGTCCCGAGCACCGGGAGCTCCTGGGGCTGACCTTCGTCGTGGCGGTCGCGACAGAACCGGCGGTCGCGCTGGAGCGGCTGGTCCAGCGCCGTGGGATGCGCCCCGATGACGCTCGGGCGCGCCTCGCCGCGCAGCCGTCCAACGAGGCACGAGCGGCCTTCGCCGACGCCGTCGTGGAGAACGACGGCACTCTGGAGCAACTGCGTGAGCGCGTGGATCGCGTGCTCGCCGAGGCGGGGATTCGGTGAACGAGTTCGTCGTTCGCTCGGCCTTCTCACCCGCCGGCGACCAGCCGCGAGCCATCGACCAACTGGCGCACGGGGTAGTGGATGGACTGCGTTATCAGACCCTCGAGGGGATCACCGGGAGCGGCAAGACCGCGACCATCGCGTGGCTCATCGAGCGGGTGCAGCGCCCGACCCTCATCCTCGAGCCGAATAAGAGCCTGGCGGCGCAACTGGCCTCCGAGCTGCGCGAGATGATGCCCGACAATCGCGTCGAGTTCTTCGTCTCCTACTACGACTACTACCAACCCGAGGCCTACATCCCCCGCACGGACACCTACATCGAGAAGGACAGCTCGATCAACGAGGAGATCGACCGGTTGCGGCACGCGGCCACGTCCTCGCTACTCACCCGACGCGACACGGTGGTGGTCGCGTCGGTGTCGTGCATCTACGGACTGGGCAGTCCGCTGGAGTATCGAGATCGAATGCTCCTGCTGCGCCAGGGCGAGGAGGTCGATCAGCGATCGCTGCTGCGCCGGCTGGTCGAGATGCAGTACGTACGCAACGACACCGTCGTCGAGCGCGGCACTTTCCGCGTTCGGGGAGACACGCTCGAGATCCAGCCCGCGTACAGCAACGAGGCCATGCGGGTCTCGTTTTTCTTCGACGAGATCGAGACGATCTCCTTCTTCAATCCGACCACCATGGAGAGCCGCGGCACGGTCGACGAAGTCACGCTCTTCGCCGCGTCGCACTACGCGACGGGTGCCGAGACGCTGGCCCGGGCCTGTCGCGGCATCGAGGAGGAGCTGGGGGAGCGACTGCGGGTCTTCGAGTCCGAGGGCAAGCTCCTCGAGGCGCAACGTCTGCGCATGCGGACCGAGCACGACCTCGAGATGCTCGAGGAGACCGGCGTCTGCGCCGGCGTCGAGAACTACGCCCGGCACCTCGACGGTCGCTCGGCGGGGGAGCGCCCGTACACGCTTCTTGACTACTTCCCCGAGGACTTCCTCGTGGTGATCGACGAGTCGCACGTGGCCGTGCCGCAGCTCCGCGGACAGTACGCGGGAGACCGCGCCCGTAAGGAGACTCTGGTTGAGCACGGGTTCCGTCTCCCGAGCGCCCTCGACAACCGGCCGCTCAACCTCGACGAGTTCCTCGACCTCGTCCCCCAGATCGTCTTCGTCTCGGCTACGCCCGGACCCTTCGAGTCCGAGGTGAGTGATCAGGTGGTCGAACAGGTTATCCGTCCCACGGGCCTCGTCGACCCGGTCGTCGTGGTGGTCCCGACCCGCAACCAGATCGACGACTTGCGCGGACGGCTCGACGTCGTCATCGCTCGGGGCGAGCGCGCCTTGGTGACGACCCTGACGAAGAGGATGGCCGAGGACCTCACCACCTATCTCACGAAGGCCGGCTACCGGGTCCAGTACCTCCACAGCGACATCGACACGATCCAGCGCGTCGAGATCCTGCGGTCGCTGCGACTCGGCGAGTTCGACGTCCTCGTCGGCATCAATCTCCTGCGGGAAGGGCTGGACCTTCCGGAGGTGTCGCTCGTGGCGATCCTCGACGCCGACAAGGAAGGATTCCTGCGCTCGCGAAGCGCACTCATCCAGACGATCGGTCGGGCGGCCCGCAACGCGAACGGAACGGCGATCCTGTACGCGGACCAGATAACGGACTCCATGCGCGAGGCGATGTCGCTGACCGAGCGCCGCCGTCGACTACAGACCGAGTACAACGAGGCGCACGGGATCGAGCCGACCACGGTCACGAAGAACGTGGCGGACATCCTCAGCCGGCTACGCAACGAGGACGCTCCACGGCCCGCCTCACCCACCCGCGCTCTGACGACCCTCGAGCCGACGCCCCCGGATGACCTCTCAAGGGAGATGAACCGCGTGGAGACCGCGATGCGTGAGGCGGCCGCCGACCTGCGGTTCGAGGAGGCCGCCACGCTGCGCGACCTGCTGCACGAGCTGCAGCGTCAAGCCATCGCCGACGGCCTGCTCGGCGAGTCCTCCGACGAGTGACCGGTAGATTGCCCCCATGCGTCAGGTGATCCGGGTCGAGGGCGCTCGCGTCCACAATCTGAAGAACCTGGCCCTGGAGATCCCCCGCGATCGGTTGGTCGTCTTCACGGGTCTCTCCGGCTCGGGGAAGTCGTCACTCGCCTTCGACACGATCTACGCGGAGGGCCAGCGGCGCTACGTCGAGAGCCTGTCGGCGTACGCGCGCCAGTTCCTCGGCCAGATGGACAAGCCCGACGTCGACTTCATCGAGGGGCTGTCGCCGGCGATCTCGATCGACCAGAAGACGGCGTCACGCAACCCCCGTTCGACGGTCGGCACCATCACCGAGGTCCACGACTACCTACGACTCCTCTTCGCGCGCATCGGCGTGCCGCACTGTCCCGAATGCGGTCGGCCCGTGACGCGCCAAACACCCCAGCAGATCGTGGACCAGGTCTTGTCCCGGCCCGCGAACTCACGCTTCGTCGTGTTGGCGACGGTCGTCGACGGACGCAAGGGCGAGTACTCGGCCCTCCTCGACGACCTCGCTGGCCAGGGCTTCTCTCGCGTGCGAGTCGACGGAGCGCTGGTCGAGCTCGAGGACCGGGCGTCGCTCTCGCTCGCTCGCTACGAGCAGCACACCATCGATGTGGTGCTCGACCGGCTGACGGTCAAGGCGAGCAATCGACAGCGCCTGACCGAGTCCGTCGAGACCGCCCTCTCACTCGCTCACGGGGTCGTCGGAGTCTGGTTCATGGACGACGACGAGACGGTCCGCTTCTCGGAGAGACTCGCCTGCACGTACTGCGGGATCAGCTTCTCGGAGCTCGCTCCTCGAGACTTCTCCTTCAACTCTCCCTACGGCGCCTGCCCGGTCTGCACCGGGCTCGGAACCCGCTTCGAGGTCGACCCCGATCTCGTCGTGCCGGATCCGGCCCTGTCACTTGCGGAGGGCGCCCTGGCCCCGTGGGGCGGCCTACGCTTCAAGTACTTCGAGCGACTGATCAAGGGCGTCGCCGAACTCGGTGGCTTCGACGTGACGACCCCGTGGCGCAAGCTCCGCGCAAAGGATCGCCGACTCGTCCTGTACGGGGTCGAGAAGAAGGCCATCCCGGTCAAGTATCGGAATCGCTACGGACGGGTGAAGACGTACGAGACGACCTACAACGGCATCGTCGAGTGGCTCGAGCGCAAGCGCAACGAGGCCGAGGGCGAGTGGACCCGCGAGCAGGCCGAGCAGTACATGCGCGAGGTCGAGTGCCACGCCTGCGAGGGGCGCCGTCTCAAACCGGAGGTCCTCGCGGTCAAGATCGCCGGGCGCAGCATCGCGGACGTGTCGGCCCTCACCATCGACGAGGCTCTCGCCTTCTTTCGCGATGCCGAACTGTCCGAGCGCGACCAGGCGATCGCCCGGCAAGTGGTGAAGGAGATCAACGAGCGGTTGGGCTTCTTGATGGACGTCGGGCTCGACTACCTCACCCTCAGTCGCGCCTCGGCGACCCTGTCGGGCGGTGAGGCGCAGCGCATCCGCTTGGCCTCCCAGATCGGGAGCCACCTGGTGGGGGTGCTCTACGTCCTCGACGAACCCTCGATCGGCCTACACCAGCGAGACAATCAGCGACTCATCGCGACCCTGGAGAGGCTTCGGGACCTGGGCAACTCGGTGATCGTCGTGGAACACGACGAGGAGACCATTCGGTCGGCCGACTTCGTGGTCGACATCGGGCCGGGCGCGGGCGAGTACGGGGGGCGCGTGGTCCACGCGGGTTCGTACGAGTCCCTCCTGGCGAACGCCGAGTCGGTGACCGGGCAGTACCTCGCGGGCACTCGCCGGGTCGCGGTTCCCGAGCAGCGTCGACCCCGATCGGGCGCGGCCGTGACGGTGCACGGGGCCCGGGCCAACAACTTGCGCGACGTGACGGTGGACTTCCCGCTCGGGCAGTTCATCGCGGTGACGGGGGTCTCGGGATCGGGCAAGTCGAGCCTCGTGAACGGGGTGCTCCTGACCGTGCTCGAGCGGGAGATCAACGGGGCTCGAACCTCGCCGCTGGCTCACGACCGCGTTACCGGCCTCGAGCACATCGACAAGGTGGTCGCGGTCGATCAACAGCCCATCGGTCGAACCCCGAGGTCGAATCCGGCCACCTACACCGGAGTCTTCGACAAGATCCGTCGCCTGTTCTCGGAGGTTCCGGAGGCGCGCGCTCGCGGTTACCAGCCGGGTCGCTTCTCCTTCAACGTGAAGGGAGGGCGCTGCGAGACCTGCGCGGGCGACGGCACGATCAAGATAGAGATGCACTTCCTCCCCGACGTCTACGTCAACTGCGAGGCGTGCAACGGAGCCCGCTACAACCGCGAGACCCTCGAGATCCTCTACCGCGGCCGCTCCATCAGCGACGTCCTCCAGATGCCAATCGACGAGGCGCTGACCTTCTTCGAGCGCCAACCGGCAATCGCGCGACACATCCAGAGCCTCGTCGACGTGGGGCTGGGCTACGTCCGCCTGGGCCAGCCCGCTCCGACGCTGTCGGGAGGCGAGGCGCAGCGCGTGAAGCTCGCCGCCGAGCTCGCTCGCCGCCCGACCGGTCACACTTTCTACGTCCTCGACGAGCCGACCACGGGGCTCCACTTCGACGACGTCCAGCGTCTACTCACCGTGCTCCACCGCCTGGTGGACCAGGGCAACACCGTCCTGGTCATCGAGCACAACCTGGACGTGATCAAGACCGCCGACTGGGTGATCGACCTGGGTCCGGAGGGTGGTCGTCGCGGTGGAGAGGTCGTGGGCGAGGGAACGCCAGAGGAGGTCGCGCGACTCGATACGGCGACCGGCGTCGTCCTGCGACCAGCCCTCACCGCACGGAGGTCGTAGTGCTGCGCCGTCCCGCGGCGATTCCCCGAGAGAGCGGCTGCTACCTGTTCCGCAACGCCGCCGGCGTCGTCATCTACGTGGGCAAGGCCCGCTCGCTCGTTCAGCGCCTGAGCAACTACTTCCAGCGTCCCGAGGTCCTCGCGCCGAAGACGCGAGCGCTCATGTCCGAGGCGATGAGCGTCGAGTGGATCGTGACGCCGAGCGAGCTCGACGCCCTGATCCTCGAGAACGAGCTGATCAAGGCGAATCAGCCCCGGTACAACATGCGCCTCAAGGACGACAAGACCTACCCGTTCGTCGCGATCGACCCGCGCGCGGAGTTCCCCGTGCCGTACGTGACGCGATCCCAGCGCTCGCGAGGCGTGCGGTACTTCGGACCCTTCGGCGACGTGCGCGCCCTCCGACGGACGATGGACGAGCTGCTGTTCGCATTTCCGTTGCGAACCTGCTCGCGTCACAAGTTCGACTACCAACGCCGGGTGGGGCGGCCCTGTCTCCTCTTCGACCTCGGGAAGTGCGCCGGGCCGTGCGTGGGGCGAGTGAGTTCCGACGACTACCAGGCCCTGGTCGCGTCCTGGATGCGCTTCTTCGAGGGCGACGTCCGTCCGCTGCGGACACGACTCACCGCGGAGATGTCCGAGGCCTCCGCCGAGCAGCGATACGAGGCGGCCGCGCGCGCCCGCGACGCCCTCGCGGCCCTCGAGCGGGCTGCGGCCGACCAGAGCGTGATCGTCGACGATCACACATCGGCCGACGTCCTCACGGCCGTTGTGGAGGGCAACCGTGCCGCGGTGGTCCGTCTCGACGTGCGCCACGGTCGCATCGTCGGCCGCCGGCTCCAGCTCGTGGATCGAGCCCTCGACGAGCCCGCGGCGACGGTGCTCGAGGCGGCGCTGCCGGAGATCTACGACGAGGCGAGCTCCGTGCCCGGCGAGGTGATCGCTCCCGCAGGTCTCGTCTCCGACCTCGCACGGCAGTGGCTGTCGGCGCGGGCGGGGGGCCCGGTACGAGTCACGTGCCCCCAGCGGGGTCGCCGACGCCGCGTCCTGGCACTCGCCGACGGCGACGCGGCGGCGGCGATCAGCCGCGACGCCCGGCGCCGCGAGTTCGACCACAACGTGCGCAGTCGCGCCCTTCAGGAGCTGGGCTCGGCCCTCGGGCTCGGCCAGCCGCCGTACCGGGTGGAGTGCTACGACATGAGCCACCTCCAGGGGACGAACTACGTGGGCTCGATGGTCGTCTTCGAGGATGGACTGCCGAAGCGGCGGGACTACCGCCACTTCAACGTGCGAGAGGTCCGGGGCAACGACGACGTCGGGGCCATGGGGGAAGTCCTGCGGCGCCGGCTGGCCCACTGGGACGACGGGCCCGGCGGACGTTTCGCGCCCGCCGACCTCGTGATCGTCGATGGAGGCGTTCCGCAGCTGCACGCCGCGCAGGACGCGGTCGAGCAGGCCGGCCTATCCGGACGGGTCGTGCTCGCGGCACTCGCGAAACGCGAGGAACTGCTGTTCCGCCCGGGGAGCCCCGATCCCGTGGTGCTCGAGCGGGGCTCGGAGGCGCTCTACCTGGTCCAACGGCTCCGGGACGAGGCTCACCGGTTCGCGATCACCTTCCACCGCTCGAAGCGCGGTCGGGCCATGGTCGCGTCGACCCTCGACGGCGTGACCGGGCTCGGCCCCGCGCGCCGGGAACGGTTGATCGAGACCTTCGGCTCGCTCGAGGGAATCCGGGCGGCCACGCGCGAGGACCTGGCCGGTCTCTCGTGGCTCCCCACCACGGTGGCCGACGCCCTCTACGATCACCTGGCGGGAGGTCCGACGACACCGACGCGGACGACGGAGGGTGATGACTGAGGTCTGGCTGGTGACGGGTCTGTCCGGAGCGGGTCGCTCGACCGTGGCGGCCGCCCTGGAGGACCTGGGCTGGTTCGTCATCGACAACCTGCCGCTCGAGCTGGTGGTGCGGGTGGGGGAGCTGGCGACGGCTGGCTCGTTCGACTACCCGGGAGTGGCCTTCATCATGGGGCGTTCGGGCCAGGTGCAGTCGGAGACTCTGCTCGAGGTCGAGCGTGAGCTCCAGCAAAAGCACGAGGGTTCGCGCATCATGTTCCTGGACGCCCCCGACGAGGTCTTGATCAGGCGCTTCGAGGGTAACCGGCGACGCCATCCGTTCCCGGCCCCGACCCTGGCCGACGCGATCGCGGGAGAGCGCCATCAACTCCAGGGGATTCGCGACGCCGCCGATCTGGTGATCGACACCGGCTCACTCAACGTGAACCAGCTGCGACGCCGGATCAACGAGACGTTCGGCGCCGGTCCCACGGCGTCCCTGCGGGTCTCCCTGGTGAGCTTCGGCTACTCGAACGGTCTGCCGCGCGACGTCGACCTCGTCTTCGACTGCCGGTTCCTCCCGAATCCCCACTGGGTCGACGAACTCCGACCCCTGACCGGTCTCGACCAGCCGGTCGCGGACTACGTCCTCGGCCAGGACGCCGCTCAACATTTCGTGAGCGACGTGGTCTCGATGCTGGAGTGGCAGATCCCCGCCTTCGTCGCCGAAGGCAAGTCCTACCTGACGGTTGCGATCGGCTGCACCGGGGGGCGGCACCGCTCCGTCGCCATCGCCGAGGAGATTCGCCACCGACTCGGCCTCTCGAGCCCCGTCTTCCACCGCGACATCGCCCGATGAGAGTGGTCGCCCAGGGGGCGGCCACGGCACGGCCGTGGCGCTGCGCGCCGCCCGGTGACTCACCGTGCACGTGACCGCAGTCGTCTCGGCCGCCGTCATCCGGGCATCGCCCAGGCGATCGCGGGCTCGTCGGCCCGGCGCGTCGACGTGGCGAACCTCCGTCCCCAGCCTCCCGAGACCGCGAGGTACTCGCTCCAGGACCACCTGGACGCGCTGGGTCGTCATGGGGTGATGGTCGACCTCGCGATCGTGGACTCTCGCGGGGTCTGCGGCGAGCAGCTCGGCGACCTCCCGACCCTCCGACGGCCGATCACGGGCCGGAATCCACTCGTACACGATGTGTCAGAATTGGCGGATGCCCTCGTCAGCGCGATGAGGTCCCCCAGCAAGGAGTGATATGAGCACGCGGGTAGCTATCAACGGTTTTGGGCGCATCGGTCGAGGGTTCCTGCGCGCGGCTCGGACTAACCCGAACATCGAGATCGTCGCCGTCAACGACCTGACGTCGCCGGAGACGAACGCCCACCTGCTGCGGTACGACTCCACCCAGGGCCGACTCGACGTCCCGGTGGTCGTCGACGGTGACGTGATGCGCGTCGGGGACCACGCCGTTCGCGTCCTCGCGGAGCGCGAGCCATCGGCGCTGCCCTGGAAGGAGCTGGGAGTCGACGTCGTCATCGAGTCCACGGGTCGCTTCACCAGCCGCTCCGCTGCGGCCGTCCACCTCGAGGCCGGTGCGCGCACGGTGATCATCTCGGCGCCCGCCACCGACGTTGACGCCACCTTCGTCGTGGGCGTCAACGAGGACACCTACGACGCGGCGACGCACCACGTCGTCTCCAACGCGTCCTGCACGACCAACTGCTTCGTGCCGATGGTCAAGGTCCTCGACGACGCCTTCGGCGTACGCAGCGGACTGATGACGACCGTCCACGCCTACACCAACGACCAGAACCTCCTGGACCTCCCGCACAAGGACCTGCGGCGCGCGCGCGCGGCCGCCGTCAACATCGTTCCCTCCTCGACCGGGGCCGCCCGCGCCACCAGCCTCGTCCTGTCGGCCATGAAGGGCCGTCTCGACGGGACGTCGCTGCGAGTTCCGATTCCCGACGGCTCCATCACGGACTTCACGGCCGTCGTGCCGACGACGACCGTGGCCGAGGTCAACGAGGCCTTCCGCGCGGCCGCCGCGGGGCCCCTCCGAGGCGTGCTCGTCTACAGCGACGAGCCGATCGTCTCGAGCGACATCGTGGGCAGCCCGGCGTCGTGCACCTTCGACTCGCTGATGACGATGGTCCAGCCCATCGACGACGCGACGTGCCTGGTCAAGGTGTTCGGGTGGTACGACAACGAGTGGGGCTACTCGAATCGCCTGGTGGACCTCACGGCCCACATCGGCGCGACGGCGTGAGCGCGCCACTGCCCACCCACGAGTCGTGGGACGTTCGCGACAAGGTCGTCCTCGTTCGCGTCGACTTCAACACGCCCGTCGCCGAGGTCGACGGCCGACTCGAGGTGACCGACGACTACCGCATCCGGGCGGCCCTCCCGCTTCTGACCGACCTCCTCGAGCGCGGTGCCCGGGTTCGGGCCTGCACGCACTTCGGCCGCCCCCAGGGGCGGTTCGACGAGCGCTACGTGGTCGACCCGATCCGTCGCCGCCTCGACGAGCTCTGCCCGGGAGTGGAGCTGCTGGAGAACCTACGATTCAATCCGGGCGAGGAGGCGAACGACCCCGACTTTGGGGCGTCGCTCGTGGACGGCGTGGACTTCTACGTCAACGAGGCCTTCGGCGCCTCCCACCGCGCCCACGCCTCGATCATGGTCCCGCCCACGCTCGTCCCCAGCGCGGCGGGCCCCAACTTGCGGCGCGAGGTGACCTACCTGGTCGACACTCTGAGCGACCCGACCCGGCCCTTCGTGGCCATCGTGGGCGGGGCGAAGGTGGCGGACAAGCTCGGCATCGTGGCGACCCTCGCCGCGAAGGCCGACACGGTCCTCGTGGGCGGGGGGATGGCGTACACCTTCGAGTCCGCGGTCGGTCGCACGATCGGCTCGTCGCTATTCGACGCGACGTCGATCGAGCGGTGCCGCGATCTGCTCGCGACGGGACGAGTCGTCATCCCGGAAGACTCGCGGGGACTGCGTGATGGCGCACCGCTCGGACCGCAGGGCGGCCCCGACGAGCCGATCGACTTCGGTGACCAGATCCCCGACGATCACGAGGGCTTCGACGTGGGGCCGCGAACGGTGAAGCGCTTCACGGAGATCATCGCCGGGGCGGCCACGATCCTGTGGAACGGCCCCCTCGGGTTCTTCGAGGACCCTCGCTTCAGCCTTGGTACCGAGGCCGTCGCTCGCGCGGTCGCCGCCTCACGGGCGACCTCGATCATCGGAGGAGGGGACTCGGCCGCGGCCCTGGCGCAGTTCGGACTCAGCGATCAGGTCGACTTCGTCTCGACCGGTGGAGGGGCCTCGCTCGAGCTGCTGGAGTTCGGGGACCTTCCCGGCCTGCGAGCCCTGCGGGAAGGACGGCGGGCGTGACGGGACGTGGCCTGGTCGTCGGCAACTGGAAGATGAACCTCGATTACGTCGAGGCGGTCCACCTGACCCAGCAGTTGGTCACCCTCCTTCGAGCGCAGCCCCCCGCGGCCGTCGACGTGGTCGTCGCACCGCCCTTCGTGGACCTGCGCAGCGTGACGTCCGTCGTGGAGGCCGAGCGCGCCGCCATGGAGGTGGCCGCCCAGCACGTCAGTCACCGCGATCGTGGCGCCTTCACGGGCGAGGTCAGCCTCGACATGCTGACCCGTCTCGGGGTCTCGTGGGTCATCGTGGGGCACTCCGAGCGCCGGACTCTCTTCCACATGGACGACGAGGTCGTACGCGAGACGACCCGTGCGGCCCTCGCGCGTCGGGTCCGTCCGATCGTGTGCGTGGGCGAGAACCTCGCCGTGCGCGACGGCGGCGACCCCGCAGCCTTCGTCACGGCCCAAGTGGGCGCCGCCCTCGCGGGGGTGGACGCGGATCCCGGGGCCGTGGTCGTCGCCTACGAGCCCATCTGGGCCATCGGATCGGGTCGTAGCGCCGATGCGCAACAGGTTCGGGACATGACGATGGCCATCCGCGACGCCCTCACCACGCACGGGCTCGGGGGATCCCGGGTCCTCTACGGGGGATCGGTCACGTCGGAGAATGCCGGCACCCTCCTCGACGAGGGGGGAGTCGACGGATTCCTGGTCGGCGGTGCGAGTCTCAAGGCGGACAGTTTCCACGGCATCGTCCGAGCCGTAGACGACTGCTACGCTGGTCGGCGCTAATCGGAGGTCGTCGTGCTCACCTGGGTTTTCATCATCATCGAGGCGCTGTCGGCGCTCGCGCTGGCCTTCCTCGTGCTGTTGCACTCGGGTAAGGGCGGGGGGATCTCCGACCTCATGGGTGGGAGTCTCGGCGCGACGGCCGCCGGTTCCACCGTGGTCGAGAAGAATCTGGACCGGATGACCGTTGCGGTCGCCCTGGTCTTCACGTTCGCGACCCTCGTTCTCGACTTGCGACTCCAGTAGCTCAATGACCCGACGATGGGGTCGCTGGGCGACGGCACTCGTCGTGTCCGCGGGCGCGACGCTCGGAGCCTTCTCGACGGCCCACGCGGTCACCACGACGTCCGCAACACTCACGCTCTCCCTGCCGACGCCCTA
This sequence comes from Actinomycetes bacterium, assembly GCA_021848365.1. Classification (GTDB taxonomy): domain Bacteria; phylum Actinomycetota; class Acidimicrobiia; order Acidimicrobiales; family RAAP-2; genus RAAP-2. The sequence goes on from JAJZUS010000001.1 coordinate 1,196,371, forward strand.
TACGGGCTGCACTTTCCTCGACGCCGCGTCCGCTCCGGAGACCTCGGCGATCCTCGACCTCGTTCGGCCGTCGGCCTTCGTCACGACGGCGGCGGGCGGACTCGTGGGAGAGTCGGGGGCCATCGCGACGGCGGAGCTCACCTCGCTGTCGCCCCAGACCGTCGTCTACACGATCGCTCCGCACCAGCGATGGAGCAACGGTGCCACCTTCGACGGGCGTGACCTCGTGACCTGGTGGCGGCGTGCGCGGGCGCTGCCGAGCGTGCTGAGCGACGGGTACCGAGACATCTCCTCCCTCACGCTCTCCGCGAACCGACTCACCGTGACGGCCCGGTTCGCGCAGCCCTACAGCGACTGGGAGCTGCTCTTTCGGGACGTCGAGTACCGCGGAGCGTCCGACGGCTGCTCGCTGTCGGCCTTCCTCGCTCGGCCCTCCCTGGGCCCCTACCGGGTCGTGACGGCCAGCTCGACCGGCCTGGTGCTCGTCAGCAATCCGGCGTGGACGCCCAACCCGATCCGATTCGGGCGCATCGTGGTGCGCTACGGTGCCGCACCTCCCACCAGTGACGCGACGCCCTTCGTCTCGTACGCGAAGACGGTCGACCGGGCGAGCGCTCAGGTCCTCGGCAGCCGCCCCTCCCTGATGGGCCACATCGGTTCCACGAGCCTCCTCGAGGAGATGACGTTCGCCCCCCGGCGTCCCCTCACCCGTTCCGAAGTCCTTCGCCAGGCGCTGAGCTGGAGCGTCGATCGCGCGTCGATCGTCGCGGCGCTCTGGGGGCAGGTGACGTTCTCCCCGTCGGTCGCCGCGTCAGCGATCTACTCACAAGGTTCACTCGGCTACCCGGGTGGAGACGGTCGTGCGCCCACGCCGACCACCACCACCACAACGACGCCCCCCGTGACGACGCCCACGCCGACGACGTCGGTGAGCCTGGCCGATTGCGTCACGTGCGCCGTCGACCTCCTTCGCGCCCACGGGTACCGGCACACGACTCACGGCTGGATCACCGCGTCCGGGACGGCCGTCGTCCTGCGCGTCGTGACCGGCCCGAGCGGCGTCGACCGCGCCACCGGTGTGCTCCTGCAGCGCCAGTGGCAGCGATTCGGGATCTCGGTGTACCTGGTAACCGCTCCTAGTGAGTTGGCGGCCGCCACGACCGTGGCCTTCAACAACGCGGACGTGGCCATCTTCGCGCGTCCGACGGTGACATCCCCGTCCTTCGCGGCTCGGTCGTGGGTGGGTCCCGCCTACGCCGACAGTTACCCGAGCGGAGTCCGACTCCCGGCTCTCCAGACGGCCGACACCACGGCCCTCGGGACGTTCAATCCCGTCACGGCTCGCTCGTCGTGGCGAACGTTCGATCAGGTCCTCCAGCAGAGCTTCTGGGTTCGGCCCCTGTTCACGCCACCGTCCCTACTCATCTGGACGCCCTCCGTGGGCGGCGTGTACGGAAGCGCGTCTCTTCAGGGCCTCGTCGACGAAGTGCCGACGTGGTCGGCGGTGACTCCATCCGCTTCGGTGGGGTGATCGCTGCGGCTACAATGGCTCGTCACGTCGGAGTGGCGGAATAGGCAGACGCGCCAGCTTGAGGGGCTGGTGCCCGCAAGGGCGTGCGGGTTCAAGTCCCGCCTCCGACACCACCCAGTGGGAGGATTCCCACGACTCGACCCAAATCCCCTCAGACGGTCCTCCCCAGGGCCCGGGCGCACTCGAGGAACGTCTCAACGAGTCCGCTGACGAGTTCGCGCCCTCGATAAGTGGCGCGAGTGCGCACGCCCTCACCGCGGCGACCGTCGCCGGGGTGACACCGACACCACCGCCTCTCATCGCCCGCCACGGCACTCTGCGCGCCCGCCCGGGATCGATCAGTCCCGCCCTGCCCGTGCGCCCCGGCGCCCCGCGCAGAGAGAGCCGCGTCAGCACGGCGCCGCTCGCGCACTTCGTGGCCCCGAGCGCACCGGCCCGCGTACTGGCCTTTCGATCGGCGCGTCTCGACCGCGGCCGTCTGCACGCCCCCGACGCCGTCGCGGCGGCCGCGCTCGAGGTGCTCTGCGAGCTCGAGGTGCGCCTGGCGGGGCCGAACCGCCTGCGCCTGCGCCGCCGTCAGGTGGACGACCGGGCGGTGCGGGGCACCTCGCGGCCCCACGTGGACGCGGCCGGACGCATCCTCCTTTCGACGGGGCTACGTCGGCACCTCGGTGTCGAGCCCGACGGCGCCGTGGTGCTGTGGGCGGAACAGGGAGAGGGCGACGCGTCGACGGGTGTGCTGGTCGTTGCGCACCCGGGGATCCTCGTCGCCGCGCTGGCCGCGGCCGAGCAGGTGGAGCATCTCAACTCGACCGAGGAGGCGCAGTGAGCAACGCCGTCACCCCCGAGGTCGTCGCAGCCTTCCGGCTCATGATGCGCCAGCAGGGCCTGCGACCTGAGGACCTGATCGACGAGAGGGGTTCAACGAGCCTGGGCGACTTCGCCCGCGCGAGTGTGCTGCCGGCCCTCACCGCCGGCAAGCGCCAGGCCTGGGCGCCCTACGTCACCGTCGTCCTGGAGGGACTGGGGGACCTGTGTGCGTGCACCTGCGCTCGCTGTCTGTCAGCCGTGAACGGCCTCGGCCTCTACGAGGCCTGTGCGTGCGTGCGCGCCGGCGCCTGTGACTGTCGGATCCAGGACCTCGCCGCCGGCGGCGTCGGCGTGGCCAGCTGCCTCGAGAGCTGTCCGGTGCTGGGCACGCGCGAGCTCTGCGACGTCACCCTGGCCGAGCTCGAGCGCGTGTCGCGCTGGGTGCAGATGCGCGCGACCAAGCGCACCCTGGTGCGCAACGCCCGGCGCGCCCGCGCGGGGCGCCCCCCGTTCGCTTACGACGGCCGCTCGGCGGTCGAGCACCTGCGGGCCTTCCTCTCGGCGCTGTTCAACTTCGCGATGGAGGACCGCACGACCGGAGTGGCGCGCAACCTGGCACTCAAGATGACGCGCTACCCGCGCCCCGAGGTCCAAAAGCGCAGCTACGAGGCCGATCGCCTCGAACAGCTCTGGTCCGCGCTCTACAGCAGCGGGTCCAACGACGTCGTCCTCGACGAGCTCATCGTCTGGTTCCTGCTCGAGACCGGCGCGCGCCGCGGCGTGCTCGTTCAGATCCGCGTGGGCGATCTGCTCTGTTCCAGCCTGCGCGTGCGTCTACACGAGAAGAAGAACAAGGTCGACGAGCAGCCCGTGACCGAGGCGCTGATGGAGGCGCTACTCTCCATGGCCCTGTTGCGAGGCGACGTGCTCGCCGCCAATCCCGAGGGCCTCGCACTCGAGGAGATCACGCTGGAGGACGTGCGCCGCCGGCGCGTGACGTTGCGTCCGGATCGGCCCGTGTTCTACTACGCCGACGCCCACAAGGTCTCGAGAGACGGCGCGACACCAGCGCGCGAGCCCCATCCACTTAGCGTGCGGCGCTTCAACAGCCTCTGGGACCGACTCAAGCGCGAGCTGCCCTGGCTGGACGAGATCCACGGGCGGCCCCACGACCTGCGCAAGTCCGTCGGCACATCGGTGGAGCGTGTACTCGGCCACGCCACGGCGCGGGCCTTCCTGCGCCACAGCGCTGGAAGCGTCACCGGCACCTACGTCGCTGCCGGGCCCGAGGAGGCGGCGCGCGCCCACGCTTGGCTCACCGGCGTCGAGACCGAGGAGACCTGCGCCGAGGAGTGGTGAGTTCTCGGAGAGATCGGGCCGTTACCTGGTGCTCTTCCCCTGGTGTGCGACGAGGCGTGTGGCGTTGACGTCAATGTTGGCTCGGCAGTCTGAACGAGCGGATCGAGTCCTTCACGGCGCCGTGGTCTTCGATGCCGTGATAGGTCGATCGTGGTGGCCTCAAGGCCAAACGCAGTTGGCGCTCTTCCGAAATCGTGGGACAAGCGCTCTGCGGTGACGGTCGATGAACGCCGCGGCGCCGGCACTTCCTTCTGCACGGCGATCCACCGCGTCTTTGCTGGGTATTCAAGGGCTCACTCACTGAAGACGCGCCGGTGGAAATTCTTTGGTCAGCTGATTGCGCGGTCCGTCTCAACCCGGACCATCGTCTGTGCCTGCCCGCAGGGTCGGCCGATAGGGCACGAGACGATTTGTTCTCGTTCCCTATCGAGTGCACAAGGAGCCAAAGGAGGCACCGCAATGGATATGGAACAGCACAATGAGCGACACGGCGAGGGCGAGAAGATCGAACGAGAGCCGGCGGCCTTCCGGGACGAGAGTGATGCGCTAGTCGAGATGGCGCGGATTCGTCGAGTCGGCCGAGGACGCGAGGTGTACGAGCCACGCCCTGCCGAGGCCATCGGGGAACTCCCCGAGGACCTGCGACCGTTCTCCCGCTACCTCGCGGGACGTGACGCCAGGCCGACTTCCATGCGGGCGTATCGCCGAAAGGCGCGACGGGCCCAGTGCCTCCTGATCGAGGCCGGCGTCGACCCCTGCTTTGCCGACGTGCCACTCGAGACGTTCCCGTGGCACTTTGTGACCCCCGCCGTGGCCGCCGCCTACACGCAAATCCTGCGTCACCGATATCCGAACGCCAAGTCGCGCGAGAACTTGGTCGGGGTGGTGAGGCGCCTCATCGGACACTGCGCGGCGGCGGGACTGATCTCGATCACCGACCGCGAGCGCGTCCTCAGCCAGTTGCCAGTACCCTCGTCGGCGCAGAAGGGGGCGGGTCGTGAACTCTCATTGGCCGAGATCCGCCGACTCCTCAACACGAAGTCGTCACGCAACGAGCGACTCAACCGTCGTGACACGGCACTGATCGCACTGTTTCTCGCCACAGGACTGCGTGTCTCCGAGGTCGTCGAGATCGAGGTGAGCGATCTAACCGTGAGTGACGAGGGGTGCGACGTTGCGGTTCGCCGGACGAAGTCAGGCACGAGTCGAGAAGTATGGCTGAGTCGTGCATCGACTGCCCTGGTTGCCGAGTGGCTGACGGTGCGTGGCGATCACCCGGGGGCGCTATTCGACTCGGCGCACGTCCCTGGACGAGCCCTCACGCCACTTGGAGCGTGCGAACTGCTGGCTCGCCGAGCCAAGGCGGCGGGACTGTCAGAACGGTTCTCGAGCCACGATTTTCGCCGAACCTTCGCGACGCGTGCGCTGCGCGGCGGCGTGGACCCCTTCACCGTCCAGCGACTGCTCGGCCATGTCAACGTCCAGACGACCCTCGTCTATGACCGACGCACCGAAATGGAGGACCGCGTGGTGGTTGAGCACCTCGATGTGACGTACCTGGCCAGGAACGATCAGCGGGGGAACCAGTGAGTGCGCTCCTACGACCGGTCACCGACGAGGACGCCCGACGGGCCGCCGCCATCGCGTCGTGGCTCGATGGGTACGAGTCCGCGACGTCTCGGCGCTCGATGGCCTCGGCGCTGCGCGCGATAGCACGGACCTACCAAGGTCTCGGACCTCGCGACCCGGTGGACGTGAACCTCTTCGCGTGGGAGGCCCTCGATTCGGTCGACTTCTTCGGCGAGGTGCGTCGCCGTCTCATCGAGCGCTATGGTCGTGAACACTCGGCGAAGTACCTACTCGCCATGCGCTCACTGCTGCGCCATCTGGCGGCAAGAGGAGTGGCCGACTTCGAATACGCGATGCAGGTTCTCGAGTTTATGAAGGTGTCTCGTCTGACCAGCGACCCGCCGCCTCTCAACTTCACGAGTGGGGATCTCTTTCGGATTCTCCAGGTGTGTCGCTACGACGCGAGCGCCACGGCGGGTCTGCGCGACCTCGCGATGATCTCACTCGCGGCGACGACCGGTGCGCGGCGCCATGAGCTTGTCTCGGTCGTAATGAGCGAGCTCGACCTCGGTCGAGGACAGGTCGAACTGCACGTAAAGGGCGGGGGGCGTCGCTTCGCCGTCCTGCACAGCGCCGCGGCGGACCACCTGGAACGATGGCTAGAGGCGCGTGGCGACGTCGACGGGCCCCTGTTCCCGGCGCTGCGACGCGGGGGACACATAACCGAGACAGCAGTTTCGGACCACCAGTTCTGGAAGGTCCTTCGGCGCCGTTGCGAGGAGGCGGGGGTTGATCCGGTCATCGCCCCCCATGACCTTCGTCGCTGGTTCGTCACGTCGCTCCTCGAGAGTGGCGTTGACGTCTTCCAGGTGGCGAGACTGGTTGGTCACACTCGGGTCCAGACCACGATTCGCTACGACCGCCGCCCGGTTGGTCGGTTGAGAGAGGTCGTTGAGCAACTAAGCGTTCCGCTCTTCGCTGATCTCGAGTTGATCGACAAACCTCCTGTAGTTCCTGAATCGGTTCCTGAAGGCCGATTACGTCCAGGTCCGTCCTCTACTAGGGAGACCCAACAGATGGCGTGGAGGGCATCGCATCCAGATGTGAGGCAAGGTGTTCTAGGACGCGAGCGAGGTTGAGGTCGACGTCCAGGGCGCGACACTCGACGTGGTGGCTGCGACGTACTGGGCGGCGCGAGCCTGACGAAGTTGCTAGGCCCAAGTGACGGCCATCGTCACGGGGTGCGTGGCATCTGCACGATGGCGGTGAACACCGGGTTGGATTGCGTCGCGCGACCATCTGGGCTCCTTACTAGTGTCACTTCTGGCGCTATGCCAGGTGGCGCTATGCCAGGTGGCGCTATGCCAGGAGGCGCTATGCCAGGTGGCATAGCGCCACCTGGCCGAAGTCAGACGCTCAACTCTATGAAACCCAGGCCGGCTCATCTTGCCAAACGCCCGCACGACCGATGACTTACCTGCTCGGTCAGCAACGTCCGACAATGCCAGAACCGTTGGTTTCCTTTCGGATTGGCAGGATTCACAAGATGGTGCTGGTGACTACTCCATTGTCGGGAATCGGTGGAGCAGTGCTGACGTGGAGATCCACATGCCGGGGAAGTCCTCGTGGAATCGGACTATGCCATGACGGTCCACGAGCACGAAACTGTGGTCGGCCGTGTTTGCACCCATGTCCATGCCTCCGCCGACAGCGCCGAAGCGGCTCGTCATCACTCCTCCCGGGTCAGCGACCATCGGGATTGTGAGCCCGTAGGAGCGCGCTGAGGCGGCGAGGGACGTCGCGCTGTCGTTGGTCACCATCACCAGGGTGATGTGGTCACGGAGGAGTTGCGCGGCGTCGTGCTGCAGCGCCTGCGCCTGGGTCATGCAGGCCTGGCACGTCGAGCCCGCGCTGAAGTAGTAGAGAAAGTTCCGGCCGGCCAAGTACGTCGAGTCGATCAGTTGGCCAGTCAGCGGGTCGGTGCCTGCGAAGTGTGGTGCACGGCTGCCCACCGCCAAGGATGAGATGCCCGATGAAGCACCCGGGCGATTCGAGTCGGCCAGGGAGCTTACGAACAGAAGCGCCGCGATGACGAGCGCACCCGCGGCCCAGAAGATCCACGGGCGATGGTGCTTGACCACGTAGGGCGTATGCGAGGCAGTTGAGCGAGTCCGGTTGGACGTCGCCGTGACGACGGGGCGGACGGCGATCCTCGGGGCGGACTTCTTGCCAGTGGACTTACTCATCGGTGGACTCCTTCTTCAACGAGCGAACGACGATGGCGACAAGGACGGCGACGAACAGTGCGAGCGCGGGCCAGGCGACCCAATTCGAGACGTGGGCGGCGTAGGGGGCGACGTGGTTGTTGAGGTAGGCACTCATCGAGCGCTGGAAGCCGAGCGCCCGCCGGGACTGGCCGGTGACGGCCGTCACCACGAAGAAGAGGCCGAATCCGCCGAAGACGGCTGTGCCGACGAGGCGCGAGAGGCTGGTGGGTTTCACGTAGCTGCCCAGACGGATGGTGAACTTCCAGTCACGGGCTCTGGCTTTGGCCTTGGCCCCCGTGAAGAAGAGGGCGATGATGACCAGTGGGAAGACGATGCCCGTGATGTAGGCGCCGCCGAGGATGAACCCGCCGATGGCCGAACCGTTCAGGGCGGACAGGGCCACGGCACCGGCGAGGACGGGCGCGCAACATGCGGTGATGGCGCCCGAGAAGACGCCCAGCAGGAAGACCGAGCCGACTGAGCCTGTCATCTCAGGCTGGCGTGCGAAGGGCAGAGAGAGCATGGTGCCGCGCCACAGGGCCGCCGCCGTGGCCAACATCATCAGCCCACCGATGACGAAGAGTTGGGGGTGGAATCTCGAGGTCCAGTGCCCGATGGCTCCGGCTCCCATGGTGATCGGCCAGACGATGACGGCCACGCCGGCGACGTAAATCGCGGTCAGCATCGCCGTGCGAAGCGGCTTGTGGCCGGAGATGGCGGCCAGGTAGGTCGGCATCATGACCCCCGAGCAGCACGGGGCGAAGAATGCGATCATGCCCGCGATGAAGGCCGCAGCGGCGGAGCCGGTCATGAGCGAAGCGGTGGCGATCACGAGAGCCCCAGCTCCGCAGCGAGGCGCTTCGCGGAGAAGCGGCCGTAGGCAAGTACCTGCTCGCCGTTGGTTAGAACCGGCAGGAACGACAGCGGGATGCCGCGAGCGGCCAGGGCCATCGCCTCGTCTGATGCGACGTTGAGCTCACGTCGCGCAATGCCCAGTTGGTCGAGCACGGTGCGGCTGTGCTCGCAAAGATGGCAGTCCTCGGCCGTGATGTAGAGGAGGTCGCTCACCTGGTGGACCCTTTCGACCTGGACGTGATTCGCGTATGACGCAGGCGATTGGCATTGGTGACGACCGACAGTGACGACAACGCCATCGCCGCCGCGGCGATCATCGGCGACAGGACGACGCCGAAGAACGGATAGAGAAGTCCCGCCGCCAACGGGATGCCTGCCGTGTTGTAGCCGAACGCGAGCGCCAGATTCTGACGGATGTTGCGCATGGTGGCTCGCGACAGACGAATCGTCGTGGCGATGCCCATGAGCGATCCCGACATGAGGGTGACGTCGGCCGCCTCGATGGCGACGTCGGTGCCCGTGCCAATGGCGAGACCGACGTTGGCCTTCGCCAGCGCCGGCGCGTCGTTGATCCCGTCACCCACCATCCCCACCGAGCGCCCCTCGGCCTGGAGCCGAGCGATTTCGTTGGCCTTGTCCTCTGGGCGGACCTCGGCGAGCACCCGGTCGATCCCGACCCGACGGGCCACGGCGAGCGCGGTGCGCTGGGCGTCGCCCGTCAGCATCACCACCTCAATGCCTAGTGAACGAAGGGCGACAATGGCGGCGACGGAATCCTCCTTGATCGGGTCAGCGACCGCGACGAGCCCCGCCGGGCGCCCGTCGATGGCGACGAGCGTCGCCGTCTTTCCCTCGCTGGCGAGCACGTCGGCGCGGGCCCGCAACTCTGACGAGTCGATTCCTGCCTCGCTGAAGAGGCGGACGTTGCCGACGAGGGCGTCGTGACCCTCCACGCGAGCCCGCACACCTTGACCGGTGACCGAAGTGAACGACGTCGCCCGAGGCGCCGTGAGTCCTCGCTGAGCGGCGCCGGCCACGATGGCCGCGGCCAGCGGATGCTCCGAGTCGTGCTCGGCGCTCGCCACGAGTGCGAGCAGGTCGGCTTGGTCGAATCCCTGGAGGACTACGACGTCGGTCAGCACCGGGTGTCCCGCAGTGATCGTGCCGGTCTTGTCCAGCACGATCGTGTCGATTCGTCCCGCGGTCTCGAGCGCCTCGGCCGAGCGGAAAAGCACTCCATTAGTGGCGCCGCGGCCGGTGCCGACCAGCACCGCCAGCGGCGTGGCCAATCCGAGCGCGCAGGGACAGGCGATGACGAGCACGGTCACCGCGGTGATGATCGCGTAGGTGAGAGCCGGGGAGGGTCCGGCCACGAACCAGACAGCGAAGGCGCCCAGGGCGATGAAGACGACGACCGGGACGAACACCGACGAGACCTGGTCTGCCAGACGCTGAATCGGTGGACGTGAGGCTTGGGCGCGGCGTACGAGGTCGACGATCTGGGCGAGCACGCTGTCCGCACCGACTCGCGTCGCCTCGACGCGAAGTGACCCGTTGGCGTTCATCGTCGCACCGACGACCTCGTCACCAGGGCCCTTTTCGACAGGGATGGGCTCTCCCGTGACCATGGATTCATCGACCGCCGAGTGGCCCTCGGTGACCACGCCGTCGACGGGGATCTTCTCGCCGGGGCGCACGAGTACCACGTCACCGGGCACGACCTCGTCGATCGCCAGGTCGACCTCCGTCCCGTCGCGCAGGACTCGCGCGGTGCGTGCCTGCATGCCGAGCAACTTTCGGATCGCTTCGCCCGTGCCGGCCTTGGCTCGAACCTCGATCAGACGTCCGAGGAGGATCAGCGTGAGGATGAACCCGACGTCCTCAAAATACACACCGCGCACGTTGACCGGGGCGAGGGAGGGTGCGATCGTGATGACGAGGCTGTAGGCGAACGCCGCGCAGGCTCCCAGCGTGATGAGCGAGTTCATGTCCGCATTGCGGTGAGCCAAGGCGAGCCAGCCGGTGCGGTGAATTGGCCAACCGGTGTAGAGGAACACCGGGGTGATCGTCGCGAGCGCGAACCACGGGTTGGTGAGCGTGGCCGGAAGCCAGGCGGCGTGGAGGAAGTCCTTCGCCATCACGCCAACGAGAACTGGCGCAGTCAGTACGGCCCCTAGGAGAACCCGTCTCGTGAGGTCGGCGATCTCGGCGCGGCGTTCGGCGGCCTCCTGGTCGTCACCGTCGGTGTGTCCCGCACGGGCGCTGCCGTCTCGAACGACGGGTGGCACGATGACCGGCGACCGGGCGCCATCGCGAGATGCAGCACGGGAGGTCGCCGAAGCGCTCTCGTCATTCACCGTCAGGATGCCGTGGTTCATGTTCATGCCACAGGCGAAGGCGTACGCGCCGGGCGCTTTCGGAAGGATCTCCACGACCGTCTGGGCGAACGCCGGTAGTTCGGCAGATATGCCCAGGTCCGGAAAGACAACCCGCGACGTGCAGTCTCCGGACTCTTGGCGGTCGAAGACCAATCGCAGCGGGACACCAGCTCGGGCGCTGATCTGATTCGGGTTATAGCCTCCCCGGACCGTGACGCGCACTGTCTGGATGCCGCCCTCGAGCTCCGAGGCCGTCGTCTTCTTCGGACCGAAGAACCACCACCCGAGACCGGCGGCGACCATCAGGTCAGTTGCGACGACGATGAAATCCCTCACATTCATGAGTACCACCTCCCGAGTGAGCTCACGTCTTCATCCCGCTGCGGTCCATCATCTTCATCATCACCAACATCATTGCGAGGCACGCCACCGCGTACATCAAGAAGCCGGGCGAGACGACGCCCGTGGCCACCAAGATGACGGCAATCAGGATCATCGGAATGCAGCAGGCGATCATCATCCAGCTGTGGCCGCCATGTCCACCCATCTCATGCTGCTCGGGTGCGTTGGTCGGTGTGTGAACTGTGTGGCTCATGGTCAACTCCTTAGTGACTTCGGTACGTGGCTGAGCTTGGCGTACAGCAGGCAGTGTCCCAGCGCGCCGGTGACGACCAGATCGAGTCCGGCGGCTACGAGGAGTACCTCCAAGACGACCGCCAGGGCCGTAGCCGCCGAAGCGAGCAGGACTGCCCCGGCGATGGCGCCCGCACCACCCACGCCGATGCGTGCGATACGTTCGACCGGCGTGATGTTGATGCTCATACCGCACCAACCGGTGCGGAGGTTCGATGTGTTGTCCTTCATAACCGGACCACCTGACGTATGGTGCCCGCCACTTCCTCGAGGGCCGCTTCTCCGTCGGATTCGGAGCGGCGTGCTGCCTCGACCACGCAGCAGTGGAGGTGGTCGTTGAGCAGTCCGACCGCAACCTCCTGGAGCGCCCGGGTCGCCGATGAGATCTGCGTCACGATGTCGGGGCACCAGCGGTCATCCTCGACCATCTTCTCGAGTCCGCGTATCTGGCCCTCGATCTTGCCGAGTCGGGCCAGGTAGTCCTCCTTGCCCGAGGCGTAGCCTCGGACCGGTCGCTTCGATGGGGACCTCGTCGCCGGGACGTACTCGTCTCCCAACAGAGGCGCGGTGGGGTTCGTCATCACCCACCTCCCGAGCTGACGGGCGATCGTTTGTCGCCGAGCAGAAGACGAAGGTGAGCATATTCGTCACTTTCAATCTCTGCTCGGGCGAGACGTTGATCGAGAATCTGACGCGGGCTGTCTCCGTGGTCGACCTCTTCACGGTGCGGCGTCCTGCTACCGATCAGGAGGAGGACCGCCCAGGCGACCAGGCCCCAGAAGAGCACCATCCCGGCCACCATCGGAACAACCCACCAACTACTTCCGAAATTGGACATCATGACGAACGCTCTCTTCGTGCTTGGCAAATTCAGGTTCGCACTAAGCATGCTGTCGTATACCCCTGGGGGGTAGGGCCATAGGTCACAACATCTCGTCCGCGGGACGGTCTTCACCCTCGCTGGAGAGAGCGAGCCGCGCGTTACGAAGGTGACCAACGTCCCTACTGCACGGACAAGCACGGCACGGACGCGTGTTTATACTCCCTAGGGGTATGGCAGAACGGCGCATCCTGAAGGGAGCCCAACGATGATGTACGGCTGGTACAACCAAGGAATGAATGGGGGCTGGTGGGCAATCATGATGATCGGCATGGTGGGCTTCTGGGCCGTCTTCGTGTTCGGGATCGTCGCGCTGTTGCGTCACTACGGCCCGTGGCGTGGCGAAACACATCCGCAGCCTTCGTCGAGCTCGGCGATCGAGATCCTGAAGCAGCGATTTGCCCGCGGTGAACTGACCGAGGAGGAGTACACGCGACTTCGCACGTTGCTCGAGGGTGACTCGTGACCAAGCGGGGTGCCGGCCTGCTCGTCATCATCGGGGCGGTGGGACTGCTATCCCTCGGGACGGTTGTCGTATTGGGCAACGTTCAGGCGCGCCTCGACGGAGCCCAGCGTCCAACTCTGGCGAACTGCGCCCCCAGTCACCCCCAGGGCGCGGTTGTGAACGTGAACCTGACCGATCGAGGCGGCATGATGATGGGTGGGGGCAACCTGATGATGGTGTCGGTTGTGGCCTCGCCGGATTCAGTCCCCAGCGGAACGGTCACGTTCATCGCTACCAACACCGGCACTCTCAACCACGAACTGTTGGTACTACCCGCACCCGCCGACGGTGTTGGCACGCGCGTCGTCGGAAGTGACGGCAAGATCGACGAGGCAGGGAGCCTCGGCGAGGCGTCAACTTCGTGCGGGCGTGGCGCGGGTAAGGGTATCTCACCAGGGACCACGAGTTGGGTGACGCTACACCTCGCCCCGGGCAACTACGAGTTGCTCTGTGACGAGCCGTGGCACTACGCCAACGGCATGTTCACTGCGTTCAGTGTCAGATAGCAAATAGGTTGACTGAAGCATGATCGCCGACGAGAGGGGACCAACGCCATGACGACACGAGGCTACGCCGACGATAAGTCGGTGGTCCTGGCCCGGCTGAAGAAGGTCGAGGGCCAGGTCCGGGGGATCCACAAGATGATCGAGGATGACCGCTACTGCATCGAGGTCCTCGAACAGATCTCGGCCGCCACCCGCGCGTTGCAGGGCGTGGCGCTGCACCTGCTCGATGAGCACATGGCGCACTGCGTGGTCAACGCGGTCAAGGCCGGCGGGGTGGAGAAGGAAGCCAAGCTCCGCGAAGCATCGCAAGCTATCGCTCGGCTGGTCAAGTCGTGACCTGGCTGGCCACGGTGTCCGCCTTCGTCGACGTGGGGCGCAGCCTGCGTGAGGGCTTCTTCATGTTCTGGGAGACGCTGTGGGCGCTCGTCTTGGGCTTCACGCTGTCCGGAGTCGTCCAGGCGTTCGTTACGAAGGACCAGATGCGCGCCAAGCTCGGCTCGCATCGACCCGCGGCCGTCGTCCGTGCCTCGGGCTACGGGATGGTGTCCTCGAGCTGCTCGTACGCCGCGTCAGCGATGACCAAGTCGCTGTTCGCCAAGGGCGCCGACTTCACCAGTTCGATGGTATTCATGTTCGCCTCGACGAATCTCGTCGTCGAACTGGGGATCGTCATCCTGGTGTTGCTCGGCTGGCAGTTCGCCGCCGCGGAGTTCGTCGGCGGCCCCATCATGATCGTGCTGCTCGCCTTCGCCGGTGGGTTGGTGTTCACCGGGCCGGCGGTCACGCGGGCGCTCGGCCATGTTCGCGGCGCGTCGCGTCAGGGACACGACCACGACGCCATGACGATGGTGAGCGCCGAGCGCCAAGAGCAGCTCGATGCGGAACCGGCGACCTCGAAGCTCCGTTCGTTAGCCGCCTGGTCGGATGCGTCGAGCTACGCCGTGGCGGACGCGACGATGCTCCGCAAGGAGCTCGTCATCGGTTACGGCGTGGCCGGGTTCCTCGCCGTGCTCGTGCCGACCCACGTGTGGAACGACCTGTTCCTCCACGGGCACGGCTTCTGGACCAGCCTCGAGAACGCCCTTGTCGGGCCCCTCATCGCGATCGTCAGCTGGGTGTGCTCGATTGGCAACGTGCCGCTCGCGGCGGCGCTCTGGTCGGGCGGCATCTCGTTCGGGGGCGTAATCGCCTTCATCTTCGCGGACCTGATCACGATGCCGCTCATCCTGATCTACCGCAAGTACTACGGCGGCGGGATGACGCTGCGGATGGTTGCGGTCTTCTACGCGGTGATGGCGACCGCCGGTCTCATCACCCAGGCCGTTTTCGACGCCTTCGGCGCGGTGCCGACACGGCGGTCGTTCACCGTGACGGCGGCACATTTTGAGTGGAATTATACAACGTTCCTCAACGTCGCCTTCTTGGCAATCGCGGCGGGGGTGTGGTGGCTGGCGCGCAATCGAGTTCGCTTCGGTGGCGGTGAGAGCTACGCCATAGATCCAGTGTGCGGGATGCAGGTCCGGATGGTCGACGTACCAGCTCAGTCAACTCGCGCCGGCACCACGTACTACTTCTGCGCCGACCGATGCAGTGCAAAGTTCGACGCCGACCCGGAGCACTTCGTGGGGAAGAGTCGGGGTCTCGCGTCGAAGGACCACATCGACCACGACTACGGGCCCGAAGTCGACCCAGTGTGCGGCATGTCCGTCGATCCGTCAATGGCGGCGGCCCACCGCATTCGCGACGAACGCGAGTTCTGGTTCTGCGGCGCTGGCTGTTCCGAGGAGTTCGACGAGGACCCCGACAGTTTCACCACGACGGTGTAGCTGCAGGGCGCGAGTTCTAAGTCGCCCAAAGTAGGGAGACGAGGATCGGGCATGCGTCTTCCTGGGGGACGGGCAGTCATATCCAATTCGCTACCAATGATGCATCTACTTCGCCAACACCCTGTCCCTTCAGTCACCACTGGTGCGCCGTGATTCAAGCACGCTGACCTCGTGAGTGGCTTCGCTCAGCTCTTCTTCGTGTTGCGGTGTCCATTTCACCTGCGCGCTACGCCGGGGTCCTGACGAAAGTCGGACCGACAGGTTTCGGCGTCCAGGGGCCTTGTAGGTTGATAGGCACGCTCTAGCCGCCTCAAGGCGCGATTTAGCTCGCCGCACAGCCGGTGGACGCGTGAGCAGACGGATGGTTCACCTGGCGCTGAACTCACGTCACTTGGGGTATCGACTTCGAC